>JBBQZX010000004.1:0-234063 GCA_038207335.1 Chthoniobacterales bacterium | reverse complement strand
GGCCACGCGGTGGCTCGGCGGATCGAAGATGCCCTGCGGCACTTCGCGGCAGAGCATTTCGTAGAGCATCACGCCGAGGCTGTAGATGTCCGCGCGGTGATCGACGTGCATCCCGCGCTTTTGCTCCGGTGCCATGTAATCCGGCGTGCCCATGACCGTGCCGGTGACGGTGTGGCCGAGCTGTTCGGCGGTGGCATCGCTGAGCTGCGCGAGCCCGAAGTCGGCGACCTTCACCTTGCCCTTCGTGCTCACCATCACATTGGCCGGCTTGATGTCGCGATGCACCACGCCCTCCGCGTGCGCGTAGGCGAGCGCCTCGCAGACGCTGCTCACGATCTGGAGCGCCTGCGCCGGCGCGAGGCCCGGCCCGCGGATCAGCGCGTCGAGGTTCGTCCCCTCGACATACTCCATGACGAAAAAGAGATGCCCCTCGGAGGTCGTGCCGAAGTCGTAAACGTCGATGATGTTCGGATGCTGGAGCCGGGCCATGGCGCGGGCCTCGCGGCGGAAACGGTCGGCGAAGTCGCGATCCACGCTCACCTCCAGCGGCAGGAGCTTGATCGCGACCGGGCGGTCGAGCTCCACCTGGCGCCCCCGGTAAACGGCGCCCATGCCGCCGCGCCCGAGCAGCGCACTCACTTCATACTGGGGAAAAAGGCGCGCCGCTTCCGCGACCGTGGGCGGGTGCCAGCCCGCCGCGCCGCCGCCGGTCATGCGCACGCTCTGCATGGCGCGCGCGAGCATTTCATCCGGATGCACATTGGCAATCTCCGTCGGGAGTCGCGCCGTTGCCGCCTCCGGTCCCGGAGCATCGCAGGCGCAGAGCAGCGCGGTGATCTCGCTCGTCGCCTCCGCCGGATCGAGCAGCGTATCGCCGGCAAAATAGAGCAGCAGCTCGCGCTGCCGGTGGCGGAAATCGAAGACCTCCTTGTGCATCGCGCCGACGGTGAGCCCGGTGCGATCCGCGGCGCCGAGGTAGCGATCCTCTTCGCCCGAGTCGTATCCGGCGAAGGGCACGAGTTCGGGAAAGAGCGCCTCTTCGCCGCGCGCCGTGTATTCCGCGCGCATCGTCGCCACGGTGAACTCCAGCACCGTGAGCGCCCAGCGGCGCTGAAAGATGGCGTCCGCTTCGCCGGGCGGTTCATCCGCGTACCGCGCTTCCGCCCAAGCTGGGTCCAACGCAAGCGGCGGCTCGACGGGAGTCTCCAGCGTTTCCCCCGAAAGCTCGGCCAGCCGCTCCAAGAGCCAAGTGCGCATCCGCTCGACGCCCGAGTCCGTTCGCTGCGGCGGCGACTCGCTGAGCCAACGGTCGAAAAAGGCGAGCGTCGCCGTAGCTGCGGCTTCCGCTTCGCGCCCCGAACGCCGCCACCAGGCATAAACGCAGTAGTAGTAACTCGCCGCCAGTTCGCTCAGCGCCTCGCGGCGGTCGTCACCGGCATCAGATGTCGCCCGTCCCCAGCGGCTGTTGGACTGCACAGGCTCGGTCGATTCGCGATCCTGATTGTTGTCCATCAGACAGGGTAAATTTGCGGCTGCAATGACTGCGGCTTCGATGACAACAAAATCGAGGCAGGTGGGTCAAGCAGCCCGGCGGCCGGCGTGTTCATTCGGGTGTGGTTGAAGTCGGGTCCGCGTTGGCGCGCCAGCGCGGTAGGGACGGCTCTCCGAGCCGTCCGCCCGGCGAGCCTCGGCAAACCGGTCCGACGTCGTTCTTCGATCGTACTGTAGAGGATGGCCTCGAACCGCTCGTCGACGAACGGCTGGGACAGCCGTCCCTACCTCGCGCCAGCGTGACTGGGCGCGCATTCAATCACACCGTGTTCATTCCTGATGCTCGCGCAGCCCGCGGCGACCAAATCCCACACGCCCACACAGACTATTTTTCGCCCCGCTGGATTGCTTCGAGGAGCCACGCCTATTTCTTCTTCGCGTCGTATTCCTTCCAAAACTCCGTGGCGGTCTTGTCGGCGCGCCAGCCGTTGTTCGGATCCACCGCGTAGCTCAGGCGCTTGAGCTTGGGGAAGTCCCGCAGGAATTCGATGTCCTTGGCGTTCGGCGGCAGGCCGAGTTCGGTGAGTCCTTTGGCCGTAGCGAGGGGCGTAAGGTCGATTAGTTTGGAGCAATCAATCAGCTTCAGTGTTCTCAGGGGCATTCCATGCAGGACGGAAATGTCGGTCACATCGGTGTAACTCAGGGTCAGGACCTCCAACGGCGTGTCCTTGAGCGGCTGCAGGGCAATTACCTTCGTATTGGGGATGGCGAGGTCTTTCAGCGGCATGCCGCGCAGCGGTTCCAGATTGGCGACGGCGGTGTTGTTGAGCTGGAGATTCCTGAGGAGCAACCCCTTCAAGGGCGACACGTCGGAGACTCTTGTCTTCATCAGGTTCAAATCTTCCAACGGCATGCCTGCGAGCGGGCGAAGGTCGGAAACCGGCGTCTCCTCGAGGTTCAACGTCTTGAGTGGCAGGCCGCGCAGCGGTGCCAGGTCGGTGACGGCGGTTTTGCTGAGGTTCAGTTTGCTGACCCGCGTGCCTTTCAGGAGCGCGAGGTCGCTGAGCTTCGCCGCGGTCAGGTCCAGCTCCCAGGTGCCGTCGGGCAGTTGCTTGCTGCTCTTGATCGTGACGCCTGCCGCACGCAGCGGCTCCAACCACGACTTCGCATCGTATTCCTTCCAAAACTCCTCGGCGGTCTGGTCGGGGCGGCCGCCGTTTTTCCAATCTTCCTTGAAGCCGATGCGGCTGAGCTTGGGCAAAGTGCGGAGGACTTCGAGGCGCTTCGCGCCAGCCGGCAGCGTGAGGCTGGTGAGTTCCTTTGATTCGGCGAGCGGCGAGAGGTCTGTCTCTTCGGGGCACTCATGGAGTCGCAGGCTCCGCAGCGGCATACCGCGCAAGATGGAGAGGTCGCTTACTTTGCCCAATGACAGTTCTTCGAGCGGCATTCCCTGGAGCGGACGGAGGTCGGTGATCTTCGTATCGTAGAAGATGAGGCGCTTGATCGCCATGCCGCGCAGCGGTTCCAAATCGGCGACGTCGGTGCCGCCGATAATGAGAGATTCCAGGGGCATCCCGTGCAGCGGACTGAGGTCGCTGATGCGGGTTCCGTTGAGGGTAAGCTCGATGATCGGCATTCCGCGCAGCGGCGCGAGATCGGTGACGCGGGTGTTGCCGGCGAAGAGCCTCTTGAGCGGCAGGCCACGCAGCGGTTCCAGATCGGACACGGCGGTGTCGTTGATCCACAGCTTGCTGATCGGCGCGCCTTTGAGCGGCGTGAGGTCGGTGATGGGTGTGTTGCTGAGGTCCAACTCAAAAGTGCCGTCATCCGCGGCTCGCAGTGCCTTTGTCTTGATGCCGGAGTCTCGGAGCAGGGCGATCCATGGATTCGCGTCGCGCAGCTTCCAAAACGCTGCGGCGGTGGAGGCGGGCTGGAGGGTGGTGTCGTTGCGACGGACGTCGAGCATCTGGAGGGCGGGCAGCTTGCGCAGGGCGTTGATGTTCGCGGCCTGCACGGGCACGGTGAGTTTTTCCAGCGTGGGAATCTGCGCGAGCAGGGTGAGGTCGGCGACGCCGGGGCAGGCTTCGAGGTAGAGTTCCCGGAGCGGCAGACCGGGCAGCGGGGAGAGATCGCTGATCTTCGTGCCACTCAAAAACAAGGTGTTGAGCGGCATCCCGCGCAGCGGACTGAGATCGGTGACGAGATCGCTGGTGAGGTGCAGGATTTCGAGCTTCAGGTCGTGGATCGGCGCCAGGTCGGCGAACTTGCATTTGCTGAGGTAAAGCTCGCTGATCGGCGCGCCTTTCAGCATCGAGAGATCGCTCAACGGCTGGTTCTGAATCGAAAGGAATAAGTCCCGACCGGGAGCTTTTTGAGCGAGAACTTGATCCCGCTCTTGCGCAGCGCGGGGACGAAGCTCTGCTCGCGATCCCAATCCTGCCAGAAAGTCTCCTTCGGCTGGGTGGTGTTGAAGAACCAATTGCCGCTCCGGTATTCCGTCTGGATATTCCTAAGCGTCGGATGGCTGCGGAGCGCGCCGATGGCCGCCAGATCCTCCTCGGGCAGACTGCGAAAGCTCTGCGGGAGAACGAGGAGGTCGAGTGACTTCAACCCGGCCAGCACGGAGTATCCGCGCAGCTCGTTGCACTCGTAGAGAATCAATTCCTTCACCGATGAGTCCCGAAGGAAGGAAAGGTCGCGCACCGGCGAGTTTAGGATATAGCACTTCTCCAGCGGAGCGCCCGTCGTGGCGAGTAGTCGGTGGCGGGAATCGTCGAGGCATCGAAAGCGGTCAGCGGCATGCCGGCGAGCGGCGAAAGGTCTGCCACGCGAGTCTCCCGGAGGCTGAGTTCTTTCAACTTCATCCCGCGCAACGCCGCGAGGTCGAAGATCCGCGTTTCCGTGAGGTCGAGCTCCTCCAGCCGCAGATCGCTCAGCGGTGCGAGGTCGGTCACCTTGGTGGCACCCACGTCGAGCTTCCTGAGCCCGCGCATTTCGCGCAAAGGCGTGAGGTCTGCGACGCTCGTGCTTCTGATGTCCAACTCGACCAGATCGATCCCGCGCAATGGGGAGAGATCGGCCAACTCACTCTGCTCTTTCGTGCCCGACACATTCAGCACCGCCAGCGGTGCACCCGCCAGCGGCGAGAGATCGGTGACCTTCGTGCCGCTGAGATCGAGCGCGAGTCGGCCGTCGTCGCGGACGGTGAGGCGATCCTTGAGCGGCTTCTCGGCGGAGACGGGCAGGTCTTTGAAGCGCGCGAGCCAGTATTCGACGACGAGCTTCTTCTCCTCGCCGAGCAACCGCGCCACGGGCATCAACTCCGCTGCGGGCCGCTGCTGCTTTTGCATCGCGAGATGAAGCTTCGCGAGGGTCTCGCGGGTGAGTTTGCCCTGATCGGTGGTTGGCGCGGCGAGCAGTTCGTCGCAGAGCTTCGCGGACGCCTCGGCGCGGGCGACGCCGGGCTTCACGCGCAAGGCTTCGCGATAAACCTCGGCGGCTTTGGCGAGCTTCGGCTGGCACTGGAGCAGGTCCGCTTTCACCACGAGATACTCCGCCACTTCGGGCCGCAGCTTGATGGCGTAGTCGAGCTTCTCGATGGCCTCGTCGAAGCGGTCCTTCGCCGCGAGCGAGCGCGCCTGCGAGGCAAAGGCCGGGGCGGTCTCGCGGAGTTCCTCCAGCGCCGCCGCCGAGCGCTGCTCCGCCGTCTGCGCTCGCGCCGCCTCATTCTGCGCACGCTTGGCCTGCCAGACGGCGACGGCAAAGCCGACGATCAACGCGAGCACCACCGCGGAAGCGGCGGCCACCGCCGACTTATTACGCTTGATGAGCTTGCTGAGCAGATAGCCGGCGGTCGGCGGGCGCGCGACGACCACTTCGTTTTTGAGATGCCGCTGGAGATCGAGCGCGAGGCCGTTGGCCGTGTCGTAGCGGCGCTTGCGATCCTTCTCCAGGCACTTCATCACGATCCAATCAATGTCCCCCCGCAGCGCGCCGGGCAGTCGCGCGGGATCGGTGTGGCGGCGCTTCGCGGCGGTCGTGAGTTCCGCGCCGTCGAGCGTCTTCACGCGCATCGAGGGCCGCGGCGGATCGACCTCGCGGATCATGCGCCGCATTTCATCCATGCCGACGCGGGCCATCGTGTCCTGCTCGATCGGCGTGTGGCCGGTGAGCAGTTCGTAAAGCAGCACGCCGAGCGCGTAGATGTCGCTGCGCGTGTCGATGTCCAGCGAAGTCAGCTCCGCCTGCTCCGGAGACATGTAGAGCGGCGTGCCGATCATCTGCTGGAACTGCGTATAGACCGTCGCGTCGGTGAGCCGTCCCTGCGTCGCCTTCGCCACACCGAAGTCGATCACCTTCGGCACCGCCTCGCCGTCGTTGATCGTCACGAGGATGTTCGACGGCTTCAGATCGCGATGGATGATCCCTTTTTGATGCGCGTGTTGCACCGCCTGGCAGACGGTGATGAACAGCCCGATGCGCTCCACCGTCGAGAGCTGCTGGTCGTCGCAGTAGTCCGTGATCCTCACCCCGCGCACCAGCTCCATGACGAAGAACGGCCGCCCATACTGCGTCGCGCCGGCATCGAGCACCTTGGCGATGTTCGGGTGATCCATCATCGCCAGCGCCTGCCGCTCCTGCTCGAAGCGCGCGATCACCTCCTTCGTGTCCATCCCCAGCTTGATGATCTTCAACGCCACCCGCCGCCGCACCGGCCGCTCCTGATCCGCCACCCACACCGTACCAAAGCCACCCTCGCCAATCTGCTCGCGCAGCTTGTACGGCCCTATGCTCTCGCCTGCTTCCTCCGGCTTGAGCCGCGCCAGTTGCTCCTCGATCTCCGGCGAAAGCGGCACGTCATCCGTCATGAAACCGCCGGCGCCATCGTGCGCCGCGAGCAATGCCTGCACCTCCGCATCTAGCGCCGAGTCCCCCGCACAGGCTTCGGCGACAAAGGCCGCGCGCTGTTCGGCGGGCCGCGCGAGCGCGGAATTGAACGTCGCCTCCGCCTTCGTCGCGCGCGCGACCGAAGGTGGCCGCGGAGGCCCCGGCGGTGTTCCTGGCCGTTGCGGCGGCTGCGGCGGCTGCGGCGGAACCATGGGCGGAGTATTCATCTCAACTGCCCATGCGCAATCCGGCGTTGAAAAGGATCACCGAATTTTCGCTCGCCGCCAGAAAATCCCGGAAACGAACGCGCGCTCCGCAGCCGAGGCGGTCACTTGATCGATGCCGCGGCTTCTTTCGTGAGCAGGTCGGCGATGAACCAGGCATACCAGGCTCCTTCACCGCCTTGAAGCCAGTTGGCGGCGTTGAGAGGGGCGCAATCATAGCGACCCTCCTTTGCGGCGCCGCGCCGCCGTGCTCGGAGTGGTGAAATGGATGGACGCTGGCGCTACTTCCCCGCCTCGCCCGGCGCCGCGAGCAGCGTGCGGGCCTCCTTGCAGGCCAGCCAGAGGATGAGGTCGTCGTGGTCGGCACCGTTGGTGAGCGGGTTTTTTTCGTCGGTGGGGAGGGGTTTCATCGCGGCCTCGGTGGCCGTCAGGAGTGCGCGGGCGTCGTCGGGCTTGCCCTGCTGGAAGAGGCTCATGGCTCGGTAGAAGCTGGCGGTGCTGCGCACGATCTCCGGGTGCCAGGTTTCTGCCGTCACTGCTTCGGCGGCGGTCAGCGTCTCGATGGCTTCCGCGTAACGTCCACTGCGGTATTCGGCCATGCCCAGAGTCATGTGATACCAGGCCAAACTTTCCGGTTTCTCTTTGCCGAGCGTCACCGCCTTGCGGGCAAGGTTGAGGGCGGCTTCTCGAAGGGAAGCATCGTCGATCGGGCGCAGGCAGCAGATCTTGGCGGCGCGCTCGAGATCGTCGGGTTTCTCGGAGCCCTCGGCCCACGCGAGCATGCGCTGACGGGTGGCGACATGCTCGGTGTCCTTGCTGAACCAAACCTGCAACGCGGCCACTTTCAACGCCGGGATGCTCTCTGCGGGCTGGCTCACCGACTCTTTGGCCGGCCGGGGCAGCGCGGCGGCGGTTTGGCTGGCGTCCCACTCGCGCCAGAACTGCTCTTTAGGCAGCGCAAGGTCAGTTCTTTCGCCGGGAGCCGAAGCGATCCGGATTTCCCGCAGCGCGGGATGCGTGCGCAGCCTCTCGAACGCCGCGAGTTCGGCGGCGGGCAGCTTGCGGAGATTGGGCGGCAGGAACAGGGTCTCGAGCGTTTTGATCTCCGCCAGCACGGCGAGATTCCGCGGGAGCGGCCCCCCGCTGATCCGCAGCGTGCGCAGCGGCGCACCGCGCAGGAACGACAGATCGTCCAGCTTCGCGCCGGCGGTGAAAGTCTCCAGCGGCGCCCCCGTCAGCGGCGTGTAGTCCTGCGCGGGAGTTCCAAACATATTGAGTTCACGGAGGCGCGTGCCGGCGAGCGGGGCAAGGTCGGTGACGTTCGCGCACCAAGTGAGGTTCAGGCTGCTGAGCGGCGCACCCCGGAGCGGGGCGAGGTCGGTGGTGGTGCTGCCGTTGAGGTCGAGCGTGAGGCTCCCATCTTCGCCGAAGCCCACCCGCTCTGCGATCGGCTTGTTCGCAGGGACCGGCATGCCGGCGAAACGCGGAAGCCACTCATCGAGCACGCGCTGCTTTTCCTCGGCGAAACGCTTCGCCACGGGCGCCTGCTCGCCAGCGGAACGCTGTTCTCGTTGCATCGTGGCGAAAAGCCGCGCGAGCACTTCGAGCGAGGGCTTCGCAATGTCGGGCTTCAGCGCAAGCAGGCGTTCGCAGAGCGCGGCGTTCGCTTTGGCCCGCGGATGATCGGACGCAATCTTCAGCGCGACACGATAGGCCTCGCCGGCTTCCGCGAGGCGGAGCTGGCTCTCGCGGAGGTCACCCTGCCGCGCGACGTAATCCGCCACGTCGGGCCGCAGGCGCGCGGCGAAGGCGAGCTTGTCGATCGCCTCGTCGAACTGCCCTCGCGCCGCCAGCGCGCGCGCCTGGTCCGCGAAGGCCGGCGCGGTGTCGCGGAGCTTGGCGACCGCGGCGGTGGCCTTTGCCTTTTCGCGCCCGGCGCGCATTCCCTGCCACACGCCTGCCGTGATCGCGGCGATGAGCGCGAGCGCCACGGCGGCTGCGGCGGCGACGGCGAGCTTGTTGCGGCGCATGAACTTTTGCAGCCGATACGCACTGCTCGGCGGACGCGCGACGACTGGCTCGTTGCTCAGGAAACGCTGCACGTCCATCGCCATCCCGTTCGCCGTCTCGTAGCGGCGCGTGCGGTCTTTTTCGAGCGCCTTCATCACCACCCAGTCGAGGTCGCCGCGCAGCAGTCCCGCGAGTTTCGCCGGCTCGGCCTGGCGTTGATTGGCCACGGTCGAACGCGCCTCGGCGGCGAGCGTGCCGAAGCGCGTCGAAGGCTTCGGCGGGTCCGTCTCGCGGATGGCCCGGCGCATTTCGTCGATGCCGCGGCGCGTCAATTCCGTCGCATCGAACGGCGTGCGCCCGGTGAGCAATTCGTAGAGCAGCACGCCGAGCGAATAGATGTCCGTGCGCGTATCGACATCCAGCCCGCTCATCTCGGCCTGCTCGGGCGACATGTAGAGCGGCGTGCCGATCATTTGATCGAACTGCGTGAAGAGCGTGAGGTCGGTGAGCCGCTGCTGCGTCGCCTTGGCCACGCCGAAGTCGATGACCTTCGGCACCGGCACGCCGTCGTGCAGCGTCACGAGGATGTTCGAGGGCTTGAGGTCGCGGTGGATGATCCCTTTTTGATGCGCGTGCTGCACCGCATGGCAGACGCTGACGAAAAGCCCGAGCCGGTCCGCCGCGGACAGTTTGCTCTGGTCGCAGAAGTCCGTGATGCGGATGCCGCGCACGAGTTCCATGACGAAAAAGGGCCGCCCGGTCTGCGTCGCGCCGGCATCGAGCACCTTCGCGATGTTCGGGTGATCCATCATCGCCAGCGCCTGTCGCTCGGCCTCGAAGCGCGCGATGACCTGCTTCGTATCCATGCCGAGCTTGATCACCTTCAGCGCCACGCGCCGCCGCACCGGCTTCTCCTGCTCGGCCATCCAGACCACGCCGAAGCCACCTTCGCCGATCTGCTGGAGCAATTTGTAACGCCCGATGCGGTCGCCCGCCTCCTCCTGTTTGAGCATCGGCGAATCGACCCGCAGGATCGGCGGACGCGGTGGTGGCGAAGGTGGACGCGGCAAGCCGGGCGGCGGTGGTGGTGGTGGCGGCGTCATGGCTTCTTCTTGCGGTCAAACTCCGCCCAGAATTCCTCCCAACTGGTGTCGATCTGGCCGTCGCCGCCGCCGACCCAACTGTAGCCGAATCGCCTTACCTTCGGGAGGCTTCTCAGCACCTCGACGTCTTTTACGCCTCGAGGAATGTTCACCTCTGTGAGAGAACTGATATTCGCAAGCGGCGTAATGTCGGTGTCCGGGCTGCCGTCGCGCATGTAAAACCACTTCAGCGGCATGTCGCGCACGACGCTGATGTCTTTAACGGGCGTGCTGCTGATGTTCAGGACATTGAGTTTCATCCCCGCCAGCGGCGTGATGTCCGTGACTTTCGATCCGATCATGTCGACGGCCTTAAGCGGCATTCCGCGCAACGGAGAGAGATCGGTGACGGGGGTGTTGTTGACGTTGATGTAAGTGAGCGGCATCCCGCGCAGGGGTTCGAGGTCGGCAACCGGCGTGTCCCGGAGGTCCAGATACCGGATGCGTGAACCGCGCAGCGGAGTGAGGTCGGTGATGGGCTGCTTTTGGAGATCCACGCTCCAAAGCCCATCTTCGCGGCGCTTGACGGTCGCGGTGATCCCCTTGGCCTTCAGTTCCGCCACCCACGGCACTTCGTCGTGCAACTGCCAGAATTCGGCGGCGGTCGTTTTGAAGCGTTTGTTCTCGTTGTCATAGTCGTAGCTGATTGTCCTGACCTTCGGCAGTCGGCGCAGGCCCTCGATGTTGGTCGAACCCCGCGCGAAATTCACGAGCTCGAGCGTGTCCATTTCGTGCAGCGGCGCGAGGTCCACCGGCACGCCGCCGCCCATGGCGATTTGCTCCAGCGGCATCCCGCGCAGGACGCTGATATCCGCCACCTTTGTGTTCGCCGCATGCAGCCACTTGAGCCGCATTCCGGCGAGCGGCGCGAGGTCGGTGACCTTTGTTCCGCCCACCCACAAAATCTCCAGCGGCATCCCGCGCAGCGGTTCGAGGTCGGCAACCGGCGTGTCCCGGAGGTCCAGATACCAGATGCGTGAACCGCGCAGCGGAGTGAGGTCGGTGATGGGCTGTTTTTCCAGGTCCACGCTCCAAAGCCCGTCCTCGCGGCGCTCGACGGTCGGGTTGATCCCCTCGGCCTTCAGTTTTGCCACCCACGGCACTTCGTCGTGCATCTGCCAGAATTCCTCCGCGGTTTGCTTCGGCTGCCCTTCGTAGTCGTAGGAGAGCACGCGCAGGTTGGACAATTGGCGGAGCTTTTCCACCTCCCGCGCTCCTTGCGGAAGGTAGATCCTGCGCAGTTCCGGCATTTCGCTGAGCGGCGAGATGTCGGAAACCTCAGTGCCAGTGAGGCCCACCCCCGTGCAGACTTTGAGTCCGCGGAGAAAGCCGACGTCCCGCACTGCCGTCCGGCAGAGGTTGAGCCATTTCACATTCACACATTCCGCCAATGGCGAGAAATCGGTGACCTTCGTCCCATAAAGGGAAAACGATTTCAGAGAACGGAGGAGCGTCGATCCTCGCAAGGTGGATATGTCCGCCACCTGCGACCGCCCGGCATCGAGCTCCTCAAGCGGCAGATCGCGCAGTGGGCTGAGGTCCACGACGCTTGGACCAACCAGTAAAATAGCGATGGCTGCGCCTTTGAAAATCGAGCAATCGCTGAACCGGCCGCCCGTCAGCACCTTCCACCGTCCGTCGGCCAGTTGCTCCGCGGTGAAATTGAACTGCCCATCCTGCAACGCGCGCATCCAGCCGAGGCCATCCCAGTGCGCCCAGAAAACTTTCGCCGTGCAGATCGGGCCGGTGCTCCAGTCATATTGAAACGAGATTCGTTCGAGGTTCGGCAGGCTGCGCAGCGGTTCGAGGTTCAGCGGAGGCGCGCCTGGCATCGGCCGCGGCAGGTGAATGTTTTTGAGCGTCGGGCTTTTGGCGAGCGGCGCATAGTCCGTGAACGGGGCACGGTCCGCAAAGAAGTCGGCCAGAGGCATGCCTTCCAGCGGCGAAAGGTCGGTCACGTTCGTCGCGCCAAGGTTGAGGGAAGTCAGGGGCAAGCCGCGGAGCGGGCTAAGGTCCGTGACCGGTGTGTCCCACAGGTCCAAAAAGGTGAGCTTCATCGTCCGCACGGGGCGGAGGTCGCTGACCTTGGTGGACTGCACGGCGAGTCGGCTGATCGGCGTGCCTTCGAGAATTGAAAGATCGCTAATCGGTTGGTTGAGGAGGCCCACGGACAACGTGCCGTCATCGAGCACGCGCGCGTTCACGGTGCAGCCCGCCGCGCGCAGTGGCCTCGCGACGGTGATGAGCAAGTCCCACTTTTTCCAAAACTCCGCGCTCGAATCTGCCGCGATCGGCCCCTTCTGCGCGCTTTGACCAGCCACGACGGTCTTCAGCGCCGGGAGATCGCGCAGCGCGGTGATGGCATCGAGGTCCGCGACCGGGAGATTGAGCGCGGTCGCGGGCAGCTTGATGCTTTCGAGCGTCTGGCAGCCGGCGATGGCCGCGAAATTTCGGGCGTCCGGGCTGTCGGTGAGATCGAGTTTGCGCAACGGCGCATTTTTCAGGAACCCGAGGTCGGTCACTTTCGTCCCATTGAGCGCGCAGGCCTCCAGCGGGCATCCGGTGAGTGGCGAGCAGTCGGTGGCGGAGAGGTTGGTGGCCCAGAAGTGCGTGAGCGGCATTCCCGCCAGCGGCGCGAGATCGGTGACGCCGGTGTAGTTGAGGTAAATATCTTGCAGCGGCATCCCGCGCAGCGGCGTGAGATCGCTGACGGACCTCGCATCATTCAGCGATAGGTGCGCGAGCGGCAGCCCTTGAAGCCCGGTGAGATCGCGCACGGCGGTGCTGCCGAGATCGAGTGTCTTCAGTGTGCGCAGGCCGCTGAGCGGCGCGAGATCGGTGACACCGGAACTGGCGAGACGCAATTCGGTGAGCGGCAGCGCGCGGAGCGGCTGCAAGTCCTGGAGTTCCGTGCAGCCGGTGGCGTTGATCTCGCCGAGCGGCACGCCTTCCAGCGCGGAGAGATCGGTGAGGCGGGTGCCTTGCAAATCGAGCGCGAGCAGACCGTCCGCGCGCAGCGTCAGGCGCTCGGCGAGCGGACGCTCCGGCGGCAGCGGCAGGTCCGCGAGCCGCTCGATCCAGTAGTCGAGCAGCACCTTCTTTTCCTCGCCGAGCCGGCGCGCCACCGCGAGCCGCTGCGCCGCGGGGCGATGCTCGCGCTCCAGCGAATCGGCGAGTTCGCGCAGGCTCTCCGGTGTGAGCTTCGTCGGATCGGCATTCGTCGCGAGCAAGCGGTCGCACAGCTCGGCATTCGTCTTCGCCCGCGGATGCTCCGGCGCGATCGCCAGCGCCCCGCGATACTCCGCCACCGCTTCCGCGAGCCGGAGCTGGCACTGCAAAAGATCGCCGCGCGCGACGCGATACTCCGCCTCGTCGGGCCGCAGCTTCGCCGCGGTATCGAGCTTCTCCAGCGCCTCGGCGAACTCCTCGCGCGCCGCCATCGTCCGCGCCTGCTCGGCGAACGCCGGCGCCGTCTTTTGCAAATCAAGGAGCGCCTCGCTGGCTCGTGCTGCTTCACGCTCCGCCTCGCGCGCCTGCCACAGGCTGAACCCCGCGCCGGCGATCAGCGCCAGCAGCACGCCCGCCGCCGCGCTGAAGGCGAGCTTGTTGCGCCGCACCATCCGGTCCAGCCGGTAGAGCGTGGTTGGCGGACGCGCGATGATCGGTTCGCCAGCGAGATGCCGCTCGATGTCCAGCGCGAAGCCGTTCGCCGTCTCGTAGCGGCGGCTGCGATCTTTTTCGAGCGCCTTCATCACGATCCAGTCGAGATCGCCGCGGATCAGCCTGGCCAGCTTCGGTGGCTCGGATTGCCGGTGCTGCGCCACATCCGTCGCCGCGTCGCGCGCCATCGTCGAGAGCGCCGTCGAAGGCTTCGGCGGCTCCTGCTCGCGGATCATCTTTCGGATTTCATCGTAGCCGCGCCGCATCAGCTCCTCCGCGTCGAACGGCGTGCGGCCCGTGAGCAGTTCGTAGAGCACGACACCGAGCGAATAAATGTCGCTGCGCGTATCCACATCCAGCCCGCTCATTTCCGCCTGCTCGGGCGACATGTAGAGCGGCGTCCCGATCATCTGCTCAAACTGCGTGAACACCGTCAGGTCCGTGAGCCGCTGCTGCGTCGCCTTCGCCACGCCGAAGTCGATGACCTTCGGCACCGCGCCGCCATCGTGCATCGTGACGAGGACGTTGTTGGGCTTGATGTCGCGGTGGATGATCCCCTTTTGGTGCGCGTGCTGGAGCGCATGGCAGACCGCGATGAACAGCCGCAGCCGCTCCACCGTCGGCAGCTTGTGCTGGTCGCAGTAGTGCGTGATCGGGATGCCGCGCACCAATTCCATCACGAAATACGGCCGTCCAAACTGCGTCGCCCCCGCATCGAAAACCTTCGCGATGTTCGGATGATCCATCATCGCGAGCGCCTGCTCCTCCTGCTGAAAGCGCGCGATGACCTCCTTCGTATCCATGCCCATCTTGATGATCTTCAACGCCACGCGCCGCCGCACCGGCACCTCCTGCTCCGCCATCCACACGGTGCCAAAGCCACCCTCGCCGAGCGGCTCCAGCAATTTGTAAGGCCCGATCATCTCGCCTGCCTCCTCCGGCTTCAGCCGCGCCATCTGCTCCTCGATCTCGGGCGTCATCCGCGGTTCCTCGAGGAAATCACCTGCGGCATCGTGCGCCGCGAGCAATGCCCGCACTTCGATGAGCATCTCGCCTTCCTCCCCACAAGCCTCCGCGATGAAAGCCTCGCGCTCCGCGACCGGTCGCTGCAGCGCGGAGTTGAAGGTGGCCTCAACGCGGACATCTACCGGCAGACGCATCGGCAGTCTGGGCGGACCGGAGGGACGCTGGGGTGGCGGTGGGGGCGGCACGTGCGGGTTCATATCATCCGTTCATGCGAGATTCCGCGATGAAAAGGATCATCGGCTTTCCTCGCGAGTGATCTTTCGGGTTGACGGAGCGAATTCTTAACGCATCATGCCATCACGATTGGAAGATGCGTCCGTTTGCTGAGCAGCGGCGTTGAGCTTTCACGAACCTGACAACCTTCACTTTTATGAGCACCAACACCCTGACCGCCAAAAACACCGACTTCAAAGTCGCCGACATCAACCTCGCCGACTGGGGCCGCAAGGAAATCGAGATCGCCGAGCAGGAGATGCCCGGTCTCATGTCAATCCGCGGCAAGTATGCCGATGGCAAGCCGCTCGAAGGCGTGCGGATCACTGGGTCGCTGCACATGACGATTCAGACGGCTGTCCTGATCGAGACGCTGGTGGACCTCGGCGCGACGGTGCGCTGGGCGAGCTGCAACATTTTCTCGACGCAGGATCATGCGGCGGCGGCGATCGCTGCTGCGGGTGTGCCGGTGTTTGCCTGGAAAGGCGAGAGCCTGGAGGAGTATTGGGATTGCACCTGGAATGCGATCGTCGGCGGCGATGGCAAGGGCCCGGAGTTGGTGGTCGATGATGGTGGCGACGTGACTCTCTTCCTGCACAAAGGCTACGAGCTGGAAGAAGGAGACGACTGGGTCAACGGCGAGAGCGAGACTCATGAAGAGCAAGTGATCAAGGACTTGCTCAAGAAGATCCATGCGGAGAATCCATTCATCTTTCATGAGATCGTGAAGGACTGGCGCGGAGTGTCGGAGGAGACGACAACCGGCGTTCATCGGCTTTACAAGCTCCACGAGGCGGGCAAGCTTCTCGTGCCAGCGTTCAATGTGAATGACTCGGTAACCAAGTCGAAGTTTGACAACCTTTACGGCTGCCGTCACTCGCTCGTGGATGGTCTCAACCGCGCGCTCGATGTCATGATTTCCGGCAAAGTCGCGGTGGTCATTGGCTATGGCGATGTCGGCAAGGGCTGCGCGCAGTCGCTGCGGGGACAAGGTGCGCGGGTCATCGTGACGGAAGTCGATCCGATCAATGCGCTGCAAGCGGCGATGGAAGGCTACGAAGTGACGACTACCGAAGATACTCTCGGGCGCGGCGACATCTACATCACTACGACTGGAAACGTCGATGTGATCACGATCGAGCACATGACCAAGATGAAGAATCAGGCGGTCATTGCGAACATCGGGCACTTCGACAATGAGATTCAGGTGGACAAGTTGAACAACTATCCGGGGGTCAAGCGGATCAACATCAAGCCACAGGTGGATAAGTATCAGTTCGCGGATGGGCGCGAGATTTTCCTGCTGGCGGAAGGCCGCTTGGTGAACCTCGGCTGCGCTACTGGACATCCTTCATTCGTGATGTCGAACTCCTTTAGCAATCAGACGCTCGCGCAGCTCGATCTCTGGAAGAACCGCGAGACTTTGAAGCCCGGCGTTTACATCCTGCCCAAGAAGCTCGACGAGGAAGTCGCGAGACTTCATCTCGAGAAGATCGGCGTGAAACTCACGGTGCTGAGTAAGCGACAGGCGGATTACATTGGGGTGCCTGTGGAAGGGCCTTACAAGCCTGAACACTACCGTTACTAACGCCGCGAAACTTCATCGAAACAGCCGCTCCGGGAAACTGGCGCGGCTGTTTCATTTGCGAGCCGGAGCGCGCTGCTGGCTTGTGAGAGTGTCGTTTTTGAAGTAACGAGAACGCCGCCATGAAGATTTTCACTTTTGCCTCCATCTGCCTGATCGGGCTAGGTCTCGTTTGCCGAGGTGCTTTGCCAGAAAAAGAGGGGGATGAGAAGACGGCTGCGCCGACCATCAAGAATCCGAAGGCGGTTGTGACCTCGCCGCTGTATATCAAGCAGGCGGCTGGGGTGAACGTTCTCGCGAATGTGACGATCACGGCAAAGGCGACGCCGGCGACACCGGATCAAGCGGGGATATTGCTCGTGCCGCCGCTCGGTGATGGCGGGAAGGCGGTGCTCGGCGCGGTGACGAAGCTGATGATGACCGTGCATAATGGCTGGCCGGTTGGGCAGCGCGTGGAGGTGAGCTTTCAGCCGGAGATCGCGCCGGACGATGCGCCCGCGGCGTCGCTGGCGGTGGCGTTGCTACTGGACTCGATGATCGCGGGATGGAATGCGGATCCCGCGTGCTCGATCATCGGCGGCTTGCAGCCGGATGGGAAAGTGCAGGCGGCGACGAGTGCGCTGATGAGGCTTACGACGGCGACGCGAGGAACGGCGTCGCGCATTTTGATGCCGGAGAAAAATGTGACGCAGGCGGCGGATTGTCTCGTGAATGAAGGGGTGGTCGGGGCGGGGCGGGTGCAGATGTTTGCGGTGAAAGATTTCGATGAGGTGCTGCAAATGGCGGCGCTGCAGCCCGACCCGGACATGGCGAAATCGATCGAGCTTTTCGACGGTGTACAGAAAACGCTCTCGGCTTCCGGGGCGGATGCTGAGGCGATTTTGAAGAAGGTGGACACGCAGGAACAGTTGCGCTTCACGTTGCGGAAATGGCCGAGCCACATGACCGCGCGGCTTCTGCTTGGGCATGTCGCGGGGCGTTACAGGACGTTCAGTCTGCCAAGCTCGATCGAGGCTGTGGACCGGATTGCGACGACGCTGTTGAAGAACATTCAGTCGGCTCGGCCTTACGAGGTGAAGGGCCTGACGACGGCGGGGGTGGTGAGCGAATTGCAGCGGTTGCGGCTGGCGCTGGAACGGCTTGATCCGTTGGCGAAACGGTATGCGCAGGCGATTATCAAGTACGGCGAGACGGCGCAGATTTGGCTGTCGAAGCCCGCGCACAATCCGGCGGAGACGCAGGATTTGGTGACGTCGTTTTCGGCGGCGGCGGCGCAGGCGCTGGATGCGCGCGCCGATTTGGGTGCCGCGATTCAGCAAGTGGTGAAGTGACCTCCGTTACCGGCTGATAGAGTCAGCGCGGGATGCGGTATTGCAGGCGCTGAAGTTCCGTCGTGAGTTCGGGAAAGCGTCCAGTGGTCAGCCATTCCTTCGTTGTTTTTCCGAGGGCGGTGAGGCGTGCCGTGTCGTCGGCGGGCTCGGGTGCTGCGGTCAGCAGATTGTCTGAGACGAAACTGGCGGGCGTCGTGATGCTCTTCAGCATCTTCGCCTTTTCCGCGACTGAAATGTCCGGGCGTTCGAGATAGTTTTCCACCGCCTGCCGTTCTCCGGTTTGTCCGAGGTCGGCTTTGGCAAAGTAATCGGCGCGGACGAAAGGGCGGTCGGAGAGGAGCGCCGGGTTGGCATTGAGGTAATTCATTACGGGCAGCGCTGCTTCTTCCGCGAGGCGGTCGAGCGCGACTGCGGCAGCGCGTTGGAGGTCGCTCTTGCCGGAGCGAGCGGCGGCGTCGAGGACGGGGATGAGCGCGGGGTCTTTGGTGAAAACGGCGACGTCGAATGCCTCCAACATGCCGTCACTGGGCTGGGCGTTCCACGGCTGGTAGCCGAGCATTTCGCGGAATTTGCCTCCGAGGTATGCGGAGTCGCGTGGGTCGTGCCATGCGACGTTGCGGAGCGAGACGGCCCATTCGTCAGGTGCGGTTTTGGCGTCGAGAACGGTGCGGGCGAATTGCGCGGCGTCGGCGCTGCCGCTTCGTTTCGAGAGGCGGCCGAGCCAGTCCATGAGAGCGACGCGGAGGGTCGGTGCGCCCGTGAGTTTTCCGCCTTCGCCAAGCGTGAAAATTTCGCTGGTCGGGGAGTCCTGGCCGGTGGCAAGAAATTGTAAGATCGCGCGAATCGCGAAGCCGGGATCGGCGGCGAAAAGTTCGCGTTCGAGTTGGGCAAGGTCGGCGGCACCGGCTTCGCCTTTTTGGAGACGTGCGAGGAGAGAGTCGATCCGGGAGCGCAGCGCGGAGGTGGGTTTGTCGGGCGTTTGGACTGGCGGGCGAACGGTGGAGAAATTCGCGCTGGGAGCGGCAGAGGAGGGCAGCGGGCTTGCAGGAGGAGTGATTTTCACCTGCTCCGGAGCGGAGCGGAGACCTGCGACTATGAGCTCAATGGTGAGCCCGGTGAGGATCGCGAGGACGAGGAGCGCCGCCGTGCGAGCTTTCACGACCAGATTTGCGTCACTTAGCGCAGGT
Organism: Chthoniobacterales bacterium; assembly: GCA_038207335.1. Lineage (GTDB taxonomy): Bacteria > Verrucomicrobiota > Verrucomicrobiia > Chthoniobacterales > Chthoniobacteraceae > CAIURC01. Next base: position 215,307 of record JBBQZX010000004.1, on the reverse strand, counting down.
AGCGTTTGATGAAGTCGGAGGCGGTCGCATTCAGTGCGCGAATGCCGCCGGCGACAGGATCGACTGAGCCGGAAACGACGATGCCGGCGATGTAGAAGTTGCCTTTTGCATCGCGGGCAAAGACGGGGCCGCCGCTCATGCCGGATTCGAAATAGACGGATTCATTTTCCAAAAACGGGCCGTAGCTTTGGGTGAATGCGGCCTTTGGCTCGACAGCGAGGAGGTCGTCGCCGCTGTGATATTCGCCGCCGTATCCGAGTGCGATGTTGTAGGCGGCCCCGGTGAGGAGGGAGCGATCGGTGGCCCACCCAGCAGCGGCTCCATCCGCGACGGGAGAGGCGAAGCGGAGTCCGCCGATGTCGTTTGCAAAGGCGCGGACGTCATCGGCACCGTGGGCGACGACGCTGCGGCGGTATCCGCCGAGGATGTAGAGGCGCGTGGCGTATTGCTCGGAGAGATCGGTCCTGCCGTATTGCCCGCGGCGGAAAAGGACGTCGGTGGACCATCCGCCATCGAAATCATAGACGATGTGGCCGGCGGTGAGGACGGAACTCGGGCGAATGACGGTCCCGGTGCCGCTGTAATAGCCATCGCCGCTGGAGAAGAGAAGCTGGCCGATGAGGGAGTAGGGCGCGGTGTGTGCGAAATCGGCACCGGTGGGCTGCGGATAATCCGCAGCGCGCGCGGCGAGAGACCCCGCGAGGAGCAGGAGAGCGAGGAGGAATTTCATGGCGCTGGCGGGGACGGTAGCGAGGTCGGAGTAAAAAGCAACGGCTGCGGCACTCGAAGTCTTGAACAGTTGCAGTTCGGCATTCGATGCTCTGCGAGTCGTGTCATCCGTCCAGCTTTTCTGTTTATGAAAATGTCGCCTTTTTCTCCGAGCGATCGCTGCGAGCGGGTTCGAGATGTGGGAAGTTTCGCAGAACTGCTTCGGGCAAATTTTGTGGATGAGGTGAACGCGGTTTGTTGGCCGCGCGTTTTAGAGGGCGATTTTGAGGAGGTGGCTGTAGCGCTGGGAGCGGGCGATGGGGTGGAGGTGCTCGATGAAAGTCGGTTGCGCGGCCTGGAACTGAGCGCAGCCGGGAAGGTGGCAGTAGCGGTGATGCTTGAGGATTTGCGACTTCTGCAGGAGTGCCGGCGGGAACCCGTTTTGAATTGTGTCCGCGGGTACCCGCGCGATTTCGATGCGGAGGTGGTGCGGACGGATGTGTTTTCGTTTCACGCGGATCGCGCGCCGGTGGAGGCGGAGACGTGGCTTTGCACGTATTTTGGCGCGCCGAGCGAGGGGCTGCGGAATGAAGAGGCGCGGCGTCGAGTGGATGTGCCGGAGACGCGGGCGGCGCTGCTGGTGGAGTTTGGCGGGGAGGATGGGGAGGAGTTCAGGGAGTATCTGGCGGAATGCAGTTACGATCTGCACTACGAGGCGGTGGCAGATGGGCAGGCGTTCTCGTTTGGGATGGGGAATTTGTGGAAGATCGCCGTGGAGTGGCCGGGTTGCGCGGTGCCGTCGTGTATTCACCGCGCGCCGGAGAGTGAGGGGGCGCGGTTGATGGTGATCTGTTGATAAAGGCGAGCGACCGCTTTTCGGCGGACACGCGATTTGCGACCTGTCTAAATGACGCCTCTTATGAATCCCACTCACTCCGTGTCGCAGTCGCCCCGTTTACTTTCACCCTACGATCTGAAGGGGCTTCTGCTGAAAAACCGAGTGGTGATGGCGCCGCTGACGAGGGGCCGTGCGGGGGCGCAGCGCGTGCCGAATGATTTGATGCTGACGTACTACACGCAGCGCGCGTCGGCGGGGATGATCGTGTCGGAGGCGACGGTAATTTCGGAGCAGGGTATCGGGTGGGTGGATTCGCCGGGGATTTACAACGCGGCGCAGGTGGAGGGTTGGCGGAAGATCGCATCGGGACTTCGAGAGGAGGGGACGCCGTTTTTCCTGCAGATGTGGCACTGCGGGCGGGCGTCGCACAGCAGCTTCCACGGGGGCGCTCCGGCGGTGTCGGCATCGGCGATCAAGATCGGCTCTGGCATGATCCATACGCCGGTGGGGAAAGTGCCGCATGAAGTGCCGCGTGCGCTGGGGACGGCGGAGGTGGCGGACGTGGTGGAGGATTACCGGCGCGCGGCGATGCGGGCGAAGGATGCGGGGTTCGACGGCGTGGAGATCCATGCCGCCAATGGGTATCTGATCAATCAGTTCCTGGACTCGAAGACGAACCACCGCACGGATCAGTACGGCGGGAGTGTGGAGAATCGGTATCGCTTTCTGGAGGAGATCGTGGAGGCGGTGCTGACGGTGTGGCCGGTGTCGAGGGTGGCCGTGCGACTGTCGCCGAATGGGAATTTCAACGACATGGGATCGCCGGATTTCCGGGAGACTTACTCGCATGTGGCGGCGCAGTTGAACGCGTATGGGCTGGCGTACCTGCATGTGGTGGATGGGCTGTCGTTCGGTTTTCACGAGCAGGGAAAAGCGATGACGCTGGGGGAGTTCCGGTCGGTGTATTCGGGGCCGCTGATGGGGAACTGCGGCTACACGGAGGCGTCGGCTGAGGAGGCGATCGCGTCGGTCAACGCGGATTTGGTGGCGTTTGGGAGGCCGTTTCTGAGCAATCCGGATCTGGTGGAGCGGTTTGAAAATGGGTGGGAGCTGAATCCCCCGGCGGCGCTCAAGGATTGGTCGGCGCCGACCGCGGAGGGATACACGGACTTTCCGTTTCACGCGAAGGAGTGAGGCGCGGCGGGGGCTGAACGCTGAGGTGGGTAGCGAGGTTGTGTCTGCCCGCAGGAACACACTCTGTAGGGATGGAAAACTTACGTGGGCACAATATGTTGTGCTTGCGGTCGATTTTGGAGATGCCTACGGTCGCGGCCAGACGCCACCTTTTCCCCAAAGAAACCCATGTATCTCCAATCGCTCGAGCTGTTCGGATTTAAGTCTTTTGCCCCGAAGACGAAGATGGAATTTCATCGCGGCGTGACGGCGGTGGTGGGGCCGAATGGATGCGGGAAATCCAATGTGCTCGATGCGATGCGTTGGGTGCTCGGGGAGCAATCGGCGAAGGCGCTGCGCGGCGGGGAGATGGCGGATGTGATCTTCTCGGGGACGGATTCGCGCGCGGCGGTGGGGATGGCGGAGGTGTCGATGACTTTCGCGGAGTGCGAGGAGCATCTCGGGCTCGACTGGCATGAGGTGACGATCACGCGGCGCGTTTTCCGCGACGGCGGGTCGGAGTATTTGCTGAACAAAACGCCGTGCAGGCTGAAGGATATTCATCAGCTTTTCATGGACACCGGGATCGGGCGGTCGGCCTACTCGATCATGGAGCAGGGGAAGATCGACATGATACTGTCGTCGCGCCCGGAGGATCGGCGTGCGATTTTCGAGGAGGCTGCGGGGATCACGAAATACAAGTCGCAGAAGAAGGAGGCGCTGCGAAAACTGGAGGCGACGGATGCGAATTTGCTGCGGCTAACGGACATCATCAAGGAGGTGAAGCGGCAGATTGGCTCGCTGCAGCGGCAGGCGGGAAAGGCGAAGCGGTATCAGGCGCTCGTCGGCGATTTGAAGCTGATGGAGACTCACTCGGCGAAGCGGCAACTCGACGGGCTGGAGGATCAGCAGTCGGCCGCGAATGCTGAACTGGTGCGGCTCGGCGAGGTGCAGGCGGACTGCGAGGAAGAAATCGAGCGGCAGGAGAGCGAGATCGCGGCGCGGCGCGGGGAGCTGGCGGAAATGGAGGCTCAGCTCAACGCGGCGCGGCAGGTGGTGAACGATTTGCGGTCGCGGATTTCGAATCACGAGAACCGGATCGTTTTCAATGCGGAGCGGTCACAGGAATTTGGCGGACTCGTGGAGCGGTATCGCGCGGATGTGGCTGGGGCGGAGGAAAAGCTGCGTATCGCGGAGACGCAGCTTCGCGATACGGATGCGGAGTTGGCGCAGATCACGACGATGCTTGCGGGTGAGTTGCGAGTGCTGGAGGAAAAGCAGGCGGCGACGGCGGCGCTGGTGGCGCAGCGGCAGGAGGGGGAGCGCGTGATCGCGTCGGCGGCGAGCGACGCGGGGAAGATCGAGAGCCGCGTGAGCGGGCTGCGCGGGCAGATCGCGATGGCGACGCAGCAGCGGGATGGGGCGGAGGCGCGGTTGGGGATTTTGTCGAGCGAACTGGAGCAGTTGGAGTTTGGATTTGCGCGGGTGACTGAGCAGCAGACGACGGCGCAAGCGGAGCTTGAGGGGGCACAGATCGATCTGGCGCGAGCGACGGCGCAGCTCACGGAGGCGGAGCAGCAGGTGCGCGAGGGGCAGGCTGCGCTGGCGGCGGTGGAGCAGGATTTGCGCGGGGCGCAGCGGCTTTTGTCGGACAAAGAGGCGAAGCTGGATGTGCTGCGTCAGCTCAATGAAGGTGGGGAGGGCTTTTCCGAAGGGACGCAGGCGATCCTGCGCGGGTTGGACAATCCGGAGTTCTTCAAGCCAGCGATTTTGGGCGCGGTGGCGCAATTTATCGACGTGCCGGCGGAGTATGTCGCGGCCGTGGAAGCCACGCTGGGGGCTCATCTTCAGACGATCGTGATGAAAGACACGATGGTTGCGGAGGCGGTGATCAAGACGCTGACGGCGAGGAAAATGGGGAAGGCGTCGCTGGCATTGCGCGAATTTGAAAAGGTGTTCGCGCACGTCGAGGATAAGGAAATGATGCTGCCGGAGGGGGCGATCGACTGGCTCATCAACAAGGTGAAACCGGCGCCGGAACTGCGGCGGTTGATCGAGCGGCTGGTGAATCACACGGTGCTCGTGCCGGATTTGGAGACGGCGATTCGGCTGTTCCCGCAGAGCGGTTCGCTGATCGTGACGCTTGCGGGCGAGGTGCTGACGCGCGACGGGATTTTGCACGGCGGGGCGACGAATGAAGCGGTGAATTCGGTGCTGCAGCGGAAGAATCAGATCGCGGAATTGGAGATGGAAGCGCACGACATGCGAGGAGCCTTGCAGGCGATCACGACGCGGCGCGATGGGCTCGTGATGGACATCGAAGAGGCGCAGACGCGTCTCGACGAGGCGCGCGAGGAGAAGCAAAACGGGACACTTACGGTCTCGACGCTGCGCGGGCAGCTCGCGGTTTTTGAGCGCGATATGCGGGAGACGGAGCGAAAACAGCAGACGCTCGACGGGGAGCGCGCGAGCAGCGAGGCGCGGCAGCACGAGGCGGCGTCGCGACTGGAGATGTTCGAGGCGGAGGTGCTGGAAAATTTGCAGCATTTGGATGCGATGAATGCGCGGCGAAGTGAGGCGCAGAGCCAGTTGGAGGACCTCCGGGCGCGCGAGACCGAGGTTGCGGCGGAGCTAAATGAGTTGCGGATTAAGGTGGCGACAGAGCGGCAGCGGCACACGTCGCTGCATCATCAGCGTCAGCCGATGGAGGCGCGCCTTGCGGAACTGCACGAGCTGATCGAGCAGCGGCATCGGGACATCGACAGCTACGCGCAACGCGCCGAGGCGATGCTCGCGGAGAATGCGGAGATCGAGTCGAATCTCGAGCGTCTGCGCGAACAGGTTGGTGAATCCGAGGCGGCGGTGAGCGCGTTGGTGGAGCAGCGGAGCGCGATGGCGGCGGGCGTGGAGGAGATGAGCAATGGACTCAGAGTGCTGCGGCATCGGCTCAGCGAATCGCACGATTTGCGGAGCCGTGTGGAGGTGAAGCAAAGCCAGCTCGAGATGAAAATCGCGGCGCTGACGGAGCACATTTTGAAGCGGTATCAGATTGAGTTGCGGGAGTTTCAGCGGGATTTGCACGGGTTGCGGGTGGCGTATCGGGATCAGGTGAAACGCGCGCAACGCGGTTTGAATGCGGTCGTTGATGCGGATGGCGTACCGGCTTCGGATCAGCCAGCAGCCTTGGACGGCGAGGTGCCGGATGAGCCGGTGGTCGAGGGCTTCGAGCTCGATTGGGAGCGGATCGAATCGATGGTGCGCGAACTCGATCAGCGCATCGACTCGATGGGGCCGGTGAATCTCGACGCAATTCAGGAATACGATGAACTCGAAGAGCGCTACACTTTCCTCGAAAAGCAAAACACCGACCTGACGAACTCGAAGTCGGAGCTGATCGACGTGATCGCGAAGATCAACAACACGACGAAGGTGCTGTTCGCGGAGACATTCGAGAAGATTCGCGTGAACTTTTCGGAGATGTTTGTGGAGCTGTTTGGCGGTGGAAAAGCGAACCTGCTTTTGACCGACGAAAGCGACCCGCTGGAGAGCGGCATCGACATCATCGCGAAGCCGCCCGGCAAGCAACTTCAGACGATCACGCTGCTCTCGGGCGGGGAGCGGACGATGACCGCCGTAGCGCTTCTGTTCTCGATCTACATGGTGAAGCCGTCGCCGTTCTGCGTGCTCGACGAGATGGATGCGCCGCTCGACGAGTCGAATATCAACCGCTTCATCAAGATCCTTGACCGCTTCGTCGGACAGTCGCAGTTCATCGTGATCTCGCACCACAAACGCACGATCGCGCGCGCCGATGCACTCTATGGCGTGACGATGGAGGAGCACGGCGTCTCGCGTTTGGTCGGGGTGAAGTTTTCGCGCCGCGAGGATTCGCACGAAGGCAAAGACGTGCTCGGGACGAACAATCCCGACGCGGTGCCAAGCGTCGCAGAGACGTTCGGGAAACGCGGCGACTTGCACAGCGAAACGGTCGCGTCCGCGTGATCTCGCTGCGCCACGTCAGTCGCGTCTATCCGAACTCCGGGGCGGCGCTCGACGATGTGTCGCTCGATATCGCGGCGGGTGAATTCATCGCGATTACGGGGCCAAGCGGATGCGGGAAAAGCACGCTCATGCACCTCATTGGCGGGCTCGATTCTACCACGCGAGGTGAGATCTTCGTCGATGCGCTGCCGCTTCATTCCGCCGGCGAAAAAGAGCTGACCGCTTATCGCCGCAGAAAGGTCGGCATCGTGTTTCAGTTCTTCAATCTGCTGCCGACGATGACCGTGCTGGAGAACGTCTGCGTGCCGCTGTTGCTGCACGGAACACCGCTTCGAGCCGCACGGGAGCAAGCTTCGCGCGTCATCGAACGCGTCGGGCTTACCGATCGCGCGCAACATTTCACGCATCAGCTCAGCGGTGGCCAGATGCAGCGTACGGCAATCGCGCGCGCGCTCGTCCACCAGCCGCCGCTGCTGCTTGCGGACGAGCCGACAGGTAACCTTGATTCGGAAAACGCGGAGCAGGTGATGTCGCTGCTGGAAACTATCGCTTCTCAGTCCGGCACCACCCTGCTACTCGTCACTCACAGTGCCGATATCGCCCGCCGCGCCTCGCGCAGCGTCGCGATGCGAGACGGCCAAATCCTTCACCAGCCTTGATCCCATGACCGCCGAGATGCGCGAGAACCTCCGAAACAAAGTGCTCTTCGCCGAATTTTCGGACGACGAAATGGACGCGTTCATTGACCTGCTGGATCGAGTCGAGGTGGCCGAAGACGAACTCATCGTGCGGCAGGATGACGCGGGAGATTGCATGTTCATCCTCGTCAGTGGGCAGGCGAAAGTAGTGCATCACGCCGAGGCTCACAACATCGACCTCGCCGTGCTCCAGCCCGGCGATTTCTTCGGTGAACTCGCGCTCGTTGATGACGGTCCGCGCTCCGCGGATGTCCGCGCTCTCGAGCCGTGCGTGCTTTTGAAAATCACGCACGCCGCGCTCTCCGCGCTCGCCGGAGTGTATCCCACCGCCGCCTTCAAGCTGCTCATCGCGCTCGGACGCCTTCTCGTCGATCGGCTTCGCCGCTCGAACCGCCGATACGTCGATTCGCTGCTCTTTCCGATCGGCGGGAAGGATTGAACGGCGTGCGCATGGGGAGCGCGTTTTCGCGAATTGCGCCAAGCCGCTGGGCTATCCGATCGCGAAACGCGCGCTGATTTCCCTCGGGCCGGCGCACACGATCGCGACCGCGTTTTCGCCGCGCGCGTCGAGCGCGGAGCGGACTGCGGCGATCGCGAGTTCGGGGCTATTGCAGTCGCGGCTTAGGTGGCCGAGCACGGCGCGTCGGAGGTTTGCGTCGAGCAATTCCGCGAGCACTCCGGCGGCTGCGGAATTCGAGAGATGGCCGTGGCGCGACATGATCCGCTGCTTCACCGACCACGGGCGCTTGGTGCAATTTTGCAGCAGCTTTTCGTCGTGGTTTGTCTCGATGACGAGCGTCTGCACTTGCCGGACGCGCTCATAGACGAGCTTCGTCGCGAAACCGAGATCGGTGAGAAATCCGACAGCCTCCTGGCCGTGATGGAGAACGAATCCCGCGGGTTCCGCCGCGTCGTGGGGCACGGGAAAAGTTTGCACCGTGATGTCGCGGATTTGAAATTCGCTGCCGGTGACAAAGAGTCGCCAATCTTTTTTTAAATCGGGACGGCTGTGCTGAAGGGCTTCGGCGGTAAGGCGGTTGCAGAAGATCGGCGTCGCGAATTGTTTGCACCAGACATCGAGGCACGCCGCGTGGTCGCCGTGCTCGTGCGTGAGCAAAATTCCGTCGATCTCGAGCGGATTCACGCCGCACTGCGCGAGCCGCGCGACGGTCTGCCGGCAGCTCAAGCCGCCGTCGATCAACAGCCGCGTGCCCATCGTCTCCACGAGCGCGCTATTTCCCGAGCTGCCGCTGCCGAGGATGGTGATGTGAAACGACGACATGTCTGCCCAGAGGATGAACGGAGATGCGGTGGCGCGCCAATCCGATATGGGAACGTTTTCGCGAGTGGACGCAGCTCACAGAATGTGGACGGCGCACGGCGAGAGCGTTACGAATCGCAGACGCTCATGCGCTTCATCGCCACCGCAATTTTCCTCCTCACATGTGCCTCTGCTTCACGCGCCGAGCGGCCGAATATCTTGTTCATCGCAGTCGATGATTTGAATCACTGGGTCGGATATTCGGGCGACAATCCGCAGGCGCGCACGCCGAATATCGACCGTCTCGCCGCGCGCGGAATGCGTTTCACACGAGCCTATTGCACCGCGCCGACTTGCAACCCCTGCCGCACCGCGCTGATGACCGGATACCGCCCTTCGACGAGCGGCATTTATTTTAACGAGGACGACTGGCGCGACCGGATCGCCGACGCGTTCACGCTGCCGACCTTCCTCCACGCGCATGGATACTGGACCGCCGGCGCTGGGAAAATCTACCACGACAGCTTTCGACGCCCGCGTGAGTGGGACAATTATCGGCCCGCGGGAAGTGGAAACGCGAAGCTCAAAGGCGCGGAGGAGGCGGGCGACATCAAATACGGCGCGCTGAAAAAAGGGGACGCCACGCTTGAGGACTACCAGACGACGGACTGGATCATCGCCCAACTCGCGATGCCGCACGACCGCCCGTTCTTCCTCGCGTGCGGCCTGCACAAGCCGCATCCGCCGTGGGAGGTGCCGCAGAAATATTTCGATCAATTTCCACTCGATAAAATCGAGCTGCCCAAAGTCCTGGCGACCGATCTCGACGATATCCCGCCGCCCGGCATAAAGCTCGCCGATCCGAATGGCGACCACGCCGAGATCGTAAAATCCGGTCAATGGAAGGAGGCAGTGCAGGCGTATCTGGCGACGATGGCTTACGCCGACATGAATGTCGGCCGGCTGCTCGACGCCCTCGATCGCAGTCCAGCAAAGGAAAAGACGATCATCGTGCTCTGGGGCGACCACGGTTTTCATCTCGGTGAAAAGCAGCACTGGGGAAAACACGCGCTATGGGAAGAGGCGACGCGTACCGCGTTGATTTTCGTCGCGCCCGGCGTCACCAAGCCCAACACAGTCTGCGATCACGCGGTCGATTTGAATTGCATCTACCCGACGCTCGCCGAGCTCGTGCACGCCGATATCCCGCATCATATCGAAGGCGCAAGCGTCGCCCCGCTGCTCACCGATCCTGCTGCGCCGTGGACGCATCCGGCGATCATGACATGGGGTTTTCAGAATCACGCCGTCCGCTCCGACGACTGGCGATACATTCATTACGCCGACGGCAGTGAGGAGCTCTACGACGAAAAAGCCGATCCGCTGGAATGGAAAAATGTCGCAAACGACCCGCAATTTGCTGCCGCCAAAGCCGAGCTTGCAAAGTCCCTGCCAACGATCAACACACCCGAAATGCAAGGCCCGCCGACGATCGAGGGTGTGATGAAGAAGCGGAAGAAATAGGCGCGCTAGCTACGTGATGAGCGCGATGAAGGCGGGCTCGTTGAGGATTGGGATGCCGAGAGTGAGGGCGTCGTCGAGCTTTGAGCCGCCGGATTCGCCGGCGACGAGGAAGTCGGTTTTTTTTGTCACTGAGGTGGTGACATTTCCGCCGCGGGCGCGGATTTCATCGGCGGCTTTTCCACGGGCCATGGAGGCGAGTGTGCCTGTGAGGACGAATGTTTTTCCAGCGAGGGTTTGTGCGGAGGAAGCGGCGGCAGATTTCCCGGCGGGAGCGATGTGCAGCTCGCGGAGCCGGGTGATGACTTGCCTGCCGGGCGGGGAGGCAAAGTAGTCGAGGACTGCGCGGGCGATGACTGGGCCGACTTCGGTGACGAAGCCTTCGTCCGCGGTTTTCTTTTTCGTGCGTTTTCCGAAGCCGGCGGATTCGAGGAGGGGCTCGATCACAGAGATTGCGGCGAGCGTTTCTGCGTGGCGCGTGGCGAGCGATTGGCGCTGCATGTCGCTGAGTTTGCGGTTGTCGGCGGCTTTGGGGTTCAGCGTCTTCGCGTCGGCGCGGAGGCGGTGAAGTGCGAGCACATCGCGCAGCAGCGGCGAGTCGGCGATGGCTTCGATCGTCTCGTGGAAATTCGCGAGGTCATAGGCGGTCGTCTCGCCGACCTCGGGAATCGCGAGCGCGTGCAGCCAGCGCGAGAGTGGGAGCGATTTCGCGCGCTCGATGGCGTCGATAACCTTGGTCGCGTTCTTTTCGCCGAAGATGCGCGGCTCCTCGTCGGTGCCGATATTCAGCGTGGCGAGATGCTCTTTTTTCAGGTCGAAAATGTCGAGCGGCTCGGCGACGAGGGAGCGCTCGATGAGCTTGTCGGCGACAATGCCGCCGAGGCCGTCGATATCGAGTGCGCCGCGCTTGGCGAGGTATTCTAGTCGGCGCGTCTTCTGCGCAGGGCAGGCAACATTTCCACAAATCCAGACGGCGAACTCGGCATCGCGCCGGACGGGGCCGCCACACACGGGACAGACGCCGCCGATGTGCGCGAGGAAGTCGAACGGCGGCGTGCCGGGCTGGCGGCGATCGAGGACGACCTCGACGACGGCGGGGATGACTTCGCCCGCTTTTTCAATGACGACGGTGTCGCCGATGCGGATGTCTTTGCGGCGGATTTCGTCTTCGTTGTGCAGCGTGGCGCGGCTGATGGTGCTGCCGCTGAGGAAGATTGGTTCGAGCTCCGCGACGGGCGTGAGGACTCCGGTGCGGCCGACCTGGATCGTGATGGCGCGGAGGAGCGTCTGCGCTTGCTCGGGGGCGAATTTGTAGGCGCGCGCCCACCTCGGCGCGCGGGAGGTGAAGCCGACGGTGTCGCGGAGCGCGCAATCGTTGAGCTTGATGACCGCGCCGTCGGTCTCGAAGGCGTATCCGTGGCGCGTGGCGTCGAGCTCAGCGATGGCGGCAGCGAGGTCTTCCAGCGACTGGCAAAGCCACGTATTCTGATGTGTGGGAAAGCCGAAGTCGCGGAGCCACGCGAGCAGGGAATCCTGTGTGGGCGGGACTTCCGCGTCGTCGCTGACGTCGCCGAGGCCATAGACGAAAATGGCCAGCGGACGCTTCGCGGTGATGCGCGAGTCGAGCTGCTTGAGCGAGCCGGCGGTGGCATTGCGCGGGTTGGAGAGGGGCGTGTCGCCGGCGCTTTCCTGCTCGGCGCGGAGACGCTCGAAGCCAGCGATGGGCATGTAGATTTCACCCCGCACCTCGAGCACGGCGGGCGCGGAATCGAGGCGCAGCGGGAGCTGGCGGATGGTGCGGAGATTCGCGGTGATGTCGTCGCCCGTCTCGCCATCGCCGCGCGTGGCGCCGACCGCGAGGATGCCGCGCTCGTAGCGGAGACTGACCGCGACGCCATCGACCTTCGGCTCGACGAGCCATGAGAGACGCTCGGCGGGCAGCGAGTCGCTTTTGCGGAGTTCGTTTTCGACGCTCGCGACGAATTTCCGCACGCCGTCGATGCCCTCTTTTTTTGCGAAGAGATTGTCGAGGCTAAGCATGGGCTCGGCGTGCCGGACCTGCGTGAAGCCGGCGAGTGGGCGTCCGCCGACGCGTTGTGTGGGGGAGTCGGCGGTGAGGAGCGCGGGGTGCGCGGCCTCGAGGTCGATCAGCTCGCGGAAGAGGGCGTCGTATTCGGCATCGGAAATCGTGGCCGCGGCGTCCTCGTAGTAACGCCGGTTGTGCTGCTCAAGCTCGTGCCGGAGCCGGGAGATTGTTTCGCTGGAATCGGGCATAGACGAATCGTGTGGCGATGACGCCCGCGACCGCGCCGATGGTGTCGGCGAGCCAGTCGAGCGGGTCGGCGCCGCTGCGTTTTGGGGTGTAGAGCTGGTGCCATTCGTCGGTCGCGCCGAAGAGTGAAATCGCGAACGCGCCGACGATCATGATTTTCATCCATGACCATCCGGTGCTGATGCGCAGGGCGATGGCGAGCACCACGGCGCCGGCGGCGAAGGCGATGGCGTGCGCGGCCTTGTCCCAGACATCGAGCACGTTGATCGCCTGGATTTCGGGGCCGGACATGGAGGAGAGGATGAAGATCGTGATGGTCCAGCCGACCACTGCGGTCCATGCGAGATTGCGAAAAAGGGTGTGTCGATTCACGGAGCGCGCGGATTGAAGGAGGGCGGGATGTTTAAGCATAATGCCACGATGCAAAGTCCAAAACGCGTGCTCGGAATCGAAGGCGGCGGGACGAAGACGGAGTGGGTGATGGTGGAGATGCGCGACGATGGGCAGACGATTTTGGAGCGCGGCGCGTTGCCGGCCTCGAATCTGCGGCTGACCGGAGATCAAGCACTGGCGGGCATCTTCAGCGTGCTGGCGCGTGAGGTGACGCACGTCGGCGTGTATCTCGCGGGGTGCGGAACGGAGGAGGATCGGCGGCGTCTGCGCGGGCTGGTGGAGACGACCTGGCCGACGGCGCGTGTCAGCGTGGGGAGCGATCGGGACTCGGCGATGGCGGTGGCTTTTGGAGCGCGCGATGGGATCGCGGTGATCTCGGGGACTGGCGCGGCTGTGACGGGGCGAAAGGGCGGGCGCGAGGAAAAGGCGGGCGGGTGGGGGCAACTACTCGGGGATCGCGGGAGCGGATTTCACATCGCGATGCAGGGGCTGCGGATCGTGCTGAGCCACTACGATTTGAATCACAAGATCACGCCGCTCGCGGAAAACATCCTGCGGACGCTGGCGCTGACTCGGCTGCAGGACTTGGTCGAATGGGCTTCGCAGGCCGACAAGATGTCGGTGGCGCGGCTCGCGCCGTGCATTTTCGAGGCGGCGCGATTTGGCGAGCCGGAGATGCTGAATGTGGTGCAGGACGGCGCCACGATCCTGGCGGAATTCACGCGTGCGGTGGCGCAGCGGCTTGATTTTGCGGACACGCCCGTGCGGCTGGTGGGCGGGCTTTTCTCGCATCACCCGGAGTATGCGGCACTGTTCAATTACCGCCTGAGCATCCTGCTGCCGAAGGCGCACGCGGAGGTGTGCGAGGAGTCGGGGGCGCTCGGCGCGGCGTGGCTGGCGGGGGAGGGGACGGATGGGAATTTGCAGACGGTCGAGCGGGCAGGGGAGGTCGTTCACGATGCGGCGGCGCTCGCGGGGGCGGCGACGGAGCAGAGTAATCCGCGGTCGGCGGCCCTAGACTTGATGAGTTCGGCGCAGCTCGTGGAGCTTTTTGTGAGCGAGGAAAATTGCGTCGCGCAGGCGCTGGGCGCGTGCGCGGAATCGCTCGCGGCCGGCATCGATCTCGTGAGCGCGGCGCTGCGCGCGGGCGGGCGGCTTTTCCATGTGGGAGCTGGGACGAGCGGGCGGCTCGGGGTGCTGGATGCGAGCGAGATTACACCGACATTCGGCGCGCCGCCGGAGTTGGTTCAGGCGATCATGGCGGGCGGCGTGACGGCGCTGCATCGCGCGGTAGAGGGTGCGGAGGATCAGGTGGAAAGTGGCGCACTGGCGGTGCGTGAGCGCGGCGTGCGGGCAGGGGATGTCGTGTGCGGGCTGACGGCGAGCGGGCGGACGCCGTTCGTGCTGGGCGCGCTGGCGCGTGCGCGGAAGTTGGGCGCACGGACGATGCTGGTGAGTTGCAACCCGGCGCGGCAGCGCACGGCGACTGCTTGGGATGTGGAAATCGATCTGCCGACCGGGCCGGAAATCGTGACCGGATCGACGCGACTGAAGGCGGGCACTGCAACGAAGGTCGCGCTCAATATACTCTCGACGTGCGCGATGATCCGCCTCGGGAAAGTGCGTGGGAATGCAATGATCGATCTCCACATTTCCAACGCAAAACTCCGTGACCGCGGCGTGCGACTGGTCAGCAACGCGTTGCAGATTTCCTACGACGAGGCGCGGGTACGGCTGGAGCAGGCGTCGTGGAATGTGCGCGCGTGTCTGGAGTGAGCAAAGCGGTGCACGGCATTGCGCAGCGTGGTGAAATGTGCGCAGCCGGTCGCGATTCGTGGTGCACTCGTCGCCGTTAAGATCGCGTTTTTCCCCTCTGTGAATGCGAAATATTTCCGAACGAAACGCGGGTGGGCACGGCCGTTGCTAAAGGCTTTTCCGTCTGCGAAAGCGGACATGGGGATACAAAAACAGGGAAGCAGCTCGATCGTGTGGTGCGCTGGGCGGACCGGGGGGAACCGTCCGGCGGGTGACGATCGAGCTGCATCCTCCCTCCCGCGGGAGATGCGGAATTCGGCGATCGTTTAGTTGCCGGAAAAGCCGGAGTAGAGCGTTAGCAGCGAGCCCGTGCCGCGCGACGGCGTTTGGCCGTGGACCAGCTCTTTTGTTTCACCGCCGCGGGTTTCGACGACGAGGTTCTGGAATGGTCCGCGACGGAGTGCGGTCTCGCCCATCGTGACGCTGAAGGAGGAGTCAGTGACCACGAAGCACGGCTGTTTTTCGTGCGCCGTGTTTGCATAAACGAACGCTCCGAGCACCTCGGTTTTGGCTCCGCCACGCGAG
Source organism: Chthoniobacterales bacterium (assembly GCA_038207335.1). GTDB lineage: Bacteria > Verrucomicrobiota > Verrucomicrobiia > Chthoniobacterales > Chthoniobacteraceae > CAIURC01. The sequence continues at coordinate 200,101 of JBBQZX010000004.1, read as the reverse complement.
TCGATTTGCGTTGAGTCGCCTTCGGTTTTTAGGCCGAGAATCCAGAGCGTGCCGCCGTCGTTGACGATCTTCGTTTCCTTGGTGTCCTCGATATCGAGCTGCCGCGCCCAGACGTGGTTTCCCGTCATGCGGATTTGCTCAGGTGAGACGTCGCTGAGGAAAACTTCGCCCGCGCCGCGCTCGAATTCCCATGTACCGCCGATCACGTTTTTTACGACGAGCGTGCGGTCGGAAGTGTGGCGGATTTTCAGCGGACATCCGGTCCAGTCGAAGCGCTCGAAGAACACGGTGGGAGACTCGCCGGCTTCGATGATCCATGTCCCCTGGCTCAATTTCCCGAACGCGTTTTCGAGCCCGATGAAGCGCCGCGCTTTTCCGCGCACATGGACGTCGCCGACGAATTGAATCTTCTCCGAGGGGAAATAAATCGTGGTCTTGCCGGAGTCGATCGCCTGCTGAATCGCGTCGGTCCAGTCCTCGACTTTTCGGTTGCGTCCGCGGGAGTCGGCGATCGTGCTCTTCGTCGGTTTGAACTGCGCGACGTTGATCCAGTCCGCCGGTTCATCCCACGGGACCTCCGGTGTTTCCTTGATCTGCAGGCCGAGGGCGTGCGGCGGCGAGCCTTCCCATGCTGCGACCGGCGGGTGCGAAAACCACTCGGTGACCGTCGCGCCATCCGGACTTTGCCGGTGCCCGCCAGCGTTCGCGATCGCGCTTTTATATCCGACCGTGCTGAGGCTGTGGACGTAGAGCGCGCAGTTGTCGCCGTTGGAAATCGCCGCCACATCCGCAGCCGTGCCGGTGCCTGTGAGCGTGCAGTCGATCAGCGTCGCGAGCCCGTCGCGGTCTGCGTTGATGAATGCCGGGACTTCATTCGAGCTGTGCAGATCGCGGATGAAAACGGGTTCCCCCTCATTCTTGAAGGCCACGACTTTCTGCCCGCTGAGCGCGATGTCCTCGAACGTCACACTGTGCATAGCGCCCTTCGTCGAGATTCCCACGTCGAAGCCTGTGACCTGCAAATGCGTGATGAGGCACGGGCCTTGGTCTTTCGTGTAGCCGAGGTCGAGGCCGATCGGGCCGCGCTCGCCGCAGATGAGATGGACGGTGTCGATCGTCCCCTGGTTGTTCGCGATGAATTGGACGCCGATCGCGCCGGGATTTCCCGTGCCCGTGTCGATCGTCAGATTGTGGATTCCGTTGCGAAACCTTTGTGCAGGCTGTTTCCCGGTCCACATCACCGGCAGCGGACGCTCCGCGATGTCGAAGCCTGAGCACGCGTTCTTGAGCCTGATGATCGTCTTTTCGACGCTCTGGCCCTGCACGACTTGTCGCCTTTCGGCGCGGCCCCAGCGCAGCGATTTCGAGACGAGATACGTGCCGTCTGGGAAATAGAGGAGGTTCACGCGCGCATCGAGAGCCTTCTGGATCGCGGCGGTGTCGTCGGTCGTGCCGTCGCCTTTCGCGCCGTATGGCGGCTGGGTGATGTCCGTCACAGCGCCTGCCGGGAAGACGATATTTTCCCCATGCGCGGCGAGAGTGAATATCGCGAGTGCGAGCAGTGCGAGACCGCGGCTCATTTGCCGGCGTCTTTCGCGAAGAGCGGCAGTTCGTCGTTATAGATGCCGTTCAGTTGCGCAGCCTCGGCGAGCAGCTTGCGGCCTTCGTCGGGCTTTCCGAATTCTAACTCGAAGACGCCGAGATGCCACTTCTTCGTCGCTGCGAGTTCCGGCGTGAGCGATGGCCGGATGTAAAACTCCGCGATTTTCACGACCTCCTCCGGCGCGAGGTCCGTCCACGCCGTCGGCAGGAAGCCGAACTGCGACTTCACGTAAAGCTTCTCCTCATCCGCGCGCACTACCCCGCCCGCGACCGGCGGCCCAGCCCGCTTCGTGAGCGGATTCGGGTATCCGAGCGTGTTGATGTCGCCGATGAGTTGCGATTTGAAGTTCGCAAGCCACGCCGTTTTCTTGCCGAGAATCTCCTGCGCGTCCTTGCCCTCCTCGCTGTTGATGCTTACCGACATCATCGCAAATTTCGCCTCGTTGAACCGATATTGCGCTATCAAGTCAGCGCGCTTCTTTTTCGCCTCCGGCATGTTCTTCGCATCGGCCGCGGCGTTCTCAGCATCCATCTTTGCCTTCGCATCGAGCAGCGCGGTGACCGTCGGTTCGAACTCCGCGATGCTCTCGTCCAGCTCGTTGGAAAACTTCGTCACCAGTTTCATCTCCTTGCGTGCCTCCTTCGCCGACTTCAGCGCCGCGACCTTCTCCTCCATAGTGGACGCCGATTTGATGGCCTCATTCGCCATGCGATACGCGCTGGAATCGCGCACGTAACTGTTCGCGACTTCCTTCAGCCGCTCGATCTGTTTTTCGCTTCCGATCCAAAGCGGGGGCGCATCCGGCCACGAGGACGTGAACTGCCGGAAGAGTTGCCCAGCCTCTTCGGGCTTCTCCAGGTTCCAGTCTTTCAGCCCCATCAGCAGCAGCGCAAAGGCTTGATAATTCTTCTTCTCGAAGTTCGCGGCTTCCGACGGATCGACGAGCTCCTCGCTCCGCAGCAGCTTCGCGGAGCGCATGAAAAAGTCCGCGAGTTTCACCTCGTTCGGATCTTTCGTGAAAGGCCCGCGCTCTTCGATTCGCGCGAACGCCTTCCGAGCAAGCAGATCTTTTCCGGTGAAAAGATATGCGAGCCCCTGGTGCATCGTGATCCAGTTCTTGAGCGGCTGCGGGAGGTTCGGTGTCTCCTCGAGCTTCCCGAGTTCCTCGGCGGCTTCCTTGTATTTGCCGGTCAGGATTTTCGTCCGCGCATCCTCGAAGCCCGGCTTGGCCGCAGCCACCGCGGCGATCGTCTGCTCCACCGTCGCGCTGCCGCCTTCTTCCGCCACGTGCGGCTTCGGGCGCCATTTATAAAAGGCGTATCCCGCGAAGGCGATGGCCGCCAGCAGAACGAGCGTGATCCACGTCATCGCCGTCCCCTGGCTCTCCGTCTGCATCACTACGCGCACTGGCTTTCGTTGCAGTTGCGGAACGGCGGTTTTCGCCGCGAGTTCATTGCGCGCGAATTCCAGATGTTCGATCAGCTCTTCGTAGCTCTGGTAGCGCGCTTCCGGGTCTTTCAGCAGCGTCTTGTTGATGACGTAAGCCGTCGTGCTCGACACGTCCGGCGCGAATGCCTGGAGGCTGACTACCTGGCTCTTCACATGCTTCAGCGCCACCATCGAGGCCGTCTCCGCCTCGAAAGGCGGACGTCCCGCGAGTGCGTGAAAAAGCGTCGCGCCGAGAGAGTAAATATCGCTCCGCGCATCCTCGGGCTGATTGTCCAGCTTCTCCGGCGCCACGTAATAGGGCGTGCCCCACACCTCGCCGCCGACCGTCCCGGCTTCCGCGACCAGCGCCGCGAGGCCGAAATCCACGATCTTCGCCGCGTGCGGCCCGGAGAAAAGAATGTTGCCGGGCTTGATGTCGCGATGAATCAGCCCTGCTTGTAGCGCCGCATTCAGCCCGCGCGCGATCTGGATTCCCACCTCCAGCACCTGCGTCTCCGGCACGCGTTTTTGCAGTTCCATCAAATCGTCGAGCGAGCCTTTGTCCACGAGTTCCATCGCGATGTAGAGCAGTCCGTGATCTTCGCCGCTCGAATAAACCTTCACAATATTCGGGTGATTGATCGACGCCGTCGTCGCCGCCTCGGTCTGAAATTGTGCAACGAAATCCGGGTCTGCCGAGAATTCCTTGCGAAGCAATTTCAGCGCGACCATCCGGTTCAGATTCGTGTCGAGGGCGCGATAAACCGCGCCCATTCCGCCTGCGCCGAGCACTTCCTGAAGTTCGAAGTGATCGAACGAACGCCGCACCCGCATCCCGGTGCCGCAAGTCGGGCAGTGCATGAGGGCAAAGGGCTCTTCGTCGGAAACGTCGATGAGCGAGCCGCAACTCGGGCAGGTTTGGAGGAGGGGATCGGTGGGATCGGACATGCGGCGGGGAGGTTACCATCCGGCTTTCCGCGGAGCAAGATTCGGCGGGGGTGCGTTTCTCGCGTGACGACTGTGGTCGAACCCCGCGCTCCGGACGACCCGGCAGACGGGATCGGCGATCCCGGCTACAGCGTGCTACTTTTCGCCGAGTGCGATTTGGACGGGGGTGGAGTCTCCGAAGTGGGTGAAGTCTTTGAAAGTCCAGACGACTTTTTTGTCTGGAGTAATTTCGAGGAATTGCGGCTGTCCGGGGCCGGCGTGGCAGTTGCCGATCAGCGTGTTGCCGTTGGGAAGGCGGGCGACGCGAGTGACCCATGCGAGAGTGATGCCGGGGAGATCGTTTTGCGCCACTTTCCAGACGATCTGCTTGTCGGGGGTGACTTCGAGCACGGAGTGGCCGTTGCCGGTGCCGATGAGGGTATTGCCGCCGGGGAGGCGAATCGCGCTGAAGACGGCGTTGCCAAAGGCTTCGGGGCCGTGGCCAGGTTTCGGTTCGCGGTCGAAAAGCGGGACGTCGTATTGCCAGACGATGGCTCCGGTGGGGTCGTATTCGCGGACGCAGCCGTCGCTCTCGTGGGCGACGAGGTAATTGCCACTGGGAAGTTTGCGAACGAGACGCGTGCCGCTGTGAGTGCTGGGGTGATCGATATGGAGGGGAATTTCGCGAAGGAGACTGCCGTCCTTTTCGACTTCGATCAGACGTGCGGGGCCGGATTCGGCGATGAGCGTGGTACCGTCTTCGAGGCGCTGGAAGGAGTGGACCTCGACCTTTTTGCCTTCGTTGCCGTTGTTTTTTGCGGCGTCATATTCCCACGCGACGGTGTGGCTGGGGGTGAGTTCGACGACGTGCGTCCAGTCTTGCTGGAGGAGGATGTTGCCTCCGAGAAGGAGTTGCGCGTCGTGGATGGGGCCGGTTTTGGTTTCCCATTCGACGGTGCCGTCGGCGGCAATGATGGCGAGGTGATGGGTGGAGTCGTCGGCGGCGAGAACGCGGCGCGGAGTGCCGGTTTGTTCGGCGCGGAGTGCGGGCGTGATGAAAAAAGCGCAGAGGAGGGCGGCGGGAATGAGTTTCATGCGTGGCGTCGAGGATAGCGGCGGGTGGCGCGTTGCCGAGCGCGTTTGCAGGCCAAAGTTTAGGGTAATTTTGGTTTTTGGCTTGCACGATTACAGAGTCGGGGAAGATTGCGCGCCGCTGGTCGCTATTGGGCGGTTGCAGCGGTTTTCCTCATGCGATTTCTCGTGAAAATCAGCTTTTTACTCTGCTGCGCGCTCCCGCTGGGAGTGTTCGGCGCGCCACCTGTTCTGGATGATCCGCTTTCAGAGGGGCCGACGCAGATTCCTAAAGTCGCGCCGGTGATCCCGGTGGGGAAGACGCTCTTGATGCCGCTCACGGCATCGGACCCGGATGGCGGGGCGCTTTCCTATAAAGTGAGCAGCTCGAATCCGAAAATCCTCGTGCGGGCGAAGACGGGGAATCCGACGCTGCGTCTGGTGGTGACGCACGCGGGCAACGGGGATACGGACGCGGCTTATTCGGGGACGATGGATTTTATGCTGTTTCGCGACTGGCTGCCGATCACGGCAGGATTCGTGGGCGGGATGGCGCAGTCGGGGTTTTACGATAATGTGATTTTTCACCGGATCACGGACCTCGGAGGCGGGTTGGGGACGACCGGGTTTATTTTCCAAGGCGGCGATCCGCTGGGGACGGGTGGCGGCGGGCCGGGGATAGTGGATGGCGATTCGTCCACGTCGTGGAAGTTTCAGAATGAGTTCAGCAATGGGACGATTTTCTCAGGACGCGGGCAGCTCGCGATGGCGAATGCGGGAACTCAGACAGGGTATGCGCTGGGCGGCGGTGGGACACTGATCGTGCCGGATTATCTGGATACGAATGGGTCGCAGTTTTTCATCACGGATGGGAAGCCGCGGCATCTCGATTTTAAGCACAATATCTTCGGGCAACTGCTGCGCGGGTGGGATTTGCTGCCGAAGCTGCGGACGACACCAACGACGAATTCGGCACCGAACTCGCAGGTGAAAATCACGTCGGCGACGCTGCTGCCGAATGAGACGGATGCGGTGCTGGTGCTGAGCGCGAAAGGGGTGGGGGCGTCAACGATCACGGTGAAAGTGACGGATTCGACGGGGGCGAGCGCGGTGAAGCGGTTTCTGGTGACGGCGGCGCCGGATGAGTCGAACTGCAACCCTTTCCTGCGCCGGATGGAGACACACACGACGCTGACGGATACTCCTGCGGTGTTCGGGCTGGAGGCGGTGGATTTGGAGTTCGATTATCTTGATATTCAGCACTCGCTGCTGCCGCTCTCGGCGTCGCTCGGCCCAAAGGGATCGCTGCTGGCGCAGAACGGGCGGGTGGCGCAGGTGCAGCCGAATCCGGGGTATGCAGGGCTCATCAATGAGGGGTTCAGCATCCGGCAGTTCGATGTGTCGCGGGGCGGGTTCGAGGCGATTTCGGATTACACGAATGCGTATATCGCGGCGGGGGATCGCGCGGCCCGAGCGGAGCCGGTGGCGATTGTGGCGGAGCCGGGCGTGGCGTTTTCGGCGACGGTGGTGGGGAAGGTCGCGGACGTGGACGCGGGGGGCGCGCCGGGGAATTTTACAGCGAAGATCAACTGGGGCGACGGGACGCCGATCGACGCGGCACCGGTGGGACGCGACCAGACGAAGCCGGGCTCGAACAGCTACGTGGCGGTGGGTGGGCACACTTATGTGCGGGCGGGGACGTATCCTGTGGTGGTGGATTTTCTCGGGAACAATGGCGCGCGGGCGACGGCGCACAGTACGGCGACGGTGACGGCGGCGGCGATTCACGCGGTGGGCGAGACGCTAGCGGTGAACAACTCACGAGTCGTGAACCGGATGGTCGCGACTTTTACCGATACGCCACCGGCGACTGCGTCGGGATACGCAGTGCAGATCGACTGGGGCGATGGTGGCGTGTCGGCAGGAACGATCAAACGCGACCGGGTTAGCGGGAAATTTGTGGTGCGTGGGACGCACGGATACAAGGATAGCGAGCGGTTTTCGATGCGGGTTCACATTCGCAAGAAGAACGAAGCGGTGACCAACGAGGCGGTGGCGTGGGCGACGGTGACGCCGGAGTTCAAGGCGGCGCCGCATCTGCCGCCGTTCCCGCACCCGAAGCTGACGATCGCGTGGAATAGCGGCCCGGCGAAATCGGCGGTTGGGGTGCCGGGCCCGAATTACAAAGTTATCTACAACGGGGTTTTCGTGATCATCAATTCGGGGAACGTGCAGCTCCCGACCTCGAAGCTGCGGTTCTGGCTGTCAACCGATCCGATCTTAAATACGACCGGGCCAGGCAAGGATGTGCCGCTGCTGATCAATGGCGGGCCGGAGTTGAATATCATCCCATTTCCGGCGGGCGCAGGCGGCAACGGAAACTTCGCGATCACGCTCCCGAAAGGCCAGAGCGGCGGACGCAAATACCTGCTGAGCGAAGCCGTTTACAGCGACCCGATCGCAGATGCGGATGGCACTGCGAAGGTGCTCGCTACGGGCCCGCTGCCGCCCTCGATTGTGCTCTCGGCGACGAGCGGACTGCACACCACTGAAGCCGGCGGAACCGCGACTTTCACCGTGGTGCTCGACACGCCACCAGTGAGCACTGCGGCCGACGGCGAGCCCGCGAACGACTCGGTGACGATCCCTCTCGAGAGCACGCTGACGACCGAGGGGACGGTGTCGCCAGCCTCGCTGGTCTTCACGGCGGCGAACTGGAACGTGCCGCAAACAGTGACCGTGACCGGCGTGGACGACAACGTGGCCGACGGCAACAAGAACTACAAAATCACGCTAAAAGCCGCAGTGAGCGCCGACCCGCTTTTCAACGGACTCGTCGGCGGCGAGGTCAGCGTGGTGAACGACGACATCCAAGCCGCGCCATGATCGAAATCCTCGAGCATCGCATTGCCCCGGCGGCTCTCATCGGCGCGGGAAAGCTCATCTATACCGACACGGACGGCGACCTCGTGACAGTCACATTTTCAAAGAACGTCTTCACCGGCGACGCGGCGGCGCAGCTCGCGAAGGCGAACGAAGTGTTCAAATTCGACATGGGCGATGTGGGGACTGACTCGACGACACCGCAGCAGTTGCAGTTGATCGACTTCACGAAATTCCCGGTGATCGCGAGCAAAGGCAGCACGGTGGATGGCGTGGGGCTTACGATCATCGCGGAGCAAGTGGGCATGGCCAATGGTTTCGCAAATGTCGGCGCGATTTCCGGCGTGGGAGTTTCGCTCGGGAAGATCGTAATCGACGGCGACCTCGGGCAGGTCGATGCAGGCGGTGCGGCGCTGAAAATCGGGCTTGCAGGGCTTACGGTGCAATCTATCGGGCAACTCGGGACTTCCACACAAATCCAAGTGGCTGAGCCGACCGCCACGAATCCCGCTCCGGATCTCGTAAGCACGATCACTGGGGAATTGAGTTTTTTGAAAGTGATCGCGGACGTGAAGGACGCGCGCGTCCGGGTCATCGACGGTAAGAATAGCCAAGGCCAGGTGACGACCGCCGCAAAGCTCGGCTCGCTCGCAATCGGCGGCTCGCTCGTCGGCCGCACGGCGGTGGAGGCGGCGAGTGACGACACGGGAGAAATCACCAGCGAACGCGGCATCGGCGCGATCGTGATTGGCGGAAGCGTGATGGGCGGCGGCGGCGCGAATTCCGGGAGGATCAGCGCGGCTGCGGGAATCGCGAGCGTGGATATTTCCGGCGGGCTCGCTGGCGCCGATGGTACGAACAGCGGTACCATCATGAGCCGCGGAAATGTCGGCGCCGTGAAGATCGGCGGCGACGTCGCGGGCGGCATCGGGGAAAACTCGGGGACGCTCCGGGCATTCGGAAACATTTCGTCGCTGACAGTCGGCGAGGACATCGTGGCTGGTGTGGGGCCGCGGAGCGGCTTCGTGAGCGCGATCGGATCGATCGCAAAAGTGCGCCTGACCGGTGATATCGACGGCACCACTCCAAACGCGGGTGCGCGCTCCGGCGGGATTTTCGCGGATGGCCTGCCCGATGTGAAGGTGCTGGGAAACATCTTCGGCGGCTCTTTCGCCCAGACCGGTTCGATCGAAAGCGGGCGCGACATCGGTAAGATCGAGATCATCGGCAGCGTCGAGGGCGGGGTGGGGGATGGCTCCGGCTCGATCCTCGCGCAAGGAGCGGTGAAAAGCGTCCTTATTCGCGGCGACCTCACCGGCTCCGATGGTCAGCAGAGCGGCCTCGTTCGGAGCGGACTCGATCCGTTGCAAGCCGGCGGCTTCGGCTCGATCACCGTGCTCGGCCACGTCGAGGGCGGTATGGGCGGCAACTCCGGCGCAGTGATTTCCGGCGGCTCGCTCGGCAGCGTCACGATCGGCGGCAGTGCCACCACGGCGCTCGATGCGCTCGCGGGCGGCGGCGGACTTTTCAGCGGCGCAGTCTCCGCGCTCGGGAAGATCGGAAAGGTGGAAATCACCGGCAACGTTCAGGGCGGCGACGGCAACCGGGGCGGCACGGTCTCGGCCTTCGACCGCATCGACGAGACGGGCGAATTCGTCGGGGACCTTGGAAACATCAGCATCTCCGGCCATCTCGGCGCAGGGGCGGGCATCGGCAGCGGCGCGATCACCGCCGACGGCGGCATCGCGAAACTCACACTCGGCGCGCTCAGCGGCGGAACCATCCGCACTGGCGACGGACTCCTCAGCGACGGCGACGCAGGCACCCTCCGCATCCTCGGCGACGCCAGCATCGGCTCCACGATTCTCATCGGAGGGAAACTCAAGACATTCACCGTGGGCGGCAACGCCAACGGCACCACCTTACGCGTCGCCGATACCGCCAACGCGCTCACCTTTACCCACGACCTCACCGACTCGGAACTCACCGTCGGTATCAAGCTCGCGCGCCTCACCGTCCGTGGAAACGCGAGCGCCACGAACATTCTCGCCGGATACGACCTCACCGGCACACCGTCCAATCCCGACGCCCAAATCGGCAGCATAAAAGTGAACGGCAACTGGACCGCATCCAGCATCGTCGCAGGCGTTGCTGTCGGAGCCGACGCGGGCTTTGGCAACGCCCTCGACGAAATCGCCCCCGGCTTCGACGACCCCGGCATCGTCTCCAAAATCGCGAGCATCACTATCCGCGGCACCGTTACCGGCGCCCCCGGAGAAAGCACCGGCATCGTCGCCCAACTCATCCGCAGCGTGACAATCGGCCCCACGAGATACGCTCTGAACAACCTCGCCGACGCTCAAATCCTCCCCATCGGCCCCGCCGAAAACAGCGTCACCATCCGCGAACTAGATCTCTCGCCTTCCTCTGCCACCTAGTTGCCGGCGGTTTATCTTAACCGCTTGAGGTGAACGCTTTGCCGTTCTCTTCGCTATTGGGGGGAAGGGCGTTACTGCTCCACCGCTAGCCGGGAACTAAATTTTTTACAGGAACCGCTGCTTGAATGCCGCGAGTGTTCGAGTAAGTCCTTTTCCCCCGTTTTTTGAATCCCCTTCTAAGCTCCTGATTATGACCCGCAAAAACCGCCTCCCAATCCTCGCCACGTCCATCCTCGCCGCCGTCGCTCTGCCTGCACTCGCGCCTTTTGCCAGCGCGGCGAATTACTTCTGGGATCCGACTCAGCTCGGGACCGATCCTGGCTCGGGTGGGACGGCGGATTGGAATACGACCTCGAGCTTTTGGCATCTCGCCGGTGTGGCGGGGGATGTGGTCTGGCCAAACGTGAAAAGTAATACCGCGACTTTCGCCGGCACGGCAGGGACGGTAACGGTGACGACGCCAACAATGCGCTGGGGCTGATTTTCACCGCGAGCGGCTACACGCTGGCTGGCGGGACGACGAATAACTTCTTCCTCTTTGGCAGCGGGATCACGACGACGGCGCTCTCGGCGGGGACGACGACGATCAACCAGACGCTTACGATCAGTGCGAGTCAGACTTGGAACATCGGGACGGGGGAACGTGCTGAATATCGGAAGCGGAGTTTCTGGCGGTAGCGGCTTGGCGGTGATCGTGAACGGTGGCACGGTGAACTACACAGGGACATCGACGATGGTGGCGAAGCTGCAGCTCAGAGGGGGCGTGGTCTTCAACAGCAGCGGGGCGGCGAGTTTTACCGGTGGGAGCTACACGGGTGTGGGCGACGGTGGATCGGCGACGCTGAACGTGACGGCTGGGACGTTCAATACGACGCAAACGCTCTTTATGGGAGCCGCAGGCGCCGATAGCGGAGTTGTGAATGTCTCCGGCGGCACGCTGACGACCACGAGTAACGTGAATGTCGGGACGGGCTACCAGGCGACAGCCAACACGGTGGGGACGATCACGATCTCGGGAACCGGGCTGCTCACGACCGGCGTGGCAACGGGGAGTTTCCGGCTTGGCAATCTGGGAAGCGGTTCCGGCACGCTGAATCTGAATGGTGGCACTTTCGCGACGAATACGGCAGTCGGCCCGGGGGCGTATGCCATTACCGAGGTGGGGAAGACCCAGGCGAGCGTGGTGAATTTCAACGGCGGAACGCTGCGTGCGAACGGGACGGCGCTCGCCCTGACCGGCGTGACTGCCAACGTTCGCGACTCCGGCGCGCGGATCGATACGAATGGCTTCGACGTGACGGTAGCAGCACCGCTCGTGCATTCCGGTATCGGCGGCGACAGCCCGGTGGACGACGGCCTGAGAAAACTCGGCGCAGGCGCGCTGACCCTCCCAGTCGGGAGCACGAGCACCTATTCGGGCCCGACGTTCGTGGACGGGGGGACGCTCGTGGTGAATGGCTCGATCTCCGCAAGCGTCGGCACCGCGGTGAAAAACGCCACGCTCGCCGGCGGCGGCTCGCTCGCGAATGCCGTGAACATCGGCGACGGCAGCGGCGCAAGCTCGAGCGCGCGCATCGCGCCCGGCACCGCGACAACGGTCGGCACGCTCACCACCGGCGCACTGAGTCTCGCCTCGGATGCGGCTTATACTTTAAACATCGACTCCGCGGCGGGGACTGCGGACACGCTCATAGCTCCCTCGGTGAGCCTCAGTTCGGGCGCAATGTTCACCTTCAGCGACATCGGCAGCGGCACGCTGACTCCGGGCCTGAGTTTCACGGTCATCGACAACACCGGCGCGGCTCCGATCGCCGGCACATTCGCAAACCTCGCGAACAACAGCACTTTTGCTTTCGGCACAAATACGTTTCACGCCAGCTACACCGGCGGCACCGGAAACGACCTGACGCTGACCGTCGTGCCTGAGCCTTCCGCATTCCTCGCGCTCCTCAGTGGCATGGGAATGCTCGTCGGCCTCCGCCGCCACCGCCGCGCGCTATAGCCGGGATCGCCGATCCCGGCGGGTCGTTTGCAGAAAAAGCGCGAGTAGTTGCAACCCGCCGACTGCCTTCCTACGCTCCGCCGCCATGAAATTTGCGGCCTTCGCCATCGCCATCCTGGTCGCCGCGCTTTCCGCGTCCGCCGCCGACCCGGTAAAGGTCTCGTGCTTTTCCACGATCCTTACGGAGATCGCGCAGGAGGTCGGTGGGAGCCATGTGAAAGTCGCGGGTCTCGTGAAGCCGGACACCGACCCGCATGAGTATCAGCCTACGCCTGCCGACCTGAAAGAAGTCGGTGCCTCGGAGTTGATCTTCACCTCAGGCAAACATCTCGGCAGCTACATCGACAAGCTGCAGGAAGCCACCGGCGGGCACGCGAAGCTGGTGAAGGTCGGAGACAAGATCCCATCTTTGAAAACAAAAGGAATCGACGGCGCAGCAAGCGAAGACCCGCACTGGTGGCATAGCGTGGAGAATGTGAAGAAAGCCACGGCGATCGTCCGCGACGAACTCATCGAGGTCGACCCCGCGGACAAGGACACCTTCACCACAAACGCCGCAAAGTATTCCAAAGGACTGGATGACTTGCAGAGCTGGGCAAAGCGAAAGGTCGCCGAGCTGCCTCGCGACAAGCGCAAGCTGGTGACCTCGCACGACGCCTTGCAATACTTTGCCCACGACTACGGCTTTACCATCCTCGCGATCGAAGGCGTGAACACCGAGACGGAACCGTCGAACCGCGCGGTGGCAAAGCTCATCGACGAAGTAAAAGCGCAAGGAGTCAAAGCGATCTTTCTCGAAAGCACCCTGAACCCAAAAGTCGTCACCGAGATCACCCGCGAGACAGGCGCAAAGATCGGCGGTACGCTCTACGCCGACGGGCTCGGCACCGGGGAGACGGGAACTTACTCCGGGATGATGAAGCACAACGTCTCCACCATCGTGGACGCACTGAAGTAACCCGTGAAAGGATCGCCACTCATTCGGCTCATCCTAGTCTTCGTCGCGATGCTCGCGCTCATCGTGCCGCTGTGCAGCCTTACCACGCATCGGGTTTCGCAGCTCGGACAGGCAGCTAAAGTAACATCCGAAGCGCCTGCCGCAGTCCACCTCACGATAAGTTCGACAAAGGTGCCGTTTCACTACGAGGTCAGTCATCTCGGTAAGATCGTGTGGCAAGGGAACTCAAACGATTTTGAAGCGCAGACCGAACTGGCGCTGATCTTCCCGAAAGAGGGAATCGACCTTCTTGTCGATGTCACATGGGACTTCCCCGATCCCGCGGCGGTCAAACTCGATGTCACTCCCGACGGCATCGAGACCAAAACGCAAACGCTGTGGGGAAAAGGCAGCGTGAGCGACGTGCTGACCTTCAACTGAACTAGCGCCGTGTCTTCGCACCAACTCGACATCCGCGATCTGACCGTGAGCTACAAGCGCGTGCCTGCGGTTCACCATCTGAACCTCGAACTCCACTGCGGCCACCGCATCGCCCTGCTCGGACCGAACGGCGCGGGCAAGACTTCCCTGCTCAAGGCGCTTGTAGGTCTCGTGCCGCTGGAAACAGGCTCCATCGAATTCGGAGGCCACGGCAACGCCGCGAAGAACGGCGACATCGCCTACCTCCCACAGCGCAGCATGATCGACTGGGATTTTCCCACGACCGTCCGCGGCCTCGTCGAGATGGGCCGCTACGTCCGGCTCGGCTGGTGGCGCACCTTTGCAAAGAAAGACGCCGAAGCAGTCGATGAAGCCATGCACCTCATGGAACTCGAAGACCTCGCGGACCGCCAAATCAGCGCGCTTTCGGGTGGTCAGCAGCAGCGCGCATTCATCGCACGCGCACTCGCCCAAAACGCCCACGTCTTCCTGCTCGATGAACCTTTCACCGGCCTCGACAAGCCCGCGCAAGAGCTGCTCGGACAGACCATCCATAAACTCGCGGATGCTGGAAACCTCGTGATCGGCTCCCACCACGACCTCAAGTCCGTCCCCGAACTTTTCGACCAAGTCATCTTCCTCAACGGCGAACTCATCGCCTTCGGAGACACCACGGAGGTCTTCCACGAGACGAACATCACGAAGACCTTTCACACTCACATCTTCTCAGGAGGCACTCATGACCACGGCGTGGCTGCTTGAACCTTTCCAGCACGAATTCATGCTGCGCGCGCTCTTCGGATGCGCGCTCATCGGCTTTGTGAATGGCGCGCTCAGCGCCTTCATCGTCCTGCGCCGACTGGCGCTCATGGCCGATGCCATCGCCCACTCGCTCCTCCCAGGAGTTGCCGTGGCACTCATCCTTTTCGGCCTCACGCCGGGAACCCTTTTCGCCGGTGCGCTGGTCGCCGCTCTGCTAGTCGCCGCGGGTGTGCAGATCATCTCCGGTAGCTCGCGGATCAAGGAAGACACCTCGCTCGGCCTGCTCTTTGCGTGCTCCTTCTCGCTGGGTCTCGTGCTGCTGAACTACTCCCCGTCGCAGGTCAATGTCACCCATTACCTCTTCGGAAATATCCTGGGTCTCGCCGATGCAGACCTATGGATCATCTACTTCATCAGCCTCATCGTCCTGCCGCTGCTCGTCGCCTTCCAGCGCCCGTTGCTTTTGATGATGTTCGAGCCCTCGGTCGCCGCAAGCCAGGGTGTTCGCACTCGGCTCCTGAACTACCTGCTCATCGGCCTGCTCGTCCTTTCCATGATCTCCTCGCTGCAAGCCGTGGGGGTCATCCTCGCGCTGGGGATGCTCATTGCGCCTGCGGCCTCCATCTACCTTTTCTCCGACTCCTTTGCCGCCATGTTTTGGGGCGGCGCGCTCGTCGGAATGCTGGGCTCCTCAGCCGGCCTCTTCGTCTCCTACTGGCTCAATCTCCCCTCAGGCGCGTGTATCGTGCTCGTGCTGGGTTTCATTTTTCTCTGCGCCTACTTTTTCAGCCCCCGCTACGGCCTCATCTCAAAGCTCTCCCGCCGGCGCCATCTTCACGATGAATCGCTCGCCCGCTGGGAGACCAATCACGCGGCGCACGAGAAATCCGAAAAGGAGTAACGCGTGATAGCGCGGCTGGAGCCCGACTTCGCTATTTCGATTTTCCGATGCAGTGCAGCGCGTCGGTGGTGCGGATGAAAAGCTCGCCGTCGGAAACGGCGATCGAGGAGCGCGTACCTTCCGCGCCGCCCATTGGGATGGTTGCGAGGAGTTTGAATTCATCGCCGATGCCGCAGACGAAGACCGTCCCTTTTTCGTTGATCACGTAGAGTTTGCCGTCCGCCGCTGTCGGCGAACTGCGGACGACTGTGCGGTCGCCGAGGTTGCCCTGCCACTTCTTTACGCCGGTCTTCGGATCGAGGCAGGTGAGCGTCTGCGAGTCGCCGTCCAGCACGAGCAGCTTTCCATCGTAGATGGCGGGCGTGCAGACGTCCGGCGTCTTTTTTTCGTCGAAAGCCCACGCGATTCCGCTTTCTGTGATGTCGCCTTTCATGTCGGTGCGAAAGGCGAGGAGCTGCTCTTTTTTCGGCCCGCACGCTATGGCAAATCCAGCGGCGCTGACGGGGCTCGAGACGACGCGCATCCATTCGCCGCGCTTGCGGTTGATCCCGAATCCGCGCCACAACTCCGCACCGGTTTCCGCGTCGTGGCCGGTGAGGCAGTCGCCGCCGACGAGCAGGATTTGCGGTTTCGCACCGGGGACGACATGTGGAATTGGCGAGGCGTAGCTCTCGGAAGATTCGAGTTTTGCGTCGGTGGCACGGACTTGCTTCCAGAGGCTTTTTCCGGTCGCGGGATCGAGCGCGAGGAGGTAGCTCTCCCTGTCGCCTGCGGCACCGGCGAGGCCGGGATAATCAGCCGGGGCGGGTGATCGCTGGAGCACTTGGACGTAGAGTTTTCCTCCGAAAAGCAGCGGACTGGAGCCGTAGGTCCACATGATGGCGAACTTCCCGTAATCGGCTCCGAGGTCGCGCCGCCACAACTCCTGCCCGTCGAAATCGAACGCGGCGAGGTGGCTTGTGCCGTAAAGCGCGAAGACCGTTTTGCCATCGGTGACCGGTGACGGCGATGCCATGTTGCCGCGGCCTTTGTCGATGTTCCCGCCTTCGACGATATTCTTTTGCCAACGCACCTTCCCGTCTTTCCGATCAAGGCAGAGGAGGAGCAGATTTTTGCTTGCATCGGTGCTGGAGACGAAAATCGAATCGCCCCAAATTGCGGGCGTCGCACCGCTCGGACCGGGCAGGGGCGCGCTCCATTTGACGCCGTCCGTTGCACTCCAGCTTGAGGGCAGATTGGTTTCGGGCGAAGAGCCGTTAAAGGCGGGACCGCGCCATTGCGCCCAGTTTTCCGCGCGCGCGGCGAGGGTGCAGAGAATTGAGAGGGCGAGGAACGGGAGGGGCGATTTCATGGGTGTCTGGCGGTCAATCTACGAAGAGAGTGAGTCTTAGTTTTGTGGTGCGGGTGCGGAAAATTTGCCGCAGTTGCAGGCAGAATGAGGGGCCGCTTGAAACGCACAAACTTCATTTTACAGGTCGGGGTGTTTCCCCCATATTCCGCGCCCCATGTTGCCGATTGTTATCAATTTTTTGCTCGCGATTCACATTTTAGTCTCGCTGCTCATCGTCCTGCTGGTGCTCATGCAGCGCCCGAAAAATGAAGGTCTCGGCGCGGCATTCGGCGGCGGGATGACGGACAATTTGTTCGGCGCGCAGACGACGAATGTGCTCCAGACGATCACCCGCTGGCTCGCCGGGATTTTCTTCGTCCTCACGCTTTTGCTCTCGAGCCTCTACGTGAAACAGACGCGTATCCAGAGCGCGATTCACCAAAAGCTCACCGCGCCGACGGTCATCCCGCCAGCTCCCGCGACGCCTGCACCAGTGGTTCCGGTGCCCGCTGCGATTCCGACGACACCCGAGGCTACAACGCCGCCCGTTCAGCCCGCTGCTCCAGCGGAAAACCCCGCGCCTGTCGCGCCCGAGAAAATGCCCGCTGCACCGGCGCCTGCGAGCCAGCCGAAACCTGAAGATCCGGCACCGTCTGCACCTGCGCTGGAAAAGCCCGCAAACGCCGCGCCGGTCGAGCCAAAGCCGCCTGTCGCCGAGCCTGCTGCGGCTCCTGCACCTGCTGCCGAGCCAAAACCGGCAACTCCCGAGCCCTCCACGCCCGCGCCGGAGCCGCCGCCCGCAGCCCCGGCGAAATAACTCCATCGATTGGGAGTCGTCGCGCCTCCAAAACGCGCGCCGATCTCGCCCAGCGGAAATCAGAATCCGACAAGCAAGAAAAAGCCCGCCATTCCTCGCGAAATGGCGGGCTGTCTGAAAAGATTGCGACCGTTTACAGCGAAGCGGCGCGGCTCACGCTCGCGAGTTTCGCCTCGAGCTTGTCCACCATTGATTCCGCGGATTCGCGTCCGCGGCGCTCGTCGAGCAACGCCTCTTCGAGTTCGCGAATGCGCTGTTGCAAATTGCGCCGGATGCTGCTTGTACGGATTGGCTGCTCTTCCTCAGTCGCCTGCGTGGCGAGTTCCGGGATTTCATTCACGAGCCGCTCGCTACCGTCGCGACAATTCGTGATGCGCGTTTCGCTTCCGATTTCGCCCATCTGCAGAAACTCGCGCACCGCCCCGATGGTCGTCGGTCCGTAAAATTGATCGGGGCTCACCTCGACCAAATAGTCCATTTCGAGGTCGGGGATCATCGGCGATTTCACCCAGTTTTTCTCGTCGTTGGAGACCTTATCCAACGGCGAAATCTGCGCCTCGACCGCCCATTGTTTCAACTGCTCGAAGCCGATGGGACCGAAAAGCGACCCGTCGTCATGTTTCAAAAGATACCAGCGTTGCGACTCGTCCATGTTCAGAAAATTACTTTTTATCGGCGGGGGGTTCAGGCGCTTTTGGCGCGGGGATGATGAGAGACTGTCCGATCTGCAATTTCCGCCCGTCGGTGATTTTATTCAAGTTCTGCAGCTCGGAAATAGTGATGTTGTAGTGCTTTGCGATGGAGGTCAATGTCTCGCCTTTCTCCACCACATGTCGCGGGGCGGGCTCCACGGCCTCGGCGCGCGGCACCGGCGCTTCCGGAGCGGGCTCGGCTGCGGCGGGGGCTTGTGCCGCGGCGGTTTCTTTTTGAGCTTCGATCGTTTGAGTCAATTTCGCGACCTGTCCCGCGAGCGTTTCGATCTTTTTGGCTTGCTGGACGAGCAGTTCGCGGATTTCGCGGAGCTCGACGGATTCCGCCTCGTCCGCGCCGCGCACGAGCGGGAGCAGAGAGAGGAGTAGTAAAATCGGGATCAATCGCCTCATGTTCATTGGTTCTCATTTTCTGGGGAAACTGGCAAGTGCAGCCGCACGATTATCTACATATCGCGCCGCGGCGTCGGCGCGGGCGGGCCTTGCGTTTTGAGTCGCGGTTCATAAAGTTCCAGCCATGCCTGAACGGACGCAACGACCGACTGGGCCCGCGCCTTGGGAGCCGAAGAAGGGCGAAGGCGACGGGCCGAAAAGCCCCGACGTTTCAAAGCCTGACACGAAAGATTTGCTCCAGCGAATGCGCCGTGTGGACCCGAATCAATCGCAGCGATACCGCCAGCGGACGGGACAGTAATGGACGCCTCGCCCGTGGCTGGAGCCGCCGCGTCGGAAGACTTCGCTGGGATGCTCCGGCGGCACGGCCTCTACCCGCCGAGCCCCGCTGCCACAGGTTTTGCAGCCCATACTCCCGCGCCTGAGCAAACGCAGGCGACCACGATTTTGGCGTTTAAATTTGCCGACGGCGTTCTCGTCGCGGGCGACCGGCGCGCGACGGCGGGAAATCTCGTCGTGTATGATCGCGCGGACAAAGTGCTCGAAATCGACAGCCACTCGCTCATGGCCATCGCGGGCGTGCCGGCGACTGCTTGGGAAATGGCGCGTGTGCTCGAGCATTCGTTTCAATTTTACCGCCGCAGCCAGCTCCAGGAAATGAGCCACGAGGGAAAGGTGCGCGCGCTTTCGAAGCTGCTCCGCGACAATCTCGGATTTGTGATGCAAGGCGTCGGCGTCGTGGTGCCCCTGTTCGCGACTTTCGACACGGATGCCGATGCGGCGCGTCTTTATTTTTACGACGCGATGGGCGCGCAATTCGAGGCCGCCGATTACGCCGCGAGCGGCTCCGGCTCCGGCTCGGTGCGCAGCATTCTCCACTACGAAAATACGTGGGGGAAAAAACCGCTGCGCAAAATGAAGGAGCCCGAAGCCGTGCTGCTCGCGCTACGCACGCTCGACACCGCGGCGGAGACTGACACCGCCACCGGCGGCGTCGATCGGCGCGGACGCGTGTATCCGATCGTGAAAACGGTGACGCGCCGCGGCATCGCAACTTTGTCGGAGAAGCAGCTCGCGCGGATGTTCAAGGAGAAAGTCTCGTGACCGAGGAGCCATATCGCTGGGTCGAGGCGATCGCGAATCGCCGCGAATACATCGAGCATCAGCTCGCGGGCGGCAGTCCCATCGCGGCGGTCACGTATCGCGACGGCGTGCTGCTTTTCACACTCGGGCGCGAGCGGCAGAAGCTGTTTGAAATCTACGATCGTATCGCGATGGGCGGCATCGGGCATCCGGGCGATCTCGAACGGCTGCGCATGTCCTCGATCGAACTCACGAGCACCGAGGGCTTCGCGCGCTCGCCCCACGATGTCTCGCTGCGTCGCCTCGCGAATTACTCCCTCAGCCCCGCGCTTAAGGCCGCGTTCGAGCAGATCTATGGGCCGCCGTATCTCACGCGTCTCCTCTTCGCCGAAGTCGGCCGCGGCGACGCGCCGAATCTTTTCCTCCGCCTCGAATACGACGGCTCGATCCACACGAATGGCGGACCGTTCGCGCGTGAGTTCGAGCAGTTCGGCGTCGTCTCAGGTACGGCGCTTTCGACGTCGCTCATGGAGCGATATTTGCGCGAGCAAAAGCTGGAAGACACGACGCTGAAACACGCCATCGGAGTCGCCCTGCACGCCTGGCTCATCGGCCACCTCACGCTCACCGACGACTCGCGCGAAGACCTCCCGACTCACACCGAACTCGCCCGCCATCGCGAAGAGCAACTCGCGTCCGCCACGCTCGAAGCCGCCATCCTCGAGCGCGCATCCCCCACGCCCATGACTTGGCGTCCGCTCACCGATACGGCCATTCGCGCCCTGCTATACGAGGAATAAGCGTATGTCCCACAGCCGCCCTCATTTCTGGCCTCGCTTCTCGCGGCGGATATGGCACTTTTTTTCCGTGAAAAACTCGATGCCATGCGTCGGGCTCGTCGTTCTCGCCGGGTGCCTGACCTTCGTCATCGCGCCCGATGACGAACCGGCGCCGGGCCGAATTTCCGAGGCGCTCGGCAGGCTCCCGACCATCGTCATCGATGCCGGCCACGGTGGTCGCGACGACGGTGCGCAGGCCAATGGGTTCGTCGAGAAAAACCTCACGCTCGATGTCGCGAAGCGTCTCGCCGAAGTGCTCAAAAGCTTCGGCTTCCCGACAAAAATGACGCGCACCGACGACACGCACGTCAGCCTCGAAGAGCGCGCCGACCTGGCGAACCGCATCGACCATTCGATCTTCGTCAGCATCCACTTCAATCAAAGCTCAGCCTCGGAAGCCAGTGGCGTGGAGACATTCTACGCTCGCGAAAAAGTGCTCCCTGAAAACGCATGGACGTGGGTCGGATTCTTCAGCTCGCCCGAGCCGCCCGCGCTCGACAACGGCGAGGAACTCGCCGCCTTCATCCAGACCGCGCTCGTTGATCGCACCAGTTCGACAAACCGCGGCATTGGCAGCCGAGCCCTCTACGTCGTGCGGCACGTCCGCGCGCCGGCGGTGCTCGTCGAGGGTGGATTTTTGAGCAATGTTTTCGACGCACGGCTTCTCTCCGCTCCCGCCTATCGCGATCGCCTCGCGTCCGCCATTGCGGAGGGCATCATGCGTTTTGAAAAAGCGAAACCTCGCGACGACCGGCCTACCCGTCTCGCCCGCGTCTCGCCTTGATTTCGGCGTGAATATCCCGCGACCGCGCGGCGTCAAAGCGCCTGGATTCGCATGAAAAAAATCTTCGTCCTCCCTGGCCTCCTCCTGCTCGCCACCACACTCGCGCATGCTGACAGCCTCACAAAAAACGCGCAGGCTGAACTCAAGAACGAGGGCTTTTTCTATGGTGAAGTGGACGGCAACCTAACCACCGAAACCTCCGCCTCGCTCAAGCGATACCAGATTCGCAACGGCCTCGAAGTCACCGGAACTCTGACCCGGCAAACCCTCGAATCGCTTGGCCTCGCCGGGAAAACATCGCCTCCCGCAGGACAGCCGCCGCCTGTCTCCGCGGAGCCTCCCGTGAATCTGCGCCGCGGCGAAACGGTCACCGAAAGCGATCGGCAATTTCTCCGTCGCGAGGAGCAAGCGGAGCCACCAGCCTCAGCCCCGCCCGCGCCTCCGGACGAGTCGCGCACTTCCCCGTCCGCACCTCCACCGATGGCACCTGGCGGGAATTATGCCGCGCTTTTTTCACGCACGCCTTTCGCCACTGCGCCCGAGCAGGTTCAGCGAAAAACCGTGAGCGACGCACAGCGACTACTCGCTCGCGACGGCATCTTCCGCGAGCGCATCGACGGCGCACCGAGCGGCGATTTGGAGCAAGCTCTCCTCGGCTACCAGCAGCGCAACCGCCTCCCGCTCACCGGTCGCCTCGACCTCGAAACGCTAAGCCGTATGCGCCTCCTCCCCGGCCGTGGAGGCCCACCCCTCCAGCCTTTCTACGGCGACCGGCGGGAAAAAGCCGCGCCCAAAGTGTATCGCGGAATCTGGGTGGACTGACACATCCGTCAGGTTTCGTGAATGCTGACGATGGCCGCGGTGGAAGCTGCACCGACCAGCACCTAGTGAAAATCGTGTGAGGGTACGGCTGCAATTTCCTCCATGAAGAGGGGCAAAATCCCGCGGGCTTTGACGTGGATCACGCCTTCGACTTTTTGAAGGTCGCCGCGAATTTCGAGGTAAGGCTCTTCGGAGATTCGTAGCCGCATTTTCTCAAAAAGCAGCGCGGAGACGATGGCGTTGGCGATGCCGGTTTCATCTTCGAGGCTGATAAAGACGACGCCGTGCGCGGTGCCCGGACGCTGCCGGCAGATGACCATGCCGCCGATGGCGAGGTGAGCGCCGTTCGCCGCGGACTCCAAATCGATCGCGCGCCAGAGGTGTGGCACACGCGCGCGGATAATCGCCATCGGATGCGGGCCGGTCGTCAGCGTCGTGCCGGTGTAGTCGGCATTCAGCCGCTCGGTCGCATTCATCGGGCGCAGCGGCGGCGTGAGGCTCGACTCCGCCGTGGCAAATAAATCGTCGTCGGCGCGCGAGACTTCGACCTGCCACTGCGCGGTGCGCCGGTGCGCGCTAAGGCCGTTGAGCGCGCCGACTTTCGCGAGCGCGCGCGACGCGGTTTTTGGCAGCAGCGTGCGAAGTTGAAAATCGACGAGCGATGCAAACGGCACGGCTTTTCGCTCGGCGAGGATGCGCTCCCCATCCGCGTGCGAGAGCCCGCGCACGTAGCAGAGACCGAGGCGTAGCGAGTCGTCCGCGCCGACCGTGCAGAGCCAGTCGCTTTCCAAAACATTCACCGGCCGGATGCGCACGCCGCGCCGCTTCGCGTCCTTTGCGAGCGTCGCCGCGGAGTAGAATCCCATCGGCTGATTGTTGAAGAGTCCGGCGTAAAATTCCGGTGCGCGATGCACTTTCATCCAGCAGCTCGCATACGCGATGAGCGCGAATGAAATGGCGTGCGACTCGGGAAATCCATAGACCGCGAACGACTGCACGGACTGCACGATGCGCTCGGCGGTGCCCGCTGGCACAGCATTCCGGGCCAGTCCGGCGCGCAACTTTACGCATACTTTTTCCATCCGCTCCTGCGAGCGGTGAAAGCTCAGTGCGCGCCGCAGCTCCTCCGCTTCGCTGCCGGTGAATCCCGCCATGACCATCGCGATTTTCAAAAGCTGCTCTTGGAAAAGTGGGATGCCGAGCGTGCGCTCCAGCACCGGTCGCAGCCGCTCGTCCATGAACTCCACACGCTCCTCTCCGCGCCGCCGCTTGAGATACGGATGCACCATATTGCCTTGGATCGGCCCCGGCCGGATGAGTGCGACCTCGACGACGACGTCGTAAAATTCGCGCGGCTGGAGGCGCGGGAGCGTCGCGATTTGCGCGCGGCTTTCGACTTGGAAAGTGCCGATCGTGTCGGCGCGGCAGAGCAGGTCGAAGGTGGCGGTATCGTCTTTCGGAATCGTCGCCAGAGCGACGGGATGTCCGCGCGCCGCGCACATTTCCAGCGAGTCCTGCATGGCAGCCATCATTCCGAGGCCGAGCAGATCGACCTTGATGATTCCGAGGTCTTCGCAGTCGTCCTTGTCCCACTGCGCGACGACGCGGCCGGGCATCGACGCATTCTCCAGCGGCACGATCCCGCTCAGCTTGCCCTCGCAAATAATCATGCCGCCGCTGTGCTGCCCGAGGTGCCGCGGAAGGCCGTAAATGCGCGCATAAAGCGCGACCGCGGCGGCGGCGCGCGGGTGCGTGTCGGCGATGCCCGACTGCGCGACCTGCGCCTCGATGTCTAGCGTGTGCGGAAAATCGCCGCTGCCGAAAAGGTGCGAAAATCGCGTGAGCACATCGGGCGGAAAATTGAGCGCCTTGCCGATTTCGCGCATCGCGCTTTTGCCGCGAAACGAGATGACATTCGCCGTCATCGCCGCGCCGTGCTGGCCGTAGCGGCGATAGACTTCCTGAATGACGCGCTCGCGCCGGTCGCCGCTCGGCAGGTCGAGATCAATGTCGGGCCAGGAGGTGCGGCCTTCGGAAAGGAAGCGCTCAAAGAGCAGCTTGCACGCGATCGGATCGCACGCAGTGATGCCGATCGAATAGCAGACGACGCTGTTCGCAGCGCTGCCGCGGCCCTGCACGAGAATGTTTTCGCTCTTCGCGAAATTCACCAGATCCCAGACGATGAGAAAGTAGCCGCTGAAGCCGAGCCGCGCGATCAGATCAAGCTCGTGGTCGATTTGAGCGAGGACTTTTGCGTCGGGTTTTCCGTAGCGGCCGCGCGCACCATCGAGCGTCATTTTGCGCAGAAAGGAGTCCATCGACTCGCCTTCCGGCACGCGATATTTCGGGAATTCGTAGCCGAGGTTTTGCAGCGAAAAATCGAGCCGGTCGGCGAGCCGGAGCGTGTTTGCGATCGCGTCCGGCGTGTCGGCAAAAAGCCGCGTCATGCGGGCTGCGGGCTTGAGGTGGCGCTCGTCGTTCAGCGCGAGAAAGCGGCCTGCGGCGTCGAGATGCGTGTGCTGGCGCGCGCAGGTGAAAACGTCGAGCACGGCGCGCTCGGCAGGGGTCGCGTGGAGCACGCCGTTCGTCGCGAGCAGCGGGAGTTTCGCCGCGGCGGCGAGATCGCGCAGCGCGTCATTTTCGCGCGCCTCGCCGCGGCGGAGATGGCGCTGGATTTCGATGAAGACATTCCCGCTTCCGAAGCTCGCTGTGAGCTGCTCCACGCATGAAAGCGCGGCTGCGGCATCGTTCCGCGCGAGTGCTCGGCGCACGGGTCCCTCCTCGTCGCCGGTCAGCGCGACGAGCCCCTCGGCGAATTCCGCGAGCTCGCCGATGCGCACCGGCGCGTCGGTCTTCGTGCCGCGCAATTTCGCCTGCGTGATGAGCTGGCAGAGATTGCGATATCCAGTGCGCGACTGCACTAGCACCGGCAGCACGGAGTCGCATTCGAGCGTCAACTCCGCGCCGACGATCGCACGAATGCCGTGCTCTTTCGCTGCGGAAAAAAAGCGCGCAGCGCCATACAAACCATCGCGATCACACACCGCCACGGCGGGCAACTCGAGTTCCGAGGCGCGCTCGGCGAGATGCTCCGGGTGAGAAGCACCTCGCAAAAAACTGCACGCGCTGCGGGCATGGAGCTCGACGTAATTCATCGCGCGAGTTCCCCATTTTGCATCGCCACGACCGCCCCGGCGCCGCGGCGATTTCCTCGCGAAGGCTCATCGTAGCTGCCTTCCACGCGCCACTCGTCCCGCACGCGCGCGAGTCGGTAGAGCCCGCTGCTTTCCATCTCCACGTCCCACTCCTCCGTGCTCCAGCGATCGCTCTCCCACCATCCGCCCGATGCGCGATACGGCCCGAGCGAGGCGCAGATTTCGCCGCGGACGCGCTCCGAATCGAGCCACACCGGATGATGCGCCATCACGCGCACCGTCGCCGCGATCGGCGGACGAAAGCGCCGCAGCGGCAGTCCGATCGCGAGGTCTTCGCCGGGCGCGGCTGCGGGATCGAGTTCGTGAAAACGCGGCGGCCGCAGCTCGATGCAATCGGGCCGATGCGTGTCGAGCGCATGCACGACGCCGACATTTTCACTCCCGACCAGAGCCGCGAGCCGGCCGAGCGTTTCGCCAAAACGATTCGGGTCGCGCAGCGGCGTCTCGAAGAGCTGGAACTGCTGCCGCTCCGCGCGCGTCGGCACGATGTGCAGCCGCATCCCGGTCGCGCCGTGATGGAGCTGCAGGCCCTCGAGATGCGTGTGCAGGATGCGAAAAAGCACGTCCACATCCGCGGTCGGCGACGGCACGGTGAAGATGCGCTCGTGCGCGCTGCCATCCGCCAGCGGGAGCGCGAACGCCATCTGCCCGGCCACGCGATACGCCTGCCTGAGCCGCAGCGCGAGCTGGTCGAGGAAGCGGCGCAGCAGAAAAAGCAGCGGCTCGATCGTGTCGATTTCGCGCTCGAAATCGAATTCCTCGATGAATTCCTCGACCTCTCTCACGAGCCGCAGCGGACGCTCCGCGCGCCCCGCCGCGCGCTCCCACAGGCGCCCGGCTTCGGGGCCGAGCCGGTCCATCAGGTCGCCGCGCGGAAGGCTCGTGAGTTGCGCGAGATTGTGGATCCCCCAGTCGCGTAGCAGCGCGAGCAACTCGGGCGCGGGGTCGAGTTCCTGCACCGCGAGGTCGGCGAGAAAAGTCGTGGGCGACTGCACCACGAGCACGGGACGGGCGCGGCGCGCGGCGAGAAATGCGAGGTCGGGATTTGGGCCAAAGCCGATCTGCGCGCGGAGTCTCAGCGCTGCGAGCCCGGCGATGGCGCAAGTGCCCATCGCCTGCCAATCCTTTGTCCGCGAGCTTTGCAGGCCGATCGTGCAAAATCCATCCGCCGTCGCCTCGACTTCCGGCGAGAGCGCCGCGGCCATTTCGAGCAGCGCGGATTGCGCGCTCCGCTCCTGCGCGCGGGAACGCGTGAGGATGACGAGCGACTCGCATCGCGCGAGCGCCTGTGGCGTCGTCTGCCCCGCCGTCACGCCAGCGTCCGCCGCCGCGGAGCTGGCTTCGAGCACGCCCATTTTCGGAGCCTGCTCATCCACGAGCGCGACCGGCAGCGCATCCATTTCCTCGCGAAAACGAAGCGCCGCCTGCAGCCGGAAATTTGGCAAAAGAATGACCGCGAACATGGCTCCTCCTCATGCGATGGCGGACGCGTGCCCATCTTCCCAAACCGGCATCCGCCGCCCCCCCACTCGTCGCGGAAAGACCCGCCAGGCTGTGGACGCGACAACATCGCGCTGCCAGCGGCGCTGCGTGTCGAGCGTCCAGCTTTTCCCTGTGCCGATGCGCACCTGCGCGGCCTCGATCATCGGCTGCGACGTGAGCGCCACGAGCGCCGCCGACGTTTGCTCCGCGAGCCGCTGGAGCCGGTGCCAAGTGTTCGCCGGGATGCGCTGCAACTCGCGCGGCGGCATGGCCTGCATGTCGAGCAGCACGAGCGAAAGATTGCCATCGCGGAGCAGCAAATCCGTGGCCTTCACCGCCTGCATCCCATCCGCGGAAAAGACGACGAGCAGCCTCGCCAGCCCCGCCGCCCCAGCTCCCTCCGCATCGAAAGAGCGCCCTGCATCGACCAAAGCCGCGAGACAACGCTCCCGACAAATCGTCCGCAACAGCGCACGAATAAAAAGCGCCCCCGCCCCCGAACTCGCCGAAAACTCCGTGAGCGCAGCCCGCCGCAACCCACCTTCCACCTCATCGATCTCCGGCACCCCAGTGGCCAGCACCCCATTCGCCCTCGGCTGCACCATCGGAAATTTTTCCGCGAGGATCGCCCGCAACTGTGCGACCTTCCCCGCACGATCGCCGGGAAAAGCCGAGAGACTGGATGAAGCTGTGACGACAGAAAACATGGTGTTCTCACGAACACTATGTCCGGCATCTGCAAAGTCCAGTTCTGCGCCGGTTCTGCTGGAGCCAGGGTTCCTCGGGTTCTTCACCACCGTGGTCGCGGGGATCAAGGCCGCCGCCAATTACGACCCCGCCGACGGCATCCTGCTCGGGATCGAAGGCGCTGAGATCGTCCCGCCCGACGCGCAGACCACCATCCCCGTGCTCACCGGCGACCTCTTCACCAGCGGCCACCCGGAACTGACGTGTCAAAAGGGCGTCTTCCAAGGCTACACCGTCTGGCTCACCCGCCCCACCCGCCATGAGCACCGTCCTCGAAATCGAAACTGCCGTCAGCAAGCTCTCCCGTCAGGAGCTTTTGTCTTTCCGTGATTGGTTTTCAGAGTTCGACGCCGTCGCGTGGGACAAACAGTTTGAGGAGGATGTCGCAGCCGGACCTCTGGACGCTCTCACAGACGAGAGCCATCCGTGACTTTCGCGAGGGGCGTTGCGGAGACTTGTGAGGCAATCGCGGGTTTGGCCGAATAGCGTGAATTCGGCTCTGGAAATGAGCGCGGATGAGGGCGGGCAGTTTTAGGATTTTAGGGTAGAGAATGATTTCACGCCGATGAACGCTGCCAGCAAATCACTCATTTTTACGCCGAGTCCGACTTCGGTCGCGGTGTCGGTGGGGTTCGTTTTGGTGGTGGCGGTGCTGGGGGTGATCGCGTGGAGACGTAGTGGGTATCGGCGTTCGACGGGGCTGCTGGAGGCGCTGCGGCTGCTGATCGCGGTGGTGATCGCGGTGACGCTGAATCAGCCGGAGTGGCGCGAGATTTTCAAACCGGAGAATAAGCCGACGCTGGTGGTGCTGGAGGATGTGTCGCGCTCGATGGAGACGCGCGATGTGGTGGATGCGGCGAGTCCGGCGGCGGAGCCGAGGTCGCGCGCGGAGCTGGCAAAGCCGCTGACGGAGCAGGCGGCGTGGCGGGAGATCGCGGGGCGGATGGATGTGGTGGTGGAGCCTTTCTCCTCGAGCCAGCAGCCGGCGGAGGAGGGGACGGACCTCAACGCGGCGCTGCTGCGGGCGGCGGAGAAGTATCCGCGGCTGAGCGCGGTGGCGCTGCTGAGCGATGGGGACTGGAACACGGGGGAGGCTCCGGCGCAGGCGGCGACGCGGCTGCGGATGCGGGAGGTGCCGGTCTTTGCGGTGCCGCTGGGATCGGAGACGCGGCTGCCGGATGTGGAGCTGACGAGCTTTGACGTGCCGACTTTTGCGATCGCGGGGAAGCCGCTGCGCGTGCCTTTCACGATCCAGAGCTCGCTGCCGCGGGATGAGGCGGCGACGGTGGAGATGAAGACTTCGACGGGTGAGGTGATGACGAAGTCGGTGGTGATCCCGGCGATGGGTCGGCTGCAGGATGTGATGGTGTGGAAGCCGGAGCGGCCGGGCGAGATGACGGTGACGCTGACGGTGCCGAAGACGGGGGCGGAGCGGTTTGTGGAGAATAATGCGATGGAGGCGCCGCTCTCGATCAGGAAGGAGCAACTGCGGGTGCTGATCGTGGAATCGACGCCGCGCTGGGAGTATCGGTATCTGCGGAATGCGCTGGAGCGGGACCCGGGGGTGGAGGTGAATTGTGTGCTTTTTCATCCCGATCTCGGGAAGCCGGGGGTGGGGCGCGGGTATCTGGCGGGGTTTCCAAAGGTGGAGGAGCTGTCGAAATACGACGTGGTTTTCCTGGGCGATGTGGGGGTGGAAAAGGGGGAGTTGACGGCGGAGCAGTGCGAGGCTGTGCAGAAGCTGGTGCGGGATCAGGCGGCGGGGCTGGTGCTGCTGCCGGGGATGCGCGGGTCGGAGCTGACGCTGCAGGAGACGGCGCTCGGGGAGCTGAATCCGATCGTGTGGGACGACGCGCAGCCGCGCGGATTTGGGACTTCGTCGCCGGGGCGCTTTGCGCTGACGGAGGCCGGGACGCGCTCGCTTTTAACGAAGCTCGACGACACGGACGAGGCGAGCGCGCGGGTGTGGCAGACGCTGCCGGGCTTCCAATGGTATGCGCCGGTGGCGCGCGCGAAGGCCGGGTCGGAAATCCTGGCGACGCACGGGACGGAGACGAATCGCTTTGGCCGCGTGCCGCTGCTGGTGACGAAGACGCACGGGGCGGGGAAGATTCTCTTCATGGGGACGGATGGCGCGTGGCGCTGGCGAAAGGGCGTGGAGGATCGCTACCACTACCGTTTCTGGGGACAGGTCGTGCGGTGGATGGCGTATCAGCGGAATATGTCGCAGGGGGAAAAGATGCGGCTTTTCTACTCGCCGGATCGGCCGATCGCCGGGGCGGTGCTGACGCTGAATGCCAACGTGATCGGGCTGACGGGCGAGCCGTTGCGCGATGGGACGGTGATCGCGCAGATCACTGCGCCGTCGGGGAAAATCTCGAGCGTACGTCTGCCGCCGGCGGGGTCGGATGCGTGGGGGCTTTTCACGGGGACGTTCACGCCGGGCGAGCCGGGGGAGCATCGCGTGCGGCTGACGTGTGCGGATGCGGGGAGCGCGCTGGACGCGGTGGTCTCGGTGCAGGGGACGAGCCGGGAGAAGCGCGGGCAGCCGGGGAAATTCGACGTGCTCCGCGAGATCGCGCAGCTCACACGCGGGCGGGTGATCGAAAGCGCGGACCCGGCGGCGGTGGTGGCGGCGATCGCGGCGCTGCCGCCGCCGCAGGTGCAGGAGCGGCGCGTGCAACTGTGGGCGCACCCCGCGTGGGCGGGCGGACTGGTGCTGCTGCTGGGAGTTTTTTGGGTCGGAAGAAAAGCTGCGGGAGCGTTCTAAGCGGCGCGAACCATGGCGCACCTTCCGTGGCCAAATAAATCGCAGCCCCGCAGGTTCAATCCGGCATGAAGTTCTCCCTCGTCCTAAGCCTGCTCTTGCCGCTCGCGCTTTTTGCCCAGACTCCGACTGTCGAGAAAGGCGGCGAGAAGAAGCGGGATCCGTCGCTGACGCCGATTAGCGACGTGCCTGGTCTGCCGCGCGTCCTGCTCATCGGCGACTCCATTTCCATGGGCTACACGCTGCCCGTTCGCGAGCTGCTCAAAGGGAAGGCGAACGTCCACCGCATTCCCGAAAATGGCAGCGCCACCGGAGTCGGTCTCGCGAAGCTCGACGCATGGCTCGGCGCGGGAAAATGGGATGTCATTCACTTCAACTGGGGCCTGCACGACCTCAAACATTGGAAGGACAACAAGCTCGACCTCGCCGGCCCGCAGGTGACGCCCGTGGAGGAGTACGAAAAAAACCTGCGCGACCTCGTGAAGCGGTTCAAAGCCACTGGCGCAAAACTCATTTGGGCCAGCACCACGCCGGTCCCGGTGGAGTCCGGCGGACGCGTGGCGAAAGATGAGGAAAAATACAACGAAGTCGCGGCGCGGGTGATGAAATCCGAGGGCGTGGCGATCGACGACCTGCACGCTGTGGTGGTCGCGGATCCGTCGATTCAGCGCCCGAAAAACGTCCACTTTACCGACGCCGGCTACAAGGCCCTCGCGGAAAAGGTCGCCGACTCGATCCGCGCCCAGCTTCCGCACTGACTCAGGGACGTTGCCACCGGTGCTTGATCGGATGCACCGACTGATCGCGCTTGGTGGATCCTGGTTTCTAGATCCGGCGACACCTGCATAACGGGATCGTGGTCGGGCAGTCCGCGCACCCGAAACCCGAGGTGGTGAGCGAGGGTCGGGCTGGTGTTGTTGCTGGGCTTTTTTTAGCTCGGAAGAAAAGCTGCGGGAATGTTCTAAATGCGCCATCTTCCCCAGTCGTCGCAGTTCGGATCAGGATATTTGCTAAATAACCCGCCACGCCATGAACACCACACTCCCGCCGGTTCTCGAATCGAAGCTCGCCGAATTTCGGCGACGTGTGTGGGTTGTGAAGCTCGTCGAGGGCGCGCTGGCGGCGCTCTTTGGTATCGCGATTTCTTACCTGTTCGTTTTCGCGCTTGATCGGTTTTTTGAAACTCCGGCGGCGCTCCGGCTCGCGCTGCTCATCGGCGGCGGAGCGGCTCTGGGACTTGGTTTGCCGCTGAAGTGGCACCGCTGGGTGTGGCGTCAGCGGCGGCTCGAAGATGCGGCGCGGCTCCTGCGGCAGACGTTCCCGCGGCTCGGCGATCAGTTGCTCGGCATCGTGGAGCTGGCGCGGATGGATCACGGCGCGGCGGGGCGCAGCGAGCGGCTCGTGGAGGCGGCGATGGCGCAGGCGGCGGATGCGGTGAAGGATCGGGATTTCACGAATGCGGTGCCGGATGCGCGGCATCGCGAATGGGCGTGGGCGGCTGGCGGCGCACTCGCCGTGGCGGTCGTCGCGTTTTTTCTTGTGAACGCGGCAGCGGCGAATGCGCTCTCGCGCTGGCTCATGCCGTGGCGGCACGTCGAGCGATTTACTTTTGCGAAAGTGGAGCCGCTTCCACCGCGGTTGGTCGTGCCGTACGCGGAGCCTTTCACGCTGCCGGTGCGGCTGCGCGCGGATACGCAGCGGACGCCGGATCAAGGCACAGGCAGGATCGCCGGGCAGTCGGCGGTGACGGCGAAGCTCGACGCGGGCGTTTATCCACTCGCGTTTCCGCCGCAGAAAAAGGACGCGGCGATGGCCGTGTCGCTCGGCGATGTGCGGAAGTCGATCGAGGTGCAGCCGCGCCCGCGACCTGAGCTGATCGACCTCGCGGTGCGGTTGCGGCTGCCGGAATATCTCGGCTACACGTCTGCGCAACGGATGGATGTTCGCGGCGGATCGGTCAGCATTTTGAAAGGCGCGGAGGCGGCGTTCACGGCGCGCGCGAGCCGCGAACTGGCGGCGGCGGAGCTGGACGGGCAGGCGCAAAAAGTGACGGGGGACGTGATCGCGACGGGCTTTTCGGCGGTGGCGGGGGATGCGGAGAGGAAGTTCACATGGCGCGATCGGGACGGGCTCACGCCACGCGATCCGCTGGTTTTGAAAGTGCGCGCGGTGGAAGATGATGCGCCGCGGATTCTCGCGCGGCGCGAGACGCAGGAGCAGGTCGTGCTCGATTCGGAGGTCGTCAGTTTCGATCTCGCGGCGAGCGATGATTTCGGCGTGAAGCGGGTCGGGCTCGAGTGGGTCGGCTCGCAGACGGGTGCGGATGGGAAGACGCCGATCACGGGCGACAAGATCGTGGCGGGCGGCGAGCCGGAGAAGAAAGAACTCGCGGTGCGCGCGACTTTTTGCGCTACGCGGGATGGGGTCGCGCCGCAGACGATCGAGATGCGAGGCTGGACGGATGACTATTTGCCAGGCCGTCAGCGGGCGCATTCCGCGTCGTTTGTGCTGCATGTTCTGGACAAGACGGATCACGCGCTGTGGCTCACGGAGCAATTTGGAAAATGGCTCGAAGTCGCGAAGGAGAGCTACGAGCGGGAGCAGCAACTTCACCAGACGAACAAGGAATTGCGCGGCCTCGACGCAGCGGATTTGGATCGCCCGGAAAATCGACGGCGGGTGTCGCAGCAGGCGTCGGCGGAAAATGCGAACGCTGCGCGCGTGGACAGCCTCACGCAATCGGGACGGAATCTCGTGGAGCAGGCGACGAAGAACGACGAGTTCGACGCGAAGCGGCTGGAGTCGTGGGCGACGATGCTGAAGTCGCTCAAGGACATCGCGGCGAACCGGATGCCGAGCGTCGCAGACTTGCTGAAACAGACCGCGAGCGCGGCGGGCGCGAAGCCCGGCGAAGCGCCGCCAGCGGGCTCGCAGCAGCCGCAGCAGAGCGGAAAACCGGGAGCGCCATCGAAGCCCGGCGGGGCGAAAAGCGCGCCCAGCGTGGCGCATGGCGAGCAACCTCAGAGCGCGCCCGCGCCGGCTCCGGCGATCGACCCCAATGCGCCGCCGAAGCCCGCTGCGCCTAGCATCGCGGACCGTGAGGCGGGATTTTCAAAGCCGCCGGAGCCGAAGCCCGCGGACCCAAATGCTGCGCCCAAACCGCCGGGTGGCGGAAAGTTGCGCCTGCCAAATACGATGCTCGCGGCTGCGCCGAATCAAAAGAAGGACGACGACGTGAAGCCGCCAGAGACGCCCGCACAGCAGAAACTCGACACGGCGATCACGGAGCAAAAAGACCTGCTCGCGGAGTTTGCGAAAGTCTCGGATCAGCTCGGCGAAATCCTCGCTAGCCTCGAGGCGAGCACGTTCGTAAAGCGCTTCAAGGCGGCGTCGAGGCAGCAGATGAGCATCGCGACGAACATCAACCAGAAGACGCTCGACGCGTTCGGAATCGAGCGCGAAGCGGTGAAGGCTGCTGAGCCGATCGCGAAAAACGCAAAAACGCAGAGTGAAGTCGTGCGGCTGATCCAGAGCGATCTGGACGCTTATTTTCAGCGCAAGCAGGATAGCCGGTTGAAGGCGATTTTGGAGGAAATGAAGAAAGATGAAATTGTCCGCGCGCTCGCGACGGGCGGCGAGAAAGTGGCGATCAATTTGAGCGGTCAGTCGATGATCGGGTCGGAATTTTGGGCGGACACGCTCGACCGATGGGCGGAAGAAATGGTCGCGGCGAGCAACTGCAAATCGTGCTCGAGCTGCAGCGGCGACAGCCTGCCGCCGGAGATCGTTTTGAAGGTGATGCAGGCGCTGCGCGACGAGATGAAGCTGCGCGACGAGACGCGAGAAATTGAGAACGCGAAGCCCGCGGTGACGCCGGAGAAATTCGGCGAAGACGCGAACGTCGCGGCGAAGAAGCAGGAGTCGATCGGACGTCACACGGCAAGCGCGATCGGCGATATCATCGCGCTGCCTGAGGGGGCATCGAAGTTTGGCAAAGAGCTGAAACTGCTGAATGCCGTGGTTGTCGTGATGAACGAAGCGAATGGGATTCTGAGCACGCCAGAGACGGGCTCGACGGCGATCGCCGCGGAAACCGAGGCTATCGAGCTTTTGCTCCAAGCAAAGCGCAACAGCCCGAATGGCGGCGGTGGCGGCGGATCGAATGCCGGTGGCGGAGGGCGCGCGGCGACGGCTTCATCGGCGGCGCTCGCAGACCTCGGCCCTGGCTCGGATGCCGACAGCATGGTGGCTGCGCGAGCGGTCGGGCAGGCTACCGGGCGCGCGGGGAAGGAGTTCCCGGATGAGTTCAAGCCGGGGCTCGACGCGTATTTCAACCTGCTCGAAGAGCAGGCAGCGAGCCGATGAAAGGGAAGCGCGGTCTCGCCGCGATTTTTGCGATTTCGCTACCGTTCGCGGGAGTCGCCGAGGACTCAGGAAAAGAAAAAACGCCGGAGCAAAAAGCGAAGTCCAACTTTCCTCCCGAGATCGAGAAGAAGCTGAGCGAGGTCGTCGCAAAGATATCGGAGGGGAAGCGGGAGGTTTTTGCGGGGCAGCTAAAAAAGGAGATTGGCGATGTCGTGAAAGCGACCGGGCTCGGTGCGGAGGGGAGCGCGGCGCTTGAGGCGGCGGCAAAGGAGGCGGTCGATCACAGCCTAGCGGAATGGACGGAAAAACTGGCCGAGATGTTCCGCCAGAATCCGGGTAATCAAGGCACTGCGGAGATGGCTACGATGCTCGACCAAGTGCTCGTGCAACTGAGCTTTTACAAAGACCAGGAGATCGTACCAAAATACGTGCGTCCAGTGGAGCAGTCGGCGTGGACGGAGGCGCTGAAAGGCGCGCTTTCGCCGGAGCAAAACGCGCAGTGGGCGAAGGCGCTGGAGGAGCGCGATCATGACTTGAAAAAGCAGATCACCGAATACCTGAAGCCGCTCATTGAGACGATGCGCGAGCAGGCGCAAATCACGCTGATGGGTAAGGCGGACGACGCGAAACTGGCGCTCGACCTGACGAAGGAGCGGAGCGCGGCGGTCGATGAACTGGCGAAAAGCCTCGCAAAAAAAAATGCGGAGACTTGGGGCGAAAATGCGATGAAGTCTTTACTGCTGACAGATCCTGCCCAGAGGAATGCTCGGATGAGGCAGGGGAATTTTTTCCCGATGAATGGCGGTGAGTCGATCGACCCACAAATGGGATGGCAGGAGGGTTTGGCGATGGTTCTGACGCGCGAAGAACTGGCGATGCTGAAGGCCGCGCGAGCAGAGAAGCGGAAGCTTCGCGCGGCGATGATGGGGCGGCTGTTGATCGCGCAGTTCGATGCGAAAGTGGCGTTTACTGCGGCGCAGCGCGAGCAGTTGCTCCCGATCGCGGAGAGACTGGTGAAGGAGGACGAAAATCTCGTTCCGGAGGAGTCGTCGGACGATGAACGTGACATCGGGGTGCAGTCGCTTTTCGCCGCGGGTGCGAAGGCAACGCCGGAGGAGCTAGGGAAGATTTTGGACCCGCTGCAATGCCAGCATTGGAAGGAAGCGGCTGGTGCCGAGATCGCCGAGGAGGAGGACGAATCTCCGCGGAAGAAGCAAAAGCCCGAGGATACGAAACAGCCCGCGCGTCCGCCCGAGCCGGAGGATTTCGAGAACGCGCTCTCTGATTTTCTTCACGCGAAAACGGTTGCCGCGCGAAAGCCTGTTCTCGCGACGATGCTGCTGGAAGCCGAGGATGCGGTGCGGGTGGGCAAGCTCCCGCCGGAAGCCGCCGCGAGGCTACAGACGGCTGCGCGCGGCGCAGCGGAGGGTGCGATTCAGCAATGGCGCGCGAATGCCGAATTGAGCGCGCGCTCGCTGGTGCAAGGGGCGACGGCGCAGAATGTGAAGCAACGGCTCGCGGGGCTCGAAGATTATCAATTTGGCCGAGCCGGCGTGACGGAGCCGGAGTCTGCGCCCGTGTGGCGCGAGACGGCAAAAGCCGCGCTCGATGAAGCGCAGACCGCATCGTGGGGAAAGGAAGTGGCGGCGCGCGCGGCGTTTCAGGAGCACACGGTCGACGCGCTTTTGATCGGTGAGTTCGACCGCAAATTCAGCCTCACGCCGGAGCAACGCGCGAAGCTCGAGCCGCTCGTGGCTGCCGTGGTGCGCGACTATTCGACGGACATCGAGCGGATGTTCGCGGGCTCGCGCGGCGCGCCGTGGTATTTTCAGAGCTACAGCATGTTTCTTCCGTTTGCTGGCGTGCCGGAGAAGGATTTGAAGCCTCTGCTCGGCAAGGAGAAATGGGAGCGCTGGAGAGCGAGCAGCGAGAACTCGAACAGTCAGAACTACTGGGAAAACATCCAGCAGCTCCACAAGTCTCGCGTGAACGTGAACAACAAATGAGCGCGATTTTCAGGACGTCTCTGAGCGCGGCGATCGCGTTGCTTTTCATGCTCGAAAGTGCACACGCACAGGATCCGAGCCTTCGATTCGGCGGACAGATTCCACCAGAGGTTGAGACAATTTACGAGCGTGGGCTGGCGTGGTTGGCGGGCGCGCAGACCGCAGATGGCGGCTGGAAGGGCGGGGGAAACGAGGGTGCGGGCGTCGATGGGATTTGCGTGATGGCGTTCCTCGCGAGTGGGGAAGACCCGAATTTCGGACGATACGCGGAGACGATCCGCCGCGCGTTGCGCTCGATCATATCGCAGCAGGACGACTCGTCGGGCTACCTGCCGAACAGCATGTATCACCACGGATTTGCGATGCTCGCGCTGTCCGAGGCATACGGGGTGATCGACGAGTCGCGGCTCTGGGGCGGCGTGCAGCCGAAGCGCAGCATCGCGCAGACGCTCGAGCTGGCCATTCGCGCCGCGGTGACTGCGCAGAAAAAAAATCGCTGGAACGGCTGGCGTTATTCGCCCGATGCGACGGATGCCGACACGTCGGTGACGGGCGCGGTGCTGATGGGACTGCTCGCCGCGCGCAACGCCGGCATGGACGTGCCGGACGAGAGCGTGAACGGCGCGCTCGAATACATGCGCCGCAGCACGGGCCGCGACGGCTCGGTGGCGTATTCCGGCGGCTTCGGCAGCATGGGTGGATCGATGAATCTCACGGCGATTTCCGCGCTCGTCGGCGCGGTCTCGAAGACGAAAGAATCCGAGCAATACCAAGCCGCGCTCAAGCGGCTGCTCGACAATCTTGAGCATCG
Source organism: Chthoniobacterales bacterium (assembly GCA_038207335.1). Taxonomy (GTDB): domain Bacteria; phylum Verrucomicrobiota; class Verrucomicrobiia; order Chthoniobacterales; family Chthoniobacteraceae; genus CAIURC01. Next base: position 162,537 of record JBBQZX010000004.1, on the reverse strand, counting down.
CGAGGCCGGCACTTACGCGGAATATTTCCGCTACTACATGGCGCAGGCGCTTTTCCAGGGCGATTACGAGGCTTGGCAAAAGTGGAACGCCGCGAAGGTCCGCGAACTCCACGACATGCAGAGCGACAATGGCGCGATCGGCAGCGGCGCATACGGCACCGGAATGTCGCTGCTCGGTCTGGCGCTGAATTTTCGATTCCTCCCGATTTACGAGCGATGAAAAAGTGGCTTCTGGTTTTTATTCTTGTCGTCGTCGCGATCGCGCGAGCCGAGCCCACGACAGCGACGCTCAGCTGGCGCAATGGCGAGAGCATTCCCGGAAAGTTGACTGCCGCGACCGCGGAGACGGCGACATGGATGACGCCGCTTTTCGAGGAGCCGCTTGTGCTGCGCTGGAATGCGCTGCGGCGGATCGACCAGCCGCGCGAGGCATCGCGGACCGCGGACCCTTTTGCATTCAGGCTTCGCGACGGCAGCTACCTTTTCGGCGACCTCGTTTCGATCGATGAAAATGTCATCGCGATCCGCAGCACGCTCCACGGCGATGCGAAGTTGAAGCGCTCCGAAGTGCTCTCGCTGCAACGCCTGCGCGGTGGCGATCTCGTCTTCGCGGGGCCGACGGGGAATGTCGGCTGGAGCCCGATGCCGAATCAAAAGGCCGCGAACAACGCGAACCTTTCGCCGCTTGTCTCGAAGATCGCGAGCGGTCCCGGGGGGGCGCTCTTGCTGCCGTTTTGGAATGGCGGTGCGGCGCTCGAAACCGCACTGCCGGAGCGCGTGGCGGTGGAGTTTCGCGTACGATCCTCGTTGCGCCCGGAGTTTCAGATTGCGCTCAGCGGTGACGGACATCAGTGGCTGCGGATCGAGACGTGGGACGACGAACTGGTGCTCGCGGCGGGCGCGCAATTCAAGAGCCTGCGAAAGATCGCAGATGCGGATCGGGAGATCGGCCTCCGCGTTTTTTGGGATCGACCCGCGAAGAAATGCTCGGTCTTCACCGAGGCAGGGGAGTGGCTCGCGGACTGGGAATTTGCGGTCGAAAGTGGCGGCACGATGATAGGGATTGGGTTGCAAAACAACGGTCGCGACCTCGCGCTGGAGATGCTTCGCGTGCAGCCGTGGAATGGCGCGCGGCCGACGAAAATCGACCTGACGAAACCGCGCGTAGCGCTCGCGGATGGGCGTGCTTTTGAGGCGAAAGTCATCCGAGCGTCGGCGTCCGGCGTCGTGCTCGATCCGCCGGTCGCTGAGGCTCAGCCCACACTCGCCGACTTGCAATCGATCGTGTTTTCAACCGACGCGCTCGCGCCGCGTGAGCGCGAGGCCACGATTTCGTTCGACGATGGGACGGAGATTTTCGGCGAGATGCCGACGCTCGCGAACGGATCCGGACAGTTGCGCGTCGCTTTTTCGGATGCCCCGCTTCATTTCGACATCGGCGGGCTGCGGCGCTGGCTCGTCCATCCCGCAGCGCCGGAGGACACGCCGCTCACCGCGCTCGACACGATGGTCGCGCAGCAGACGACGCTGCACGGCACTGTCTCCGGCGCGGGCGATGCGTCGCCGCGCTGGCTCGCGGTAGGAGCGGTAAAACCCGCGCTGGCGGCGAAAGGAACTGTCAGCGAAATCACGCGGGCATTTCCGCCGGATGCCAAGCCGCAGAGCGCTCCCGCGCTCTTCTACACGGTCTCCGGCGATGTGCTGCCGGGCACGCTGCGCGCGCTGGATCGCACGGGCGTCGAGTTTGAGTCGGGCATCGTCGAGGCAACGAAACTGCCGTCGGAAAATCTCGATGCGATTCAGTTTGGCGCGAGCGGGCAGGGGAATATCAACGGCTTCGGCGATGCGGGTTGGCGCGTGCTGAAGGGTACCGAGACGACGCTGCGGAAGTCGGACGAAAAGGTCGGGCTGGATCCCGGCACGTCGCTCGGGCATCCGTCAGTGCTGCAGAGCAGCGAGGTGAAGTTTTCGCTCGAATCGAGTGGTTATTCTGGCGTGCGACTGCGGCTTTTCTGCGCGGGCACCGATCCGGCGAAGACGACGAATCTCATAATCTCGTGCATGGGAAACCGAGTGTATGCGGGCATCGAATCGAGCGAGGGTCAGCTCGCGAATCAGCGGCAGGTCGCGATTCCGGTGGGAGGCCCCGTCGTTGTCAGGCTCGGCATCTTGGAAAAGCAAATCGATGTGTACGTGAACGACGTGCCGCTGCAAAAATACAACATCCCGCCGGCGAAGCGCCTCGGCGTGGGGCTCATCATTGAGCCCGCGAGCCTTTGGGGAAACATGGTGTCGCCCGCGACACTCAGCAGCTTCACCGCGCAGTCCGTGCCGGGCCGCACATGGCTCCCGGAAGTCGCCCCCGAGACGAAAACGCAGGCCCTCACGGTGCCGCGTTTCCGGAAAGACGATCCGCCCCGGCATGTGATGATCGGTACGAATGGAGACGTGATTCGCGGCGAAATCGAGGCGGTGACCACGACGCATTTCGGCTTCCGCTCCGGGCTCGAAAATCTCCGCATTCCGAGGGATCGTGTGAAGGCGGCGGTTTGGCTTAAAAAGCCCGGGGCTGAAACTGTGCAGCAGCCCGCGAGCCCAGTATCCAAGCGGCTCGAGAAGCCGATCGAGCGCCAGACGCGCTACAGTGGCAGCGGCTTGCAATCGCTCATTGCGTTCCTTCAGCGCGAGGCCGCCGATTTGAAATTCAAGCTGCCTGACAAGACGGACAGCCGCCGGTTTCAAATGGACTTCGGCAATCAAACCATCGGCGAAGCACTCGACCAGATTTGCGCGATTTTTGAGCTGCACTACCGCATCGATCCGAGTGGTACGATCGTGCTCGAGGCGGGGCCGCGCGCCACGGGCGGCGTGGTGCAGAAAGTCTATTGGTTGGAGCAGCGCGCATTTCCGACGGATGCCCCTGCGCAGGAAGTTCTCGCGAAACGCGGCATCGCCTTCCCCGCCGGAGCGAGCGCGACGTGGCAGGAAAAGATTGGCCAACTCGCGATGACGAACACCGCCGCGAATCACGTCGCGCTGGCGAAGCTGATCGTGAGTGACTTTGGTGGCAGTACCGGCTCCCCCACGCACTGGCTGCAACTCGCGAGCGGCGCGCGGCTCGGACTCGCGGTCGATCAGTTCGCCCCGGATTTCGTCGCGGGTCATCATCCGCTTTACGGTCGTTGCAAAATCCCGATGACGGAGATCGTCGCGATTCGGACCGGGATGCCGGAGCCGACGGCGGCGATGCTTTCGCTGGAAAGCTGGCGACTCGTTTTCGCGCCCGAGCCGGTCGTGCCGGAGAGCGGCGGCGAGAGTTCGCCGATGCTCGGGAAAGTCGCGACTCCATTCAAACTGCCGATGCTCGGGGGCGGCGATTTCGACCTGTCTGCGGAGAAAGGAAAAGTTGTGGTGCTCGACTTTTGGGCGACGTGGTGTGGGCCGTGCATCAAGTCGCTGCCGGGCCTCATCGAGGTGATGTCGGCCTTTCCGACGGATCGCGTGAAGCTCATCGGAGTGAACCAAAGTGAGGCGCCGGAACAGGTGAAACGCTTTCTCGAAACTCGCGGCTGGAAGCTCGAGGTGGCGATGGATGCGGGCCAGTCGATCGCGCAGAAATACGGCGTCGATGGCATCCCGCACACCGTCATCGTCGGCCCCGATGGAAACATCGCGTGGGTGAAAACCGGCTACAGCCCGGACGGCGATGCGGAGGCGGCGAAAGCCGTGCAGGAGCTCCTCGCACCGACGAAGTGATGGCCTTTTTAAGCGCGCGTCCCGACCGTGGCGCGCGATGAGGGTGCGAATATGCTGATCGGAATCACAGGTGCGACCGGCTTCATCGGACGGCGCGTCATCGACATCGCGTTGCGCCGCGGGCACGAGATCGCGGCCTTCACGCGCGACCCCTCGCACGCGATTCCCGGCTGTGCGATGCGCGCTTTTTCCACTCAAGCTCCGCCGGACGTGAGTGGCTGCGATGCCTTTGTTCACGTTGCTGGAGAGCCGGTCGCCGGTCTGTGGACGGCTGCGAAAAAACGCCGCATCCGCGACAGCCGTGTGCTCGGGACGCAGCGCGTGGTCGAGGCAATCGCAGCCGCGACTCAGCCGCCGGAAGTGCTGGTGAACGGATCGGCCATCGGCGTTTACGGTGACGGAGAAGATCGCGAACTGACTGAGGATTCTCCGCGCGGAGAAGGCTTCCTCGCGGACGTCTGTTACGAATGGGAAGCGGCTGCGCTGCGCGCGCGGCGGACGCGCGTGGTGCTGCTGCGCACTTCACTCGTGCTCGGAAAAGGCGGCGGTTTTCTTGCTCCAATGGCGCCGATTTTTCGCGCCGGTCTCGGCGGCCCGATCGGCGATGGGCGGCAGTGGATGTCGTGGATTCACCTCGAAGATCAGGCGCGGTTGATCCTTTTTGCGGTCGAAAACATGGACGTGTCCGGCCCGCTGAATGCCGCCGCGCCGTGGCCCGCGCGCAATGGCGCATTCACCGCTGCTCTGGCCCACGCGGTCAATCGTCCGGCGTTTTTGCGCGTGCCGGAGGTCGCGCTCTGGCCGCTCGGAGAGTTCCGCCGCGAGTTGCTCGACAGCCGTCGCGTGTTGCCGGCGGTCGCGACCGAGCACGGGTTCGGCTTTCAATTTCCCGAGCTCGAGCCCGCGCTGAAAAACCTCTTCGGCTGAGCCCGCGCTCGCATTCGCGCTTCGTTCGCCGCCGGTTCTGCGGCATTCGTCTGCGGTGACCTGGCCCCAGAACTACACCCCTCTCGGCGGCGTCGGCATCTCCGCGCTCGTCGCGGCGCTGCCCGTCGTCGTCCTCCTTTCGCTCCTCGCAGGCTGGCATGTGCGCGCCCATCGCGCCGCGCTAGCGGGACTCGCGTGTGCGCTCGGGGTTGCGATTTTCCTCTACAAAATGCCGCCGCAACTCGCCGCCGCCGCCGCCCTGAATGGCGCGGCGTACGGCCTCTTCCCGATCGGGTGGATCGTGCTGAATGCGATCTTCATCTACGAACTCTCCGTCACCACCGGGCAGTTCGACGCGCTCAAGCGCCACATCGGTTCGCTCGCGAAAGATCGCCGCATCCAGGCGCTGCTCATTGCGTTCAGCTTCGGCGCATTCATCGAGGGCTCCGCCGGCTTCGGCGCGCCCGTCGCGATCACCGGCGCGCTGCTCATCGGCCTCGGCTTCAAGCCGCTCCAGGCCGCCGGACTCGCGCTCATCGGCAACACCGCGCCCGTCGCATTCGGCTCGCTCGGCATCCCGCTCATCGCCCTGAATCAGGCCACAGGCCTTGATCTCCAGTCGCTGAGCGCGATGGTCGGTCGCCAGCTTCCGATCTTCTCGCTCATCGTCCCGTTCTGGCTCGTCACCGTGCAGGCGGGCTGGCGCGGGATGCTCGAGGTGTGGCCCGCGTGCCTCGTCACCGGCGCGAGTTTCGCGCTCACGCAATTTGCCGTGAGCAACACCCACGGCCCGTGGCTCGTCGATCTCGCCAGTGCGCTCGTCTCCATGGCCGCGCTCATGACGCTGCTCCGATTCTGGAAACCGCGCGGCTCGGCGGCATGGGAAACGGAGCACGCTCCCGGCCACGGGAACGCGTCCGCACCGCGCATCGAGAGAGGCGCGATCTTCCGCGCATGGCTGCCGTGGATTTGCCTCACCGTGTTCGTCTTCGTGTGGAGTTTGCCCTGGGTGAAAAGCACGCTGAACGACTTTTCCGCGCCGAAGTTCGCCGTGGCGTTTCTGCACCGCGCCGTCGTGCGGATGCCGCCCGTCGTCCCGCTCCCACTCGCTGAGGACGCGTTCTTCCTCCTCAACTGGCTCTCCGCCACCGGCACCGCGCTGCTCCTCGCCGGCATCTGCGCCGGGCTCCTGCTCGGCGCGAGTCCTCTCGCGCTCGCCCGGCTCTACGCCCGCACGCTCCTGCGCGTCCGCATCTCGCTGCTCACGATCGCCACCATGCTCGCGCTCGGCTTCACCACGCGCTTCAGCGGCTCCGACACCACGATGGGCCTCGCGCTCGCCGGCACCGGCGCGCTCTTTCCATTCTTCTCGCCGCTGCTCGGCTGGCTCGGAGTCGCACTGACCGGCAGCGACACGTCATCGAACGTCCTCTTCGGCAACCTCCAGCAGATCACCGCGAACCAAATCGGCGTCCCGCCCATCCTCACCTGCGCCGCAAACAGCGCGGGTGGCGTCATGGGGAAAATGATCGACGCGCAGAGCCTCGTCGTCGCCAGCGTCGCCACCGGCGGCCATCCCGACAGCCCGGACGCCGGCACCATCCTGCGCTTCGTCTTCTGGCACAGCGTCGCCCTCGCGCTCCTCGTCGGCGTCTGGGTAATGGTCCAAGCTTACGTCTTCCCGGGGATGATCCCGTGAGCGCCACGCTACTAACTGATGGAACCCCGCGATCATCATTCCCAAGCTATCAATACGAAAACCCCCGCCCTCACCCATACCCACCCATGAAAAAGCACTGCTCACTCACCCTCCTCTTCATCTCCCTCTGCCTTCCCATCTTTGCCCAGCAGCCAGCGCCACCCCCGGCGCCCCGGCCCACACGAGTCATCTCGCCGGAGGTGAAAGCAGACCACAGCGTCACCTTTCGCATCAAAGCCCCCAACGCCAAAGAAGTCCTGCTGCGCGGCCAGTGGACAAATCAACCGCTGCCCCTCACGCGCGGTGACGATGGCGTCTGGTCCGTCGCCGCGGACCCCATCCCCGCGGGCGTCTGGGAATATAGCTTTAGCGTCGATGGCCTGAACATCCTCGACCCTGGCAACCCTGCGCTCAAGCCCATGCGCGAGCCACGCGTCAGCATCCTCCATTTCGCGGATTCGCCGCCCGAGCCGTGGGACTTTCAGGACGTGCCGCACGGCGCCGTGCATCAGCACAGCTACCTCTCAAAAGTCCTGAACCGCCCGCGCGAACTGCGCGTCTATACCCCGCCCGGTTACGAGACAGACACCGCCGCAAAATATCCGCTCCTCGTCCTCCAGCACGGCTCCGGCGACAACGAGCAGACGTGGGTCGCCCACGGCAAAGCCAACTGGATCCTCGACAGCCTCATCGCCGCCGGCAAAGCCCGCCCCATGATCGTGGTGATGCTCGACGGCCACCCCCTCGGCGCCATATCCCGCGAGGAAGCTGCAAAATACGGCTCCGCGATGGACGCCTTCCGCCGCGAACTCCTCGAGGACGCCCTCCCGCTCATCGAGAGCCGCTACCGCGTGGAGAAAGATGCCGTCCACCGTGGCATCGTCGGCCTCAGCATGGGCGGCGGACAATCCCTCACCGTCGGCCTGGGAAATCTCGACCGCTTCTCATGGGTCGGCTCCTTCAGCGGCGTGCCCCCGGACGAAGCCGTCGCCAAAGCCGTGCTTGCCGACCCTGCCGGCACCAACGCCAAACTGCGCCTCCTCTGGATCGGCGTCGGGCAGGACGACTTCCTGCGCCAGCGCAACGAGCAATTCGTCGCCAAACTCAAAGAAAGCGGCATCACCTACGACTGGCACCTCACCGAAGGCGCCCACTCATGGCCCGTCTGGCGCCAGTATCTCGCCGACTTCCTCCCACTGCTTTTCCAACCTCAGAAACCCTGACCCACACCTGCCGCCGCCACCTTTGCCGTCGGCACTTTTGCCGCAGACGGCTGGCGCCAGTATTTCAGCGGCAAAGATCCGACCCGTTGGAAAGCCCACGTTCCTTCAGGCCGGGGAGGCTTTGGGTTAAAAACATAGCGCAGGTCGCATAGCGCAGCCCGCTATTCAGCCGACGTTAGCCAGTCCATGCCTAAAGGCATACAAATCCTTAACAACCGGCACCCATTCACATACCGACCGTCCGGTCGGACACCAAACCGCCACCCGTTCACCTCGTGACCATCTGGTCGGAAGCCAAATCGACACCCGTTTACCTCCCGACCATCCGTCCGGCACCCGCCAAAGACCTTCGGCGCCATCCCCCAGACTCCTGACAGGTGAAAAATCACCCTCTACACTGTTGGTCACCCATTTCAACCCACCTCAACGCCGCACCTATCTCCTTGCCAACCCCTCTGGCAACCCCCTTCTTCCTTGCCCCAGTCGCAATGTCCCTCCAAACTCCCCCCCAATGAGTTCGGAATCCCCCCGGTTTGTCACGCGCCGCCGTCGCTGAGCTTGGGGTCGGCGCTTCCTTGCGCATCCTGAAATGAACGGCTTTCGCATCACACTTTTAGCAGCAGCGGCATTACCGTTAGCATCGTGCGTCACACGCCTCGATGATGAGCGGCTTACTCCGGCACCGCGTCCACCAGCCGCGCTGACTTACTCCGGCAGTCAGAAGCCACATCTACGAACATGGGCCGACTTTCATTTTTACCCGCATGCATCGCTCGAACTCAATGACATCGACGGGCGTTGGGTCGGTCACGGCGCCATCCCCGGACACGATACGGCAGTCACACTCGACGAGGGCTCCGTCATCGAGCACACCTCGGCTCATCCACAGTATTACCAGATTCAGTTCTTGCTGCCGGAGCGGTTAGATGTCGGTCAGATCATTCCGTTGCGGACGGCTGCATCTCAACGAACCTTCACTCGCCATGAACCTTCTTGGGGCGATTACTCCAACGCCGCCGTCGGCGAACTCGCCGTCGATGGAATGACTGGCTACGACATTCCAGTGGTGCAGCCCCGGCGTTCTGTCAGAGTCGGCACGGCCACAGTTGAGTCAGTGTCCCGCACGACAATAACGCTCAAGGTTGACGTCACGATTCCGCTTCGCCTCGCTTATCAACGCCCCGAGACTCACTACCATCTTCACGTCCACAGAACTTATGTGCTCAACGCAAAAAGGCCGGAAGCGACTAACGAACTGTTCCGGGCATCACAGCCTGTGCTCCCGCCCGCAGACCCGCCTCCGTCGCCTTTCCACAGTGGCTGAGCTTGGGGTCGTATGGCGTCGCTACGCGCATTCCATAATCCTCAACTCCCAAAATCCACAAATGCAATCCCCACTCATCATCGCAACGGTCATCGCACTACTTTCCGCGTCCTCTATCGGAGCACCGTTAGACCCACCAGCAACCCGTCCAAGCGGTGTGGCGGATGTGGAGTGGGGTAGTTCACTCGACGACGCGAAGAAAGCCATGCTCGCCCGGCCCGGAGTTACCTTGGTTTCCGAAACGAACGGCAAGCTCAATTTTGCCGGCGGGAGTTTCGCCGAACAGCCCACCGAAAAATGGGAGTTGTTGTTTACTGCCGGTAAATTTTCGGAGGCGTCTATTCGACTCACGCCGTCGGATGCCCTTCGCCAATACGAGGACATCCGCAAACTCATTACGGCGAAGTATCGAAAGGCCGGACGCGAAGAGAGGGAGGGCTCCGAACATCGCGCCACCTACTGGGAGTATTCCCAAACCACCGGAAAATGGGGGATTGTCTGCGACGTCCGAATTCCGAATAGCCTGACGATCCGATATAAAGACAAATCTCCCGCAAACCAGCCTGGAAAGGCTGCCGCACGGGATTTATAGCGTGGCAACCGCATCGCCAAACCAAGCGCTGCTGCGAACCGCTCCGTGCGTCACGTCGGCTGCTGCCGGACCGTCTCGCCGCCTTCGCCCATCCTTCCCCAGCCGCCTTCCGCAGCCAGCCCGCCGCGCTCCGCATCGCTCAGCTTGGGGTGGTTAGACGCAGCTAAGTGCTCACAGAAATGAACGGCATCGAAGTCCATACCTCCGACAGTCCTGCCGCCGAGGACACCAAATTCCTCTATCGGCAGCTCGATGGCTTCAACGAGGCTCAGGCCGGCTCGTCATCCACTCGCGAGCTGGCGGTCTTTGCACGACGCGACACGGAGATCGTGGCTGGACTATACGGATTCACGCTTTGGAACTGGCTCCATATCCGCTATCTCTGGGTCGCCGAGTCGCTCCGTCATCAGGGCTTGGGTCGGCAGCTCATGCTAGCGGCTGAGCGAGAGGCACGGATTCGCGGCTGCGACCACGCGCATGTGGACACCTTCAGCTTTCAGGCAATCCCTTTCTATGAGCGTCTTGGCTATTCGGTGTTCGGCCGCCTGGAGGACTATCCTGAGGGTCATACCAGGGCCTTTCTCCAGAAGCGTAATTTGCCCAAATGACCGCAACGCCCAACCATGCATTGCAACGAACTGCTCCGGCTGTCACGGAACCTGCTTCCGCAGCCGCCTTTCCGCCCGCCATGCAGGTGCCGCGCCGCACTCCGCGATCGCTGAGCTTGGGGGCGTTAGGCGATGCTACGCACACTCTGACGTAACGCGAATCACGAACCTGCAAACCGCTTCCAATCGTGCTCTTCCTTCCCCCAGCAATGATGGTTTACGATTCTCTGGGGAATTGGCTGTTCTCATTTGCTCCCGTCCAGTTGTCGCTGACGCTCGGCGCATTGACTTCGTTTGTCTGCGTCTTCTTTCTTGTCCTGCGGCGGCGCCCGTTCCGACCTCCGTTCTTCTCGGCGGGTTTCGTTCTCGCACTCGGTCCTTTCGTCTGCACCAGCTTACTGGCCGTGCTCCGCGTCCGAGAGTTTCTCGACGGAGGCGTATTCGACTCGCCACACTACGTCGTCGGACGCCTCCAAGGCCCCGTTTCTTTCGCGATTGCCGGCGCATGGGCGTCTGCGGCCGCCTTGATTACTTATTCCATCGCTTATGGCGTTACTTCCAAATCCCGCGCCGCATAACTGTTGCACCTCGACGCGTTGTCCGCAATTTGTGGCAGTTTTGAGCTAGACGGGAGGGGATCAATCTGGTGCCAAGTTGAGAATTGCCGCAAACACTTCCCGCCGTTCATCAGCGGAGGTCTGGTGACAGACCGTTTTCATTTCGTGACCTCCGTCTTTTGCTTCTCCCGCGCGACATCGAGCACGGAGGCTCGCTGCTTTTTGCCGAAGCCCACAATGAAGACGCTGCGGCGGGAGTAGTTCACGTATTTCTCGCCGGGTTCGAGTCGGTAAACTTCGACGACGCTCTCGATCACGAGCGCGCCGGATTTCAGCCAGCGCAATGGCTTTTGCGAGGCATAGCTTCGGAGGGTCTCCACCTCTGTGCCACGCGGCTTTGTCGGCGGAAACTTGAGCTCGGGATCGATCATCGGGGGCAGCTCGACCTCCGTGAATTCAGTGCCATCCCAAAACAGCACGGATGTGTCGGCCACGCGCCCGCCGTGGTTTGCGTAGGCGACCCAGCGCGAATTCGCGGACCAAAGCACCGGATCGGTTTTCGCCCGGAATGGGCCGTTCAGCTCCACCAAAGCGCGCCCGCTTTTCACCTCGATGATATTCCTGAACGACTGATCCGCCGCGTCCGTCGTCCGCACGGCGAACCGGCCATCGGGGGAGGGAAACGAAGTGGATTCCGCCGCGCGCAGTGAGAGCACGGCGAGGAGGATGAGGCAGAAGTCTTTCATGGTCGCGTGTGGTTGAGCGGAAAAACCTCATCGGCCAACCGATCTCTGCGCAGCGGCGATCGAGCTCAGTCGAATTTTTTGTGGAGCCAGGAGTAGGGGAATTTGCTGCCGGGGCAGTCGGTCGGCCAGCGCGGCGGATTGATTTCGCGATGGGCTTTTACGATCGCGTATTTGCGGTCGATTTTGCCGACGCGTCCGCGGAGGTATCGGATGAGTTCGTCGAGCGCTTCGAGCTGGCGCTTGGTCGGTTTGTCGCGGTTGAAATCGCCGACGAGGCAGATGCCGAGCGCGATGTTGTTGAGATAGTCGCTGTGGACGTGGCCGCCATTGATCTGGCGTGCCCAGCGATTGCCGATCTCGATTTCGCCGTCGCCGGAGGAGGTGCCGTTGCCGATGACGAAATGATAAGCGAGGCCGTTCGGCATCTTGCGCACATGCAGGTGGTAATACTCGAATGCCTTCGCATTTCCCTGCCGCGTGCCGCTGTTGTGGACGACGATGTAACGCCAGCGCCGCGACTGCACGGGCGCTTTGTCGATCGCGCGCCGAACCGATTTCGAGAGATAATCCCAGCGACTGAACCAACCCGACTTTTCCGCGGGCTCCAGTCCCGTGGATTCTTCGAGGCCGGATTTCTCGATGGTGATCGGAGCAGCCGGGGCGGTGCGCGGTGCCGGAGTCACGGGCGCGGGCTTCGGCTTTTGCGGTGTCTCGAGCGGCTTCGCGGGCGGCTCGGGCTTGGGCCGCGGCGTGGGTTCCGGTGTCGCCCGCGGAGTCGGCTTTGGCTTCGGAACAGGCTCTGGCTCAGGCTTCGCGGGCTTTGGCTTCGGTTCCGGTTCGGGCTCCGGCTCGGGTTTTGGCTTGGGAGTCGGGGGCTTGGGCTCCGGTTCGGGCTTTGGCCGGGCAGGCTTTGGTTTCGGCTTCGGAGCCGGCATCGCGTCGGGACGCGGAGTCAGCGGGATTGTGTGCATTTCCTCGCGGGCTCTGAGGAAAGTGCGGCGCTTTTCCTCATCGCTCAAAGGCGGTGCCTGCTGGGCGAAGGCGACGGCTGCTTTCGCGAAAATCAGGCCAAAAAGCAGCAGGCGGAGAAATGACACGCGGCGGAGACTAGCAAACGCCTTTTGGCGTTCAAGCGGGTGCTCGGGAAATTCAGAGATGGATCGGCCCATCGCCATCCGCGCGGTTGATGTGGATGCTCGCGGGCGGGTAATCCTCACCGCCCAAGGCCGCGGTGAGCGCCGGGGAGGTGGCGAAAAGGAAATTCGAGCGAGCATCGAGAAAGCCATTGAACCGGAGACCTTGCCGCCATTCGGAGTGCATTTGATTGCTAACGATGAGGTCGCTGGCGAGACCGCGCAGATGCTCCGTCGCCAGCGCGATCACTGCATATTCCTGATCCGGCACCGCGAGGCAATCGACGATCGAGCCGAGCCGCATGTTGCCGAAATATTGATCGCCGCGCATCTGCGTCGAGCGCACCACCGCCCACCCGATATCCGCCCCAGCGTCCAGGCAGCGCAGGATGATATTCGCTGGATTGCCATCACCGAACAAAACGTTCTGCGCTGTTCGATCGCGAACTGCACCAAAATGACATGGCTCCCACGCCGTCAGGGACAACGGGTCAGGCTCCGGCGCGGCGATGGAAGCGAGGCGCGCATTTTTCCACACCTCCTCAGCCCACGCACCGAACTCCGAAACGGCTGTGCAGGTGCAGTCCTTCAAACGCTGCGAATCGGCGCTGCGAAACCATGGCCGTGTGCGATTTATTTTGGCCGCTCCGGTCGGCGCGCTGAAGTTAAGTTGGCGCGCGCACGGGGTGGCGCTGCGATGCCATTGCCACGCGCGAATCGCCTCGCCCGCGCCCATTGCCGAGGCGAAATCCAGCAGCCGCGCCCGCCACGGAGTCGTGCGGAGCGGCTGGATATTGCGCAGAAATGCCGCAGCCCGCAGAACTTTGAAATGGAATGGCACGAGGGTCATCGACCAGCCCGACATGCTTAAAAGCCGCGGCAGCGGTTGTGCGGGACCGCCCATGCCGAGGGCGTAGAGCAGCGGCTGATCGCGGAGCGCCGCACGCAGCATCTGCACGCCAACCATCATGAAGCGGCGGTCCCAAATGCCTTCCGACAGCGGCCCCTGATAATTCGCGATCTCGGCGATTTTGCCGCGTAATAGGAACTCCTGTCGTCGCAGCGTGAAGCCGCCACGCACTGCGCATCCGTCGAGCGCGAGGAAAAACTCCCGGCGGACTGCGCGGCCCGGGATGTTCGGCAGCCATTCCGATTGCGGTGTTTTGCTGAGGGTGAACGGCGCGTCGTGGGCGCGGGCTCGGGCGTTGAACTCCGCGACGGCAGCCTCGTGCTGCGGCTGATACGGGACAATTTCGAGTGGCATCGACGGTGCGGCGATTCAGGAGGAGCCGTGGAGCAGCTTGGTCGCGAGCCAGCGCCATTGCAGACGACTCCGCTCGGCGCTCGTGAGGTCGTGAATGCCGCCATTTTTAACCGCGAGAAAATCGAGCAGCGTGCCGACTGGCACGCACCAGCCGCCGAGTTTCGAGAGCCGCTGCATCAGTTCGACGAAACGTGGATTCAGATTTCCATCGGTGGAAAAGCCTTTCGCGAAGTGCGTGTACATGATGCACGCGCCGCCCTGCGCCGCGAGGCGGTCTTGGTTTTCTTCGCGCAGCATCGCGTTGAACGAATTGATGTCGCCGCCCTCGGCCGAGGCAAACCACGCGTTCACAAACGGGAAGGCGGCGTCGCGGTATGGCATCCACGGACACGTCGCGAGCGTGTCGATATCTCGGAAGACAAAATTTCGCACGTATCTGATCCGCTCGCGGCACAGGTCGCCCCAGAAAAATGTGCTGCCTTCGACATGCCCTTCGCATCGCAATCGGCTGTGGAAATTTGCGGTGCGATAAATGAGCCGCGCCGCGCCAGTAAGGCGAGCGGCACCCCAATAGATGGAATCGGCGTTTTGAAAATGATTCGACATGCTCCGCGGGTCACCGCCGAACTGCTCGCGAAAGCGGTCGAGCCCGAGCCGCGTTTCCTTACGCTCGGAGCTGTGGCAGCGCGCGCCGTGGAAGCCGATTTCAAAGCCAGCGCGCTGGAGCGACTGCGCCCATTCGAGATAGTCTGCCGACTCCGTACTCATGCCGCCGAGCCTTGCGTCGTGCTGCGCCGCGAGCGTCCAAACGGACTTTGTCGTGAGGATTCCGAGGCTGGCGAGGAAGTCGTAGATCGGGCGCGTGTTGGTCAATCGGTCGTAGTCCGCGTCGTCGAAAATGGAGAACGCAAACCGCTTTCCGTCTGGCCACTCGATGCGCGGCGCCATCGATTCAGAGCTGCGCGCCGTGTTTTTCCAAGGCGGTCGCGATGGCCTGGACGCTGACCAATTCCACGACTTCGTCGTCGTCGAATCGCACGCTAAATTCACGCTCGAGTTCGAGGATCAGATTCAGATGTCCCGCGGAATCCCACGCCGCGATCGTGTGCGGTCCGCTCTCGGCGGTGACGGTTTCGGGCGGTGTTTTAAACACCCGGGCGATGATTTGCAGGAGGCGGAGTGGCATGGAGGCGCGGGATTCTTCGATAGCCGTGCGACCCGCGCAAGCACCGCTCATCGCCACGCAGCAGGCTCGGGATTTTCCAGCCGCTGCGCGATTGCGTTGAGGAATGCGTTGGCCTGAAAGCCATTGATGACGCGGTGATCGAAGGCCGCGCCGAGATGCACGCATCGCCGGGAAATCATCTTCCCATCGGCATCGAGCGCGATTTCGGCCGTCACTGCGCCGACGGAAATCATGCACGTCTGCGGCGGTTGAATGATCGGCTGCACGAAGACCACGCACGCGTCCATATTGAGGCTGATCGTCAAATCGCCGCCGCTGAGTTCCTCCGCGTGGAAGCTGTTTCGAGCCGCGCGCATCCGAAATCCCATCATCGTTTTCGCGATCTCGCCGAGTGAGAGGGAAGCCGCCTTTTTCACCACGGGAATGAAGAGGCCGTGGCCGACGTCGAACGTCACCCCGATGCTGCCGGAGTTCGACGGCGTGAATTTCAACTCGTCTCTGAGAGCGCCGAAAAAGAAAGGAAAGGTTTCCGGCAGACGCGCTGCGATCCAGACGAGCAGGTCGGGCAATCCAGCGAGAATCTTTTCCTCGCGGCTGAATTGCGCGACGGCGTCGAGCGCAGCATCGACCGCGACTCTCTTCAAAATGAACGATGCCGGGATTGCAGCGTGCGAGTGCGCGACGACACGTGCGATCGACTGCTGCTGCGGGCTGACCGGGAGCAATGCCGCACTAATCTTTGGCTCGGGCACAGGCCTCAGGAGCGGCGCGAGGTCTTCGGCTTTGATGACCCTTTTGCCGAGCGCACGGATCGCGTCGCCGTCGATGCCGTTTCGCGCGATGAGGTCGCGCGCGGATTTTGTGATGACGAATCCGGCGCTCTCCGCGGGCGTTTTGGAGGTGCGGCGGAGGAAGAACTGGTCGCGCTCCGCGGCATCGGTGAAGAGCCAGCCGAGGCTCGTGCCGAAGGCATGGCGCAGGCCTTCGAGTGCGACGGTGTGCAGGAGTCCGTCCGCCTCCGCGGCGAGATCGAAGGAGGCTTTTGTCGTCTCGAGCAAGGCGATCGTTTCGCCTTTGCAGACTTCGTCGCCGTTGTTTTTCGACCATGCGAGGAGCAGCGCGTCGGAGTCGTTGCTGTTGATGGTCGGGACGAGTATCGGGCTCATGGATTACGAGAGGGAATCTGCCGCGATGCGCGCGACGATGTCCTGCGGTTGCACGAGTGTCGCGGATTCGAGATGGCGGGCCGATGGGATGATGCTGTCCGCAGAATGGATGAGCCGGATCTGCGTGCGCAGGCTCGGGAACTCCCGCGCGATGACGGCCGCGACCTCGGCTCCCCACGTCCCGCCGGCGGTGCTTTCCTCGACGACATAGATCGTCGAGCAAGTCGAAAGTAGGGCTGCGAGCGGCGCGGGATAGAACGGGTAAAGTTGGAACGGCACCACGATTTGCGTCTCGATCTCGTGCTCGAAAAAGAGCTGCCGTCCGGCGGCGAGGCACGCGTTGAACATGCCGCCGGTCGTGACGACGAGCGCCTGCGGATCGGCTTCGATAAAGGCGCGGGCGGTCATCCGCGCTTCGTCGAGGAAGTCGTAGCGGAAGAGTTCGTCGATATCGCCGTCGTTGAATTGCGTTTGTGCGTAGAGCGTTTTGCTTTCGAACAGGATCGCGGGCTCGTCGCGGGCGGTGAGCTTCGGGAGGAGTTTGCGGTTGTCGTGGAGCGGTGAGATTTCAAAGAGCGCGAGATTTGGCACGCCGATGAAATGCTTTTGCACACTCTGGCTGTGTGTCGCGCCGTAGCCGCGATGCCCGCCGACAGGGCATCGCACGAGCAGGGGATGGGCAGTTGGCTCGCCGTACATCGACACGGATTTCGCGGCGAAATTTACGATCTGGTCGAAGGCCAGAAAGATGAAGTCGCCGAACATGAACTCGACGATCGGGCGCTGTCCGGCCAGAGCGAGGCCGTTGGCGACGCCTGCGATTCCGAGTTCGCTGATCGGGGTGGTGAGCACGCGGTCGGGGAACGCGCTGGAAAGTCCGTGCGCGACCTTGAAAGCACCGCCGTAAGGATCGAGAACGTCCTCGCCGATGAAGAAGACACGGTCGTCGGCGCGCATCACGTCGTGCAGCGCGCGGTTGAGATTCTCGACCACGCGCTCACTCATGGCGCGGGCTCCAGGTAGCGAGAGACCGGTTTTCGACATCCGTGGCGACTGCGGCGATGCGCTCGGCGACGCGCGCTTCCGCAACAGCGAACTGCTTGGGGAAAGCTGCCGAGAAGTGTGCGTGCCAGCTCTTTGCGCGGAGCGTGGCGACGGATTCGGGCGTTCGCGTGTCGTCGCCTTTACTGTGGGAGCCGAGGCGTTCGGTTTCGAATTCGATGACGGCGGGAGCGTTTTCGAAGCGGGCGCGGTCGAAAATCGGCGTGATCTTTTCGCGCAGCGAGGCGATGTCGTGGCCGGTGCCGCGGAGGTAATCGACGCCGAATGCGCGGACGCGATCTTCGATCGTTCCCGCCATGTTTTGCGTGCAGTGCGTGGTTTGCGCGATGTGGTTGTTTTCCACGACGACGACCATCGGGACGCGCCACAGCGCGGCCATGTTCAGCGCCTCATACACGGCTCCTTGCCCCCATGTCCCGTCGCCAATGAATGGGACTGCGATGCCGCCGCGCTTTTCGCGTTTCAACTGGAGTGCGGCGCCGACCGCGACGGGGAGACTTTCGCCCTGGATGCCGGTGGAGATGTAGCGTCCGCGCTTGATGTGCTGGCTGCCGCCGACGCCGCGGCAGACGCCGCCGTCGCGGCCCATGATCTCGGCGAGCAGGCCGGCGGGGTCGTCAAAACGCGCGAGGTAATGGCCGTGTCCGCGGTGGTTGCTGAAGATGAAATCGTCGTCGCGGAGGAGCGGCATCACGGTGACTGGAATGCATTCCTGGCCCAGACAGGTGTGGGTGGTACCGCTCAGTTTTCCCGCTTGGAAATGATCGAGTAACAGTTCCTCGAAGTGACGAATCAGCAGCAACGATTCGAGTGTTTCGAGTGACACGGCGCGGAGCGGCGGCAGGGTGTCGGGCGAGGTGGCCAAGGGTGGAAGAGGACGCGCGAGGGTACCGCTCGGTTGGGGTGTGTCAACGGGGCTAGCCCGTTCTTACACGTGGTCCGTCGGGTTCTGTTCTTCGAGATGCCGGAGCATCGCCTCCACATTTTTCGTCCAAATGTGGTGCTCGCGGATGTCCGACTGGGCTTGATTTCCGAGGCACGTACGCAAATCGCGATCGGCGACGAGACGGGCGAGTTGGGCTCTCAAATCTGAGGCGATGGATAGGTCGAAGAGCATTCCGTTTTTACCGTGGCGGATGATGGTCTCGATCGGTTCGACTCGCGGAGCGACAACTGGGAGGGCGCGGGCCATTGCTTCGAAGAGCTTGATCGGGGAGCGGTAGGCATTGCTGTGCGGGACGACGGCGATGTCCAATGCGGCGAGGTAGTCGGGCATTTCGTCGTGCGGGATTGCGCCGGTGAAAATGACGATTTCTGCGATGCCGAGGTCGTGCGATTGCGCGAGTAGCGCGGTTTTGAGGTCGCCGTCGCCCACGAGGAGGAGGCGGAGGCAAGGGTTTTCGCGCGCGAGCGGAGCGAACTCGGCGAGGAGGCGATCAAGGCGGTGCCAGGCGACGAACCAGCCGGAGAAGCCGATCACCACAGTATCGGCGAGGCGGAGTTTGGTTCGGATGCGGTCGCGATTTGCGGGTTTTGCTAGGCTCGCTTCGCTGACGGCGTTTGGGAGGACCAGGATCTTTCTTGCGTCGATGCCCATTGCTGAAATGCGGCGGGCGAGGTGCGGGGAGACGACGACGATGAGGGTCGCGCGGGTGAATGTGGCGCGCTCGGTCCAGCGGGCGAATGCGGAGAAAAAGGGCTCGGAGCGGACGCGTTCGTCGCCGGAGAGTTCATTGACTTCGATGACGAGTGGGATGCGGCTGCCGTGGGCAAGCCACGCGGTCGAGCAGAGGAAGAAGGCGTGGCGCTCGTAGATGAGATCGCAGCGTTCGTGTGCGAGAAGGGCGCGGTTCCGGAGGAAGGCGACGAGGTTGTAGGCGATTTCAAGGAGCTCGAAAATGACGGGGGGCGCTATCGCGGCGAGCTGGGAGAGTAGGCTGCGCCTTGATTTGCGGGCGAACGGGTTTGTACCCGCGGTGTGGCGTGGATCGACTCCGGTGGGGCTTGAGAAGACGAGTTTGTGGCCGAGCGATTCCAGCGCGTCGGCGATGCCGGCGAGGTGAACGCCTTCCGCGCCGGTGCCCTGGGTGCGGAAGTGGAAGAGGATTTTCATCGCGCGGCGGAGGTGAGGACGGCGTCGTATTTCGCGGCGGTGCGTTGCCAGGAGAATTCTTGGCCGTGGGCTGCGATGGCGTCGCGTGGGGGTGGGGCGGTGAGTGTTTGGATCAATGCGGCGGTGAGTGCGGCGGTGTCGCGCGGTGGGACGAGTGCGCCGAGCGCAGGGCTGGTGTGGACTTCGGAGATGCCTCCGACGTTGCTCGCGACGACGGGGAGGCCGCAGGCGAATGATTCGAGGATGACGTTTGGTACGCCTTCGTTGTCGCTGGGGAGGCAGAGGACGTCGGCGGCTTGCATGTGGCGTCCGACGTCGGCGGCGTCTTTTCGTCCTGCGAAAATCACGCGCGAGGCGAGCGCGGCGGCGCGGGCGCGGATTTCGGTTTCGAGTGGGCCGCCTCCGATCATCACGAGTTCGGTGTTTTCAAGATGTGGCGTGTTGCAGAGGCGCGCGTGGGCTTCGAGCAGGAGCAGCGGGTTTTTGATCGCGCAGAAGTTGCCGACGAAAAGGATTGCGTGGGTGTCGGGATCGAGGCCGAGTTCGCGACGGGCGGTGGCGCGGTCGGCAGGGTGGAAGGTGTTGAAATCGACGCCGTTGTGGATTGCGTGGAGGCGCTGTTTTTCAATGCCGACTTCGCCGAGGAGACGCGCGAGTTCTGCGCTGCGGGTGATGACGGCGGAGGCGGCGGGGATTGTTTTCGAGATGATTTCGCGGCGCGCGGGGATGCGAAGGTATTGGTGGACATCGGAGCCTTGCGCGATGGCGACGAAGGGGAAACCGAGGGTGCTCGAGAGGAGCGAGACGGCGCACGCGTCGGGGTAAATCCACGCGCAGAGGGCGACTTCGAATCGGAACCTTTTGCGCAGCATTTCGATGGGAGAGCGGAGGGCCCGGGCCATGAGGCGGTGGTTCACGCGGCTTCCGATTTTCGGCAGGTAGGGGGCGTGGATGAAGCGCGGTTCGAATGCATGGTCTTCGTCGCGGCATTTCCACGAGCGGACTTGAAACGGCAACGCTGGGCGCACCGCGAGGACTCGGATGTCCCATTTTTCGCGCAGGCCGTGGAGGACGGTGGCGTTGTCGAGGCCGCGGTAGGGCTCGCGGGTGTCGGGGAAAAGATTCGAGATGAAAAGCAGCTTCATGCCGGGGCCGCGCTTGCCGCGGATTTTGCGAAGCGGAAATCGCGGAATTGGCCGGGTTCGCCGGAGTGTCCGGCCTCGGCTGCGTGGATGATATTCACGAGCTCGCGGGCGGTGACGTAATGGAAGCGAAGGGTCTGGTCGCGGGCGGCGAGTTCGGCGATGGAGCGGTGGAATGCGCGCATTGGGTCGCCGAGGAGCATTCGCGTATTGGCCGGGAGCGCGCCGTGCGTATGGAGTTTGATGAAGAGCCAGTTGGGACGATTTTCGACGGTGATGCGGCAGTCGAGCCAGAGGCGAAGGCGGTCCAGAGTCGGCGGATTTTTTGCGGTGAGGTCGCTGTTTTCTATACGCGGGAGGATGCCGAGTTTGCGGCGCTTCCAGTTCAGCGCGAGCGGGCCCTGGACTATAAGGAGATCGTTTTCGACTGGCGGCTGCTGGTCCCGGTCGGCGAAGGCGCGGTGGCCGGTGTCGTGCGATTTCGGGTAGTCGGTGCCGCGTGCATAATAGACGCTGTTGATGGTGCGGGTCTGTGTACGGTTTGGCGCGGAGGGGAGGGTGAAGTCGGCGTAGCAGCCGGTGGAGCGGAGGGTGCTTAGTTCGTTGCGGACGCCGCAGTGGCGGCCTTCGGGGTGGGAGTTATCGAGCGCCCAGTTACCGTGAATGAAGCCGTATCGCAGCGTGCCGGAAGCGTCGAGCGAGAGGAGGCCGTGGCTGGCGAGCCGCTCTGCACCTTGATTCAGCGTTGCTCGCAGATTTTCGGAGGTGTCGTTTTCGTGGTGAAGATGAACCTCGGTCTCGCAGCCGGTCGCGTGGCAGAGGCTGGCGATCTCGGCGACGATGTCGGGGTCATATTGCTCGATAGGATAGAAAAATGTGTGGCGCGGGGAGATGTCATCGGCGTCGGAAAACTCGTCGGCGAGTTGCGGGAATTCGTCCTGCCAGGTTTTCACGCGTGCGAGGGCCACGGGCTTTTTTGCGTGGTGGAAGGGCTCGAAGTGGTCGCAGACGCAGAGCATGACGTGTCGGACTCCGAGCGGACGGGGAGGGTTGCGAGGGCGGTTGCGCCAGGCTGGGAGCCAGATGTCGAGGGCTTTGAGCATTGGGGTGGATGCGGGGGTTGTGGGCGTAGACCGCTCAGCTTTCGGGAGGCGGAGAAATGTGGTCGTTTCGGCGGAGCGAGGGGACTGGACGAGCGAGGGAGGCGTAGATTTGCGCGCGGATTATTTGGAGGGTGGCGCGGAGGGCGATGCTGCTTTCGGCGATCAATTTGATGCACCAGCCGGTGCTGTGGAGGCGGGTGGTGCCGACCCAGACGGAGGAGGAGTGAAGGGATCGGATCGGCGGCCAGCAGGGGGAGTCGGGGGTGAGGCGTGGAGTGATGATGAAGCAGTTTGCGACGTAGGCGTTGGCGAAAAGTGTGCGGAGCGGGGTGAGGCTTTCGTCGGCCGGGGAGAGGTGGATGCGCTCGCGGACACATGCCTCACCGCTGGCAGAAACGTCGGTGAACCATTCGAGTGCGTCGTAGGCGAACGACTCCCCGGATGCGACGCGACCGGGCGCAATGGTTTCGAAGAGGAGGAGTTCGCCGCCTTCCGCGACTCGCGCGGAGGTGCGCTGGAGGTATCGCGTGCCGGCTTGCGGGATGAAGAGTTCGGGGAGGATTTCGAGGGACGCGCCGGGCTCGACGATTAACTCCTGGACCACCTCGGCGCGGCCCTCGGACATGCGATGGGCGCGGCTCGCGCTGGGGGCGGTGAGGAGCATTTTTGCGCCGGATTCCACGCGCACTTTGATGTTCACGCGGTCGCCGGAGAGGAGACCCGCGGTCGGGTTGACGACGTTGACGATGAGGACGTTTTCGTCGAGGTGCGGCTTGCTGAGATGGATGGGCGCGGAAAAGGACTGTCGCCGCAAGAAGCTGTTTCCATCGGCATTCGCGGCGCATACGAGGTCGAGATGGCCGCGGATTCCGCGGCTCCTCGCGGGCGGTGCGGATGGCGCGAGGACGTCCACTTTTACACAAAAAGCACCTCGCGACGGAGCCAGGCGAGGAGATCGTCTTTGCCTTTTTCGGAGCGGAGGTCGGCGAAGAGAAAGGGCTTGTTGCCGCGCATGATTTTCGCGTCGCGCGCCATGACGTCGAGGTCGGCGCCAACGTATGGGGCGAGGTCGGTTTTATTGATGAGCAGGAGGTCGCTGTGCCGGATCGCGGGGCCGCCTTTGCGCGGGATTTTGTCCCCCTCGGCGACGTCGATGACGTAGATGAATGCCTCGACGAGTTCGGGTGAAAAGGTGGCGGAGAGATTGTCGCCGCCGCTCTCGACGAAGACGATTTGCGCATCGGGATGGCGATGCTGGAGCTCGGCGATGGCGGCGAGATTCATGCTGGTGTCGTCGCGGATGGCGGTGTGCGGGCAGCCGCCGGTTTCGACACCGATGACGCGGTCTGCGGCGAGCGCGTCGTTTCGCACGAGGAACTCGGCGTCTTCTCGCGTGTAGATGTCGTTGGTGACGACGGCGATGGAGAACTCGCCGGCGAGCCATTGGCAAAGACGCAGGACGAGCATGGTCTTGCCGGAGCCAACCGGGCCGCCGATGCCGATGCGCACAGGGTTGCGGGGTGGTGGAGTCATTTCGGAATGAATTGAGACAGGATGGTTTTTGTGCCGTTTGCGGAGGATTCCCAAACGACGATGACTGCGCCGTCTGGCATTGGTGCGGCAGCCGCGAAGGCGGCATTTGTGGCGATGCGTGCGGGCGTGGTGTCGTCTTTTTTTAACAGCAAATCGCCGCCGCTCTGCCAGAAAATGAACGTGTGCGGGCCCGTCGAGACAGCGATGGGCTGAACTGCGGAATCGGAGAGAGCCTGCTCGGGATCGGATGCGATGCTGGCGAAGACGGCTTTTTCGCGACGCCAGACTGCGAGCGGCTTTCCATCCGCTGCGAGCGCGAGCGCTCCGCCGTCCATCGGGCAGCCGTTGAGTTTCCATGTGCCGCTACCGAGTTTTTTTGCGGAGCTAAAGGTCTTGCCGCCGTCGCCGCTGGCGGCGGTGAACATGTCGCGCGAGCCGCCGAGCCAGTTGCGCCACATGACGGAGACGTGGCCCTGTGCGTCCATCGCGGCGCTGGGGTTGCAGCACTCGCAGATGTGCCCGTCGGGGGATTTGTAGATGAGAGCGCTTTCTCCCCACGTGCGGCCGCCATCGCTGGAGAGTGCGCGCCAGAGTTCCTTGCCGCCGCTTCCGTCGTCGAGCCATGTGGCGAAGACGTTTCCCGCGCCGTCGGCGGTCATTGCGTGGAGGCCTTCGCGCGCGGAATTGGGAGGGCTGTTGACGTGTTTGGATTCGCTCCAAGTCGCGCCGCCGTTGGCTGAAGTCCACGCGTGGAGGTCACCGTCCGCGTGGGAAATCGCGGTGATGACGACGATGCGATCGGTGGCGGCGATGCGCGGGCCGCGTCTCAGGCCGAGCGCGAGTTTGGGAAGCGCGCCGACTTTTGCGGGAGACGAAAATGTGCGTCCGCGATCGTGCGAGATGGTATAAAAAATGACGCCGTCTTTTCCAAAGGTGACGTGAATTGTTCCGCTGGGAGCGACTGCGATTTGCGGCTGCATCGCGCCGTGTAGCGTGGCGGGGATGACCTCGACGGGCTCGGCGTGGAGAGTGGAAAATGTGCAGGCGAAGAGGAGTTGCACGAGGAGGGCGGTGGTGAATCGGAGTGGGGTCATGGGGCTGAGAATGATTGTGGCGCTGCTTCGGCTGGCGGGCCGGTTTCTTTCGACTGCTCGGCGAGGGCGAGAATGAGGTCAGTTTTCGAGATGGTGCCGATGATGGTGCGGTTGGATTCGATGACAGGGAGGCGCTCGCCGTCGTGATGGGAGAAATGAGTGAGGGCGTCGGCGAGCGACCTGTCCGGTGAGATGGTGGGAAAGGTGATGCGGAGGATGTCGCGGGCGATGACGAGTTCGGCGAGTTCGGGCTGGCTGAGGTAGCTTTTGATGTCGTGCAGCGAGACGACGCCGAGGAAGCGCCGGGCTTCGTCGATGACGTAGAGGTAGTTGAAGCGGTGGGTGATGAATGTTTCCGCGATGTCGGCGAAGCGCGCATTTTCCGAAACGCTGGTGGGGTCCGGTTTCATCAAATCGGCGACGCGGAGCGAGGCGAGATGCTCCTGGAATGTGCCCGCGCCTTTACGCTGGAGCGATTCGCTGTAGATGGATTTTTTCTCGAATGTGAGGCAGGTGTAGTGCGCGACGACGCACGCGAGCATAAGTGGGAGGATGATTTGGTAGTCGAGCGTAAGCTCGAAAAGCATGATGATGGCCATGATCGGCGCGTGCGTGGTGGCAGCGAGAAAGGCACCCATGCCGACGAGCGTGAATGCGCTGGCGGTGAGCGGCGGGCCGGGCCAGATGGCCTGTGCGGCGTGGCCGAAGACGTAACCGAGGCACGCGCCAGCGAAGAGAGTGGGAGTGAAAACGCCGCCGACTGCACCGGAGCCGAAGGTGGCGGCGGTGGCTGCGATTTTGAAAATGAAAACGACGAGAAGTGTCTGCCAGAGCCAATCGGCGTGCAGGATTTGGGTAACGGTGCTGTAGCCGTTGCCGCAGACCTCGGGGTGAAAAATGGCGAGTGCACCGACGATGAGGCCGCCGAGTGCGAGGCGTGCGTAGGCTGGAAGCGCTAGTTTGGAGAAGCCTTTTTCGCTCGCTCGCAGGAGGCGCAGGAAGAGCGGCGCGGCGAGGCCGGCGATGAGTCCGAGGAGGAGGTGTGGGAGGATTTCCCAGTTGGAATTCAGCCGGACGACGGGGATTTCGTAGAGGGGATTTCCGCCGAGAAATTGGCGCACGGTGAGCGTGGCGACGACGGAGGAGAAGACGAGCGGGCCGAACGTTTCCATCGCCATCGAGCGCAGGACGATCTCCGAGACGAACATCGCGCCGCCGATCGGCGCGTTGTAAGCGGAGGCGATTCCGGCTGCCGCGCCGCAAGCGACGAGGAGGCGAAGCTGGAGCGTCGTGGTGCGCCGCCAGCGGCCGACGGTGGAGGCGAGCATCGCGGAAAGCTGTACCAGCGGACCTTCGCGGCCGATGGAGCCGCCGGAGGCGACGGTGAAAAGCGCGGAGAGGCATTTAATGAGGCTCAGTCGGGCGGGGACGATGCCGTCGCCGAGGACGATCGCCTCCATGTAGTCGGTGCTGATTTTTGCGCGCCGCAGTCTCATGCCGAAGAAGATTGTGAAGCCGGCGAGGAGGCCGCCGACGGCGGGTGTCGCGAGGCGCTGCCACCAAGTGAGGTGAGCAAAGCTTTCCACGAAACCGTCGTGCCGTTGGGTGAGGAGCCAGTGGACGAAATCGGTCAGGCGCCGAAATGCGACGGAAGAAACCGCGCCGAGGAAGCCGATGATGCCAGCCCAGAAAAGCGTGATTTGGAGTTCGCTGGGGCGGATGAGTTCCGAAATCCAGACGCGCAGCTTGAGCAGCGGCAGGAGCCTGCGCCGGACGAACGATTCACGCGCCGACTGCATCGCTCAGCGCAGCGCAGCGAGGAAGGCGGCGTGGGTCGCGGCTTGCATGAGCTTCTCGCGGACGGTGCTGTCTTTCAGCAGACGCGCGAGGCCGCCGACGAGCGCGAGATATTCGCGGACGCGGTCGTTTGGCGTGCCGATGACGAAGATTAGGTGGACAGTTTGAGCGCCGCCCGCGAATGGAATTCCGGCCCGGCTGCGGCCCGCGGCGAGGACGATTTCGTTGACGTGCTCGGTGCGGGCGTGAGGAAATGCGACGCCTTGGCCGATTGCGGTGGGGCTGATTTTTTCCCGCGCAAGAATCTCTGCCGTGAATGCCTGAAACGAGAGCACGGCGGGATCGGCCCGAACCAGTGCCGCGACTCGCTGGATGGCGTCGGTTTCCGTGCCCGCGGGCAGGTCGAGGTCGATGCGCTTTTCGTTGAGAAGGCTGCCGACGGTTGCGAGCATTTTTGCTTTTGTAATTGCGCGCGTCCCGAAATGCGAGGCAAGCCCGCGCAGATGTTGCGGGTCACGGCTGGAGGCGGTCTTCGTTTTCGGCTGTCTGGTCGAGAGGGCCGAGACGGCGGACTTGCGGCCAGACCAGGGCCACGGCGATGACGACGAGGATGGTGCCGACGCCGCCTCCAACGACTGAGAGGACCGGGCCGAAAAGCGCGGCGGTGAGGCCGGACTCGAGCGCCCCGAGTTCATTCGAGGAGCCGATGAAGACGTTGTTCACGGCGGCTACGCGGCCGCGCATCGAGTCCGGCGTAAGGAGCTGCACGAGTGTGTGGCGCACGACGACGCTGATATTATCGAGTGCGCCGAGGATCACGAGCATGATGAGCGAAAACCAAAGCGTGTGCGAGAGACCGAAGCCGATGGTCGCCGCGCCAAATCCGCCGACGGCCCAAAGCATCGCGATACCTGCTCGGCGCATAGGCGGGAGGTGCGTGATGGTGAGTGCCATCGTGAGGGCGCCGAGGGAGGGGGCGGCGCGGAGCCAGCCGAGGCCGACCGCGCCGACGTGCAGGATTTGGTCGGCGAACATCGGCAGAAGCGCCGTGGCACCGCCGAGTAGCACTGCAAAAAGATCGAGGGTGATCGTCGCCAGAATGGCTTTCTTTTTGAACACGAAGCTGAGGCCGGCGAAGAGGTCGCGGAGCGGATGCGCGGTTGGCTGGTGCAACTCCTGCCTGTCGTGGATGGGGATTAGGAATGCGATGAAGATCACGCCGCAGATGGCGTCGATGGCATAGACGGCGGAGTAGCCGAAGCTCGCGATGGCGAGGCCGCCGATGGCGGGGCCGACTACGGAGCCGACCTCGAAATTCATGCTGCCCCATGTGACGGCGTTTCCGAGGGCTTCGCGCGGGACGAGGTTTGCGGCAAAGGGACTGCGCGCGGACCAACCGAAGGCGCGGGCGACACCGTTGATCAGGAGCAGCGCATAGATGAGCGGAAGCGCGGGCTCAAATGCGACGCCGCTCTTTTCGCCGAAAAATGCGGCGGTGGCGGTAATGCCGTGGTTGAGCCAGAGCAGCGGCGGGAGGCCGGGAATTTCTGCGTGATTGAGCGAGACGGCAGTGAGCGCGATCGAACTCAGGACGAGCAGGATTTGCGTCGCGATAAGGATGCGCTTGCGGCGAAAACGATCGGCGAGCTGGCCAGCGGGAAGCGACAGGAAGATGACAGGTAGTGCGCCGACGAGGCCGACGAGGCCGAGCGCGGTGGCGGAATGCGTGCGCTGGAAAATCTCGTATCCGACCGCGACGGCGAGCATCTGCCGGCCGATGACGGCGATGAATCCGCCGATCCAGTAATTGCGGTAAGATGGGAAACGGAACGCGGCGTAGGGATCGTGCGCAGTCGGCTCGCGGGGCATGGAGTGCGGGAGCGTCGCGGGCGCGGGCGGAGCCGACAAGCGGGAACGTAGGCGCGTGAAGTTGTGAATTGTGCGGTGCGCAGATCAGGCTATCTTGCCAGCCCAGCAATGACCGCGGAGCAAGCAACACGCTCGCTCCGCGGTCGAGGCTCTCAAAAACCAACACCCATCAAACCAAAACACAGAATGAAAAAATTCCTCACAATCCTCGCGTCTGCCGTCCTCGCGGTTGGGGCTTACGCCGGTGAATATCCCGACATCAGCATCACTGAGTTGAAGTCGGCGATCGCGGCGAAAAAAGTCACGGTCATCGATGTCAATGGCAGCGAATCGTATCGCGACGGGCACATCCCAACGGCGATCGATTTCGTCAAAAACAAAGCCGAACTTGCGACGGTGCTTCCGGAAGATAAAGGCGCGCTTGTTGTCGCGTATTGCGGCGGACCGACGTGCGGCGCGTATGCGGCTGCGGCGAAAAAGGCGTCGGAACTTGGCTACACAAACGTGAAGCATCTCTCCGCGGGCATCTCCGGATGGAAGGACGCGGGGGAGAAGATGGAAGCGGGCAAGTAAGCCGCGCAGCTTGATTTTCGGGCGCTCCTGCTACTGGCGGGAGCGCCCGTTTTTTTACCATCCCGGCGGCAGGTCGGGGAGTGTCTCGCGGAGGATCTCGGCGATGGAGTGCTTTTCGGCGGGGGGCAGGTAGGCGAATTCGGGCGCGGGTTTTGCGGTGTCGAGCGCGATGGCGAGGCGGGTGAAGATGCGCTGTTTCAGTGGCGCCGGGAGCTTTTGAAATGGCGCGGTGTAGATCATGTAGCTGCATCGGTGGCGGAAGAGGCGCGTGCGGAGATCGAAGTCCTTCAGCGAGAAGCCGGCGGTCGATTTGCGGCGGTTTTGCAGGAAGTCGGATTTGAAGTTAGCGTCGCCTTCGACGCCGCCAGCGGTCAGGGGCGCCTCGTCGGCGAAGAGCACATAGCGCGTGAGGATGCGTGCCTGCTCGTCGAGTTCGCTCGATTGCTCGGACGTGAGATTCTCGCCGCTGGCGAAACCGATGGTGCGGGCGCGGTAGGATGCTTCGACGACGCGGTTAATGAATCCGGCCTGATGCTCGAGGAGCAGCTCCGGCAGGATGTCGCTGGTCGGCGCGGGGTATTTTGCGAATTCGAACAAGCGGCCCGGCTCGATCGGATGCTTGGTGAGGCCGCGCGGGGAGAGGTCGCCAAACGTGTTTCCCAAATGATCCGCGATGCCGTGCGTGCCAGTAACGTACCAGCCGCCGAGGCGCTGGGCGAACGGGACGCCGTGACCGATTTGATCGAGCCGAAATGCAGTGAGGCTGCCGCCGCGCGGGCCGGGGATCACCGACTTCAAGAGCAGCCCAGGGACGCGCTGATTCTCGGCGCTCGCGTGGCAATTCATGCAGCGCTCGGATCGCTCGACGCGGATTTTTTCGCCGGGAGCGGGGATGTCGAAGATGTGGAAAATACCACCGAGTTCCGGGTCGAGCGCCTCGATCTCGATGCGGCCGCCGGGGACGTAGCCGACATACATTTCCTCGGAAAAGTAGAGTGCGCGAGGATTGGCGGGCGTGATGAGGCGGAGTTGCAGGCTCGTGGTGGAAAAGACAAGCATCTGCGAGCTGACCGGCACGCCGAGGGCGTTCAGGAGGCTCGTAACGAATGCTTTTTCGCTGCTGGAATTGAGGGGGATGCGGCCGGATTCGAGATCGGCAGTGAGACGCGTGAATGCGTCGGTCGGCGTGCGGTCGCGGTAGCTGTGCGGCGGGAGGTCGATCTGCTGAAATGCAGGCATCGCGGCGCGTATGCCACCGGCGATCCCGAATAAAAGTGCGATGGCAAGGATTGCAGTAACGGAATTTTTTTTTGGCCAATTCATTGCGGAGACGCGTCCGAAACGATGTTTGTCGCCTTTGATTGGCATTTCGAGCGCGGTCGGAAACGAGGCGGTTCAGGTTCAGAGTGCGGCGACGAACTCCTCAACGGAGACACCCGCTTGGCGAAGTGGCCAGCAATCGTGCCACCCTTCAGTTCGCGATGATCCGGGATCACGCAACCAGACGATCCCCGCCGCATGACGATGTGACTTCCTCGCTGTCGTGCGATCTCGAATCCGAGCCCTCGTATTGCGCGCACAGCCTCTGATCCCGAGATGCGCGGAAGTCTAGGCATGGGGCCGCAACCTCGAAGGTCGTCCGCAGTGCCTGGCCGGTCTCCTCGAGAGGAAACTCCTCCAGATAAAGTTCGGTAGCTTCTCGGAGGTTGCCGATTGCTTCGGACACAGACTCACCATGAGTCGTGGTGTCCGTTTCTGGGTTGAGTGCGACGAAACCGCCCTCGATGGCCGGAATCAAAACGGCGGTGAGAAGCATGCACGAACTCTGCGAGAATCGGCGAGTGAGTCAAGCCAGGCGCTTGCTGGAGGCGCCTACAAGTCGCTCTCTGCCCCAAAAGCTGACACTGTGCTCCTCATAACGCTGAGGCCGAGCCGTGGGCTTGGTTCGCGGATAGAGGTCGCGCGGTGAATGTTTATCCGCGAGGCGGCTCTTTGGCCCACGCGTCTTTGAGCGTGATCGTGCGGTTGAAGATCGGTCGCGCGCTCCCGCTGGAGTCCGCGTCGAGGCAGAAATAGCCGAGACGCTCAAATTGGAAACGAGCTTCTGGGGCGACGTCGGCGAGGGATGGCTCGAGTTTTGCGATGATGATTTCGCGGGAGCGCGGGTTCAGGAATTCCTTGAAGTCGCGGCCTTCTGCGTCGGGTTCGGCTTCGGTGAAGAGGCGGTCGTAGAGTCGCACTTCGGCGTCGATGGCGTGCGCGGCACTGACCCAGTGGATCGTACCTTTGACTTTGCGGCTCGCGGTCGCGCCGCCGCTCTTCGAGTCGAGATCGGCGGTGCAGCGCAGCTCGACGATGTGGCCGTCGGTGTCTTTTACCACTTCGTCGCACTTGATGATGTATGCGTATTTCAGCCGCACTTCCCCGCCGGGTTTCAGGCGGAAATATTTCGGTGCGGGCACCTCCATGAAGTCGTCGCTTTCGATGAAAAGCTGGCGTCCGAAATGGAGCGTGCGCGTGCCGGCGGCGGGGTCGGCGGGATGATTTGGCGCTTCGATTTCCTCGGAATGATCGGCAGGCAGATTGGTGATGACGACCTTCACCGGATGCAGCACGGCGAGCCGGCGATGGGCTTTGGCATTGAGTTCCGAGCGGATCGCGTGCTCGAGCACGGCGACGTCGGTGAGTCCGTTGTATTTCGTCACGCCGATGTGGTACGCGAAATTTCGCAGCGCTTCCGCGGGCACTCCGCGGCGGCGCAGGCCGGAGATCGTCGGCATCCGCGGATCGTCCCAGCCGGTGACGAGCCGCTCTTTCACGAGCTGCATGAGCTTGCGCTTGCTCATCACGGTGTAGCTCAGATTGAGCCGTGCGAATTCGTGCTGATGCGGTCGCGGCTGCGGCACAGGGAGCGCGTCGAGCAGCCAGTCGTAGAGCGGGCGATGCACCTCGAATTCCAGCGTGCAAATCGAGTGCGTGACCCCCTCGATCGAGTCGCTGAGGCAGTGCGCGAAATCGTACATCGGGTAGATGCACCACGCGCCGCCGGTGTGGTGATGCTCGGCGTGACGGATG
Source organism: Chthoniobacterales bacterium (assembly GCA_038207335.1). Lineage (GTDB taxonomy): Bacteria > Verrucomicrobiota > Verrucomicrobiia > Chthoniobacterales > Chthoniobacteraceae > CAIURC01. Next base: position 130,995 of record JBBQZX010000004.1, on the reverse strand, counting down.
CGGTAGAGCAGGGGATCGCGCAACCAGACATTTGGCGAGGTCATATCGATTTTTGCGCGGAGCGTGCGCGCGCCGTTCGGAAATTCGCCGGCTTTCATCCGGGAGAAAAGGTCGAGACTTTCCTCGATCGAGCGCTCACGGAATGGGCTGGGTATGCCAGCACGATCCGGCGCGCCGCGATACCGGTCGGTTTCTTCCGGCGAGAGATCGCAGACGTATGCCCTGCCTGTGCAGATGAGCTCGACGGCATAGTCGTAGAGCTGCTGGAAATAGTTGCTTGCGTAGAATGGCTCCTTCGCGGTCTGAAATCGGAGAACCCGATCGGCCCATCCGCCGATCAGCCAATTCACATCCGCAATGATAGACTCGACGTATTCGACCTCCTCTTTTGTCGGGTTTGTGTCGTCCATCCGCAGGTTGCAGATGCCGCCAAATTCGCGCGCGATCCCAAAGTTCAGGCAGATCGATTTCGCGTGTCCGATGTGGAGGTAGCCGTTCGGTTCGGGCGGGAAACGAGTGACCACTTGCGCGAATTTTCCCGCCTCGAGGTCGGCGGCGACGATGTCGCGTATGAAGTCGGAGGGCTCGGGCGATGCGGTGGGTTCAGAAGTCATGAAAATGGGAGAAGGACGAAAGTGCGCGATTTCTTGCGAAGCAAAAACGCTGGCGTGGGAAACAAAAACAGCCAGCCCGATTTCGCGGGCTGGCTGCTTGGAAAGGTTTCGCGCTGCGGGTTACGCGGCGGTGTGGAAACGCATTTTCGCCTTTGCGCGCTTGGCGTTCGATTTGGCCTTGCGCTTGGACTTCTGCGTGGGCGTCTCGAAGGCGCGGAGGCGACGGACTTCCTCCATGATTCCCTCGGATTCGAGTTTTCCCTTAAGGCGTTTGAGAGCGCGGTCGATTGGCTCCCCTTTGCGGACGATGACTTCAGGCATGTGTGGTTCGGTTAAAATTGTGGTTTAGAGGGTGCGAAGGCTAGGAGCGAGGCGCCGCGGCGTCAATAACGCGTTTTTCACAAAGAGCGAAGCCGCCCGCCCCCTCGGTAGGCTACTTTTTCCAATTCAGCGCGTCGCGATCAACATCGGGCTTCGCAGGCTCTGCGCGCCAGGTGAAGTTGCACGACTCGCAGAAATAATTCTGCTCGATGAGCCCTGCGGATGCGGCGATCGCGGGGAGCGCGCCGATGAGAGTGCGCCGGGAGAATTGCGGGTACTCGACGCGGGTGGAATTGCAACTTGGGCAATGCACGGCCTGCGCGAGCGTGGTGTCGGAGCCTTCCCATGCGTGGAGCTGCTCGGTCGCTTTTTGGAGTTCGGGCTCAGGGACGCGCACTCGCAGATGTGCGTGGGGATCGAGCTGGAAGAGCTGCCATTTTTGCTCGTGTGACTCGTCGAAGACCTCGGAGGCGAAGCCGGCTTCGCGAAGCTGCTCGGCGAGTTTTTCCGCGGGCGGGCGGGTGTTGAAGGAAGCGATCGAGATGAATTCAGCCATGAGGATTTGTGAGATTAGGAGGTGCGAGAAATAAGGGCGACCGGTGAGCGGCTACAAGCACTTCGGCTCAAAACGTCGATGCGGTCTTGATCGGGCGAAAATCGCGCCTTCACAAATGGCATCTCGGAAGTTGTGGCCCATCGATCGCGTCCCGCATTCTCTGTCTCGATGAAACACCACTTTGCCCGAATTGTTCTGGCGACAGCGTCCGTGATCTGCTCGCGCTCCGCAGTGGCAGCGGACGAGCCCACGGCCTTCCGCGTCGCAATTCGCGTGGATGCGGCGCGTGGGCTCGGCGGGCTGAAGCCGATTTGGCGATATTTCGGCGCGGATGAGCCAAACTACGCGACGATGAAAAACGGCGCTAAGCTGTTGCGTGAATTAGGTGAGTTGCGGCCCGGCGAGGTGTTTTTTCGCACGCATAATTTGCTCACGTCGGGCGATGGAGCTCCGGCTTTGAAATGGGGTAGCACGAATGCCTACACGGAGGACGCGACAGGCCGGGCGATTTACGATTGGCGGATCGTCGATGCGATTTTCGACGCATATCTCGCGAGTGGCGTGCGGCCTTACGCGCAGATCGGCTTCATGCCAGAGGCGCTGTCGGTGAAGCCCGAGCCGTATCGCCACCACTGGACTCCGCAGGCGAAATACGACGAGATTTACACTGGATGGGCGTATCCGCCGAAGGACTTCGCGAAGTGGGAGGAACTGGTCTTCCAATGGGCGCGCCACTGCGTCGAGCGGTACGGTGCAGAGGAGGTCGCGCGCTGGGATTGGGAGACTTGGAACGAGCCCAACATCGGTTACTGGCGCGGCACGCGGGAGCAGTTTTACGAGCTTCACGATCGCGCGATCGCTGCCGTCCGGCGCGCGTTGCCCGCGGCGAAAGTCGGCGGGCCGGATGTCGCGGGAGGCGCGGGCGGCAAGTTCCTCGGCGACTTTCTCCAGCACTGCCTCGACGCGGGGACGCCCGTAGATTTCATCTCGTTTCACGCAAAAGGGCAGCCGCGATTCGTCGATGGGCATGTGCAGATGGGCATCTCGAATCAGCTCCGCGACATGGACGGCGCGTTCCGCGTCATCGCCGGATTTCCAGCATTCAAGGACAAGCCGATCGTGATCGGGGAGTCCGACCCAGACGGCTGCGCGGCGTGCCAGGGGCCGCAACTCGGATACCGGAATACGACGATGTATTCGAGCTATACCGCTGCGAGTTTTGCCCGTGCGCACGACCTCGCGGCGCGGCGCGGCGTGAATCTCGAAGGCGCGCTGACATGGGCGTTCACGTTTGAAGATCAGCCGCTATTTGCGGGCTTCCGCCAGCTTGCGACGGGCGGCATCGATCTCCCGGTGCTGAATGTTTTTCGCATGTTCAGTCGCATGGGCGGGCAGCGAGTCGGAGTGGAAAGTGACGGCGCGATCCCGCTCGAGGACATCCTGAAATCCGGCATCCGCGCGAAGCCCGATGTCTCCGCGCTCGCGAGTCTCGACGGCACGCGATTGTGCGTGCTGGCGTGGCATTATCACGACGACGACATCGCCGGTCCTGATGCCGAGATCGAGCTGCGAGTCGCGGGTCTGCCGTTTGAAAATCGAGCCGTTCGGCTCACGCATTTCCGCATCGACGCGGCACACAGCAATTCGTTCGAGGTATGGAAACGCCTCGGCTCGCCGGCATCTCCGACGCCCGAGCAATTCGCCGAACTCGAGCGCGCCGGTCACCTCGAATCGCTCGCGCCATCTCAGAATCTCGAAGTGGCTGAAGGCACTGCGACGGTGCGATTTTCACTCCCGCGGCAGGCTGTGTCGCTGCTCGTGCTCGATCTCGACGAGAAGAAGAATTGAGCCAAGCCGACACGATGACTGAAAAACAAAAGATGCTCGCGGGTGAGCTTTACGACCCGCTCGATGCTGTGCTTTCTGCTGAAAGATCGCGCTGCCGTGAACTCTGCCGGCAGCTCAATGAGACGCGCGAAGATCAGCCCGATCTGCGGCAGCGGCTGCTCGCCGAGCTTTTCGGGCGCGAGACTGGAGCGTGGATTCAGCCACCATTTTATTGCGACTACGGAACGAACATCACTCTCGGGGAGAAGGTGTTTTTCAATTTCAACTGCGTCGTGCTCGACGTGATGCCGGTGGTGATCGGCAGCAATGTGCTTTTCGGCCCGGCGGTGCAAATTTACACCGCGACCCATCCCATCGCGGCAGCCGAGCGGCGGACATGGATGGAGGCTGCGCGACCGATCACGATCGGCTCCGATGTGTGGATCGGTGGCGGTGCGATCCTTTGTCCCGGTGTGACGATCGGCGATCGCACGGTGATAGGTGCGGGCAGTGTGGTGACGCGCGATATTCCTGGTGATGTCGTCGCCGCGGGGAATCCGTGCCGTGTGATCCGACGACTTCCCTGACCCCGGTGGCGCGCTATTTTCCCAGCGTGTCGTAGAGGAAGCGGAGCGTGACTGCGCCGATTTTCTGAAGGCTTTCTGGGCTGAGTTTGTCGAGCTTGTCGTCGGCGGAATGCCATGGGAGGTAGTCGAAATCAATGATGTCCACCGTCGGGATTTTCGCCTGAATGAGCGGGATGTGGTCGTCGTAAATCGGCAGCGAGTGGTATCCGAAATACGAGCGCAGCCCGAGCGCGTCGGCAGTGGCGAGGAGCTGCTTCGTGAGCGGCTGAGGTGAGTCGGGCGATAGCGTGATCGTCAGGTCTTTGTCGCCGATCATGTCCCACAGGATGCCAAATTTGAACTGCCCCGCGCGGTGCGATTCGTGCAGCGCGCGCGCATAAAAACGGCTCCCGTAGAGCCCGTCCTTTTCGTCGAACTGCACGAACGCCTCCTCGCCGTCGAAGAACACGAGCTCCACTTTCGCCGCGAGCGCCGGGTCGAGCGCGAGAACGCGCGCGAGTTCCAGCAACGCGCCGGTGCTCGATGCGCCATCACTCGCGCCGACGAATTGGATCGTGCTGAAGCGCTTCGTGTCGTAGTGCGAGCAGACAATCGTGCGCTGCGTGTTCGTCGGTGCGGGACGCGCGGTGGTTGCCGAAAATCGCGCGATGACGTTGACGAATTTCACCGGGCCGCGCGGCGTCTCGTCTGTGAAAGGCTGGAGTTCCACATCCCACCCATGCGCCGCGAGAGCCGTTGTAATCAGCTTCCGCGCGCTTTCAAGCTCCGCGGAGCCGGACGGGCGCGGTCCCACCCCGACTTGTTTCCGCACTTCGTCGAAAGCATTGTCGCCTGAAAACTCCTTCCAGATTTCCGTCGGCGGGGGCGTCGTGCTTCGCGGTTGCGGGATCGGCACTCCGACTTTCGGCGCGGTCTGGTCGGGCTCCGCGGCGACACCCGATTCCGCGAGAACAGGTGCCGACGGAGGCTCCGGCTGGCTCCGTTTGCACGACGCCAGCGCGAGCAGCTGCAGCCCGGCGATGCCGATGAATACAGAATTCCGAGGACGCAGGCTCACTCAGATTTCTTCCGTCGCGAGGCCCAGCACGGCAAGGAGGCGATTCAAGTCGTCGCTCCCGTAATACTCGATGTCGATGCGCCCGCGCTTCTCGTTGTGGTGCAGCGAGACATGCGTGGCGAGATGCTGCTGGAGCCGATTCTGCACATGCTGCAGCGCGGGTGAAAGCGACGCCGGCGCGTGTGAGGCGGTCGAGGTACTCCCGCGCGTTGGCTTCGTTTCGCCATTTTGCGTGAAGTGGTCCGCCACCAATTTCTCCGCCGCCCGCACCGTCAGCGCACGCCGGATGATCTCATCCGCGAGCCGGAGTTGGTCGTCCGTCGATTTGATCGAGAGCAACACTTTCGCATGACCGACCGACACGCGTCCCTGCGTCAGCCAGCTCTGCACCTGCTCGTTTAGATCGAGCAGCCTCATGCTATTAGCGATCGACGCCCGGCTCTTGCCCACCTTCTGCGCGATGTCCTCCTGCTTCAGCCCGAACTCCTTCGCCAATCTCGAAAACGCCTTTGCCTCCTCGATCGCGTTGAGGTCTTCGCGCTGCATGTTCTCGATCAGCGCCAGCTCCAACACCTCCTGATCGGACGCCTCGCGCACGATCACCGGCGCGTCCTTCAGCCCCGCGCGCTGCGAAGCCCGCCACCGTCGTTCGCCTGCAATCAGCTCATATTTATCGCCGCGCCGCCGCACGATGAGCGGCTGGATGATCCCGCGTTCTTTGATCGAGTCCACCAGCTCCTGCAAATTCTCATCGCGGAACACCGAGCGCGGTTGCAGCGGCGTCGGTACGATCTGCGCGAGCCCGACGAGTTGCACGCGTTCGCCCTGCTCCACTGCGGGAGTCGGGGAGACGATCGGAGAGGCGGGCCGGGCGCTGAGCAGCGCGCTGAGTCCTTTGCCAAGTGCAGCTTTAGCCATAAGATTTTCGACCGTATCGGCGCGCTCCATGATTGGCAATCTTGCCCGCAAAAAGTTGCGGGATTAGCCTCTGCGCGTGCTTTTCAGCCACATCACCGAAGTGATCGACCCGCAGCCCCACGACGCCGCGCTGAACATGGCAATCGACGAAACACTCCTGCACGCTGCGACCGGCCCACTCTTGCGCATCTATCGATGGGCGCGGCCCGCCGTCTCTTTTGGCTATTTTTTGAAACATCGCGACATCGCCGCAGGATGGCCTCAGCGCGAAATCGTGCGCCGGTGGACGGGCGGCGGAGCGGTCCCTCACGGCGAAGATCTCACCTACTCGCTCATCATTCCCCGCACTTGCCGCACGATCTTCGAAATGCCTCCGCTCGATACCTACCGCGCAATCCATGAGGGCCTCGCGCGCTGGCTGGGGGGGGCGTTCGCAGTCGCGAAAATCGCGTCTCCGAAGACCTCCGAAGCTTGCTTTGAAAATCCCGTGCAATACGACCTCCTAGCCGACGGACGGAAAATCGCAGGAGCCGCTCAGCGTCGCACCCGCGGCGGACTGCTTCACCAAGGGAGCGTGCAAAATATCCCAGCCGCGGACTTCCCTGCCGTCCTTGCCAACGCCTGGAGCAGCGCTTCATCTCCACGCCTCCTAACCCCCGAAGAGATCGCTGCCGCCCAAGGGCTCGCCGACCAAAAATATTTGACCGAGGCATGGCTGCGGAGGTATTAGCGATCTGCGCTCGAACACCTCAATTCACGAAGCAAAATGAACCCCAAAGTTGATGAGTTTTTGAGAAAGGCCACGACGTGGCGCGAGGAAATGGAGAGGCTGAGAGAGATCGTTCTCGGTTGTGGACTGGTCGAAGAATTGAAGTGGGGAAAGCCGTGCTACACTTTTCAGGAAAGTAACATCGTGATCCTGCAGGGATTTAAGGAAACCTGCTCGGTCTTGTTTGCCAAAGGTGCGTTGTTGAACGACCCCGAGCGCATTCTGGAGAAGCCCGGGGAGAATACGCAGGCGGCGCGCCGCGTGCCTTTCACCTCGTTGCGAGAAATCGTGGCGATGAAGCCCATCTTGAAATCCTATATTCAAGAAGCCGTCGAAGTGGAGAAGGCCGGGTTGGAGGTGACTTACAAAAAGCCTTCGGAGTTCACAGTCCCTGATGAACTCCAAAAAAAACTGAATGAGGACCCTGCCTTGAAAGCCGCTTTCCGAGCCCTGACGCCGGGACGGCAACGCGCATATCTCCTTCATTTTTCCGCGCCTAAACAATCGAAAACCCGGGGGGCGCGGATCGAAAAATGTACGCCGCAGATCCTCGATGGAAAGGGGCTCAACGACCGGTAATCTCACCGGGCGTGCGCACCGACGGTCGGGGGATTTGGCGATCCCGGATTTAGAGGTCGGACGGAGCGCCGGGGAGCGAAAGTACGTTCGAGCTCCAGTAGTCGATGAGGTCTAGCGCGAGGAAGCGGAATACGATGAGGAGCGCGTCGTTGAGCGGGACGCCGATCCGGTGCGCGATGGATTGAAGGGTCTCGGCACCGTTCACCGCGGTGGCGAAGCGAGCCTCGACGTCGTTGAGCTTGAGCCGCTGGATGAGGTCGTAGCCTTTTCTCGAGTAGGCGGGGCTGCCGTTCGGGTCGGGGCGCTGGCTGGCCATGAGGCTCTCGAATTTCACATGCCGCAGGCTGGCGAGCGTCCAGTTGTCGGGGTCTTCGTTGCTGGGGGCGAAATTTTTCGCGTAGTCGGGAAACTCGCTCAGCTCCTCAAACTCGAAGCTGACGCGGCCCGCCGTCCAGAGATTTGAAAATGCGCGCTGTCCGTGGTCGCGCGTGATTTGCATCACGTCCTCGTGCGGAAATCCGCCGCGCTGCGATAGGAAAAGGAAGCACGGGCAACCGGTAGCCTGTTGCGTGATTTGCGCTTCGACGAGGGTGCCGAGATTCGTGGAGGAGAGGATGGCCGGGGAGTCGCGGCAGTAGAGCTGAAAGTTGCGCGTGGTGGCGAAAAGGAAGCGGCCTTTGCTGATGAAGACCTCGATGGGATGCCGCGCGATGAAGAAGCGGAGGACGCCGGTGAGTTTGTCGCCATGCGCCATTTGCAGCGCCGAGCGGAAGGGGAAAAATCCGGTGTGGCCACTGAAGACGATGGCCTCGGGGTCGTGGGAAAATTGCTGGCGCGCGGCTTTTGCTGCGCCTTTGGTTTTCGCGAGCGCGGTGGTCATCACGCCGAGCAGCGACTCAGCTGTGAGCGGCCTCGGCAGTGTCTGGATGATATTCCTATAATGCTCCGCGAGGGCGTCACCGGTTCCATTTTGCGCGATGACGGCGACGGGCACGCGCGCGGTGGCGGGGTCGTCGAGGAGGCGCTGGCAGATGACTGCGGCATCCATGTCGGGCAGCGTGTTGCCGAGGAGGATGAGGTCGGGGAGCGCGATATCGAAGCGATCGAAAGCATCGGCACCGCGCTGCGCAACGAGGACATCGACGGCTCCGAAATGCTCCGCGGCCACGCTCTCCGCCAGTCGGGATGCCGCAAGGCTGTCGTCGATCACCAGAATTTTTTGAGACATGCCAGAGAGGTTGTTTGCGCGAAAGCGGTTGAAACTAGGGGCTCTCCTTTTCGAGTCAATCCCGGAGGCTCTGCGGGCCAGGCAAAAGCGTCGAAATCAGAATCCTACGCGAAGGTCGTCCACTCCGGTGATATGAACGCCCCATTTCTCCGGCAAAATTCCCCCCAAATACGCGACTCAGCCTCCGGCACGGGCTCCGAGCGCCGCGGTAGGGCACTCGCATCCCGATGAGCAGCGCGAGGTAGCCCTCCATGTGAAAGAGCTCGCTGCCGCGTGGCAGCAGGCGCTGGCCGAAGCCGCTTGGCCCATTTTCGCGATAAAAATCGAGGAATGGGCCCAGCGCGCCGATGTCCGTCTCCTCGCGGCAGCGACGCCAAAACGGGGTGTCGAGCCGCGTATTGAAGCGGTAATGCAGCGCGAGAAAGTCGCGGATCGCCTCCCAGGCCTCGGCCACGATCCCGTTGTAGAGCGCGACGAGCGAGCCTCAGGGACGCAGTCGCGAGTCCTTCAGCACGTCCACGAGAAGCCGCAGCTCCAGGATGAGCTGCGCGAGCGCCGTGGCCTCCAGCGGCTCCACGAACCCACTCGAATTTCCCACGGCGACCACATTCCCCACGAACAGCCGCGCGTATCGTCCGCTGCGGAACCGCACCACCCGCGTGTTGCCGAGCTTCGGGTTCTTGCGCGCAAATTCCTCGCGGGCAGCATCATCCGTGATCTCCGACGACGCATATACGTAGCCGCGGTTGCTGAAATGCTCGTGCTCGATCTGCCACGCCCAGCCCGCGTCCATCGTCTCCGCCGTGGTGTTGGGGAGATGGGCTCGCCGGTGCGCTCCCAGCCGCCAATTACCGCGCGGTCGGTGAAGAGCGCGCCATCGAACGGCACCCACGGCTCCTTCAGCGCGCGACCGATCATTTCCGACCGGAAGCCGCTCGCATCCACGAAAAGATCACCCGGGATCCGCTTGCCGGTTTCGAGCACCAGCCCGCCGATCCCCGCGTCGGATCGCTGCACGCCAGTCATCGTTGCATCCGTGATCGGCACACTCAGCGCGCGGCACGGGGATTCGAGCCAGTCGATGAGTTTCCGGTTCTCGATGTGAAATCTGTAGCTGCCCTCAAGGGCGCATTTTCCTCCAACTCGGTGCGTCCGCGGAAGCGAAGAGCATCAATTCAATGCAAGCGCCAGTAAACGCTTGCGCGGATATTCAGGCTGAGGCGTGTGCTTCACGCGGGATACCCAACGCTATTTCCCCGTGGCCTTCGGCTCGACGTTCACGGTTTTCTTCGGGTCGTAGGGTGGCGCGTCGAAGGTGAGCAGCAGCGCCTTTTCGCCCGGTGCAGCGACGTCGTAGCAGTGGCGCACGCCGCGGGGGATAATGATGAAATCGCCCGCTGAGCATTTGGTGGTGGTCGCGCCGCACGTCACGAGCACGGCGCCCTCCAGCACGTAGAGCCGGTGGTCGGCATCCGGGTGAAAATGCAGCGCGCCGCGACTGGTGACTTCAAAGTAGTTCACGCGTGCCTCCGGTGTGCTCAACAAGGGCCAGAGATGCTTCCCGCCGCCGCGGTCGTGCAGGATGTCATCGCGATGGAGCACGGTCGCGGCACCTTTGCGCTCGCCGTTGGCCGTTGCTTCGGTCTGCGTCGCCGATTCATCGCCGGGCTTGGGTTCTTTCGCAGCGTCGTCTTGAGCTGATGCGGCGATGGTGAGGACGAGCAGCGTGATGAGTAGCGTCTTCATGTGGTGGCGAGGAGGTTTCCGAGATCGAGCGAATGTGTGGACGTGGAGGGCTTGCAGTCCGGCTTTTGGGGCCACAGCTCGGGTAGGGAGATCATCAGTAGAGTTTGATGCTGTTTGCGTCCAGATCGCGGGGAGAGAGAGCCGCGCCTGAGCCGTGGCCGGCAGCGCCTCGAGCGGGAGAGTTGGCAGGTTGGCTCGGCGTCAAATGTCACGATTGTATTGTGATTTCGTAAAATTCCGCATGAGACGAGGGGATTGTGATGTTAGATGGGGGGGAGTGTCCCCCTTTGTATCTGCCCCCTCCCGTTTTATGCGCAAGTCCCTCCTCTCGTGGATCATCCTCGCCGCCACCGCCTGCACGACGCTCGCCGCGCCGGTGATCAATGAGATCATGTTTCACACGCCGGACAAACCGGTTCCGATGGGTGAGGATGTGCGCGAGGAGTGGGTCGAGATTTTCAATGGCGGGGTTGCGGCGGTCGATTTGTCGGGGTGGAAATTCAGCAAGGGAGTGACGTTCACTTTCCCGGCGGGGACGTCGATTGCGGCGGGCGGATACGTGGTCGTAGCGGCGGATGTGGCGATTTTTCAAAGTGGGTATCCGGGTTTTTCCGGCACGCTGGTGGGCGGCTGGACGGGGACGCTGAGCAACTCGAGCGATCATCTTCAACTCGACGATGCGACCGGGAAAAAGGTGTCGGAGGTAACTTATTCAAAGGACGGGAATTGGGCGTTGCGTGCGCGGGCGGCGGCGACGTTTTCCCACCAGGGCTGGGAGTGGGTTTTGGAGGCGGATGGCGGCGGGAAAACGCTGGAGCTTCGTAATCCGCTGCTTGGCACGGGTTCGGGACAAAACTGGGGCGTGAGCGCGGTGGCAGGCGGGTCGCCGGGAGCGGCGAATTCGGTGGCGAGCGCAGATCTGCCGCCACTGATTCACTCGGCGAGTCATGCACCGCTGATGCCGAAATCAACGGAGCCGGTCGTGGTTTCGTGTGCGCTGGAGGACGAAGTGCCGGGAGCGAGCGCGACGCTTTTCTGGCGCGTGAGTGCGGCGTCGCCGGGCGCTTTTAACCCGCTCCCGATGAGTGACACGGACGGCGACGGACGCGTCGAGGCGACGATCCCGAGTCAGGCAAATCTCGCGATCGTGGAGTGGTATATTTCAGCGACGGATGGCGCGCAGGCGCGGACGTGGCCGGCACCGGCGCGGACGAGCAATCCGGGCGTGGTGCCGGAGACGTTCGGGCAGGTGACGAACGCGCTTTTCCAAGTCGATAACAGCTACGCCGCCGCCGCGACTTTTCTCACTGCGGCCGAAAATCCGATCTACCGCGTGGTGCTCACGGTGCCCGAGCGGTCCGAACTCGTGCAGCTCCAGACGACGAGCGGCCAGGAGCAGAGCGGGGCGCGGTTCAATGGAACCTTCATCTCGCACGACGGCACCGGCCTGCAGGTGCGGTATTTAATCGACGTGGGAAATCGCGGGCAGAGTTCCGCGCTCGGGCCACCCAATAACTTTCACATCGGTTTCCGCGCGGACGACTCGTGGAACGGACGCGGGACTGTCGGGCTGAACTGCCGCTTCGGCTACGGACAGGTGCTCGGCGCGGCGATGTTCGAGCTCGCGGGCATCCCGCCGCAGGATGCGGCGGCGGTAAAGTTTCGCCTGAATGGTGCAGACCTTTCGGAGCCGGGCGTTGCGTCGGGCACGACCGGGCGGATGTATGGCCGCTACGCGCGGATCGAGGGGCGCGGCTCGGCTTGGGCGAAGCATCATTTTCCGAATGACGGCGCCGGGAATTTTTACCGACTGGACTACCATTACATCGGTCAGGTCGGGGTGCCGCCGGGCAATCTCGGCAGCGGGGAATTCCGCTACGAAGGTGAGGAACCGCTAGCCTACGCGGACACGTTCATCAAGGAGTCGAACTACGAGCAATTCGACTTCAGCGACTTGATCGAACTCTGCCGCGTGATCAGCGCGCCGAAGACGGGCGGCTCCGGCGCGCAGCCCGCGATCACCGATGTGGATTACGTCGCCGCGCTCTCCTCACATCTCGATCTCGATGAAACGTATAAGTTTTTCGCAGTCGATGCGCTCATTGGAAACATGGAGGGCGGCTTGCAAAATGGCGGCGGCGACGATGCGTCCATGTATCGCGGGACGGTCGATACGCGGTTCAAATTCATCCCGCACGATCTCGATACGATCTTTGACATCGGCGACACGACCGGCGGAGTTTCGCGCAGCATTTTCAGCTACGACGGCGGCACATCGCCGGGGACGGGCGTGCTCGGACTCGCGCGAATTTTCAATCATCCGCAACTCGTGCCGCGCTATTACTCGGCGTTGCTTGAGGCGATGGATACGTGGTTCAACAACGCGACGATCGACCCGATCATCGACCGGATCATGGCGGGGTGGGTGCCACAGACGGACGCAGTTTCGCAAAATCGAAGCATTGCGGATATCAAGAATTTCGTGATGGCGCGGCGGGCAAATGTGCTTGCGCAGATTCAGCAGATTTACTCGCTGAACGTGACGACCTCCGCAACTAGCGCGGATGGCTACAAGCAGACGAATGACGGCAGCGCTACGTTCAGCGGGACGTTCAACGTCGCGAAGACGTACTCGATCACGGTCAATGGGCAACTCGCGAATCTGTCGTATCGCACGACGACATCGCCCGTCGCGACCGCGGGCACGTGGAGCCTCGCGGTGCCCGCCGCGGGCGGCCTAGTGCTGAAGCCCGGCTTGAACAAGGTCGTCGTGAAATTTTGGGACGCGCCCGGGGGAGCGGGAAAGGTGCTGACCGCGCTGAACGCCGATGTTTACTACAATACGGGCTCGAGCGTCGGCGTGGCTGGCTCGCTCACTGCTGGTTCGCTGCGGCTGACTGCGCCGGCGAGTTTCATCCCCGGAGTGCCATTTCTAGCGCGCGTCGATTTGCTCGATGGACAGGGGAATTTGGACCGCAGCGTGTGGGATGCGAACATCGCTCTCAGCTCGAACGTGAGCGGAATGACGCTGCCCCCCGTGCAGCTTTACAACGGCACGGGTGCGGCGCTCGTGACAGTGGGCGGTTCATCGTCGCAGCCAGACCAGACGATTATCGCGAGGGGCGCGACGTGGCTCTATCTCGACGATGGCAGCAACCAAGGCACTGCGTGGCGCGCGCAAACTTTCGCCGCCGAGAGCGCCGCGCCGTGGAAATTCGGCCCGGCCGAGCTGGGCGTGGGCGACGGAGACGAGGCGACGGTCGTCGCGAGAAACACGACCACGAGCCAGCCGTTTCGGACGTATTATTTCCGCCGGCACTTTACTTTGCCGACTCCGCTGCCTGCGTATGCGGCGGTAAAAATCCACATGAAGTGCGACGACGGCGCCATCGTTTACGTCAATGGCACCCAGGCCGCGATCACCGGCGGCATGACCGCCAACATGGCGTATAACGCGCTCTGCACATTCAACCGGTCCACAACCTCCACGCCGAATGAGAACACGATCGAGGAGTATTCGATCCCGCTCAATTTGCTCGTCGCGGGTGACAACACGATCGCCGTTGAAGTCCACAATACGGCGGACACGAGCCCGGACATCAGCTTCGACACCGACCTCATCGCGAGCTATCCATCCGCTGATCCCGGCAACTTCACGCTCACCGCGACGGGCGCGGGATTCAGCGCGCAAAAGGCGCTCACCTCGATCGGCGCGAGCCCCGCAATGACCGATGTGAGCGGTGCGCTCGCGACGGGCACGACGACTTGGAGCGGGATCATCCACGTCACTGGCGATGTCACGGTGCCGGTCGGTGGGATTTTAAATATCTCTGCCGGGACGCATGTGCTCATGGACGGCGATGCGACGGCGGGCAGCACCGCGGGCAAACGCATCGTCGTGAACGGCGCGCTGAACTCGCAAGGCACCGCGTCCAATCCCGTCACCTTCACTGCGACGAATGCGACCGATCGTTGGGGCGGGCTCGTCTTCACGAATGCGCAGCCCAGCACGCTGAGCTACACACTTCTCAACCATGCCGGTCATACGACTGGCGTCGGGCACACCGGCCGTGGGCCGATGCTGCGGATCGCCGGAAGCGCTGTGACCCTCTCCGACAGCGTCCTAGCCGACGGTCCGGCAAAAGCCGCCTACACGAGCGGGACGTGCAGCCTCACAATCCAGCGCTCGCTCATCACGCGCATGATCACCGGCCCGGAGGTCGAGGACGGCTGCACCGTTTTGGTCGAGGACAGCAATATCCAGCAAATCCTGCCCGATTTCCGCGAGAGCAATTCGCTGCTCTCCGACGACGAGGATTGCTTTTACATCCACAATGGCAGCGCGCGCACCATTCTCTTCGACCGCTGCGTCTTCGCGCGCTGCGGCGATGACGTGATCGATTGCCTCGGCGGGCCTTTCACCGTGCGGGACTCGATCCTGCGGGAGGGCTGGGACAAAGGCATCTCGCTGCTGAACAACGACTTGAACATCTCCGGCACGCAAATCATCCGCTGCGACAAGGGCATCGCTCTCAAAAGCCAGAACGCCAACACGCTCACGGTCAACGCGACAAACCTCACGATCGTGAGTGAAAATCACGACAGCCTGCTCGCGCCGTGGGGCTATACCGGCGGCGTGAATGGCGGCGATCCCGATACGGCGAGCACCGGCTTTTACACACAAAACAAGGCGGGCCAGAGCAACGCCGGTGCGACGCTCGTCTTCAATGTGAAGAACTGCATCGTGCAGGCGCAGGTGCCCGTGCTCGTCGATTCGCCTTACTCTTCCGCGAATACGACCATCACTTACAGCGACCTGCGACTCGAGGACGGCTCGGCATTTTCGTGGCCCGGCACGGGAAATATCACGGCCGATCCGCTCTTTGCGAATGTGGCGAACGGCAACTACCGCATCACCGCCGCATCGCCCGCGCGCGACACTGGCGACCCCGCGACGTTCGACCCGGATAACACGCGCGTGGACATGGGCGCGCTGCCTTTCACCGGCACGACGACTGGCGGCACGATCACATGGAGCGCGGCGGGCGGGCCGTATCGCGTCACCGCAAACGCGACGATTCCCGCCGGAACGACACTCGTGATCCAGCCGGGCGCGCACGTTTATCTCGATCAAAATGTCCGCATGACCGTGAACGGGCGGATTGTCGCCCAGGGTACTGCGGATCAGCACATCGTCTTCTCGCATGTCCCCGGCACGATCGCCGCGGGCGATGCCGACCCGATCAAAAACGGCGTCCAAACGGGTCCGCCGAAGTGGGGGGGGCTGCGGATCATCGACTCGATGTCGCAGGAAAATATGATCGCGTATTGCGACTTCGTGAACGCGCAGGGCACCTCGCCGCTGGGCGTGGAAAATCAAGGCGGACTGGGCGTCATCCGCTCGTGGGCTTGGGTCGATCATTGCTCGTGGACGGGCTCCCATCTGCGCTGGTGCTACGGCCGCAATGTGAAACTCACCGTCACGAATTGCTCGTTCCAAGACATGTTCGACGCGACCGAAGCGCCGCCCGCGGATTTCATCACCGGTGCGGACAACAGCCAGGAGCCGCTGAAAGTCGAGTATCCCTCGACCGACCCGGAGGTCGCAAATGCGGCGTTCAACGGCGGCTTTCCGATCGGCGGATGGTTCCGCGTTTACTTCAACGACTTCTACGGAAACAAGGGGCACAACGACGTCTTCGACGGCGACGGCGGACGCGCCGGGGTCACCTTCCCGCTCGATTGCCGCTATAATTATTTCCACGGACTGACTGGCGACGAGCACCTCGATCTCGCGGGCGACGCACTCATCGCGAACAACATCATCGAGCGTGGGACCAAGGACCAATATACCTCCGACACCGGCTACTCGAATGCGATCAGCACCGGCACCTCCGGCGTCGCGACGACGAACATGGTCGCGCGGAATTTGTTCTTCGACATCGACCACGTCATCAACTGCAAGGCGCAGGTGGCTGCGATCATCGAGCACAACACGATCGCCAGCATTCACCCCGACTTTCACTATGTGGCGGGCGCGCCATATTTCATCGACCAGAATGTGAATTGCAGCGTCGCCAACATGCTCGTGCGCAACGACGGCGCGACGCCCGGCCACGGCGACGGCGCGTATTTCGGATACAACATCATCAGCGGCGTCCCGCGCCTCGTCGGCGATGCGGATTTGGTCCAGACGGCGACGAATACGTTCAACAACAGCTTCACCACGAAGATCGAGTTCAACCAGAATCTGCTCGATGCTGTGACTGACACGAGCATCGGGGCCAACCACCCGGGAACCATCTATTCATCGGCCTTTGGCGTGAACTGGCAGGGCGCGCCGCTCTTTGTCGATGCGGCGGAGAAGAACTACAACCTGCAGCCCGGCTCGCCCGCGCGCGGCGCTGGTCCGGCAGAACTCGACCTCGGCTTCACCACGCCGGAATGGGCCTACATCGACGGCGGCCCCGTGCCCGTGACGAATTCGAACACCGCCACATTCCAAATCGGCGGCCCCGGACTCATCGCCTACAAATGGCGTCTCGATGGCGGCGTGTGGAGCGCGGTGCTTCCGGTCGGCTCCGGCGCGACTTTCCCGCGCACCGGCCCGACACTGCGGCAATCCACGCTGAGCCTCACCGGCCTCGGTACGGGCTCACACACGCTCGAGGTGCTGGGTCAGGACTTCGCGGGGAATTGGCAGGATGCCGATCCGGCGAAAGCCTATCTCGGGCTCCCGCAATTCACTCCAACCGCCCGGACGTGGACCGTCGATCCCGCCGCGCAGCTCGTGCGAATCAATGAAGTCCGAGCCGACAGCGCCACGCTCCTGCCAGACGCGATCGAACTTTTCAACGGCAGCGCCGCCGCCGTCGATCTCGGCGGCTACACGCTCACCGACGACGCGACCAAGCCGCTTAAATACGCATTCCCCGCTGGCACGATGATCGCCGCGGGCGGATACCTCACCGTCACCACTTCGCAGACGGCGATCAGCCTCGATAGAGACGGCGACGATGTTCGGCTTTACCGCTCCGGCGCGCTTGTCGATTCCGTCACATTCGGCCCGCAAATTCCCGACCTCACAATCGGTCGCGTGGGTCGGAATGGCTCATGGGCTCTATGTTCGCCGACCTTCGACTCCGCGAATGCACCGGTTGCCGTTGGCGGTTCGTCGGGCGTGAGAATCAGCGAATGGTTCACCAGCGGCGTCGTGCTCTACAGCAACGATTGGATCGAGCTGGCAAACCCGAGCTCGCTGCCGGTTTCGATTTCCGGCGTGCATTTGAGCAACAACGGCATCGGGGACCCGAACGCGCATACATTCCCGCCGCTCAGCTTCATCGGGGCGAACGGCTTCCTGAAACTCATCGCCGACGGCAAGCCGGCGAACGGCCCGGGACATCTCGCATTCACGCTCGACGCGCAGCAGGAGAGCGTCGCGCTTGCCGACGCTGCCGGGACGCTCCTCGATGTCGTCTTCTTCGGCCCCCAGACCACTGACCGCTCGCAGGGCCGCGATGCGACGGGTGCGTATCAATTCTACGAACTCCCGACGCGCGGCCTCGCGAACGGCACGAGCGATCCGGCCTACGCGAACGCGCTCGCGATCCTCCGGGGACTGCGCATCACCGAGATCATGTTCAATCCCATCGGCGGCGCCGAGTACGAGTTTCTCGAGCTGCGAAATGTAGGCGCGACCGCGCTCGATCTCACTGGCGTGAAGATCGCCAACGGCGTGGATTTCACCTTCACCGGCGGCACACTCGCGCCCGGGCAGAACATTGTGGTCGTCTCGAATCTCGCGAAATTCCGCAGCCGCTACGGCACGACCGTGAATGTCGCGGGCGCCTACGCCGGCAAGCTCGACAACGCGGGCGAAACCATCGCAGTGCAGCTCCCGCCGCCGTTCGATGCGAACGCGATGAACTTCGCCTACAACAACACCTGGCAGGCCGGTGCGGATGGCGCGGGCCGCTCGCTCGTCGTTGGCAATCTGCTGCTCCCCGCGATCCAGTGGGGAGACCGCGCGACATGGCTTGCGAGCGCGAGCAACGGCGGCGACCCCGACGGCGCAATCATCCCGCCGTTCGGCACTTTCGCCGATTGGACCGCACACTTTGCCTCCGGCATCGCCACCGCTGACATCGATCGCGACGGCATCCCGGCGCTCATCGAATTTGCCCTCGGCCTCGATCCCTCCACGCCCGCGACCATCGGAATCCCGACCGTCACCGTCGCCGCCGACGGCCACCTCGAGCTCCACATCGCCATCCCCGCGAGTACCCTCGCCACGCAGCTCCACGGCCTTCCCGAGATCACCTACACCGTCGAGGCCACCGGCGACTTTGCGGCATGGACGACCATCGCGACCAAGACCCACACGACCCCGTGGACCGGCACCGCCACAGTCACCATCGATCCCGCTGTGGGCGGAGTCGTCCCCGTCACCGTCCGCGACCCCGCGCTCTCGACCAGCCGCTATCTTCGCCTCCGCGCCGGCTGGACGCCTTGAGAGCGCCTCGCAACCGATTGGTTATCCCAAAAAAATCGCAGCGGGGAACGCCCTCGATTTCAACATTGTAATAGCGTGTGGACGGTGCGAACTTCGCTCAGATAGAAGGAAGGTCGTGGTACGGCCTAAGCTCGATCATTGGTTTCTCCCGCCATGAAAATCTCCCGCACTTTCTCCCCGCGGAGCCTCGCGCACGCGCTTGTCTGCACTCTGTTTTTCAGCCTGCTTTTGACGGCTCCCGCGCACGCGGTGCTCGATCTTAATAGCGACGGACGCCCGGATGTGTGGGCGATGAAATATGGCGCAGCGGCGCTCGACAGGGCGGCGGATTCCGACGGAGACGGGCTCTCGAATGCGGTGGAGGCGGCGGCGGGGACGGACCCGATGAAGCCGGATTCGGCGATCAAGGTGACGGCGATGTCGGTCGATGTTTACGGCTATCATCTCACTTTCCAGACACAGTCGGGGAAGCGGTATCAGGTGCAGAGCAAGGCGACACTGGATGAGGCGGAATGGACGGATGTGGTCGGTGGGGTTGTGACGGGGATCGGTGGCGACATGACGGCCACGGTGCCGGATACGGCGGGTCAATTTTTTCGCGTGCTGGTGCAGGACATGGACTCAGATGGGGATGGGGTGACGGATTGGGAGGAGATCGTGCTCGGATTCGACCCGAATAATTCGCACTCGCGCGGGGCCGGCGCACCGGATGATTTGACGGCGATCACGCAGGGGCTCGCGGCGGCAAATGTGGTGAGCGTGGCGGCGACGGATGCGACGGCGACTGAGCCGGCGAATGGTTTTCCGGCGGTGGACGTGGGGGTTTTCACGATCACCCGGAGCGGAAATTTCAACGCGATCACGGTGCACTATTCGGTGAGCGGGGGCGCGACGGCGGGGAGTGATTATGTGGCACTGAGTGGGTCGGTGACGCTCGGGATCGGCGTGAATAGCGCGACGCTCCCGGTGACTCCGAAAGCGGACGCGCTGGTGGAATCGACGGAGTCGGTGATCGTGACGATCTCGCCGGATGCAGGCTACACGGTGGGAGCGCCGAGCGTGGTGGCGGTGTTGATCGGGGATAATGTTCAGCCCAATGGAACGGGACTGAGTGCGCAGTTTTGGAACGAAGTGGCGTCGGGGGGGAATGTGATATCGGACACGAATCCGGCGAAATTTGCGGGTGCGCCGGCGGTGTCGCGAGTGGATGCGACGGTGAATTATTCGTGGGGCAGCGGTACAGTGCAGGGGACTGATTCACCGGCGGCCGGTGTGAATGTGGACTATTTCGCGTGCCGCTGGACGGGGGAGATTCTACCGGAGTTTTCGCAGATTTACTCGATCTACGCGGATGTCAACCGGGCGGGACGCGTCTGGGTGAACGGGCAGCTTTTAATCAATAACTGGCCGGGGGGCCCGGCGGCGGTGAACAGCGCGGAGTACTCGGGGACGATCGAACTGCAGGCGGGCGTTCGGTATCCGATCGTGGTGGAGCATTACGATACGACGGGGACTGCGAAGGCGGTGCTGTCGTGGTCGAGCGCGAATCAAACGAAGCAGGTGATCCCGCAAACACGGCTTTTTGCGAACTCTGCACCGCAGATTCTCGATCCGCTATCGGTGCTGCTGATCAAAGACAGCGGGCTTTTCACCTATCAAATCAATGCCAGCGGTTCGCCGACGAGCTACGCGGCTGTGAATTTACCGCCCGGATGGACGATCAACACGGGGACGGGCGCGATCAGCGGGACGCCGACGGTGGCGGGAAATTGGCAAATCCCGCTAACGGCGACGAACGCAAACGGCAGTGGCTCGGCGATCCTCGATTTGACTGTCATAGCTACCGGCGGCGGGATCACCCGCGATGTGTGGTCGGCGAGCTATGCGACGCTCGGCGATGTGCCGTTTTCCAGCGCACCGACCGGCACGGGGACAGTCGCGGCACTGGAGGGGCCGCAGACCTCGAACACGCCTTACGGTTCGCGGCTGCGCGGTTACATCACCGCGCCGACGACTGGTGTGTATCAATTTTGGCTGACCGGCGACGACGCCGCGGAGCTCTGGATTTCGGATGACGACGAGTCGGTGAATTTGCTGAAACGCGCGGACCTCACCGCAGCGACGACGTATCGGCAATGGGCGAATGGGGCGATTTCTCCGCTACTCTATTTGAAAGCGGCGCAGCGCTATTACGTGGAGGTGCGTCACAAGGACAGCGCGGGCAGCGGGCATGTCTCTGTTGGCTGGCTGAAGCCCGGCGAGAGCGGTACGGCACCGAGCGAAGTCGTGCCGGGATACGTTCTCTCGCCGTGGGTCGCGCCATCCGCATCGACTGAGGGCACGCTCTTTTATGCCACTCTCGTGCCGCAAAACGGCGCGTCCACGCTCGCGTCGGGCAGTAGCTCAATTTCGCTCAGCGCCGATGAAACCTTCGCGATCGTCTCCGTCCATTTCTCGAATCTCTCCTCTGAATTCAAGGGGATGCATGTTCACGACGACCTAATTCCGAACCCGCCGGGTGGCCTCGCGAACGTCGTCTGCGACCTCGATGAGCCGGGTGAAGCCACGAAGCTGCCGGATGGTAATTACCGCTGGACGATCACCACGAGAGGCTCGCGTTCGGCGGCGGACATCGTGGCGGACATCAAGACCGGACACATCTATTTCAATGTCCACTCGGAGAATTACATCGGCGGGGAAATCAAGGGCTACTACCAGCTTCTGGCCGGCTCGCAGACATTCACGCCGCCCCCCGCCGCGCCGAATTGGACCGACGATCACACTGATCCAAACGCAGCCGCGCGCTTCCTGATTCAATCGACTTTTGGCCCGTCGCCGGATGACATCGCAGCGGTTCAGGCGCTCGGATACGCCGGTTGGATCGACGCGCAATTCGCGACGCCCGCGACGCATCACTACGACTATGTCTTCGCCAGCCGCAATACGACGAACGGCGGGAACCCGACTTACAGCACGAGTTTGGAGATCAATTCGTGGTGGAAGAACTCCGTCACCGCGCCCGATCAACTCCGGCAGCGGGTGGCATTTGCGCTGAGCCAGATCGCGGTGATTTCATCGTCCGGCGTGCTCGAGGATTTGGCGAATGGACATGCGGATTACTACGACATGTTCCTCGATGACGCGTTCGGCAACTTCCGCTCGGTCCTGCAAAACGTGACCCTGCACCCGATGATGGGGATTTTCCTGGACATGCGGAAAAACGACAAGCCGGACAAGGCGAAGGGTCTCATTCCGAACGAGAATTACGCGCGTGAGATCATGCAGCTTTTCTCGATCGGGCTGAACAAACTGCACCCAGACGGCTCGCTCGTGCTGAACTCGAAAGGCCTGCCGGTGCCGACCTACGACCAGGATGGCGTGACCGGAATGGCTCACGTTTTCACCGGCTGGAACTACTACCAGACGCCGACGACGCCGCTGCCGACCAACTGGTCGCCGAGCTCGAATTACCTAAACCCGATGACCGAGGTGCCGTCGCATCACTTCACAGGGCAGAAGCGCATTTTGAATAACGTCGTGCTGCCTGGCCTGCCGAACATCGGTGGTGTCGCGCTCGATCCATATGGCTCGCATAGCACGGCGCAGATCAACGACCCCGCGTATCAGGCGCTCACTCGAGTCGAACTCGGGAAAGCGCACGACGCGCTCTTCAATCACCCGACGTGCGCGCCGTTCATCTGCCGGCAACTCATCCAGCGGTTCGTGACGAGCACGCCGAGCCGCGGCTATTTGTATCGGGTCGTGTCGGCGTTCAACGACAACGGCAGTGGGGTGCGTGGCGACATGAAGGCTGTGATGAAGGCGATCCTGCTCGATTACGAGGCGCGCAGTCCGATCGCGGCAGCGTTTCAGGGGTATGGAAAACAGCGCGAACCAGTATTGCGCACGACCGCGGTAGCGCGCGCGTTTCCCGCCCCGCCACCGGTGACAGGCAGCTACTCGCAGACGGGCAGCCTTATTACGGTCACGACCGGCGCGGATCACCTTTATGCGGATGGAAATTCGGCGTTTCTCGATTTCGAGGCGGCCACGTCCGGCACCGCCGGCCAGCCAGCAGACGCGACTTACGGCCTCACGGTGATCGGACCGACGCAGTTCACGGCCCGAGTAAAATCGTTTGAGCCTGCGGTTGCCTACACGCAGGGCGGCGGGATCATCTCGTTCACGCAGCCGACGAATGGCTTCAACTTCAGCGTCGGCAACAGCATCTATATGGAAGCCCTGACAGGTGCGCTAGCGAATGGCGCTGGCACAATCGCGTTCCGGTCCAGCGACATTTACACGATCGTTTTCGCTGGGCCGAATACGAAGACCGCGACCTACAGCCAGTCCGGCACGGGCGGCACCACGCTCACCGTCACGAGCACCGCTCACGGCTTCGCGGCGGGTGCGACGGTGCGGCTCGATTTTGTCAGCAGCTCTGCGGCGACGCCGACGAGCGGCGACTACACGGTCGCGGCCGTGCCCGCGCCGACCGCAAACACCTTCACCGTGAACGTCTCGGACGCAAACGTCTCGCGCAGTGGCACGGTATTCGCCGTGCTTCCGGTGAATGTGCTGCCGACCACGAGTGGCACCGGAAATCTTTGCCTCGCGAGTGACGCCGCCACGCGCTCGGGTCCGATGGCGGTGACCTACAGCGATTGGAATGTCGGCACCACCGACACCGATCTTGCGCAGACGCCGCTTCGTTCGCCGACCGTGTTCAACTTCTACCTTCCCGACTACCAATATCCCGGCGTGCTCTCGCAGGAGGGGCTCGTCACGCCGGAGTTCCAGCTCACGTCGGATACGAACGTCATCCGGCAGGTGAATTTCCTCTACAACGGGATTTTCAACGACGCGCTCGGGCAGAAAGGTCTCGCGAGTTTCAAGAGTGGCGGGCGCGACATCATGGTCGATCTGCGGCCGTGGATGGGTGCGGGGCCGGGCGGATTGCCGTGGGTTCACGACACGAATCTCGGCGCGTTCATCGATAAGATGAACACGCGTTTGCTCGCCGGGCAGCTCCCGTCCGCGGCGAAGGTCGTGGTGCAAAGCTACGTGCAATCTTCGCTCCCGTACGGCAAGGCGATCACGAGCCTCGGCAGCGCCACGCTCACGAGCCTGACCGTAAATAATCACGGCTTCACGACGGGGCAAAATGTCACTATCGCGGGCGTCAGCGGGGGCACATTTTCACCCACGATCATTGGCACTTTCATTCTCACCGCCACTGGCACTAATACGTTCACGATCCCGGTCAGTTGCTCGAACGCAGCCGCGACACTCACAAGCGCGACCGCGACCTCCGGGGGCAATTCGCGCCCGATCGTGAGCCTCAACGGATTCACTACCGTCACGGCAAATGCGCACGGACTTCCCAATGGCCAAACCGTCACCATCTCCGGTGTGACCGGCGGCAGTTTCAATCCCTCGATCAACGGCACGTTCGCGATCGTGAACCCGACGACGAACACCTTCCTCGTGCCCGTGACGCGCACGAACAGCACCGGCGTGAACTACACGAATGCCGTCGCGAACATCGTCGGCGGCTTCCCCGATCTAATCCGCGACCGCGTCCGCGGAGTCGTCCATCTGCTCGTCACGTCCCCCGACTTCACCATTCAAAAATAACCGCGCATGAAATCCACAGAGTTCTCCCATCTCGGCACGCGCCGCGCATTTATCCGGCAGGCTTCATGCGCCGCGCTGGGCACACTCGGTCTCACCTCCGCGCTCAAGGACTTGCGCCTCATCAGCACCGCTGCCGCGCAGACGACGTTCACCGACTACAAGGCGCTCGTCTGCATCTTCCTCAGCGGAGGCAACGACTCGAACAACCTCATCATCCCCATCGGCGCAAACGACTACTCGAACTACTCCGCGATTCGTCAAAATCTCGCGATCCCACAGGGCGCGCTGCTGCCAATCCCGTCGCTGAATCCCGACGGCCACGACTACGGCCTGCACCCGAGCTGCACTGAGCTTCAGACCCTTTTCGCGGAGCAAAAGTGCGCCACCCTTTTCAATGCTGGCACGCTGCTCTACCCGATCACTCGCGCGCAGTATCAGGCGAAAAGCATCCCAACTCCCCCGCAGTTATTTTCCCACAGCGACCAAGTCACGCAGTGGCAGACCTCGATCCCCGATCAGCCGCCGAAAAGCGGCTGGGGCGGGCGAATCGCGGACCGTCTGCATCCGCTGCAATACCAGCTCGCCGCCGACGGCGCGCCGACCGCGAACAGCGCGAAAATCTCGCTCTGCACCTCGCTGGCGGGCGCGAACACCTTTGAAGTCGGCGACGTCTTTCAGCAATACCACGTCTCGACTGGCGGCGCGGTTACAGTCAGCGGTGTGACTGGCTCGCGGCTGCAGGCGCTGAAGGACGTGCTCGCCGTGAGCAGCGTGAATCTCCAGCGGCAGGCAATCGCCGACGTGACCGGCCGCGCCATCGACACCGGCGACCTGCTCAATAATGCGATCGCGCCGAGCGCCGCCGCGAATTATTGGACGAACACATTCCCCAACACGACGCTCGGAAATCAGCTCAAAATGGTCGCGCGGCTGATCCAGGCGCGCGCGGCGCTGAACATGAGCCGCCAGATTTTCTTCGTTTCCGTCGGCGGGTACGACACGCACACCTCGCAGGTCACCGATCCGAACGGCCCGAACTACAATCCGCTCACCGGCTCGCACGCGAACCTTCTCGGCGAAATCAGCAAGAGCGTTTTCGCATTCCAGCGCGCGATGGAGCAGCTCACGATCGGCGAAAAAGTGACGGCGTTCACCGCGAGCGATTTCGGTCGCACGTTCCCGACGAACGGGCAGGGGAGCGACCACGGTTGGGGTAGCCACCACCTCATCGTCGGAGGCGCGGTGAATGGAAAGCGGACGTTCGGCACATTCCCCGTCCAGCAAATCAACGGCCCCGATGACACGAGCACAGGCCGGTGGATTCCGCGGACGAGCATCGACCAATACAGTGCGACGCTCGCCAGTTGGTTCGGAGTCGGTGCCTCCGACCTCGACGCAGTCTTTCCAAACGTCGGGCGCTTCGCGACGAAAAATCTCGGCTTCATGCTCTAAGCCCGGCGCATGGACGCGCGCAAACTCGCCATCCTAATCGCACTCGCCGCGGCGACGCTGCTTTTCTGGTATATCGCTCAGCCGAGTTCTCCCGCTCCTGCGCGCGTCGAACCGCCTGCGAAAGCTGTGACAGACAAGGTTCTTGGGCAATCATCTGCACCGGCACCCGTTTCACTCCCTGCTTCGGATGGGGAGAAAGCGACTGGTTCCGATGCGCAAGAAATATCTCAAAACCCCGCGCCTGCCGCACCTGCCGATCTCCTGCCGCCGCCTGGGAAACAAATCCCCCTCGCCGTCGTCCAAGCCGACCTCGACGAAATCCAGACCACATTCCGGGACTTCCGCACCGCCAACCGGCTCAATCCCGTCGGCACCAACGCCGAAATCACGCATGCGCTGCTGGGCGATAACCCGAAGCAACTCAAACTCCCGCTTCCTCCCGGCAGCAGCCTGAACGCCGCTGGCGAGATGATCGACCGCTGGAACACGCCCTACTTTTTCCACCAGCTGAGCGGCACCGAAATGGAAATCCACTCCGCCGGCCCCGACCGCAAAATGTGGACCGAAGACGACTTGGTGGTGAAGTGAGCTACCGCAGCGCGGCGACGAGATAGACGACGCCTGCTGCGCAGATGAGCCCGGAGCCGGTGCGGAGGACAGGATTCGCGAGGCGGCTCTCGCCGGGTTTCGGAGCCGGGAGATGCCAGAATTTCAATCCAAAAAAGATCGGCAGCACGACGGCTTGATGCCCGATTTCAACGCCGATGCTGAAGGCCACGATAGCTGTGGCGACAGCGACGCCGGGCAGGTCGGACATGGCGTCGAGCAGCCCGCCTGCGAAGCCGAGGCCGTGGAAAAGCCCGAAACCGAAAGCGATGGCGAGCCGTCCCGCGCCGCGGCTGCGCTCGGGCCAAAAGACATTTTGCAGCGCGACGACGACGATGCTGGCGGCGATCATCGGCTCCACGATGTGGCTCGGGAGCCGGACGATATTCAGCACGGAAAGCGTGAGCGTGATCGTGTGCGCGAGCGTAAACGCAGTGACCACTTTCAACAAATCCCAGATGGTGATCGTGGCGAGCACGAGCGCGGCCATGAAGAGCAGGTGATCGTATCCGGTGAGGATGTGCATGATCCCGTGCCAGAGATATGCGCGTGCGAGCGCGAGTTGGTCGAGTCGCGGCGCCGCGGCGGCGGTGGGAGCGTAGTCGGGGTGAAAGTCGATGGGCTGCTTCGAGGTGAGCAGGAGTGCTTCGCTGCCGCCGCCGCGCTCGGTGGTGATGCTGACGACGTAGCTGGCTTCCCAGCGATTGCCGGGAGCGAACTCGATTTCATTCAGCACGTCTTCGCCCAGATGGATCGCGGCGGGCTGCGTCTTTCCGGGCGGCAGTGTAAAATCGAAGTCGTAGGAAACCCGCGCGGCGGCGGTGGTATTGACGGGCGGCGTGACCGAGGTGAGATGCCCGGAGAGCCGCGTGCGGTCCGCATCGAGGAAGACATGCTCGAGCATGTAAGCGCCGTGCCGCTTCCACAAATCCGTGAGCCCCGCATCCTCCGGCGCACTTGTGGCGAAGACCTCCGCGATGAATGCCTGCTCATTCGCGACGCGCGCATGGAGCGTGATTTTATCGGGATGAATGACGAGGTCCATCGCTCCCTGCGCGACTGGATGAGCCGATGCGCGCAGAGAGAAAAAGAGGAGAAAGAAGAGAAAGAGGAGAGCGACGAGTCGCTTTGAGGTTATTTGTTGCACGGAACGCGATGGGCGTACATGAAAACCGCGCCGGCTGCGAGGCAACCGGCGCGGCTGGATTTTCGGGCGGTTAGTTGCGCGTGTTATCGTCCACTCCAGAGGCCCGCGGCTGCTGCGGCGGCGCGACAAACGGGAACACCGTGCGGAACGGGACATCGTTGCCGAGGACATTGTCGCCACCGGCTGCCATCGACGTCTGCGGTGTCAGCGCGCCATTGCTGACGACGGAGAGCAGCGTATCGACGACGTCGTCCTGAACACGGCGGCCATTCGGGAAGCCGGGTGCCGCTGCGGGATTCGTGTTGAGCGTCAATACGTCGCCGTGCAGGACTGCGAGCGCCGCGAGGGTTCCCGCACTGCTGGCACCGAAGCCGTCGAATGGACCGCCGACAACGCCGAGATTCGCAAACACTGTGAGGAGTCCCGGCTCGCCGGCGACGCCCTTCTTGGTGGGCTCATCAAGTGCAAAGATCAGCGACGCGTCGTCTTTCGGCGTCGCGACATTGTATTTGTTCTTCCGGTTGGCCGGGATGAGCACGGCGTTGACGGCGGGATTGCCTTCGCGATCAATCGTCTTGTAACCCGCGACGCCTTTCACGGTGCCGTCCTTGGTGGGCGATTGGATGAAATGCCGCTGCGTCAGGAAGTTGAGCCCGACCTTGTCGTCCCCAGTCACACCGTCACGCAGCAGAGCCGCGGGGATGCTGATCGCGATCGTCATGACATTGTATCCAGCGAACGTGTCGCGCCCCCGCGAGAAGACTCCACCGTTCGGGGCGCCATCGCGGACGCTCTTGATGAACGCGGAGAACGCCGGGACATCGAAGAAGAACGGGTCATCCGTTTCTCCAGCGAAAAAGTCCACCGCAGCGTCTCCCGCGACTCGCGTGATGGTCGCCGGCAGTTCCGTCGATCCGAGGGTCGGATTCGTCGCATCCGCCGTGAATTTCGTCTTTTTGTTGATGCCCGAAAAGCCGGTGAATTGCAGAGTCGCTGTTTGAGGCGCGAGAACTTGAAGCGCTTCCGCGCCTGCCGGACCAGGATTCGCGATCCGTGGCGAAAAAGTCACGTCGATGAATTTATCCGGTTTGACAGTATTCAAGTATTTCTTGAACCCCGACTTATCGGTCGGAGCTGGCGGATCGACGTTCACATGCTTGCTGTAAACCTCGAAGCGATAGCGGATGACGGGATCGAATGTTCCGAAATTCGACGCCTCGCCGGGCACGATAAAGCCGTGGGTAGTGCCGATGAGCACCGCCCTCGCAGTGTCGTTCGGATCGAGGAAGAAATAAACATCCGCGATGTCGGCGGCCTGATCGTAAGCGATCGTGGGACCGTCGCCATGATCGGCGGCGAAGACAGTGGCGCCCGGGATGAGCGCGGCGCCGAGCGAAAGCGCTGCGGCGGAGATAAGCGACTGACAGATGCGTTTGGTTTTCATGAGGTAAATCGACTGCATTTCACTTGGCCTTAGCGAGTTCATTTTGAGTGGCCCCCCGGGCCCGGGAAACCACGTATCTTTTGAACTCGACGGGACTGATGCGCGTCAATCCAAATTTGTGTCCATGTCTTTCTTTTCCACCCGATACGCCGGCCTGTCACTTGCGGCTGCAATCTGCATGTTCGGCTGCGAGAGGAAAATCGCGACCCCAGGCCAGCCGTCCACTCCTCGGCAAGATCGAGTCGCTCCCGCGTCCCCTGGGCCCGCTCCGGCCCAATCTCCTCCGAAGATTGTCGAGCCCGTTTCCACCCCAGCGGCGTTGCCGAAAATGGCTATCGTCGAGGTCGATGAAAGCCCGCGGTCGCTTGAGCGCCGCTATTTTTCCAGTGCCACCACGCTCGACGATCGGATGGAAATCCTACGCCTTCTCGGCTTGTCGGATGCCCCTGATACGCTCGACTCGCTCATGCGTATTTTTCGCACGGAGAAGCGGTTCGACTTCAAAATGAAGGTGCTCGAAGTGCTCGCCGACATGGATGGGCAGTTGCACGGCGAAAAGAAGCTCACGCTGCTCGCGCTCGCCGTCGCGCCGCCTCAGCCGAAACTCGTGCGGGAATCCGCCCTCACCCAACTCGACGACGATGACGACCCTCGCGCGATCGCCCTTATCCGCGGAGCGCTCCGCGATCCCGATCACGAGGTGCGCGAAATGGCCGCCGATTTTCTCCGCGACAAAGCCGGCGAAAACCGGTGACGACCGCTACGAAACTCGGCGCGACTCGTCCCCCAAAACATCTCGGGATTCGTGCGATGGCTTTGCGGCAAACTGCGGATCGTGCCAGCCACAATGTTCACACCTCCACGGGCGAAAAATTGTCCCCAACCACATCGACACCCAACTCACCGCCCAGAGCCCGCCCGTCAGCACCGTGATCAAAAGATGCAATCCGTGCCGCATCTTCACCCGCACGAACATCTGTTGGTGTTTGCATCGCCGGCAGTAAGCCCGTGTTCGAAAGATTCTCATCCGTTCGGGGCAGTGTAAGCGCACCGGCGCGGGTGCCAATTGGGGTTTGTCTGGATGTTCTTCCTCTGGCTTTTGGATTGCAAAACGAGGTTCCGTCCTTAAAATTGCCGACTTTTTTTGCCAGACATGATCGACATCCAGCCGAATTTCGCAGCCGTCAAGCAGGGCCTCATTCCCATCACGCCGATGGAGCAGCTCAAAATGGACAAGGACGGCCTCGACGTCATTCACGACATTTATCGCTACGCGAAAACGGGCTTCGCCTCGATCGATCCGGGCGATTTCGACCGGATGAAATGGTACGGCGTGTATCGCCAGAAGCCGAAGGAAAGCGGCTTTTTCATGATGCGGATCAAGGTGCCGGGCGGGCAGGTGAACGCCGCACAGGCGCAGAAGCTCAGTGAGCTCGGAGACCGCTTCGGACATGGATTCAGCGACATCACCACGCGCCAGACGATTCAGTTTCACTGGCTGAAAATCGAGGACATCCCGGTGATTTTCGCCGAGTTGCAATCGGTCGGCATGACGACCAGCGGCGCATGTGGCGACGACACGCGCAACGTCGTTGGCTGCCCTGTCGCGGGCATCGATCCAGAGGAATTCATCGACGGAAATCCTCAGCTTCACGAGGTCTCCGATGCGATGACGGACAATCGCGAGTTTTCCAATCTGCCGCGGAAATACAAAATCAGCATCGCTGGCTGCTGCATCAATTGCGCGCAACCGGACATCAACTGCTGCTCGGTTTTCGGACAAAAGCGCACCGTCGATGGCGTCGAGGAACGCGGCTACGGAATCATGATCGGCGGCGGACTTTCCTCCGCACCAAAGCTCGCGAAACGTCTGCCAGTCTTCATCCGTCCGGAACAGGTCTGGCCCGTCGTCAAAGCAGTGAGTACGATTTTCCGTGACCACGGATACCGTCTGAAGCGCAACAACGCGCGGTTCAAATTCCTCGTCGAGGATTGGTGGAATGCCGGCGGGAAAGAGAACGGCGGCGGCGAACACCTCGCGCAGAAGGTCGAGGAGTTCTTGGATTTCAAACTCGATCGTCACGACGTCACCGATATCCCGCGTGACCAGGAAGCCGATCATCTCGGCATCCACAAGCAGAAGCAGGGCGATCTCTATTGGGTCGGCATTTGTTTCACCGGCGGGCGACTGCGCGACGGTGTGCTCGGAAAAATCGGCGAGCTTGCCGGCAAATATTGCGCGCCCGGTCGGGACGCGATTCGACTGACGAACAAGCAGAATCTGCTGATCATCAACGTGCCGGAAATGAACCTCCCGGCGCTGAAAACCGAACTCGACGCGCTCGGGCTCGACTATAGCCCGACGAATTTCCGGAGAGGCTGCGTGAGCTGCACCGGCATCGAGTTTTGTAACCTCGCCGTCGCGGAAACTAAGAACCGGATGATGCTGCTCGTCGAGCAACTCGAGGCGCAGAGCGGCTGGTATAAAAACAAAATCCGCATCCACTTTAGCGGCTGCCCGAGCTCGTGCGGACAGCATCAAATCGCCGACATTGGCTTCCGCGGAGCGCGGACAAAAGTCGATGGCGTCATGGTCGATGCTTACGACTCATTCATCGGCGGACGGCTCGGCGAAAAGCGGCGCTTTAACGAACTTTTCAAAGGCAAGATCATCGCTAGAGACGTCCACATTTTCATCGGTAAGCTCCTGAAAACCTATGACCGCATGAAGACCGGCGACGAGACGTTTGCGGAATTCACCGACCGCGTGCCGAAGGCGGAAATCCTCTCTGCGCTCGACCAGTAGCGCGCCCACTGCGACATGACCGACGACGTTTCCATCGAGCAAGCGACGATCGAAGACTTGCCGCAGCTCACCGACCTGCTCTTCGATCTTTTTACGCAGGAGGCGGACTTTACGCCCGACCGCGCGAAGCAGATGCGCGGGCTGCGGCTGATCCTCGAAGACCCGAGCCGCGGTCGCATTTTCGTGCTGCGGCAGGGCGGCATCGCGGTCGGAATGATCAATTTATTGATCACGATCAGCACCGCCGAGGGCGGCTTCGTCGTGCTGCTCGAAGATGTCATCATTAATCGCGATCATCGCGGCCACGGATACGGCGCGCGGCTGCTCTCGCACGCCGTCGAGTATGCGAAGAAGAAGGATTTTAAACGCATCACGCTGCTGACAGACCGCATCAATGCCGACGGTCTGCGGTTCTTCCGTACCCACGGTTTTGTCGAGTCTGCGATGATCCCAATGCGCCTGATTTTTTCTAAAAGCGACGCGCAGCAATAATGCCGCAGCCGTTCATCGACCTCGGTTTTGCGCGCGTCGATACCGACCGCCGCCGCCGCTGCGGCTTTCCGGAGGTCGTGTATGGCGATGGCAAAACGCCTGAGGAAGTCGCCGCGATCGGGCTCGCGATTTTAGAACATGAAAATGTGCTCCTCGTGAGCCGAGCGCGCGCCGAGCAGCACGCCGCCCTCGCAGTGAAATTTCCCGCCGCGCAGTGGCACGCGCGCGCTCGCTGCATCACGGTCGAGCAGCAACCGCTGCCGAAAATGGACGGCACGATCGGGGTGATTTGCGCGGGGACTTCCGACCTGCCCGTCGCGGACGAAGCCGCCGTGACGCTCGAAATCTTCGGCCACCGCGTCGAGCGCATCACCGATGTCGGCGTCGCCGGAATCCACAGACTGCTCGCGGTGCGGGAGCGGCTCGAAGCCTGCAACGTGCTCATCGTGATCGCCGGAATGGAGGGCGCGCTCCCCAGTGCCGTAGCCGGGCTCGTCACTCGGCCGATCATTGCGGTGCCAACGAGCGTCG
Organism: Chthoniobacterales bacterium; assembly: GCA_038207335.1. Lineage (GTDB taxonomy): Bacteria > Verrucomicrobiota > Verrucomicrobiia > Chthoniobacterales > Chthoniobacteraceae > CAIURC01. Next base: position 98,163 of record JBBQZX010000004.1, on the reverse strand, counting down.
GCTACGGCGCAAGCTTTCACGGACTCGCAGCCTTGCTCGGAATGCTCACGAGCTGCGGCAGCGGCGTCACAGTCGTGAATATCGACAATGGCTTCGGAGCCGCCTACGCAGCTGCAACGATCAATCGGATGCTGCACGAGACCGCGCGGAATTCTGCTTCCCCAGCCGCGGCTGAAACGGCGTAATCGTCGCTCCTCTCAACCTCAAAACAAAGCCATGAAAATTCATTCAAAAACCCTCCTTCTCGCGCTCGCCACATCCGCCGCAGCGTTGATCCCAAGCGGCTTCGCGGAGGACAAGCACCCGCTCGGCTACCAGGACACACCGATCATTCCCGGCAGCAAATGGCACGTTCACGACGGCGAGCGGCCGCAGCCAAAAATCGTCACGCCCGGCACCTTTCCGACGCAGGAAAAAGCAGGCACGCCGCCGAGCGACGCAGTCGTGCTCTTCGATGGCAAAGACCTTTCCAAATGGAAAAAGGGAAACGGTGACGAAGCAGCGTGGACGGTCGCGGAGGGCTACGCGGAGATCAACAAAACCGGCGACATCATGACGAAGGACGAGTTCGGTCCAGACGTGCAGCTTCACGTCGAATGGACGGCACCGGTGCCTGCGAAAGGCTCGGGGCAGGGCAGGGGAAACAGCGGCATCTTTCTGTTCGGCCGATACGAAATCCAAGTGCTCGATTGCTACGAAAACCCGACCTATCCCGACGGCCAGGCGACCGCGATTTATGGCCAGACTCCGCCGCTCGTGAACGCCTCGCTGCCGCCGGGCCAATGGCAGACCTACGACATCGTTTTCAACGGTCCGCGCTTCGACGGCGAGAAGCTGGTGACGCCCGCCTACGCCACTATCTTCCACAACGGTGTTCTCGTTCAAAACCACACGGAGCTCACCGGCGAGACGCCCCACAAGCAGGTCGGAACGTACCACGTCCATCCCGAGAAAGGCCCGCTCCGCCTGCAGGATCACGGCGACAAAGAGCGCTACCGTAGCATCTGGATCCGCGAGCTGAAGCCGGTCGATTCCGAGTGAGCGGCGAGCCGGCATCGCCCGGAAATCCTTTGCTAGCGGCCATTGCGCAACCGGTTCCGGTTGAAAGAGCCGCGTTCGGCGAGTTGCTGGAGCTGTTCAGTTTCGTGCGCCCGTGGCGCGCGACGTTCATCGCCGCAGTGCTCGCGCTCATCGTGTCGATGAGCTTCGGGCTCATGTTCCCGTTCCTCGTCGGGCATCTGCTCGATGCCGCGATTCCGTCGGTGAAAGTGAGCTTCGCGACTGGCTGGCTCGGCGACGTGAACAGCGTCGCGCTGCTGCTCATCGCGACGCTCGCCATCCAGGCGGTGCTCACGTTTTATTCGTCTTACTCGTTCAATCGCGTTGGCGAACGCGCCGTCGTCCGGCTCCGGCGCGCGCTGTATTCAAAGCTCATCGCAATGCCGATGAAATTCTTCGGCGAGCACCGCGTCGGTGAGCTTTCGAGCCGCATTTCGAATGACCTCGCGCAGCTCCAAGACATGCTCACCGGCGCGGTGCCGCAGACGCTGCGCCAGACCGTGCTGCTCGTCGGCGGCGTCGCCGTCATCGGCTTCACGTCGCTGCGCCTGTCGCTCATCATGATTTCATCCTTTCCTGTGCTGATCTTGCTTGCCGTGCTTTTCGGCCGCCGCATCCGTGCGCTCTCGCGCCTCGCGCAGGATCGTCTCGCGGAGACTGGGACGATCGTCGAGGAGACGCTGCAGGGGATCGCGAATGTGAAGGCATTCACGAACGAAGGCTTCGAAGTGAAGCGATACGCTGCGGGGCTCGACGCTTTCCTCGACTCGGTTTTGAAAAGCGCGAAATATCGTGCCGCGCTCATTGCATTCATCATCGTTGGCATCTTTGGCTCAATCGTGCTCGTGCTGTGGGAAGGCGCGCGGCTCATGCAGGCCGGGCAGCTTACGCACGGCGAGCTCACGCGCTTCATCTTCTGCACCATCTTCGTCGGCGGCTCCGTGTCCTCCTTCGCCGAGGTCTTCAGCGTCCTGCAAAAAGCACTGGGCGCCACCCAGCGCGTCCGCGAGCTGCTCGACGAAGAGCCCGAGCACATCGCCCACACCGATTCGCAGCGGCTGCGCGGCGAAGTCGAGTTTCGCGGCGTCGATTTCCGATACCCGTCGCGCCCCGACCTGACCGTCCTCCGCGGCCTCTCCCTGCACGCGCAGGCGGGAGAAAAAATCGCACTCGTCGGCCCCAGTGGCGCGGGAAAATCGACCATCGTCTCGCTCCTCCTGCGCTTCTACGAGCCGGACAGCGGCGCCCTTTTTCTCGATGGAAAACGTGCGGACGAATACGACCTCGCCACCGTCCGTGGCAACATGGCGATCGTGCCGCAGGAAGTGCTGCTCTTCGGTGGATCAATCCGCGAAAACATCGCGTACGGCCGCCCCGGCGCGAGTGAGGCGGAGATCATCGAGGCATCGCGGCGCGCGAATTGCCACGAGTTCATCGCGCGCTTTCCCGAGGGCTACGACACGCACGTCGGCGAGCGCGGCGTGAAGCTCTCGGGCGGACAAAAACAGCGCGTCGCCATCGCCAGGGCGCTTTTGAAAAATCCCGCGATCCTGATCCTCGACGAGGCGACGAGCGCGCTCGACAGCGAGAGCGAACAGCTCATTCAGCAGGCGCTGGCGACGCTGCTCGAAGGCCGTACCGCCTTCATCATCGCACACCGACTTTCCACCGTTCGCCGTGCGGACCGTATCTGCGTCATCGAAGAAGGTAGAATCACCGAATCCGGCCCGCACCCCGAACTCATTGCTCGTGCCGGCGGGACCTATCGACGCCTCTCCGAATTGCAATTTACAACGTGATCGAGGACTGCCACCACTGTGCGACAATGGAGAAATCAGCCGCTCAGTTCCAGAGTGCCTGCAAATCCGGATCGACGCGTGCGTTTTTTTTCATCGCGGAGTTGAGCTGAATCGCCGCGTCAATGCACTCACGAGCGGTCGAAAGATCGCCGAGTCGCGCCTCGTAGCACGCGAGATTGTAATGCAAAATGCCCGTTCGCCGCAGCCACTCTGGCGCGGCTAAAAGCACTTCCACAGCACGCTCGCCTTTCTGCATCTGATGCAGCGCAAATGCCCGCTGCACCGTGAACTCATCCTCATCGGGATGGCTCCTCGTTCCTTGATCCGAAAGCTTTTCCGCCTCTTTCCATTTGTGCAAATGCAGCAGCACGCGTGTCCGCGCAAGCAGCACAGAGGCGGACGCTTTTTCGTCAGCGGGGATCGCTTCGAGTTCCTCCAGCGCATAATCCGCCATGTTGAGGTAGAGGTAGCCATCCGCGGCGTGGAGGGCGCGTTGAGCCTCGGGGCTTTGAGCACGATGACGATTGGCTATGTACAACATTTTTGGGGTTCCAAGCGGTGTCCATTTTGACGGTTTGCCCCGTCAGAATGTTCACCGCAGTTGAATTCGCGAAGGATATGCTGCCAATGCCATCGAATACTCTTCCCGTGCATCAGCTTGATAGCGATGCACGCTGAATGCAGGAGGCATCGGTGCGCTTTCTTCATTGTGATGAATAGTTTAGCACCGAATGTGCCACTCGCTTCTCGGCGATCTTCCGGCTGGTTACAGAGGGAAATCGCACTTTGTCGCCGGATAGGAGCGTGCCGGCAACGTGCTGATGTCGCGTGTGACGACACTTTGTCGCGCGACGATGCACACACGTCCCACTGTGTCGCATCGTGTTCTGTTAAAAAAAGGTCGCAACTCCAAAGCTACTCTCCCGCGAGCGCTTTCTCGATGACTCGGAAGAAATCGGCCACACGGTATGGCTTTGTGAGGTAGTCGGCGGCTCCCATGCTCAACAAGGATTCCACGCGCTCTCCCATCGCATCTGCGCTAATCATGATCACCGGGATTTGCTGGAGCGCGGGATCGAGTTTTAGTTGGCGCAGGATTTCGTCACCAGTCATGTCGGGCAAATTTAGGTCGAGCAGAACGAGGTCTGGGCGATGTTCTCGTGCAAGATCGAGGCCGAGCCTGCCTTGCATCGCGGTGAGCAGCTTGAAGCCTGGTCGATGCTGCAGGATTCGCTCGACGAGGCGCAGATTCAGATCCTGATCTTCGACATACAGGACGGTGTATTCGCGAAATGGAAACGTCTTCGCAGTGTCCGGCTCCATCGCGTCGGCAGGGTGAGGTGGAGCCGCAGGTGCGGAAGGAAGCTCAAGCCAAAAAGTGCTCCCCCTGGCGGGGATGCTCTCGACGCCAATCTCGCCGTGCATGGCGTGCGCGATGCGCTGCGAAAGGGCCAAGCCGATGCCAGTGCCCTCGATTTCGGTGCTCTCGGCACCGAGTCGTTCAAACGGCACGAACAGTCGTTCGCGATTTTCCACAGAAATCCCCGCACCCGTATCCGCGACGCTAATGCGCACGCGTTCGCCGCCGAAAGCGCTGCAACTCACGGTCACTTCGCCACGCGGGCGGTTATATTTCACCGCGTTCGAAAGCAGGTTCAGAATGACCTGCTGAAGTCGCTGACGATCGGCCAGCGCGTAGAAAAATTCGGGTTCATTCGCCTGAAGCGCGATCTCGATTTTGTGCCGCACGGCGAGCGGACGGATGAGCTGGATCGCCTGGCTGAGAAATTTCGACAGCTCGATCGGCTCGGGCGAAAGCGCGAGCCGCCCGGCCTCGATTCGCGCGATGTCGAGCACTTCATTGATCAGCGAGAGGAGGTGCTGCCCAGCGCGCGAGATATGCGAAATGCTCTCGGCTTGGCTCGTCGTGGGTTGGTCGATCTCGAGGAGCTGCGTGAATCCAAGAATCGCATTCAGTGGTGTGCGAAGCTCATGGCTCATGCGCGAGAGGAAGTCGCTCTTGGCGCGGTTGGCCGCCTCTGCTTGTTCCTGCGCCAGACGGATGCTCTCCTCCGCCCGACGGCCCGTGATCGCGGCAGTGAGCACATTTGCCACCGACTGGAGAAAATGCGCGTCGTCCTGTGTGAATGCGCGCAAATCCGTGGAGCATGCGCAGAGGACTCCGAACGAATCTCCCTCCGAATGGATTGGAACGCTGATCGCGCTGGTCGCTCTGATTTCGCGGATCGGTTGCGAAATCTGGAAGCGCGTCTCTTTCGCCAGATTCTCAACGATCACCGGCTCGCCCACGAGCAGTGTGTAGCCGGACTGCGAGCCGTATCCTGCCGGGACCGATCCGCGCCGCATTTCGTCGGGCCAGCCCGCGCTCCCGCGCACAAAGAGTTCGCTTCCAGCCGGCCCTCGCTCGAGCACTGAGCAAAGATCGACCTTTAGCGTGGTCCGCACGAGCGCGGTGGCCTCGTCGAAAAGCTCCTCCAGCTTCGCACCCGCGAGGGCTTGCTGACCCAGATGCGCAACCGTCTCCTGCTGCATCGCTCGGTCGCGAATGACGATGTGACTGTGCGCGAGTTCCGCGGTTCGCTCGATCACGCGCGCCTCCAAGCTGTCGTGCGCGCGCGCGAGTTCCTCCTGCGCCCGCTGCTGCTCTGTCACGTCCGCGAGGAAGCCGACCATGCGCCCGCTACGGCCCTGTCGATCGAGAAAGAAGTAACCTTTCGCTTCAATCGGAACCACGCCTTCGTCTTTTCGCCGGAGTCGGAGTGCGAGGTGAAAAGGATCGCGCGTGGCGGTCGCGCGCGCGATTTCCTCGTCGAACGCCGCGCGGTCGTCCGGCACGATTAACTCACGCAGTCGCGGCAGGCCACCAGCCATTTCCTTCATCGTGAAGCCGAGGATTCCCTCGCTGTCTCCGCCGTACGTGATGTCGTTTGAAGCGGTATTCCAGTCGAACAGTAGCTGTCCGCTTGCCCGGATCGCGGCGTCGTAGCGATTGGCCCACTCGATGCGCGCCACGTCGGCGCGCTTCTGCTCGCCGATGTCGCGCATCATCGTGGACATGAACTCGGGAGTGCCATCCGCTGCCGAGTGTGCGATGAGAATTTGCGAAACCGGAATTTCACACCCCTCCGTTCCGCGAAGTGCAGTCTCGCCTGTCCAAATTCCCTCGCGGATCGCGTTTGGAAATGCCTCTTCCATCACGATCGCGGTAGCCCAGTCCGGGTGAATGTCCTGCAGCGTGCATGGCCCCAGCGGACCCTCTACCGGCCAGCCAAGCATTCGTCGTCCCGCGCGATTGATGTAAAAGACATTTCCGAGGATGTCGGCCATCCCCACGAAGTCACTGGTAGCCTCGAGCATGCGCGTGAGCCGCGCCTGCGCCTGTTCCGCGCGCTTGCGTTGGGTGATGTCTCGCATCGCGCCCAGTACTCGAACGAGCTCGCCGTTCACGTCCCACTCGAGGCAAACTCGGACCTCGAGGGTTGCAAATGAGCCATCGAGTTTTCGAAAACGATGTTCCTCCGCGGCGTCGGTCGATCCCTCTTCCAGCGTGCGTCCGAGTGCGGCGAGGACGCGCTCTGCGTCGTCGGGATGAACACGCGCTTTCCACCAGGCCACGCTCGCGCCGAAAGGCCCCGGAAGATCTCCGAGGGTGGCCGCAAACGACGCATTGTTGATCGCGCGATCCGTCCGACGATCCCAACTCCAGACCATATCGCGCGTTGCGAGCCCCAGGAGCCGCGCCTGCTCCTCGATCTCGCGTCGTGCCGAGTCCATCGTCCGTCGCTCCGTCGTATCGTAGCAAAATCCGATGAATCCCGTGAACGTGCCGTCAGGGCGATGCAGCGGATTCCCGCGCTCGACGACCCACCGAAACACTCCATCGTTCCGCCGCACGCGGAACTCGACCTCGCTAGGCTGCCGCGTGCGCAAATGCTTGTGGCACCGCTCCGCGACCGAGTCCCGATCCTCGGGATGCACACACTCCAACCATCCGTGTCCGACCTGCGACTCGATTGGGCAGCCTGTGAATTCGACCCACGCCCGATTCACATAGATGATCTTCGCAGTGGTATCGCTGATCCACACAGGTGTCGGGAAATCATCGATCATCCCGCGGTGAAAATCGCAGGCTGAACTCGGGAGATGCGGCTCGTGCGGGATGTTGCCTAGTGTCATTGCTCAGTCGGGGAGCGGTTTATTGCGTGTCTCTCACGCGAACGAGAGCAGTGCGCGTTCCCGCATGCTATAAGAGCGCGACTGACGCGTGGCCTTTGCATCATTCTCGCCGCAATGACTGTTCAACACTGCGAATTCCCCCGTCCAAAGTTGGGTCTTGGCAGGTCGGCGGGAACGGCATTGCGAAATTCTGGAGATGCGAAGTGATTCGGCAATTTCAAAAGCAAAAGAGGCGGCGCTCACATGAGCGCCGCCTCTCGAAACCTTCCTAGTCGCGAAGCCGATTATTCCTGCGGAACGACGACCACGTAACGGCTTTGGCCCTTGCTCGAGACGCGTAGCAGCACTTTTTTATCCGCCTTCACTTTCTCGCTGAGATCGATCGCCTGCTTCGCAGTGGTGACCGGCTTCCGGTTGATCTCGTGGATCACGTCGCCACGTTTCAGACCCGCGACGGCGCTCGGAGAATCGGGAGCAACCGCAGTGATCACCACTCCCTGCGTTGATTCAGGAAGGTCCATTTCCTTGCGCAGCGAATCGTCCACATCCGCAACCGTCACGCCATCGAGCACGTCGGGATTTTCATCTTTCCGCTCCTCCGCGGCCGCCAGCGAGCCGGTCTTCGACGGCAGTTCTCCGAGCACAACTGGGATCACCTGACTCTGTCCTTCGCGCAAAACTTTCACATCAACCTTCGTCCCCGGCGCCATCGCCCCGACGATCAATCGCAACTCACGTGGCCCTTCAACCTTCTTCCCCGCGACCTCCGTGATGACGTCTCCGTCCTTCACGCCCGCTTTTCCCGCCGGGCCTTTTGGCTCCACCTGCGAGACGAGAGCCCCGCTCTGATCCGTCGTTTTGAATGCAGTGGAAAGCTCCTCCGTCAGCGGCTGAATGATCGTTCCAAGATAGCCGCGGACGACCCGCCCATTCTTGATGATGTTGTCCATCACGCCGTGCGCGAGATTCACCGGCACTGCGAATCCGATGCCCTGATTTCCGCCCGTCCGGCTGAAGATCGCTGTATTGATGCCGATCAAGCGCCCTTCGATGTCCGCAAGCGCGCCGCCGGAATTCCCTGGGTTGATCGACGCATCGGTCTGAATGAAATTTTCATAATCGACGATCCCCATTCCGCCACGCCCCACCGCGCTGATGACGCCCATCGAAACCGATTGCGTCAGGTTGAATGGATTCCCGATTGCCACCGCGATGTCGCCGACGCGGATTTTGTCGCTATCGCCAAAGACGATCGGCGTCAGATTTTTCGCGTCGATTTTTAAGACTGCGATGTCCGTCCCAGGATCGGTGCCGATCTTCGTGGCTTTGTATTTGTGCTGGCTGCTGCCGATCGTCACCTCGATGTCATCCGCGCCCTCGACCACATGGTTGTTGGTTAAAATGTGGCCTTCCGCGCTCACGATCACACCGGATCCGAGGCCGAGCGGTTCCTTGTGTGCTTCACCGTCTTTCCCGCCGCCATCGCGCTTCAAATTCTTTCCGGATTTCCCGCCGCGCTTCGTCGGCGCTTGCGGTGTCGCGTCTTCATCGGAAGTGTCTTCGTCTGGCATTCCGAAGTAGCGGCGGAACATCGGGTCGTTCAGCAGCGGATTGCTTCGCTGAGCGCTCTTCGTGACATTTTTCGAGGTCGAGATCGTCACCACGCTCGGAGAGACCTTTTCCACAACCGGCGCAAAACTCGTGATCATTCCCGGCTTCCCTTGCACCGGGGTCGAATCGATTTTCACCGGCGGCGGCGTCGCATCGACTTTCGCCGGCGGTGGAGTCACGGCGTTGTCTTCGGCAAAAAGCAGCGTGCTCGATCCGCTGAGCAAAACGGCAGCGGCGAGCGCTGCGATGGATTGAGAGAGGACAGGGATTTTCATCATTTTAGTGGCGAGTTCTGACACGACTGTGAATCCGCCGTTCAAAGTGCTGAATCGCATACCCGCCGCACGACGCGCGCGTTAGACTTCCACAGCCCGTTTTTCTGAATGCGAACGCAGTGCCGCCGCGAAAAGTTCATGGCTTGCAACCGCCTCATCCGGCGTCACGCAGCCAAAGCGGTCGCCGAGCAAACCCTCGCGCTCCGCCACGAATGCCGCCCACATTTGCTGAAAACAATCCGAAAATCCCGCCTCGAAAATCCCGCCTGTCACCGCCGTGAAAACATTGAAGCTCTGCCCCACATCGTAGCGTTTCCAGACCTGCTCCTTCCCCCGTTCGAAGACCCAAACCGTCTTCGGCTCCTTCGTCGAAAATCGCGCGCCGCCCTCCGTTCCGAGCACCTCGAAGAACCACGTATTCATCTCGCCCGGCGCGAGTCGCTTCATCTCGATCCGCATCGGCACAGAATTCCCGGCGATCACGACCTCGCAGTGCAGCATCGCATTGTCCCACGTATCGCACGGCGCCATCCCGCCTTTGCCATCCGGTCGCTCCGTGTAGATTTTCTGAAGCTGTGCAAAAACGCTCGTCGCCCGCCAGCCGAGCCGGAAGGGAAAGTGCACCGCGTGCATCCCAAGATCGCCCATCACTCCGATCTCACCGCAGAACTGATTCTGCCGCTTCCAGTTGATCGGCTTCGTCGGATCGAGATCGCTCGCGTGCCAAAATCCCGAGCGGATTTCCAATACCCGCCCAAGCTCCGCGCCACGCAGATATTGCCACACTTTCTGCACGCCCGGCAGAAACGGAAACTCCGAGCTGCATCGCACTAAGCGCCCGAGTTCCGTCGCCGCATCGCGAATCTTGCGCGCAGCCGCGAGGTCGATTCCAAAAGGCTTCTCGGCGAACAGGTCTTTCCCCGCGCGCAGAACATCGAGGTAAATCTGCTCATGCAAATGATGCGGCACCGCGACATAGACCACATCCACATCGCTCCGCAAAAGCTCGTGATAATCCGCCGTCAGCAGCGCCACGCTCGGAATCTGCCGGAACCATTCGCGCACTTTTTCCTGCACATCGCACACCGCGCTCAACTCCAGCCGCACGGGAAAATCCACCAGCGCGCACCAGCGCCCGATCGCGCTCGCCAACTCGCGCCCCATCAACCCGCCGCCGATGATTCCGACCTTCAGCGTCTTCATGCCGCCTTGATCAGCTTCGCCGCCTCCGCCGCCGTCGCGCCTTCATGCACGATCGACATCAGCGCCCGAGTCATCCCCGCCGGGTCGTTGTGCTGAATTATATTCCGCCCATACACAATCCCCGCCGCGCCCTGCACCATCAGGTCCTGCGTCCGTTTCAAAATCTCCACATCCGGCGCCTTCCCCCCGCCGCGCACAAGCACCGGGATGCGCCCCGCGATTTCCACCACGCGATGATACACGCTCACATCGTCCGTTGGATCGGCCTTGATGATGTCCGCTCCGAGCTCCACCGCCTGCCGCACGAGGGGCAAAATCTTCTCCAGCTCCCCATCCACCATGTATCCGCCCGCCTGAGCATTCGGGCGGAAAACGAGCGGCTCGATCATCAGCGGCATCGCATAGCGATCACACTCCGGCTTCAGTCGCAGGATGTTGTCGATGCACTGATCCGTCACCTCCGGCTCACCCGGGATGCGAAACAAATTCACCACCACGCATACCGCATCCAGCCGCAGCGCCTGCTCCACCGCGTTGCCGATCATGCGGCTGAAAAGCGCGCGCGGAAGCTCTGTGCCATACACATTTGCCACGTCAGTCCGCAGCACGAGCGACGGCTTCTGCCGGCCCGGGATTTTTTGCAAAAGTTCCGCCTGCCCGACCGTGAGCTGGATCGCATCTGGCGCAGCCGCCACCAGCGTCCGGACGCATCGATCCAGATTTTCGATCCCATTTAAAAAGGAGCGCTCGTTGAAAAATCCATGATCCACCGCGACATCGAAGCAGCGTTTGGATTTGGCGTGAAAAAGACGGTTGAGACGAAAATCTTTCATGTGGGGTGGAGAGCAAAAACCGCGCGAGAGCGCGGCTCAAGGATTCAAGTTCATAACGTTCGATTCACATTACTTCCATGTGCGGCGTCGCAGCCAGATATCGATCGGGAAAATCACCAATGCGGCCATTAGGAAGTAGTCGGTAAGATCGCGCTTCCGTAGCGAAGGATGCGCAGGGCGCGCGTAGATATCTTCAGCCGTCGGATTGAATTTCCCTCCCGCCGCTTCTGCCAGCGATCTCAAAAAATCATCGTTCGTTTCACTGCTCAAAAACTCCCGCGGGTAGCTCCGCGTGTGGCCGAAGACGTATCCGCCATCGGGCAATTCCGGGGAAGTCACCGAGACGATCGTCGTCCCCTCACTTGGCAGATCGAACGCCGCCGAATACTCGCCTGGCGCGGTCTGCCGCGCCTCCACCTTCTGCGTCTCGCCACTCGGATTTCGCGCATTGACCGTGATCGGGAGCCGATCGCGAAACGCCCCGTCCGGCTTCATCGCGTCGATCTTCAGCGTCAGCCGATCCGCCATTTCACTCGTGCTCACCGCGAAGCTCGACTGATCGCTTTTCCGCATGAGCCCGCGCACGAGCTGCGTCCAAAATTTCCCGTATCCCGGCCACGCAAGCCACTCGGCGGCCCACCGACTTTTCGCATCGCTAGTGAAGGCCGCCGCCTGCCCGAGCCCGTATCGCCAGCTCGCCAGCAGCGGCTCGCCACGTTCTGTCGCGAGCAGCACGTCTGCGGTCGGTTTCGGCTTCGTCGCGTTGTAGCCGAGCAGCAGCGGCGACTGCGCCCAGTCGAGCCCAGCGATCACTGGGCTCTTGCTCGTCGCTATCGCGAGGAATGGCTCCTCCACGAGGCTCGACTGCGCCACTTTCATCGTCTCAGTGCTGAAAATCTGCGGCAGACTCGTCGCGTCGCTCGTCAGGTAAAATCGCCCGCTTCCGCGTTCCGCGAGCTGCCTCAGAAATGGCGTGTCCTTGTCTGCTTCAAGCCCGAGCGCGACCACCGACGTCGTGATCTTCGCCGTCAGCATCGCCGACGCCAAATCGAGCGCCGAGCCCGCTCCCGACGCTCCGTCGCCCATCTCACCTGCACTCTTTTCCTCGGCATCCGTCGCGTCGGAAAAAAGGATGACGTGCTTGATCCGCGCCGGCACATCGCGGAGCTGCGCGAACGCCTCCGCGAGCGAGGTGTAAATATAGATGCCGCCGCCCGCCGCCGTAACCGTGAGAATCTTTTGCTCGATCGGCGCTTTCGACGCGTGTTGCTGCAGAGGCGCAACCGTATGCACGCGGGTGTCCACCGCGAGCACGCCAAAATAATCGCGCGGCTGCAGCACATTCATCGCGAGCACCGCGCCCTGATTTGCGAGCGAAATCTTTGTCTGTCCCTGCGCCAGCGCCGACATCGAGCCTGAGCGATCCAGCACCACGAGCAGCGCCACGCTCGGCATATCCTGCCGGTCATCGTGCTCCATTCGCACTGGCAGCATCTGCTCGATCGGCGTGCGAAAATAGCCGCCGACTCCGAAGCTGTTCTCGCCCCCGAGCATCACAAAGCCGCCGCCGAAATCCTGGACCCATCGGCGATACAGCTCCATCTGCTCGCGGCCCAGCGCCAGCGCCGAGACATTGCTCAGTATGAAAAGATCGAACTGCTGCAAATCCTCCAGCGTCTTCGGCGCGCCGGACGCCCCGCGCGTTTCGACACCGATTTTCTCGCCTCGTAGTGCCTCCGTGAGCGGACGCGCCTTGCCATCGTCGCCCTCCACGATCAGCACGCGCGGCTGCCCGCGAAGGCTAGCAGTTGCTTGCGCCCGGTTGTTTTCGATCGCCGTGTCGCGCACCGCCGCGACCTCGACTTCGTATGAAATAAAGCTCCCGTCCGCCTTCAAATTCGGCGCGCGAAATTCATTGTCTCCCGGTTTCAACTCCACCTCGCGCGTCTCGAGCAGGAATTGATTTTGGTAAAGTTTCACCTTCGCGCTCGTTGCGATGTTGCTGCGGATATTCGCCACGAGATCGAACGGCTCACCGGTCTTCAACCGCCGCGGCACCTCCACTTTTTCCACGAGCACCTCCGGCGTCGCGGCGTTTCGCAGCGGCGCGGTGAAAAGCTCGATGCCCCGCGAAGCAAGCATTTGAGCCGATTGCGCGGCGCGTCCGCCCGTGTCGTTGCCATCGCTGAGCAGCACGAGCCGCTGCGTTTTCTCCGCGGGAAAAACCGCGCTGGAAAAGTCCAGCGCCCCGCCGATGTCCGTCCACGCTCGATCTGCGGGCGGCGCCCACTCCGCCGCCAGCCGCGCATTCTCGCTCGCCGGTTGCCGTAACTCCGTGCTGCGCGCAAATCCGACAACTCCGCTCGTGTCGCGTGCCCGCTGCTTTGTGAGACTTGCGGCGACGAAATCGCGCGCCTGCTTCTCCGCTTCCGGCGAGATGCTCGCCGATTCATCGACTGCAAAAATCACCGCGAGGTCTTCCGACGGGAGCAGCATTCGCACTCCCGCCAGCGCGGCGACGAGCAGCAGCACGAGCAATGTCCGCACCGCGAAGCAGACGCGCCGCTGCACCGGCGTGAGGTCCGCCAGCGACCGTCGCAACGCGAGCGCAAGCAGCAGCACCGCAAGCGCGAGCAGCAGAAAAAGCGGGTGCGTCAGTTCAAGCATGGGAGGCGCACGAGTCTGTTTATTAAGTGGAGCGCGTTCATTCCGTGCGCCTCCGGTGGAAGAGCCACCACTCCAGCGTCGTCAGCGCGAGGGCGGCGAGGGCGAGGTATTGCCAGAGCGGACGCGTGGCGAGATTCGCGAGCGACTGGCGGGAAACGGGTGCGGCGTTAAGCGATGCGGGCGACGCGGCGCTCAGGTCGGACTCTCCTTCGCTGAAGGTGTTGACCGCGATCCAGCTTGAGCCGCCGGGTTGGTCTAGCCGATAGAAGCCATCGCGCGTTGGTTCGAAGAATTGCCGTGCGAGTTGCTTTGCGTCTGGTTTTGCGGGCGCGGTGGGCTCGGTTTGTGGCTCTATCCAGACCGTCTGATTCTGTGCCAGCGGCACCACGTCGCCCGTCTGCAAACTAATTGGCGTGGCCCTTTCCGCTCCCGCGAGCCAATGCACGGTATTCGTAATCAGCAGCGGGAACGCGATGCGCAGCGGGAGGTCGGAATCGGCGAGGTCGAATGCGAGCGCGGCGGTGCGATGAGAGCCAGTGAGTTCGCTGCCGGTGGCCATCAGTGGATGCTCGAATGACCGTAGCGGCGCGCTGAATTTCCACCCGGGCATCGCGCCGGGAAGCTGCATGGGCGCGGCTCGGACGATCGTGACGTTTTGCAGCGTCACGAGGCGCAGCACCGGATTTGCGGCGTCGATGTCGCTCACGAGCGGCTGCTGGATTGGCTCTCCGGGCGTGGTGAAAGGCGACGTTTTTAGGAACAGAAAATTGCCCTCGGTCTGCGCGAGGTCAAAGCCCGGGGGGAGCGCGTCATCGAGGATCACGGCGTCGAATTTCGCCGCCATCGGGAGCTGAAATGCGTCGGGCTCGAGCAACTCGAACGAGATTTGGCGGTCGGCGGCGAGGAGCTTCTCAAGGAAGAAATTTCCGCGCGTGACTAGCAGCACGCGATGCTGCTGCGGTGCTGACAGGACGGCGTATGCGACGTTGTCGAGCGCGAGCGCGTCGGGAGTCGGAAGGCGCGCGGTGAGCCAGCCGCGGGCGTTGCGAGCGGAGCGGGGAAGTGCGGAAAATGTCTCGAAGCTGCGCCCGCCGGGCTCGAGGTCGAAGGGCTTCACGTCGAGCAGTTTTCCGTCGAGCGCGAGTTCGACATTTCCGCGCGACGCGCTCGTGCCGAAGTTGCGAATTTCAAGCAGTACCTCGCTAGTCTCCGGGTCGCTCAGCAGCGGTCGAGTGGCGAAGCGCGTGATCGCGACGTTGTCGCGCGGAGAGCCCACGGAGACGGGGAGAATTTTGAATTTTGAATTTTGAATTTTGCATCCCGAGGGGCTGATGACGACGATTTGGGCTTCGCCATTTCGCGATGCGAGGAGCTGCTCGGCGAGGTGGATCGCGGGTTCGATTTCTCCGGCAAGGTCGCTGACAGAAACCCGGGTGAGCGATTCACGTAGCGCTTTTTCGTCGCCGGTGAAAGGGGAGGAGACGGCTGGAGATGAGCCAGTAGTCAGGATCGCGAGCTGGTGGCTGGTGCTGGCATCGCGCAAATATCGCGCGGCAAGCAGGCGCGCTTTTTCGAAACGAGAGACGCCGTCCGGGTCGAGCGCCTGCATCCGCGCGCGGGTGTCGAGGACGATCACGGTGCTCGAACCGGTCGCCACGAAATGGTCGAATGTCGGCTTGGCGAGAGCGCAGAGGATGAGCAGGAAAATGAGCAGATGCAGGAGCAGCGACAGAAGATTTCGGAGCCGCTGGAAAAGCGCGCGGCGGCGACTTTCCTGCAACACGCGCTGCCAGAACACGAGCGTGGAAACGGTGAGCGGACGCCGCTTTAGCTTCAGCAAATAGAGCAGGACGATGACGGGCAGGCCGGCGGCGAACCATGCGGCCCAAGGAGCAAGAAATGTCATCTTCGTTTCATCCCACAAGCCTCCCGTCTCGCAGCACGCGCAGCACGAGTTCCTCGAAATTCACGGCGCTGGAGGCGCGGGCGTAATTGATGCCGCGGCGGAGGCAAAAGGCGGCGATGCCGTCGAGGAAAGCGTCGATTTCCGCGTGATATCGGCGCAGGAGCGCGTCGGTCGCGGTGACTTCGAATGCCGCGCCGGTTTCACTTTCGATGAGGCGCAGGTCGCCGCTGGCGGTCGGGCGAATTTCCGCGGGGTCGAGGATTTGGATGACGTGGACTTCAAACTGGCTGTGGCGCAGGAACGCGAGTGCTTCCTCGTGGCCGGCCGGGTCGAAAAGATCGCTCAGGAGGAAGACGAGGCCACGACGTTTTGTGCGATGCACGAAGCCGCGGATGCTCGCGAGGAGGCTGGTTTCGCCGGGCAGCTCGGGCGCGCGCCGGAGGAATTCGAGAACTTTGTGAAACTGCGATTTTCCACGCGAGAGGCCGAGGTCACCGTGCAGTGCTGAGGCGAACCAGTGGATGTTCACGCGGTCGAGATTCGCGAGGCCGATGTAGGCGAGCGAAGCGCAGATGCGGAGCGCGGCGTCGAGTTTGGTCGATAGCCGGGGGTCGGGGGAGGCCCAGCGCATCGAGGCGGAGGCGTCGATGAGGAAGTAAATGTGGAGGTCCTGCTCCTGCTCGAAGAGCTTGATGAACAGACGGTCGAGGCGGCCGTAGATATTCCAGTCGATGCTGCGGAGGTCGTCGCCGGCGGTGTAGTTTCGGTAGTCGGCGAATTCGAGGCTGGAGCCGAGTTGCCGCGATTTTCGCTCCGCGCGATGGTCGCCGCGAAAGAGCTTTTTCGAGACGAGGTAGAGCTGCTCGAGCTTCGCGAGAAACGCTGAATCGAAGAGCTGGGGCGCGGGCTCGGTTTGCAAAACGGGGCGAAAGTTGCCCGCGTTCGAGGCGAGACGCAACGCCGCGCCGCTTTACTTCTGCATCCGCTCGAATGCCACCTCGATCTGTTCGAGCGCGCGGCCAAATTTCACCGGATCAAAGTCCGCCTGCTCGCGCGCAAGATCGCTGGCGACGGTGAGAGCGGGCTCGAATGTGACCGGGTCCACGCCACCTTCCTTCTTCAGCGCGATCCAGAGCCGCTCGATCGATGGGATTAGCACTTCAGCCCGGCGCCTCATCTCGATTTTATCCGCCTTCGCGTCGGTAAACTCAGGACTGGAAGAGATGTAGTCACGGAGTTGCTTGGTCGTGGATTCCTTCGTCCACAAGGCTTTCGCGGCAGTATGGGCGAGCTGGTCGGCGGCGGATTGCATCGCGGCGAATCCACCGCTCTCAGGCAGTGCGTTCTTTCCTGCGGCGGTTTTTTCCAGCAGCCAGACGAGCCCTTTCCAGCGTGCTTCAAGTTCGGGTTCGGGTTTGCTTGCGAGCTTCCAACTGATCTCGCGGAGAGCGGTCGCCTGGCCTGTGAGCCATGAGCGAAGGCCAATCGACGGCCGCTCGTCACGGTAGTGGGGCGGCTGGGCGATGGTCTGTCCGTCGAGTTCGAAATGAAGTTCGGGATGTCCGGATTTGCGGATGTCTTCGTCGATATTGAGGTGGCACGCGACGCAGGTGCTTGCGCGGACGGTGAGGTCGTTCAGGTCGCGCATTCCGGCGGCGACCGTCTGCTGGTAGGTCACGTCGGGTCGCGTGTGGAAACGGAGCCAGAGATCCGCCGCGCCGTGGCACGCTTCGCAGCTCACGCCTTTGTCTGCGTGCAAATCTTTTACCAAACGATTTTCCGGTACGCCCTGCATTGGCGAGTGACAGACGTTGCAGCGTGCGCTTTTGACTGGATCGGTGATGCCGAGCGACTCCGCCATGCGCATCGATGTGCCTTTCGCGACGAGCCCGTAAGCGAGTGCGTGCTGATCCTTCTTATAATAAATGACAGCCTGATCTTTTCCGATGCCACCGCCGTGGCAACTCGTGGAGGCGCACGATTGCGCGCCGACGAATTTAAGATTGGCGATTTTTGCGTCGTCCGCCGCGCGCGTGGTGGTGAGCAGCGTTCCGACTGCCGAGGCTGCGATGAGTATCCAAGAGTATTTCGGGTGTGCCACAGAGCGCGATGTAGCGAATGCCGGGACAAAAGTCGATTGCGGAAAACAGGCCCTTTAAGAAAATGGGCAAGATGCAATCCGGGGTGCTTTCGCTCTTGGCGTGCGGGCCGCTGAGCAGCTAATGCTTTCGCTCCGAAAAAGCTCATGGACGAAATTCCCGAAAAGCTCACGACCGGCGAGCCACTGAGCGTGGAGGAGATGCTAAAGCTGCTCCCGGCGCTGAAGGAGGTGCCTGCGACACTCCTCAAACAGTATGCGCTCGGAGCTGCCGTGAAACGCACTTTCAAATACGGCGACATCATCTGCGAAGAGGGTGATTTCGGATCGACCGCGTTTTATTTGGTCGAGGGACAGGTCGAAATTTACATCAACAACCCGCTCGCTCATCTCTCGACTAAGCCGAAACTTGGGGGGCTTTTTTCCTTCATGAGTCGCATGACGAGTTCACTCGTCACGACGCAGTTGGAAGCTGCGGATGTCGCGGCGCGTGGTTTCATCCCGATCGATGCGTCGATCGACCTGCCGCGCACTACGCCCATCGCTTTGCTCGGGCCGGGCGAGCTTTTGGGTGAAATGACGTGCCGCACTTTCCAGCCGCGCTCCGCCACGGTGCGCGCCACCGAGGACTGCGTGATCGTCGAGATGCTGCGCGTGATCCTCGACATGCTGATCGGCACGCGGGACGTGGATCCGAAGACGAAGGCGACGACGAAAGTGAAGGCGCCGACTTTCAAAGGCACCTCGTTCAAAAAGCAGATCGACGACACTTATCGCGAGCGTTCGCTCGTGAGCCATCTTCGGAGCGTCCCGATTTTCGCAACGCTCGACTTGCAGTTTTTCAATTACATCAAGGACAAGGCGGAACTCGTTTCATTTGGAAAAGGGCAGGTCATCTGCCGACAGGGCGCGCCCGCCGATGCGTTTTATCTCATCCGCACCGGTCTCGTGCGCGTCTCGCAGAAAATGCCACTCGTTCCGGGCGTGCAGCGCACCTACCTCACAGACAAGGCGAACGGAAAAGAGTTCTGGCTCACGCCCGATGGCAATGCCGTCGAGGACGAACTCGTCCGCACCTATCTCAAACGTGGCGAATTTTTCGGCGAAATCGGGCTGCTGAATGACAGCCCGCGAAACGCGACCTGCTCGGCGCTCGACGTCGTCGATCTCGTGAAAATCGGGCGCGATGATTTCCAGACCATGCTCGACAAATTTCCGATCGTGCGTGCGACGCTGGAGCAGATTGCATCGGCGCGCGTCAAGGCGGACCAGGCGGGAAAAATGCCGATGGCTTTGCAACTCGACGAGTTCATCGACCAGGGGCTTTTCGAGGCGCAAAATCTCCTGCTCATCGACCTCGATAACTGCACCCGCTGCGACGCGTGCGTGAACGCCTGCGCCGACGCGCACGATGGCGTCACGCGCCTCCTGCGCGACGGGCTGCGCTACGACCGCTTCCTCGTCGCGACTGCGTGCCGCTCGTGCCGCGACCCGCTCTGCATGACGCAATGCCCTGTCGGCTCGATCCGGCGAAAGGAGAGCCTCGAAATCATCATTGAAGACTGGTGCATCGGCTGCAGCAAATGCGCGGAGTTGTGTCCGTACGGGAACATCAACATGCACGCTTTCGAGATGATGAAGGATGTGCCTGTGGTCGAGAAAAAGCCCGCAGCGGCCGCAAAGCCCGCAGCTGCGAAACCGACCGCGAAGCCAGCAGACAAGCCAATTCCCGCGGCTTCGGCTCCAGTGGAAAAGAGCGCGCCCGTTCCATCGCCCGCACCTGCCGCTGTCGTGGAGCCAGAGAAAAAATCCGAGACTGCGGTGCCTGCGGCCCCGGTTGCGGCTGAGCCTGCCGTTTCTGTCGGCGACCCGAAAGCCGCGCCCGCCACCGCAGTTGCCGAAGCCAAGCCACCAGCCGCTAAACCCGCTGCGCCCGCTGCTGCCAAGCCGCCCGCCGCGCCTGCTGCGCCGAAGAAAATGGAGCGCAAACTCGTGTCGGTGCAGAAAGCCACGACCTGCGATCTGTGCACGGAATTGAGCGTGCCGAGTTGCGTGTATGCGTGCCCGCACGACGCGGCGAAGCGCGTCGATCCCACCGAATTTCTCGCGCGCCAAATCGGACGTGCCGCGCTCGGAAAACGCCGCGTGCGCTGGCTGGACAAACCGGTGGATCGCACGACCCACTGAGTATTTTTGCCGCATGAGAATCGACCGCTCCCATACCCCCTGGCTCATCTTTGTCGTTCTGGCCACGATTGGCTCGGCGGTGCTTTACATCGCGAATTTCTTCCCGCAGCGCCTACCGTTCGACCTCACGCTTCCCGCATTTTTCGGTGAGGTCCCACCACTTCGAAATACATTCGGCGGCACGCCGCTCGGCCTCGTTTTTGGCAGCATCGCGTTTCTGATTTTTCTCTTCGCCTCAGCACTCGGCATTCGGAAAAAGAAGCGGCTCTGGCGCATCGGAAGCGTGCAGTTTTGGCTCAGAGCGCACATCTGGCTCACGCTTTTTACGGTGCCTCTCGTGCTGTTTCACTGTGGCTTCCGCACCGGCGGGCCACACACTTCATGGCTGCTCGTGCTCTACGGCATCGTCATGGTTAGCGGTTTTTTTGGCCTCGCGCTGCAGCAGTTCATGCCGCGGCTGATGAAAGAACGGCTCCCGCGTGAGGTCGTTTTTGAGCAGGTGCCGCACATCCGTGGGCTTCTCTTCGAGGCTTCACTGAAGCTGAGGAAAGAAATCACCGACCTCGAAAAGGCGGCGAGAGAAAAGCCCGAGCCAGCCGCGGTCGCGGCGGAAAAAACCGTCCCGGGATCAAGCACCGAAGCCATTCCTGCGGTGGCGGTCGAAGATCCCTCGTTGCAAATCTTCGGCGAATTTCTCGACGACGAATGCCTCCCGTATCTCTACGCGAAGCGCGGCGACCGGCATCGTCTCGGCGATGCGCGGACAGCTGGCGACATGTTTCGCCTGCTCAAACTGAACATTGCGGACGAATGGGAGCCGAAGATTTCCGAGATGCAAAAATGGTGCGATGACCGGCGTCTTCTCGACTTGCAGCTGAAGTTTCACCACTGGCTTCACGGGTGGCTCATCGTCCATGTGCCCACGTCATTCGCACTACTGATCTTCACCGCATGGCACGCTTGGGTGGCTGTCCGATACCTCGTCATCCTCCCGCAGCCGTAATTTTCAAGCGACATGGCAGGCCAGAAATTCACGCAAAAGCAGATCGCCGAGAAGTATAAGGGGAATCTCGATTACTTCAAAAAAGGGCACTACCTGCGGAACGCACGGGCCTGGGCCTTTCTCGTCGTCGCGGTGGTTAGCATTGTCGGTGTGCTTAGCTTTCGGTTTTGGGGAAAGTCGGATTTTCTCACCACCGGACCAATCTCTGAGAACCACTCGCGCATCGCGAATGACTGCCGCGTCTGCCACATCGGTGCCGATCCCGACGTGCTCGCGCTGCTGAAATCGCACAAATCCGGCGAGAACGCAGGCGGGGTAGAGCCAGTCGCCTTCACGCCCAAAAGCAACGACGCGGGCATCGTGGAAAAGGGGCTCGCGCTCACGTCGCTCTCGCTCATGGATCAGGCGTGCCTGAAATGCCACGGCGCGATGGGGCTGCACCAACCACAGTCCGCCGGGTTGGCGCTGCGCACAGTGCGAAGCGAATTGTCGGTCGTTCATGCGACGAATTGTGCGCTCTGTCACCGCGAGCATGTCGGCCACGAACGCATGGCCCTCCCCTCGAGCCAGACGTGTGCCGCCTGCCATAACAACGCCGAACGGCTCGAGAGTACCCATCAGATGCTTAAGTTGGACAATCCGCCCATCGCCGCGGTCGGCGAATCGCGCGATCTCGGGGACGGGCTGCTGCACTACATCACTCCGACGACGCCCGCGCTTAAGCCGTTCGCGAGCTATGTCGAGGGGCATCCGCCATTTGAATACGAGACTCCCAATCTGCGCGATCCGGGCACCCTGAAATTCAATCATGCGCGACACGAGCGAGGCGATTTGCCGAAGATCAACGGGCGGAAAATGACCTGCACGGACTGTCACAAGCCGGGTGCGGGTGGGACGTTTTATCAGCGGGTCACCTACGAGCAAAGCTGCCAACCGTGCCACACGCTGCAGATTCAACCTAGTCTGCCGAAGGTGCTGATTCCGCACGGTGATCCGCAGAAGGTGCGGTACTTTCTCGCGAGCTTGAAGCTGTCATTCGCCGAGGCGCTCCGCGCGGATGGTGTGAGCGATCCGGTGGACCTCGACCGGCAGACGACGCGCGAATTGGAGAAGCTCCAACAGCGGGGCTTGAACACGATCAATGATCTTGAGCAGCGCGTGTTTTTCACCGGCGATCCGAGCGGCGATGAAGGCGACCTGCTGACGAAACGTGCAACGCGAAAATTTCTCACGGAGTGCGCGAAGTGTCACACCGTCGGGCCCGGCAACGCGAATAACGCGCCTTCGATTGCGCCCGTAAAAGTGACGGATCGCTGGATTCAGCACGGGCCGTTCACGCATGTACCGCACCAGCATATGAGTTGCATCGACTGCCACGGCGCGGCGCAGACGAGCAAACTGACGAGCGACATCCTGATGCCGCCGCAGAAGATTTGCGCCGAGTGCCACCGCCCGCGTGAGCACGAGAAGGTGGATGCGACCGTGGACACGCTGAAACTGAAAGCCGTGCTCGCACCCGAGACTCACGAACTCGCCGCTGCGCAAAGGCGCACCGGCGGGGTGAAGAGCGACTGCCAGGCGTGCCACGCATTCCACGCCCCCGCGGCGGCGACAGTGCTAGTCGAGACGAAGAAGTAACACGAGAGGCGGACGGGGCGTTTGCGTGAAGCACTCGACCGAAGTACCGCGTTCGGCCACTGGCCGAATGGGCCAAACACCGCCGGGACTCACAAAGTTTGACGTGTGGCGGACACGTAAACGGCGCTCGGTTGGAGTTCTCCAACCGAGAGAATGCTCCTCGTCCGCGGCTTCTCCTGCCTATCAGTGGCGACCACTGCCGCCGCTGCGGCCACCTCGGCCGACCGACCCTCCACCGCGCCGGTCGCCACCAGGGCGGGGCGCGCCTCCGCGCGGCGGGCGGTTGCGGTCGTTTGCGCCGGTCCGGCCTGGGATGTGGCGGCGTTCGCCTTGCGGCTCCATCGGCGGAGCGGCGCTCGCGTAGTCGAAATCATCCGCGCGTTTTCGAACGATGCCTCGACCGATGAATCGCTCGAGCGTGCGCAGCGAGGCGTGATCTTCACTAGTCACGAAGCTGATCGCGTCGCCCACGGCTTTCGCACGGCCCGTGCGGCCGATGCGATGCACGTAGTCTTCGCAGTGCATGGGGAAGTCGTAATTTACGACGTGAGAAATGCCGTCCACGTCGATGCCGCGCGCGGCGATGTCGGTTGCGACGAGCACGCGCACCGCGCCAGACTTGAAGTCGCGCAATGCCCGCAGACGCTGGTTTTGCGAGCGATTCGAGTGGAGCGTGGCGGTGGTGATTTTGCAGCTTTCGAGCTTTCGCGCGACTCGGTCGGCGCCGTGTTTCGTACGGGTGAAAACGAGGACGGTATCTAGGCTCGGATCGCGCAGCAGATGCGCGAGCAGCGCGGGCTTCAGGTGCTTCGGCACCTCGTACACGAATTGCGCGACGGTCTCCGCGGGATTCGAGCGGCGGCCGATTTCCACCTTTTTCGGCGAACGCAAAAATTCGTGCGTGAGGCCTTCGATCTCTTTCGAGAGCGTTGCGGAGAAGAGCAGCGTCTGGCGCTTCACGGGCAGCGCCTTCACGATCTGACGAATCGGCGGGAGGAAGCCCATGTCGAGCATCCGGTCCGCTTCATCGAGGACGAGAAATGCGAGCCCGTCGAAGCGCGCATGACGGATCAAATCGATCAGCCGGCCCGGCGTGGCGACTACGATATCCACGCCAGCGCGTAGCGCCTCGATCTGTGGCCGTTCGCCGACGCCGCCGAAAACCGTCGCGACTTTGATCGGTACATGTTTCGCGTAGGCGCGCACATTTTCCTCGATCTGCACGACGAGCTCGCGCGTGGGCGCAACGACGAGCGCACGGATGCAGCGACGGTTGCCGGGCGTGGCGATCATCTCGCCGATTTTCGTCAGGATCGGCAGCACGAATGCCGCTGTTTTTCCGGTGCCGGTCTGCGCGATTCCGATGAGGTCGTGATTCTGCAGGATGAGCGGAATGGCCTCGGTCTGGATCGGCGTCGGTTCGGTGTAGCCGGATTCCTGGACGGCTTTGATTAAATTGGGCCCGAGGCCCAGCGTGCGAAATGGCATGAACGGCGGAGCCTATCCGAGCGCGCTCCGATAGCACGCTCTACTTCGTGCCGAGTGCCTTCTCGAGAGCCTCATCGAGCGCCGGACCGCGGAAATTTTTCCCGATGATGACGCCGTCCTTATTGAGGAGGTAGGTCGCGGGAATGCTGTTCACCCCGTATTTTCCAGCCAGTTTGTTCTTCCAGCCCTGCCCGTCGAAATACTGCGGCCATGGCATTTTCTTGTCGGCAGTGAATTTGGTCAGCGCGTCTTTTTCCTGATCGAGGCTGATGCCGACGATCTCGAATCCTTTGTCGTGATATTTCTCGTAGGCCTTGAGGACATTGGGCAGTTCGGCCACGCACGGGCCGCACCATGTCGCCCAGAAATCGACGAGAACGACCTTGCCTTTGTAGGACGCGAGCGAGAGCGGCTTGCCGTCGAGCGAGGTCTCGGAGAAGTCCGGGAACGGTTTGCCGGGCATGAGTCCGCGCTGGACTTTCGTGGCCTCTGCCTGCTGCGCGAGCATGGTGATGAGGCTGTCGGCGCGCTTGCCGGGAGTGGTGTCGGGATAGTCGCTTTTGAGCTTCTGGAGAAGCGCACTCGCTTTTTCAGGATCCTCGAAAAGCTGCGCATACATGCCGGCCTCGGCCATGAGGATCTCGGCCGTGGCGTCGGTCTTCTCGGCTTTGTGTTTCTCCAGCAGCGCGTCGAATTGCTTGATCTCGTCCGCGTAATCGGCCTCGGCGTTTTTGCCCGCCTGAGCTTTGGCCTGGACCGCGTGGACGATCTTTTCGAGTTCGCCCGTCACAGGCGACGCGTCGGCGGCGAGGAGATGGGAGCTGAGGAGCGCTGCAGCGGTGATGCTGGCAAAGAGGTGTTTCATGGCGCGAGGAGAGCACTCGCGTGGCGAAGGGGCAAGCGCAGCGAGATGCCAATTGGCCGCGCGCGGGTTGTCCGGTATCTCTCGCATCATGAATCACCGCTTTCTCCCCATGCTCGTTTTGATTTCTTCAGCCGCGCTCGCGGTCGCGGCGGATCAGCCGCAGTGGGGCGCGGCGTGGTCGCGGAATATGGTGTCGGGGGAGACGGGGCTGGCGGATTCTTTCGACCCGGAGACGGGGAGGAATATCAAGTGGATCGCGCCGCTGGGGACGCAGTCGCACTCGACGCCGATCGTGGCAGGCGGGCGTGTTTTTATCGGGACGAATAACGAGGTACCGCGCGATCTGAAGGAGACGGGTGACCGTGGGGTGATGCTTTGTCTCGATGAAAAGGACGGGCATTTGCTGTGGCAATTCGTGGTGCCGAAGCGGGACGAGGATCAGTATTTCGACTGGCCGAAGACGGGGATGTCGTCGCCGGTGACGGTCGAGGGGGAGCGCGCGTATCTGGTGGATAATCGCGGCGAGGTCGTGTGCCTCGACGTGAAGGGAATGGCGGATGGAAACGACGGGCCTTTTGTGGATGAAGGCGCGCATCTCACGCCGCACGCCGCGCCGCCGCCGAGCTTCGAGCCGGTGGCTGTGACGGATGCGCCGGCACCCGGGGCGACGGATGCGGACATCGTCTGGCTCTTTGACATGCCGCGGAGCGCGGGCACCTGGCCGCACGATGGCGCGCACAGCTCGGTGCTGGTACACGGCGATTTTCTCTATGTGAACACGGGCACGGGCGTGGACGATTCGCACCGCAAAATCCGCACGCCGGATGCGCCGAGTCTCATCGTGATCGAGAAGGCGACGGGGCGCTTCGTGGCGCGCGACGAGGAGCACATCGCGCCGAATATTTTCCACGCGACGTGGTCCTCTCCGGCGATCGGAAAGGTGAATGGGCGCGAGCTGATTTACTTTGCGGGTGGCGACGGCGTGGTGCGCGCATTTGAGCCGCTGACGAAAGCGCCGCCGCCCGGCGAGGTGCTGAAGCTCAAGAAAGTCTGGCAGTACGACATCGACCCGACCGCGCCGAAGGAGGACGTGCATCGCTTCACGCAGAACCGGCAGCAGGGGCCGAGCAACATCTACGGAATGCCGGTGCTGCTCGGCGACCGGATGTATGTCGCGGGAGGGGGCGATCTGTGGTGGGGCAAAAACGAGGCGTGGCTGAAGTGCGTGGACATCACGAAACCGGCGGACTCGGCGAGCGAGCTGTGGTCGCGCCCGCTGGAGAAACATACGATGTCCACGCCTGCGGTTTCGGAGGGGCTGGTCTTCGTCACGGACACGGCGCGCAAGCTGCACTGCCTCGATGCGGAGACGGGCGCGGAGTATTGGACGCAGGAGATGAAGGGGGAGTTTTGGGCGTCGCCGCTGGTCGCGGATGGGAAGGTTTTCGTCGGCACGCGGAAGGGGGATTTCTGGATCCTCGCGGCGAGCAAGGAGAAGCGCGTGCTGAGCACGATCGAGCTGAAGGAGCCGATCAGCGCGACGGCGACGGTGGCGAATGGGGTGGTGTACGTCGGGACGATGAGCAGACTGATCGCGATCGAGCGCGAGGCGAAAAAGTGACGTTCACTCACCCTTCGGCCAATCCCGCCACATCCACCGCAATGTGTCGGGCAGCAAGGATGCGCCTTGTTTTGGCGAGTGTCCGCCGTCGCCAAATTTGAAGTCGTAATCGTAGCCCGCGAATTTCAGCGCGGCGGCCATGTCTTGATTCGAGAGCGGCCAGTTGCCGTGGAGATTGTCGAGGTCGGTCGAGCCGTCCTGGAGGAAAACGCGGATCGGCTTGGGCTTGTCTTTGGTCTGGCGGATCGCGGCGGGATAGACGTATCCGCCCCGGATATTCGTGAAGCTGCCGATCCAACTAATCACTTTATGCACCTGCTCGGGTCGCTCCCACGCGACGGTGAACGCCGCGATGCCGCCGCTGCTGAGCCCGGCGGTGCTCCATCCGTCCGGGTTCTTCGTGAGGTTGTAGTCTTTCGCCACGAGCGGGATGATTTCATCGAGCACGAAGCGCGCGTTCGCATCGCCGAGGCTGTCGTATTCAAAGCTCCGATTGCTGCGATCTTTCTCCTCGCGCTCGACGGCTTTCACGACGCCGGGATTGATGAAAATCGCGATGGTCACGGGCATTTCTTTTTTTGCGATGAGGTTGTCGAAGACCACGGGGACGCGGATCGCGCCGTCCGGTTTCGCGTAGCCGCCGCCGTCGAAAAAGATGGTGACGCACGCGGGCTTTCCGGCGTCGTACTGCGCGGGGATGTAGAGCTGCCAGTCGTGAGTGGTGCCGGGGAAGACGCTGCTTTCGGTGAAGGGCGGCATCTGTTTCAGCACCCCGTGCGGCACGCCGGACTGCGGTTGGGAGTCGGGGCCGAGTGGATACTCCTCGGCGGCAAAAGCGGCTGTGGCGGTGAGGGCGAGGAAGATGATAGGGAGACGCATTTAGAGATGGGTAACGAAGGGCAGGGGAGTGAGTAAAGGATGCGGAAAGCCGGGCACTGCTGCTACGGCGAAAACCGCGTATGAATGACGAGCGGCAAAAGCCCGGCGTCCACTCGACAACGCATCGGGGGTTGGCCTAGCGTCTGCGCCGCAATGAACCGCCCCCCGCTGGAACTGATCGCTCTCGAAGGCGACGTGGAGCTGGCGCGCTATGCGCTCGAGCCCGGGGAATACGCGATTGGCCGCGCGTCGGATTGCCGCGTTCAGGTGAAAGCGGGGCCGGTCTCGCGGCATCACGCGCGGCTCATCGTCACCGAGCACGGCATTCACATCGAGGACATGGGCAGCGCAAACGGCACTTTTCTCGACGACGAACTCGTCTCCGGTTCCGTCCCTGTCCGCGCAGAGCAAACGATCCAAATCGGCTCGAGCCAGCTCATCATCCGCGCGGGTGTGCTGCACGAACTGCCCGTCACCGAGGGATCTCCGGCGACGGGGCGTGAGGATTTGCCGGCGGAATTCCAGCGCGCCGGGCGCTACGATGTCGGGGAGGAAATCGCGAAGGGCGGCATGGGCGCGATTCTCAACGCCCGCGAGATTACGACGCGGCGCACCGTCGCGATGAAGGTCATCCTCGGCAATGCGGCGAAGAGCTCGCGGCATCGGCTGCGCTTCATCGAGGAGGCGCAGATCACCGCGCAGCTTGAGCACCCGAATATCGTCCCCGTCCACGAGCTCGGCATCGATGGCGAGGGACAGGTCTTTTACACGATGAAGTTGGTCGAGGGGATCACGCTCAAAAAAATCATCGAACTGCTGCAAAAGGGAACGCTCGAGATCGTGGCAAAATATTCGCTGGCCGCGCTGCTGACGATTTTCCAGAAAGTCTGCGACGCCGTCGCGTTCGCACATGCGAAAGGAGTGATCCATCGCGACCTCAAGCCCGCGAACCTCATGGTCGGAAGCTTCGGTGAAGTGCTTGTGATGGATTGGGGCCTCGCGAAATTGATCAGCTCGAAAATTCCGCAGGCCGCGACCACCGGCACCCATCTCGTGGAGAGCGCTCGGCGCGATCAGGGCGAGGCTTTCTCCACGCTCGACGGCTCGGTGATGGGCACGCCGCACTACATGGCGCCGGAGCAGGCGCGCGGGGAAATCGATCAGCTCGATGCGCGCACGGACATCTTTGCGCTCGGCGCAATCCTCTATCATTTGCTCACCCTGCGCCTCCCTTTCGCGGGAAAGAACGTCAGCGAGATCATCGAGAAAATCACCACCGACTCGGCGGTCGCGGCCCCAGTTTCGTTCAATAAAAATGCGGTGCCGAAAGCCCTCGCGCACTGTCCCGGTGGGCTGATTCCGGACTCGCTTTCCGCCGTCTGCATGAAGGCGCTGCGGCACGATCCGGATCAGCGCTATGGCTCCGTGAAGGCGCTCCAGGACGATATTCTCGCATATCAAAATGGCTTCGCGACCAGCGCCGAGCAGGCGAATCTCGCGCGGCAATTCCGCCTTTTTCTCAAGCGTCACCGCGCCGTGCTCAACGCCGCCGGAGCTGCGCTGCTGGTCGCGGGAATGGGGGTCGGTGGCTGGCAGGCGGGGCGATTTCGGGAGCGCGTCCGCCAGCACGATGAACTCGTCGCGACCGCGGAGAGCGGCGCGAAGCAGGGCGATTGGGATGCCGCCGTCTCCGCGCTCGGAAAGGCGACGCTCATCCTCGAACGGCCCGCCACGCGTGGAAAACTGCGCGATGCGCTGATCGCCGGCGCGCGTGGCGATTTGGAAAAGCAGCGCTGGGGCGCGGCGGCGATCAAGCTGCAGGAGACGCTGCGGGTCGCGCCCGGCGACAAGGACGCAAACGAACTAATGCCGTTTGCGCTCGGCGAAGGCTTCGTCAGCGTGGAGGCGAAATTCCCCGCGGAGCTCGTGGAAATTCTCCTGGACGAAACGCAAAAACCAATTCCGGGCGCGGCGGGCACCCGGCCGCTCGGTGCGTTGCCGATCAAAGAACTGCGCCTTCGCCAAGGATTTCGCCATTTCGAAATCCAGCGCGACGGCAAACGCTGGTGTTCGCTTCCCGTCGAGATCACCCGCGCGGGTCGCGCGAAAATCGTGATCCCGATTTCCGAGATTCCCGACGGCTACGAATACATCCACGAAGGCGACTTCATCCAGGGCGACGACGGCACCGTGCAGGCCGACGGACTCCTCGGGAGGCGCACCAAACGGGTCGGCAGCTTTTTTATGCGCTCCACGCTCGTCACCGGCGCGGAGTATTTCCGATTCCGCGAGAGCCCCGATTACGCGCGGCTCGTGAGCGAAGCACTCGCCGCGGAAAAGCTCGTCCCCTCCGACCTCCAGGCCGGCGCGAAAAGCCCGGCCGACTTGCGCAGCTTCAAGGAAACCCAAGCGAAGGCGGAGCTGGTGCCGATTCGCTCGCTGAGTTTTTACGAGGCGCGCGCCTTTGCGCAATGGGCAGGCGCGCGGCTGCCGACGGAGGAGGAGTGGGAAAAAGCCGCCCGCGGCATCGACGGGCGCAATTTCATCGAGGGTTCCAATCCTTCCGCGCAACTCGACGGCTACATGGCCAAAACCCTCACGCGCGAAAACACGCACGTTTCGCCGTATGGCTGCTTCGCTCTCGCCGATGCGCTCTGGCAGTGGACTTCGAGCCCGAGCGATCCCGGCTCCGTCCGCTTCATCGTCAAAGGCGGCACGGGCGCTGCGGGCGCGCTCGCGGATCAAAAACCGGCGCGGCGCAAGGCGCTGGACCCGAAAGGCAAATACCATTCGGTCGGTGTGATTTTTTGCCGCGACATCGCTGGCGCGAAGTGAAGGCGCGCCTTGCCAGCCTGCTCCTGGCGCTGTCCGCGCTCTCCGCCCGCGCGGAGAGCGAACCGACGCGAGAGGAAGTCTGGGAGTTGATCCGCGCGGCTTCGGCGCTTTACGAATCGCTCGATGCGGTCGATTACGACGTGCCGATCCGGGTGCCGGAAGTCGAGAGCCTCATCCAGGCAAAGACCGGTGGCCTCCTCGGACCGCCGGAAATACATATACAGCGCAGCGGGCTGGTGAACACGCTGCTCTTTTCCTTTCCCGACCTGCCCGACATCCTGCGCAGCAAGGCCGAAGAGCGCGCGAAAAAGGAAGCCGAAAGCATCGACGCGGTGACGGCTTTTCGCGAAGTCGGCTGGACGCTTTTCGGCGCGTTCATCAAGTCGATCGATCCGAGCGCGAGCGCTGACGTCCTGCAATGGGACGACGACATCGCGGTGGTCGAGTTCGACGAAATCGGCGAGCGCTTCATGTCGAAAAACCTGCGCAGTTGCCGGTTCACCATCGACCGGCGGCGCTCGACGATCTTGGAGATGCGCGGCTGGTTCGGCGGCGCAAACGAGATCGGGTTCGCGCTGGATTATGACGACCGCGAATTTTTTCCCGGCACGCGCCTGCCGCTCGCGAAGGCGATCCACGTTCGTCAGACCGGCTTCCGTGGGCCGCCGAAAATGAGCTTCATCGCCGGCGTGGGGAAATACACGCGCTCCGCGGAGGCGCTGGCCGACGATGCATCTACCTCGTGGCGCGCGCAGCTCAAGCGCGCCGGTCTCACCCGCTTCCAGATCGACCACGCGAAAGCCGATGCGGATGGAGGCCTCTCTCTCGATTTCAGCGAGAGCAACCTCACGGTGCTGCCGCCGCTCGCGGGTCTTCCTGTAAAGTCGCTGAACCTTTCCAGAACGAAAATCGCCGATCTGCGCCCGCTCGCCGGCCTCCCGCTCCGCTCGCTGATCCTCGACGACACGCCCGTCACCGACCTCGCGCCGCTCGCCGGCCTGCCGCTCGAGGATCTCTCGCTGCGCAACGTCCGCGCGCGAGATTTCAGCATTCTGAAAAACTTCGCGCTGAAAAAACTTTCGGTCGCGGGGAGCAACGCGTCCTTCGATCTCAGCTTACTCGCAGGCATGCCGCTCGAGGATCTCGACCTGCAGCACCTTCCAGTCGCCGACTTGACGCCGCTCCGCGGGATGCCGCTGCGCGATCTCAATCTCGAGTCGACCAAAGTCGCCGACCTCGAGCCGCTGCGCAGGATGCCCCTCACCCGGCTCAGTTTACGTTGGACAGCTATCCGCGACGTCGCGCCGCTGGCCGAGTGCAGCGAACTCGCCTTGCTCGCCATCTCCGGCACGCAGGTCGAAGATCTTCGTCCCTTGAGCGGACTTCCGCTCGTTCATCTGGATCTCGGGCGCTCGCATGTCCGTGATCTCGCGCCACTGCGCGGCATGCCGCTGCGTTTTCTCTCCGCCGACAATCTCGACGTGTTGGACATCGCGCCGCTAATGGAATGTCTCGAACTCGAGCGCGCCACCGTTCCGACCCGCGCAACGAACATCCCGCTTCTGCAAAAACACGCGGCGCTCAAGGAACTTTCCTTTCGCTGGGACAACAGCCGCGAGGGCCCTGCACAGACCGTCGCAGAATTCTGGACGGAATGGAATTCAGCGGCCGGAGTTCAGCAGCGCGCGGTCTTGGCAAGCCTCAGGCAAAAGATCGAGGAAACGGGGCGGGCGGGAGGTTTCAAGATCAACGTCGCCGATCTCGAAGACGGAACTTTCTCCGTCGATCTCAAAGGCCAGCCGATCAGCGATCTTACCTCGCTCTCCGGCCTGCCGATTTCCATCCTGCTCCTCGACGACACGAAGATTCGCGACCTCGCCCCGCTGCGTGGGATGCCACTGCGACGGCTATCGCTTACGCGCACCGACATCACCGATCTCTCCCCGCTGCGCGGCATGGCGCTGACCGATCTCAACGTCAATGGCTGCCCCGTCAGCGACCTCTCGTCGATTGCTGGGATGAAGCTCGGGTGGCTCGGGCTCGGCGTGCGCGATCTCAACACCCCGGCGCCGATCGGCACGAAAGTCGCGGACCTCGAGCCGCTGCGCGGAATGCCCTTCAAACGTGCCATCCTCGACGGGACGATCAATCCCGACCTCGCCCCGCTCCTCGATTGCCCAAACATCGAGGAGGTCGTCCTTCCGCCTGAATACCGCAACATCGACGCGCTGCGAAAACATCCAAGCCTCCAGAGCTTCACTTTCGGCACATCGCAGCGCGGGCGCCAGACGCTGCCGGTCGCGGATTTCTGGAAGCAACGCGACGCACGAAAATAGCCGCCCGGACCGTTCAGGCGGGACGCCGGACTTCCTGGGCAGTATTTTTGAACCTTCCCGCCATGCCTCAGCCCGAAATCATCGTCCTCCACGCCGGCACCGAGCTCTCGCGCCACACGCTCGGGCCTGGCGAATACACCCTCGGTCGCGCCTCGTCCTCCAGCATTTCCATCAAAGTCGGCCCCGTCTCGCGACAGCATGCGCGCATCCTCGTCGGCGCAGACGGCGGCGTGCAGGTGGAAGACCTCGCCAGCGCCAATGGCACCCTTCTCGACGACACGCCGCTTGCCGTCCTCACGCCTTGGGCACCCGGACAGACCTTGCGCATCGGCGACGTCACCCTGCACCTCAGCGCTGCCGAATCCGCCGCCGCCGAGAATGTCACCGTCACCATCGACGGCACCCACCTCATCCGCGGCCACCTCGCACTCGGGCCGCGCGAGGCACAGCTCTACGCCGTGGAAAAAGAAGTCGCCCGCGGCGGCATGGGTGCCGTCCTGCAGGCCCGCGAAAGCGCCACGCGCCGCACTGTCGCCATGAAGGTCATGCTCGGCCCCAGCGACACCAAGAGCACGCTGCGCTTCATCGAGGAGGCCCAGGTCACCGCCCAGCTCGAGCACCCAAATATCGTCCCCGTCCACGACCTCGGCCTCGACGAGCACGGCCAGCCTTTCTACACGATGAAGCTCGTCGCTGGCATCACCTTGAAAAAAGTGATCGACCTCCTCGGCCAGGGCCTCCCCGCCACCGTCGCCAAATATCCGCTCGGCACCCTCCTCACCGCTTTTCAGAAAATCGGCGACGCCCTCGCCTTCGCCCACAGCCGCGGCGTCCTCCACCGCGACCTGAAGCCCGCGAATATCATGCTCGGCAAATTCGGCGAAGTCATGGTCATGGACTGGGGCCTCGCCAAAATCATCGGCACCGGCCGCAGCCAGCCCGCAGGCGACGCCTTCGACCCCGAAGTCAGCATCGTCAGCGCGCGGCGGGACGAAAGCACCGACGCCTTCTCCACTCGCGCCGGCGCCGTCATGGGCACCGCCGCCTACATGAGCCCCGAGCAGGCGCGCGGCGAGATCGAGACCCTCGACGCCCGCAGCGACCTCTTCACCCTCGGCATCATCCTCTACGAAATCCTCACCCTCGCCCGTCCCTTCACCGGCAAGACCAGCTCCCAGCTCACCGACGCCATCATCGACGGCGACTTCACCCCGCCCGCCGCCCGCGTCGCCGCGCAGCCCAAAGCCGAGCGCCCCAAACACCTCCCCGGAGGTGTCGTCCCCGCCTCCCTCGACGCCATCGTGCGAAAATCCTTGGCCCCCGACCCCGCCGCCCGCTACCCCAGCGTCGCCGCCCTGCAAGCCGACCTCACCGCCTATCAAAACGGCTTCGCCACCAGCGGCGAGAGAGCGGGCTGGAGCCAGCGCGCCCTCCTCGCCATCAAGCGCAATAAAGCCGCCTCCATCGGAGCCGCCGCCGTCCTCCTCGTCGGCCTCGTCTTTGGCAGCACCGCAGTCATCCAAGGCCACCGCGCCACGCAGGCGCTTGCTGATTTGAAAAAGACCGCACCCGCCCTGCGCCAGCTCGCGGAGAGCGAAGCGAGATTCCAGCACTTCGACTCCGCGCTCGAAAAACTTGACGCCGCCCTCGCTCTCGATCCCGCGCACCTCCCCAGCTATTGGCGCCGTGCCTGGCTCTTCATCGGCATGAATCGTCTCGCCGAGGCCGCCACAGCGACCTGCCTCGCGCAGCAGAACGACCCGGCCCATGCCGAGCTGGCAGACATATTGCCAACCCTCGAAAAACTTGCCGCTCAACCCGCAATAGACGTCTGGCCCGCAGAGAGCTCGCAGCAGTTGCTCCATCATCTTGGGAAAGTAGAAGCTTCTGGCGAAATCGCTGCTCTCGCCGACAAGCTAAAGCTCAGCGCCAAAGACAAAGAAAAACTCGTGCGCAAGAGACTGGACGAATGGCTCGGAAAAGAGAAAGGGACGATTGTTATTACCAATCTTGGCTTGCTGCGCCTGCAGATTTATAAACTTCCCATCGATACGCTCGAACCTCTGCGTGGGCTACCGATCGACGAACTCGACACTAGCGAAACGAACATCACGACCATCGAGCCGCTGCGCGATATGCGGCTCGTTTTCCTCATGATCCGGCAAACGAAAGTAGCCGACCTGTCGCCCATTCGCGGAATGCCATTGCGGTTCATCGGGATTGATTCAACGAGAGTCACTGATTTGACGCCCTTGCGCGGAGCACCCTTGGAAAGGCTGGAATGTTCCGGGCAACGACTCGTCGATTTTTCACCGCTACTGGGCGCGCCCTTAAGGGCGGTGACGATGAGCTGGAATGCGACCAGTAATCTCAATTTCCTCGCTGGCGCGCCCGTCGAAGAGTTGTTCGTTGAGCACAATGCGATCAGCGATCTTTCGGCGCTGAAGGGAAAACCGCTGAAGAAACTCCGCGTTACGGACAACAATGTGACCGATCTTTCGCCTCTGCGTGGGGCACCAATCGAAGAGCTTTCGATCGATCAGAATAAACATCTCAAAGACCTCGACGCTCTCCTCGAACTTCCCACGCTGGAACGTCTCCGCATCTCAAAACTCGGCAAGCTTCTCGAACCCTTGCGCGCCCATCCGTCGCTGAAATACATCGCCTATGACGCGGGTCCCTACCGCCCTGTGGCGGAGGTCTGGAAAGAATACGACGCCCAGCAGGCGGCGGGCACCGGGAAATAGGGGCGGGCGGCAGGCGCGTGGCTGGCTGACGGGTCGGCGCGCGACCCCTACGCCAGCGCGGGGGCTTCCTAGGTCTCGACCTGGCTCTCTGTGGTCTCCTCCTGAGTCTCCTACACAGGCGCTTTTGTCTCCTACGTATCGACCTAGCCTTCCTACGGCGTAGGCGGGCCGGGAGGAGGCGTAGGAGGGCTGGGTCGATACGTAGGAGAGCCGGGGCGAGGCGTAGGAGGGGCGGGACTCGCGTCGTGGCTCAGACAGCGCGGCGAATTGGAGGGCGACCGCTCGGGTTGCCACGGGTAGGCGGAGCACCCGCCCTGCAATTTTTAACAAACTGAGCCGCTACCAGCGCCGTGGACTTGACAGGCGGACGGCAGGGGGCCTTTCATCGGCCCCCAGTAGCGCCACTTCCCCACCTCCAAACACACTCCCCATGGGCCAAAGCATCGACTTCATCAAAGACCGCCGAGTCAAAACCATCGCCGCGGCCACCGCTTTCGGGGATGTGTGGGTGTGGGACGAAATGGACCTCAATGCCATGCAGGGCGAGCTGGCGGCCGATGCTGAGGCCGCGATGCTGGCGGCGCGGGGCGAATGGGATACCCAGCTCGACGTGCTGCACCGCCGCACCATGCAAGGCGTGGGCATGGCGAAGGCCAAATTTCGCGACGACCCGGCGAAGCTTCAAAATCTGCGCTTGCTCAGCGCGCGCGGCACCAGCCGCAGCGAGACGCTGGCGGAGGCGCTGGCCTGGGAATCCGCCTGGGAAAAAGTCGCGCCCGGGTGGGCTCCGCTGCCGGCCAATACGCTGGCCGATTTCAAAGCCCTGCGCCTGACCTGCGTGGAGTCTTTGCAAAAAGCCTACAGCGACCACCGCGCGGGCGTGGCGCGAGGAGGCGGAGAAGCTCGCGCAGATGGCGCTGGTCATGGAGGATCGCAATGAGGCGTGGTATGCGGCGGCGACGCGAGTCTATCCCGCCGGGACGGCCGAGGGCGACATGATCCGCGGCACGGTGCCGACGACTTACAATCCGCCGCCCCCGCCTCCCGCACCGCCGGTGCCGCCGGTGCCGCCAGTACCGTAGCGGGAAGGATGCGTGCGGCGGAGAACGCGGGAACTGCGGGCCAACCACCGGTGCTGCTTCCGCATCGCCACGGAGCTGCCGAAGACGTCGAGTGCCTGCCACTTTGAACTCCGACTCGAACCGTAACCCCGCGCTGGCGCTGACTGACGTGCTCCGACGTCGGAGGGCGGTGCCTGTCGATGAGGTGGCGCGACTTTGCGCGAAGCTGCCCGCGCTGCTGGATGCGGAGGCGGATGCGCATGACTCGCCGCTGGTGTCTGCGCTGGAGGTGGCATGGCTGGAGGGCAGGGCGGGGTCCACGCCGACGGGGGGGGATTGGGTGGCGCGAAGCATTCACGAGTGGCCGGAGTTTTGCCTCCGTTGGCGAGAAGATGCGGGTGGGACCGAGACGGTCGGCGTCAGCACGATCATGGATTTCGCGGGCGCGACGCATGGGAGCGCGCCGGCGCGGCTGGCGATGCTCGTTTATGAATTGATCGGCGGGCATCGGCGTGCGGTGGCGGGCCATGCGATATCGCCCGTGGCCGCGCTGAACGAAGCGGGCAACGATGTGGTGGCGCGGGCGGTGCGCGGCGGGTTCGCGGATTGCCGGGGCTTCTGGCGGGCCTGGGAGGGTGCGATGGCGGGGCAGATCGCCGAGCGGGGACGAAGGGGCGGCGGGGTCCCGGGTCGCGAGCTGCGCATCCCGCGGTGGCTGCTGGACCGCGCGCAGCCGGGCGATGTGCTGCGGCTCGAGCCGGGTGATCTTTCGACGCATCCTCCCGTCCGGCTGGTGGCGCGCGCGCAGTTTCGTCTCGGGCGCTCGCGTAGTCAGTCGGATTTTCCCGTCCGTGCAGGTGTGGCGGGCCAGCAGGACTCGGAAAGCAGCAAGCAGCTCAGCCGCGTCCATGCGTGTGCAGAAGCGACGGCTGCGGGCCTGGCGCTGCGCGACGGGGACGGCGAGAAGCCGAGCACGAACGGCTCCACATTCAACGATGCGGCACTCGACCCCACGCAGCCGATGGCACTGACCGGCACCGGGGTGCTGACGTTCGGCGCTGCGGGTGCGGGGTATCGTCTGCAGGTGGTCCCGCTGCCCGGTCGGCGGCTGAGTGATGCGCGGATCGCCAATCTCGCGGACTGGGGCGGCGCTCCGTCGGACGCCGCGCCGCTGCACGCCGAACACGGTGCCGTGATCTTCGAGCCGCTGGATGGTCAGCCGGTGCTGCTAAACGCCGTGTGGCTTTTCTCGGAAATCTGCTGCGAGGTGACACCCTCGGGCGAGCTGGTCTGGAGCCGGGAAGAGCAGCTCGGGCCGTTGGCTTTTCTCTACAGGCACGGCTGCTTCTGGCTGGCGAATCTGCGCCTCACTTCCACGGCAGTTCGCCTCGATGAGGGGGTGCTGGAGTCTGGTTGCATCGCGCCGCTGACGAGCGGGCAGACGCTGGAGATCGGTGCGGCCAGGTTTGCCGTGAGCGTCGGCTGAAGCGCACGGAATGCTCGCTTTGGGCGCAAGATTTGCACTAGTGAACGGTCGATGATTCCCCCCGATCTCAATGAGGCGTGGCTTGAAGACGCGGCGGGCGCGCGGACGGCGCTGCGGGGCAATTGCTCGTTCGGACGCTCCTCGGAAAATACGGTCTGCATCCAGGAGTCCCGGGTGTCGCGGCGCCATGCGGTGATCCATGCGCAGGAGGGCGATGAATTTTGGCTGATCGATCTCGGGAGCAGCAACGGCACGCTGCGCAATGGCCGGCGGGTGGCTCAGCCGGTGAAGCTGCACGATGGCGACCAGATCGCGATCTGCGAGGCGCTCTTCACTTTCCGGCAAAGCGAAGCGCGGGTGACGGGGGACATGGAGACGAGCAATGGCGGGGCGACGATGGTGGACATTCGCAATGAGCGCTGCTGGCTGCTGATCGCCGATCTCGTGAATTTCACCGCGCTCTCGCAGCGGCTCGCGCCGGAGCAACTCGCGGAGCTGGTCGGCGGCTGGGTGCGCGGGTGCAAGGAGGTCATCGAGCAGAATGGCGGGACGATGAACAAATATCTCGGCGACGGCTTCCTGGCCTTTTGGCGCGACGGGGCGGGAACGAGCGCGCGCGTGGCTGCGGTGCTCACCGCGTTGCGCGAGGTGCAAGCAACGGGGAATGTGGAGTTTCGGGTCGTGGTGAACTGCGGGCCGGTGGCGATCGGTGGCAACGCGAACAGTGGCGAGGAGAGCCTGATGGGGCCGGAAGTGAACCGGACTTTCCGCGTGGAGAAGCTGGCCGGCGGGTTCGGGATTCCGATGTGTCTCACGGAGCCAGTGGCGAGGCTGCTGGAGGGTGTGGTGCCCGCGGCACCCATCCCCGGAGATCACGAGTTGAAGGGCTTCCCCGGACGACACCGCGTTTTCGCGGCGTTCGCGGGCTGAAGCGGAGGGGATCGGGGGCTGATGCAGAAGAGGGCGACCTTTCGCTGTACCCGCCAGCGTCAACCACAACGGGTGATGAGAGCTTCAGGCACTTTCGCCAGATTCAGGAAGCGCGGTGTTGGCGAGCCTGTTTCGGAGGAGGTGCGCGACTGCGAGGGCAGCGAAGATTTCACCCAAAAGGAGCCAGTGAAACCAACCAGTGATCCATGCCCAGGCGGCGATGCCGGCGATGGAGATGGCGGACATCATGCTGAGGAAAAGGAAGAGGCAGCCGCTGAGATTTTGCGCCTGTGGCTCGGTGGGACGCGCGAATGGGACGAATGGCCGCCCGAGTCCCGGGGCGAGGCTGAAAACTGGGAGCAGCAGGAGCCCCGGCAGCAGGAGGAAGAGCTGTGTGTGCTGCGAGAGTGCGACGAGCGCAACGCCGAGCACGAGGATCAGGCCCGGTAGGCAGAGCGCGATGACGACTGCCTTTCGCGTGCCTTGAAAAAGGGCGGAGATGCGCGCGAGCGGCGCTTGTCGAAACAGATCGGCGGCGAGCCAATCTTCCGACATGCGAAGCGGCTCGAGGACCATCGCTGGGATGACGGCGAGGAAAGCGCCGGCGAATGCGAGCAGGAAGGGCTTCAAGTCGAATGGCCCCCCGCGCGTCACTCCGAAAAACATGACGAGCGGCATGACGAGAAATTGCGCGAGCATCGGATAGACCCGCAATTTCACGCTGCGTGCACGGCCGAGTTGGGCGAGCGCGAGGCGAAATGCGGCGCGCTCGACGGGGTCGCGCAGCCAGAATCCGACGAGCGGAAGGCGGAGCAGAAATGAGGAATACCGCGCGCGATCGGAGCCGCGACGCACGGCACTTGCTCCGGCTTCGTTGAGCATGACGAGGCCCTCTCCGTAGCTGCCCGCAAGCCGCGAAACGCCGAGCCAGGTGACGATGGCGGTGATGAAGATCGCCGCGGATGCGAGGCGCAGCATCCCGGCGGTGGGTGCGCCCCCGGTGAGCAAATGGTCGAGCGCGGCGAACCAAGCAGGCGGAAGTGCGAGCAGCCATGCGGGAGCGTGAGCGAGCGCTTTTTCATCGAGCGCGGCAATGAGCCGCGGCACGAGCTGACCAGCGACCATTGCGCCGATGGCGACGGTGACTTGCACGGCGGTGATGAGATTTTCCAGCCGCTCGCGGCCAAAAAATCGGAGGCATAAATTGTACGCGAGGGCGATGAAGCTCGCGCTGAAAAGCACTTCCAGTGAGACAGAGAAAAGATGCGCCGCGAGGAAGAGCCAGGTGCCCCCGGGGCGAATCACGCCGAGGACCAATGGAACGACGTTGAACGCCAGCCCGAGCGCGAGGCTGACCGAAAAGAGAACGCGAAGTTTGGCGGCAAGAAGAGCGCGCGGCTCGATGGGGCGGTGGAGCAGGATGTCGGCTTCCTCGGGGCTGAAAAGCAATGTGCTGCTGGTCGTTGCGAGATTGATCCCGACGAGGAGAAATGTGGTGGCGTGGATGCACGCCGCGAATGGCATCGAGCCAAAACGCATGAACGCAAACGCGGTGCAGCCGAAGCAGGCGAAAAGCGCGAGCGAGCCCATGAACGAGCGCATCGGGTCGCTCAGTTTTACCTTCCTGCCCGCGAGCCTTCGCCGTCCGCGAAACATGAGCGTGAGATAGAGCCGGCGCAGCACACGGGACTGCGCGGCGGGAGTGGCGGGAGAGTTCAAGGGCGAAAAGTGCGGGCGAAATCTGCCGCTTTTTCCTCGAGCATCTGCCCGCCGGTGACGCGCGTGAAAAGCGCTTCCAGCGTTGCGTCACCGTGCTCGGCGAGCAGCGCATTTGGCGCGCCGTCGAGAACGAGCTGGCCTTTGTCGATGATGACGATCCGATCGCAGACGCGTTCGACGACGTCGAGAATGTGTGAGCTATAGACGACCGTCTTGCCATCCGCAGCGAGCGTCTGGATGAGCGCCTTGAAGCCGACGGCAGCGTTGGCATCGAGCCCGTCGAGCGGCTCATCGAAAAAGATGACGGGCGGATTGTGCAACAGCGCGGCGATGATGACGACTTTGCGGCGCATTCCTTTTGAATATGCGCTGAGCAGCTTGTCCGTGAGTGTCTCGGGTGTGAGGTCGAAGAACGCGATGAATTGCGCGATCCGCTCGCGCGCCTGCGCCTCTCCGATGCCGTAAAGCGCGGCGACCATTTCGAGGTATTCCTGCCCGCTGAGCGCCTCGAAAACCGCACCTGATTCCGGGACGAATCCGACGCGACGCTTCACCTCCAGTGGCTCGCGCATCAAGTTGTAGCCAGCGATCTCGGCCGTGCCGCTGGTCGGGGCGAGGATGCCAGTGAGCATTTTCAAAGTGGTTGTTTTGCCCGCGCCATTCGGCCCGAGAAAGCCGACGATTTGCCCAGCGGGTATTTCCAGCGAAAGGCTGTTCACGGCGGTCTGCGCGCCGAAGCGTTTGGTGAGAGCGCGGAGGGAAATCATGGCTCGGTTGTAGCCGGGATCGACGATCCCGGCTACAGGGCGTCATGCGTTTCATTGATCTCACTCACTCGCTCCGCGATGGGCTTCCGAGTTTTCCAAACGATCCGGTGTTGCGAATTTCACCGCACGCGACGATCGCGACGGATCGCTGCAATGTGTCGAGGATCGCGATGGGGTCGCATCAGGGGACGCATCTCGATGCGATGTCCCATTTCGTCGAGGGCGGGCGTACGATCGAGGCGATGCCGCTCGATTGGTTTTGCGGCCCGGCGCGTGTGTTGCGACTCCCCAAGGCGGCGCGCGAGGAGATCACGGCGGAAGATTTTGCACGGCACGAAGCTGCGCTGACTCCGGGCTCGCGCATCCTCGTCGCGACAGGATGGGAGCGGGAATTTGGGACTGAAAAATACTTCACGGATTTCCCATCAATTACGCAGGAGGCCGCACGGTATCTTGCTTCGAGGAAGCTGCGCATGATCGGAATGGACCTGCCAACGCCGGGGCGGGACTACTTTGAAATCCACCACATCCTGCTCGCGCCAGAAATCGAGATGGTGATCGTCGAGTCGCTCGCGAATCTCGCAGAACTGCCGGATGGGGAGTTCACGTTTATCGGCTTTCCTTTGCAATTAGCGGGGCTCGACGGCTCGCCAATCCGCGCTGTGGCAGTGTGCAGTGACCAGCCTTCGGGGTTCGGTATTCAGTCTTCTGGACTCGATGCGGACAATGACTCTAAAGAGTGAAACGCCGACAGACCGAACACCAATGAATGTATCTCTCCGATTCGCGCAACTCGCCGCCATCGCCGCCACTTCCGCCATCTCCGCGTGCAGCAACGGATTGGACGATTCGTATTACGAAAGGCAGGCCGCGGTCATGTCAGCGGAAGCGGAGGGGAGGCAACTCCAACCGGCGGGTAATGAGCGGGCGGATGTTTCGGTGCCCGTCGGCGACAATGGCGACGCCGACTTGCCGGGTGCGGTGATTCGTTGAGTTTGCTTTTTCGCAAGAATGGGGCACAAGAGAACTCCGCGGTTGCGCGAATCGCGCGGCTGCTCAAACTACCAAACCCATGAAAAAACTAGCACTCCTCAGTTCCACACTTCTCGCAGTCCTGAGCCTTTCGGCCAGCGCGGAAGATACTAAAATCACCGGCGAAGCGGTCTGCGCCAAATGCGACCTAAAGGAAGCCAGTGCCTGCCAGATGGCCATCAAAATCACGGACGCCAGCGGCAAGTCCGAAACGATCCTCGCCGACAACAACAAGGTCGCGAAAGACTTCCACTCGGAGATTTGCAAGAAATCCGAGAAGGTGAACGCCGAAGGGACGATCACTGAAAAGGACGGGCACAAGACGATCGCGCTGACGAAAGTCGAAGCGGCGAAGTAACGCGCTGAAGTTTCAAATCAACGCCCTCCTGCAGCGATGCGGTGAGGGCGTTTTTTTGCTCTGAGTCCCCGACGGAAGCGACGGCGCATTCCCCTTCACGGCACCGTGCTCGCGGTGTCGTTGCTTTTCGGAAACGAAAACGCCCCGACTTTCGTCGGGGCGTTCCGTTGAACTGAATTGAGTGCGGAAATGCGCTTAGTAGCGGCGCTCGCGGCCACCACCCCCACCACCACCACCACCGCCGTAGTCGCGACGGCCACCCCCGCCGCCACCACCACCGCCGCCGAAGTCGCGGCGAGGGCCGCCACCGGTGCGGTCTTCGCGCGGACGCGCTTCATTGACCGTGAGGGGACGACCCTGGATGGTTTTTCCGTTGAAGAGGCTGATCGCTTTCTGCGCTTCCTCGGGCGTGGACATGGTGACGAAGGCAAAGCCGCGGGATTTGCCCGTGAATTTGTCTTGCATGAGCGCGGCTTCCTGAACGGTGCCGGCTTCGGAGAAGAGATCCTGAAGTTCGATCTCGGTTGCGTCAAAGGAGAGATTCCCGACGTATAGTTTGGCTGACATACTGAGTTGTGTTTCTAAAACAAAGTGGAGCTTCTGCGGCTGTTTCCGTTATCGGATTTCAAACTGCCACTGGAAGTGCGCGGAACTTACCCGCGCGGCTCACACAACTAGCAATCCACCAACTACTGAACTTTAACTCTGACTTTGCGAGCGGGAGTTGAGCAGGGCTGCGCAGCTTGTCAACTGTTCGTTTGAGTTTTTTTAACCGCGGCGCGCGACGAGGTGAGGGAATTTTTGATCGCCAAGCAGCGAAGGAGTGATGGGAGGGAGCTGGATACTCCGGCGCAGTGTAAAAAAATCGGCATTCCCCGGAGGTGCAGGGCGCGGTAGAAAGTCGCGCTCATGCAACTCATCGACGGGAAAGCCATCGCGCAGAAAATCAACGAAGAGTCTCGAGCGGCCATCGCGGAGATGCGGACGCGCGGAGTGGTGCCGGGGCTTGCAGTGGTGCTGGTCGGCGATGATCCGGCGTCGCGGGCGTATGTGCGCTCGAAAGACAAAATGTGCCGGGAACTGGGGATGCACTCGGTGAAGCATGAACTACCGGCGGCGACATCGCATGAGGAACTCATCGCGGTGGTGCGGGCGCTGAATGCAGATGCGGCGGTGCATGGAATTTTGGTGCAGTCGCCGCCGCCTTCGCACATCGACGAGCGGGCAGTGGTGGAGGCGATCGATCCCCGGAAAGACGTCGATGGATTCCATCCGGTGAGCGTGGCGAAGCTGGCGCTCGGGGATCGCGATGGCTTCGTGCCGTGCACTCCGCTGGGGTGTCAGCGGCTTCTGATCGAGTCTGGGATCGAGACCGCGGGCGCGCATGTGGTGGTGCTCGGGCGGAGCATGATCGTGGGCAAACCGCTCGCGCTTTTGCTGATGCAGAAAGGGCGGGGAGGGGATGCGACGGTGACGGTCGCGCACTCGCGGACGCGCGATCTCGCGGGCGTGTGCCGCTCGGCGGATATTTTGATCGCAGCGATCGGGCAGCCGCATTTTGTAAAAGGCGATTTTGTCCGCGAGGGAGCAGTGGTGATTGATGTGGGGATCAATCGGATCGCGGATTCGAGTGTGGAGAAGGGGTCGCGGTTGGTGGGAGATGTGGCTTTTGACGAAGTCGCGTCGAAGTGCCGGGCGATCACGCCGGTGCCAGGCGGCGTGGGACCGAT
Source organism: Chthoniobacterales bacterium (assembly GCA_038207335.1). Classification (GTDB taxonomy): domain Bacteria; phylum Verrucomicrobiota; class Verrucomicrobiia; order Chthoniobacterales; family Chthoniobacteraceae; genus CAIURC01. The sequence goes on along the minus strand of JBBQZX010000004.1, from coordinate 53,833 downwards.
GACGATTGCGATGCTGATCGCGAATACGATCGACGCGGCACGGCGTCTTGGCGCGTAGCAGCGGAACAAAATCCGGCCCGGCTATTTTGCCGAGACGGTGCGCACTCGGAGGCGGGCTGAGGGGGCGGCGAGGCGGTCCTCGGGATATTTTTTTGTGGTCGGCCAAATGAGGCGCCACGGCTGGTGCTTCACGGTCGCGCTGGCCTGTTCGAGGTTGTGGCCGATCGCGGTGAACTGCGGCCCGAGGTCGCGCACGACGCCATTCAGGTTTTCCGAGGCGCGCCGGAAATTGCCGAGCGTGCGGTCGATGTCTTTGTTATTGGCGAGGCTGGAGGTGAACTTTTCCGCGTTGTTCAAGGTTTTCACGAGCGCGCTGTCCGGGCCGGTCGCGTCTTGGAGATTGCTGAGTGTGAGGTCGAGTTTTCCGCCATCGCCGGTGAGCGCCTCCACATTTGCCAGCGACTTTCTCAGCGAGCTGTCGGGGCCGCTGAGTTCGTTGAGATGCACGCCGAACTGCTTGAGTTCGGTGAACGATTTCGAGAGGTCGGCGTCGGGCGCGGTAAGCTTGGTAAGGTTGTCGGAAGTCGTCTGAAGCGTGCCGAGTGTGTCCGTGAGCTTCGACATGACGGGGTCGATCTTTTCCAGAATCTGAGGGACGGCGTCGGTCAAGCCGCGCGCGCGCTCGCCTTCGAAATATGCGCCTTCCTGCGCGAGCCCCTGCGCCTCGCGGCCATTGTTGAAATCGATCACCGTCTCGCCGAGCAGACTGGTCTGGACCATCTGGACGCGCACCTTATTGTAAATTTTGGCAGTCGCCCGGACCTTCACCTCGATCAGGACTTCATACTTTTCGGCGGGCCGCTCGGCCTCGGGGACGGGTGAGAAAATCTGCGACACCTGCCCGACTTTTCGGCCTGAGAGGAGCACGCTCGCGCCTTGTTTCATGCCTGCGGCGTTATCGAAATAAATGCGGAACGTGTGCTGCGGGACGAAGACTCCCGGCGCGCCGAGGTAGAGAACGACGCCGACGAGCGCGACGAGCGAGAGGACGACGAGGAGGCCGGTGCGGATTTCTTGGCGGCGAATATTCATGAGATTTGAACTGCGTGCGCGGCCGGCTTTCAGCCGTCGCTTTTCTCGAGGATCGGTCCTTCGACTTCTCCTTTCACAAACTGCGAGACGACAGGATCGTCACTTTCGCGGAAATTTTCCGGCGTTTCTTCGAGGATGATTTTGCCGTGGTAGAGCATCGCCATTTTCGTCGCGATGCGAAAGGCGCTGTCCATCTCGTGTGTCACGATGACGGAGGTGGCCTTGATTTTTTCGCTGAGCGAAATGATGAGCTCGTCGATGACGGAGCTGATGACGGGATCGAGGCCGGCGCTCGGCTCGTCGTAAAGGATGAGCTCGGGATCAAGCACCAGAGCCCGCGCGAGGCCGATGCGCTTTCTCATGCCACCGCTGAGTTCGCTCGGCATTTTCTCTCGCACGTCTTTCATGCCGACGAGTTCGAGCTTTTCATCGACGATGTCGTCGATCTCGTTTTGCGGCTTGTCGGTGAGTTCCTCGAGCGGGAGCGCGAGGTTGTCGCGGACGTTCAGCGAGCTGATGAGCGCGCTGTATTGATAGACCATCCCGATCTTTTGCCGGATGCGATTCAGGCGCAGGCGGCTCATCTTCGAGACTTCGCGGCCCTTGATTTTCACCGAGCCGCCGGTCGGCTTCAGGATGCCGAGGAAGAGCCGGAGGATCGTGCTTTTTCCACTGCCGGACTGGCCGAGGATGACGAGCCGGTCGCCGGGCATGGCGCGGAGATTGACGCCGCTGAGCACTTCCTTGTCGGGAAATGCGAGGCGCACTTCGCTCAGTTCGGCGGCGGGCTGCTGGTCGTGATCTTCACTCATTGCTCAGCCGGTGACGACGACGTTGATGACATTGATGACGGTATCGAACGCGATGACAGTGGTGATCGCGGTGACGACGCTGGAGGTCGTGGAATCCCCGACGCCCGCCGCGCCGCCGCGCACGGTGAGGCCTTTGTAGCAGGCGACGAGACCGATGATGAGGCCGAAGAGAAAGCTCTTCGCAGTGCCGGTGACGATGTCTCGGATGAGCAGGCTATCGACCGCAGTCTCGGCGAAAATCTGGTAGTTGATCGAGAAGGCCCATTTTGAAATGAGCGCGGCGCCGACCAGTGCGGTGACATCGCTCACGACGACGAGGCACGGCATGAGGAGCGTGACGGCAAGAAGCCGCGGGCTCACGAGAAAGCGCAGCGGGCCGATGCCCATCGCCTCGATCGCCTCGACTTCCTCGGAGACGGTCATGGTGCCGAGCTCCGCGGTGAATGCCGCGCCGATGCGGGCGGCGAGCATGATGCCGGTCATGAGCGGGCCGAGTTCGCGGGTGAAGGCGATCGCGACGAGCGGCGGCACGAGCCGTTCCTGGCCGAAAGTGCGGAGCTGGTATCCGGTGAGCAGCGCCATCGTGAGGCCGATGAAAAACGAGACGAGCGCGACGAGCGGGATGGAGCCGACGCCGGCGCGATCGGTTTGGCCGAAGAAGATCGAGAGGCGAAATGGGAAGCGCCCGCGGAAGATGTAATCGCCCATTTCCTCGACCGTGTTGATGAACAGCCACGTCACGCTGCTCAGATGCGAGAGCGTGGTGCGGATGGCCGGGATGGGATTCAACATTTCGGTGACAATCGCGCGGGACTTAACTGGCGAGCGGGTGCGGATGAAAGCGGCAATCGCCGCGACGCGATGCGCTCAGCGGATTTCCACGATGATCGCGGTCGTGTTGTCGCGGCCGGAGGCGGCGACGGAGGTGTCCACGAGCAGCTTCGCGGGATTTTCCGCGGCGGCGGGCAAGTCGAGGAGTTCGTGGATTTGCGCGTCGTAGAGGCCGTCGATCACGCCATCGGTGCAGAGCAAAAAACGGTCACCACTTTCGCACCCGACCGCGCCAACCTGTGGCTCGACGAACTGATGCCCCGAGCCGAGCGCGCGCTGGAGCAGATGCTTTCGCGGATGCGTGCGCGCTTGGCGTTCGTTGAGTTTTCCGTGGCGGAAAAGCCAGCCGACGTGCGTGTCATCGTGCGTGATCTGCCGCATCCCGCCGCCACCGGCGGGCAGGTAATAAAGACGGCTGTCGCCGATGTGTGCGAAGAACATCCAGCCCGGCGTAAACCACCCGAGGCTCAGCGTCGCGCCCATGCCCGCGCATTCCTCGTAACTGCCTCCGAGAAAATGCAGCGCCCGATGAATCTGCGCGTAAAGCTCCGTGAGCACATCGGCGAAGCCCGCATCGAGCCCGATGGCCGTTTGCTGGAACGACTTCGGCAGCAGGCGCGTGATCTTTTCCACCGCGATCCGGCTCGCGAATTCCCCCGCCTTCGCGCCGCCGATCCCGTCGCTCACGGCGAAAACGAAGTCACTATCTTCCAGCGAAGCCTCGCCGAATTTCCCGAGCAGATGCACCTCGCGCGCGTCGAACTTCAGCGCGAGAAACGAGTCCTCATTATTCTTCCGAACCCGCCCGCGGTCGCTGAGCCCCGACCAGCGCACGCTCGCCGCCGGGGTGTCAGTTCGCTCGCTTTTCATCGTCCGGCAGGATCGTGGCGAACTCGAAATCCACGAGGCAAAAGCGCCCGTCCGACTGGCGATACGTCACATTCCGCTTGTCGGGATCGTCGTGGCGCACGCCGAACTGCTCGAGCTCCGCGAACAACTCCTTCGTCCGCGCCTCATCGAGATGATCCACGCGCGTCCCGCAGCTCGACGTCACGATGCGCAGTTGCGCTGTATCCGTTTCGAGCAGTTTGGGCACAAAGGGACATTCGCGGCTCTCCAGATACCGCAGCACGCGCACCTCGTTTGTAAATCTTTCGTCCGCCTTCGGGCCGCGGAAAGTTTTAAAAACCCGCCCGTCGTAGCTGATGCGCACCGTGGAGCGCAGAGTGTCTTTTACCTGGTTCATGCGAAAATCAAGCGTCGTGCCTGCGCTCCACGGGAGCAAGTTCCGCGCGCTCCGGCGGGCGAACCGCAGGCCGCTCTTGGCAACTGGCATCCGGTTTGCTAAACGGTTCGCGCGCCCGAAAACGGCTCCGATTTCACCATCGGGGCCGCTCTCATCCACACCAGCGGCTCCCCCGGCGTGCCGCTCACACAAAACAAAAACACCACCAACCACCGATCAATGGCGAAGTACAAATTGGAATACATCTGGCTCGACGGCTACGAGCCCGTCGCGAACCTCCGCAGCAAAACCCTCGTCAAAGACTTCGACGATTTCCCGACGCTCGAAGACCTGCCCGCCTGGGGCTTCGACGGCAGCTCGACCCGCCAAGCCGAGGGCCACAGCTCCGACTGCGTCCTGAAGCCCGTCGCCGTCTATCCCGACACCACCCGCGTCAATGGCGTCCTCGTCATGAGCGAAGTCATGCTGCCCGATGGCAGCCCGCATCCGAGCAATTCCCGCGCGACCATCCTCGATGATTCCGGCGCATGGTTCGGCTTCGAGCAGGAATACTTCTTCTATCAGGACGGCGCGCCCATCGGCTTCCCCAAAGGCGGCGGCTTCCCGCCTCCCCAGGGCAAATACTACCCCGGCGTCGGCTACGACGCCGTCGGCGACATCGCGCGCCAGATCGTCGAAGAGCACCTCGACCTCTGTCTTGCGGCCGGCATCAACCACGAAGGCATCAACGCCGAAGTCGCCAAGGGCCAGTGGGAATTCCAGATCTTCGGCAAAGGCTCCCGCACCGCCGCCGACCAGATGTGGGTCGCCCGCTACATCCTCTCGCGCCTCTGCGAGCAGTACGGCATCGACATCAACTGGCACTGCAAACCTCTCGGCTTGGAAGTCGATTGGAACGGCTCCGGCATGCACTCGAACTTCTCCACGGAGTTCATGCGCGAAAAGGGCGGCAAAGAGTATTTCGAGGCGCTCATGGCCGCCTTCGACAAATACAAAAACGAGCACATCGCCGTCTATGGCCCGGACAATCACCTGCGCCTCACCGGCCTCCACGAGACCCAGTCCATCGACAAGTTCAACTACGGCATCGCCAACCGCGGCGCCTCCGTCCGCGTCCCACACAGCTTCGTGAACGCCGGCTACAAGGGCTACCTCGAAGACCGCCGTCCGAACTCACAGGGCGACCCCTACAAGATCGCGAGCCGCATCCTGCAGACCATCGCCACCGTGCCGACGAAGTAATTCGCCGCCACCAACGCAGACAGAAATCCACACGCCGCCCCGGCCATCCGGGGCGGCGTTTTTCTTTGGTGTGAAGATTGCACCTCCTCGCCTCCTGGATCATCCGCTCAGTCCTGCGGAAAGGCGGTGGCGGACGCAGGGGGCGGGACGAATGGAGGGGTCCGCAGCGCATGGTTTGGCGTTGCGGTCATTTTGGAGTTGGTGTGGAAGGAGACTGCTTTTCGTTGGGCGTTGTGGGAGCTGGCCATGGGATGATCCAACCCTGCTTGGCAGCGGTCTTGAAGAGCCCATTCGTGAGCTTCTTTGTTGTTTCGATCAAGAGCGAGTGCCTTTGTGAAGGCGTTCATTGCGGCATCGAGTTGTCCCTCCCTGTAAGAGGTCTTCCCCTGCGCGACGAATATCACTGCGGCTTTAATGTCGGGTGGCGAAACAGGATCGATTCGCTTGTCGGGCTCGCCAGCAGACAGTGGCGCGAGGGAAATCGTGGCCAGGAAAAGTGTGAGAGCAACTTTCATTACTCGGAGCGCGCAAGCGACGCCTGGCATGAGGATGTGTTGCATGTGGGGAGTATGGGATGGGGGGTGGGAGTGGCGGATCACCCGGGGCCGGGGCAGTGGGAGTACCGGACGCGGGGGGTGAATGCGCAGGGGATTCAGCAGACGAGTCTGTAGATGGGGACTGGTGGTGCGCGCTGACGCACGAAGTGGAAATTGCCCGCCGCGAGGCTGGTGACGATCGTGACTGGGAGCGGCGCTGCGTAGGTGGGGGAAAAGTATATTGAGGTATATCCGTCCGTGGCTCCCCCTGTGCTTAAATATCCCGGTCTAATGAATAATTACACGCATACTTCCATCGAACCCCTCGAACAGCGCATCGCCCCGGCCGGGCTGGTCAACGTTGTCTTTTCTCACGGCCTGCTGACGATCAGCGGTGCCGATGGGGCGGATCATGATGTGAGTATCGTGAAGACGGGTTTTAATACTTTCCGCGTCCAGGGAAATGCCACGGATATCGATACAGCCGGGGTGGCGGCGAAGAACTTTCACGGGGTGCTGACCGGGGTGCTGATCGAGGGCGGCAGCGGGGCCGACACGTTTGCGGTCAGTAATCTGGCGCCGCTCAAGACGTTCACTTTCCACGGCAATGCCGGGGTGGATGCGCTGAGTACGGCCAATCTCGTGACGACGGTGGGCGGGCGGGTGGACATCGATCTGGGCTCGGAGGCGGGATCGGTGAATTTCTTTGGCAGTCATACGACCATCCACGGCGCTTTGAATATCGACCTCGGTGGCGGCGGCACGGCAGGGCTGCGCTCGGCGGTGACTGTGGTCGATGGGAATGTGACGGTGACAGGCGGCGCTCAGAGCGATGAACTCGCGGTGACGGGCGATAGTGCGCTTTTCCGGCACCAGCTCATCTTTAATGGCAACGGTGGAGACGATAGTTTCAAAGCGCTCGGGACGACGTTGAAGGTGCTGGGCACTGTCACGATCGACGGGGGCGGGGGGAGCAATCATTTCCTCTTTGGCGCTGATTATCACAAATTTGGAAGCGCACTGACGCCAGGCGTGGTGGATCTGAAACTGGGAGTCGGCCCCGGCGATGTGACGTTCCTCGGGAAGGGGACCACGGTTCTGGGCGAGCTGAAGATCGATCTCGGCACCGGCGGCGGCACGGCTCTCCTGGAGTCGAAGGTGACGACGGTCGGTAAGAGCGTACAGATCACGGGCGGAGCGGGCGATGACACGGTGATGTTCGACGGACGGACGAGCATCGGCGGGGGGCTTTCGTTTGTGGGGGATGTGGGTGTGGACAGTCTGAAGGCGACGGGCGGGCTCCTGTCGGTGAAGGGCGCGACCAGCATGGATGGCGGCCTGGATGCGAGCGCCTTTGAGGTGAACGTGGTGACCCTCGCGCTGGCCAGCCTGACGGTGACCGGCGGCAGCCTGAACGATACGGTGAGCATCATCGCCGATGGCCTGGTGACGGGGGACGTGAGTCTGCTGCTCGGCACGGACGGCACTGGCGGATCGAGCACGACGCTGCAGAGTCGCGCCGGGCTGGCGAACGGACTGAAGTTTGGCGGCAACCTGACGATCGACATGGTGGGACCGACGGTCGATTTCCTGACCATCGCCAATATTCAAGTGGCCAAGGCCTTCGTCGCGCAGACTGGCGAAGACGTGAGCACAGTCTCGATCTCGAAACTCAACGTCCTGAAAGGATTCACGCTCGGCACGGGCGCGGGAGCGGATGTCGCGAATCTCGATAACATCAAGGCGCTCGATTTCAGTTTCGATGCGGGCGTCGGGGCGGATGTGGTGAATATCGACAACTTCCGGGTGCGGGACTTCTCGGTGGATACGGGAACGGGCGCCGACGAGCTGCGGATCGAGCGCAACGCGGCCTTCCTCGGCACCTCGACGGTGCTCGGCAACGCGACGATCCTGACCGGCATCGGGGCCGATCAAATCCGCATCGGCGATGGCAGCGACCACGCGAACCTGAAAGTCTCATTCCTCGGCTCGATGCTGCTGGATGCGGGCGACGGCGCGAACATGCGTAACGATATTCTCGGGAGTAACTTCTTCGAGATGATCCCGCAGATTATCAGCACGGGCGGCACCTTGACGGAGACCGCCGCGGTGTAGGCGCGTTGTGCCGGAGGCAGCGGGCGGGCTGTCGGGAGATGGGTGTCCCGGTCGCGAGTGCGACCGGGGGCGCGGGCGTTCGCGCTCGAAGTCCAAATTGCCCGCTGGGCCGCTGGTGGTTAGGCTGCCGGGCATGAATGATTCTCATGTCGCTGAGTTGCTGACTTTTCTCCGCTTTCCAAGTGTCTCGACGGATCCGGCGCGCCGGGGGGATGTGGCGGCTTGCGCAGGTTGGCTGGTGGCGAAGTTGGTGGAGATCGGGTTGCGCGCGGAGCTGCACGCGACGGCGGGGCATCCGATCGTGGTGGCGCGCAACGAGCATCGGGAGGGGCTGCGGACTGTGCTGATTTATGGGCACTATGATGTGCAGCCGGTGGATCCGGTGGGGGAGTGGACGAGTGCGCCGTTTGAGCCGCGGATCGCGGATGGGGTGATTTTCGCCCGAGGTGCGACGGATAATAAGGGGCAGATTTTCGCGCATATCCTGGGGGTGGAGGAGACGCTGGCGGAGAAGGGGGCGCTGCCGGTGAATGTGATTTTCGTGATCGAGGGAGAGGAGGAGATCGGGAGCGCGCATTTGGATGAGTTCCTGACGGCGCATCGGGAGGAGTTGCGGTGTGATGTGATCGCGGTGTCGGATACGGGGATGATCGCGGCGGGGGTACCGACGTTCACTTACGGGCTGCGGGGGATCGGGGCGATGGAGGTGAAGGTGACGGGGCCGGCCATGGACTTGCACTCGGGGATTTTCGGCGGGGCGGTGGCGAATCCGGCGACGATGCTGGCGCGGCTGCTGGCGACGCTGCACGAGGAGAGTGGGCGGGTGGCGGTGGAGGGGTTTTACGACGGGGTGGCGCCGCTGGAGGGGTGGGAGCGGGAGGCGTGGGCGCGGCTGCCGGTGGGGGATGCGGAGATGAAGGCGCTGACGGGTGTGCCGGAGCTGGCGGGTGAGCCGGGGTTCAGCGGGGTGGAGCGGATTTGGGCGCGGCCGACGGCGGAGGTGAATGGGATAGGGGGGGGATTCCAGGGGCACGGGTCGAAGACGGTGATCCCACGGGAGGCGTTCGCGAAGCTGACGTTCCGGCTGGTGCCGGGGCAGGAGCCGGAGGCGGTGATGGAGAAGGTGCGGGCGCATATGCGGGCGAATACGCCGCCGAGTGTGCGTCTGGAGATGACGGGGGGGCACGCGGCGGAGCCTTACGCGAGTGATCCGCATTCGGCGGATGGGGTGGCGGCGCAGCGTGCGCTGAGGCGGACATTCGACCGCGAGGTGGCGCTGATCCGGGAGGGGGGGAGTATCCCGATCGTGAATACTTTCAAGAAGATCCTCGGGGTGGAGACGCTGCTGCTGGGTCTCGCGCTGCCGGATTGTCGCGCGCACGCCCCGGATGAGAATTTCCCGCTGGAGAACTTCTTCGCCGGCATCCGGCTGAATCGCGCGCTGCTGGAGGAGCTCGCGGCGGGCTAGTTGCCGATGAGTTGCTTGAGCGCTTCGACTTGGTGTTTCTCGCCCAGCTCGGCTTCGCCGAGGCTTTGCCGCGCGCGATCGGCTCCGGCGGCGGTGGGGAAGCGTCGCAGATACTCGCGCCACGCGTCGGCAGCCTTTGCCGGGTCGTGGAGCACTTGGTCGTAGAGCCCGGCGATGTTGAAGAGGCTGTTCTCGTGTTGCGGGTTTTGTCGCCGTGCGAGCTGGTATTGCTCCAGGGCCTTCAGCGGCGCGGCGGTGAAGCGGAAGCAGTTGCCGAGGTCGGTGCGGACATCGGCATTGTCGATGCCCAGCGAGATCGCCTGCTGGTAATGATCGATGGCGTGCGGCCAATTCTGCCGGTCGTAGTTCCAATTCGCCAGCGAGAGCGCGGCATTGGCCGGCGGCAGCGCGCTCACATCCGGCGGTGGCTCGGCCACAGGCGCAACGACCGCGGGGGATGGATGCGGCTTGCTCTCCGAGCCGCGCAAGCCCAGCCACATCGCCCCGGCGCCGATCGCAAAGGCCGCGATTCCGATCAGGGCGAACGGCATCCGCGACGGCTGACTTTTCAAAAGGGGACGCTGTCTCATGGCTCAACCGTGATGATGCATCGGTGCCATCGGAGTGCCGTGAGGAGTCGCATCCGGCACGGCGCCGAGGTCGCGCTGCATCTCTTCGTTCGATGCGAGCGAGGCGACTTCGCCCTTTGGGTGCTGATACCACCCCGGGTCTTCGTCGTAGCTCGTGAGCTTCTCACGCACCTTCAGCACATTGAACATCCCGCCCATCGTGATGTAGTCGAACTGCCCGTGCCCGCCGACCATGGCGATGGAGTTCTTCGGCGACGCCATCCCCATGTCACCCATGTCTCCCATGCCGCTTTCGCCCATCGTCATGTAGCCGGGCAGGAGAGTCTTGCGGATTTTCGTGTCTGTCTTGCCGGGCTTCACGCCGATCATATTGGGGAATTTGTCACCCATCTGGTTCATGACGTGATGCGACATGTGGCAGTGCATCGCCCAGTCGCCGGGATTGTCCGCGATGAATTCCACCGCGCGCGTCTGGCCGGTTGGCACGAGCACGGTGTCCTCCACCCTTTCATGCCGGATGATCTCCTCCGTGCTATCCCCCGCATCGGTGCCGACGATCTTGAACCCATGCCCGTGCAGATGGATTGGATGATTGTCCATCGCGCTGAGATTTCCGATCCGCAGCCGCACGCGGTCGCCTTTTTTCACCACCATCGGGTCGGTGCCGGGAAAGACCCGCGCGTTCATCGTGAACATGTTGAAGTCGGTCATCTGATTCGGGTTCGGCCGGTGCGTGCCGACGATGATCTGCCACTCGCTGAGCATGAGCGCAAACTCGCGGTCCGGCCGCACGCGTGGCTTGCGCGGGTGGATGATGAACATCCCCATCAGACCCATCGCCATCTGAGTCATCTCGTCATGGTGAGAATGATACATGTTCGTGCTGCTCTGCTTGAGCGTGAACTCATACTTGAAGGTCTCACCGGGCTGGATTGCTGGCTGTGTCAGCCCGCCGACGCCGTCCATTCCATTTGGCAAGATCACGCCATGCCAGTGCACGGTCGTTGCCGCGGGAAGTCGATTGGTGACATAGATGCGCACGCGGTCGCCTTCGACGGCCTCGATTGTCGGGCCATGCACGCGGCCATTGTAGCCCCAGCAAAATGCTTTGATGCCGGGCGCAAACTCATGCTCGACCTCCTCCGCGACCAAGTGAAAGACCTTCACGCCGCCAATGAGCTTCCAAGGCAGCGACACGTTGTTTGGAGTGACTACCGGCGTGTAGTCCGCACCGGGTTGGCCCGCGGCAAGCGCATCAGCGTCCGTCGCGAGCTGGTTGTTGTTCGTCGCCTGAATGGCATCTTCGGCTTCGGCGGCGCTGGCTTTGGAAAGGAGCGCCGCTCCGCCTGCCGCGATGCCTGCGTGAGTGAGAAAACTGCGTCGTGAGATCATAGGTATGTGAGATTTGTGGTGGTAAGTGTCTAGGAGTGACCGGCGTCCGAATTGGCACGCCCGCCGCCCATTTGCTTTGGCTCCGAGCCGGGGCTCGTGCCGCCGTGAAGTGCGCGTTCCAGTTCCGTCCGCGCGATCCAGTAGTCGCGCCATGCCTCGATGTAAGTCCGCTCGGCATTCAGTTCGCGCTCTTTTGCCGACAACAGATCGATCGGTCCCAGCTGCATCGCATTGTACTGGAGCTGTGTTTGATTCACGATGAGCAGTCGCTGCGGGAGAAGCACTTTGCGGTGATATGCCGCCAGTTCACGGTTCGCCGCGATCATGTCGCGCGCCTCCCGCACCTCCGACCGCGCATTGACCGACGCTGCTTCCAAGTCCCGCTGAGCCTGAGCGTACTGCGAACGAAGTCGCAGCAGCGCTGCTTGCCCAAAGTTAAAGATCGGAAGCTCCAAATCCAGCGTCGGGCCTGTCACCCGCTGGCGGTCAGGATCGCGCTCAGTGCTCACGCCGACATTCACGCCGCCCGGCACAAAGCGCGTCTTTTGCTTCAGCGACATCGCCAGTCCGAGACTGGCCACCTCCTGTCGCATGGACGCAATATCGACGCGCTGCGCGATGGCCTTCGACTCGAGTCGAGCGAGTGAAATCTCGCTGGATGGAATGGCTGGTAACTCTCCATCCACGCGCCAATTCGTCTGCGCACCCCATGCGCCCATGAGTCGATTCAGCCGCTCGCGATCCGAGCGAATCTGTGCCTGAGTCTGCCCCACATCCACACGCGACTGCGAATAAAGCGCCTGCTGGTTCGCAAGATCGAGGTCGGTGATGTTTCCCGCGTCATGCTGGCCTTTGGCAAGATCGGCTCCCGCCTCATTAGTCTGCACGATGAGTTGCAGCCGCCCGAGCAACTGCTGGCGGGCTTGCAGCATGTAAAACGCGGTCTTCGTTTCGGCCACGAGTCCCAGCACGTCTGCAGCGATTTGAAGCCGTGTAATTTCCAACTCCCGCGCGGCGATACTGCGCTTGATCGGAAGCAGCAGCAGACTCAACAAGTCCTGCGCGATGGAGTATTCGATGTTCGTGCCCGACGGCGGCTTGCTGGGGAAGCGCCAACTGGCAGCAAGACTGGGATTGCTCGGCAGACTCGCCTCCACATAGTCGGCAAATCCGATGCCGAGTTGCTCGAAGCGGGCCTGCAGGGCGCGGTTATTCAAGAGCGCTACTTGGGCAGCGGAATCCGCATTGAGCGGGCGACTCAGCAAAGCATGGGTCGCGCGTTCGGCGTCGGCTTGCTCCTGTCCGCTGCGCAACCAGTGCACCTGCTTTCCGCTTGCTTGTGAGACAGTGCTTTGCACTCCATCAAAGGCGGACTTCGGATTTCCCGCGCATCCGGCGAGGATTCCAATGGCGCCTAGGCTCATCGCTGTCGTGTTAGTGAAAGTCATGGTCAGTCTTGGTGTGCGTCTGAAGGTGCTTGGTTTGTGGCTTCGTGTTTTTCGATCGTCTCCTTGCTGACGAGAGTCATCCCGCAAATTGGGCATTTTCCAGGCTTCATGCCTGTCACGGAGGGGTGCATCGGACAGGTGTAACTTTCAGGATGAGTGCTCTGAAGCTGCTCGCCACTCGGAGCACCAGCCTGCTGGGCTTCCTCCCGCGCAACTGTCTTCTCGGCAGGATTTCGCGGTTTGCCTGTGGGCTTCGCCATCGACATGCCGCTCGTCGACTCATGGCTCATGCCCGTCATGTCCATGCCGGGCATCTCCTGAGCACTTTCTCCTGCATCGGTGGAAAGATACCGCTTGTTGGTGGACACGAGCATCGGTCGAAAGGGCGTGGTGGCCGCCTCCGATGCCTGCGGGTTCCTAGGATCGGTCGGTGAAAGCGGCGCTGGAGGGGGTGAAATGACGCATCCTGCAAGCAGGAGAGGAATGACGAGGACAACTTGAATGTTCATGATTGGCGTGTTGAAAGTCGGTGATGTCCGCCGTCACAACCGCGACGTGCGGCCACCCCGCGCCGGATCTCGCGCGGTGGTAGAGGAGCCAGAAGAAACGAATGAACGCGCTCCGCGATGGCGGAGGGTCAGTCGTTAGGCGAGGGGAGGAGCGTGGCCGAAAAGGCTGCGCTGCAGGACAGCCTCAGCGAAAGAAATACATCGTGGCGGCCCGTGATCGAGTGCAGAAAATGGAGGCGTCGAGTCTTCTGCCGCCGGAGCCACGAGGATAGCCAGAGCAACTAGCTGTATCTCAAATCGAGTCGAGTCGAACTTCGCTTCCACCTTCTCAAAAGAAGCGAATCCATGAATGGCTCGGCAACATTCCCGGGTACCATTCGCTGGCGATTCGCGATCTTGCTTCGACTCCTGATAATGACAAGAGGCGTGACTCGTAAGTGTCTTTGCAGTCGAGTTCATCAGTCCAAACGAGCAATGATTCGTCGCGATGAACCACGCACCATGAGCAGTGTCACCGTGATGCAGCGCGCAGAAGTATGGAGACGAAAGTAGCTCAAGCGAGCATCACCGTCGCATGAAGGTGGGAACTTCAAAATCAATACTTTCGCGGAATCGACGGGAGAGGATGCACAGCATCGGATTGGGTGGCCGCAACTGGCTTTTCACAGTTTCTAAGCCGCAACGGAATCAAGGGTATATTTCGCGTCCGGGTATCCACCGATTTTCGTGAAGTTCCGCCTCATTTTACTCATTTTCTGTTTCCCAGTTTTTGCCGCCTCCGCCGCGGAGCCGGTCGTCTTTGCGCCGGAGCAGCTCGACTTTTTCGAGAAAAAGGTCCGCCCGGTGCTCACCGAGCAATGCACGAAATGCCACAGCGCTCAGGGTGAGAAGATCAAGGGTGGGCTCACGATCGACTCGCGCGCGGCGTTGCTGAAAGGCGGCGACACGGGAGCGGCGGTCGTGCCGGGCGAGCCTGAGAAGAGTCTCCTCATCCACGCGATCGAGTGGGGCGACGAGGATTTGCAGATGCCGCCCAAGCATCGACTCGACGCAGCGCAGGTGGCGGATTTCGTGGCGTGGGTAAAGATGGGCGCGCCGGATCCTCGCGATGGCGCATTGCCGGTCGCGAAGCAGTATAATTGGGACGAGGCGAAGAGGTTTTGGTCATTTCAGCCGGTCAAAAAGCCGGCGGTGCCGGAGGTGAAAAAAGCGGAGTGGGCGCGCAATGAGATCGACCGCTTTGTTTTGGCAAAACTCGACGAGCACGGGCTCACGCCGAATGCCGATGCCGACAAGAGGACGCTGCTGCGTCGCGTGACTTACGACCTCACGGGGTTGCCGCCGACGCCCGATGAGATGCGGGCTTTTCTCGAAGACGCGTCGCCCGGCGCGTTTGAGAAAGTCGTCGATCGGCTGCTCGCGTCGCCGCAGTACGGCGCGCAGTGGGGTCGGCACTGGCTCGATGTCGTGCGTTACGCCGACACGTCGGGCTGCAATTCGGACTTCCCTGTCCCATCGGCGTATCGTTACCGGAACTATGTCATCGACGCCTTTAACAGAGACGAGCCGTACGATCAGTTTTTGCGCGAGCAGATTGCCGGTGACCTTCTGTCTGCTGCGAGCGAGCAGGAGCATTTCGATAAAATCGTGGCCACCGGGTACCTCGCGATCGCGAGGCGCTTTGGCTCACAGGCGAACGAATTTCACCTCACAATCGAGGACGTGCTCGACAATCTCGGCAAGGCGACGCTCGGGCTGAGCATTGGCTGCGCGCGCTGCCACGATCACAAATTCGATCCAATCCCGACGAAAGATTACTACGCGCTCTACGGAATTTTCGAGAGCACGACGTTTGCATTTCCCGGCACGGAAGTGCTGCGTCACACGAAAGATTTCGTGCCGCTCGTTGGCGGCGCTGAGGGCGAAAATCTCGCGGCTGAAGGGCGGGAACTCGGTCAGATCGACCGGCGGCTGCGCGATCTGAAAGATGAGAAGAAGCGTCTCGCTCGCACAGACAAATCGGCGGAGGCGAAAGCATCGGAGCCGCTTCCTGCCTTGAACCCCGAGGCAAACGAGCCGGTGAAAGGGCGAACGGTAGCCGATGCGCAGCGCGAGATCGAGGCCGCAGGCGCGAGGCAGGCGGAGCTTGAAAAACACATCGGAAGTTTTCCCAAAGCGTATGCCGTGTCGGAGGGGAAGCCTGCCGACACCGCGATCCAGAAAAAGGGAGATCCTGCGAGTAAAGGGGACATCGCGCCGCGCGGCTTTTTGCAGATCCTCGGCGGGCAGGGTCTGCCGCCGGAGGAAAAGGGGAGTGGGCGAAAGGAACTCGCGGACTGGATCAGCGCGCCATCGAATCCGCTCACGGCGCGCGTGATGGTGAATCGCATCTGGCAGCAGCATTTCGGAAAAGGGCTCGTGAAAACTCCGAACGATTTCGGGATCCGCGGCGAGCGTCCGACCCATCCCGAACTGCTCGACTGGCTGGCAAATCGCTTCGTGGAAAGCGGATGGTCGATGAAAACGATGCACCGGCTGATCTTGATGTCGCGCGCGTATCAGATGTCGTGCAACGACAATCCGACGAGTGCGGCAAAAGACGTGGCGAACGATTTTCTGTGGCATTTCAACAGCCGCCGGCTCAGCGCCGAAGAACTCCGCGACTCAATCCTCGCGGTCACGGATTCGCTCGATCCGACACCGGGAGGACTGCATCCGTTTCCGCCGGAAAGTGATTTCCACTACACGCAGCATCGACCGTTCATCGAGAACTATCAGACGACCAAACGGAGCGTATTCATGATGCAGCAGCGCATCCGCAAGCAGCCATTTCTCGAGGTCTTCGACGGCGCGGACACGAATGCTTCAAGCGCCGTGCGCCCAATCAGCTACACGCCGATTCAGGCGCTCTGGATGATGAATAACAGCTTCGCGCACGAGCAGGCGGCCAAACTCGCCGATCGCATCTACGCAGCGCGCACTGAAGAGCCGGAGCGCATCGAATACGCGTATGAACTCGCGCTCGGGCGGCCTGCATCGGCCGATGAAATCGTGCAGGCGCAGCGCTACATCGGCGACGTCGGCACTGCGCTCGCCGAGACAAAGCTTCCGCCCGATCAGCAGCCGCGCGCGGCGCTCGCGAGCTTCACCCGCGTGCTACTGAGTTCGAACGAGTTCCTCTTTCTCGAATGAAAAACCACTGCTGCTCCCGCCGGCAAATGATCCGCTCCCTCGTCGCGGGCTCGACGATTTTTCCAAGCATCGTCGCGCAACTTCTGGCCGACAGCGGCAGCGTCGATATGGCGTCGCTCACGCCGCGCGCGGGACATTTCCCCGGCAAGGCAAAGCGCGTGATTTTTCTCTACATGACGGGCGGCGTCTCGCATCTCGACTCGTTCGATCCCAAGCCGCGGCTCATCGCGGATGGCGGGAAACCGGTGTCTGGAAAGCCTGGTTCGCCGCTCTACTTGCCGCCGCGATGGGAGTTCAAGCGCGGGGGAAAATGCGGCACCGAGGTGAGCGATCTTTTCCCGTATCTGCGCGACAGCATGGACGACATCTGCCTCATCCGGGCGATGCATGGCGATCACAACGACCACTTCCAGGCGACACTCGGAATGCACACGGGCTCGGTCAGCGTGGCGCGGCCGAGCATCGGCTCGTGGGTGAGCTACGGGCTCGGCACGGTGAATCAAAATCTGCCGTCTTTCGTCGTGCTCGCGCCGGAGTTGCCGTACGCGGGAACGCAGGTTTTCAGCTCCGATTTTCTGCCCGGTGTCCACGCCGGAACACGCGTGCTTGCGGGCGCGGAACCGATCCCGAACTTGAACCGGCGCTCGGCGACGCCGCGCGTGCAGGAGCTGGAATTGAGCCTGCTCGAGCGGTTCAATCGCAAGCACCAGATGGAGCATCCGACAGACCCTGCGCTGGTCGCGCGGATGAAGTCGTTCGAGACCGCCGCGGGGATGCAAATGGCAATGCCAGACGTGCTCGATTTATCAAAGGAAACGGATGCGACGCTCGGGCTCTACGGGCTGGAGAGGGGCTCCACCAAAGGATTCGCGTGGCAGTGCTTGGTGGCACGACGGCTAGTGGAGCGCGGCGTGCGATTCGTGGAATTGATCGACATCGGCTCACATGACAACTGGGACGCGCATTCGGACATCGCCACGCACGGACCGCTTGCAAAAAACGTCGATCAAGCAATCGCCGGGCTGCTCAAAGATTTGAAATCGCGCGGGATGCTCGACGACACGCTTGTCGTCTGGACGACGGAATTCGGACGCACACCGACGACCGATTCGCCGAAAGGACGCAGCCACCACGCGTCGGCGTTTTCGTCGTGGCTCGCGGGGGGCGGAGCGAAGCCCGGCATCGCATTTGGAAAGACCGACGACTACGGCCACGAGGTCGCGGAGGATAAAGTCCACGTCCACGATTTCCACGCGACGATCCTGCACCTGCTCGGCTTCGATCACGAAAAGCTCACCTTCCGCCACGCTGGCCGGGACTTCCGCCTGACCGATGTGGCGGGTAGCGTGGTGAAGGGGATTTTGGCGTAGCTTGCGCAGTCGAGAATTTCGGCGAACGGGTGCTACCCGGCGCTTTGCCGATTCGACTCCTCGATCAAGCGAGTGATTTCCAGCGCGAGTTCAAGTGCGGCGGTCGCTTCGTGGCCGCTGACTTTCGGCGCGGCGCCAGCGCGGGCACATTCGATGAATGCAGCGAGTTCGCGCTTTAGCGGCTCGCCTTTTTCGATTTGCACGGGCTCGCGGACGATCCGCTTTCCGGCGAATTCGCTCACGACGGCGTGGTCTTTTGCGGAGAGCAGTTTTTTGAAAAGCGAACTCTCGGGCTCGTTGGCGCGCGCAAGGCGGTAGAGAAATCCTTCCTGCGCCTGGTAGTCGAGCGAGAGGTAGGCGTCCTGCTGGAAGACGCGGATTTTGCGCAGCTTTTCCGGGCTGATGCGGCTCACCGTGATGTTCGCGACGCATCCGTTTTCAAAGCGCAGCCGCGCATTTGCGATGTCCTCGCCGCGGCTCAGAACGGGCACTCCGACGGCATCGACGCGCGCCAGCGGCGAGCGGACGAGATGCAGAATAATCTCCAAATCGTGGATCATGAGGTCGAGCACGACGCCGATTTCCGTGCTGCGCGCGGGGTAGGGCGAGAGGCGGTGCGACTCGATGAAACGCGGGCTGGTGAGCTTGCCTTCGAGCGCGTTCAGCGCGGGATTGAAGCGCTCAATGTGGCCGACCTGCAGAACGAGCCTGCGGTCGCTCGCGAGCTGCGAAAGAGCGCGCGCGTCGGCGGTGCTCTCGGTGATCGGCTTCTCGACGAGGACGTGCTTCCCGCGCTCGAGCAAAAAGCTGCCGATCTCGAAATGCGTGGGCGTCGGCGTGGCGATCGTGGCGGCATCGACGAGCGAGGCAAACTCCTCCAGCGAACTCGTCGCTTTCGCCCCGAAGCGCGCAGCCATCTCCTGCGCGGTCGCGGCATTCGCGTCGTAGATCGCGGTGAAATCGGCGTCCGGAAGTTCGCTCATGATGCGCGCGTGGTTCCTGCCGATGCTGCCTGTGCCGATCACGCCGGCGCGGAGTTTTTTCATAAATAGTGCAGGTCAATCTGCGAGGCCGAAAATCGAAATGCGGGCCTGCGCGGCGAGCGCGATGAGCTTTTCGTGCTCGAGCAAAAGTGTGCGTCCCGCCTCGATCCCGAGCACACGGATGCGGGCCTCGCGCGCCGCGTCGAGCGTGAGCGGACCGATGACCGGCACATCGAAACGGAAGTCTTGATTCGGCTTCGCGACCTTCACCATCACAGCATCTTTTCGCCCGAGTTCGCCGCCGCGTTTCATCGCCGCATTCGTCCCCTCGAATGCCTCGACCGCGAGCACTGTGCCGCCTTTCACCACGACGGTCTGCCCGATGTCCAGCCGGCTCGTTTCCTTCGCGATCCGAAAGCCGAAGAGCGCGTCCTCCTGCTCACGGCGGCTGAGCTTCGGCCCGGCGACCAGTCCCGCTGGCGCGAGATATTCCTCCATGAAACTCGTGGCCGGCAGCAGCTCGACACCCGCCTTTGCCATCTCTTTCGCGATCGCGCCGAAGATCGTCTCGGCATTGCGCTCGCGCAGCCGCCCGAGCAGCAGCACAGCCTTCAAATCCGGCCGCAGATCGAACAGATTTTTCGGGTGAATCTGCCCCGACATCACGGCATGTCGCGCGCCCGATTTTTTGAGAAAAGCGAGCATCTTTCCGAGCTGCCCGACGCGCATCCATTCGACCTCCTCGACGAGCTGCACGAGTTCGGGATTCGTTTCATTTTGAAAAGCCGCCGCGACAATCCGCCGCACACCCGCGGCTCTCGCCGCGCGCGCCATGGCAATCGGATAAGCGCCGCTGCCGGCGACGATGGCGAGAGAGTCAGGAATCTGCAAAACGAGAAGGGAACGTAGAACGCCAGAACTAGTTCTGTCGAGATTGCTGGGGCATTTGAAGTGCCTCACCGGCGCGCGAGCGATGGCACCCTTGATGGGGCTCCCGGCCCGCTTCAACCCTGCGTGACGTATCCGCTCGCGGAAGCGGAAGTTTGAGTTTGGCGGCTGGAGCGCCACACACGGGCGTCACAAAGTTAACAAATCGAGTGAAACGAAGCGCAGACGTCCTGCGTGCGGGTTGGCTGAAAAACTTGCGGGCGTTCAAGACGGCGAGGAAAGCATCCGTGTTGAGCGTTTTCGCTTGGACGCGAATGTCGGCAAAAGGGTGGTGGGATTCCTGATTTATCGAAAAGTTTGGAGTCAGATGCGGCTTTCTGTCTGAAAGATGAGTTGGTATTCTCAAAGTGCGATGGACGAGTTGAAGACACCCACGATGCAGCAGATCGCCGAGCGGGCAGGGGTCTCGCGCATGGCGGTGTCGCTGGCGTTGCGGAACAGTCCGAAGGTTTCGGTGAAGACGAAGGAGAAAATCCGCGCGATCGCGGAGGAGCTTGGATACCGGCCGAATCCGCTCGTCTCGGCGCTGATGACGCAGCTCCGCCATGCAAAGCCGCCGATCCGCCACGCTACGCTCGCCTACGTTACCGCGTATCCCACGCGCGATGGGTGGCGGCTGCCGGGGCCGTTCGTGGAGTTTTACGAAGGCGCGAGGCAGCGCGCGGATTTGCTCGGGTACGATCTCGAGGAGTGGTGGCTGGCGGAGGCAGGGCTCACGCCGCAGCGGTTCAGCGAGATTTTATACATGCGGAATATCCACGGCATCCTGCTCGCGCCGGTGCCGCCGGAGGCTGCGGAGATGAGCATGCTCTGGGAAAAGTTCGCGGCGGTGACGATTGGGTATTCCATCGGCGGGCCGGGGCTTCATCGGGCGAGCAATCATCAGTATGGGTCGATCGGGCTGGCGCTGGAAGAGCTGCAAAAGCTCGGCTACCGAAGGATCGGTTTGGCGATCCCGGACGAGAGTGACGTGCGCGTGAAGCGTCAGTGGTCGGCGCGGATGCTCGTGCATCACGCGCACGATGCGAGTGAGAAAGGGGTGCCGCCGCTGTTGGCCGGAGAGGACTTTTGCGGGGAATTTTCGGCGTGGTTTCAGGCGCACCGGCCGGATGCTGTTCTGAGTCTCGAATCGGATGCGCTCAGTGTAATGGAAAATCTCGGCGTACGCGTGCCGGAGGACGTCGGATTTGCACATCTCGCCATTTCGCCTGGCGACCGCGATTGGGCGGGGATCAATCAAAACTCGGATCTCGTGGGTGCGGCGGCGATCGATCTGATCGACGGGCAACTGCGCCGCAACGAGCGCGATCTGCCTACTCACCCGCACACGCTTTTGATTCCCGGCGAATGGGTGGCGGGCTCGACGGTGCGGAGCCAGTAGCGTCTTTTTCAGCGCGCGCCGGCGCGGTGAATTAATACGTATGCGCTCGATTTTTCGGGAACGTGCCCGGTTTCGGCAACGAGGTCGAAAGGCAGGAGGTTCGCTTGATCCCGGAGGAAGCGATCCTTCGGGAGCACGAGCCAGTCGATGGCCCCCGCCTGCCACGATTTGGCCGCTTTTTCCATGCCGGTGAATTCCGTCTGGCGTGTGTAAAGCAGAATCCCTTCGTCCTTTCCGCTGACGACCGCGAGGCGCGAACTGTCGCCGACTGCCGTGCGAACATGGCTTCCGAAATCGACGAGTGCGCCCTGTCGCGTCCGGTAGCCTTCGGCGATCGAATAGCCGGCGTAGCTCGCGCTGATCGCGAATGCGGCGAGCACGCTCGCGACTGTGATGCGCCTGATCGGCTGGCTGCGCCATTCGAAGCGGGGAAGGTGCCGCGCCATCGCGATGAGCATGAGCGCGAGTGGCGGGATGACTGGCAGGATGCGATCGAAGCGCTTTGACGGCACCGCCGACATGAAGAGCAACCCGCCGAGCGACCAGCACGCGAGCCAAAGCAGCGTGGAATCGGTGCGAAAAGCGGCGCGCACCGGCTTCACGAGAAACGCAAAAATGAGCAAGCTCCACGGAATCCATCGGAGGCAAATGAGGCCGATGTAAAAGAACGGATTGCGCGGCTGATGCACGGCGTTCTCGCCGGTGGTGAATCGTCCCGCGAACTCCTTGAGCACGACTTGGTTGTAGAATTCGTGATCCATCCGCATCCCGATCCATGCCCACGCGGCGAAAAACAGCAACGGCAGGAACCACGTCCACCAGCCGCTCCACGCGTGATTTTTCAACCCGAAGCGACGGGTGAAAAACGCGAACGCGGCGAGGCCGGGGAGCAGAAAGGCATACGCGATCGGACCTTTCGTCATCATTGAGACGAGCATCGCGGCGAAGAGCATCCAGCGTTCGCGGGCGGTCCACGGCTCGTCGCGGCGCACCTTTTCCTGCACAAGCCAGCCCGCGAGCAAGATGCACGCGGTGAGCAGCATGTCGGTGCGTGCGAGGGTCGCGAGCCGGGGAGTGAAGACCGTGAGCCCGAATGCGCTCGCGGCGAGGAGGCCGCCGATGTTGCTCTTAAAAAGCGCGGTGCCGCTGCGCCAGAGGATCGCGAGGATAAGCAGAGCGCTGGCGAAGGAGGGGAGCCGCCATGCGATGTCCCACCCCTGCCGGCCCATGAGAAAATAGAGTGCGCTGGAAATCCAACCGGCGAGAGGGGGCTTCGTGGCGATGCGGCCGGTGGGCGTGTGCTGGAGCCACCAGTGGCCCTCCTGCACCATTTCGAATGAGGTGAATGCCTGCTTCGCCTGATCGTAATCGTCGAGGTGCCACGGCAGATTTCGCACGAAGAATAGCAGCGCGATGGCGAGCAGGATCGAGCGGCAGAACCACGGATTGAGATCGATGCGAGGCACTGAATTCATGGAGCGGCGATTCTCAGTTCGCTCGCAATCACTGTGGCAGCGCGGCTTCCCGCGCCGGGCGCGCCGAGTAGCGCGATCACGCTGGCGAGGTCGTGCGCTATCGTGGCGCGTGCGGACGGGTCATTGAGCAGGCGCAGCATTTCGGCGGCAATGGCGCACGGTTCGGCGTCGTCCTGCAGGAATTCGCGTGCGATTTCGCGGCCCGCGAGGATGTTCGGCATCCCGAGGAAATCAATTTTAACGAGCCGCTTTCCGATGACCCAGGTGAGCCACGCGACACGATAAAGGATGACGAGTGGCATCCCAAAAAACGCCGCCTCCAGCGTCGCTGTACCAGAAGCCACCATGCCCGCAGATGCCCGCTGCATCAGCGTGTGCGAGCCGTGCAACGTGATTTTGCACCAGTTCTCGTCGAGCTGCTGCTCGCGCAAAATCGCTCGCATCGACTCGGCTGCGGGCTCCGACGCGGCTGCGGCTTCGAATATGAGCGAGGAGTCGGCGCACTGCATATCGCGCGCTGCGCGGAGCATGACCGGGAAAATCTTGCGGACCTCTTTTCCGCGGCTTCCGGGGAAAAGTCCAACGAGTCCGGGTTCGCGCGGTGCCGCGATGCGCTTCGCTTCGAGCGACTCCAGCATCGGGTGGCCGACGAACTCGGTGCGCAGGCCCGACTTCTCGTAGAGGGGCTTTTCAAAGGGGAAAATGCACAGCATGAGGTCGATGAAGCGCGCCATTTGCGGGATGCGTCCGCGGTGCCAAGCCCAGACCTGCGGGCTGATGTAGTAGATGATCTTCAGGCCGGGAATTTTTTGCCGGAGAGATTTCGCAAGCCGCAAGTTGAAGCCGGGGTAATCGATGAAAACCACAGCGGCGGGTTGCACGTACGCGATGTCTGCGAGCATCCGGTCGAACTGCTTTTTGAAATAGCCGTACTTTTTCAACACGTCCCAGAGACCGACGACGGCTTCGTCAGCCCAATCCACAAACGCGCCTCCCGCCAGCGCGCGCATCTCACGGCCGCCCGCGCCGCAGAATTCGACGTCCGGCGTGAGGCCTGCCAATGCCCGCATCAGTTCCGCTCCGCGCGAATCGCCACTGGCTTCGCCGGCGACGACGTAGAGTTTGAGCGGGGTTGAGGCGGAAGCTGTTGATGGCACGGGGATCGACGGGAAGTGGACTGGCAGGATGTGCCGTTTGTTCGCGAGTTAAGTCAGCATTTTTCCGCCTTGTCGGCGTGGAGCGCCATCCGTTGTAGGCGGGATCGGTGATCCCGGCTAGAACTCTGCCCGCAGGCCAGTCGCAGGCGCCAGTTGCTACAGAAAATTCTTCGCCGGACGTGGAGCCGACACTAGCTTCTCGGTCATGATTTTTCGCTTTGTGCTCTGCCTAATTGTCACGCTCGGCTTTGCCGGGTGTGAGACGCCTTACAAAAAGTCCGACAAAAAGAAGGAGGAGGAAAAGCACGATCAGAACAAGGACACGTCTTTTCAGGCGTTCACCGGGCGACTGAAGCTCGCGGCCCGCAATCGCGACCTGAAGGTTTTGGGTACGATGATGGCGACCAATTTTGGCTTCCGCTGGGATCGCCCGGAGACTGCGCCGACCGATCCCTCGGAGGTTTTTGCTTATTGGACGCAGCAGAATTTGTGGCCGGAGTTGAACTCGATTTTACTGCAGGGCTTTGCAGCGAACGACACGAACATGAGCGCGCCGCCACAGGTGGTGAAAGACCCCGGCTACAACGGGTATCGTGCCGGCGTTCGCATCGTCAGTGGGAGTTGGAAGTTCGCGTATTTTCTACCTGCGCCGCCACCGGATGAGTTGCTGCCGCCGCCCGCGCTCCAACCGTGATTCCCGCTGATCCGATCGCGCTCGGACTGCCGCATCGCGAGCCTTTCATCTTCATCGACGAAGTGATCTCGCACACGCCGGGCGAATCGGCCGCGGGACGCAAAACGTTTGCACCGGACGAACCGTTTTTTCGTGGGCATTTTCCGGGCGATCCTCTTGTGCCGGGCGTGATTTTGGCAGAGGCGCTGGCGCAGACCGCGGGCATCGCTGCAGCGCAGGCGGGCCGCGCTTTTCGTCTCACGGCGATCCGCGCGATGAAGTTTCCGGGCGCGGCGCGGCCTTCCGAGGCGATCGAGTTGGAGGCGAGAAAAGTGGGCGTCGTCGGCGGACTCTGGCAGTTTGAAGTGAGCGCGCGCATCGGCGACCGGCGTGTCGCGGAAGGGATCATCGTCCTGTCGGAGGCGTGATGGGCGCGAACTGTGCGGGGCGGTTCCGCAGCTTCTGGGTGCGTGTTTTGCTATTCCACAATTGCGGGTCAGGCAACGGGTGCAGACGTTGACAGACGGGCGCTCGGCGTCAATATGCCGCCCCTTTTTTCCATGGCCCTGATTGTTCAAAAATATGGCGGCACCTCCGTCGGCAATCCCGAGCGCATCCTGAATGTCGCGCGCCGCGTGATCGCGACTCGCGAGAAAGGCAACAGCGTGGTCGTCGTCGTGTCGGCGATGAGCGGCGTCACCGATTCGCTCATCAAGCTCGCGAGCCAAGTCTCCGCGAATCCGGCGGAGCGCGAGATGGACGTGCTGCTCGCGACGGGTGAGCAGACGACGATCGCGCTGCTCGCGATGGCGATCAATGCGCTCGGCGCGAAGGCGGTGTCGCTGACCGGCGCGCAAGCGGGGATCATCACCGACGGCGTCCACACGAAGGCAAAGATTGCGAACCTCACGCCGAAGCAAGTCCATCGGTCGCTCGATGAAGGCCAAGTCGTGATCGTCGCGGGGTTTCAAGGCGAGACGAGTGACGGGCGCATTACGACGCTCGGACGCGGGGGCAGCGACCTCACGGCGATCGCGATCGCATCAGCGGTGAAGGCCGATTTGTGCCAGATTTTCACCGATGTCGATGGCGTCTATTCGTGCGATCCGCGCATCGTGCCGACGGCGCAAAAGATCGACGAAATCAGCTACGAGGAAATGCTCGAGATGGCGTCTAGCGGCTCGAAGGTGATGCAGTCGCGCTCGGTCGAGTTCGCGAAAAAATTTGGCGTCGTCTTTGAGGTTCGCAGCAGCTTCAACGAAAACCCCGGCACCATTGTAAAAGAAGAAACCATGAACATGGAAAACGTCGTCGTCCGCGGCATCAGCGTGGAAAAGAATCAGGCGAAAGTGACCGTCACGAATGTGCCCGACCGGCCCGGCACCGCGGCGAAGATTTTTACGGCGATCGCTGGCGCGGGGATCATCATCGACATGATCGTGCAGAATGTGAGCAACGCCGGCACTACGGACATCTCGTTCACTTTGAACAAAGACGAATTGCCGAAAGCGCAGGCCGCGCTGGCAAGCGTGATCGCGGGAATCGGCGCGGGGACGCTCGTGGCAAAGGACGGCATCGCAAAGCTGAGCGTGGTCGGCATCGGGATGTGCTCGCACAGCGGGGTGGCGGCGAAGCTTTTCGAGGCGCTGAGCAATGGCGGGATCAACATCCAGATGATCTCCACGAGCGAAATCAAAACTGCGGTGATCCTCGATGAATCCAGCATCGTCGCCGCCGCAAATCTCGCACACGAGGCATTCGAACTCGGCGCAAAGGCGTAGGATTTTTTCAGGCAAGCGGCCGCCCTGCGATCAGGACACGGGTCACTTCAAAATCGTCTGTAAAGACAACGAGGTCGGCGTCGAAGCTGGGGGCCAAGGCACCTTTTTTGGTTTCGAGACCGAGGGCTCGCGCGGGGTTCAGCGTGGCCATGCGCATGGCTTCGGGGAGGGTGATGCCGACGAGCTGCGTCATGTTATGAACGCAGCCGATCATCGTGGCGGTGCTGCCAGCGAGGGCCTTGCCATCGGCGGTGAGACCGACTCCGTCGCGGACGACGCAGTCGATGTCGGCGAGTGAGAAGTGCGACTCCTCGGTGAGCCCGGCGCCCGCGGTGGCGTCGGTGATGAGCACGATGCCGTCAGGGCCTTTTGCATTGTAGAGCATCCGCATGAGGGTCGGAGAGACGTGTCGGCCATCGGCGATGAGCTCGCAGAGCATGTCGGGCTCGCTCATCGCGAACTCGAGCAAACCGGCGACGCGATACGGCCCGCGGCGGCGCGCGGTGGACATGCAGTTGAAGGTGTGCGTCGCCTGCCGCATCCCGTGGGCAAAGGCCGTGGCGGCTTCCTCGTCCCACGCGTCGCTGTGGCCGCCGCTGACGCGGATGCCCGCGGCGGTAAGCGCGTCGATGAGCTCCAGCGCGCCGGGAAGCTCGGGCGCGAGCGTCATTTGTGTGATGCAATCGGCGTGCGCGAGCCACGGCTGCCACTCGTCGCGTCGCGGAGTGCGGATGAGTTCGAGCTGATGCGCACCGGGCTTTTCTTTCGAAAAGTAGGGGCCTTCGAGATGGACACCGAGCACCTGTGCTCCATCGGGCGGGACTGCGCGAAAGCGCTTCACCGCGAGGATCACGCGCAGGATTTCATCCGCAGTGGCGGTGATGGTCGTGAGCGCGAGCGAGGTCGTGCCGCCGCGCGCGTGGTGGCGGCAGATCGTTTGGAATGCGTCGGCATCGGCCTCCATCGTGTCGCGATGGAGCGCGCCGTGGATGTGCATGTCGATGAAGCCGGGTGCGAGAAACTGGCCGCGCAGATCGAGAATCTCCTCGCCGGGAAGTGGCTCCAGTGCTTGCTCGGAGACCGATGCGATCTTTCCGCCGTCGATGTGCAGCGAGCCGCGTGGCGCGATGCGATCGGGAAAAACGAGGCGGGCGTTTGTGAGAAGCACGGAGGGAGAAATTTAAGATTTAAGATTTAGGAATCTCGGAGAGCGCGGCTTTCCGAGAGCGGCGAGAAACAAATCCTAAATCCTGAATGCATCACATCTTCTGCCACGCGGGTTTGTGGTCGTACACCCAGCGATAGTATTCGCAGCGTTTCAGCGCCACGGCGGCGGGCTCGTCGAGGATGAGCGTGCAGTTCTCGTGCATCTGCAAAATCGACGCCGGGCAGTCGGCGGTGATCGGACCTTCGGTCATCGCGGCGACCGCGGCGGCCTTGTGCTCGCCGAGCGCGAGCACGACGCAGTGGCGCGCCTCCATAATCGTGCCGACGCCCATCGTGATGACGTGGTGCGGCACCTTTTCCGCGCCGCCGAAATACTTCGCGTTGTCCGCGATCGTCCGCGGAGTCAGCGTCTTCAGCCGTGTGCGCGAGCTGAGCGAGGAACTCGGTTCGTTGAAGCCGATGTGCCCGTCGGAGCCGAGGCCGAGCAGTTGCAGGTCGATGCCACCCGCGCGGTTGATCGCTTTTTCATACGCGAGGCAGTGCGCCGGGATGTCGGCGGCCATGCCATCGGGCACATGCGCGCTGGCCGCGGGCAGGTCGATGTGCGCGAAGAGCCGCTCGCGCATAAAGCTGAAGTACGACGACGGATGGGTCGCCGGGATGCCGACGTATTCGTCCAGATTGAAGGTGCTCGCGCGCGTGAAATCGACGAGCCCGGCGTGGCACAGGACGGAGAGTTCGCGATACAGGCCGATCGGCGTGGAGCCGGTCGCGAGGCCGAAAACGCTCGCGGCTTTTTGGTCGAGTTGCGCTTCAAAGAGGCGCGCCGCTGTCTTGCTGACCGCGTGTTCGTCGGGTTGGATGATCACTTCCATGGCTTGCGCAGCAGTATGAATTCGCCATCCGATTTCCAAACCTCAAAATTGGCGCGTCTCACTGCGCTCGGTTTGGCGCTCGAGGATTTCGAGGAAAAATTCGCACGTTCGTCCGGGCCCGGCGGGCAGCATGTGAACAAAGTTTCCACGGCTGTCACGCTGCGGCATGTGCCGACCGGAGCGGCGGTCACGGTGCAGGATACGCGGTCGCAGTCGATGAATCGTCAGCTCGCATGGGAACGCCTCCTCGACCGCATCGAGCGCGAGCGCCGCGAGGAGCGCGCGGCCCGGCGATCAGCCAGGGAAAAGGAACGCCGGCAAAATGCGAAACGTCCCTGGGGTGTGAAGCAGCGCATGCTCGACTCGAAAAAGAAGCGCGGGGACGCGAAGCGGATGCGGTCGAAAAATTTCTGAAAGCTGCGCGCGCTAAAGGTGGAAAAAGGCGCGATGGAAGAGCGCACGTCTCCGCCAGACACGGCGGCATTCTTAGCGGGGGCCAAAGTTGAGCACGCCACCCGCCGTGCTCGGGGAAGGCGGCGCATTTACACGAGCCGTTGCACGGAGTGTTACGACCTTGAGATGGTCGATTCGCGTTCGATGGGTGGTTGAAAAAGCATCGTCGGCTCGATGTCGCGCCGCGCGCATGTCGATGACGCGCAGCAGGCGAAAGTCATCGACTACATCGCCGCCGCTGCGAACGGCATGGATGGCGCGAATGGCCAGTAGCCTCAACGAGCGAGGGTTTCGGCGACAACTCGCAGGTCGGCGACGAATTGCGCGTAGCCCTCGGCGCGCGCTGCTTCATCCGGCGCTCGCAGCAGTGAGGATGGATGCACAGTGAGGATTGTCTGTTTGCAAAACTCCGACGCCTGCACGCATCCGCGGTCGCGGAGGACGAGGGCGCCGGGGCCGAGGATGCTTTTTGCGGCGGTGCCGCCGAAAAGGAGGAGGACGCGCGGAGCAAGGGCCGAGAGTTCGGCGGCGAGCCATGGGCGGCAGGCGGCAATGTCGCGCGAGTTGGGCGTCTGGTGGAGGCGACGTTTTCCGCGCGGCTCCCATTTGAAATGTTTCACGGCGTTTGTGACGTAGGCGGCGAAGCGGTCGATGCCGGCCTCTGCGAGCGCGCGGTCGAGAAGCTGCCCGGCCGGGCCGATGAAGGGATGTCCCTCGCGGTCTTCGCTGTCGCCGGGCTGCTCGCCGACGATGACGAGCGGCGCGTTGGACGGGCCTTCACCGAAGACGGTTTGCGTTGCGTTTTTGTAGAGCGGGCACGCTTCGCAGCGTGCGGCGGCGGCGCGCAGGGCGGTAAGATCGCGCGCCGCGGGGACGGGCGCGGGCTGCCAATCGTCGGGGCCTTTGTCTTTCGATTTACTTTTTGTGACCATCTCGTGAACCCGCTTTGGCGCTTGATGTAGCAGCGCCGGGATCACCGCTGCCTCCGGCAGATTTTTCCAATATTTCTTCGGCATCTCGGCCTGCATCGCGTGTGTTTTCACGCGGGCGGGGTTGAAAATGTGGGAGTAATAATTGATCCAGAGCGCCTCGACAGCGTCGTCGCCCGGCGCCTCGGATTTCGCGACGCCGCCGGTGAATGTGAGGTGCGCGCTGTCCCAATGGACGCAGCGATCGGGAGTGAGGATCGACCAATTCATCGCTGCGAAGCGGTCACGGAAAAATGCGGCGTTCAGCTCGACGATGTGGTGCTCCGGCTCGAACCACGCGACGAACCACGCCGCGCCCGCGTGCTGGACTTCGCGGAAGCGGACGAACGCGCGCATTTTATGCACGTCGTGGCGGATCGCTTTGTCCATGTGCGCGAGTTCGTGGATGTCGGGATCGACGAGGATTTCGAGCAGCCGCGGCTCGCCGTGCGTGAGTCGCCAGAGCCCGCGGTAGAGCAGTGCCCAGCGTCGCGGATCGCTATGGCAGGCGACGCGGCGGGCCATTTCGGGAAAGGCGCGTGGCACGCGAAATCGAGGCGCGGGTTTTGCGACGGAGGGTTCGGGTTCTTCGAAAAGTGAGAGCGCCGGCTGGTCGTCGCCGAGTTCTTCCCAGGCGAGAGTTTTGGGCGGAAGATTTTCCGCGAGCGCCTCCCGCGCGGCGCGCTGCCACGCGGTGAAAGTGGGTGCGAATGTGATCTGCCGCATCACTGGTCCCGAGGAAAAAAGTTTGAATTGGATGGCGCGCTTCGCGACGACATGGCAGCAGCGCTCATGCCCCGAAGAGTTCCATTTGACGGGGCTTGGCGAGCGATTTGAGAATTCCGCGATTTTCCAAAAGATGGGGCGTATGGTCGGTGGCGATGAGGAAAGGGAGCGCCTTTTTCATCGGTACGCGGAGGCGCGCGAGGTCGGCGAGACAGAGCCGGTGCCAGCGGCGGATTTGCAGGATGCGAGCGACATTTTTCACGCCGAGGCCGGGGACGCGGAGCAGTCGTTCGCGGGGCGCTCGGTTCACGTCGGCGGGAAATGCGGTGGGGTTTCGCAGCGCCCATGCGAGCTTCGGATCGATCGCGAGGGAGAGTTCGGGCTCGGCTTCGGTGGTGATCTCCGACACGTCGAATCCGTAGAAGCGCATAAGCCAGTCGGCCTGATACAGCCGGTGCTCGCGGACGAGCGGTGGGGCGATGAGCGGGAGCCGGCTGGAGGCGTCGGGGATCGGGCTGAAGGCCGAATAATAGACGCGCCGCAGCCGGTGCTCGCGGTAGAGCGAATCCGATTGCGCGAGGATGAGGCGGTCATTGGTGGGCGTCGCGCCGACGATCATTTGCGTGCTCTGCCCGGCGGGGGCGAAGGGCTTCGGCGCACCCGGCGACCCGCTCCGTGCGCGCGATTGGCTGCCCTTTGAAAAGTCGCGGCGCTCGATTTTCGCGATGTCGATCTTCGTCTTGATCGCCTCCATCGAAGTGCGGATGCGGCTGAGATTTTTCTCCGGCGCGAGTTTTGAAATATCGGCGTCGGTCGGCAGTTCGACGTTGATGCTGATGCGATCGGCCCAGCGCCCGGCTTCGTCGATGAGCCCCTGCGAGGCCTCGGGGATCGTCTTGAGATGGATGTATCCGCGGAAGCCGTGATCGACCCGAAGGGTACGCGCGACGCGGACGACTTGCTCCATCGTGTAATCGGGATTGCGGATGATCCCGGAGCTGAGGAAGAGCCCCTCGATGTAGTTCCGCCGGTAAAAATCGAGCGTGAGTGCCACCACTTCCTCAGCGGTGAAGCGCGCGCGCTGCACGCCGCTGGAGGTTCGGTTGATGCAGTAGAGGCAGTCGTAGATGCAGAAATTCGTGAGCAGGATTTTCAGCAGCGACACGCAGCGTCCATCGGGCGTGTAGCTGTGGCAAATGCCCGCGCCGGTCGTGGATCCGATGCCGCCGGATTTCGAGTCCCGCTTCGTCGTTCCGCTGCTGGCGCACGAGGCGTCGTATTTCGCCGCGTCGGCGAGGATCGAGAGTTTGGCGGCGACGTCCATTATTGTGTTCGAGGGAACACATTCTCCATCGGTGCCAAGATCGCAACCGGCGGTGTCGATTTCCCCTCAGAAATAGGCCCCCGCAGCAATCCGGCAGCCGCTGCAGCTGCGATGACGGCGAGTACATTCCAGCGCCAGCGCACGAGCGCGAGCAGCGCTGCGAGGCTCACCGCGAGCGCGAACCAGTCGCACTTTCCCGGCACGGGAAAAAGCACGGCCTCTCCGAACCAGACAGCCAAATTCAGGATTACGCCCACGACTGCGGCGGTGACGGCGGAGAGCGCGAAGCCGAGCATTCTACTCCCGCGGAGCTGCTCGATGTGCGGCGCGCCGAGGAAAATCCAGAGGAAGCACGGGACGAAAGTCGTCCACGTCGTGATGAGCGCGCCGAGCGTCGCCGCGAGCAGCGGCGGGAGCGCGCCGGGGTGATTCCACGCGCCGAGGAAGCCGACGAATTGAAGCACGATGATGAGCGGCCCCGGCGTCGTCTCCGCGAGGCCGAGGCCATCGAGCATCTGCGGCGCGGAGAGCCAACCGTGCGCCGCCACGGCCTGCTGCGACACATACGGCAGCACCGCGTAGGCGCCGCCGAAAGTCACCATCGCCGCTTTGCTGAAAAAGATCGCCTCGCGAAAAAGCGCGTGCCCCGCGCCGAGCCACAGCCCCAGCGCGGCGACCGGCAGCCACCACAGCGCCAGGCACGTCACGGTCACGCGGAGCGCGCGCTTGAGCGATGGACGCATCGCCGGGGCCGTCGCCACGTCCTTCTCATCCGACGCACCGCGGAATTTCCCCGGCCACAACTTCCCCCCCGCCAGCTCCGCTAGGGCGGCGGCCACCACGATGAGCGGGAAGGGGACCCTCACAAAACAAATCGCCCCAAACGACAGCGCGGCAATGAGCCAGTGCAACTCGCTCTTCAACGCCTTCCGTCCGATCCGCAGCGCGGCGGCGGCCACGATCGCGAGAACGGCGGGCTTCAGTCCGTGGAAAATCGCCGCCACCTGCGGCACATTGCCGGCGGTCACATAGAGCACGCTTAGCCCCCACAGGATCAGCATCGAGGGGAGCACGAAAAGCGCGCCCGCGGCGATCCCACCGCGCGTCCTGTGCAGCAACCAGCCCGAGTAAGTCGCGAGCTGTTGCGCCTCCGGGCCCGGCAGCAGCATGCAGTAGTTCAGCGCGTGCAGAAACCGCTCCTCGCTGATCCAGCGTCGCCTTTCCACCAGCTCCGTGTGCATTATCGCGATCTGCCCCGCCGGTCCCCCGAAGCTGATGAACCCTAGCTTCAGCCAAAACCGCAGCGCCTCGCGGAACGTCGGCGCGACCGGCGGGCTCGTCTGCTCGGGCGCGGTGGGATTCATCGCCGCACGGTATGCCAGCGCGAACCGCAGCCCGCAATCACCGCGCGCCTCGACCGCCTTCGATGCCCGAAAACGTGACCCCTTACGGCGGCGGTGGATTGCTAGATGTGTAGAAAAAGAGCATCCGAGGGATGCCCCGCTGGCCGGGTATATCGGCGAAGGCGATTGGGAGCGTGCCATGGTGGGCGTTGTCGGTGACTTGAAAGTGTAAATGGGGCGCGAGGCTGCGTCCGACGTGGCCACTGCGGGCGATCATCTGGCCTTGGGCCACCTTCTCACCGACGCGGACTAGACTCCCGCCTTTCTGCAAATGGAGATACCACCCGAGGGTTCCGTCATCGTGCTCGATGGAGATCAGATTGTTCGGCGCATGCAGGCCATGTCCATCGTGTTGGATGACCACACGGCGCACTACTCCAGCGCGAGCCGCGCAGACGTCTGAGCCGACGGGCATATTGAAATCGTATGCGAACTCCTCCCAGCCGCGATGGCTGACAATCCCCCGGTTGCTTTGCCCGCAGAAGTGCGAGACCCCTGCAGGCCATGGGAGCCGATACGGAGAGCCTTCGCTGGGCGGATAACGATCGAATCTATGAGGACCGGTAAAGAGCAGATACGCCGCGACAAGCACGGCCAGAAGGATACGACTCGCCACTCTCAGCCAGCGCCAACGACGGGACCGCGGACGTGCCGAAGGGGAGTTTGCGTTGGCGTCAATTAACTCGGAGCTGCTCACGCCAGCATCTTTAACTTTGGATTCCCGGGGAAGTTAGGCGGCTCGTCTTGGCTTTCGGTACTCGGGCCGCGCGCGCGACGCCTAACGTGAAGTGGCGGGATCTTGAGCAAAAGGGATGGGGGTATCGCAGGGTCGGTGAGCTCAGTATGGGGAGGTGCACGAAGTTGGCAATCGGACTTTGTTTGGACTCGCCTGCAAGGTGAAACAGGGGGCATGAGGAGCGTCGGCGAGGCGGGCGATGGGTGCGGCATCGAGGGGAGGGCGCGGGATTTGGGGGCGGGCGAGCAGGGGACTGCGATCGAAGTCGTCACTCATCAAAGGAAACGGAGTCTTCCGGGGATGAGCGTTCCCAAAGGGTTCCGCTCACTTCGGGCGCTATGGAACGATGGGGAAAACGAATTTTGGAACGTCGAGGCCTTCGTCAAAGCGGGCGGCGGGGTGCTGGGCAGTTGCGCCGGTGGCTACTCGTTCGTGCGCGGGCATAATGACGCCCTGCGTTATATCGAGATCGTCAACGCGGTCTGTATCGATACGGAAAACGGTCGCTGGGCCCGTGGAACCGCCGATGTTCAGGTAGCTCCCGCGGCGGAAGGGCTCGGTCCTCGGACGATGTTTTACGCAAACGGCCCGCTGTGGAAGATCACGGAGGAGCCGGGATTTGGCCAGACGGTGGCGCTGGCGCATTAAGTGACAGACGTGAAGAAACAAGGCGCTCCCGGCGGCATCATGCCCGGCACCCCCGCCATCCTCGCCGGAACCTTTGGCGAGGGACGCTACGTTTTATTCAGCGACCATCCCGAGTTTCACAAGAGGCTGGGCAACAATCCCATGATCGTCGATGCCGCCCGCTGGGTGGTGCGCCGCAAGCTCTCTGCAGAGGAAAAGATCGATTATCGGTCGGTCTTTCCCTCCATGCTGCCCGAGGTGAAGAAGCACTGATTGCGCTCCTGTCTAACTGCGCACGGGTCGACACCCGACTGCCCGGGGCTCACCCGGATCACCCAGATCTATTTCGCGGGCGGTTCTTCCCACACCACTGCGGATGGCTCCGCATGCTCCGATGATGTGGCGAACTTCACACCTCGCACATGGGTCGTTCCCACCGTCGCGGCGCGAACTCGGCGCGCGGCTTCGTGATGGAAGTCGTCGCGACGGTTCCAAGCGTACATCCGCGGCAGTGGCCAACACGTTCCGAGTGTTCCGCAAAATCCTTATCAGCGCGGTGAAATAGGTGACTGACGTCGAGAGCTACGACCGCCGCATCTAGCCGGGCATCAACATTCTGGGAAAGAAGATGCTGCGCCGGGTGGAGTTCCTTTTAACACATGCTCTCCGATAAGTGGGCTGGAAGTAAACCCAAATCGTCTCCGCGCTTGGGTTATTGAGGAGTGTTCGCCAGCGCGTTAAAGGCAAATTCGATCTCGCCGGTGCTCTGGTTTCGGTTCCGTTTTTGCGAAGTGATCTGGACCGAGCCGGACTTGGGCTTTGCGGCGTTGAAGAGATACACGCTCACTTTCGGCAGATGCCGACTCTCGAGCGCGAGCTTGTGTGCACCGGCGGCGAGCGGCCTGGCCTTTGCGGAAAATTCCAACTGGATGACTCCCACCCCGGTGCGGAGTTCGGCGGTCGCGGGAAAGTCGGAGCCGATGAGATGCAATTCGACGTTCTGCTGGTCGAGGCGAACCGTCAGGTCGCTGTTCAAAGCCTCGGCATAGGCTGCTGCTTCCTCCGTTGAGATGGCGCCGTTGCCGTCGCGGTCGATTCGGCGAGCACTTCGTCGGCGACAGCCACGCCGGGCATGAGATTGATCTGAAGGCGGACTCTGTCGGGCTCGATTACCACCAGCGCGGCCTGCAGATATTCGTCGAGTCGTTGGGCGAAAACGGCGGACGGAAGCGCCAGCCAAGCCAGCAGAAGCAGACTGCGGAGTGGCGCGGTCACCGCTTACGCCACTTGGCTCCGTAGTCGTTAGTTGGATCGCGGTAAATGGTGTGGATGTGATTGGTCGGGTCGCCGCCCAGACGCTGCGGCGCGTATTCGATGACGACCGTCGGCCCCTAGATGCGGAAGTAAGCGGCGCCGCCCTTTTCCGTCGGGCCGCTCTAAGCGAACCATGTCTCGGCGACGTTCTTTTTAATCTCGTCCATCTTTGCTTTCGCGACGGCTTCGTGCGCGATGCCGGTCCATTCGCTCGCGAGGTCCAGCAGCATTTCACGCTGCTTCTCCGTTAAGTCCGATCCTTTGGCGCCTTCGGGTTCGATCGTCTAGCCATCGCGGCCGGGACCGAGCACGAGGTCGTGCATCTCCGCGCCGATGACGGCCTGCTTGCGCTGCGCTTCGTCGAGCGAACTGAACAGGGCAAACCCCTTCTCCGTCTCGCGACCGAGGGGGCGCACGGTCTTGCCCTCGATTTCGTAAACTGCCGGCTGCGCTGCGGTGTGACTGGGCGCGAGCGTGCCCTGCTCGCCGACGAGGGTAATGTTGATCGCGAGGTGATGCCCGCCGAATTGGATCATCCACGGCGCGCTCGCGGAAGGCAGCCCCAGGAAGGAGATGTAATACTCATCGCGGCCAAAGGTCGCCCCGCCGGGTCCGCCGCTGCCAGGCCCGCCTCGTCCGCTGCCACCAAGCCCCGGTCCACCCGGTCCGCCACCAGGTTGCCCGCCGCGTCCGCCACGATCGTTTTTCTTCAGCGTTTCGTCTCCCCCCATGATTTGCAGAACTTTCTCGTAGCCCTGCGCACTCAGCGCCGCAGCCACCACGGCCATCGCCGCGTCACGCTGCGGCGGGGTAAGATCACCCATGCGCAAGCCCGCGCGTTTGACGAATGAAGTCGGAAGATTTGACCAGCGCTTGCGCTGCTCATCGTCCTTGAAACCATAAGCGACCTTCGCTCGTTGGGCCTCATCGAGCTTGGCGAGAAATTTCTTCGCGGCGTCTGCGATTTCTCCAGTCGCCTTGCTTGCCATAGGTGTAGCTTTTGCGTCAGCGCCTGTGATGGCCGGCGCTGCGCCTTGCGCACGCAGACTGGTGCAAAAGGCGAGAATGATAGCGATAACGGCGAAAGTGAGGGCGGGTGTTTTCATGCTGGAATGATGAATGTGAGATGCCGCAACTTGCGATCGGATGAGTGCCGGCGAGGCGAAACGTAGGACGCTGCCCGAGACCTTTCCAACCCAAACCACAACCTCTACGCTCCGAACCCATGTCCCGAAAAACCTCCGCAGATTTCGACCAACGAGTCCTCGATCTCTACGACGATTACGCCCACAGCCGCATCACGCGCCGCGACTTTTTGGATCGCGTTTCAAAATTCGCCGTCGCCGGGGTGACGGCTGCCGCCATCCTCGGAGCGCTCAGCCCCAACTACGCTCTGGCTGAGCAAATCGCGAAAGATGACGCCCGCCTCAAGACTGAATATGCTGAATATCCTTCACCGAAAGGCGCGGGGAAAATGCGCGGCTATCTTGCGCGCCCGGTCGGCGCTGAAAAGAAGCGCCCGGCCGTGCTCGTCGTTCACGAGAACCGCGGGCTGAATCCTTACATCGAGGACGTGGTGCGCCGCCTAGCGGTTGAAGGTTACATGGCATTCGGTCCCGATGCGCTGACTCCGCTTGGCGGCTATCCGGGCAATGACGAGGAAGGCAAGACGATGCAGGCAAAACGCAAGCCGGAGGAAATCACCGAGGATTTCATCGCCGGCGCACAATGGCTGCAACAGCATCCGGGTTGCGATGGGAAGGTCGGCGTCGTGGGCTTTTGTTTCGGGGGCGGAATGGCGAATACACTTGCGGTGCGATTGCCGAAAATCATTGTCGCGGCCGTCCCATTTTATGGCCGTCAGCCAGCGGCCGAGGACGTGCCGAAGATCAAGGCTTCGCTGCTGCTGCACTACGCGGAACTCGATCAGCGTGTGAATGAAGGCTGGCCGGCCTACGAAGCCGCGTTGAAGAGCGCCGGCATCAAATACACGGAGCACATGTATGCGGGAGCGAACCACGGCTTTCACAACGACACTACGCCTCGCTACGACGAAGCCGCGGCAAAACTCGCTTGGTCGCGGACGGTGGAATTTTTCGCGAAGACGTTGCGCGGATGACTCAGCGCCAGGCGTTACTGAGCAACATCCGGGGCCGGAAGATGCGCCGGGCGGAGTTTCTTCTTGCACGCGCTTTGCGCCGCGCGAGCTAGCGCTAAATGCCGCAGCTTGCGCAAGAGCCTCACGGATTGAAGGCCGAGGCAGCCCGGCCCTAGGCTCGACGACATGAAGCGCCGATTGCTCGGAACGGTTTTCGCGGGGTTTGTCACCCTTACCTGCCTACACGCTCAGGATGCGATGAAGGCGGCGGAGAGTCTCAAGTATAGCCGCGAGACTTATACGAAGGTGCATCTGGTCGCGATCACAACGCTCGATTTCGGCAAAGGGAATGTCACGCGCTTCAAATACGACCGTTATCCCAAGGGCGGACCGGAACGGGTGCAGGCCGGGGATGGCGAATTTGTGCGGAATAAAAGCCCGGGCTGGCTGGCCTCGAACGACTGGGGAGAAACAGGCAAGCCCGTGGATGCGCCAACCGCCCAGCGCCTGAACAACTGGGTGGGATTGATAGACGGAAAGCTGAACGCCGAACCGCCGCTGGAATTTGTGACCACAAAGAGCGAGGGCGAGCGCGAGCAGTTCATCTACCAGGAAGCGAAATCGCGTGGCGGGAATGGGGCGCGGTTCACCTTCGGCAAATATATGAGCGAGAAGAGCGAAACGCTGCCGCTGCTTTCCGAAATCTCCGGGCCGACGAAACTCGGTGCCCGCGTGGCGACGGTGACGGTGCGGTTCAGCTATCTGGTGGCGGTGAATCTAGTGGAGACGAAGGACGAAAGCGCGCCCGCCAAAACGCCCGTGGCCTCCACCGACACTGCGGGCAAATCCGCGACCGGCCCGACGGTCCGGTTGCTGGACGGCAAACTCACCCTAGTCCTGCCGCCCGACTTTTCCCGCGATCCGGATGATCCCAAAACGCCGAAGACGCTGGCAAAATTCTCGCGGGCGAGCGGTGCGTGGGGAGAGGTGTTGCAAGGAACTCACGGGCTCACGCCGGAGCAACTCCCGAATTATCTCAAAAAGCGGGTGACGGAGTATTCCAAGGGATTCAACTGGCTCCCGAACGACACGCCGCTGACGTGGCTGCGCAAGGACATCGTGACCATCGGTAGCCGCCCGTGGGCCGACTGGCGTTACGTCCCGATGAAGAAGGGATCGAAGGATTACCGCAACAGTCCGGTTTACACCCGCTTCCTGACCACTTCCTACAAAGGCCAGCTTTTGGAAGTCACGTTCACGACCAACATCGATACCGCCCCGGAATTGAAACAGGAGATCGACCGCATCATGGACTCGGTGCATCTCGAAGAGTGATCCCGAACGCAGCACGCGAAGGCCCGCTAAAAACGGTGTAGCACAGGGTCAGCACCCTTAGCCAACGTCCTTCCCGTTTGCCTGAATGAACGAAACGAAGCCGAGTTGATCGTCAGTCAGCAGCGTCGCGAAAGGAAGCGACCCGGCACAAAATTGATCGAGCCGGTGTGGTCGGCGAGATTCGTCTTCACACTGGCTGGAAAAAAGGGATGGCCTGAGCGCTTCATCTTCAAGCCCTGCCTCTCTCGCGGCCGCATCGGCCATCAACACCAGAGCTGGAAGATGCAGCGCCGGGCGGAGTGCCTTTTGGCACGCGCTCTCCGGCAAGCGGGCTGGGAAGTAGATCAGCCACGAAATCGTGGGGTGGAGCAGCGGCAGCTCGCCAGCCTCATGCGCTGGAGGTTGTCGGTTCGAGTCCGGTCCCCGCAACCATTGCACTTAAGGAGGGCCTACGTTCTCGGTTCAACGAGTGGTGTGGAGAAGTTGTTCTTCAACTCTGCGCTTTGCGCCTTGAGCGGTGCGATGTGTGCTTCGACCTCCGCCACGGTAAAGCGCTGGGTGATGTATTTCGGGCAGTTCCAGTCGTAACTCACGACTTCCATGAGGATGAGCCGCTCGATCAAAAAAAACATCGGCTCGCGCCTCCCAGTGCCGCCCGATTACCCGAAACCGTCTGCGCCTGCGCCAGGTTTCCGACCGAACTCTGCAAACCCGTTCTGCTTCGGCTGTGCTGCGGAATTCGCAGCGCGGAGTTGCCATTCAGGCGTCTCTGTCACACTACTTTCGCTCGCAGGTGCAGGCTGATTTTGCGTAGGCTCAGGCCGCGGCCGACTAGATACTCGCGGCGTTAGCGCTCAGAAAGCCGGGGCGTGGTGAGGGGAAGCATTTATCGTCCGAGGTGCCGAGAAGAAGCGGTTAGACGACCAAGAGCGACGATCCGAAGCCCGGCGCGCTTGTTTTTGGGGAGTGGTAAAGGTCCAAGCAAAAAAAAGTCCTGCTCGCCTCGGACTATCTTCCGTCACCCGCAAACTTCACTAACAAAGGATCGGAAGATGGGGCCAGTAATGGGATTCGAACCCATGACCTGCTGTTTACGAAACCGATGTTATACCGAAACGCTGAGGTTCATTAAAACGCCTGGAATGTTGATGAATGCGGGGTTTGCGAACGTTTTGGCTGGTGTTGTAAAATACAGCCAATTGGCGACATCGATAAGCTGATGAAAATTATTTCGCTTCGAACACTCCACTTCACCGACATGACTTTCGTCTTTGGAGTGCATCCCTCACGGTTTTTCTCACCGCTACTTGAAAACACCCGTCCGAGGCGTCCGAGAATTTCTCAATCCGTTTGCTGCGCACGTTCAGCCTCAGATTTTCTCGGTAGATGCGAACAATGGTTTGAACTGTGATTCTCCTTTAAAATCGTGTTTCCCCTCGACGCTCCGCCCCATCTGCCGTGTTTCGCGAGCTGACACGCTAAAGGGCATATGTGTGCGAGTGCGGGTTGTTCGAGGCGTATTGACTGGGACGCAGAGTAATCAATCAATCGGACGGCGAACACCAAGTTCGGGCTTGAACCCACCCGCGCAAAGACCGCACCCTGCACTGACGGAAAGGCCGGAAAAGGCGGCGGACCGCCAGCGGCGGCGAAAGGCATGGCGTAAGAATTCTGTTGCTTTACATTCCGGCCATGCAGCACCACGACAACCACATCGAGCTTCTCGAAAGCCGCATCGCTCCCGCGTCGGTCGTGACCCTCACGCTCACTGGTCACGATCTCGGGATCAGCGGCGATAGCAACGGCCCGTACATTGACGTGGAGCAGGCGCCCAACGGCGAGTGGGTTTTTACGAGTCCCACGGATACGCTTTTCAAAGTCGGAGCCGCCGCGCCCGCGGCCACGGTTTTTTTGAAAGGAGTGACGGGCGTGGTGACGGCAAATCTGACCGGCGGCGCAAACAACCTCACCTTTCACGACATCCACTTTGGCAAGGATCTGACGGTGAATGGCGGCGACTTTGCCGTGATCATCTTCACCGACGCCAAGGTGGCCGGGAGTGTCAATGTGAACGGCGGAGCCAACGGCTCTCAGGTCATTCTCGACGGCGTCACCATCGGCCACAATTTGTCAGTCCTTGCCGGCAACGGGCAGAACTTTTTCGACACCGGTGGCCTCGGTCTCACTGTCGGCGGCGACTGCACGTTCATTGGCGGCAGCGCCGCGGACAGTGCGCTCTTCAGTGGCGGGCCGGTGAAGATCAAAGGGAATTTCAAGCTCGATGGCGGCTCCACGGGCGTGAGCACCTTCAATCTCACGCCGAGCCAGCTCTCCGTGGGCGGGGCGCTGACGATGCTCGATGGGAGCGGCATTTCGACCTTCGCCATCTCGCCCGGCGGCACATTGAAGGTGGGCGGTGCGCTCGAGGTGCATACCGGCAATACCAACGGCAGCGATCCCGTTGCGATTGGCAAAGGCAGCCATCTCGTGATTGTGGGAGGGAGTCTGCTGGTGGACGAAGTGGGCTCGACGAGCGGCGACGTGGAGATTGATCCGGCGGGGCTTTTGCAAGTCGGGGGCGATCTCACCGTGAAGCACGGAGGGGCCGATCTCTCCACGGTCAACGTGCAGTCCGATGTGGTGCGGATCGGCGGCGGGGTCAGTGTCACGAGTACGGGTTCGTTTTCCACCGGGCCGCACATCAGCTTCGGCGCGGCGACCTCTTTCAGCGTGAAGAAAGACTTTAGCGTGCAGGGAGGAACGGGAACTTACGACGTGCGCCTGCAAACCCCGGGCGCCCTGACCGTCGGCGGCGGCATCGACATTCATGCCGGTGGTGGCGGCAGCAGACAACTGCTCACCCTGGTGCAAGGTGGCACCGCGCACATCGGCAAAGACGTCAGCTTGGTGACGAACGACGCCTTTTTCACCGGCGGGATTAGCGGGGGTGCCTTTTCGATCGGCGGCAGCCTCACGTTCCATTCGGATGCCAAACTATCGGAGTCGCAGAATTCCGCGCGGTCCTTGAAAGTGGGCCACGACTTGACCGTCTCCGGCGACACGGGCCTGGGCTATTTTTCCCTCAACGTTCGCGGCACGCTCACCGTCGGCGGCGATCTCGCGATCACCGCCGGCGCCGGCACGGACGAGGTGGTCGTCGTGGTGCCCGGCAGCGGCAAGATCGCGGGGAATGCTTCCGTGGTCCTCACCGGCGATACGGCCAGCATCACCTTCGGCGGGCACGTCGCACCGCTGAGCATCGGCGGCTTTGCGGAGTTCGACGCCAGTGCGCAGACGAGTTCCACCAGCCTCATCCAGGGCCTCACGGTAAAAGGCGCCCTCTCGTTCTCTGGGATTCTCGGCGACGACACCGTCTCCTTCGACGACCTCTCGGTGAGCGGGAAAACGACCATCAACACAGGCTCGGGCAAGGACACAATCAACGTCGAAACGCTCGCCACGATCCTCCACCGCGCCAGTACCTTCACCAAAGATGTGCAGATCGAGCTCGGTGCCAGCAACCCCGCCACCCTGACTATCGGCATCGCCGGCGCCGCGGAACACCGCGCGACCTTCGGCGCGGCTGCGGTCTTCGACGGCGGCGTCGGTGCCGCCGACACGCTCAATCAGCGCAACGTGACATTCCTTAAGAGCGGCGCGCCCACTATTACGAGCTTCGAAAACTTCGGTTAACGCGCTGCCCGTCGTCTGCCGCTCCCACGGAAGCAATCCGAGTCAGCCCTTCGTCTTCCGACGTGCTGGTAAACGTGAACGTCGGATCCAACTCGGCGCGGTAAATTTAATGGAGTCGCGAATTTTGACGATTACACCAGAGTAGAGCCGTTGTATTTCAGATATGTGGAGCTGAGTGTCGGCTCGGAGACGTTTCGGTCGCCCGCTCTTCTTTTCCTCCGCCCATTGTTCAACCAACTTGGATATGAGGGCACTGTCCTGCCTAAGTTTTGCTTCATCCAAATGGGCTTTGTAAAACTCTGCAGCTTGCAGAACATTTTTCCATACGAGGAGAGGATGTTTGCTGCGGCAAGGGACATGCCGCGCAGTTCAGCCGGGAATGCGAGTCCCTCTTCGCCGTTTGCAGAAAAATGTGAGGTGATTTCCGTGGCTTCGAGTTCAACTCGCACTCGATGATGCCGGTGTAGTCGCAGATGGTGATGAACTTCATCTGGTCGCCCATGAATGCAGGGTAGAAGCTCGGTGTGTAACCTTGAGAGTCGTATCTCCAAGGAGTTAGCGTTCCCCTCATGCCATCCACGCAAACTCCCGGCGGTTTTCAGTCCACGCGCTGGACTTTGGTGCTGCGTGCGAATGCGTCGTCGCCAGAGGGCAAGGCGGCGCTGAGTGATTTGTGTGAAGCCTACTATCAGCCCGTGTTCGTCTTCTTGCGGCGCATGGGTTTTGATGCGGACACGGCGCGCGACCATGCGCACTCGTTCTTTACGCATTTGTTGCAACGTGGTTTTCCAGGGCCGGACCCCGATCGTGGAAGGTTCCGCAGCTATCTGCTCGGCGCGGTGAAATACTTCGTGGGCGATTTGCGTGATCGCGCCCGGCGGAAAAAACGCGGCGGAGGCGTGGAGCATGAGACGATCGATGAAAGTGCGGACTGTTCGCCTGCATTCATGATGGCTGATCCTGCGGCCACGCCAGCGCCCGAGGTGTTTGATCGGGAGTGGGCGGTGACGGTGATGAATCGCGCGGTGGCCGCGCTGGCGGCGGAGCATCAGGGCGACAGGGCCGCGCAGTTCGAGGCGTTGCGCCCCTGGCTGATGGGCGACGCCGCGGCTTCACAGGCGGAGACGGCGCGAGCGATGGGCATGAATGAGGGTGCGGTGAAGGTGGCCGTGCATCGTCTGCGCAAAAGGTTCCGCGACCTGCTGCGGCAGGAGATCGCTCAAACGCTCACGGATGAAGCCGATGTCGAGGACGAGCTGCGCTACCTTTGTTCCGTCCACGGGTGATTTGATGTAACCTCTTGCCCAGCGTCTCCAAGGAAGATGTATGACCACGAACGCATCGCCATCCTGCCCCCAATGCGGCGCACCCATCCCGGAAGGCTCCGCCGATGGCCTGTGCCCGCGCTGTGTCTTTGCCAAGGCAATGGCTCCCACCGCGGATGGCGGTCCTGTGCCGCATCTGCCGCCGAGTCTGGAGTCCGTGCGCGCGGCGTTCCCGCATCTGGAAGTCACGGGACTTATCGGCAGCGGCGGGATGGGAGCTGTGTTCAAGGCGCGTCAGCCTCAGCTCGACCGCTTCGTGGCGTTGAAAATTCTGCCCACCGAGCTCGCCGGCCAGCCGGGTTTCTCCGAGCGGTTTCAGCGCGAGGCGCAGGCGCTCGCCAAACTCAACCATCCGCACATCGTCACCATCCATGACTTCGGGCAGGCGGGCGGCTTCTACTTCCTGCTCATGGAGTTCATTGATGGCGTGAACCTGCGGCAGCTTCTCAAAGCAAAGCGCCTTACGCCAAAGGAAGCGTTGAGCATCGTGCCGCCGATCTGCGAGGCGCTGCAGTGCGCGCACGATCACGGCATCGTGCATCGCGACATCAAGCCGGAGAACCTTCTCATCGACAAAGCCGGCACGGTGAAGATCGCCGACTTCGGCATCG
Source organism: Chthoniobacterales bacterium (assembly GCA_038207335.1). GTDB lineage: Bacteria > Verrucomicrobiota > Verrucomicrobiia > Chthoniobacterales > Chthoniobacteraceae > CAIURC01. The sequence continues at coordinate 8,937 of JBBQZX010000004.1, read as the reverse complement.
CGAAGATCATCGCGGCATCATCCACAGAGATGGCTGACGATGCGACCGGCGCGCCAACGAGCGCCGCCACCCTTGCCCTCGGCACGCCCGACTATGCCGCGCCCGAGCAGCGCGATGCGAGCGCCACCACCGACCATCGCGCGGACATCTACTCGCTCGGCGTCGTCCTGTACGAGATGCTCACCGGCGAGCGTCCTACGGCCAAACTCGAAGCGCCCTCGAAGCGTGTGCAGATGGATGTGCGCATCGATGAGATCGTGCTTCGCGCGCTGGAGAAGACCCCAGAGCTCCGTTACCAAACCGTCGCCGAGATGCGCACGCAGGTGGAGGCGGTCACGCGCGGAGTGCCGAAGGCCGAGGCTTCGCGAAGCAGCCCGGGCGTAGAGGCGGTCAGCGCATTCCCGATGCCGATGACGGCGCCGCGATTTTCGCGCGTGGCGATTTGGGCCGCTGCGTGGGCGCCGCTTTTCTTCATCACACTCGTCTTATGGTTCACGAGTGTTCGGGTTGAGTCAGGCGAATATCACGGGCCGATGTGGTGGCAGAAGCTCCTCGCATTCACGCTGCTTCCGCTCGGTGTGGCAGCGCCGTTCGGCACGACGATTCTCGGCTGGATTTCCGTCACGCAAATCCGCCGCTCGGCGGGAAAACTTTACGGGTTTGGTCTCGCGGTGTTCGACGGGCTGCTATTCCCGCTGCTCGCACTGGATGGGCTGGTCGTTTCGCTGGCGATCTACCTGTCTCGGCTGTTCGTGACATTTTACGCGAATCCCTCCGTCCAAAACAGACCGGACATTGATCCACCGCTCATCACGCGAATCGCCAATCTGCTCGCGAACCATCCCGAGATTTCCATCGGCGTCGGCATTCTCATCGTGCTGATTGTGGACTCACTCATCATTCGCCGCGTTTGGCGCGCAGTGAATGTGGAGACCTCACAACCAGACGCGAACCAGCCTGCAGGCGTGGCCAAGCCCGCGGCGAGGAGTTGGAAACCGGAAGCCGAACCGCGCTCCCGGCGCTGGCGCAAGGCATGGGCCATCGCATTCGTGGTGCTGGTCATCGCCATTCCAGTTCGCATGTTTCTTCTCGGTCCCTTCGTCATCAGCGGCAACTGCGCCGCGCCGGAAATGCCCGCCGGCAGCCGCATCCTCGTCTGGAAACCCGCCGGCACTTTTTTACCTGGCGACATGATCGCCTATCAGCATGCCAGCGACACTTATGTCGGTCGTGTGGTGAGAGGCACCGATGCAGATCTAACGGTCAATCGCAACGGCCAGCCTGACGACACCGTTCCGCGTTCGCGCGTCATCGGCAAAGTGATCAGCGTCTACTGGCGGGCCACACCGGCGGAGGAAGACGGCCCATCGGTTGATTCCTCGTCAGACAAATCACTCACCGGCATGTGGTGGCACGACGTGGCGGTGTTGGAGGCACCGAAATTTGAACCTGCACAACTGCGCCTGCCGCTGGGCAAGCTGCGTCCCGATGTCAGACTTCGATCCGACCTGTGGCAGCGACACCTCGGTGAAGCGGAAGACCAACCCGGGACGCGAGTCGAAGTGCGCCTGCCGGCTGAACTCCGTCAGGACCTGTATCATCGCAGTCATTGGCGCATTCTGGTCTTCGACGACGAAGGAAAAGAGCGGCGGCGCGACACCCATGGAGCGTATGTGACCGATGCAAATGGCACTGTTGATGGGAGTGCCTTGGCAAGTCTCTTCAAGGTGCCCAAAGAGCGGGTCGGAAAAGTCGTCCTTCAATACAGTTCGATCACTGAGCCAATCGCGAAATTTTCCGAGGAAACGCCGCCGCCAGCCTCTGCCGTCACCCCCGATTCCCCGCGCAAGGTCGTGGCCGAATTTCTGAGCCGGCTCAAGGCCGAGAGCGAAAAGAAAATCGACATTCAGAAGGTGTGGGATCTGACGACGCGCAGCAACAACGCGAGCTGGGGCGGTGACATGCTGAAGATGGTGCAGGAAGATCTCATCCATCCGCTGCATCAGTTGGGCAACGACGAGCAGACCCTCGTGCTCTCCGCGCCCTTCGATTACCAAGGGAAAAAGAGCATCTTTTCCGCCATCCTGCTCAAGCGCGATGGTAAGTGGCTCATTGATCGCCACGATGCCTATCGTTCGCCTGAGGAAGCCGTCAGCCTGATGGAGGGCTTCCTGCTCAATGCCGGCGTGAAGTTAGATGTGCAGGCCGCAGAACTCACCGGCGTCTGGCATTTCCCCTGCGCCTCCACGCTCACGCTCTTCACGGATGGCAAAGGTGTGCGCGTCTATGAAGGGCCGAGCGGCGTGCCGGAAAAATCGGAGCGCTTCCTCTGGGACGTGAGTGGCTCCACCTTCAGTACGCATTGGCCCGACCACACTGACACGGCGACGATCATTTGGGTGACGGACGATTCCCTCCGCGTCGTGGATGCCAAAGGTCAGGCCGGCTGGTTTGATTATCGCGAAGCCGCCATCCCGCCCGGCGCGCCGCACGAGATCGTCATGTATGATCCGCGGCTGAACAAGCAAGAGGCCAGTTACGTCGGCATTGATGCGGAGCGGCAGCGGAACAACTACAACGACGATCGGACTTCGCAGTTCGGCGTCGCCGACCCGCACCAGACGGACGCCACCTTGATCGCGTGGATGAAAGAGCACCGCATGGATGCCGTGGGTCGCGTGGTTCTCGCCGATGGCCAAGTCACGCAACTCGGCCTGCGCACCTTCGACCTGCTCAGCATCCCCGCCGCTGCGGATGCATGGGAGAAAGCCACGCCCGCGCAGATCGCGGAGCAAATCAAAGCACGCCTCGCGGACTGGAGCTTCATCGGGCAGGTGAACGACGAACTCACCGACGGCAAGGCACCCGCGACATTCATTTTCCAAACTCGTGAAGGCAGCCAGGGCCTGCTGCAAATCCTTGGCCCCGCCGAGAAGAACGGCGTGAAGATTCGCTATAAAGTGACGAAGGAAGCGGAAGAGCAATCCGCTCCCGCAAGGAAACCTACAACGCCGAGTTTCGTGCCGGACGCATTCTAAGTGATCAGCACATATTTGCGGCCTTGGTCGATCAGGTGCCGGATGATCTCGGCGATGGTGCCGGGGGCGAAACCTTCGAGGCGGTTGTTGTTGTTGATGTAGCCGCGCTCTGATCGGCGCAAGCACCTCGACCTTAACTTCGGTGCCACCCGCGACTGCGTGCGCCGGTGCCTGCACGAAATGGGAAGCATCCTCCTTGTGTCCGAAGGCCGCGCTCGCCTGAGTTCACGCGATCTGGAATCCTCCGCCCATGAATCAGGAAAAACCTCTCCCGGTGCCCGAAGCCCAGGCTCCAGTCCGTAATGCCGGGATCCAGAATCCGCCCCCGCATGTTCCCGGCACGAAGCTGATTCAGTACATCAACCTGAAACTGGCCTCGCTCGGCTGTTCGACCCTCGAGGTGGGCAACGATCCTGAGTTCCGCGAACTGACGTCGTCGCTGCTGGCGTATCAGCGCGAAACGCATCGGCTGCTCGCCAATCATCTCTCGCCGGCGGACAACCGCATTCAGACTTTTCTCTTCGACTATCTGCAGGACGTGCCGGTGGCGAAACTCCCCGCGCGGACTTTTGTGCTCGATCGCTATGGACTGGCGCGGGCGCTGTCGCTGCCGCCGACGCGCGATGATTTTACTTCGGACATCGTCCACTCCTACCGCGTCAAGCAGGGCGTGCTGCACAATCCGAAAAGCGACCGGCGGACGACGCAGGGAATCTTCCACGTCGCGGAAGGCGGTCTGGCGATCCCCGACGACAAGGTGCGCGTGCCGAAGCCCGTCTTCGGGCGATTGCTCCAGCTCGCGCTCGCGCCGCCACGGGAGCTGCTGCGGCTGCCATTTACCTCGGCGCAGGAGGCGCAGGCGGAATGTTTCGTCTCACTGCTCCTGCGACCGGCGGTGTGCCCGCGCGTGCTAGGTTACACTGCGGAGAAGTCGATGGAGATTCGCTTCTTCGTGCCGGGCAGTCTGGTGAGCAATCTCGACTTCGTCGAAAGCGTCTTTGGCAACGCGGGCGATCCGTTCCTCCCCGAGAACGACGCCGGGCTCGACCCCGAGCATTGGACCGGCCACACCGGCTGCGTCATTCTCGCGCCGCATCTCATCCGGGTGAAAATGAAAGAACTCGGCCTACCCTCGTGGGAGATGGCAACCGAGCGGCAGCGGCGCGACGGGATGTGCTGGAAGGACGAGGGCGAGTGCTACAACAACGGCCAGGCTTTCAAGCTGACCTGCCGTGACGAGAGCGGCGTGATCGTCACGATTATCGCGGATAACTACTTCGGCTATTGCAAGAAGGAGGTGAAGACGCAGATCAGCTACTCCGCGAACCTGCTCGGACTCTGTGAAGAGGAGCACGCTGGCGGAGCGCTCGTCTTTCCGAGCTACGATCTCGGCGAGGAATTTCACGGCGATCTGCACGTCCGGCGGCTCGAACACAACTTCCGCGAGATGGTGTCGCTCTATGCGGAACTGATGGACCTGCTCCCGGAAGGCTACGCGGTCGATCGGCGTTTCCCGGAAATCAGTTATGTCCCGGAAAACGCTTACTTTGACCTCCACAAGCAGACGGTGAGCTGGGCGCTCGACGGCGGGGAATCAAAAATCAAGCTGCTGCCCGCGCGGATTTATGTGCGGCCCTCCGGCTACAAGGTCCACATGGAAAAGCCACCCGGCGGGCGCGCGTGGCGGCTCATCGGGACGATCGCCGAGCCCACGCTCTGCCACAAACCATGCACCGTCTCGGGCGGCGGGAAGTCGGAGATTTCCAAGCCGATCACCGACGCGATCATCCAGGGGCCGGTCTACGTGGCGGACTTCAAAAATGACTTCGACCTCGTCGAGCAAATGATCGACCGCAACTACGGCGGCCGCTTCCGCGCGGGCCGGAAAAAGCAGACTAGCCGCCCCATCCTCAGCCCCGAGCGATCACTCGGTTCGGTCATTCAGATGTTCACGCCGACGCCCGGCGAATACACCGACGAATACGCCGTGTGGCTCGACTCCATTCCGCAATACATCAAGGAACTCGTCTTCGTGGTGAAGCGTTTCTACAAAACGGAGTGGGGCGAAAAGTGGCGCGCACATTTCAGCGTGGACATCATCAACGGCATGCCGGCGCATGAGCTGAAGTGCGATAATCGCAAGCTCGTCACGAACTACCTGCGCGTCGGATTCGATCACGACGGCGCGTGGCGGACCTTTGGCTTGCGGAAGGACTTTCAGCCCGCGGTGAAATTCGCGATGGAGGACGACATCACCGCGAGTGTGGTGGTGCCCACCGAGGCACTCCAACACTTGAATCCCGACTATCAGCAGCCGTCGATGAAGTTTGTGAAGAACTGCGAGTACCGGCTTTTCCAGCGGCCCGATGACGCGATCCATCGTGGCTACGACAAGCAGACCGAGGCGGACTTCACGAAGCCGGGAAATTTCCTCTCGAACTACGAGCCGCTCACGCCGGCCGACGCCGCCGAGTTGATCGAAGACTCGATCGGCTTCGACCGGTTCACCGAGCCGATGCAGACCTTCATCCGTGAGGCGGCGCAAGGCGGGGAAGGGACTTACTTCGCGTCGTCCGCGCATCCGCGGCTGGTGGATGGAAAGCCGTCGAAGAACCCGCGCTACTTGCAGGTGCGCCCCGATTTGCTGAATGCGCGCGATGCATATCTCACCGAGATGGCGATCCGGTTGCGGCGGCGCATCCCGCTCGGCCAGGCGGTGCACACGCCGGTGAATGCGGTGCTGCCGGGGCGGCGCAATAATCCGCCTGAACCGGGCGTCCGTCCGCTCGCCGTTTTCAATCCCATCCACTACTTCGAGCTGCCGGAGCTCTTCATGGAGTTCATATGCAGCATGACCGGCAAGTCGCCTTCGACCACGGGTGCCGGCTCGGAGGGCGCGCTGACCAAGGGCCCGTTCAACGCCCTGCCGCCGATCATCGACCTGAATGCGGCGCTGGTTTCGGCACTGCTCACGGGGAACGCGACCTTCGTCACCGCCGCGGGCTACGTCGGGCCACATTTCCGCGTCGATCACGATGTGAGCCTGCTCGTGCCGGAAGTCTGGTGCCGCATGGCCGTGGCCGAGCGCGATCCGCAATTCCTGATCGCGGAAGGCTGCCTCGAGAAGTGCCAGGATCTCGAGCACCAGGGCCGGAAGATTCTCTCGAGCCGGCTCGGTTATCGCATCACGAGGCGCTTCGCGACGCGGTTCCTCGCGCGCATTTTCAATCATCCCGACACCGTCTTCAACGACGAAATGCTGCAGCCGGAATTGCAGAGCATGGAGATCCTTGCCGACGGGATGGACAACATCGTGGAGACGCAGCAGCGCGTGGCGCAGCTCTACTTCGAGGACGGCAGCATCGCCGCGGCGTGCCCGCCCTTGCGCGCGCTGTTGCACATCATGCGCGACGGACACTTTGAAGATCGAGGGCTCGAACATCCCGAGATTCGCGCGCTCTTCACCCGGGAAGCGATGCTCGCGAGCGACTGGTATGCGGCACGCCTCGCGGCGAAGCAGACAGCCGATCGCCGTCAGTGGGAGCGCCATGTTCGGGCGCTCCAAGCCTTTCTCGCCAAGGCGAACTACGCGGAGGAAGCCGCGCGCCTCGGCGTCGCCGAGCGACTCACGAGCGCACAGAACACTCTCAATGCGGTGCGCGCGCCCGACTATCTCCACTTCCTCGCCGGCTCTATCGGAGCTCAACCTTTGGAGGCGCTCACCATCACACCGCGAATCGAATCTGCATGCTAATAAAGGGTTTCCAGCCGCCGCTCGCACGGGCCGGGATGGAGCCGGCGCTTCAGGATATTTCCACTCTCGTTCCCAAAGTTTGCGGAGCACTTTGGGAACGGACAGGTGAGGCGAAACCTACGTAATCAGCACGTATATCTCGGCGATGGTGCCGGGGGCGAAACGTTCGAGGCGTTGTTGATGTAGATGTCGCCGCGTTTCGATAGTCGGAAGGCGCGCTCCAGGGACTCGTCCGCTGTCCGTCGTGCCTCTTCGTTGATATTCTGCAGCTGTTTGTGGGGCGTGAGTTTCGGGACCGCTGCTCTTAACCTCGGCCAGGCTTTAGGAACATTCGGGCAACCATGAAATTGGCCGTGTCACCGCCTTCGAGCGCAAGCTGCTCCAACGCCGAGGGCATCCGCTTCCATGGGCGAACTACGTCAGCGTCCCCGTGATGACCAGGCGCTCAAAACACCCGAAACTCCCTCGAACTCCCGTTGATAGCGCGCTAAAAGTCCGGCATTCGCTTTCATGGCCCCATCCTACTCCTTTCCTACGGTCTTGGTTGGGGCTGCGCTGGATTAGGCGATTCCTCAAGCTTCCTGTGAATTGAAGATCAATGAAGACCGACAGACGAGGCGCCTAACTTCAGGAGGCTGGCGAGGTGGTGAAGGAGATCATCGGGTGAAACCGAAAATGAAATTCACCACCCCTCTTGCCGCCCGCCGTACCCCCGAGAGCTCGTGGGTTACGCACAAGGGCAGCGTCGGCTATGTTTCAGTCTCCACTTCTATGACCCGTTTCGTTTTCAGCCTTTCAGCCATCCTCGTCGCCAGCCTTGGCCTTGCCGGTGCCGTCCGCGCAGCTGAGCCGTTTGACGCCTTCCTGGAGACGCATTGCGTCGGCTGTCATGGCCCCAAGAAGGAGAAGGGGGACTTGCGGATCGACCAACTCTCGCGCGATTTCAAGTTGGGCGCGGACGCCCATTGGTGGGCGGATATGATCGAGCAGGTCAATTCCGGCGAGATGCCTCCGAAGAAGGAGAAGAAACCGACGCAGGATGAAATCGCGGCGTTCGTCACGAATATCGACTCGCTGATCAAGGACGGCCGGGCGGCGCGGATGGCGGCGCGGCCAGCAGTGGCGCTCTACCGCCTGAGCCGGAAGGAGTATCAGAACACGGTCTATGACCTGCTCGGTGTGCGCTACGATCCGACCAAGCCGGGGGAGCTGAACGAAGACACGCTGTGGCATGGTTTTGAGCGCATCGGATCGGAGTTGTCTCTCTCGCCGTCGCACGTCGATCGCTACTACCGCGCTGCGGAACTCGTGCTCGACCGCGCCTTTCCCGCCACGTCCGGCGAGGCCCGCAAAGTTCGCAAGACCGCTGCCGAGTTGCGCTACAATGGCGGGAAGACGCAGCAGGAGGCGCTGGACCGGTTCGGCATCAAGCGGCCGCTGCGTTACCTCATCTTCCCCGGTAACGTCCAGAACGCGCTCTCGCCCGACTGGTTCGGGAAAACCGGTCCGCAACACAGCGGACTCTATCGCATGCGCCTCCAGGCCAGCGGAATCCGTCCGCTCGGCGGCCAGCCGGCCCACCTGAGCATCGGCAAGGTGACTGGTGAGGAGACCGTCGCGGGCCTCATCGAGTTTGACATCACGGCACCGGAGGACAAGCCGCAGGTTTATGAGTTCGAAGTGTTTCTCGAGATGCCGGCGTCGCTGTCCTTCTGCGTGGTGGCCACCGATGTCGTGGACCGAAGGAGCGGCGCGGCCTTCCGCAATGCGCTGACCAGCAGGGGCGGGTATCTTTTCACGCATAGCAGCGAGACCCGGCTCCTGAACCCGAACGCCCCGCAGATGTTCGATGACAAAGGGAACGGCCTCTTCTCGACGGTGCTCCTCGATTGGATCGAATGGGAGGGGCCGCTGGAGACGGACGCGGAAAAATCTCGGCGCAAAGACGTGCTGCCGCCCGATGACGGGACTCCCGAGGTGGTCGCGGAGCATCTGCAACGCTTTGCCGAACGCGCCTGGCGGCGGCCGGTGAAGCAGGAGGAGCTGGCGGATTATCTGAAATCCTACCGCGCCGAACGTGAGGCGGGCGAAAAGACGGCCGACGCCTATCGGGTGGCGATGCTGGACGTGCTGACCTCCCGAAAT
>JBBQZX010000003.1:0-281018 GCA_038207335.1 Chthoniobacterales bacterium | reverse complement strand
AGTGCATGGCTATTGGGTTATCGAATTGGAGTTGGCGTGGCAATGGGTAAGTCTTCCGAAAGGTGTCTTTCAAAGGAAGGTGCGCTGTAACGCCTAACGACCCCAAGCTCAGCGACGGCGGAGCGTGGCGCGGTAGCTGCGAGGTGGAGCGAAGTGAAGGCATACGAGCTAGAGAAAAAGGTGGCTCGGACGAGACGGGTTCGAGCTAGAAATAGCAGCTACCGTGACACGCGGAGCCGTTCGCTGCAGCGCATGGTTAGGCGCTTCGTTCATGGGAGTTTTCGTAGTTCGTAGTCGAATGCGCGTAGCTGCTCACCCTGACGTGGCAAAAGACGCTCAAGCTGCTGCCGGAAAAACGCGTATGCGTCGGGAACCGTAGTGATCTGTTCGGGCGGCTTATTGCTGTTCTTGTTGTAGTAGCCGGTGGCGCTGAATGCAACGCGACGCTGGCCGTCCAGAATGTTGATGTCGTGGTGCTCGGAATCCACGCCCACGCTATACCAGACCTTGCGGGCGAAGATGCCTTTGGCGTCCAAGGCGGCGACCAACTCGGTAAGACGCTTGGGCTCGATGTGTGCGGTGAAATACGGCGGGCCGCCACGGCTACGGTCGCGAGACCAAACTGCCCGACCGTCGGGCCAGATGCAGGCAATGACCGCGTGAGGCTGCTTGCGGCCGATACCACCATAGCCAAGGTCGAGGAACACCGAAACGGAAGGCGGAGTCTGAGAGCCACGCTCGAAAGGCACGCGCATGAGAGACAAACCTTCGTCATCGGCTGCGAGGGCAAACGTCGCAATGCAGAGAAATAAAAGCGCGGTTTTCACGGTGCGGCTAGAAGCGCCTAACGACACGAAGCTCAGCGACGGGAGCGGCGCTGAAAACGCGCGGACTGGTGAGGCGCAACCTAGCGCCGAACCCGTTCGCTGCAGCGCATTGTTAGACCTATTGGGTTTAACCACGCGCGTCGTTATTGTGTCCTTAATCTCCCGCGCTGAAACAGAGGAATGGATTGTGGCTACGCACATAGATAGCGAGGGATTCCTGGCGTATCTCGATCCTACATGCGGATCAGAAGTGCGCCTGCATCTCTGGCCAGAAGGAATTGCGCTCTATCAGGCTTTGGATGCCGCTGAAGACTCTCAAACGATAGGAGTTCTGGCAATGGCTGTGGAGGCTGTGCCTCTCCCGCATAAGTTATCCGAATTTGAAATGCAAGAAGTCCGGCGTCGTTCTGACGCACGGAAAGAATCCCAACTCCAGTTGCCAGTCTCTCCGACTCGTATTCCACGGTCTTACCGTCCAGTTCGTCTTTGGTGAACGTCATAATATGAAAACCTCAGTTGATGGTGAATGTGAAAATAGGTCTAACGTGAAGTGGACGAAATAATTTCGCAATTAAATGCGCAACCGTTTCGTCTATTTCTACTTGCTTCTCTGGGTTGAGCGAGAGAAATACGCAGTGACGTTCTGTTCTTCACAAAATGACAATTTCAGCATCGGATGCACTTCACAAGCCGAAACTTTTCGAGGAAGTCCGCCGATCGATGCGGCTGAGGCACTACAGCATCCGCACCGAGAAGACCTACCTGGACTGGATTCGGCAGTTCATTCTTTTTCACGGCAAGCGCCACCCCACGGAGATGGGCGAAGCAGAAGTGAGCGCGTTTCTCACCTACCTGGCGGCTGACCGCAATGTCGCGGCCAGCACTCAGAATCAGGCCCTGAGCGCGCTGCTGTTTCTCTATCAGCAATTCCTGCAACGCAAGCTCGGCTTCCTCGACAACGTGGAGCGAGCCAAGCGACCCGTGAAGCTTCCGGTGGTGTTGACGAAAGTCGAGGCTCAGGCAGTGATCGGCCATCTCTCGGGCAGCTACAGGATGATGACCAACCTACTTTACGGCAGTGGACTACGACTCATGGAGTGCCTGCGTTTGAGGGTTACGGACTTGGATTTTGGGTATCATCAGATCGGGGTCCGCGACGGGAAAGGGGGAAAGGATCGGGTGACGATGCTGCCAGAGTCGCTGGAGGAACAACTGCAACGACACTTGAAGAAGGTGAAGATTTTACACGAGGAAGATTTGGCGGATGGATTCGGCACGGTGCATCTGCCGAATGCTTTGGAGAAGAAATACCCCAACGCCCATCGAGAGTGGATCTGGCAGTATGTCTTCCCAGCCGCGAGACGTTCTCTGGACCCACACTCACAACGGAACCAGCGTCATCACGTCAACGAGAAGTCGCTACAACTCGCGGTGCAGAAGGCGGTGCGTGCTGCTGGCATCGACAAACCTGCCACTTGTCATTCGTTTCGGCACTCCTTCGCCACTCATCTTCTCGAAGCCGGGTATGACATTCGCACTGTCCAAGAGTTGCTCGGGCACAAAGACGTGAGCACGACAATGATCTACACGCATGTTTTGAATCGTCCCGGCATCGGCGTGAGAAGCCCGATTGACTGACTGTGTAAATATTTTCACACCCCTGATCGCATCGGCCGGGACGACATTTTTAAGGAAACGTTGCCAAGTCTTAGAGTAGCGTTGCTCCTATGCCCCGCCTTTGCTCACAATTGACCGTGGTGACTTCGATGAGTTATCCAAGACCAAGGACACCCGAATCGGGCTAAGCGGCCTTGCGGAGGCTTCTAGGACTAGTTCAACTGAGTCCTAGGACAGAAGTCTCAGGAACACGCAATCCAAGTCCTACCCAGCCTGCCGTTTGCTTCCCATTGCGGCCTCGAACATCTCTTCGCACTCCACATCCAAAAGCCACCCGGACCACCTCAGCGACGAGGGATGCAAATTCTTGTCGCGAAAGGGGCGCGAGCGCATTGAGCCTGCAGAAGGTGAAGTAGTGATGAAATGCATCGGTGACCGTGATGGCACTGGAATCGATCTTGACCAGCTCCTTCTCCACGAACAACTCGTAGGATGCTTTGGCTGTGGATTCGATGATCTTGCCGTCGATCATGCGGCGATTTCCTTGTTCGCCAGAAAAGAACGAACTGTCTGCCTCCAGCAATGCGCGAGCGCGGCGAATCACGGCATTCAAAACCTCAATGTCACGGAACTTGGTGAAGAGGGGCGCGACCTCGACCAAGCCTCCAGATTCTTGAGCACACTGGATCAGATACGAAGACAGCAACGCCGCGAGCTTGGCTTCGGTCGTGGGACAGAAGCAGCCCAGCCGGGGATCGTAAAAGTAAAAGGTTTCCTCTGGCTGATAGTAGACAACCCGGTGCCCGAGGTGTCTGTCACCGCCCAGAGCATGAGCAAAGAAGTCGACATTGATCTCCAGCGGAACGAAGCGAGGGAGGCCGATCATGTCGTCTCCGGTGAGCTGAAGGAATGCAGGCCCGAAGCGATCTTTTGACTCAGGAAACATCTTGGCGAACCAGATATTCGGGTCATTGATCGTATCGCGCTCCAAATCTTGAACGGTGATCTTGGGAACCCGTATCTTGGCTTTGGTGAGAGTCGTCATTTCCGTTGAGTTGCTTGTAGCCATGCTTTCATTTCCTCCTCGGTAGGTTCGTGGTCAATGTGCGTGCCAATGGTGCGGAGGATTTTCAACCTGCGCTCGGATTCCTTGAATCGTGAGAGAATGTCTATGTGCGGGGTTTGTGGAATGACTTGCTGCCGCTTCTGCTTCTGTATTTCGGAGGCAGGGACACCTTCATCGAATAGATGGTAGCTCATTCGCTTAGCCTTCCGGGGGGCAACGCAACCACCAGTTTCGAGTAGGGCGTGGGATACCGAGGGTCAGGACGATGCTCGACGATTAGATCTGCGCGTTTCGGATAGAGGAGATCGAGGTCACAACTGCCATCGGGCTCGGCATAATCTTCAAAACGATCCTCGAGCCAGGTGGTGAGAAAATGCCCGAGATGATTCGCGCAATTTGGATTTGCGACGCACTTGGTGGTGGCGACGATCCCGTCCTGTTCCCAGCCCTTGACGGGAACTGAGAAATAGAGTGAAACCTGTTTAGCAAGAGGGCAAAATCTGCAGAACGCTTTTTTGGCAGGGCTGCCCCATTGGAACTGACCTGGATAGATGCCCGCAGGGACATGGAATGCTGATGGAGACTGTTCGTTGAGTTGAACTTTCATAGATTTAGGATTGGTTGACCCAGAGGTCTTGTTGATGGTCGGAAACTGTCCCAGTCATGGGTTAGCCGAACCAGTTTGTTGACTCGTTCTTCACCGAGGTAGCTGAAGTCGATGAGCTGAAAATGCACATCAGCTAATTCCCAGCCGCCACTAAGCTGAGCGATGATCTCGCCTAAGCGGTTGAGGAAAAAGTGTGCCGATTGAACGCGTTTTGGAAAAGTGAGACAGGCACTGTCGTTCACTTTGATATAAGTATCAGTAAGCGTGATGCCTCCACGGCGACCGTGTTGGAGATCCCAACAAGCTGCCACTACTGAATTGAGTTGTTCAGCCGTAAGATGATGGTTGTCGAAGAAGAGCTGTCGAAATCGCTTTGCATCATCAGTTGTGCATTTCCATCCGCGAAGTTGAAATGCTTCAACCATTCGTTCTGTTTGGATATCGATGTTGTCTTGCCAAAGCTGAACATCCAATGCCATTTCGCCTTCGAGGATGTTGTTCAGAAGCATTTCTCGTTCAGATTCATCATTTGGAAGTGTCACCTCTATCTCGTCATCGTCCGAGACAATGGTGATCGTTTGACTTGTCTCTTCTGCGTTTAACTTGTCGATTTCAACTGATGAGCTTGTTGTCTTGTCCGTCGATTGGCGTGCTAGCTTGTCAGATGATAGGTTTGTTTGGCGGTCAGATGATGAGCTTGTCAGCTTGTCAGTTGATGTGCTTGTTAGCTGATCAACTGATGAGCTTGCTTGCTTGTCAGACGGTAAGGCTGTTGGCTTGTTGTTTGATGAACTCGTTCGCTTGTTAGGCTGTAAGTTTGTTAGCTTGTTAGATGATGAGCTTGCTATGCGGTCAGTTGATGAGCCTGTTAGCTTGTTCGACGGTAAGCTTGCTAGCTGATCAACGGATGAGTTTGTTAGCTTGTCTGATGGCAAGTCTATTAGCTTACCAGCCTTTGCCTTACTCAATGACAATCTTATTAGATTATCAATTGCTCTGGGAATGTTTGCATTCAGTAGAGGGGCTTGCGACGGCGAAGCCGAGTCAAGGCGCTCTGCTTGAAACCATTTTTCATCTTCATTAACATCTTCTTTGCAATCTCCCTTCTGGAAATCGTCTCCTTCTGCAACATCATCCTCTACTTCTGCTACGGTGGGCTCTACTTTTGCACGAGCAGATGTATGGGATGCAGATGTGTCAGTTGCAACCACTCGAGTGTAATGATTTTCCTCAGTCGGATGTGCGATTAGGGCAACAGGCTGTTCATTGGTCAACTTTGTCAACTTACGTCCAATCGTCCAACGGGACATAGGAAGATGCTGACTCAACTTCACCGGACCTATAGGGTAGTAGGCTGTTCCTTTGTCGTCCTTCACACAAGTCAGGTCGTTACCTTGCTGCCATTTCAAATTCGCCAAGATCACAGCCTCCTTCTCACCGTAGAGAACTGCATCCTGAATCCTGAACCAGACACGCCCCTTGCGCTTTTTGCACAGATCCGTGGCGGCTTCGGAAATCCAGAAGTGCAGCTTCTTACGATCCCGACGGATGTAGAGGAAGCCTTTTGCCTCCATTCGCTTGAGAATCTTTTCGATCCCCGGCTTGGTGAAGTATGAGTGATCCTTAGCCAGCTCGCTCAGGCTGCGGGCACAATGGCGACGGCCATCGATTTTTAGATGATCGTAATTGTTCTGGAGCCACGTCCAGAGCCCGAAGAGAAGTATCGCTCCAGCGATATCGGGTTGTTCTTTTTGTGCGGTCAGAGACGGCACCTTGGCTATCGCGATTGCTAAAGCAGGCGGAAATACGTGCCACTCGTTCGGATCATCGGTGGCGGATCTAGGATTTACAGGGGTCTCAGAGAGTAGAGGGCGATTGATTACTGACATTCATAAGATATTGGAGAACTGTATCTCGGTCCGTGTTACCGAGTCGGCTCTTCCCTAGTGGGGCGAGAAATACTGTCCTTAAGTGAGTCTTTATATTACTCCAGACGGCCGAAAACTGCAAGCCTTATCGTAGCAGAAAGAGGCAGTTTCACAAAGATTTAACTGTTCGCCCAATATCAACAGCAAGCCCGGAAAAAAGAAACGCCGCTGACACGAATGCCAGCGGCGCAGTTGGTTGCTTGTCTCCGGACTTTAGCTTTTACTTCGTGTCGCTGCTTTCTTCCATCGCCACTTCATCGAACACATCAATCAAAGTTCCCAGAAGCGCGTGCATGATCGCCTGATCCCGACACAACCTCGGATCCTCTTCGGCTTCGGATGGGGCGATCATCGAATTTTGCGTCTCTCCGGACACCGTCATCGTCATCAAAACTCGATGAACTCGCGGAGGTCATCGCCTTCTTGATTCATAGCGTCGCCTTCCTAAAAGTCGAAATGCTCGTGGGCTCCGGGTCGAGATAGAGCAATTCTTGCAGCCTGGCTGCGCGTCTCGCTCCCGGCAATCGTGAGAGCCTGACTGCCGTCAGCGCGCTCTCATCTGCTCCGAGAGTGACGACCACGGGCTTAATTTCCCTACATTTTGCGTCCCAATCTGCCTTGGTTGCGGCATCAATCCGCACGAGCGCGTGGATGGACTTGCCGCCGGATGTGTAGATCGCAGCGATCCGCAGCGGCAGTTGCACCAGTGCAGCGAGCCATTCAACCTCGGGGGCTTCATCGTTCTCCAAAACGAGATACCGCCAAGAAGTGACCGATTCTTCGCTACGCCGAGAAAGTTTCCCGTTCAGCCGTGGATTGGGGTGCTCCTGTCCATCGACAGGATTGGCCAAAAACCAAACGCCATTCGGTCCTCCATCGGGTAACGGTGGCTGCCAGGCTCCGCCAACTTCATACACGCACTGCCCCTGAGACTCGAACACCGAGAAGATGACGACCTTCTCTCCTGGAAGGTAGAGGTGTTCGAGAAATTGGCGACTGGTGACCTCCGTGGGCGGTA
This sequence comes from Chthoniobacterales bacterium, assembly GCA_038207335.1. Classification (GTDB taxonomy): domain Bacteria; phylum Verrucomicrobiota; class Verrucomicrobiia; order Chthoniobacterales; family Chthoniobacteraceae; genus CAIURC01. The sequence continues at coordinate 273,955 of JBBQZX010000003.1, read as the reverse complement.
TCGGAGAGTGACGAGCAATCCACTGGACATCCACATCCGGGGCTTTCGCTGCGACACTCTTCAGCTTATCGGGATCGAACTTGAGCTTTTGAGGTTTGACCAGAGCCTGCTGGCCGATCGCGTCATTACAGGCGCGCTGGAATGCACGCTGCTGCTGCTGTTTGAGCTTCCCTGGATTCAATGTGCCGCCAGTGGCAGTGATGCGCTTCGCGACCTCCTCGATGGCCAGGTCGGGATCAACTCGAAGACTTCCCGCGCGCAACAACGCCGACCACGAGGACGCGTCCCGGAAGCCGGGATTCCAATCCAACGTGGACAGGTATTCCAGCCAAGAATCCCTTCGGGAGTCCCCAAAATCTGAAACGGAGGAGTTCATCTACTCGGGATTCGCTGTGGAACGTCCGCCGTCTTTGATCAGGGCTTGGAGCTTTTTCCAGTGGGATTTGATCTGCTTTTTGATGCCGGGATCGTTCATGATCCGGGCCGCGTCGAGCGCATAAGAAATGAAATTATGCCGTCCAAGATAGGAGTAGAGCAGATGCAGTTTGCGTCGCCTGAGAGGAGGCCAAACTCCGGATTTTTTGCAGTGCCGATACCGAATCGCTCGTGCCCGGCGAACACCGCTACGCATCTTTTTGAAGTAGCGGGCGATCGACGCAGGCCGAATGCGCTTGTGTTGGCCGTCGAATGTGAAGCCAAGGTAATTGAGAGGCCGAGAGGCGACCATCCTTCCGCTTTGCCCGGTGAAATCGATGAGTTCCGTCTTGTCTGGGTGCGCTTCGAGTCCAACGTCGGTCAATAGCTTCTTTAGAAGGGCGAACACCTCCGCCCGCGCTTCCGGTGTCGGCAACACCATGAGGAGGTCGTCACAGTAGCGTCGATACATCCCCCCATGCTCAGCAACGAGAGCATGCAAGGCTGTGTCAACTTCCAGCATGTAGAGGTTGGCGAGCACGGCGCTGATGGGTGAGCCCTGCGGGATTCCCTTTCCGCTCCGATTGACCACACATAGTCGGGCGGCGCGAACGTGTGTTCGAAATTCGATGGGTGAGCAAAGGCGTCGGCGTCCATCAGCACGCGGGTTTCGAGGGTCAATCCCGAGCACTTTGAAGAGCTGAGTGCGGTCGACCTGACAAGATCGCGTGACAGCTTGAAAAACCTTGAAGTGGTCAAGGGGTAGCCGATCGACCTTGAATAGCTTGGCCCACGCTTGCTTCAAAACGGTATGATCGAGTTGTTTGAAAAAGTCTCGGACGTCCGAGGCGATGGCGTAGCACGCCTTGAACTTGCGGATGCACTCGAATACTTCGTTTGCGAAGTGGATGTTGCGTTTCCGATCAAGGCTACGAAAGGCGGTCACCGACTGCAAGAGCCCCCGACAATCGAGTTCACGCTCGTATTCGACACCGATCAATGTGCCGTAGTGCGCGAAGATGGCGGAGTCGCCATGGCTGGCATACGCGATTGGACGTATTTTCGGATCCTTCAGTTCTATCCCACCTCCTTTCTTTTTTGTGATCTTCTGAGTGACATCGTCGTAATTGATGAAGGGATAGAACGAGTGCGTAGCGACTTTCTGAATATCCGTTGCGAGGTTCTCTGCACATTGCATGCTAATCGGCGGATCAAAGTGCAGATACGAGCGAGGCGTGAATGTGAACTGATTTGGATTCATAGGTTTTGAAAACTGGCCAACTCCGGGCAGCACGATGGTGGCGGCGGTCCTTAGACTGCCCGGAGTTGACTTAATAATTCCGCGCCGAACGCACTCAATGTGCGCTCAGGCGGGCCGCGAGTCAGAATTGACCGCTCAAACGAGCGGCCGGATCGATCTCCCGAGAGAGAATCAACGAACGGACTCCCCGCTCCCTAAAGAAGCGGGCAAGGATTGATGTTGGGAAAGCCTTCCTTCTTTGCGGATGGCTGGACCCTGTGGTTTAAATTCGGTGGGTTGTTACTTTATTTGAGATTGCTCAACTGAGCCTAGTGAGTGCGGGAATCTTATTAGCTTCCGGACGAGGAGTGCTTTGAGCAACGGCGCAAGGCGCGCATCTCCCTCATTGCAAAGTGCGATTTGGATGTAGGCGAGTTTGTCTTGACCATGCGGCTCGTCGCCGTATGGGCTGAGTAAGGCAAAGAGCTGACCGTCGTCCGCAACGTTGACAAGGCTGAGGTTCGCGATCGTAGCCTCCAGCGGCTTAACGATCCGCATGACACCGGAGGGCTTGAAATCAAAATCATCGAACGCGCGCAGTGGTGAGGGGAAAGTGCCTTATTCACTTCTGACCATCCTCCACGATCAACTGGATGAACGTAGCGTTGGTGCCTTGGTAGTTTTCAGTTTCCTTCGTCACTCCCGCTGCAGCCAACGCCTTTCGGATCCGCGTCATGTCAGCGTAATCAAAAACATTGAGCGCCCGCTGGAGCGTCTTGACGTTCTTGCCGCCGCCTTCAAGTGCGTCGTCGACTTTCTGGATGAGGGCTTCGTCGATGGGCAGCTTCAACGGATCAATGACATCCGTCGGCTTGACGCGGAGAATGGCCATTTCCTTGTCGAGCTGCTCAACGTAGGACTTCGCAGGGTGGTATTTCCGTTGCAACTCTAGGAGGTAAGCCATGAGTTGTTTGACTGGGTCATGTGTTCTGATCATGTTTGGTTTTGGTTTGTGTTTTTGCGCGGCGATTGCAGAAGTGCGTCGCCGTTCAAAGAGTGAGACACGGACGCCTCCGGTTTTTGGACATACAAAATGTCACTTCACAATTTTTCTTACGCTAACGCTGCTCCGCAGCTTTTCTGACCAAAAATAGTTTTCGACTCGAGAACAGTGCAGGTTGACTGACTTCGAATGATCGCTACGCTCCCCTCGTGAATGCGCTGATACCCCTTCGTTTTAAGTTCCGAGGTCTTTAGCCAACTAGCTCCGACTTCCCCGTCTATCAGAGGCTCATTCCGGGCGTCTGCGGTTGGAAAAAGAGCTAGTTGGCGGGATCGAAACTGAAACTAAATTCCTTTAAAAATCACGCGTTGGCCGACCTTCGCACCTTCTCGAATTCGCAGTGGCGGGCGCTGCGTCGATTCATCGCTCAGCGGTTTGCGAAATCCATCAGTCGGCGGGCTCACGACGCCGATGTAGATGAACTAACCAACCGCCTTTTGTGGAGCCTTTGGAGCGCGTCAAAGGCGGTGGTGGTCGAGAGCACGAGCGATGCTGGCTTGGAACGTTACGTCAACAAGTCGATCAAGAGCCGAGTCGCGGGGTTTTTCGGTGGGACCGGATGGTCTCGGCGGCGGCAGGACGTCGACTGGGCGCAGAGATCAGATGACCGAGCCGCTTCCGTGCGGCCTGCTGGCCTAGATTGGCTCCATCAGGTCTTTGGCACGATGACGGCGGAGGAGCGTGAAATGCTCCTGCGTGATCCCGAAGCAGACGCGATCTTTCCCGAAGTTGGGCGCGACAAAAATTCTTCACAAAGGATGTACAAGCGGAAGTCACGGGCGAAACTGGCCTTGGGCAAAAAGATTCTGCGCGCTGCAGACACACAAGGGATTCACATCCGCGCGGAGTTGCGCGATATCCTTTGTGGTCAAAAGTTCGCGAGCCGGAAGAGGGCTACTCGAAGCAAGCCGTCTCAGAGCAGCCCAGCTTCGAACGCGCACCGTGGGGATTTACGCTGACGCTGATGCACGCTGACGACTACCTGACCAAAGAAGAGTTGCGCGCGCGCCTCAATCTGCCGTCCACCCGGATGGTCGATGAGATGATGCGACGGCGCATGATCCCGTTCTTGAAATTTGGAGCGAAGACCGTGCGCTTTGACTGGGAGAAGGTGAAGATCGCTCTCCAGAAGTTTGAGCACAAAGCGGTGGGGCAGTAACCGCACGACGCCATTTGCTCCGCGTCTGGTCAAGCGAACGCCACGATCTTCTCCGTCGGCGCACTCGGCATGATCTGCCAGTAGCGCGCGGCGTCCTTCGGCTTCACGATCTCTCGGTAGTGTTTGAAAATCATCGCTGGCGAGTTTCCCATTTGAAGAGCGAGCGCTGCCGCATCTTTGAACTGCGCGAGGTGGTAGGATCCGAACGAATGTCGAAGTGCATTCGACGGCCAGCCATTGAGCAGGTTGGCTCGTGCTCGGTCCGCCTCAAGCCGCTTGCGAAGTCCGACTGGAGAGATCCGTCCACTGCGATTGCGATACCGGGCGAGCCACAGAATGAGATTCGGCTGCATCTGAATCAACCGGCGGCTCGCAGTTTTCGCTTTCGCGGCCTTCACCTCGATCAAGTGCGAATGGAAATCAATTTCACCCCAGTCGAGTCTTTCAATTTCGGCACTACGCAATCCTGCGAATGCGCCGATCACCCAATATGGCAACGTTTCCGCATGAGCCGAATCAAGGAGTCGAGCCGTCTCCGCGACAGACAAAATTCCGATCTCGCCGCCGCGCTCCTTAGCACGTTCCACGTCAAGAATCACATTGGCCGGAGCATAGCCACGCCGTTTCGCAAAACTGAACAGCGACGCCAATCTGCTCCGCACGGTGTTTCGCGAAACAGCACCTACTCCCGATGCCCGCAGCCAAACCGATATTTCTTTTGCGGAAACGTCTGCGATCACCCGGTCTCCAAACGTTCTCGTGAATGATCCGAGCCGTGACTTCAGATCATCGAGATAATCTTTGCTCAGCCCATCCGCAGACTTGTCAGCGCGGAATTCGGCGACAACTTCTGAAACCTTTTGGCTGCCCGAAATCGCCTGTAGATGGCGCACATAAAATTCAGCAGCGTCAAGCACCGTCTTCTTGAATGGCTGGAGAATGTCGGCCGCGCGCTGAGCCAAAACGCGTAGGTCGGATGAAAAACTCGCGCCTTCGACACCTTGGTTGAGCAATTCGACCTCCTTGAGTTTTACGAAAGTTTTGGCCTCACGCTCCGTCTCAAAGAATTTTCGTTGTCGTCGGCCTGAAATGTTTGTGGTCACGACAAATTTCAGACGTTCGTGCGAATATCGGCGGATTCGATATTGATTTTTGGCCACGTGGGAAAATGGCAACGATTGCCACTTTTTGCAACCGAAACCCGTAATTTCGCGTTGTCATGAGCACTCATTCGAATTCACGCCCATTGCCAGCAAATCAAGCAAGCAAGCCCCTTTCAGAGTAATTGAAATGGTGCGCGGTGCAGGTTTCGAACCTGCGACCCCTGCCGTGTGAAGGCAATGCTCTACCACTGAGCTAACCGCGCGGGAGGCGTGCTTTATAGCGATGCGGCAAACGATTTCCACCGAAATTTCCGCGCGTCTGCGGCTCTGGCCTGTCACGCAATTTTCACGTTCGTCACGCGAACGAAGGCTTTACTCCGCACCACTTCGCGCGTTGCGTGAGCGCATGAAATTGCGTTCTCCGGCCAGCGCGGCTTTCACGCTGATCGAGCTCCTCGTCGTGATCGGCATCATCGCGCTCCTCGCCGCGCTCGCGCTGCCCGTCATGAGCAAAGTGCGCGACGGCGCGGATGCGACGACGTGCCTCTCGAACCTCCGCCAGATCGGCACCGGCATTGCGAGCTACTGCAACGATCACGACAGCATGCTGCCCGGGCCGCTCTCGCAGGGCCAGTTCTCGACCTGGACCGCCGCACAGCCCGGAGCGCTTGCGGAGAAGCTGGAAAAATATCTTTCCACGAATGCGCTGGACCCGTCGAAAGACGCGAAGAGTGCAAAGAAGACCGCGTTCTTCTGCCCATCGTGGGGGCACGTCATGAAGGCTCAGGACGTGCCCGTATTCGTTATGAATTTCGAGAATGTCATAGACCCGACCTCCGCCAGACAAGTGCCTTGGGGCGACATCGATCAGCAGACGGAGCCGGTGAGATTGAGCGTGCTCGCGAGCATGTCGCGTCGGGATGCGGATAAGTCGATCGGAGCGGATGATCCGATTGCTCTGTCGCGGATTTGGGCGATCAAGGACGCGGATCAGGAAGGTTTTCTGCCGCCGGCGAAGACACCGGGATTTGCGGCGACGCTTGCCAAGAAGCCGGTGCATGGCGATTTCCGCAACGCGCTGTTTTACGATTTCCACGCGGCCCGACTCGACCTGCTGGACAATCCGAAGTACTAGCGCGCCCACGCGGCGAGGGCGATCGCGGCGAGGAGCAGGAGCGAGGCAGCGAGGCGGCGGAGCATGACGCGGGTGCCTTGCGCGCGCTCGAAATTCGCGAACCAATGGCCGACGCACCAGACGAGCAGCACCGTCCAGATGCCGCGCGAATTGTACACGACATTCGTCGTGGTCGCGGAGCCGAAGACCATGACGGAATAAGCGATCCCGAGCGCCTGCACGCCGAGCAGCGCCGCGCCGGGAGTGAGCCAGCGCCACGGGAGTTCGCTCATCTTTCCGCGGAAAAATGGGATGAGCGTGAGGGAGAAAATCGCGACGGAGCCGAACATCGCGGGCGCGAAATGCCCGAAGCCCCACGCGGGCGCCCACTTCTGCGCGAGCACATCCGTGAGCGCATACGACGCGGCGGCACTGAAGCCGAATGCCAGGCTGATTCCGATCGAATGCCGCGGGCGCGCGCCGCCCGTGCCGAGCAGCGCGGTGGCGATCGCAGTGAGCAGTGCGGCGAGCCAGAGCCCGGCGGTGAGATGCTCCGAGCCCAGCACCACCGCGAAGAGCGCGACGAAGATCACCTTCGTCCCGAGCACCGGCGTGGCCACCGAGACATCGCCGCGATTCAGCGCGAGGAATGTGAAAATCTGGCCGGAGAAAAACGCCAGTCCGCAGACCGCTGCGTGCGCGAGATTCAGCCACGAAAACGGCGCGCCACCGAGCAGCCAGAGCGGCGCGAAGATCACCGCCTCGATGCAATTCGTGACGAACGACACGCGCCACGGGCCGATGCCGCGCTCCGTCGCGCGCTTCAGCATCAGCGCCGCGACCGCATAGAAAAATGCCGACGCGAGCGGGACGAGGATCGGCAGCGGGAGATGCATCGAGCGCGAGAGGCTGGCGGGGAAAGCGCGCGCCCGCAAGCAGCGCGACGCCAGCGTGACATCCGCGAAATCTCGCCCACATTCACCGTATGAAATCCCTCCCCCGATTCCTCCTCGCCGGCTCCTGCCTCGCCCTCCTCGCAGCGCCCGCGTTTGCCGATTCCGTCGCCGAAATCCTCACCACCGCGCAGGCCGCGTATCAGCGCGGCGACCTCGTCACCGCGAAGCAAAACTTCGAGCTCGTCTATCAGCTCGACTCGCACAACCAGACCGCCATCACCTTCCTCCGCCGGCTGAAGGCGCAGATGCCGAAAGCCGACGGCGGCGCAAAACAGGAGACCCAATTCGCGGGCGTCATCATCCCGCAGATCAGATTCACCGACGCCACACTCGGCTCCGCGCTCGAGTTCATCAAACAGCAGACCGCCAAGGCGACCGACGGCAAAATCCCGATCAACTTCGTCCTCCAGATCCCGGCGGAAACCGCCACCAACACCACCATCACCCTTAGCCTCACGAACACCCCCCTCACCGAAGTCCTGCGCTACGTCGGCGGCCTCGCCGGCGTCACCTTCTCGTACGAAAAATACGCCGTCGTCGTGAAGCCGAAGACCGCTCCCGCGACCGCCCCCGCACCCGCGCAGTAAAGGACTGCTCACTTTTGCGTTTGTAGGGCGGCCATTTGGCCGCCTGGGCTCCGGGCGGCGAAGATCGCCGTCCTACAAAACGGAGCCACGACCCCTGTGCCCGCGGCCTTGAGATCCTCCGCGCAATCCCTACCACGGCTCCCGTGAGCGAACCTCTCCCCTACGAATCCGAGCCGCGGGTCATTGGGAGGAAAAGCGCCGTCTTCGGGCCTTTGGAGCCAGCCGCCGGGCCCATCCACCCAGCCACTCCGCGTGTCGGCGAAAGGGCTGGGACCTCCGGCGAAGTCGCTCCGCGTATAGGAAAAATGGCTGGACGGACAGGGGCAAGCCTCGCCGCTAGCCAGCAAAATGGCGGGGCTTGCCGGGAAAGCCGTTTCGCATTCCAGCGTAGCGGCTGGGCCGGCCTGCGGAGCCGCTCCGCGTATATGAAAAATGGCTGGGAGTATCTGCAAAACCATTTTTCAAAGACTCCTTGCGCAAAAATCGCCACTTTTCGGGCCCCTCTTGTAGGGCGGGCGCTCCGCCTGCCCCGGGCAACCGATGCGGTCGCCCTACAATCTCATCTTTTCCCAAACTGAGCCACTACCCGCCCAAAAAAACCCATCCCCCCCCCACCGGTCACACCCCGGCGCAGGAAAAAACCTCCCACCTCATGCCAACCACCGAAATCGACGAAATCATTTCGCCTTTACCTGCGAAAGGGTTTTGTCTGATTCAGAGTTAGGCGTTGCTAGCGTCTTCCCCAATCCACCAACTCAAATCACATTATGAAACTAACACTCGCTCTTTGCCTCCTTTTCGCGCTGGCAACCCCCTCGTTTGCAGAACCGATCGAGTTCACTGTGCAGTGTTCCGGTTCGCCGCTGCGCGAGACGACACGATCCAAGACCGCACCCGCCAAAATTGAACTCACCGGAGACGATTCCATCAAGCCCATCATAATGACCACTGGGGATGGACAAAAGTGCGTCATTCAACTCAACGGCGATTTCACCTATCCCACCGCTTTGGAGTTTACCAAAGGCTCACATGCCGCAGTCAAACCGAAGGACCGTGAAATCCGTAACACTGGACTGGAGATAGAGCTTACTCCAACTCGTGAGGGTGAGCAAATCGCCTTTGTGGGCCGATGCCTAGTTACGCGCCTGGCGTCTAGCTCGACGCCGGAAAAGGTTGTAGCGGGCGGCGCGACGCTGACAGCTACTACCTTCATCGAACGCGAGTGCAAGTTTGCAGGACGCGCCTCTCTTGGAGCGGCAGCCAAGATCAATCTCGGCGAGGAGGGCATTGATGCGTGCGAGCTGATAGTGACGTTTGCGGACGCCAAATGATCATAGTCGCAACGCCTAACCACGCGCTGCAGCGAACTGCTCCGGGCGTCACGGTAGCTGCTACCACCGCTGCATTTCTGCATACGATGCAGAACCGGGAGGGGCGGGGGATCAGTAGAGGACGCGGGTGAGGTAGAGGCCGGGGGCGGGGGCGGCGAAGCTGGTTTTTTTGCGGCCGCAGGCGGTGAGAAGTTCGGTGATCCATGCGGGGTCGGCGCGGCCTTCGGCGCAGCGGATGAGGGTGCCGGTGAGGAGGCGCACCATTTTATAGAGGAAGCCGTCGCCGTGGAAACGGAGGGTGAGGAGGGGGCCTGTTTTGCGGATGCGGACTTCGGAGAGGGTGCGGGTGGTGTCGCGCTCGGTTTTGCCGAGATTTGCGGCGAAGCCGGCGAAGTCGTGGGTGCCCTGGACCATGCGGGCGCAGTCGGCGAGGAGGGGCAGGGCGATGGGGTGGGTGAAGTGCCAGGCGCGGCCGAGCTCGTGGGGAGGAAGGACGACGTCGTTCCAGATGCGGTAGGTGTAGATTTTGCCGCGGGCGGCGAAGCGGGCGTGGAAGTCGGCAGGCGGGCGCGTGATGCGCATGATGCGGATTTGGCGCGGGAGGTGGGCGTTGAGCGCGGGGAGCCACTTGTCGAATGGGAGTGTGTCGGCGGCGATGTCGGCGTGGGCGATTTGGCCGTGGGCGTGGACTCCGGCGTCGGTGCGACCGGCTCCGTGGACGACGATGCGGTGGCCGCAGAGGCGCGTGAAGGCCTGCTCGATGTGATCTTGCACGGCATCGCCGGTGGTCTGGCTCTGCCAGCCGCGGAAGGGCGCGCCGTCGTAGGCGATGAGGAGCTTGAGGCGCACGGCTCAGCCGAGCATGGCCTGGGAGTCGAGCCAGCCTTGCAGGATCATCTGGGCGGCGACCTGGTCGATGATGGCGCGGCTCTGTTTCACGTTGCGGCCATTTTCGTGGAGGATGCGCTGGGCGGCGACGGAGGTGAGGCGCTCGTCCCAGAATTTGACGGGGCAGTCGGGGAGGCGGGTTTTGAGCTGCTCGGCGTAGGCTCGCGCTTTGTCGGCGGCGGGGCCGTAGGTGCCATCCATGTTGCGCGGCATGCCGAGGACGAGGGTGCCGATTTTGTCGCGCGCGGCGATGTCAGCGATGCGGCCGACGGTGTCGCGGACGTCCTTGACGTGGATGGTTTCGAGCGGGTGGGCGAGCATTCCGAGTTCGTCGGAGATGGCGAGGCCGATGCGTGCTTCGCCGAGGTCGATGCCGAGTGCGCGGGTCATTGGGAGAGTTTTGCGGTGGTGGAAGATGGGAGAGGGCTCATTGCAGTGCGGGTGGGGCGGTGGCCACGAGTTGTTTGATTTTCTCGGCCTCGTGGCGGTGGCAGATGAGGAGGGCGTCAGGGGTCTGGACGACGATGAGGTCGCTGACGCCGACGATGGCGATGTGCAATTTCTGCGAGGAGAAGACGATGTTGCCGCTGGCGTCGAGGGTCTGGAGGGCGGTGTTGGAGACGTTGCCGGAGCCTTGGTCGCCGAGGTATTTGGCGATGGCGGTCCAGCTCCCGACGTCGTCCCAATCGAACGCGGCCTCGACGACGAGGACGCGCGCGGCTTTTTCCATGACGGCGTAGTCGATGGAGATTTTGGGCAGGGCGGGGAAGGCGGTTGCGAGAAATGCGGGGGAGGCTTTGGCCTGGCTGGACTCGCGGATGAATTCGGCGAGGACGGGCGCGTGCTGCTGGAATGCGGCGCGGATGGTGGCGACGGGCCAGATGAACATGCCGGCATTCCAGCGGAAATCTCCCTGCTGGAGGAAGGTCTCGGCGAGGTCGGCATTGGGCTTTTCTCGAAAAGAGACGACCTCGAAGACGGGGGGCTCGCTATTGGAAAATGGGGTGCCCTTTTCGATGTAGCCGAAGCCGGGACAGGCCCATGTGGGCTTGATGCCGATGGTGACGATTTCGCCGCTTTGCTCGGCGGCTGCAACTGCGGCGCGGAGGGTTTTTTGGAATGCGGCGACGTCGTTGATGAGGTGATCGGCGGGGAGGACGATCATGGTGGCGCTGGGGTCGCGCGCTGCGACCCAACTGACGCCGAGGGCGATGGCGGCGGCGGTGTCGCGCTTGGCGGGCTCCGCGACGATGTTGGCGTGCGGCAGTTGCGGGGCGATTTGGCGGACGGCGGGGGCTTGGTCGGAGTTGGTGAGGATGAGGATATTCTCGACTGGGACGAGGCCGTCGAGGCGGCGGAGGGTGGCCGCGAGGAGGGTTTCGTCGGAGAAGAGCGCGAGGAGTTGCTTCGGGCGCGATTTTCGACTGAGGGGCCAGAAGCGCTCGCCGCTGCCGCCAGCGAGGATGAGGACGTAGAGTGGGTGGGGCATGAAGAGCGGGATGTGGTAGCGGACGGGCGCGCGGATGGGAAGCGGGTTTGGGTGAAATGGAGCGCGGGGTGGCTTGCTTTTTCGGGCGATTCACGCTCAAGTCGCGGACACACCGATGCCACTTTCAAAGCCTTCCGAACTGGTCCGCACAAGCCTGCTCGCCGTCACGCAAACCGCCATCGGCTGCGCCGTGGGCCTGCTCATCGCGGGGCGGCTGGGGCGGCCCAAGCAGAAGGCGACGGCTGCTTCGCTGCTGGGAATCGGCGCGCTGCTGGCGGCACCGGCGGTGGTGAGTCTCGTGACGCGCGTGGTGCTCGGACCAGGGTCTGAGCGCGGGGAGCGGCGGCGGCTGGATTCGATTCGGACGGACTCGGGATTTCCGGACGACGCGGAGATTTTCTAGCAGGGAATCGGCGTGATTTTCACGCCCGCGGACGTGGACGGCATGGGCAGTGCTAAACTTTTGCCATCATGAGAATCCCCCACCTCCACCGCGCTCCGCGCCACAGACTCAACTTCCACTCGCTCGGCTTCCAGACCGGGCTCGAAATCGCCGCGGGCGGCGTCGCGACTGCAATGCTCCTGCGCTGGTTTGCGATGTGAGCCGGCGCGCTTTTTGAAAAGAGCTTGCGTCGCGGTGGCGCGGGCTTTGCAGTGCGGCGCATGTCTTCGCAGACGACCCGCATTTTCCTCATCCGGCATGGCGCGACGGTGCTCACGGCGGAGGATCGCTTTGCCGGCGCAACCGATGTGCCGCTTTCCGACGAAGGCCGCGAGCAGGCTCGCAGACTTGCCTTGCGGCTGAGTGGCGAGCCAATCGCAGCGGTGTATGCGTCGCCGCTCGGGCGCACGCGGGAGACTGCGACCATCCTCGCGCGACCGCATGAGTTGGCAGTGCAGATGCGCGATGGGCTGCGCGAAATTTCGCACGGGCGTTGGGAGCAAAAGACGCGGCATGAAGTGGAAGCGGAGTTTCCAGACGAGGCGGCGGATTGGGAGAAAGACCCGTTCACTTTCGCACCGGAGGGCGGTGAAAGCGGGCTCGCTGTGACAGCACGCGCACTGCCCGTGCTGATCGAAATCGTGCGAGCGCATCCTGGCGACAACGTGCTCGTCGTCTCGCATAAGGCGACAATCAGGCTGCTGCTGAGTTCGCTGCTCGGCTTCGACCCACGGCGGTATCGCGACAATCTCGACCAGAACCCCGCGGCGCTGAACATCGTCGATTTCAAAGACCCGACGCGCGCGCGGCTCACGCTTTTCAACGATACCTCGCACTACTCCGACGCCGGGCTCGCGATTCCTGCGGTGCCGACTGCGCGACTCTCGAAGTGGTGGGAGGAGAGCGGCCGCCCGCGCGCTTGAGTTTTCACCGCGGAGGTCGCCGGCGGCATTGCCTTTCGCGCGCCGACCGATACGCTCCGCGCTTTTCTCCACCCGTATGCCTACCCATCGTTTCGTCCCGCTCTGCGCCGCACTTCTCGCTATTACCGGAGCGCTCATCCCTGAAAACAGCCGTGCGGAGACGGCGGCTTACATCATTTCCGACAATGCCAGCGGCTTCGCGCTCGAGAGCTCCGGCGCGGATAAGAAGCTGCAAGTCGGCAGCCTCACGAAGATCGCCACGGCGATGGTCGTGCTAGACTGGGCGGATGCGAAAGGGAGCGATCTCGGGCAACTCGCGACGGTTCCAGAATCGGCTCAGGCACTGAGTACCAACGGGCTTGATCTTCGCCCCGGCGACCGCTGCTCGCTGCGCGACCTGCTCTACGCGGCGCTCATGCAGTCCGACAATCGCGCGGCGCAGACGCTCGCGGATCATGTAGGGCGCGCGCTCGGTGGCGGCGGACGCGAGATTTCCGCGGTGGATAATTTCGTGGCGCAGATGAATGCGCTCGCCCGCCGACTCAACATGACGCACACGCGTTTTCTGAACGCGCACGGGCTCGACAACATGGAGAGCTCCCTCCCCTACTCCACCGCGCGGGATATGGCGGCGCTCACTCGTTACGCGATGAGCAGGTCGGCGTTTCGTTTTTACGTGTCGCAGAAAGAGCGGCGCATTTCCACGCAGTCGCCGACGGGGGAGCAGTCGCAATACATGCTCAACAACACGAACGAATTGCTCGGCACGAATTCGATCGACGGCGTGAAGACCGGCACCACGCGAAAGGCAGGGCCCTGCGTCATCATTTCCGCCGCGCGCGCGCCGGAAAGCCGTCAAGAGGGTGACAACCACATCATCACGCCGCGGCGACTGAACATCGTCGTACTCGGCGACCAGGACCGGTTCGGAATCGCCACAAGACTGCTCGGCCAGGGCTGGCAGCGCTACGATTCGTGGGCCGCAGCAGGCAGGCCGATGAAGGGAAAATTTTGAATTTTGGATTGTTGATTATTTGTTGGGCGATGCGAGTTCGCTGCAGGTTTCCCAATTCAAAAGTGTGACCTCGCAACATCGCATCGGCATCCTCACGAGCGGCGGAGATTGCCCCGGGCTCAATGCCGTGCTGCGAGGCGCTGTGCGCGCGGCGGCGAATCTCGGATGGGAAGTGATTGGATTTCGCGACGGCTTCGAGGGGCTGCTCGGCGAGGGGGATTGGGAGGTGCTGGATACGCATCGCACCGCGGGCATCATGCATCTCGGAGGAACGATTTTAGGGACGACGAACAAGGGGCACTTCATCGTGAAGGTGGGCGCGGGTGCTAGAGCGCAGGCTCCTCGCGAGTCGATCGACCAAGCGCGGGCGACGCTCGCGCGGCTGGGCTTGAGCGGGCTCATCGTGATCGGCGGCGACGGCTCGCTGACCACGGCGCAGCAGCTATTCGAGGCGGGAATTCCCACGATCGGCGTGCCGAAGACGATCGACAACGACCTCGAGGCGACGGCGATGAGCTTCGGCTTCGACTCGGCGGTCGCGTGCGTCGCGGATTCGCTCGACCGGCTCCACACCACCGCGACGAGTCACAAGCGCGTGATGGTCGTCGAGGTCATGGGACGCCACGCCGGCTGGATCGCGCTGTATGGCGGGCTCGCGGGCGGCGGCGACATCATCCTGCTGCCGGAGATTCCGTTCGAGTTTGAGAAGGTCGCGCAAGCAGTGCTCGATCGTGAAAAAGCGGGCTGTCTCAGCACGCTCATCGTCGTGGCCGAGGGAGCGCGCGTGCGGGATGGGCAGGAGCTTTTTAGAGAAAGAGGAATCGGCGAATACAAGCTCGGCGGCATCGGCGAAAACGTCGCCCGCGAACTCGCGCGCCGGACTGGCAAAGAGACGCGCACCTGTGTCCTCGGGCATCTCCAGCGCGGCGGCGCTCCGACCACGCTCGACCGCATCCTCGGGCTGCGCTTCGGGGTGAAAGCAGTGGAACTCGCGAGCACCGGAGAGTTCGGCCAGATGGTGAGCTACCACCACGACGAAATTCGCTCCGTGCCCATCGCAGACGCCGTGCATCGCCTGCGCCTCGTCTCGCCGCGCTGCCAGATGATCGAGACTGCGCGCTCGGTTGGAGTGACATTCGGGGATTAAGCCCTGCTGAAAACGCGCGCATCCCGAGCGCTGAATTTCCGGTGAAATCGAAAGAGCCCAGTCCCGAGACGATCGTCCGTTTTCAGATCCTCAGCCTCATCGCTGTCGTCACGGTTTTTCTGGCATTCATCCCATACGAGGCGAGCGATTTTCTCGCTTCGTTCGCGGCGACGCAATGGACCGCGAAGGCTCGTCTGCGCACGATCGGCGAGCAGGACGACGCGCGAATTCTGCACGCATTCGGCGATGCAAAACATTCGCTCCACACCGACGCGCGGCTCACGCCCGACCCGCATCCGTTTGGCGACACTCGCGATGCGAAGCTCGCGATTTTTGCGGGATCGAAGAGCGAAGCGGTCAACGACATCGTGACGATGAGTGAGGCGATGCAGGCGACATTTTCCAACAACGGACCGGGTGCGCTCTACAACATCGACACGCATCCCTACGCCGACCCGGTCCCGAACGCGAAGAGCGTGCTCGTCCAAAAAATCTGCAACGGAGTTGCCCTCGCGATTCTCATCGCTGGCGCGGCGATCATCCTCCGGCGGTGGCGGCGCGAATCGCTGCCGAAGCTGGCGCTTTTCGGAGCGCTGGCATTCGTGCTCACGCTCACGCTCCCGTATTTTAACCCGCAACTTTGGAGCCTGCTGCTCGTGGCTGCCGTGCCGATTCTTTTCATCATGATAGTGACGCGCCAGACGCTGCGCGTGCGAAAAGCCAGGTCGTGGTGGGAGGGCCGCGCGCGCATCACTGCGTCGAAAGTCGAAGTCGTGCGCCATCGTTTCGCCGGAGACGCGACTCAGGTGCGCAATCAGGCATCGGTCGCGTACGAGTTCAATCCCGGTGCGCGCTTGATCCAAGGCGAGCGCATCAGCCTCGGCGAGCGCCCTGCCGACGAGGTGGATGAAGTGCTCAAGCGTTATCCCGTCGGTGCGATCGTTCCCGTTTTCTTCAATCCCGAAAACCCGGACGACTGCGTGCTGGAGCGCAACCCGCCCGCGAGCCTCGGCTGCATCTGGACCGGCACGGTCATCGCCGTGCTCGTTTACATCGGCGTCGTCGCGCTCATTTGGAAAGGCGAAAACCTCAATGACGCTCTCAACGCCGCGCTTCCCGGCATCCATCGTCCGCTTCTGACGCTCTGCACCGGCGCGTTCGGCCTGCTGTGCCTCGGATCATTCATCTACAACCGCTCTCACCCGCGCATCGCCTTTCCGTGGCTTCCAGCAAAAGCCGTGATCGTCTCCAGCACGGTCGAGTCATTCGTCAGCACCGACACTCGGTCGCACACCTTTTATCAGCCGGTCATCGAGTATTCCTATCAGGTCGATGGCCTCGAATATCACGGCACGGTCGGGCAGACCGCCGGCTCCCGCACGAGCGCGGAGGCTGAAGTTGCGGCGCATCCCGCCGGGATGGAGATCGAAATCCATTACGACCCCAAGAAACCGGCGCACTCCTCGCAAAGCATCGACACTCAAATGGTTCTCAACGGAAATGCGTCGCTGGTCGTCGCGATTTTAATGCTCGCCATCGCGGCATACTCGGCCTCGCACTGAGACGCGCAAAATAAAGTGCCAAACATGCGCTTTTTTTAATGCGGCCCGCGATTTCTGTGCTCCCATTGCATCTTTTATGAACAGCAACCGTTCCCTCCCGTGGATTGTCACCTTTTCGCTCGTCGCCACACTCGCGACATCATTGGGTCAAGACCCCACCGTCATCCGCCTGCGCGACTCCGGTCGTTGGTTGGACTTCGAATACGCACCCGACGAAATCGCCGTGCGCCGCGATGGTGCTGAACCAGCCGCGCTCGAACGCGATGTCCGCGCGAAAGTCGCAGGGGCGAAGATC
The DNA here is from genome assembly GCA_038207335.1 of Chthoniobacterales bacterium. Taxonomy (GTDB): domain Bacteria; phylum Verrucomicrobiota; class Verrucomicrobiia; order Chthoniobacterales; family Chthoniobacteraceae; genus CAIURC01. Next base: position 257,227 of record JBBQZX010000003.1, on the reverse strand, counting down.
CTCCACCAGCGAGGCGCGGAAGCAGTCGTGCGCGCGGAAAATAACGGAGCCCGGCGGAATGCCGCGCAGCGCCTGAGCCTCTCCGCGGCCCTCGGCGGTGCCGAAGTGGCGCCGGTGCTCTATCCGCAAGGTGCGCCTCACAGCGATGCGCTGCGCCACATCCCGACCACGGATGTTCTCGTAAAGATCGCACCTGGCGCGGACGTCGCGGCACTTGCGAAATCCGTGGAGGCTTCCGCCACACGGCCGACGATCGTCGCGGATCGCGTGATGTTCTCATTTTCAAACCCCGACCGCGCGCTTGATGCGGCACTGAGCCTGCGCGACAAAGGCGTTGAAGCCGATCCGCAGTTGCGTCGCCAGCGTGAGGTGCAGGCCGCCCCGGACGATCCGTTCTTCCCATTCCAGTGGCACCTCCGCAACACCGGCCAAGGAAACGGCCTCGTCGGCGCGGACGCGAATGTCGTCCACGCTTGGGACATCACGAAAGGCCAGGGCGTCACGATCGCGATCGTCGATGACAGCTTCCAGACCACCCACCCCGACCTCGAGCCAAATTCGCCGCCCGTGAGCAGCGGCTTGCACTACGACTTCAACGGCGGCGATCAGGATCCCGCGCCAGAATACGGCGACCAGCACGGCATTTCCGTCGGCGGCGTCGCCGCGGCGCGGGGGAACAACACTCTCGGCGTCTCAGGCTCAGCTCCCGAGGCACAGCTTCTCGGCCTGCGACTTATCTCCGGTCCGATCACCGACCTTCAGGAGTCCCAGGCGCTCTACTGGCATCCCACCGATGAAAATGGCGACGAAGTCCAAGTCGGAGCTTCCAATAATAGCTGGAAGCCCACCGTGCTCTTCACCGGACCGGACGTCCTGACTCGGCAAGCGCTGCAGGATGCCGCGACACTCGGGCGTGGCGGTCTCGGCCAAATCACGCTTTTCGCCGGCGGCAACGACCAGCAGAGCTTCTACGGATCCCGCGACTCGAACGCGAACGGCTTCGCAAATTCCCGCTTTGTCCTCTGCGTCGGCGCCAGCGACAACCTCGGGAAACAAGCCTATTACAGCGAGCGCGGCGCGAATCTCCTCGTCTGCGCCCCCTCGAGCGGCGGCACGCTTGGCATCTTCACGACCGACCTCTCAGGCTCGGTTTTCGACCCCTTCGGCTTTATTGGCTACGGCTACAATCCCGGTGCCGGTGAGCCCGCCGACACGGATTACACCAATTCCTTCGGCGGCACTTCTTCCGCGACTCCGCTTACCACCGGCGGCGTCGCACTCATGCTCAGCGCCAATCCCAATCTCGGCTGGCGCGATGTGCACGAAATCCTCGCAGCGACCGCGCAGAAAATCGACCCGACCGATGCCGACTGGGTCACCAACGGCGCGGGCTTTCATTTCAACCACCTCTTCGGCGGCGGCGTCATAGATCTCACCGCTGCAGTCATCCGCGCAAAGGACTGGGAGAATCTCGGCCCCGAAGAGTCGCAGACCGTCGCACTCGCGGCTCCCAGCGTCCCGGTCGCAATCCCCGAAAATGCCGCGGGCATCACCCGCACCTTCGATTTTTCCACAGGCCCGAACCTTCGTGTCGAGCGCGTGGAAGTCGTCCTCGACATCCAGCACGGTCACCGCAGCGACCTCGAAGTCACGCTCACTTCTCCGGAAGGAACGGTCAGCCGCATCATGGAACTCCGTCCCCGCCCCACCGGCGGCGATTTTTACGACGACGACTCCGATGTCCGCGACGACAATCTCGCGACCGGTTGGACCTTCACGACCACGCATTCGTGGGGCGAGAATAGCACTGGGCTTTGGACTCTCAAAGTGCGCGACCGTCGTGGCGGTTCAACTGGAACACTCCGCAAAGCCAGCCTGAACATCTACGGCACCACAGCCGTCACCGGACGCTTCCGTTTCATCACTCAAAGAACTGTTGTGAACGAAAACCCCGGTGGTGCCACCGCCACCATCCGCATCCAGCGACTTGGCGACACGCAAGGCGCAGCCTCGATCGATTACGTCGTCGCGCCCGATAGCACAGCCACCGATATCGCCGACTTTGTTGCCACCCCGGGCACAGTGGATTTCGCGGACGGCGATACCTTCAAGGACATCACCGTCACTGTGCCGGACGACCTCATTCTCGAGGGCGATGAGTTCATTTACCTCCTCCTGAAAAATCCCGTCAATGCCACCCTCGGCGGCAATCCGCTTCACGAGATCAAGATCGTCGATAACGAGCAAAACGCTGTGACCATCGAAGCGACGGATCCCGATGCTGCCGAGACGCTCGCCAGCGACCCTGCTGATACCGGTACCTTCACCGTGTCCTTTCAGGCTCCCGTCCTTGTCAATACGGACGTTTATTTCACCATCTCCGGCTCTGCAGTTCGAGTAGCCGATTACCGCCTTTTCTCCGTCCCCGCCCACAGCGCCGTCACCGATCACGTCACCATTCCGGCTGGCTCGATGAGCGCGCAATTCACCGTGGAGCCCGTCGATGACACCTTCATCGAGGGAACCGAACTCGTGGACGTGCTACTCGCCCCGCGGCCTGGATATACAATCGGCGCGCCGAATGAGGCAGTCGTCACAATCGTGGACAACGAGAAGACCGACATCGCCGTACGCGCCTCCACCACCAGCGTGCTGGAAAATGATCCGACTCCGGTTATTTTCACCGTTTCGCGCCACGCCGCCGCCTCGAATTCGCTCATCGTGCCCCTCACCTCAGGCGGCACCGCACGCGCGAACATCGATTTCAATCCGCCCATTCCTGAGATGGTCGAAATCCCCGCGGACCAAGTCAGTGTGACCTTCTCCGTCACCGCGATTGACAACTCGACCTTCGCCCCTCCGCGTATTCTCACCGTCGGCGTTGGTCGGAGCGTGGATTTCAAAGAAGGCTTCACCACCTTCGCGAAAGTCACCTTCCGCGAAGACGACCCCGCTCCAGACATTCGCGCTCCAAAAGTCAAAATCACCAGCCCGAGCAATAAGCAGGACATATTCGTCGGCTCCGAGCCGATCCTTGCGTCGGGCACAGCCTCCGATAATGGCGACGTCGTCGAAGTCCGCTATCGCGTCAACAACCTGCCCCTCGCCATCGCCGACGGGACGACCAACTGGAGCAAAGACATCACCTCCGATGTCGTCTTCGGGCCGAATGTCCTCGAAGTCTTCGCCCTCGATGAATTCGGCAACAAATCGCCGATTGCGCGCTCCAGCTTCAACTACCTGAAGTCCCAGTCGCTCACCATCACCGCGCAAACCGGCGGAAGCGTCAACGCCACCTCCGGCCCTCGCAACGTCGGCTTCTCCGTTTCGCTCGTCGCGACCGCTCAGTCCGGCTTTGTCTTCGACGGATGGACCGATGAAAATGGCACTCTCCTCTCGACCGCACGGACCTTCACCTTCCCCATGCCTGATGCGGCGCTCTCGCTCATCGCGCATTTCACCCAGTCTCCATTCAACTCCGCCGTGCCGATCACCGGCTCCTACTCCGGTCTCGTCCGCAGCGATGAATTCTCGACCGCTTCCTCGGGATATCTGCAACTGAATATCGTCAACTCCGGCGCATTCTCCGGAAGGTTGAAATTTGCCGGGGCGACTTACCGCTTGAAGGGAGACTTCACCGGCCATGGCCGTTACCGCGGCCTCGTCGAGCGGAAATTCCCGCTGGGCAATCTCGCCATCGACCTCACCCTCGATGTGACGCCCGGCGCGACCGACCAAATCGTCGGGACCGTCACCACCCCGGCGTTCACCTCCACGGTGCGACTCGACCGCGCCACCTTCTCCTCGCGAGCGCCCGTGCCGACGGCGACCTCGGGGAATTACACCCTCTACTTTCCGCCGGTGGAAATGCCGGGTGTGAATGATCCCCGCGGTCTTGGCGCCGGCCTTCTCACCATCCGCAGTAACGGAGTTGTTCGCTGGAGTGGCGTCCTCCCGGATGGCACCAAGGCGTCGCAATCTGCCCCGCTTTCCAAAAATCTGACATGGCCGCTTTACGCAACCCCTTACAAGAACGGCGGCGTTGCAATCGGCACGGTCACCGTTCCGACCGGGAGTCAGATGGAAGGCACCTTCGATTGGGAGAAACTCGAGAACGTCAACGACAAGTACTCACCCTCCGGCTTCACCCGGACCGGCGAAGCGCTCCTCGGCTCGCTTTACGCACAGCCGTCACAGGGCACGCGGATTCTCAGCTCCTTCGACCAAAGCAGCGGAGCGGGAGTCGCGTCGTTCCGTGAGGGCAACCTCGTCAACGGGACCTTCGACCGTGAGTTCGACAAAAATATCACGCTTTCCATCAGCAATGTCGTGACCGTGGTCACCCCTGCGGGCGATCAGTTGAAGGTCAAATTCAACACGCACAACGGCACATTCACCGGATCCTTCATCCATCCGCAGAGCGGAGTGCTCACGCAGATCCGCGGCGTCGCCTTCCAAAGCTCAGGCCAAGCCTACGGATACTTCTTCGGCACTCTCTCCGCTGGTGGCGGCCTCCAGACCGGCCAGATTTATCTCTCGGGCGCAAGCGCCAATTAGGCTGACACCACACCCCGCAAATCGCTTCCCGGCATCAGTAGCCGCTCGCAACTTCGCCCCGCCGTCGCTTATCGCTTATCGCATTCCGATGCGGTGAGCGGTACAGGCACCAAAGCGACTTCCTTTACTTCGCGAAATCGTAGCAGACGAGGCGATTTTCGCTCCGGAGATAGAGCCGTTTGTTCGCAAGGACGGGGCCGGCCCAACACGGGTATTCGAGCAGCGGGCTTTGCCAGCGGCCCAGTTCTTCGAGCTGTTTTGGATTCGGTTTGAAGATGCAGAGCAGCCCCGCTTCGCCGAGCGCGATGAGTTTCCCGTCGGCGAGGATGAGCGAGCCGCGGCCGGAGACGTTCGGAGGCTCGTCGCCTTCACGCAGCTTCGTGTGGCCGGCATTCGGCCATCCTTCGTCGCGATCCCACATCACATTTCCCGTCGCGAATTCCACGCAGCGGAAACGCGCGTCAGGCTCGTTACGCCCGCTGAAGCCATACAAATAACCGTCGTCCAAAATCGGGCGGCTCCAGTGCATCTCCAGCGCGAGGCTGCGCCAGACTTCATCGACGCCTTTCCCATCCGGCCGCACGCGCAGCAGCACCGATCCATTTTTAAAATAAGCCGACGAGATGAAAATGCGATCGTCCTGTACGATCGGCGTCATTGCATTCACCGAGGAGTCCTGCCGCGCGCGGAACCAAAACGAAAAATTGTGAGCGCCAGTCTGCGGATCAAGCGAGACGAGCCCCTGCCGCGTGACGCAAATAATCATCCGCTTTCCGTGAATCGTCGCGGCGACTGGGCTGCAGTAGCTCGCTTGTTTTTGAAATGCGGGATCGGCGGCGTTCCACTGCACGAGCCGTTCTCCGGGCCATCCGGTCATCGGGACGCCCGTCCAGGTTTTCTCGCCGATGTTCTCCCACAGCGTTTTTCCTGTCGCCGCATCGAGCGCGGCGACGCCGGAATTTGGCTGCCCACCGACGAGCACGATCAACTTTCCATCTTCCAAAATCGGCGTGCTGCCGACGCCGAAAAACGCCTCGGGCACGTTGAATTCCTTCTGCGTGTCGCGCTTCCACACCAGCTTCCCCGTCGCCAGTTCACAGCACATCAGCACGCCTTCCGCGCCGAATGTGTAGCAGCGATCCGCGGTCAGCAGCGGCGTGCATCGCGGGCCGTTGTTGTAGCCAAAAGGATCGCGAAAGTGGCTTTCGTAGCGCTGCTTCCAGCGTGTCTCGCCGGTCTTCGCATCGCACGCCTCGACGATCTCCTCCTCCCCGACGCGATGATGGAACACGAGCAAATCGCCGCGCACACTCGGCGCGCTATAGCCCTCGCCGATCACCCGCTGCCACATGATCGGCAGCCCGCGCGACGGGAAAAAATCGCGTAGTTCGGTCTCGGTCGAAACATCGTCACGAGTCGGCCCGAGAAACTCCGGCCAGTCCGCGGCGAAGGAACAGTGCGCGCTGAAAACAAAGAGGAGTGAAAGCAGGCTGCGTCTCATGCTGTGCAAATTGCCGCGCGAGTGGCGGCGCGGCAATCGTGCAAGCTCAGAGCAGTTCACGCATCCCGGACGTATTGCTCCCACACTCGCTCTGTGACTTACTCACCGCACCCCGCATGAAAATCCCCGCAGCATTTCTCCTCCTCGCCGCCTCCGCCATCGCCGCCGACCCGCGCGGCGACAACCCCGATAGCAAGCCCTCCACGCCACAGGAGCAACTCGCAAAATTCCACGTCCCGCCCGGCTTCGAGGTGCAACTCGTCGCCGCCGAGCCCCGCATCCAGAAGCCGACCAATATCACTTTTGACTCCGCCGGACGCCTGTGGGTAAGCGGCTCCGTAGAGTATCCGTGGCCCGCGGGCATGGACGCGCAGGGCAAGCTCATCCCCGGTTTTGAAAAAGCCTACGACAACATCGCGAATGTATTCGGGGTGAAAGGTGCGCCCGTGCCGTCGAATGTCGCGCGCGATTCCGTCCGCATCCTCAGCGACTTCGGAGCGGATGGCCTCGCAAAAAGCATCAGCATTTTCGCCGAAGGTCTGAACATCCCGACAGGCATCCAGCCTCTCCCGCGCGGCTCCGTGGCCGTCGCAAAAGTCTTTGCCGGCGCCTACACGCCAGATCCGAATCCCGCGGAGCCAAAGCCCGCGCCGGCCGGCGATCAGCACATCCAGGAACAACCGAAAGGCGACAGCGCGATCGTTTATTCGATCCCAAATATCTACCTGCTCACCGACTGGGACGGCGATGGCGTGGCCGAAAAGCGCGAACTGCTCTACGGCACCGCCGGATACGTGGACACGCACGGCGGCACCTCCAGCTTCCTCTATTGGATCGACGGCTGGATTTACGGCACTCACGGCTTTCGAAATCACAGCGAGATCACCGACCGCGCCGGACGTGTGACCGTACTCGATAGCGGCAACACCTACCGCTTCCGACCGGACGGTTCGCAGTTTGAAATTTACACGCATGGGCAGACGAATCCCTTCGGCCTCACGGTCGATCCGCTCGGCAATTTCTACACCGCCGATTCGCACTCGAAGCCTGTGTACATGCTGCTTCGCGGCGCATTCTACGAGGGCATCGGCAAGCAGCACGATGGCCTCGGCTTTGCCCCGCGCATCACCGATGACGACCACGGCTCCAGCGCCATCGCCGGCATCGCCTACTACGCCGACGACGCGTATCCCGAGGAATTTCGTGGCAACCTTTTCAACGGAAATCCCGTCACGCAAAAAGTGAACCGCGACAAACTCGAGTGGCACGGCTCGACTCCGAAGGCTATTCGGCAGCCGGATTTCGTGACGTGCGACGACCCGTGGTTTCGCCCCATCCAGGTAAAGCTCGGCCCCGACGGTGCGCTCTACATCGCCGATTTTTACAACCCGATCATCGGCCACTACGAATTCCCGCTCGCTGATCCGCGACGCGATCACACGCATGGTCGCATCTGGCGCGTCGTCTATGTCGGGGAGAAAAAAAGTGAGCCTGCGGCGCTTCCAGACCTCTCGAAACTCGACGTGAACGCGCTCGTCGAAAAACTCGCCGACGCGAACTTCATCGTCCGCACACTTGCGACGAATGAACTCGTCGATCGCATCGGCCACGATGCCATCGCGCCGATGTTGGAAGTGATCGGCGCTCCCGACACCGCGACTACGGAGCCCGGTGCCCTCGCGCCTGCGCAGCCGCCACTTTCCTCCGACGCCGCAGCGCGCAGGCGCGTCCACGCGATCTGGGCGCTCGAGCGTCTCGGCGCGGGAAGTGGCGACGTCTTTGAATCAACGCTGCACGACCGCGATTCCGTAGTGCGACGCTTTGCCATGAAGATTCTCGGCGAGCGTGCAAAATGGTCCGACGCCGAGGCTGCCACGGCCCGCACTGCTCTTGGCGACAGCTTCTATTTCGTGCGTCGCGCTGCCGCCGACGCGATCGGACGACATCCATCCCCCGATCAAATCGAACCGCTGCTCAAGACTTGGAAAACTTCCGCGCCTGAATACAACCAGCTCATCCACACCGTCCGCATGGCGCTGCGGGATCAATTTCTCGCGCCCGGTGGTGCCGCCGAAGCGACGAAACTCGCCGCTGCCGATTCCGATTCAGCGCAAAAGCTCGCCGAAGTCGCGCTCGCCGCGCCCACGTCGGATGCCGCCAGCTTCCTCCTCGCGTTTCTCAGTAACACGAAATTTCAGGGGCCGCGCACCGGTGAGATATTGAAGCACGTCGCGCTGAATCTAGCGCCAGAGCAGTTTCCCGCACTGCTCGAGGCCGTGGAAAAAGTGAAGGACGCTCCTCTCGACCAGCGGCTCGCGATCGTCGATGGGCTCGAAAAAGCAAGCCGCCAGCGCGGACTGAAACTGCCGGATGAGCTGACCGTCTGGATGCAGCGCACGATGATCGACGCGCTCGCGAGCCCCGATGAAAACGTGCTCAAGCGCGCGCTTGAAGCCGTGCGCGAGGCGAAGCTCGATGCGAAACTCGATCCGCTCGTGCAGATCATTCAGGATCGCAAACGCAACAGCGCCATCCGCATCGCCGCTCTCGATGCCGTCGCAAATCTCGACCTCGGGCCCGCCGCGCTTGCGGGTGCGCTGAACGACACGAGCATGACTGTCCGCAAGCGCGCTGCCGAACTCCTCGGCCAATCCGTCGGCAATCGCAACGTCTCCCCAACTCTGCTCGCCGCCCTGCCCGCCGCGCCCGCCGAACTCGCGAACATCATCGCCGCGAGCCTCGCGAAAAACGACACGAGCTGCGCCGCGCTCCTCGATGCAGTCGAGGCTGGACACGCCTCGCGCTCGTTGCTGAGGAATAAAACCGTCACCGCCTCGCTCGACAAACGCGCGCAGACGCTCCGCGACCGAGCCGCGACTTTGACCAAAGACCTGCCACCCGAGGACGCCCGCCTCGACGGCGTAATCGCAAAACGCACGGAGGAATTTCGCACCGCGCAGCCCGACGCGAATCACGGGGCGCAGGTTTTCGCACAGAACTGCGTCGTCTGCCATCGCTTCAAAAACACGGGCGGCAACATCGGCCCGAATCTCGACGGCGTCGCTGCACGCGGCGTGCAGCGGCTGATCGAGGACATCCTCGACCCGAACCGCAACATCGACCCCGCATTCGCGCAAACCCTCGTCGAAACCACCGACGGTCAGACGCTCGCGGGAGTCGGGCTGCACGAGGAGGGGAAGCTTCTCACGCTCAACGACGCAGCCGGAAAAGCCGTCAGCGTGCCACTGGAAAAAGTGAAATCCAAAACGCAGCTCAAGCTTTCGCTCATGCCGCCCACATTCGAGACCACCGTCCCGGGAAAAGATTTCAACGACCTCGTTGCGTTCCTGCTCTCACCCGCAAGCGCAGGCAAATAGCGTTTCGCATTTTCGATCACTCGCAGGAATTGAGCTCGTAGCGCAGCCGTCTCGCAGATGGGGTTCGGCATCTCGCCGAAACGAAGTCTTAACGCCGCAGCCAGTGTTGAGCATTTGGCCGTCAGCAGGCTCACCAAGGAGCTTCGAGTTATCTCACCGCGCTCGCACGTAAGACTGTCACTTTCCGGCGGCACCAGGCACCGAGGACGATGCCGAAGATGAGGTGGGCGGTGAGGGTGAGGAAGATGAAGCGCGCGTCGAGCGGGAGGCCGAAGAATTTCGCGTAGGGGGTGAGGAGGAGGGTGAATTCGACGACCAGCGCCCAGGCGACGGCGCCCCATAGGAGGAGGCGGGGATGGGCGCGCGGGATCATGGCGAGGAACATGATGCCGAGGGCGGCGCCGTTGGAGAAATGGTAGCCCCAGCCGAGGGTTTGGACGAGCCAGGCGGGGCCACTTTCACCGAGGAGCATCTGGCCGAATTTCGGGAAGACTTTGAACAGTGGGATGCCCGCGAGCACGAATGGCAGGCGAAATAAATCGTAGGCCACGGCGGCGACGATGCCGCCGAGCGCGCCTTGCACGATCCAGGTGTGGGGGCTGGCGATGCCGCGCGGTTCGTGGCGTGAAAGGTAGGCGATGGTGGCGAGCGCGACGGTGGCGGGAGGCAGCACCCAGCAGCCGAAGAGGTGCATCGTCCAGAGGCCAAAGAACTGCCCGAGCAGGCAGGCGAAGGAGAGGAACGCGAGGCCGAAGACGACCGCGCGGGAGGCGAGGAGGGTGAGCATTTAGCGCTTCGAGGAGGCGTAGATTTGGAGCTCGTGGATCGACCAGAAGAGGCCGTTCACCGAGCCGGTTTGGTTGATGCGGATGAACTTCGCCGTCGCAGGGGCGAACTCGATTTGCGTCACGGGGCCGCTGCCTTTTCCGATCGCGACGGGCGGGCTCCACGCCTTGCCGTCGGTGGAAAGTTGCACTGTGTAGCCGCGCGGGTAGTCGTTCGCGGACTTTGCGGAGTCGAGCAGGATGCCGCTGATTTCCGTCGCCGCGGGCAGCTCGATCTGCAGCCACATCCCGGGCTTCTGGTAGGCGCCGGTGGTGTAGCGCGTGTCGGCTTTTCCATCGATCGCGAGGCCGGTCTCGCCGGGGCGATCGCTGGCGGTGACCTTCCAGCCTTTGCGGTCGAGTTCACGAGGCAGCGCGGCGCGGAGTTCGGCGTAGGTCCACGGCTGCGTGCGGCCTCTTGTCGCGGTGCGAAAGTGCGCGACTTCCTCCGGCGTGATGAAGCTCGCGCTGTTGCCAAAGCTGTTGCGCACGAAGCTCAGCACCGAGGCGATCCACACGTCGTTGTTCGTCGCCATCGGGATCATCTGGCCCTCGTATCTCTTTCCGTCGATGTCGCCGCTGAGCCCGTGTAACAGCACGAAAATCGGCCCCTCGCGCGGCCCGACCACGTCCTTCGCGCCAGCCAGCGCGGGCGCGAGCCGCACGCCCGGCGCGCCGCCGACCATCGGCAACCCCTTGCCATCCGGCCCGTGGCAGGCCGTGCAGAGCGTGTTGTAAATCTCCGCGCCCGCCGCCAGCGTTTTTTTCTCCGCCGGCGTGAATTTCACCTGCGCCGTCTGCTGCACCTGCGGGTGCAAAATCATCTCCCCGATTTCCTTCACGCCCGCCGCCGGAGTGCTCGCGATCGTTGATTCTATGAGGCTCGGCGCGTCTTTCCACTTCAGCAGATTCGCCGTGAGAAAGGTCTGCATCGCCACCTCGGGCTCCTTGTCTTTCGCCATCGCGAGGACATCCGGCATCAGCTCCTCGCCGCCCTTTTTAAACAACGACTCGCTCACGCGAACCCCGCCGATGCGCACTTGCGGATGCGCGTCTTTCAGCGCCGTCCGCACGATCGCGGGCGTGAGCGCATCGAGCCCCTCCAGCGTCCAGAGCGCGTGCAGCCGCGCGAGGTAGTTCGCATTTTTGCCGGCCATCTCGACGAGCGCCGGAACGACCGATTTGTCCTGTTTCAAAATGAGGAGTTTCTGCGCCGCATCGCGCCACCAGCCGTTCGGGTGCGCGAGGTGCGCCACGAGTTGCGCGGGCTTTTCCTCGAGCATCTGCGGCTGCGGGCCGCGCTTCGTCGTGTCATGCACGAGCCGCCAGATGCGCCCGTGGCCGGTGACTTTGTCGAAGCTGTATTGCTGCACGACTTTCCGCAGGTAGCTCCCCGCCGCGACCCAATTTCCCTCCTGGATGATCCCGCGATACATATCGACGATGTAGAGCGTGCCGTCCGGCGCGGTCGTCATGTTCAGCGGGCGGAAGCACGCGTCCGTCGAGCGGATGAACTCCGACTTTTCCGCCTGATACGGATTGCTCAGCACGGTGGTGCCGTCCACCACATCCACCTTCGCGCGCCGCACGAGACGCCCCACCGGCTCGCCGAAAAACAAGTTCCCGCGCACTTCCTCCGGCAGTCGGTCGCCGCGGTAAATCTCCGCGCCCGAGGTCGCCGTGAAATGGTTCAGCGTCTTGTCCGCCGGACGAAACCGGCTCGTGCCGCCCTGCACATCCGCGCGCCCGACCAGCGGCCACACTTCATCGAAACCCGGCGCAAATTCTCCCTTCGCCCGGAACGCGCCATACACCACCGGCACCTGAAAGCTCAGCGGCCCGCGCTCCCCGCCTGCATTCATGAAGAACAGCTTCCCGTGATTGTCCTGCCCGAGCCCCCACTGCCCGCCGTTATTGCCCGACGGCTCGCGCAGCACGCCCGTCGGCGTCCACCGCAGTCGGAACGAATTGTAAGTCGTGTAAATCCCATTATCGATCGCCCACAGCAGCCCGCTCGGCTGATGCTCCAGATTTCCGCCGCGCGCGCCGCCCTCCCACCAGAGTTCCTTTTTATCCGACACCCCATCGCCGTCCGTGTCGGTGTAAAGGTAAAGATCGAGCGTGTTGGTTTCGCCGATCACCACGCGGCCTTTGTCGAGCGGCAGGATCATCCGCGGGAGCAGGAGCTTGTCCGCGAAAACCGTGTGTTTATCGAGCACGCCGTCGCCCTTCGACGACCAGTGCAGCGACACGCGGCTCACCGGCGTCAGTTCATCGTGCCCGTCGATGTCCTGCATGTAGCTCCGCATCTCGGCCACAAACATCCGCCCATCCCCATCGAACGCGCACACCACCGGCTCTTTGATGTCCGGCTCGCTCAGCACCAGCTCGAGATGGTAGCCCGGCGGCAGTTGCATCGTCTTCAGTTCCTCCTCCGGCGACACCGCCACAGCCGGCGGCATCGGTGGAAAATCATCCGCCGCAAGCAACGGGAGCGCGAGTGCGAGAGCGGAGGTAATCGGGAGCAGGAGGGAGATTTTTTTCATGGGAAATGTCGCGAGTCGTGGCGTGCAAAAGTCCGCGGGGAGAAGCGTACCTTAGAAAGAACGCCCCGCATCGCGTCAATCGCCAAGGGCGAATCCGAATGCCAGAGCCGACGAATTGGCAGGTCGGATGAAATCGGAACCGCTGCATCCCCTGCCTGCTTGCAAAGCCATGTCACGCTTCGCATCGTCGCGCTTTGTCGCAACGATGAAGCTCTCCCTGCTCCGCATCCTATTGCTGCTTGCGCTTTTCGTCGGCAATGTCGTCGGCGACGAAGTCCGCATCGCCGCTGCCGCGAGCCTTACCGAAGTCCTTCAGGAAATCGGAACGGCCTTCGAACAGTCCACGGGAGACAAGCCTCTCTTCGACTTCGCGGCATCCAGCACGCTTGCACGTCAGATCCAGGCCGGCGCTCCGCTCGATCTCTTCTTCTCCGCCGACGAGGAAAAGATGGACCAGCTCGAGAAAAGCGGCCTTCTCGTCCCCGGCACACGCGCCAGCATTCTCTCCAATTCCCTCGTCATCGTCGTCGAGAACGCCAGTTCGCTCGCGATCACCGCTCCAAAAGACCTGACCGCGGCCGGCATCAGCAAGATCGCCATCGCACAGCCCGATACCGTCCCCGCGGGCATCTACGCCCGCAAGTATCTCGAAAAGGCCGGCCTCTGGGAGACCCTCGCGCCCCGCATCGTCCCGTGCGAAAACGTCCGCGCCGCTCTCGCCGTCGTCGATGCTGGCAATGCCGACGCCGCGATCATCTACAAGACCGACGCGGCCATCTCCGCACGCGTCCGAGTCGCCTTCGACATTCCCGCAGCCGATTCCCCGCGCATCTCCTACCCCGTCGCGCTTCTCAGCGACGCTCCCCACGCTGCTTCGGCGCGACGTTTCATCGACTTCCTCGGTACGAAGGAAGCAAAGGCCGCCTTCAAAAACCGCGGTTTCAGCGTTCGCCCATGATTGACCACGGCGACTGGCCCATCATCGTCCTGACGCTCCGCGCCGCCGCCCTCTCCACCCTCTTCATCCTCCCGCCCGGTATCGCCCTCGCCTGGTTGCTTGCCCGGCGCGATTGGCCAGGCAAATCCATCGTCGAAACCGCCGTGGCTCTTCCTCTTGTCATCCCCCCCGTCGCCACCGGTCTCATCCTGCTGCGCCTCTTCGGCCGCCACGGCCCGCTCGGGGCATTCCTCACAGGCACCCTCGGCATCGAGATCATCTTCACCCCTCGCGCCGTCGTCCTCGCCGCCGCCGTCATGTCTTTTCCCCTCCTCGTCCGCACCGCCCGCGTCGCCTTCGCTGAGGTGCCATCGCGCCTCGAGCAGATCGCCCTCACTCTCGGAGCATCCCCCTGGCGCGTCTTTGCCACCATCACGCTCCCGCTCGCCCGCCGCGGCATCCTCGCAGGCGCGCTCCTCGCCTTCGCCCGCGCGCTCGGCGAATTCGGAGCCACCATCCTCATAGCCGGCAATATCCCCGGCCACACCTCCACCATCGCCCTCGCCATCTACAGCCTCATCCAGCTCGGGCGCGACGCCGCAGCCCTTCACCTCCTCGCCATCTCGCTCGGCATCGCCTTCCTTGCCGTCTGGGCCAGCGAGTTCTTCATAAGATCGCGCCGACCATGATCCTCGAGCTCCGCGACATCCGACTGCCCCTTCCCGACTTCACACTCGGTCTCAGCGCTACCCTCCCCGGCCCCGTCACCGGCATCTTCGGCCCCTCCGGCGCTGGCAAGACTACCCTCCTTGAGATCATCGCCGGCCTCCGCCGCCCCGCCTCCGGCACCGTCACCTTCGCCACGCGGCTCCTCGACAACCCCGCGCGCCGCATCTACATCCCTGCCCATCGCCGCGCCATCGGATACGTCCCCCAGGACGCCGCCCTCTTCCCCCACCTCAGCGTCCGCGCCAATCTTCTCTACGGTGCCCGCCGCTCATCCTCATCTCCCACCACTCTCACACTCCCCGCCGTCACCGGTACGCTCGACCTCCACCCCCTTCTCGACCACCCCATCCACGCCCTCAGCGGCGGTGAAAAGCAGCGCATCGCCATCGCCCGCGCCATCCTCGCCTCGCCCGCACTCCTGCTCCTCGACGAACCCCTCGCCAGCCTCGACCGCGCGCTCAAGGACCGCATCCTCCCATACCTCCAGCGCCTCCGCACCGCCTTCGGCATCCCCATCCTCTACGTCAGCCACCACCTCGACGAAATCGCCGTCCTCTGCGACCATCTCCTCGTCCTCGACCGTGGTCAATGCACCCACATCGGCCCCGTCAGCCAGCTCATCACCCCCATCGACCGCCCTGCCTTTGCGCTGCGGTAAAAGTTCCCCCCTCCCGCACCCAACGACGCCCTATTCCCGGCTGATGAACACGTCCGTATTCAGCAACGCGCGAGCGGCGCAGACCAACGCGGCAGCAGCGTTTGCCGGCGTTCCGCTCCCTTTCAGATCGGGGGAAAGCAGCGCGGCGGCGGAGTCTGCATCTTCGGCGAACATCGCCGCTTGCCGGTCGAAGTAGTCGCGGAAGATTTGCAACTCCTTCGCGCTCGGCTCGCGCGAGAGGCACAGCACAAAGGCGCGCCGGAGCTGAGCCTCCGTGCCTGCCGGAGATTCGCGCAAAAGTCGCGCTGCAAGCCCCTGCGCGAGCTCCAGAAATGCCGGGTCATTCGCCACCGTCAGCGCCTGCAGCGGCGTGTCCGACCGGGCGCGGCGCGTGCAGGTCGTCTGGAAATCCGGCGCGTCGAACGTCGTGAAAAGCGGATACGGCGCGGCGCGGTAAAAGGTCGTGTAGAGCGCGCGGCGGAAGCGATCCGGGCCCGTGTCCGCCGTCCACTTCTTCTTATCCTGAGTGAAAGCATACACCCCCTCCGCCTGCGGCGGATGCACACTCGGCCCACCGACCTCCGGCGCGAGCAACCCGCTCGCCGAAAGCGCCGCATCCCGCACGATCTCCGCGTCGAAACGCAGCCGCTCCTGCCGCGCGAGCAGCAAATTGCGCGGGTCCTTTTCCGCCAAGTCCGGCCGCGCCGCCGAGCTCTGCTGATACGCCGCCGAAGTCACGATCAGCCGGTGCATCGCCTTCATCGACCACCCGCCGCGCACGAACTCCCGCGCCAGCCAGTCCAGCAACTCCGGGTGCGTCGGCGCCGACCCCTGCGCGCCGAAGTCCTCATCCGTCTCCACGATCCCCCGCCCGAAATACTTCGCCCAAATCCGATTCACAGCGACCCGCGCCGTCAGCGGATTCGCCGGATCCACGATCCACTTTGCGAGGTCCAGTCGCGTCCTCCCAGCCGCCGCCGGCAGTGGCGGCGCGACCGCACTCAGCCCCCCCGGATTCAGGTGCCCCGTCTTCTCGTCGTTCCGCAAAAAGTCTCCGCGCAGATGCACGAACGTCACCCGCGGCTCATCCGTCTCCTTCATCACCATCAGCTCCGCGAAATCCCGCTTCGCATCCACCGTCTCCTTCGCCGGCTGCGGCTTCGTCCGCTCGAACGCCTCCCTCACAATCCTTGCCTCCGCCTCCGAACGCTTTGCCGGAGGCACTTTCAGCGCTGTCACCAGCGCCCCATCCCCACTCGGCGCCATCTCCGAAAACTCCAGCGCGAACCGCCCGATGAGATATTTCTCATTGAGATCGTGGTGCATCTTGAACTCGATCGGCTGCCCGCCCGGCACCGCCTTCTCGAAGATGAACACCGCCTCGTGATCCGCGTTCATTTTCGCCTTCTCGCCCTTCCCCACATTGATCGCCCACCCGCTCTTCGGCTTGTCATCGATCGCCGCCGACACTGGATACGTCGCCTGCTCATGATCCGCAAAAGCCCGCGCAAACGCCCGATCCTCCCCCCCCGCGCTCGCCTCGAAATCCGTCAGCACAAAATTCCCATTGCTCGCCGTCCCCGGCCCATTCTTCGGCAGCGACTCATGCGTCAGCACCCGCAGCCGCACAGCCGCCACCTGCTTCAGCTCCGTCTTCGCCACCACGCGATACGTGTCATTGAAAGCCCCGCGTCCGTCTGCCAGCAGCGAGTTATCCGGCAGCAGTTGAAAGCCCGCGCCCGTCGCCGTGTCATACTCCACGTAAGCCGCCGGCGACCACTTCACCTCTCCCTGCGGCGTCGTCGCCCGCGCCAGCTCCGCGCGCTCCCATTCCTGCTGAGCCTTGATTTCACCGGCATCCGCAGGCCGCGGCTCCGCCTTCTTCGCGACCGGATGCCCAAACACCTCCCCGCGCGCCACCTCGATGGTAGCCCCCTTGTTGTTCACATCCGTCCCCGAGTTGAAGAACGCGAACATCTCATAATACTCGCGGTGCGAGATCGGATCGAACTTATGCGAGTGGCACTGCGCGCACCCCACCGTCAGCCCCAGCCACACCGTCGCCGTCGTATTCGTGCGATCCACCACCGCCTCATTGCGGAACTGCTCCTTATCCGACCCACCCTCCTCATTGATCGTCGTATTTCGGTGAAACGCGGTCGCGATCAAATCGCTCTTCGTCGGCTTCGGCAGCAAATCCCCCGCGAGCTGCTCCACCGTGAATTTTTCGAAAGGCATGTCCTCATTCAGCGCCTCGATCACCCAGTCCCGAAACGGCCACATCGCCCGCGCCGAGTCGATCGTGTAGCCATTCGAGTCCGCATACCGCGCCTGATCCAGCCAGTGCCGGCCCCAACGCTCCCCATAGTGCGGGCTCGCCAGCAGCCTGTCCGCCAGCGCCGACACCGCCGCATCGCGATCCGCCGACATTGCTTTTGTGAAAGTCGCGACCTCATCCGGCGTCGGCAGCAGTCCCGTCACATCGAGATACATCCTCCGGCAAAGCGTCCCCGCATCCGCCGCCGGCGAAGGCGTGATCTCCTCCCCCTCCAGCCGCGCCAGGATGAAACGATCCACCCCATTCTTCACCCACCCCGCATCCCGCACCTCCGGCGGCGCGGCATCCGCGATCGGGAGAAAAGCCCAGTGCGCCTCGTACTCCGCGCCCTCGGCAATCCACTGCCGCAGCGTCTCCACCTGAGCCGTCGTCACCGGTGGCCGCTTGCTCTTGAAAGGCGGCATCATCTCCTCCTTGTCGTGAGTCAGCAACCGCTCCATCACCGCGCTCTCCTCAGGCTTCCCCGGCACAATCGCCCGCTCCCCCTCGTGATCCGCCAGCGCGCTCTCGCGGACATCCAGCCTCAGCTTTGCCTCGCGCTTCTTCTCATCCGGCCCGTGGCAGAAAAAGCAATTGTTCGACAAGATCGGCCGCACATCCCGATTAAAACTCACCTTCCCCGCTCGCGCCGACAGCGGCAGCACAGCAGCCAGTAGGATCATCGAGAAAATGGGGCGCATTGGGGCGATAAATGTTGCGCGCATCTACGCGCCGTCAATCCTGTAAGCAGGATCGCCGATCCCGGTTGCAACGACCACCGCGGCCAGTCAGGACGCATGGCTTGTTGGAATGCCGATTTCAGCAACCGCTAGTGTTCGATCTGTTTTGCGCTAGGATCGCACCCTCCCCCGCGATGTATCGCTTTCTCCACGTCCTCGCTATTGCTGTGCTCGTTTCGGGGCGAGCGGTGAATGCGGCACCTCCGGGAAATGGGTGGACGCAGGTGTGGAGTGATGAGTTCGACGGGACGGCGCTGGATGGCTCGAAGTGGAGCAATTTCACAGGGCAGTATCGGAATGGTTTCATGTCCGGCACTGCGCCGGATGTCTCGGTGGGAAATGGGATTTTGACGATCCTGACGTGGACGAACGCTGCGAGCGGGGTGCATCACACGGGATGGATCGGGACGCAGGGGCATTTCGATGCGGTGTATGGATATTGGGAGGCGCGGATTCGATTCAATGGCGCGAGCGCGACGTGGTCGGCTTTTTGGCTCCAGCCGGACTCCATCAACACGGTTTCGACGCCGCCGGACCCGGCGAACAATGGGACCGAAATCGACATCGTGGAGCACCGGAAGCAGGACGCGAGCGGTGCGAATATTTCCGATAAAGCCTACGAGGCCCTGCATTGGAATAGTTACGGCACGGCGGGCTTGAGCGGCGGGCCCGGGCTCGTGAATAACTGGAGCGGCAACTCGGCCCTGCAGGGAAACTGGCACACTTACGGACTGCACTGGACGCCGGCCGGATACACTTTTTACATCGATAGCGTGCAGGTCGCGAGCAGCACGCAGGCGGTGTCGATGCGGGGGCAGTGGATTTATCTCTCGACGATCATCGGGGGCGGGAGCTTCGAGTCGTGGGCGGGGCAAATCCCGTCGGGTGGATACGGCGATGCGAGCACGAGCACGACGAAGATGGAGGTGGATTACGTGCGGTTTTTCCGGCCCGCGGAAGGGCTGGAGGATGCGGACTTGGAGGCGCGGAAGCAGCCGTGGGCCGGGAGCAACTCGAACTGGGTGAGCGGGACGAATGGCGTGGAGGCCTCCAGCGGCACGACGGGCGCGGCGCTGTCGGCGGCATCGGCGACGGCGACGCTCGCGCAGACGGTGTACGGTTTGCAGCCGAATACGGGATACGTGCTGACGGGTTGGGGGCGCGGCGCGGCGACGATCGGGGTGAATTCGCACGGCGGCACCGAGGTATCGCAGATTGTGACAGGCACTAGTTTTGCAAAGGCGACCGTGCCTTTTACGACCGGGGCGTTCAACCGCACGGCAACGATTTTCGCGCGCGCGGCGGCGGGCAGCGGGACGAGCTACGTGGATGATTTTCTCCTGCGGCGCGGCGCGACGGTGACGAACGGATCGCTGGAGCGCGGCGACGACGTGGCGTGGAATCTCTACGGCGGCACCGTCGTCGCGGACTCGGGATCGATCCACAGCGGCACGTATGCGCTCACTTTTCCCGCGAGCACGTCGTCGGCAGGCGCGGAGCAGGAGGTGGTGGGGCTCACGCCGGGCACTGCCTACCGGCTTAGCGCGTGGACGAATAATGGCGGGAAGGGGCTGACATTCGGCGTAAAAAATCACGGCGGAAGCCAGGTGACGACAGGGGTGACTGCGAGCGTGTGGACGCGCGGGACGGTGAATTTCACGACCGGCGCGAGCAACACGACCGGGACGATTTTCGCGTTCCGCGGGAGCAGCACCGCGGCGGAGTATGCGGACTCGTTTTTCCTCGCGCAGCCGCTACCGGCGCCGTGGGTCAGCCAGGATGTCACGACGATTCCGCTCGCCGGCACGTCGGGAGTGCGCGGGACGAAATTCGCGATCCAAGCGGCGGGCGCGGACATTTGGAGCACGTCGGACAAGTTTCATTTCGTGAACCGCCCGATGACTGGCGACTGCCAGCTCACCGCGCGCATTCTCGGCCTCGACGCCACGAACGCCGCGGCGAAAACCGGCGTGATGATGCGCGAATCCGCGACCAGCTTCGTGCGGAGCGTGACGGTGGATTGGACGCCAGCGGGGACGGTCGAGGTGCTGACGCGCAGCGCGTCGAGCGGCAGCACGAGCGCGGTCGTGGTTACGGGCATCACCGATCCGCCATGGGTGCGGCTGCTGCGGCGCGGGAACGTTTTCACGGCGTCCTACTCGACCGACGGCGTCGCGTGGACGGTCATCGGCGCGCCGCAGACCGTCGCGATGTCCACCTCCATGCTCGTGGGCCTGCCCGCATGCTCGCACGATGAAGCGCTTTTCACCGAAGCCGTGCTCGATGAAGTGAGCGTGATCGTCCCGCCGCCCGATGTCGCCCTGCCGGATGCGGTCACGCTCGACGGCGCAGCCACGAGCCTCCGCCTCACCGCCGCGATTACCGACAGCGGCGGGCAGGGAGTCCCCGCCGTGCTTTGGTCGAAAGTGAGCGGCCCCGGAAGCGTCACATTTGCCCCCGCCAACACCGCCGCGACCGCCGCGAGCTTCTCGCAGACGGGCGCGTACGTCCTCCGATGCAGTGCCACCACGACCGCAGGCGCGGGTAGCGCGGACATCGCGGTCGCGGTCTTCCCCGCGCCCGACGCCTCGCTCGCGGTCTGGCTGAAGATGAACGAAACCAGCGGTGCGACTGCTTTCGACAGCTCGTCGAATTCGCGCAACGCCACGCTTTTCAACTCCCCGACGTGGACGAGCGGCGTCCTGCGCAACGCGCTGAACTTCAACGGCTCCAGCCAGTATGCCACGCTTCCGAGCGGCGTCGCGGCTGGGCTCACGAACTTCACCGCCGCTGTTTGGGTTAAAGCGACGGCTGTCTCGGCATGGGCGCGCGTGTTCGATTTCGGCACCGGCACGACCAATTACATGTTCCTCGCGCCGATGGCAGGCGCGGGCGGCCCGCTGCGTTTTGCGATCAACAACGGCAGCGGTGAGCAGCGCATCGACGCACCCGCCGCGCTCACTGCCGGAGCGTGGCATCACGTCGCCCTCACGCTCAGCGGCACGACCGGCATTCTGTACCTCGACGGCGTCGAAGCTGGCCGCAACAGCGCGATGTCGCTGAAACCATCCAGCCTCGGCACCACCACCCTGAACTATCTCGGTCGTTCTCAATTCTCCGCCGACCCGTATCTCAACGCCCTCCTCGACGACTTCCGCCTCTACTCGCGCGCCCTCGCCCCCGGCGAAATCGCCGCGCTCGCCGCCGCCAGCCCCGCGCCGTCGCTGCTCACCGGCCCCGCGCCCACCGCCATCAACGGCGTCACCACGACCCTCGCCGGCACTGCCGTCAGCGAACTGGCCGACACGCTCACCGCCGCATGGAGCAAAATCAGCGGCCCCGGCGCCGTCACATTCGGCAACCCCGCGAGCCCCGCCACGACCCTCACCTTCGCCCAGAGTGGCAGCTACGTCCTGCGCCTCACCGGCACGAATTCCATCGCACAGGACTTCGCCGAACTCAGCATCACCGCCGCCCCGAATCCGAACCTCTTCGCCGACTGGCAGAGCATCGCGTGGCCCGGCATCAGCGATCCCGCGATCATCGCGCCGCTCGCCGACCCTGAGCACGACGGATGCGTGAATCTCATCGAGTACGCCCTCGGCACCGACCCCACAGCCGCTGGCGATGGCGTCTTGCCCGGCACGGTCTGGCGCAACGTAGGCGGCACCGAATACCTCGCGCTCGAAATCCGCCGCCCCATCGGCCGCACCGGCATCACCTACTCCGCCGAAGCCACTGGCGACCTGGCCGGCTGGAGCGCCGCGATCCAGGACGGCGCGCCCGCTTCAAACGGCGACGGCACCGAGACTCTCTACTTCCGCGACACCGTCCCGCGCGGCACCGCCCCGCGCTTCCTCCGTTTGAAAATCACCCAGCCGTGACGCTGTAGCGCTTTCGTGATGGACGACATTCACTGCCCGGCGGGCGCGTAGAATGGCTTCAAGTCGGACCTTTCTCCGCCAACCGGCACCGCGCGGACGGCGGTAAAGACTGGCGCGGGCGCGGGCGCGGCCACCGCCAGCAGCGGCGCGTTTTGCGGCAGCGCGGGGAACGTCATGTCGTTCTTTTTGAATTCCTCCAGCATCCGCCGGATGTGCGCGTATTTTGATCGCGGGCGCAGCACGGCTACGCTGCGTTTCGGGTCGCCCCATTGCAGATTTTCGATCGTCACACGGCGCACGCCCCACGCGTTCATGTCGGCGCGCGTCGGCTTGTAAAGGTCGATCGTATTCGTCCCGGCGAGCGCCCATCCGTAGTCATCCACTTGATAAATTTCACCCGTCTCCACGATCCGAAACCGCGAGCCCGCCGGCCAGCGCGACCAGTCCGCCGCCGCGCTGTGAATTTCGCCGGATTGCAACTGCGTGCCGAGCGCCGTGCTGCTCCCGTGCTTGATGTGGTCGGCCTCCGTGTGTGTGTAGGCCGTCGTGCGGACGCTCTGCACGGCAGTGCGAGCGATTGGCTTCTCATACTTCGGAAGCGGCCGGGAAGCGCAGCCCGCGAGTAACGCGATGAGAGGAAAAGCGAGGCAAAGTGCGATTCGCATGGCGCGGAAAGTAGGCGAGATGCACAAGCGTTCGAGCCTGAAATGGATGAAGCATCATCGCTGGAATTCTCAGCCGCGTCTTTCTAACACAAGCGCCTCGTCACACGTGTCTCATGGAGTGCCTTGCGTCATTGCGCGCAATTGGCAGCATTCCAATCCGGCACGCATTCCCGACTCTCCCATGAAAACACGCCTCCTCTCATCGCTCCTCGCCATTTCGTTCGCGCGCTTTTTGTGCGCGGAAAATGAAGTCGGCTTCATCGAAAAATTCGCGCTCGCGCCGGATCGCGAGGCGGTGCTCTCGCAGCTCATCCCGGGCAGCGAGGAGTTTTACTTTTACCACGCGCTCCACTTTCAAAACACGGCGCAGGCGGCGAAACTGAAGGCGACGATGTCGGAATGGACGGCGCGCTTTCCGACATCGGAGCAGCGGAAGATCATCGAAAATCGCGCCGCGCTGCTGGCCTACGACGCCGACCCGAAAGCCACGCTCGCGTTCCTGCGCGACCGTCTGAATTTGCAGTTCAATCACGCGCAAGAAATCCGCGACAAAGCACCAGACCTGCCGACCGCGCTCGACCCGGCAAGCATTAGCCGCGAACGATTCCAAGCAGAGGCGCTACAAAACAGAGACAACCTCCAGAACTGTACCCAAGCCGCGCTGCAGCAGCTCGTGCGGGATAAAGTCGCGCTCACTCCATCGCAGCGGCGCTCTTTGTTGAGCGCGATTCAGCGACCGGATGTGGAGGGATTGGTCGCGCTCATCGCGGCGGATTTGCAGACGAAGGAGAGCCGCGGATTCGGCGAATACCCGATCCACAAACTGCTGCTCCCCGAGCAGCTCGATCAGCTCGCAAAACAGCTCCCCGGCTTGCTGGACAGCCAGGAGTTCGTCTTCACGCGGCTGCGGAAATTTCTGCCGAATGCGGATGTCGATATCGAGTTTGACCTCGCGGAGCGGGAAGCGTGGCTGGAGCGCGCGTGGGGCTACGCGAAAAATTTGAGCCAGAGTTTCAACACGCTCAAAGCGCACATCCTGCACGCGCGTCTGCTGCTCGACCGCAGCCGCGGCGTTTACGACAAGGCGCGCTTTCTCGAGTATCTGAAACTCCCGCGACGCGCCGGATACATGCGCCCGGAATATCTCGATCGCGGCAGCCGCGGCGACCACGCGATCGACCTGAATGCCGACCTCAACGGCGCGGCGCTCAGCATCTCGACGCCGATCGGCGACGACACCTGGCTGGTACGCGAGTTCCTGCTCGAGCTGCTGAAAGACGCGCCGGATTGGGGCGCCTTTGCGCCGTATCTGCGGGACGATTTTCTCAAGCCGATCTTTGCAGAATCGAAGATCACGCACGGCGTTGGCGCGCCGGAGAAATGGGCGGCGTTGCTCTCTCCCACAGCATTCCAGGCGCTGAAAGAGCGCGTCGATATCGACTTCAATCCGGCGAATCCGCAGTTCTTCGCGCCCGCCGATCCGGTCGCGATCGATGTCATCACGAAGAACGCGCCGAAGCTGATCGTGAAAATCTACGAGGTGAACGCGCTGAGCTTTTTCCTCGCGAACAACCGCCAGCTCAACACCGACCTGCCGCTCGACGGGCTCGTGGCGAACTCGGAAAAGACCGAGCAAATCATGGCGGCGCCGCTGCTGCGCACGCCGCGCACTTTCAAGTTCCCCGAACTCGCGAAACGGCGTGGCGCGTGGGTCATCGAATTCATCGGTGGAGGGAAATCGAGCCGCGTTCTCATCCGCAAGGGGCAGTGGCATGTGCTGCAGCAGACCGGCCCCGCGGGCGACATGCTCAGCATCATCGACGAGGCGCAGCAAATCGTGCCGGATGCTGTGGCATGGCTGGACGGACGCAAATTGACTCCTGACGAAAAGACCGGTCGAATCATCGTGCCGTTCACGAAACAGCCGGGGACGAAGCCGGTGATCCTCGCGGATGCGGCGGGCGAATTTGCGACGCTCACGAGCTTCGAGCATCACGCGGAGAGCTACTCGCTCGACGCGCAATTTCACATCCCGCGCGAGCAGCTCCTCGGCGGGCGCGAGGCCACGCTGGCGATCCGCGCGGCGCTGCGTCTCGGCGACGCGATCATCGCGCCGAGCCTGCTCCAGGATGTGAAACTCGCGATCACCTCAACGACGCTCGACGGCATCTCGACGACCAAAGATGTGACGGGCATCGCGTTCGATCCGAAGCGCGACGAGACGCAGAAATTCACGGTGCCCGAGCGGCTCGCAACGCTCACGGTCACCCTCACCGCGAAGGTGGAAAATCTCAGCGCGGGCGGGGAGAAGAACGAAGTCTCGGCGACGAAAACATGGGAGGTGAACGGCATCGATAAAACCGCGGCGACAGTCGACGCGCATTTCGCCCGGATCGGTGCGGCATACGTGGTCGATCTTCTCGGCAAAAACGCGGAGCCGCTGGCGGATCAGCAAATCGTCATCGAGCTCACGCATCGCGACTTTCGCAACACGATCAATATCGCGCTGCGAAGCGATGCCCGCGGCCGGGTGGATCTCGGTGCGCTCGATGGAATCGGGAGCGTGCGAGCGTCGTTTGCGAACGGCGTCGGTCAGCGGACTTGGGCGCTTAAACTCGATGAGTCCATACAGACGCGGGTCATCCACGCGCGCGCAGGACAGATGATCGAAGTCCCGTGGTTTGGCGGCGCAGGTCCGCTGCGGCCCGAGGACGCCTCACTGCTGGAGAAAGTCGGCGATTCGTATGTCGCGGATCATTTTGCCGAGATCTCGATCGCTCGCGGATTCGTGCACGTCAAAGGACTGACCCCAGGCGACTACACGTTGGTCGTGCAGCCGGACGATCGACATTTCGACATCCGGGTAACCGCCGGTGCTCCGGTATTGAACTGGCTTGTCTCGAAGAGCCGCGATTTGGAAGTCCGCGCATTTGAACCGGTGCAAATCGAAAACATCCGGGACGACGGTGACTCATTCGCGGCGCAGATCCGTAACGTAAATGCGTTCACGCGAGTGCACGTAGCGGCAACGCACTTTTACCCCGATTCCGGGAATTTTTTAACGACGCTTGCTCACTTCGAGCAACCAACGCCGGGCATCGTGACACCTGCACGGAGACCAAATCTCTTCGCGGCGGGTCGTCCCATCGGGGACGAGTTCCGCTACATCTTGGAGCGTCGATACTCGAAAATTTTCCCGGGCAACATGCTCCCGCGACCAGGCCTCCTGTTGAATCCCTGGGAGGTGCGCTCCACAGACTTGAGCGCTCAATCAATGGCGGCCGGGGAGACAGCTAAAGCAGCCGCGGGCGATCGGGAGGTGCGGCAGAAAATTGCGGACCCGATGTCGCGCGCAGCACGCGGAGATGTGGCGCAGGCATCGATCATGCAAACTCCCACCCCCGACCTCGACTTTCTCGCCACCGTCGCGCCGACTTTTTTCAACATCGTCCCCGACAAAAACGGCATCGCGTGGATTCCCAAGAAGCTGCTCGGCGACCGGCAGCAGGTGCAGGTTTATGCGGAGGATTTGACGAGCGCGGTGATGCGATCGTTCGCGCTGCCGGAGGTGCCGACGAAATTTCAAGACCTGCGGCTGACGCGGAATCTCGATCCGCAAAAGCCCTTCAGCGAGCGCAAGGAGGTGAGTCTCCTCGCGACCGGCCAGACGCTGGTGCTGCCGGATTTGCTCACTTCCGAGCTGGAGGCTTACGACTCGCTCGCGTCGATCCACGCGCTTTTCACCACGCTCAGCCACGATGCGAATCTCGCGAAATTCGCGTGGATCCTCGACTGGCCGAAGCTCAAGGAGGAGGAGAAGCGCGCGAAGTATTCGGAGTTCGCGTGCCACGAGTTGAACTTCTTCCTGTCGCGGAAAGACCCCGACTTTTTCGCCAAAGTGGTGAAGCCGAACTTGGCGAATAAAAAGGAGAAGCAGTTCCTCGATGAATGGCTGCTCGGCACGGACCTGTCGCGGTTTTTGGAGCCGTGGAAATTCGAGCGCCTCAACGCCGCCGAGCGCGCGCTGCTCGCGCAACGCCTGCCCGCCGCTGCCGCCGGCATCGCGCGACACCTGCGCGAGACGCTCGACCTCCAGCCGCCGGATGCGGAACGCGATGACCTGTTTTTTGAAACCGCACTGCGAGGCAAGGCGCTGCAGGGCGCGTCAGGGGGCGCGTTTGGCGAGGCAAAGGAGCAGGCGGTGGCGATGGATGTGCTGGAGCCGGCGGCGGCTCCAGCACTCGCGGAGATGCAGGTCAAGTCGGCTGCGAAGCCGATGGCAACGACGATGGCCGGAAGAGTCGCGGGCGTTACGCGGATGGCGACGCTGGCAACGCAAAAAGATGACAAAAAACTGGAGGAGTTGTCCGACGCATTCAGTAAGTCCGACGCCATCAAACTCCCCGAGACCGTAGCGTATTTCGGGCTCGCTCTCGACGAGGATGCCGTGCGGCTTCGCGGCACTGTGCGGCAGTTTTTCCGCGCGCTGGGGCCGACGAAAGAATGGGCGGAGAACAATTACTACAACCTCCCGCTCGATCAGCAGACGGCGGAATTGATCCCAGTGAACGCCTTCTGGAGCGACTTCGCGGCTTGGGATGGCAAGGCGCCGTTCCTGTCGAAAAGCGTCGCGGAGGCGAGCCATAACTTCTCCGAGATGATGCTCGCGCTCGCAGCGCTCGACCTGCCCTTCGAGGCACCGAAGCACGCGACGAAAACCGCTGGGCGGCAGTTCACGCTCACGGCGGCAGGAGCGCTCATCGCTTTCCACAAGGAGATCAAACCGGCGCAAGCCGCGCCGCAGCAGGGCGAGCTGCTCGTGAGCGAAAACTTTTTCCGGCAGGACGATCGCGTGCGGGCCGAGGGGAGTGAAAAATTCGACAAATACGTGACGGGCGAATTCATCGCGGGCGTCGTGTATGGCGCGAATGTGGTCGTGACGAACCCGACCTCCGCGCCGCAGAAACTCGCGCTGCTCCTTCAAATCCCGCGCGGCGCGCTGCCGGTGCTCGGCAGCAAGGCGACCGACAGCAAACGCGTGCGGCTGGAGTCCTACACGACGCAGCGGCTCGAGTATTTCTTCTACTTCCCCGCGCCGGCAAAGGAGGAGCTGCCGCACTACCCCGTGCATGTCTCCCGCGATGAAATGACGGTGGGAGCGGGCAAGGCGTTTGCATTCAACGTGGTGCAAAAGCTCACGAAGCCGGACACGACCTCGTGGGATTACGTGTCGCAAAATGGCACCGATGCGGACGTGTTCGTATTTCTCGCGGCGCACAGTCTCGAGCAAATCAGCCTTGAGCGCATCGCGTGGCGGGCGAGGAAAAGCGCGGACTTTTTCCGCAAACTCATCGGCGTGCTAGAGCAGCGGCACATCTACAACGACACGATTTATTCGTATGCGGTCGTCCACGACGACACCGACGCGCTGCGTGAATGGCTGCGTCATCACGACGACTTCCTCGCGCGCTGCGGGCCGTACCTCGCGAGCAAGCTGATCACGATCGACCCCATCGAGCGCCGCACGTTTCAGGAGCTCGAATACAGCCCGCTCGTGAACCAGCGCTCGCACCGACTCGGTGGCGAGAGCCGCATCCCGAATCCCGTCGTGCGCGGGCAGTATCAGGCGCTGCTCGGCATCCTCGCGCACAAGCCCGCGCTCGACGCGATGGATCGAATGAGCGTCGTCTATTTCCTCTTCCTGCAGGATCGCGTGGAGGAGGCGCTGGCGCTCTTCGCCAGCGTGAAACCGGCGGAGCTGCCGACTCGCATCCAGCACGATTACTTCCGCTGCTACGCCGCGTTTTATGAGGAAAAGCTTGCCGACGCGCGCACCGTGGCCGCGGCATACGCTGCGTATCCCGTGGATCGCTGGCGCAAGATTTTCTCCGGCGTGACCGCTCAGCTCGACGAGATCGAAGGAAAAGCGCAACCGCCCGCAAACCCTGATGGGAAGCCAAACCGCGAGGGACAGCAGGGCGAACTCGCATCGACGGAGCCGTCGTTCGAGTTCAAAGTGGAAGGTGGCGCGATCGCGATGACATGGAAAAATCTGAGCGAGGTGACAGTGAATTTTTACCTCATGGACCCGGAGTTCCTCTTCAGCAGCAGCCCGTTCGTGACGCAAGACGCGAGCCGCTTTTCGATCATCAAGCCGGGCAAATCCGTGCGGCAGGTTTTGCCCGCGGACAAGGAGGCGATGGAGATTCCGCTGCCGGCGGAGTTTGCGAAATCGAACGTGCTCGTGGAGGTGCTCGGCGCCGGACAGCGCAAGACGGAGGCGCATCACGCGAACACGCTGCGGCTCACGCTGGCGGAAAATTACGGGCGTCTCGAGCTTCGCGACCAGGCCGCGAATCGGCCCGTGAGCAAGGCCTACGTGAAAGTGTACGCGCGGCTGAAGAACGGCCAGGTGCGCTTTTACAAAGACGGCTACACCGACCTCCGCGGGCGCTTCGACTACGCGAGCCTGAACTCCAGCGAGCACCCCGTGCCACCCGTCGTCCCGATGCCGCGCACTGCCACGGCCGACACCGCGACGCTCGACACGCAAATGCTGCGTCCGGACGAAATCGGCGAAGTCGCGCGCATGTCGATCCTCATCATGAGCGAGGCGAACGGCGCACTCGTCCGCGAAGCAATTCCGCCGAGCGAGTAGCGCGAGAATGCGCTCGCGGTTCAAGCTTTGCCGAATCAGCGGTCGGCAATCACCGACTCCCGCCGACTTCCTGCTTCAAGCTCGGCGCGCTGAAGTACTCAGCGACCACCTTCCCCTTGTCCAACACCTGCACACCGTAGCCCGTCACTTTCTCCCCCGACGCCGCCACTTTTTTCGGCGCAGCCCCGCCTTTGCCGCCCTTTTTCTTCCCATTCGGACTACCCGTTTGATGCGCTTCCGTCGATTTGGCCGTCATCGACGCCGACTCGACGATCTCGCTCCCGTGCGCCTTCACACTCGCCGCCTTCTCCCCTTTATCGAGGATCACCACGTCGTGATCGTTCACCGCTTTTCCGAAAAAATAATACTTCACGAGCAGCCCATCCACGTCCTGCGCCGAGCTATTGTTCAAAATGATCTTCAGCGTCTTCACCTGCGTCTTCGTGAACTTCGAGTTCTCGTCCTTGCTGATTTGCTCCGCCCGCACCGAGATCGCGCTCACCTCCGCGCGCAGCGCCGGAACGAAAACGAGTGCAGACGCGAGAGACAGAAAAAGAAGCGCGCGTTTCATAGTGGTTTGATTCCCGCTCTATAACCCCAAACACCCGCACTCCGCACTTCTCTTTTTCGTCTTTAATTCAAATCTCCCCGCCGTGACGCCGCACGCCTACGAACTCCTCTTCTCCACATTCGCCTTCATTCTCGGCGCAGCGATCGGCTCGTTTTTGAATGTCTGCATCTACCGGATGCCGCGCGATCTCTCGGTCAACAAACCAAAGCGCTCCTTCTGCCCGAGCTGCAAATATCAGATCCCGTGGCACCACAATCTGCCGCTCATCTCGTGGCTCGTCCTGCGTGGAAAATGCGGCAATTGCCGCGGCAAAATCTCCGTCCGCTACTTCGGCGTCGAGTTGCTGACCGGGCTCCTTTTCCTCGCCGTTTGGCATCACGTCTGGCCGCGGCACCCCGAACTCGCGCTGCCCTATTTCATCCTCGCCAGCCTGTTTGTCGTCGCCACTTTCATCGACCTCGAGTTCTTCATCATCCCGGATGAAATCACTTGGGGCGGTGCGGTTGCCGGCGTCCTGCTTAGCCTCGCGATGCCCGCCATGATGGGCACACAATCAAGTCTGCAGGCTGGTCTATGGTCGATCATCGGCGCAACGACTGGGTACGGATTGCTGTGGGGCGTCGTCGAACTGGGGAAGAAGGCGTTCGGCAAAAAGCGCATCGTTTTCGAGAAGCCGACCGCCTTCAAGTGGACTCGGAAAGCGAACGACGCCGAGCTCATCGTCGGCGACGAGACGCAGCTCTGGAGCGAGTTTTTTTCGCGCGCTTCCGACCGGCTGCTCATGCACACGACGACCGCGGTGATCGATGGCGAACGGTTCGAAAATGCGCTGCTCGAGTTCCGCTTCGACCGCCTCGAAATCGCGGGCAAAAAGTGGGAGCTCATCAAGCTCGAAACTATCACCGGCGAGGTCGCCGAGATCACGATTCCGCGTGAGGCGATGGGCTTCGGCGACGTGAAATTCATGGCGTGCATCGGCGCGTTCCTCGGCTGGAAAGCTGTGCTCTTTACGGTCTTTGGCGCGTCCACTGTCGGCGCATTCATCGGCCTCGCGACCATCGCGATCGGCCGCCGCGAATGGTCGGCGAAAATCCCGTTCGGCCCCTACCTCGCCTTTGCCGCGCTCGTCTGGCTCTTCGCCGGTCCGCAAATCATCGCGTGGTATTTGCAGACCGTGGGGTGAAAATCGTTCTCGCTACCGTGCCGGAGCGGCGGCGGGCGGGGCCATTTGCGCCTCAAACATTCTCAAAATCCCGCTCGCGGGAGCGGTCGGATATTGCCCGAGCAGCTTGTGCGTGAGCGCCAGTGCATCCGCATTTTTCCCGAGCCCCCGGAGTTGAATCACGGCATGAATCACCGCGCGGATTTTGTCCTCGGGATTCGTGTAGTCGCGTTGCGCGGAGGCGAATGCCTCCACCGCGGCGGCGGGCTGCCCGACCACAATCTGCAGTAGGCCGAGCCCCTCGAAAATGATCCCACTGCGTGCCTTCTCCGCCGCTGCCGCGAGTTCCGCGCCGCCTTCAGCCGGGTTCCGAATCCACGCTTTTGCTCCATCCGCATAGATCGTCCATTCGTTTTTCGGCGGCGGAGTTACGAGATCATGATCAGCCTGAAATGGCCGGTAGAGCGGATCGCCGATGCACGTCGTCATCCACGAGAGCGCGAGTTCCGACGCCCACGCGCTCTCCGCAAAAGTCAGGCCCTCGCGAAGACGCTCGTGAAAAACGTCGAGGTTCGGCGTGAGAGAAAGATACGGCTCCGCGACGTTCCCGAGAGTCGCCGCGGCACCTGCCGCGAGCAGCGGTGCACACCAGAATTTTTTCGGATCGCGCAGCGTCACCGCGCTGAAGGAATGAATGTGAACGGCGACCGCGCCGGGCGGAAATTTGAAATCCGGGCGAGCAACCGCACCGCTCACATTCTCCGCATACCAGCCAAAATAGAGCGCTGCATAACGCATCGGATATGCCTCAGGAAAAAGCCCCTCGCCATTGTCCAGGATCACCGGGGTGCCGCGTTTCCTCGCGTCGTCGGCAATATTGAAGAGCCATTTTTCGCCCTCCATCAGACCGCCATCTTTTAGCCCACGCGCGTCGATGTATGCGAAACCGCGCAGCCCGACGCGCTCCGTCGCGATTGCGTCGGTGATCATCCGCTTCACGATCTCCGGCGTTGGTGCATCGAGCCGGCAGACGAGCAAAAGCGCGGGCATCCGCGCATCGGCAATCGGAGTGAAACTGTGGAAGTACGGATTCCGCAGGATGCCCGAAATGCTCCGCGTGTAGAGGCCGAGCGCGGCGAGTTCTGAATCCACAGACGCCTCGTTTCGCGTGCTGACGGCGGCGGGGCCGTTCGGCTTGTCGCCCTCGTATCCGCCGGTCTGCGCGATCCGCAGCGGGATTCCGCGGATGAGCGCCACGAAATGAATCTCGCTCGCGCCGACACGCCCGAGCGGATGATCCGCCTCGCGCAGCGTCCACCAACCACGCTCCTTGAAAATCTTCCGCAGCGGCTCCGCGATATCGCGGTCGTATTCGTCGCGACTGATCTCCTCCGCAAGGGAGCATTTCAGCCCGAGAACGTGGTCTTTTGCGATGCCACGTTTGCTCGCATAAAAGCGTGCCAGATCGCCTGAGTCCGCGGCGCTTTCATTGAAGACAACGACCGTCATCGCGGCGTCCGATTTACGCGCATCGCCCGTCGGCGCGCGGACGGACAAGCCGCTTTCTTCGGCCTGCAACAACTGCGCGATCGAAGCCCCCACAGCAATTGCAAGCCACCGACGAAATTTCCGCACGCTCATGGGGCTCATATTTCGATCTTCATCCCATCGAACGCGACGCGCACTCCGGCGGGCACCATCATCTCCGTTTCAGCGTGCGCGAGATCGTGGCAGAGATGCGTGAACCACGTCTGCCCCGGCCCCACTTTCTCGGAGAAAAGCAGCGCCTCCTCGACATTCATGTGCGTCGGGTGCGGCTTGCGGCGCAGCGCATCCACGATGAGATGCCGCACGCCGGCGATGCGCTCCAGCACAGCATCGGAGACCGATTTGCAGTCGCTGAGATACGCCGCGAGGCGCTCGCCATTTTTGGAAAAGAGATATCCGAATACATGCGCGCGCCCGTGTTTTGCGAGCAGCGGAGTCAGCTCGATTTTCCCGAGAATGAATGG
This sequence comes from Chthoniobacterales bacterium, assembly GCA_038207335.1. Classification (GTDB taxonomy): domain Bacteria; phylum Verrucomicrobiota; class Verrucomicrobiia; order Chthoniobacterales; family Chthoniobacteraceae; genus CAIURC01. Next base: position 224,089 of record JBBQZX010000003.1, on the reverse strand, counting down.
CCCCTCGATGGTGCGCGGCTCGGGATGGATGTAGCCAGGGAAGCGGTTCAGGCCATTGAACGCGAAGAGGAACGTGCGCTCGATGTCGGCCATCGTCTCCGGCGACGCATAGACCGGCAGCATGCCGCCGGGAGGCGAGAATGCGCGCAGGTCGTCGAAGCCCATGATGTGGTCGGCATGCGAGTGCGTGTAAACGACCGCATCCACGACCCGCACCTTTTCGCGCAGGCACTGCGCGCGAAAATCGGGGCCGGTATCAATCACCCACGAGCACTCCGGCGTCTGCAAATAAAGCGACGAGCGTGTGCGCGTGTCGCGCGGATCGGCTGAGGTGCAGACTGCGCAATCGCAACCGATCACCGGGATGCCTTGCGAGGTCCCCGTTCCGAGAAAGGTGATCGTCAAATCCGCCATCGCACCGCACTACGGAACCGGCGGCGCAGCGGGTGGCAGCGCGGGAGCTGCGGGCGGCCCGGGCGGCGGCGGCGCTTTCACAGCCGCGGCAGTGGGCTTGATTTCCTCGCCCTTCAGCAGCCGCAGAAAGCTCCCGTCAGTCGTCAGCACCGCAGTCGTGCCGCTCGCAAAAACGGTGCGATACGTGTCGAGCGTCCGCGTGAAGCCGTAGAATTCACGCGCCTCTGGCGTCGAATTGTATGCCTCCGCATAAATCGCCGCTGCCGTTGCATCCGCCTTGCCCTGTGTCACTTGCACGGAGCGATATGCCTCGGATTCGATCTCGAAAAGATCGCGCTCTTTACTCCCCATGATCTTCGCCGCTTCACCCGCGCCTTCGCTGCGGAAACGATCCGCTATCTGCCGGCGCTCGCTCGTCATCCGGTCGAAGATTTTCGCGCTCACCGCCGGGTTGTAGTTGATCCGCTTGAAGCGCACGTCGAGCAGCTCGATGCCGAATTCTGCGAGCTTCGCGCGCGCCTGGTCGCCGATCTCTTTTTCGAGCGCCACGCGCCCAAACTGAATCGGCGGCAGCCCCGCCGAGACCGTCCCGCTATTGTTGCTCACGAGCGCGTCATCGACCGCCGCGGTGCGGTCTTTCGTCGTGCGGATCAGCTCCACGAGCTTGTGCCGCGCGATCGTGTTGCGCGTCTCGCTGCCGAGGATGTCGTCGAGCCGCGACTGCGCGCTGCGCTCGTCGCGGAGTCGCAAAAAGTATCGCAACGGATCGCTGATGCGCCACCGGCCAAAGGCATCGACAACGAGGTAGAGCTTGTCTTTCGTCGGCATCTCGGCGCTCGGCCCATCCCACTCGAGCACGCGTTTTTCGATGCGATTCACATCTTGAATGAACGGCACTTTGAAATGCAGCCCGGCATCCGTGATCGGCGCACCGATCGGCTCACCGAATTGCGTGATGATGATCTGCTCCGTCTCCGGGATCACGTAAGCGACGCCGCTCACGAGCAGCAGGATCGCGAGCACCAGCACGATTTTAATCCAAGTTCCGATGCTCACTTCGCACCTCCTTTTTGGTCGAGGGGCAACAGCGGCAGGAGCTGCCCGGCCTTTTCATCAAGGATGATTTTTCGCTCCAGCAGCGGGAGCACATCGGCCATCGCCTCCAGATACATTCGCTTTCGCGTCACCTCCGGCGCTTTCGTGTATTCCACCAGCAGAGCGTGGTAACGCTCCGCGTCGCCGCGCGCTTCGTTCACCCGCTTCAGCGCATATCCATCGGCCTCGCGCACCTTTTGATCCGCCATCCCTCGCGCCTGAGGCACCGCCTTGTTGTATTCGCCGTTCGCCACATTGATCGCCTGCTCCTTCTCCTGCTGCGCCTGGTTCACTTCATTAAAACTCGCCTGCACCGCGCGGGGCGGATGTACGTCCTTGAGTTGCACCTGCATCACCGTCAGGCCGAGCCCGTACTGCTCAGAGAGCCGCTTCATTCCAAGAAGCGCCTCATTTTCGATCTCCTGCCGACCGATCGTGAGCACCTCATCCACAGTCCGGTCGCCGACCACCTCGCGCATCGCCGACTCGCTCGCATCACGCAGCGTCCAGCCGGGCTCGCGGACGTTGAAAAGATACATCTTTGGATCGTCGATGCGGTACTGCACGACCCACTCGACGAGCGCCATGTTCAGATCGCCGGTCACCATGTTTTTCTCCTCCTCTGGCTCGTCAGAACTCTGGTCGTGATTCGTCGCGCCCGGCGTCTGGAAACCGAATTCGAGTTTCAACTGCCGCTGCACGGGCACGATCGTAATCCGGTCGATGCCGAGCGGCAGTTTGAATTGCAACCCCGGCTTCAGCACGTCCCTGAATTGTCCCAGCCGAATCAGCACGCCGACGGAGTCCGCAGGGACGCTGGTGAAAAGCGAAAAGCTCGCCCAAATCAGGATGACGATCGCGAGCCCGCGCCAGAGCCAGCCGAAATTCACCGGCGGCAGATTCCATTCCATTGGGGTGTTGAAATTTTTAGCTGGCATGGGTGGCAGAAAGTCCTACTCCCGCGAGCCTCGCGGCGCGACTGCATTCGTCATGTGAGCTTCGCGACTCATTTGCCATTCACCCATTAGAAACATGCCCAGCCTCTTCATCGCAGTCGGCCAGAACGGCCAGCGCATCACCTCCGAAAATGGCACCGAGTGGAAAAATGCGTTGACCGGCAAGGAAGGCGAAACGTATCGCGCGATCACGTTTGGTGGCGGGCGATTCGTCGCCGCCGGGAGCTACGGGGGCACGAATATTTTCGCCACGACGACCGACGGCGCGACTTGGGAGGCATCGAAATTCGAGGGCAATTACAGCCGCTACGTCCGCGGCATCGTCTGGCAAAATGGCGTTTTCATCGCGCTCGGCGGCGACCCCGGCACGGTCGGACTCGCAAAGCCATTCGCGCTTACTTCGATCGATGGAAAATCATGGGGCCCGTTCATCGAGCTGACCGGGAAATTCATCCTGCGACGCTTCGCCACAGGGAATGGCTTGATCGTCGGCGTAGGCGACCGCGGGCGACGCGCTGCTTCACCCGATGGCAAGACGTGGACTGATGCGCCCGGAGTGAAGGCCATCGACACGCTCGTCGATGTCGCGTTCGGCGCGGGGAAATTCGTCGGCGTCGGGCTGAACGGCCTCCGAATGAGCAGCCCCGATGGCATCACATGGAGCAATCGTCAGACTGGCGAAGAAGGCGAGCACCTCAACTCCATCGTCTGGGCCGGCGACCGATTCGTCGCGGTCGGAGCGGGCGCGACTTTCATCTCATACGACGGCAGCGCGTGGAGTCGAAAATCAAACAAAGACGCGCCGCTGATCGTCACATTCGGCGCGGGCCATTTCGTCGGAGCGAACTGGCGCGGGCGCCTCCTCCACTCCAGCGATGGCGTCGCGTGGCAGGAGGTTTTTAAAAGTGAAAACAACTTCGAGGCGCTCGCATTCGGCGCGGCCTGAGCGCACCTCACCGTCCGCAGAGAGTCAGTGCTTTTTAGGTGCCGGGGCCTTTTTACTCGCTGGAGCCGAGACCGGCACCCGGATTCTTGCCACCTCCGCATCGTCGAGGTAGCCGTTGCTGTTATCGTCGAACAGATACAGGTAGCTCTTCGGATGAGTTGCTCGGGCAGTGCGCAGCTTCATGACCTCCGGCCCTTCGATGCGTCCGTCTCCGTTCGCATCGCACGCCTTGGCTTCTCGCAGCGCGAGATCTTTCACCGTCACCGCCGGCTTCGGCTTCACCGCCGGCTTTTTCGGGGGTGCCGCCGCCAGCGAAGCGCTGGCGACGGCGAGCAAAACAGAAAGGACGGGGAAAATAAGCCAGCGCATGGCGCGATAATACATGCGTCGGAGCGCGAGACCAGAGGCCGCTTGAGATGCCCGTTCCTGCCGTTACGCTTCGCAGCCATGCGACCCCTCCACTTTCTCGCCGCCTTTTTCGCGCTCGTCACTCTCGCTGCGGCGCAGACTCCCTCGGTGAAAAAGGGATGGGACGGCGACCTAGCGACGGCGCAGAAGCTGAAGGCCCACTGGTTCTATAATTGGGGGCCATCCGGCGCGGGCACAGCCGATGTGGAATTCGTCCCGATGATCAAAGGCAAGGCGCACGTTAATGCGCGCACGCTCGACGCCGTCAAAGCCAGCGGCGCAAAAGCGTTGCTCTGCTTCAACGAACCGGAGCGGAAGGATCAGGGGAATCTCAGCGTCGAGGAAGCACTCGACCTTTGGCCCCAACTCATGGCCACGGGCCTGCGTCTGGGAAGTCCCGCACCTTCCTCAGATGGCAGAGGAATGGAATGGCTGAGCCGCTTCATGGAAGGCGCGCGCAGCCGAAAGCTCCGGGTCGATTTCATCGCGCTCCATTGGTATCGCAGCGCAAATCCAGAGGACTTCGAGCACTGGCTCGACGAAATCCACCGCCAGTATCACCTCCCAATCTGGCTCACCGAATTCAACGCCCAGTACTCCGGCGGCGACCGCGAGCGCTTTGCCAAACAAGCTTTCCGGCTGCTCGACCGAAAATCATACGTCGAGCGATACGCCTATTTCACGCCCGGCCCGGACAAGCCCGCGAGCCTCTGGAAGCAAAGCTGGGGCGACCTCTCGCCGCTCGGCCAGGACTACGCGAAAAAGTAGGCGCTCCGGCTCGGCTACACACGCCGCGCCAGCACGTCCTTCTCGTAGGCGCGCACATCGGCGAGCCACGCCGCGCCGACCGGCACACCCGCGCGGCGGCAGTGCTCGTCCCATACCGCGCCGAATGGCATCGATTTCGCCTCCTCCATCAGCGCCAGACGCGCGGTGAAATCCCCCGCCGCCTCCGCCGCGCGCAACTCCTGGGCCGGCTCCAGCAGCGCGAGCAACAGCGCCTTCAGCGCGTTGCGCGTGCCGATCACCCACGCCGCGATCCGGTTGATACTCGCATCGAAGAAATCCAGCCCGATGTGCGTCCGCGGCAGGAATCCACCGCGCACGATTTCCTCCATGATCTCGCGCGTCGCATCATCCAGCAGCACCACGTGATCGCTGTCCCAGCGCACCCCGCGCGACACATGCAGCAGCAGCCCTGGCACGAATTGCAGCACCGACGACACCTTGTCCGCCAGCGATTCCGTCGGGTGAAAATGCCCCGCATCCAGGCAGTAGAGCTTCTGCCGCGAGATCGCATACCCGAGGTAAAACTCGTGCGACCCGACCACGTAACTTTCGCTCCCCAGCCCGAAGAGCTTCGACTCCACCGCATCCAGATTCAGCGCCGGATCGATCGGCTGCGCGAAAATCTCATCGAGCGATTCCGCGAGCCGTTCCCGCGGCGCGCGCCGGTCCGCAGGCGTGTCCTTGAAGCCATCGGGAATCCAAAAATTCGTCACCACCGCATTCCCGAGCTGCCGCCCCGCCTCCGCCGCGATCCGCCGGCACGCGATCCCATGCGCGATCCAAAACTCCCGCACACTCCCCTCCCGATGCGACAGCGTGAAGCCATCCGCCGCGCGCGGATGTGCGAAAAAAGTCGGATTGAAATCGAGCCCCATCCCCTGCTCCCCGCACCAGTCCACCCAATCTTGAAAATGCTCGATCGTGTAATCCGTTCGCTCGATCTTCCGCCCGCCGAGCTCCGCGTAACACGCGTGCAAATTCACCCGATGCCGCCCCGGGATCAGCGACAGCGCCTTATCCAAATCCCCGCGCAACTCCGCCGCCGTCCGCGCCTTCGCCGGATAATTCCCCGTCACCGCGATTCCGCCACTCAGCTCCGAGCCCGCATTCTCAAATCCCCCCACATCATCCCCCTGCCAGCAGTGCAGCGAAATCGGAATCCCCGCCAGCGCCTCCAGCGCCCCCTCCACATCCACGCCGATGCCGGCATAGCGTTCGCGTGCGAGTGTATATGAAGGATCGGAGTCGTTCGGCATGGCAGTCACCCAGAAGAACACCTCCCCCGCCCCCCATACAATCTCCGCCTCTCATCACCGCCCGCTTTTCACAGGCGCCGCGCTTTGCGGAGGGGGCGGGAGAAACATCCGCGCCGGCATTGCCAACTCTGGGCCAAGCGGGAGCTGGAAGGTTTCCATTTCGAGCTTGCCCCGCTCATCGCGGGAGCGGAGAACGTCGCCATTAGGTCGGACCTGCTGCGCTACGAAACAGAAGCCTCCGCCCACGCCACGCAATCACTACGGCAGCACTTGGCTCGGCGCAGCCGACCACCCACTGCGACCACCAGCCACTTCGCCTAGCTACCGTTAGCCCATCATCCATGAACTTCAGCGCCCGTGATCTTTCAGGACTTCGGAGATGCGTTGAACCTTTCCGGTGTTGCGAACCACCAGTCCGATGACGCCCTCTCACCGCGGGACCGTATCCTTCATTTAGCAGGCGAGCGCGCTGCGGAGAGGTGATTATTCCGAATTACTTAATTCCTTTCCGGTTCAAGTTGTCCGCTCGACAACCAACCGAAACTATCTCTGGATTGGGCTTCCACATATCAGCGGCATTCCCGGAACCACCTATCCAACAATTCTCGACGACGGACGGCTCCTCGACTTCGTCCGCACAGCCGCCAAGGAACAGAACAAGCGACGTCACCATGACTAATGCCGCCGCCCTTTCCGAACACCGTGCCGAGGGCGTCTTTCTCTGAAAACTGGTTGAGTTTAGGGTTTCGCCGCGGCGGCGAGGGTCTCGATGAGGTGGGCGGGGTCGATTTTCTCGGGGAGGACCGCGTAGAGGGATGGGTGCCAGGGGTCGAGCGCGATGTCGATGTGGTCGGCTTGGCCGAGGTATTTCTGGGTGCGCAGGTCGTAGATGTGCGCGGCGGCGGGGAGGGTGGCGCGGATTTCGATGGGCTTTTCGAGTGCGCCATTGCCGCCGGCTTGCTTGAGGTCCTCGCTCATCTGGTAGGAGATGTTGCGCTCGAATGCGACGAGCTGAGCGGTGCCGAGCCGGTAGCGGAAGATGGCGGTGCGGGAGCCGAGCGGGACGGTGATCGGCGGGCGGAGGTCGCCGAGCTGCGCGGCGATCCACTCGGGCCACGCGAGGTCGGGCGTGGCGGCGGCACGGGTGGAGTTGTAGGTCGCGATGTCACCGTCTTTGCTCACGATCTTTGTTTTGAGTGGCGCGTGTGAGCCGATCGATATCGCGTCGATGCTGCGGGCGGTGGCTTTTTCCGCCGACCCTGCGAGCGGGAATGTCTCCCCGAGCGCGGGCGCGGCGCGCAATTTTCCATGCCCATCGAAGCACCCCGGCGCGCCATCGCCGAGCAGCACATGCGTCATGATGCCCCCGCTGGCAAAGGCACGGATGCGCGTGGCCTCGGCGTCCGTCAGCGCGAGCGACGACGGCAGGATGAGCGCCTTCGCGCCGTCCAGCACGCCGCGGTCGAGTTCGCCCTTTTCGATCTGCTGGGTGGAGATGAAGCGCGGCGAAAATCCGAGATCGGTGAGCGACTTCAGCCAGGCGTTGCGGACTTTCACGAGGCGGTTGTGGCTGGCCTCGTAGCTGGAGAATCGGCGCAGCCATGTGGAGCCGTCCTCGGTCGAACCGAGGAGCCAATCGACCTGAATGCTCGGCTGCGAGTAGTGCAGGAAGATTGGGTCGAACTCCCGCTGAGCCCGCATGAATAGATGCGCGAGCGGCGAGGTGAGTTCTTTCAAGACGGGCGCGAGCGCGGCGGCGCGTGGCGTGAGCGCGTAGTCGTCGCTCTTCCAATCGATGCAATCTTCGCTCCACCAGATGATGCACCCTTTGTCGCCCTCGAGCAGGAGATGCCAGAGGCGGCGTTGCGCGGATTTTGCATCCTGCTCGCCGACGGTCGTGACGATCGGCTTACCGGGCATGAACGAGCCGAAAATCTCGCGCGAGTTTCCAATATCGTACGGCTCGACCCAGTCGAGGGCGCCCGAGAGCCGCGCGAGATCGTAACCGCCGAATGCCGACGGCATCTGCGTCCCCTCGATGCCGACAGGCGTGTGCGCGTCGATCGCGTGCGCGGTCTGGCGGAGCCCATCGAGCGTCCGCGCGAGCGAGACATCCATGTACGTGCGGTGGTCGGCCCACGGCGCAAAATTCCAGCGCCCGGGCTCTTTCGTCGCGGTCGTGGGGTCGAACTTCAGCTTTTGCAACGCCTGCCAGTCGGGCTTTCCGCGCGGGATCGCGTCGCCGCTGGCCATGCGATTTTTGATCTGGTCGGTGGTGAGGGGCCGCACCTCCTCCCACGTTTTGAAGTTCGTCGCCCACTCGCGATTCAGCGCATCGAGATCGGCGTATTCGCCCTGCAGCCATTTGCGAAAGCCCTCCAACGCGGTGGGCGAGAAGTCGTAGTCGAACGGATTCGCCGACATCGTCGTCGAGAGTTCGTCGCGAAGATCGTAAGCGAGCGGCTTTAGCGCAGCGTTCTTTTTCACGACCTCTTCCACGTCTTTCGCCGCCGCCGTGAGCCACGCCGGATCGTCGAGCGAATACTCCCGCACGAGTCCCGCGTCGTCGCGCGTCTTCGCCCAACCGGTCACGAATTTCTCCCAGTCGCTGACCTCCGCATTCCACTTCAGGCACAGCCCGCGATTGACGATATTTTCGACGTAATACCCGAGCCCCGCCGCGAGCAGCGGACGCGCATCGGCTGCGTGTCCGACCATGCCGGTATTGATGCCCATCTCCTGGAGGCGCTTGTAGAAAAGCGGGAGCTTGTCCGGATTTTTCGAGGCGCTGTCGCCGATCCACATGACGGTGCGATATTCCGTCCAAGGCCGTGCCTCGAATGGCTCGGCGAGCAACGGCGCGGCGGAGATGGCGAGCAAGAGCGGGGAGAAAATGGGGAGTTTCATCCGACACAGAATGCGACGGAGCGCCGAGTGGTGCGAGTCTGCCGTAAGCGCCGCCTTTTGCGTTGGCACTTTTCCGACCGCTCGTTAGCGTCCCCGCCCTCATGAATCGACTGCTTCTTCGCCTCGCGCTTTTCCTCGCGTTCACGTCGGGCGCGTTGGCTCAGCTCGGCAATTTCAGCGACGCGCCGATCGAGATCAACGCGGAGCAGACGGGCTTCGAGCGCGGCCTCGCGACTGCAGATCAGAACGTCGTTATCCGCTACGGCGAGGTCGTCATCTACAGCGACCATGCGCAATACAACGCCGAGACGCGCGACGTTTTGGTCGAGGGAAATGTGCGGATTTACCGTGAGGGCAATCTCTTCACCGGTGAACGCGCGGTTTACAATCTGGAGAGCAAGCAGCTCACAGCCGCTTCCTTTCGCGGCGATTTCTACCCGTTCCGCTTCGCCGGCGACTCGCTCAGCACGCTCGGGAGCAATGCGTATCTCGTGAAGGACGGGCTTTTCACCACGAGCGACAACTCTAAGCCCGACTACTACATCCGCGCGAAAACGGTGCGCATTTATCCGAAAGATCGCGTCGTTTTTAGCAACGTCATGATCTACGTCGGCCGCACTCCGATCTTCTGGTTCCCGTATCTGCACCAGTCGCTAGACAAGGAAGAGGGCCTGCAAATCGTCCCCGGCTACAGCAGCACCTGGGGCGCGGCTCTGCTCAGCACCTACACATTTCCCATCGGCGATATCTCCGCGAAACTGCGACTCGACATCCTCGCCGACCGCGGCGTCGGGATCGGCCTGGAGTCGCTTTGGGGCGGACACGAGAAGAAGCGCGGCTGGGGCCGATTTCGCAGCTACTACATCAACGACTCGAGCCCCGGCACGAATAAAACATCCCTCACCCGCGAGCCGATCGACCCGAGCCGCTACCGTGTTTCGTTTCAAGATCGCACTTATCTGACCGAGGACATCTACGCCTCGATCGACATCAACAAACTCAGCGACGCGCGCGTGCTGCAAGATTTCGCGCCGCATGAATTTCACACCAACCCGAACCCTGACAACGTCTTCGCACTGACGAAGTGGGACGAAGATTATTCCCTCAATTTCATCGCTCGGAAAAACCTGAATGAAGACTATTTCGATCTCACGGAGCGGCTCCCGGAAGGTGCTCTGGACATCAAGCGCCAGCCGCTCTTCGGCTCCCGCGTTTTCTACGACGGCGAGACGAGCGCCGGATATTATCGGCGGAATTTCGCGGCCAGTTCACTCGTCGATGACTACGAGACATTCCGCGCCGACACGTTCCATCAGTTCAGCTATCCGGGCACTTATTTCGGCTGGCTTTCCATCGTACCGCACGTCGGCGTGCGCGGCACTTATTACGAAAACAGCGGGCGTTTTCAGGATGAGACGACGATCACGAGTAATCCATCCGACACGCCCGGTGCTCCCCCGAAAACGACGTCCACGACGCGCAGCGTCCTCAACGGGAGTGGCTCAGTTTTCCGCCCCGTCGTGAATGCAAACGTCGAGGCGTCGTTCAAAGTCTCGCGCGCTTACGAGCAGGTTCAGTCGCGCATGCTCGGGCTCGATGGCTTGCGCCACGTCATCCAGCCGTATGCGAACTTGTCCTACGTTTACAGCGGCAACGACCCGTCGGAGATTTTGCAATTCGATCGCCTCAATCGCTCCACGCAGCTCCAGCCAATCGATTTTCCCGAGTTCAACACGATCGACTCGATCGACAACTGGTCGATCTTCCGCCTCGGCGTCCGCAACCGCCTCCAGACGCGGCGGGACAATCTCACGTTCAACTGGTTCGAGCTCGACACCTACTTCGACGTAAACATAGACCGTCCGCAATTCGTCGGCGATGTCGTGCAGGATGACGGCACATTTTCAAACCTCTTCAACCGCTTCCGATGGTATCCGCTCCCGTGGGTGAACCTGACGGTGGACTCGCAGATTCCAGTCTTCGACAAAGGATTCACCGAGGTGAACACGGCGCTCAACTTTTTCGCGAATCAGAATCTTCGCGTCGATGTCGGCCACCGCTACATCAGCGGCAACAGCGCGATCTACGATAGTAATCTCCTCGTCCTCGGCGGCTACTACCGCATCAACGACAACTGGGCGGTGAGCGCGCGCGAGCAATACGAAATCACCGACGGCACGCTTGAGAGCCAGTCCTACACAGTACACCGCGACCTTTCGAGCTGGGTCGCCGCACTCGGCGTGAACATCCGCGATAATGGCGGCGTCACCGACTACGGGTTCGTTCTCACCTTCACGCTGAAAGATTTCCCGAGCGTGCGGATCCCTCTGAATCTTGATCCCGAATCGCTAACCGGCGGCGGCACCGGCAAGAATCCGTAACTTTCGACTTGCGGTACCAGGCGCACATCGCCGTGAAATCAAGAGCCCTGGCTGGTTCGACGTTTGCTGCTAAAATTTGAACGATGCCCCCCCCGACACTGCCTCCGCTCGAAGCTATATTTCGCGACGCCGACGGAATTCTGCTCGCGCGCTGCCTGATCCAGCGCGGCACGTACGTCATCGGCCAGGATCGCAAATGTGAAATCGCGATCGACGAGCCCTCCGTCTCCTCGAAGCACGCTCGGCTCACAATCGCCAGCGAGCGCGAGATTTTTCTCGAAGATCTCGCCAGCGCGAATGGCTCATCCATCGACGGCAGGCGCATTACGGAAAAGCGCAGAGTGGACCTTCGCAGTCGCATCGAAATCGGCCGCGTCAGATGCGAGTTTGGCCGCCGCGGGCTGCCGGCGTCCGTGTTCTCCGCGCTACCTCCGGGCTTCCTCCGCGCGCACCGCTACGACAACGGCGAGATCGTCGTGCAGGGACGCACGAGCGCGATTTACGAGGCACGTGACACGACTTTGGGCCGCATCGTCGCGGCGAAAGTGATGCGTGCCGAGAGCCAGGCCGGCGCCGCGAACGTCCTGCGATTCGTCCGCGAGGCTCAAATCGCGAGCCAGCTCACGCACCCTGGCATCCTGCCGATCTTCGAGCTGGATGTGAATGCGCAGAGCCAGCTTTTTTACACCACCCGCTTCGTGGAAGGTGAGTCGCTCGCTGATGTGCTTGACCGCCTCGCAAACGGCTCCAGCACGGCATCTGAGGAACACACACTCGCATCGCTGCTCGTCGTATTTCAGAAAGTTTGCGATGCCGTTGCATTCGCGCACTCGCGCGGCGTGATCCACTGTGGGCTTCGCCCGAACGCCGTCACGATCGGTGAATTTGGCGAGGTTTTCGTGGTCAATTGGGGCTTGGCGAAAATCCAGAACACCAATGCCGCAGGCGAGCCCCTCGCCGACCCGCTCCGCGCCTCCGAGGCGGATGCGCTTCCATCGGTCACCGCATTCACCTCACCCGAGCAGGCGACCGCGGCATACGACGCCATCGCAGCCCGCAGCGACATCTACAGCCTCGGCGCGATCCTCTTCCGAGTGCTCACGCTCCAGCCACCTATCGAGGGAGAAGATGAGCTGAAAATGCTCGAGCAAATCCTCACCGGGTCATTGAAGCCGATTGCCAGCTTTCACAAAACGCCGCTGTCCCACTGCCCCGGCAGCCGCATGCCCGAGGCACTGGGCACGATCGCCATGAAAGCGCTCAGTCGCGCGCCGGAAGATCGCTATGCCAGCGTGCGCGAGCTACAGCGCGATATTGCAGCTTTTCAGGCCGGCGCGAAGCAGGGTGAAAGCGGGCATTGGAAGCCATTTGGCGCGCTGCTCGGAAAGCGCTAAGCCACCAGGCGAAATTCACTTTTCACAAACTCCCCGCCGCCTGCACTCTCCCGAGCCCATGCCGCTTCAGACCTATCTCCGCGACCGATCGAAGCTCGTGGACACCGCTCTCGACCACTTCATCCCGCGCGCCTCCGCGAGGCCCGCGACCCTTCACAAAGCGATGCGCTACAGCCTTTTCGCGGGCGGCAAAAAGCTGCGTCCCATCCTCGCGCTCGCGGCAGCCGAGGCCGGCGGTGGCTCGGTCGAGAGCGCACTCCCCGCCGCGTGCGCCGTCGAGTGCATCCACACCTACTCGCTCATCCACGACGATCTCCCGTGCATGGACGACGACGATCTGCGCCGCGGCCGACCCACGAGCCACAAGGTCTTCGGCGAAGGTGTCGCAGTCCTCGCGGGCGACGCGCTGCTCACCATCGCGTTTGAAATTCTCGCGCAAGCCGAGGCCACGCCGCGCTACAAAACCGCCGCGCTCATTCGTGAACTTGCCGATGCCGCGGGCAGCCGCTGGCTCATCGCCGGGCAGGTACTCGACTTGGAAGGCGAGGGCAAAAAGATCAGCCGCGAACAATTGAAGTTCATTCATCGCTCGAAGACCGCCGCTCTCCTTACCGCATCGATCCGGCTTGGTGCGATGAGCGCAAACGTGGCCGAAGCGCGCCTGCAAAATCTCACCGACTTCGGCCAGTCGCTCGGCCTCGCCTTTCAGATCATCGACGACATCCTCGATGTCACGCAGACGACCGAGAAGCTCGGCAAAACCGCGGGCAAAGACGTCGCCGCGATCAAAGCTACCTACCCCGCAATCTTCGGTTTGGAACGCTCCCGCAAAGAAGCGCACCGCCTCACCGTCACAGCGCTCGCGTCGCTCGAGCCTTTCGGAGAAAAAGCTACGCGCCTCCGCGAACTCGCCGGCCACCTGCTGGCTCGCGAGTACTGATTACAGAGCGACGGCTTCGCCACCACACCACATTGCACGTTCATTCCTCCGACGGAGGTACGATGTGAAAGTCCGTGCGATCTGCGAAGTTGCCGAGCTGCGCCGCGAAGCAATCTGGGCAGATGCCGTGGCTGAAATTCGTGCCGGTATGCTCGTGGATGTAGCTCTCCACCTGCTGCCAGTAGTCGCGATCGTCGCGCACCCGCTTGCAGTACATGCAGATCGGCAGCAGGTCTTTGAGCTGCCGGATTTGCTTCGTGAAATCCAAAATCCGCTCCGCCACGCGCAAACGCATGAGCACCGCTTCGCGATCGAGCGGCTTCGCGAGAAAGTCGTCGATCACTGCATCCATCGCCTTTCGCACGTTTTCACGCCCGGTATCGATCGCAGTGAGCAGAATGAAATACGTATAATCCGTGCGCGGACGACGGCGCACTTTCGAGCATAGCTCCAGCCCATCGACCTCCGGCATCATCCAGTCGCTCACGATGACGCGAACCGGCTCGCGGTCGAAAATTTCCCATGCCTTCGCGCCGTTTTCTGCCGCGATCACCTCATGCCCAAAATGCTCGAGCGTAAGCTGCAGGATTTTCACGGACACCGGGTCGTCCTCGGCGATGAGTATTTTCATGCGGCGTTCGCGGGCCGTTCGCGCTCGAGGGCGAGGCGCACGTAGTTAAATTCAGCCTCCACCTCGCGCAGCATCTCCGCCGCGCCTTCGAGCGTCTCACTGTGGGCGAGTTGCTCCAGCCGCCAGCACGCGTCCCGCATTCGCTCAGCCCCGAAATTCGCGCAACTCCCTTTCAGAGTATGCGCCGCACGGGCCAGCAGGGGATGCGCATTTTTCGCGAATGCCTCTCGCGCCTCGACCAGCACGACCGGCGTATTTTCGAGGAAAAGATCGATCAGCTTGCCGAGAATCCCCCCGCTCTCGTCGCTGTCGAGATCGCGAAATCCATCGAGCAGTGCGCGGTCGATCGTCGGTGCGCCGCCCAACTCTCGCACCTCCTGTGCGATCGCTCGAACGCCGGTGAATCGCTCGATGGCATTCCGCAAATCCGGCGTGCGAATCGGCTTGCTGAGGTAGTCGTCCATCCCCGCAGCGAAGCACTTCTCACGATCACCCGCGAGCGAGTGCGCCGTCATCGCAACGATCCACGTATGCCGCTCGCTCCCCTCCATGCGCCGGATTTCTTGCGTCGTCTCGTAGCCGTCCAACTCCGGCATCTGGCAGTCCATGAGCACGAAGTCGTACGGCAGCTTGTGCATCGATTCGAGCACGGCGCGCCCATTCGTAGTCGAGTCGGCAGTGTATCCGAGGTTTTGGAGCTGATGCAGCGCCACGTTCATGTTCACCACATTATCCTCCGCGATCAGGATGCGAAGCACATCGCGAGGCCGCTGCGCGCACTCCGGCGAGGGCAGCATCGCGAGGCCTGCGGATACTTGCTGCGCATCCTCACCGACGAGCACAGCGGAAAGGCATTGGTAGAGCGCTGTCTCCTTGAGCGGCTTCGTCAGACAGGCATCCACGCCGCTTTCGCGCATAAGCGCCGCATCGTCGCGCCGATCGAGTGGAGTCAGCAGGACGAGGCGGGTGTCCGCAAGTTTTGGGTCGGCTTTGATCGTGCGGGCAAGTGCGGCGCCGTCCATTTCCGTGAGTTCGTGATCGATCAGCACGATGTCGAAATGCCCGCCGCGTGCTGCAGCTTTGTTCAAATGAGCGAGGGCATCGTTGCCATTCCGAGCCTGTTCGTGGCGCGTGTTCCACCCTGCGCAGAGGTGGCGCAAAATTTCACGGTTCGTGGCGCTTTCCGCCACCACAAGGATGCTCGCGCCATCAAGCGCCTGGGCCGGGACAGCCGTCGTACTTTGCTTTGCAAGTCGCGCCGTGAACCAGAACGTCGAGCCCTCCCCCGGCGTGCTCACCACGCCGATCTCGCCGTGCATTTGCCGCACAAGTTGCTTGCAAATCGCAAGTCCAAGTCCAGTCCCGCCGTACCGCCGCGTCGTCGATCCATCGGCCTGCACAAAGGCTTGGAAGAGCTTCGCCTTTTGCTCCGGCGTGATCCCAATGCCAGTGTCGGCAATGCTGAAGCGCGCCGTGAGATCATTAGCTGACTCCGAGGTTTTCTCAACCCGGATGACGACCTCGCCAGATTCCGTAAATTTCAGCGCATTCCCGATTAGGTTCGTCAGCACCTGTCGCAAACGCCCGGGGTCGCCACGGACGGCCTTCGGCACATCGCTGTGAACCAGAGACGCGAGTTCAATTTTCTTCGTGAGCGCGCGCGACGCCAGCAGATCAACCGCGCCTTCGACGACATGTCCGATGTCAAAATCGATCTCTTCAAATACCAACATCCCGGCCTCGATTTTCGAAAAGTCGAGGATGTCGTTGATGATCGTCAGCAGCGCCTCTGCGCTGGAGGAAATCGTCTGAGTAAAATCGCGCTGCTTCGCGCTCAGCGCCGTGTCCATCAAGAGCCCAGACATTCCGATAATCCCATTCATCGGCGTGCGAATCTCGTGGCTCATGTTCGCGAGAAATTCCGTTTTCAAGCGTACCGATTCGAGCGCCACATCGCGCGCTTTCATGATCGCCGCATCCGCCTCGCGCCTTGCTGTGATGTCCTCCGTCGTCCCCTCAAGGTAGATCAGGTGCCCGGCTGCATCCCGCACCGCTCTCGCGCGCTCCGAAATCCAAAGGGTGCTCCCATCTTTGCGCCGCACCTCCGCCTCGAAATCGGACACTTCGCCGTGATTCCGAATCGCCTTCACAAACGCCGCCCGCCGCCTCGGATCGACGTAGATTTCGCGCCCGATGTCGCGCACCTCGCCGATCATCGCATCTGGCGACGCGTAACCGTAGATGCGCGCCAACGCCGGATTCGCATTCAGAAACCGTCCCTCCGTCGTCGTCTGGAAAATCCCCTCGATCGCGTTCTCGAAAATGCTGCGATACTTCTCCTCAGCATTGCGCAGGTCTTGCTCCGTGCGCTTCAGCGCGCTGATGTCCTGTAGCGTCGAGCGCATCCCCGCGACTTCGCCGTTCGCATCCATGATCAGCTTGTGGCGCATGAGAACCGGGACGGTGGTGCCGTCCTTTTTTTTGAAAGTGCGCTGCGTCGCAGCGAGTCGCATCTCGCCGGCGAGTTCGACCGGAATCGCATGCTCGGCGGCGTCTTCGAGGATGAAATCCCACACGGAGCGCCCGACCATTTCATCCGCGGTGTAGCCTAGCATCGCGAGTTCCGTGGCGTTTACGCGCGTGAGCCGATTATCCGTATCGAGTTCGTGATACGCCACCGGCGCGTCGTCGAAGAGATCGCGAAACTGCGCCTCGCGCTCCCGCAGCGCACGTTCGCCGCGCTTTTGCTTCGTGATGTCCACGCCGACCCCGCCGAGCAACATGCGCCCAGTCGAAGTCCGCATCGGAAATTTCAGCACGAGCCATTCCGACAGTTGTCCCTCGCCGAGCGGCACGACTTCCACCAGCCGCGCAGGTTGCCCTGTTGTGAGGACTTTGCGATCCGTCTCGATGAAAAATTTCGCCGTCTCCTCCGGCAGCCAGCCCTGGTCCGTTTGACCCTTGAGATCGATCTCGAAATCAACGCCAAACTGCTCCTCGAACGGCTTGTTCACATAAATGTAGCGGCACTCGTCGTCCTTGATGAAGGCGATCGTCGGGCTGTGATCCATGAACGATTGAAAGCGCTCCTCGCTCTCGCGCAGCGCCATCTCGGCGCGAATTTTGCCCGTCAAGTCGCGCCATACCGCAAGCAGGATGCGACGCCCATCGAGGTTCACCGGCGCGAGGCTCACCTCCACCGGAAACTGCTCGCCGCCCGCACGCACGAAATGCCAGTCCGCCCGGCACTCGCCGGTTTCCTCTGCCAGCCGCCGATACTCCGCAAATTTGTGCGCGGATGAAATTCCGTCCGGTTGTAGCGCCGGCGAAAGGTCTGCGATTTGCACAGCCATAAGCGACAGCTTGTCTGGGAACTTGAGCATCTGCACCGCGGCCCGATTGCAGTCGATGATCCCGTGATCATCGAAGAGTAAGTGGGCATCCACAGAGTTCTCGAAAAGCGCGCGGAATTTTCCCTCCGCCCATCGGATTTCCGTAACGTCGCGTGAAACCGCGAGCAACCGGTCCGGCTCGCCCGCCTTTCCAGGAATTCGGGAAATATCCACATCCCACCAGCGAGGCGCACCGGAGAAACTCGGGCAGAGCCCGCGGAAGCGCGCCGTGCCGCCCTGCTTCGCCTGCGCGATCGCTTTGCGGGCGAGCGAGTGCGCTTCGTTTTTCCAAAGATCCGGCCACATTAATCTGGAGAGCTTTTGCGATCTCGGAAGATCGAGAATGCGCCGGCCAGCCGCATTCATCTGGAGGACACACCCCGCCAGATCGAGCACCTGCACACATTCCCCGCTGTGATCCAGCAGTTGCTTGGAGAATATCTCGCTCTCCCACAGCGCGACAACCGCGCGGCGATGCATGGCCATCTCGCACCAGCACATCCCGGCGAGCAAGAGCAACGACGCAACGAGAATAGCCGCTCCGGTCCAAACCACGCTCACCACCTCAGCCTGTTTCCGCTGAATATCCTGTTGCCGGATTTCGAGCAGAAATTGCTGATCCTCCTTCAGCTTCCCAGTGAAACTCCGAAGCTCAGTGACCGCGCGGGCAGAGTTCCTTATGGCTTCTTGATCGAGCGCGGCTTCAAACCCGTTGCTCTTTCGAAGCGCAGCCGCTGCATTGAGGCTCGACACCCGCCGGGTCGCGGCAGCGCTCAACGACGCCGTGAGCGGTGTCGCATTCGATTCACCGGAAAGCAACTCGGCGAGTTCGGAAATGCGCGCGGCGAGTTCTTTTTGGCTTCCTCCAAATCTCGCAAAATCGGGCTCGGACCCGCTCAGGATATACGTCGCAGCGCTCGCCTCCAGCGCGTTGATAGAGGACCCAGCGGCGTCCAAGCCCCGCAACACACGCTCCGATTTTTGCACATCGTTTCGGGATGCCGCGAGGTGGCGGATGTCATCCAACGCTCTCTTCGTGAGAACGGCAGCAACCACTGCCACGGCGATAAAACCGATTATGATCTTTTTTTGGAGCGAGGGGAATGCCACGGCAAAAACGAGAGGAAATTGAATAGCAAAAACTACGCCTCTGGCAGCAGCCAAGACTGGCGCAGCGGTTTGGAACAGAGCGAGGAAGTGGGATCCCGCAACAGCGAAAACTCCCACGCATTACGAGCGCGGCATTTACAAAAAATAAGGGCGGGCGAACTCAGTGAGTTCGCCCGCCCTCCGAGGAGGAAATTGTCTGTCGATCAATTCGCCTTGGCGGGCTCCTCGGCCTTCGCCTCCGGCGCATGGAAGGTGAGTTTGCCATTTTCGGCACTCACGTTCGCATGATCGCCGGGCTTGATGTTGCCGCGCAGAATTTCCTCGGCCATCGGATCCTCGAGATACCGCTCGACAGCTCGGCGCATCGGGCGCGCTCCATACTGCGGGTCGTAGCCTTTCTCGATGAGCAACTCCTTGGCCTTCTCATCAAGCACGAGATGGATGTCCTTCGCCTTGATCCGGTCGGTGACCTTCTTGATCTCAAGATCGACGATCGTCAGCAACTCAGGCTTTCCGAGTGTATGGAAGACGATCAGGTCATCGAGGCGGTTGACGAATTCGGGCTTCAGCACGCGCTTCGCCTCCTCGAGGATTTTGTCCTTCATTACGTCGTAAGCCTGCTCGTCTTTATTCGAGGCGCCAAAGCCCATGACGCTCGATTTCTTGATCAGCTCCGCACCGATGTTCGACGTCATGATGATAATCGTGTTGCGGAAATCGATCTTGCGCCCAAGCGAGTCGGTGATTTTCCCCTCCTCCAAAATCTGGAGCAGCAGGTGCATCACATCGGGATGCCCTTTCTCGATCTCATCGAAAAGCACGACGGAGTAAGGCCGACGCCGCACCGCTTCGCTGAGCTGCCCGCCTTCTTCATGCCCGACGTATCCGGGAGGTGAGCCGATTAGTCGCGAGGCCGTAAATTTCTCCATGTACTCCGACATGTCGATTTGGATAAGCGCGTCCCGGTCTCCAAACATGAACTCCGCGAGCGTCTGCGCGAGGAAGCTTTTCCCGACGCCGGTAGGCCCGAGGAAGATGAACGACCCAATCGGGCGCCGCGGATCCTTCAGATCAGCGCGCGAGCGACGGAGCGCCTTCGAGATGGCAACGACTGCTTCGGTCTGACCGATCACCCGTTTTTTGAGTTCCTCCTCCATCCGCAGCAATTTCTGCGTCTCCGCCTGCTCCATGCGCTGCAGCGGCACGCCCGTCCATTTGCTCACGATGTGCATCATATCGTCCTCGCTCACAACGACTTCGCGCTCTTCGCGCTGCTCGCGCCATTCGGTCAGGATGCGCTCAAGTTTTTCTTTCGCCTGCTTCTCGGTGTCGCGAAGACCGGCGGCTTTCTCGAAATCCTGCGCTTTGATCGCGCCTTCCTTCTGCGCGCGGATCTCCTCGATTTCCTTTTCGATGTCCTTCACGTCGGGCGGCCGCGTCATCGAGCTGATGCGCGCGCGCGCGCCCGCTTCGTCCATGATGTCGATCGCCTTGTCGGGCAGAAAACGTCCTGTTAGATACCGGTCGCTCAGCTTCGCCGCAGCCTCGAGCGACTCATCGGTGTAGCGCGCTTTGTGGTGTGCTTCGTATTTCGAGCGGAGGCCTTTCAAAATCAAGATCGTCTCATCGACCGACGGCGCTTCGACTTTCACCTGCTGGAACCGGCGCTCGAGCGCGGCGTCCTTTTCGATGTATTTTCGATACTCGTTCAGTGTGGTCGCGCCGACGCACTGCAGTTCGCCACGGCTCAGAGCTGGCTTGATGATATTAGACGCATCCATCGCGCCTTCTGCCGAGCCCGCACCGACGATCGTGTGCAGCTCGTCGATGAAAAGGATCACGTTTTTCGCTCTCCGAATCTCGTCCATCACGGCCTTGATCCGCTCCTCGAATTGCCCGCGATACTTCGTCCCCGCGACCATGAGCGCGAGGTCGAGCGTGATGACTTTTTTGTCGTGCAAAATCTCCGGCACGTTCCCGCTCGCGATCTCCTGCGCGAGCCCCTCGACGATCGCCGTCTTGCCGACGCCCGCCTCGCCGATAAGGACGGGGTTGTTTTTCGTGCGACGGCAGAGCACTTGGATCACGCGCTCGATTTCATTCGCCCGCCCGATCACCGGATCGATCTCACCCTTTTTCGCGAGCTCCGTGAGGTCTCGGCCAA
Organism: Chthoniobacterales bacterium; assembly: GCA_038207335.1. Lineage (GTDB taxonomy): Bacteria > Verrucomicrobiota > Verrucomicrobiia > Chthoniobacterales > Chthoniobacteraceae > CAIURC01. The sequence goes on along the minus strand of JBBQZX010000003.1, from coordinate 203,306 downwards.
ACGCGCGCAGTGCCGGCGTCTTCACATCTTTCTTCCCGCCGGAAGATTCCTGCGCCTGCTCCTGCTCGCCATCGGGCGGCGTGAAATTCGGATCGAGTTCTTTCAGGATCTCATTCCGTGTCCGCTCGATATCCACCTCGAGATTCTTGAGTACGCGAGCCGCGACACCTTCGCCCTCGCGAAGCAGCCCGAGCAAAATGTGCTCAGTGCCGACGTACGAATGATTCAGCGACTTCGCCTCTTTCCCTGCGAGCGCAAGCACCTTTTTCACGCGAGGCGTGTAGGGAATATTGCCCACCATTTTCGTCTCTGGCCCACTGCCAACCTGCTTCTCGACCTCGGTGCGCACGGTATCCAGATCGAGTCCCATCTTCTGCAGGACATTCACCGCGACGCCTTGCCCGAGTTTGATCAAGCCGAGCAGAAGATGCTCCGTGCCGACGTAGTTATGGTTGAATCGATCCGCTTCTTTCCGAGCGAGTGCCAGGACCTGCTGCGCGCGTGGGGTAAAGTTATTCATCATTCGTTCTCGTTGCTCCGGTCTCCGCGGATGTTGTTTTCCACGAATGATTCGGAGATACCAGTAATGTGGAGCGTGTGCCCCTTTTCCGCAATACCGACCCTGTCGAAGACGTGGTTTTTTTTGATGGCAAAGGCTGACGACGCACATTGCGCGGATTGGGGGAAAGCGGCGAACCGCGCTATTTCTTTTCCGCGCTCGCCTCGGCTCCTCTCTCCGCTCGCCAAATCTACCCCGCACTCTCCGGCGCAGGCGGCGTCGCACGCCCCACATCCGGCCCTGGAAATTCCGTCAGCTTGTCGCGGATCAATTGTGCTCGCAAGAAATCCCGCTCATCCGCCGCGAGCTTCTGCGTCGAGCCTTTCTGCAGATGCGCGGGCTGGGTTTCGATGAAAAGCTCATCGACTGGTTGCCGGCAAGCTTCGGGGAAAAACGAGAGATCGATGCCGAGCTTGATGAACGAAAGAAGATTGAGCGCCTCCTTCGAGCTCATCGAGTACGCGTGACGGAGGATGCCATATCCGCGCCCCACATTATCAAGCAGCGTGTTCGGCTTCTTTTGCAGCAGTATCTGTCGCGCGTTCTGCTCATGCTCGATGATCTGCTCGATGACTTTGTGCAGCCGGTGGATGATATCCTCTTCCTTTTCTCCGAGCGTCGTCTGATTGGAGACTTGAAAAAAATTCCCGAGCGCCTCCGTGCCTTCTCCATAAAGCCCGCGCACCGCCAGCCCGATCTTGTTCACCGCTTGGATGACTTGATTGATCTGCTCGCTCAAGACGAGCCCCGGCAAATGGACCATCGCCGACGCCCGCATCCCCGTGCCGACGTTCGTCGGGCACGCCGTGAGGTATCCGAGTCGACTGTGAAACGCGAAATCGAGCTTTTCCTCGAGCGCGGAATCGACCTTGTCGATCATCTTGAAAACGCTCTTGAGCTGCAAGCCCGAGCGGATTGCCTGCATCCGCAGGTGATCCTCTTCATTGATCATGATCGAGAGCGTCTGCTTCCGATTCATCACCACCGCGGAACCCATCCCTTTCGCCGCGTGTTCCCGAGAGATGAGATGTCGCTCGACCAGCACCTGCTTTTCCAGCGCCGTCAAATCTTGAGAGTAAACCGAATACGCGTCATTCATCTCCGGTAGCTCCTCCACCTGAGGCTTGATCGCCTCGAGAATCTGCAGCCGCTCCGTCTTCTTCGCCCACCCGGGAAAAGAGTGCGCCTTCAAATTGCGCGCGAGCCGCACCCGACTGCTGACCACGATCTGAGAATGCGGCCCCTCGCCACGGAGCCATTCGCCGGTGTTCGTCAGGATATTATGGATAGGCATGGTGCTCTGAAATTCGGCAGTAATCTACTTCCGCCGTAGTTCGCTGCAATCGCCGAAGCGAAAGCGCTGATATTTCGCGAGCAAAGACGCAAGACCGCGAAGCGGATGTGGAGATCGCAAACGCTGCCCACATTTCGCGAAGTGCATGGCTGTCGCTGCTCTTTTGCGAGCGCCATCCATCAGATCCTTCGGATGAAATGAAACCGGCGCAGACCACCAGAGGTAGCCTGCGCCGAAAATGTCATGCTCGAAAGAGCAGCCGAATTATCGCGAATAGAGTTCGACGATCAGTTGCTCGTTGACGATCGGTGCGATCTCGTCACGCGTCGGAATTCGTGAGACCTCCCCGGTAAAGTGATCCTTATCGAGCGTCAGCCAATCGGGCACCGGCGTGATTTGAGTCAGGTCGAGATTACGCGCGGCCAGGCTGCGGGAATTCGCCTTGTCTTTCACGGTCACCTTGTCTCCGGCCTTCACATTGAAAGACGAGATATCCACCTTGCGTCCGTTCACCTGCACATGGCCATGGGAAACCATCTGGCGCGCCGCACTGCGGCTATTCGCAAAGCCCAATCGGAACACGACGTTGTCGAGACGCGTCTCCAAAAGCTGAAGCAAAATCTGACCTGTGACGCCGCGGCGAGTGAGCGCGATTTGAAAGTAGCGACGGAACTGCCGCTCGAGCAACCCATACTGGTACCGCAGCTTTTGCTTCTCAGCGAGCGCCACGGAATACTCCGACTGCTTCCGGCGCGAGCCTTTGGGGCCGTGCATTCCGGGAGGATAGTTCTTGTTCTCGAGCGCCTTAGTCGCGCCAAAAAGCGGGACTCCAAAGCGGCGACTGATCTTGTCTTTCGGGCCAGTGTAACGTGCCATTTCTGTGAGAGTTAAATCGTTTTTGTGAAGTAGGTGAACTCGGCGCCGGATCAGACGCGCCGTTGCTTAGGCGGACGGCAGCCGTTGTGCGGGACAGGCGTCACGTCCTTGATCAACGTGATGTCGAGTCCGACCGCTTGGATCGCACGGACCGCGGATTCGCGTCCGGCACCAGGGCCTTTCACGCGCACTTCGACTTCCTTGAGCCCATGTCCCATCGCTTGGCGGCAGGCATCCTGAGCGACCATCTGCGCCGCATAGGCCGTGCTTTTGCGCGATCCCTTGAAGCCCACCTTACCAGCGCTGGACCATCCGATGACGTGCCCGCTCTGATCCGTGATGCTCACGATCGTGTTATTGAAGCTGGCCTGCACATGAGCGATCCCGGTGTGGATGTTCTTGCTGCCCTTCGCCTTGATGACCTTGATCTGCTCGACCACGGCATTTGGATCGAGGGAGAAGTTTTCGGGCTTCTTTTCCTCGGCCGGAGCCGCAGCGGCGTCTTTCTTCTTTGCACGCGCTTTCGGTGCTGCTTTCGCGGGGGCGGACGCGGCGGTCGCAGTCGCGGCGCCACCTTCAGGCGCAGCCGCCTCAGCGGCCGCACTCGGTGCGGCAGCGGCTGCAGGTGCGGCTTCGGGAGTCGATTCCGGAGCGGATGCCGCGGGCTTTTCCGCGCTCGCGGCTTTGGTTTTTTTTGGTTCGGGCATACGAGAGTTTGGTTACTTGGCTTTCGCGTCTTTGGCGCGCTGGACGCCCACCGTCTTGCGCGGTCCTTTGCGCGTGCGCGCATTTGTGGACGTGCGCTGTCCGCGCACCGGCAATCCGCGGCGATGCCGGATTCCGCGGTAGCAGTTGATCGCCTGGAGTCGCTTGAGATTCGACTGAATCTCCCGACGCAGATCGCCCTCGATCGCCAGCTTGCTCGCCGTGATCGCCTGGATGATGTGGTTCAGTTGCTCTGGCGTCAGGTCCTTCGCGCGAATGCTCGGCTGAACATTCGCCTGTTCGAGGATCTTTTTCGCTGTGCTGGGACCGATTCCGTAAATGTATGGCAAAGACGCATCGATGCGTTTGTCGCCGGGGATTTCAACTCCAAGTAGTCGGGGCATATGCGTGAATTTAAAATTAACCTTGCCGCTGTTTGTGACGGGCGTTTTTGCAGATCACGCGCACGACATTTTTTCGCTTCACGATGCGGCACGCTTCGCAAAGCCTTTTGACGGATGCTCTCACTTTCATAGATGGAAATGGTTGGATTTTTGGGGACAAAAAATCGCGCTGGAAAGTGGTGACTTCCCAGTGCGATCAAGTCTGGAATGGCGATTGACGGAAATTGGCCCGGCCTCTGGAGGCAGCGGGGGTAAAGTTTTTAGCAGAGTTTTTCGGCTTGGCAAGGCATGACTTCAGAAAAATAAAATCGCTCGGCACGCGGGAAAGAGCGCTGAAAATGACGGACGCAAACCTCATTTGAGCGCCGTTTTCTTGCGCCATGTGAGAATCTCCGGCTCGCCCTTGGTGATCAAAACCGTGTGCTCAAAATGCGCGGACGGTTTGCTGTCCATCGTTACGACTGTCCACTTGTCATCCAAAATCTGTACTGCGCTGCCGCCCATGTTGACCATGGGCTCGATCGCGATGGTCATGCCGGCCTTGAGCTTCGGCCCGCTGCCACGGCGCCCATAATTCGGAACCTGCGGCTCCTCGTGGAGCTTGCGCCCGACTCCATGGCCCACAAATTCCCGAACTACCGTGTATCCATTCGCGGTGATCTCATCCTCAATCGCCGCGCATAAATCGCCAAGCCGACGCCCATGTTGCGCAAACGTAATCGCTAGGTCGAGCGTGGACTCCGTGACTTGCAGCAAACGCTGGACTTTCGCATCGATCGCTCCGACTGGAACGGTGGTCGCCGTGTCCCCGACCCAGCCGTCTTTCACGATCCCGACGTCCAGTTTCACGATATCGCCGTATTGAATTTTACGGTTCCCGCCGATCCCATGCACGACTTCTTCGTTGATCGAAATACACACATTTCCCGGAAATCCGCGATAGCCCAGAAAAGCGCTCTTGCACTTCTCTTCCGACATGTAGTCAGCAGCAGCCTGATCGACATCGCCCGTTGAAATGCCCGGCCGAATGAGGCTGCTCACGCGGTCCAGCACGACGCTCGCCGTCTTGCAGGATTCGCGCATTTTCCCGATCTCACGATCACTCTTGATCGGAATCATTACGCTCGCACTCCTTCCTTTTCATTCACAAACGACTCGGACTTTCTCACCTCAAAAACGTCCCGCGATAAAGATAGTCATGCCAGCGACGATCAAGATCGCGATGCCCACGTAAAGCCAGACGAGCGCGCTTTGCTTCACCGCTTCACCGCGTCCGGCAGGTGTCCGGTCAAAGCGTCCGCGAATCCGGCCCTTCCGCAAAAAGCCATCATAATGCCGCTGGATCAGATGAGTCTCGACCTGCCGCATGGTGTCCAAGACGACACCGACAACGATCAGCAGACTCGTGCCGCCAAAGAACTGCGCCGTGATGTATGGCACGTTCAATTGGTGCGAAAGCATTTGCGGCATGATCGCGATGAAGGTTAGGAAGATCGCGCCGGCGAATGTCAAGCGCGTCATGGTGAAATCGAGGAAGTCCGCGGTCGGCTTGCCTGGCCGAACTCCGGGAATGTAACCGCCGTACTTCTTGAGGTCTTCCGCGATCTGCTGTGGCTGAAACTGCGTCGCAACCCAAAAGTAGCTGAAGAAGAAGATCATCACGCCATACAAGGCGTAATGGATCGGCCCGTTGGTCAGCGCCGCCGCCACTTTCTGCGCCGTCGCGGAATCGCGGAAAAGCATGTTGGCGATCGTCGAAGGGAACACAAGAAGCGCTTGCGCAAAGATGATCGGCATCACCCCCGCGTAGTTCACTTTCAACGGCATATATTGCGTCTGTCCGCCATAGACTTTCCGCCCGACCACACGCTTCGCATATTGCACGCTGATCCTTCGTTGAGCCTGTGTCACACAGATGACCGCCGCGATGACTAGGACAAGGAACGCGATCATGAGCACCAGCACCATCGGGTTCACCTGGCTGGAGTTCTGAGAATCTGAAGGAACAAAGGTATGCCACGCTTGGATCAACGCAGCCGGAAGCCGCGCGACGATGCCGACCGTGATGATCATCGACATGCCGTTGCCGATGCCCCGATCGGTGATTTGATCGCCCAGCCACATCAGCAACATCGTACCGGCGGTGAGCGTGATCACCGTCATGATCCGAAACGACCAGCCTTGGTCGGCCACGAGATCGACGCCCATCTTGTTGATGGTGTCGATGATGCCGGGCAGGAACGGATTCGACTGCGGCTTCTGAAACGAAAGTGAGAGCAGGTAGCCCTGAAAGATGCACAGCGCGATCGTGGCATACCGCGTGTATTGCATGATCTTCTGCCGCCCGCCGTCCTCCTTTGCCAGCTTGCCGAGTTGCGGGATGACCGCCGTCAGAAGCTGCATCATGATCGATGCACTGATGTAGGGCATCACCCCGAGCGAGAAGACCGCGCAATTCTCGAGAGCGCCGCCGCTGAAAATGTTGAACAACGCGGCAACACTGCCGCCCGACTGGCTATTGACCTGCGACTGGAACCAATGCTGCAGCACCGAGGCATTGACCCCGGGACACGTAATCGCCGCTCCGACGCGCACGACCACCAGCAGAACCAAGGTGAAAAGCACCCGGTTCCGCAATTCGGGAATCTTGAATGTGTTGGTAAAAGCCGAGATCATTGAGCAGCCCGGCACGAGTCCGGCAATCGCCAATCGAGAAAAGCGCGCGGCCCTTCTCGAAATGGCGGAAAGTTATTTCAAAGTTACCGATCCGCCCGCCTTCTCGATTTTTTCCTTGGCAGAAGCACTGACCTTTTCCGCGGTGATGGAAAGTGCCTTCGTCAATTCCCCGTTCCCGAGAACTTTCAAGCCATCGACGATTCCGCGAATCAACCCAGTCTCGCGCAAAAGTGATTCATCGATTTGCGCGCCTGCTTCGAATTGCTCCAAGTCACCGAGATTGATGATCGCATACCGCGTCTTGAACTGCGCGTTGTTGAAGCCGCGCTTCGGCACACGCCGGATCAGCGGCATCTGACCGCCTTCAAAACCGAGACGAATGCTCCCGCCGGAACGCGCTTTCTGACCTTTGTGCCCTTTGCCGCTGGTCTTGCCGTGACCGCTGCTCTCGCCGCAGCCGAGGCGTTTCGGGCGATGCTTCGCTCCGGGACGTGGTTTGAGATTCGAGAGATTCATAGAGTCTTAGTTTGCGGCGACAGCGGCCTGTGGCTTGTGATACGCGATGCCCCGAGTCTTGAAAATCTGCTCCTTCAGTCGCAGTTGAGTAAGAGCTTCGATCGTGGCCTTCACCACATTCGCGTGGTTGTTGGAACCCAGCGACTTCGCGAGCACGTCGCGGATGCCGACCGCTTCCACGACCGCACGCACGCCCCCGCCGGCGATGACGCCGGTTCCCGGCGATGCGGGTTTCAAAAGCACGCGGCCACCACCATGCTCGCCGATGACTTCGTGCGGGATGGTGCTGTTCAGGATTGATATTTTGACAAGTGACTTCTTGGCAGACTCCGAAGCCTTTCGAATCGCTTCTGAGACTTCATTCGCCTTGCCAAAGCCGCAACCGACGCGACCCAGTTTGTCTCCGGCCACGATCAACGCGCTGAAGCTAAAGCGCCGTCCGCCTTTGACGACTTTAGCGCATCGGTTGATGAAAACTACTTTCTCCGTGAGATCCGAAGGGTCTTTCTCCGCCTGTTTGCGCTCGGGGCGCCGTCCGCGGTTGCGTTGAGGTTCTGCCATATTGAGTCGAATTAAAATTGCAAGCCGGCTTCGCGCGCAGCGTCGGCGAGAGCTTTGACTTTCCCGTGATAAATGAAACCGCCGCGGTCGAAGACGACCGCCTGGACGTTCTTCGTGATTGCGCGCTCGGCCACGAGCTTACCCACTTTGACAGCGGTCACCACGTTCGGGCGACTGGTCTTGTCGCCGCGAAAGTCGGCTTCCGTGGTATTGACGGCTGCAATGGTCTTGCCCGCTTCGTCGTCGATGACCTGCGCGTAGATGTGCTGGCCAGAAAAATGAACCGCCAGGCGGGGACGCTGAGGCGTGCCTGACACTTTCTTCCGAAGGCGCGTGTGGCGGAGCGTGAGAGAATTTGGACGAGGCATAGGTTACTGGACGGTTTTGCCTTCCTTGCGAACGATCTGTTCGCCGGCATAGCGAACTCCTTTGCCCTTGTAGGGCTCCGGCGGGTAGTAGCCGCGGATGTCGGCGGCTGCTTGCCCGACGAGATGCTTGTCGATCCCTTCGATCTTCACCTTCGTGTTGTCGGCGACGGTGATCTTCAATCCCTCGGGAATGGGAAACAGGATGTCGTGTGAAAAGCCTAGGTTCAGCTTCAAAATCTTGCCTTGGACGGCTGCCTTGAATCCGACGCCTTGAATCTCGAGGTCCTTCGTGAAGCCAGCGCTGACGCCGATGACCATGTTATTGATGAGCGCCCGGGAAAGTCCGTGCAGCGCACGCACCTTGCGATCTTCACTGCTGCGTTCGATCTGCACCTTGCTCCCATCCACACTGCCTTTGATCTGACGCGGCAACTGCCACGCTAGCTTGCCTTTCGGCCCCTCGACGCTGACAGCGCCTTCGTTGCCGAAGTCGAGTTTCACCTTCTCAGGAAGGTCGATGATTTTTTTACCAATACGAGACATAGCGGTGCTCCTGAGTTGTTACCAAACGTAGGCGAGCAGTTCGCCGCCGACATTCTGCTTCTTGGCTTCACGACCGGTCACGAGGCCGCGCGGCGTGGAAAGGATCGAAATGCCCATACCGCGAAGTACGAGCGGGATTTTACCGGCACCGACATACTTGCGCAAACCGGGCTTGCTAATGCGCTTCAAGCCAGTGATCGCCGACGTGCGGTTCTGCAGCTTGTTGGTCACTTTGATCTGCGGGAACTTGCCAGTCGTCTCGACTTCGTAGTCCGTGATGTAACCCTCCTGCTTCAGGATGCGCGCGATCTCCGCTTTGATCTTGGAGTAAGGCACGAGAAGCTCTGCCTTCTGCGCGGTGTTGGCATTGCGAATCCGTGTCAGGAAGTCGGCGATGGGATCGGAAAGATTGCTCATGTCAGGAAATTACGCCGCCTTCGGTTGTTGCGGCCGCTTTGCTTTGTCGGAGAAAGGCATGCCGAGTTCGGTGAGGAGCGACTTGGCCTCGGCGTCGTCGCGAGTGGAGGTGACGATCGTCACGTCAAAACCGATGTTGCGCTTGATTTTGTCGAGTTCGACTTCGGGAAAAATGGACTGGTCGGGCACGCCAAGTGTGTAGTTCCCATTGCCGTCAAACGCACGAGTCGAGACACCGCGAAAGTCGCGAATGCGGGGAAGCGCCGTCTTGATCAGACGCTCGAGGAACTCATACATCCGAGCGCCGCGAAGAGTTACCTTTGCGCCGATGGGTTGATCCTGACGGAGCTTGAAGTTCGCGATGCTCTTTTTCGAGCGCGTCTCGGCGGGCTTCTGGCCCGTGACCAAGCTCAGCTCAGCCTTCGCGTCTTCGAGCGCCTGCTTGCCGTCCTGGCTCGAGCCGACGCAGGTATTCACGACGACCTTTTGGACATGAGGCACCTGATGCGCGTTCTTGTATCCGTGCTTCTCTTTGAGCGTCGGAATGACGGTCTCTTTGTAAAATGTGTGAAGTTCAACAGCCATGGCTCTCGCGTGTTACTTTTTTGCTTTGTCAGCCTTCTCGATGAGCTTGACGTTTGAAATGTGAATCGGGCCTTCGCGCTCCGCGATTGAACCCTGTGGATTGTCCTGCGATTTGCGCATGTGCTTCTTGATCATGCGGACACCCTCGACGAGGACTTGCGACTTCTTCGGCAGAACTTGAAGCACCTTACCTGAAGCGCCGCGATGGTTCCCGGTGATGACTTCGACTTGGTCGCCTTTTTTGACGTGGAAACTGGGACGGTTCATGGATTAGAGGACCTCCGGCGCGAGTGAGACGATCTTCATGAAGTTCTTTTCGCGAAGTTCACGGGCCACGGGGCCGAAGATGCGAGTGCCGCGCGGGTTGAGGTCTTTGTCGATGATGACGATCGCGTTGTTGTCGAAGCGAAGGTAGCTGCCGTCATCGCGGCGAATCGGCTGCCTGGTGCGGACGATCACGGCGCGAACGACGTCGCCTTTCTTGACCGTTCCGCCAGCGGAAGCCTCGCGGACGTGCGCCGTGATCACATCGCCGACGTAGGCTTCGGGTGAATTCTTCTTGCCGATGACGCCGATCATTTTGGCCATGCGGGCGCCGGTATTGTCAGCGACATCGAGTCTGGAACGAATCTGGAGCATAAAATTGGGGCGCGGAGGATACGCTAGTGTTTGAGAACTTCAACCAAACGCCACCGCTTTAATTTGCTGAGCGGGCGCGTCTCCATGATGCGGACGGTGTCGCCCATCTGTGCGGTGCCTTCTTCGTCATGTGCGTAGAAGCGTTTCACCTGTTTGATGATCTTGCCGAACTTGGCGTGCGGAACTCGAGTGACGGTCTCGACCACCAGCGTCTTGGCCATCTTGTTCGAGACGACTTGACCGACGCGCTCTTTGCGCAAACCGCGCGATTCGTCCGCAGTGATTGTATTGGATTCTTCGCTCATGGATTACTTGGCAGCGACTGCTGCCGGTTGGGATTTCTGAGTCAAGACAGTCTCGAGCCTCGCGACTTCGCGGCCGAGCTTGCGGAGCTGGCTCGGCTTTTCGAGCTGTCCGCTTTGCTGCTGGATTCGGAGATGGAAAATCTCATCGCGCAGCTCGCGTTTGCGCGAGCCGAGTTCATCGACGCTGAGATCACGGATTTCTTTGATCGTCATGGCTTAAGCAGCGGCGCGGTGCCGGGTGAGAAATTTGGTGCGGACGGGGAGCTTGTCAGCAGCGAGCCGGAGCGACTCGCGGGCGACGGACTCAGGAATGCCGTCGAGCTCGAAAAGGATGTTACCGGGGCGCACGGTCGCAACCCAATACTCGGGCGCGCCTTTGCCTTTACCCATTCGAGTCTCTGGCGGGCGAGCCGTCACCGACTTGTCCGGGAAGATACGAATCCAGAGCTTTCCTTTTCGTTTCATGTTGCGGGTGAGCGCGACACGAGCGGCTTCGATCTGGGTGTTGGTGAGCCAGGCGCGCTCAAGGGTTTGCAGCGCGAAAGCGCCGAAATCGATGTTGATGTTCCGCGTCGCGGTCCCCGAGCGGCTTCCCCGCTGGGTCTTGCGATACTTCACACGTTTGGGCATCAAAGGCATAAGAGATTCCTTTTAAAGTGTTTCCGAGGTTCCGAACTAGGCCGCCGCGGGGGTCGCAGGCTTCTCCTGTTTCTCGGCTTCGATGAGTTCCGGCTTCTTGCAAATCCAGCATTTCACGCCGATCACGCCGTAGGTCGTCCGAGCTTCGGCGAAGCCGTAGTCGATCGGAGTGCGGAGTGTGTGGAGCGGAATTTTGCCTTCGCGATACCATTCCGCGCGGCTGATTTCCGCGCCGCCGAGACGCCCGGCGCAGCGGACTTTGATACCGTCTGCACCGAAATCCATCGTGGTTTGCAGCGCCTTCTTCATCGCCCGGCGGAAGGAAATGCGGCGCTCCATTTGAAGCGCGACGTTCTCTGCAACGAGCTGTGCGTCGAGTTCCGGCGTCTTGATTTCTTGAATGTCGATCTTCACCGACTTGCCGCCCGACATCTTGCCGATCTCCTCGGTCATCTTCTCGATCTCGGTGCCTTTCCGTCCAATGACGATCCCGGGCCGTGCCGTGTGAATCGTCACGCGGATGCTATTCCACGCGCGCTCGATGATGATGCGCGCCACAGCCGCCAGACGAAGCTTGTCTTTGACGTAGGCGCGAATCTTGAGATCGGAATGCAGGAAGTCCGGCAACTCCTTGGGCGAGGCATACCAGCGTGAGCGCCAGTCGCGATTGACTGCGAGACGGTAGCCGATTGGATTAACTTTCTGTCCCATAAATTATTCTTGAGTGGCGCTCTCGGCGGCGGGGGTTTCGTCAGCCGCGGCAGCCTTCGGTTGGACTTCGGCCTTCGGCTGCTTGGCTTTGGAGGACTTCGCCGCGCGCTTCTTGGTTGCCGGGCTTTTCGTGCGGGTCTTGATTTCGATCTCGTCGGTCAGGATGATCCGAATGTGGCTCGTCCGTTTGCGGATCGGACCGGCGCTGCCGCGAGCTTTGGGCTGCGAGCGCTTGAAGGTCGGGCCCTCACCCACCGTGGCTTCTTGCACGACCAGGCGATCGGCGCGGAGATTGTTGTTGTTCTCGGCGTTGGCGATCGCGCTCTTGAGCGTTTTGGCGATCATCACTGCCGCCTTTTTAGGGCTGAACGCGACAACATCCAGCGCTGCCGCGACGGGCAAGCCCTGAATCTCGCGCGTGACTTCCCGGGCCTTGAAGGCCGAGATGCGTGCGCCTCGGTAAATGGATCTGATCTGCATGATGTTTCGAACGGTTTTCTGAGGACTGAAATTTTACTGCCTGGCATCCACCACGAGGCGGTCGCCAACTTTGATTCTCTCGGATTCTGAATTCAGATTTTGAATGACTGCGCCGGAGATTTTCTCCCGCACATCTACGACTTGGACAGTGCCGATCGTGTTGCCTTCGCGCTGCACTTTGAAAGGCATCCCGACTTTGACTCCCTGCGCCGTGCCAAAGTTGGCAACGACGAGTGCGAGGTCGTCTTTGATGCTTATGACCGCACCGTCGCTCAGTGTCGGAGACACCGCCGTGGCGATGACTGCGGCCGGCGGCGCGACTCCCAGCGCTCTGGCTGTGCCTCGCATTTCGACTTCAAGTGCGACGCGAGCATCGGCATCGGTGGTCACTGCATTTTTTTGGAATGTCAGGACTGCTTCCGATAGCTGGATTAGCGCTTCCTTGAGCGACTTGCGTTCATCATCGACGATCTTGAAGTCATTCGCGGCTCGCAGTAGGCGCTGCTCCAGTTTCCCGGAATTCAGAGCCCCGGCTTCGATGCCGAGCGTCTCAAGTCGCAGCTTGAGTTCCGCAGCTTGACGCCGGAAGACCTCAGACTCGCTGTTGGCGATCGTCAGGCTCTTTTGAAGCCCGGCAACCGAAGTCTCCGAAGACGCGAGCTTTGCTTGCAACACCCGCACTTCGTCGGACGCCGCTTTGAAAGCCAGCGCATCGGCGCTCTTTTCAATTTCTGATTCAGTCAAAGAACTTTCCACTTGCGCTGCCGGCATTGCCGACACTAAACGCAGTCCAATCGCAAAGGTGAGGACGCAGGTTTTCAATGCAAAGAACTCGGATTTGGCCCGGTCCACATCGAAGCTCCCGTCCCGGTTACTTGGTCACCTTCGCGGTGTGCGACCCATGCTTCTTGAAAATTCGCGTGGGCGAAAATTCACCAAGCTTGTGTCCCACCATGTTTTCCGTGACGAACACGGAGTTAAAGATTTTGCCGTTGTGAACCAAAAAGGTGTGGCCCACGAACTCTGGCGTGATCGTCGATCGGCGCGACCAAGTCTTGATCGGCTTCTTGACGCCTGTGCCATTCATTTTGTCCATTTTCTCGAAGAGGTGCTGCTCGACGAAAGGACCTTTTTTAAGGGAACGTCCCATAATTACTAGATTGGGTTACTTGGACTTCTTCTTGGATGGCCGGCGGGCGACGATGAAGTCGTTGCTCGGATGATGTTTACGACGGGTCTTGAAGCCCTTTGCGAGCTGACCCCAAGGCGACTCGGGATGCTGGCGACCACCACCGCCTTTGGACTTGCCCTGTCCGCCACCCATCGGGTGATCGACCGGGTTCATCACCATACCGCGGACGGTAGGACGCACACCCTGCCAGCGGCTGCGGCCTGCTTTGCCCGAGGAGACATTCATGTGCTCGACGTTACCGACTTGGCCGATCGTGGCGTAGCATTCTTCGTGAATCTTGCGGATTTCACCGGACGGCATCCGCACCAAGGCGTATCCCGATTCGCGGTTGTTCAAGATGACAAGTTGTCCGGCGCTGCGGGCGATTTGTCCGCCTTTGCCTGGAACGAGTTCGACGTTGTGGATCGAGGTGCCGAGCGGAATGCTTTTCAGCGGAAGCGCGTTGCCGACTTCTGGCGCCGCCTTTTCACCGGCGCTCAACTTCGCGCCGACCATAAGGCCGACCGGAGCGAGGATGTAAGTCTTCTCACCATCGGTGTATTGAAGCAGCGCGATGCGAGCGGTGCGGTTCGGATCATACTCGATCCCGATCACTTCCGCGACAATGCCACGCTTGCGGCGCTTGAAGTCGATGATGCGATACTTCTGCTTGTGACCGCCGCCGATGTGACGCGTCGTGATGCGACCGTAAGAGTTACGACCACCCGAGCGCTTCTTGACTTCGAGAAGGGACTTCTCCGGCTTCGACTTGGTGATCTCCTCGAACGACGGCAACGCTTTGTAGCGATTGGCCGGCGTGAATGGACGAAATGTTTTGAGTGCCATGACAGTTCTTTGGTTAGGCGAGGTCGATCTTGTCGCCGTCCTTCAGCGTCACGATCGCCTTCTTCCAGTGAGCCTTGCGGCCGTAAGATGCGGTGCGCTCACGCTTTTTTTTGCCCGCGTAGTTGGCGGTGTTGACGGCCACGACAGTCTTTTTGAAAAGTGTCTCGATCGCCTGTTTGATCTGTACCTTATTGGCGCGTGGATTGACGCGGAAGACGTATTTGTTGAGCGATTCAGCGAGAAGGGTTGCCTTCTCAGTCAGGCGGACCGTTTCAACGATGTCGTACGGTTCATTATTCATCGGATCGAAGTCCTTTCTGCAAATTGCTCGAGCGCGTCGTTGGTCACGATCACCGCTTTGAAGCCGAGCAACTGCTCGGTGTTCACTTCTGCCGAAGTCATCAGGAGCATCGGCTGGACATTACGGCCCGCGAGGTAGGTCTTGTCGTCAAAAGCACGGCTGACGATGAGCACTTTCGATTCCGGTGTAATCGCGGCGACGGCAGCAAGGAACGCTTTGGTCTTGGGCTCGGACACCGCGAACTCTGGAACCACAAGCACTTCGCCAGCGGAGATGCGGGCGCTCAGCGCTTTGCGCAATGCGAGGCGGCGCGTGGACTTCGAAACCTTCTTCGTGTAGTCGCGCGGCTTCGGGCCGAAAACGACACCACCACCAACCCAAACCGGGGACGACTTGTATCCGGCGCGGGCGCGGCCGGTGCCTTTTTGGCGCCACGGTTTGGCACCGCTCAGGTTTACGTCGGCCTTGCTCTTGGTATTGGCCGTTCCGCTGCGGCGGGCGGCGCGCATGGCGACAACCACGTCGTGCACAGCTTGCGTGCCTTTGCCGTTTTCGATGACGGCGATGTTCGCCTTCTTGGCGGCTTCAAATGTTAGGACTGTTGCGCTCATTATTTCGCGGCCTCCGTTTTCTTGGCCTTCTTCGCGGGGCGGACGACGACGTAGCTGCCGTTCGCGCCGGGGACTGCGCCGGTGATGAGGATGAGACCTTCGGCTTCGCGCACTTGAAGGACTCGCAGGTTCTGCACGGTCACGCGCTCGTCACCCATGTGACCAGGCATTCCCATGTTCTTCCAGATGCGGCCCGGAGTGGAACGGTTGCCGATTGCACCATTTCGGCGGTGCATCATCGAGCCGTGCGACATGGGCTGCCCGTCCATGTTGTGCCTGCGCACGACACCTTGGAATCCCTTGCCTTTCGACTGGCCGATCACATCGACCACATCACCAGGTGCGAACTGATTGACGCTCAAGTCGATCGCGCCTTCGAGGCTCGTGCCATCCGGGAGACGAAACTCCTTCATCAACTTTTTGGGCTCGCTGCCGGACTTTTTGAAGTGCCCGATGAGGGGCTGCGGAAGACGCTGTGGCTTTTGTGCGTCGAAGCCAACCTGCACAGCAGTATAGCCATCCGTGTCTTGAGTCTTGATTTGCGTCGCGGTGTTTCCACCTGCTTCGATGACAGTCACGGCAGTCGCCGTTCCCTTGTCATCATAGACGCGGGTCATCCCGAGTTTTTTGCCTAGCAATCCGATTTTCATGCTCGTGCGGGTCGTCAGATCTTGATGGTGATGTCCACGCCAGCCGGGAGGTTGAGCTTCTTGAGCTCATCCACGGTCTTGGCCGTAGGCTCGATGATATCGAGCAGCCGTTTGTGGGTGCGGATTTCAAACTGCTCCATCGATTTTTTATCGACATGCGGGGAGCGGTTGACGGTGAACTTTTCGATCCGCGTAGGGAGCGGAATCGGGCCGGCGACCTGTGCGCCCGTGCGTTTGGCCGTCTCCACGATTTCAGCCGCGGAGGTGTCGAGCATTCGGAAGTCGAATGCTTTGAGACGGATGCGTATGCGTTGTCCGGTCATAAATGTTACTTGCCTTTCTGGTCGAGGACGGCTGCCAGCACTTGCGCTGGGACTTGCTCAAAGTGGGAGGGCTCCATCGAGTAGCTCGAACGGCCTTTTGAAAGCGAACGGATCGCAGTCGAGTATCCAAACATCTCGGCGAGCGGGACCTCGGCAGTGATGATGCTCAGGTTGTTCTTCGACTCGATGCTCATGATCTTGCCGCGACGGCGGTTCAGGTCGCCCATGATGTCGCCCTGATACTCATCCGGCGTGCTGTTCTCGACCTTCATGATCGGCTCGAGCAGGATGGCGTTCGCTTTCTTGAAGGCATCCTTCACCGCGAAAATTGCGGCCATTTTGAAAGCCAGCTCATTCGAGTCAACGTCGTGGTAGCTTCCGTCGATGATATCGACTTCGACGTCGATGACGGGGTATCCACCGACAATACCGTTGAGCACTGCTTCTTCGATGCCTTTTTTACAGGCCGGGATGTATTCTTTCGGGATCGTTCCGCCGACCACTTCGTTCTCGATCGTGAGACCCTTGCCGCGCTCGGCAGGACGGACATTGACGACGACGTGGCCGTATTGACCGCGACCGCCGGACTGCTTGATAAGCTTTCCGTCGCCTTGCGCAGGCTTCGTAATCGTCTCGCGGTAAGCGATTTGAGGCTTTCCCGCGTTTGCATCGACCTTGAACTCGCGCATCATCCGGTCACGGATGATTTCGAGGTGAAGCTCACCCATTCCAGCGATGATCGTCTGGCCAGTGTCCACATTGGTGAAGACTCGAAAAGTGGGGTCCTCTTCCGCGAGACGCTGAAGCGCGAGGGACATCTTCTCCTGGTCGAGTTTGGTCTTCGGCTCGATCGCCATCGAGATGACGGGATCAGGGAAGGACGGCGGCTCGAGAAGGATGGTGCGGTCTTCGTCGCAAAGCGTGTCACCGGTGGTGACATTCTTAATGCCGACGATGGCGGCGATGTCGCCGGAGTAGATCGTGTCGATGTCTTCGCGCTTGTCGGCCTGGATCTGAATCAGGCGGCTGATCCGATCGCGCTTGTTCGTGCGGGGATTATAGACGGTGTCGCCTTTCGTGAGCTTCCCGCTGTAGATGCGGAAAAAGACGAGTTTGCCGACGAAGGGATCGCTCCAGAGCTTGAAAGCCAACGAGCAGAACTTTGCATTGTCATCCGACGCTATCTCGACAGGTGCACCGGTGTCAGGATCTTGGCCCCGCGCAGGAGGAATATCGATCGGACTCGGGAGGTAGTCGATGACTGCATCGACGAGATATTGGACGCCTTTGTTCTTGAAAGCTGAGCCGCCGACAACAGGCACGAAATTATTGGCGATGGTCTGGCGACGGATGCCTGCCTTGAGCATTTCAGGGCTGATTGGCTTTTCCTCGAGGAATGCCTCCCCGATCTCTTCATCGAGATCAGAGATCGCGGTCACGAGATCGTTATAAGCCTTGTCCACCAAGTCGATGAATTCCGCCGGAATCTCCTCGATGGTGTAAACCGAACCCATGACATCACTGTCCGAGTAGATCACCGCTTTCTTATTGATGACATCGAGCTGGCCGCGGAGATAATCTTCGCGACCGAGCGGGATCAGCACGGGCCAGGCATTTGCCCCAAGCTTCGTGCGCATGTCATTGATCGCGTTGTCAAAGTTGGCACCAGTGCGATCCATCTTGTTGACGAACGCGATGCGCGGGACTTTATACTTCGTCGCCTGACGCCAGACGGTTTCGGACTGCGGCTGCACACCGGCAACCGCACAGAAGACGGCGATCGCGCCATCGAGCACGCGAAGCGAGCGCTCGACTTCCGCGGTGAAATCGACGTGGCCGGGAGTGTCGATGATATTGACGCGCATCTTGATGCCGTCATACGCCTTGTAAATCGTGGGTTCCGGCTTTTGAGTCCAAAAGCAAGTCGTCGCCGCCGAGGTGATCGTGATGCCGCGCTCGCGCTCCTGCTCCATCCAATCGGTGACAGTCGTGCCCTCATGCACCTCGCCGATCTTATGGATCATGCCAGTGTAAAAAAGGACGCGCTCGGTCAGCGTCGTCTTGCCGGCATCGATGTGCGCAGCGATGCCGATGTTCCGTGTCCTTTCGAGCGGGTAGGCTCGATTGGGGGAATTCGGGTTCGTTGTGACAGCGGTTTCTGCGACGGCGGGCATAGTGCGGAAAGGTCTGAGCGTTCTAGAAGCGGAAGTGCGCAAAGGCGCGGTTCGCCTGAGCCATCTTGTGGGTGTCGTCGCGCTTTTTCATCGCGTTTCCCTGTCCTGCCGCGGCTTCCTTGAGCTCATTCGCGAGCGCCTTTTTGAGCGGGATGCTTTTGCGCTTTTGAGCAAAGCCGACGATCCAGCGCATCGCGAGCGCGACTTGGCGACCCGCGGGGACTTCCATCGGGACTTGATAGGTCGCACCACCGACGCGACGGCTCTTGACTTCAAGACGCGGTTTCACGTTGTCCATCGCCTTGTGTAGCGTCTCGAGCGGATCGACTGCATCGGTGCCGACGCGAGTTTCCTCGATTGCGGAATAGACGATGCGCTCGGCGAGCGATTTCTTGCCGCTTTTCATCACCGTGGCGATGAGGCGTGCGACGACCGGGCTGCCATAGCGGCTGTCCAGCTTCTCTTCTTTGTGAATGACTCGGCGACGACGTGACATGTGTGCGGTGAGTGATTTTGAAAATTACTTCTTTTTGCCTTTTCCGCCCTTGCCCTTGGCTTCCGCCTCGGCACCGGGTTTCGGACGCTTCGCTCCGTATTTGGAACGGCTGCGGCGGCGGCCATCCACCCCGAGGGCGTCGAGCGTGCCGCGGACGATGTGATATCGGACGCCGGGCAGATCTTTCACGCGACCGCCGCGGACGAGGACGATTGAATGCTCCTGCAAATTGTGACCTTCACCGGGAATGTAGGCGATGACCTCGTAGCCATTGGTGAGACGGACTTTCGCGACTTTTCGCAGCGCAGAGTTCGGCTTCTTCGGCGTGCGCGTCATGACCTGCGTGCAGACGCCGCGGCGGAACGGGCAATTGGTCAGCGCGGGAGATTTCGATTTGACGGAAACCTTTTTGCGACCTTTGCGGACGAGCTGGTTGATCGTTGGCATTCGAGGTGAGTGAGTGTCTTTGTTTTTTTCGCTCCATCCACCCCCGACTTCCGGGGATGAAAAACCCGCCAAAGCCGATGAGGAGCGAACCTACCGGCGGCGGGGAGCGCGGACAGTAGAGGGATCGCCAGACCTGGCAAGCGAAAAATCCGTGCTGCGCTCAAATTCTTTTCCGCAGCGAACTGCGAACCATTCCACGACTCCCGGGGTACCTCGCTCAGGGACCCGCCGGACGAATCCGAGAGCCGCGAGAGCGTGTGGTGGAAACCACAGGAGAGCGCGAAGGGGTGAGCTTTGTAGGGGCACTCCGGCACCGTGACAAGAAATAATTTCAGTTTTTTTTTGACCGCGACAATTTCGACCTGCACGCCGCTTCTCGCGAGATCTTGAAAAATCAGCGCGCGACCGAGTCTGCGCGGCGCGAGAGAAAGACGGCTCCCGTGATGAGGCTTCCGCTCACGAGCAGGAGCGGCAGGAGGCTCCAGCGGCTCTGCGGGAAGATGAATTCGCCGATGTTGAACGAGGCCCAGCGGCATTGAACGGAGCTGGGCGGAAAGAAGTCGTAGGTGAAGAGACCCTCGAACGTGCCGATGGGAACAACCGAGACGGGGCCGACGACGGAGGCGAGGAGAAAGGGCGACGGCTCTCCACGTTGCACAGTGTCGCGAAGCTCCGCGCGGACGGCTTCGATCTCGCGCTGCTGCTCGGCCGGATCGCTGGTCTGCGACTCGATGCGGTCGGTCTCTTTTTCCATCTGCAAATCGATCTGCTGCTCGAGGAGCGGCCACGCGCGGCCGTGGAAAAAGAGCGGCCAGGCATAGTCCGCGATCGGGTTGTAATCCCACTCCTCGCGCTTCCCCTCGACGCGTGCGTGGCCGCCTACGCCGACGGGATTTTGCGCGTCGGTCGCGGTGAGGAGCAGTTGGTTGAACCCCGCGACGAGCGCGAGGGCGGCGGTGGTTTTCCTCCAGCGGGCGAACGCCACGACGAGCGGCAGCGCGAGAAAAGGCAGCCCCGGCACGAGGTATCGCGGCCCCGCGGAGAAGCCGCCGTGGTAGCCGTTGAACGTCATGTTCACGAGGAAGAAAAAGCCGAAGATCGCGAGGCAAAGGCGCGCCTCCGCGAGGTGCGATTTTTCGCGGAGCCAGATGAAAAGGCCGTATCCGCTCATCACGAGGACAGGCGAAAAAAAGAGCAGCCCGCGAAAGGGCGAGACCGTGAGAAGGCCGGCGAAGTATCCGAGTTTCGCGAACTCGGCCATCGACTGCGGGATGACGAACATGCCGAGCAGCGCGGGCCGCGTCTCGCGGAAGAGCGGGTTTTGAAAGTCGTTGTTGATCTTGAACGGCGAGCCGAAGCAGACCCAGCCGTACCAGCAAATCAGGAGCAGCGGGCCGAGCACGCCGAGGCTGAAAAATGCGGCCGCGCGCCAATGCAAACGGCGCGTGCCGAGCAGAGCGTGGAGGCCGAGAAAAATCACGGCGACGGCGGCGATGTAGTTCGTCACCGCGGCGAATCCGGCGCACATGCCCGCGAGAAGCCAGCCGATCTTCGAGTCGCGGCAGCGGAGAAAATAGAACGCCGCGACGAGCAACGAGGCGGTCAGCGCATGGTCGAAAAATATCGTGGCAAACGGAAAAAACGTCGTGCCAAAAGCGAGCGTGAGTGTCGCCAAAAGCGCTGGCAAAAGCGCGCCGCCGGAGAGCTCGCGGGCGAGACGGAAAAAGAGCACACAGCCAAGCGCGGAGATGAGGCCGACGCTGCAAACGGTGGTGAGCCAAGCATTCAGCGTGAGCACCCACCAATGGTCGGGATCAAGGCCCATGGCCCTTTCCGCGTGCATCAGGATGAAATACGCGGGAAGCCCGATGAACGATGTGCCGGGTGGTTTGTTCGGATGAAAGTGGCCTGTCCACGGAACGTATCCGAGATCGCCGGAGACTGCGGGCTCGATCAGCGCGGCCTTTTCCACGCCGGCCGGCATCGGGTCGGTATTGATCGGGAAAAGATTCCATTCCATGTCCACCCACGAGAGGCGGAAGCGCTTCCCGCCGCGCTCGTATTCCGCGTGATCGACGGGATTTCGCCGCAGCACATCGCTGCCCGGCACGACCTCGTAGATCATGAAATCATCGACCGCGAAGCGCCCCTCCTCCGCCATCGCGCGCACCTCGGCGAAGCGCCCGTTTTGATTCCACCCGCCGCCTTGGTGAAAGTACGCGAACGCGAAAAAGCAGGCGGTGAAAATGAGCAGTTCGATGCGCTGCGGACGAGTCAATGGAAGCGAAAAGTGAGGGCCGGGAAACGAGCGCGCATCCTCGCGGGAAGCGCCGTCGGTTCAATCGAATAGTGCGCCGCTGCCTGTCCTTGCCGATACCCGCAGCCCAGCCGTATCATGCCTTCGCGATGCCGGAAAAAGACTGCACCTCCATCCTCAAGGCGCTCGCGGAACGCTCCCGCACTCGCATCGTGAAGGCCCTGCTCGCCGAGCCGCGCGGCGTGAACGAACTCTCCATCGCCCTCGACTCCACGCAGTACAACATCTCCAAACATCTGCGCATCCTGCGCGAGGCCGGTATCGTCAAGGTGCGGCCGGATGGCAGCCGGCGAGAATATTACGTGGTTGAGAGCGTGCGGAAGCGCCTGCAAAATGAAGGACGCACCCTCGATTTCGGCTGCTGCACTTTCGATTTCGACCAGTTGGCCTGTTAGCCGCTACGGCTCCTCGTCGGCCGTTTCAAAGACGTTCAGAATTTTATCGAAAGCGCTGCGGAGCTGCGAGAGGTCGCGCAGATCGACTGAGAACCGGGCATCGGCATTGGCGCGCGACGCGACATGCCCGTCGGTGAAGAGGATGTTGGCGATTTTCTCCCGATGGTTGGTGAAACTCACAACGTTGAAAGATTTTAGTTCCGGCGGGGCGACGAAAAGAGTGTCGATGACCAGCGCGCGTATTGGCTTCCCACGGCGATTGTCACCGAGCGCAGAAAGATGAAGCGGCGGCTCCTCCAGTCCTCCGCGTGGATCGAAGATCTGCACGTTTCCGCCGTGCCGATAGTAGTAGCCGCACTGCGCCTGAGCCTTTCCCACCTTCGCGAGTTCCAGGCTGGCCTCAAGGCCCTGATCGTTTCCCGGGCAGGAAAGCACGCGCGGTGTATTCGTGAGGTATTTCTCCAACAGCAGTCCGAGCGCGACGGGGCGGCCGTCTTGCAGCGAAATGAGGCTCGTGGGAGAGCCGGTCGAGGGGTAAAAGCTCGCCGCGTTCGTGTAGGGAGGAGCCTTCGGGCCGTAAGGGATCTTGTTCTCGTTGTCGCCCGCGTAAGCGAAAATGCCTGATCCGATTTGGCGAAGGTTCGAGATGCAGCCCGCCGAACGCGCCTGATCGCGCACGCGCTCCAGCGCAGGCAACAGCAGCGCGGCCAGCGTGCCGATGATCGCGATGACGACCAACAGTTCGACGAGCGTGAAGCCCCGGCGCATTTTCACGACTCGTCGGGCTGTGCACCGATCTACGCGGCCGAGCGGCGCCGGCGAATTAGACCAGCGCCTACAAAACCAAGCATGAGGAGGCCGACGACCGACGGCTCAGGGACCACCTCTACGCGGACGTTATCCACATCCCAATACCCGCCTCCATCCCCCGCGGTGCCAATAATCTCCACCCCGATCGCTTTTCCCACCAGTGCCGACGTGATCGCCACCGGCGTCGAGGCCGTGTAGTCGAAAAGATGATTGATCGGCTGCGGATCCAGCGCATCCAGCGCGGCATCGAAGACAATGTCCTTCGTGGCGAGATTCACTTTCACATTCAGGGCATCCAAATAATATAGCCGCAACTGGAGCGTCGTCCCGTAGGCCATATTTCCGCCGCCACCACCGACCGCCACGGTCAGGGTGTAATATTTGCCCGCTTGATAAGTGGTAGTGAGTTCCTGAAAAAGTCCGATTCCCGGCCCGGCAAAGACAAAGGCGAATTGCGCGCCATCCGGGTTGTCGATGTGATCGCCCTGCGGCGAATTCACCGGTGGGTTGTCAAAGAGACCCACCTGCGGCGCCTGAGGCTCGATCTTGGTCCAACTATCGATTGGCCCTCCCGATGCATAGACGATGTCGGGACTCTCGAAGGAAAAGTTCGGAACTAGGATCGGTGCCGCCTGCGAGAGCAACGCAGAAGCGCCGAAAAGCGCGATCGCCGAGATCACGGTGCTCAGACGACGAGCCGAGTGAAATGAACGCGCAAAGCGGGAATCGGAGAGGGTGAAGGTAAGCATGGATTGAGACGTGGGTTTTGAGAGTTGCGCAGGCGCGCATATGCACGAAAACGCATATTCAATACACACGACAAGCCGAAACCTTTGCCCTCAATCCAACTGCCAAGCATTCTCCTCGTGCCAATCCTCCCGCGCGCCAGCACTAAGCGCCTCGGAACACCGCTATTGCCTGAGGCTCCGCGCGATTTTTAACACCGAGTTTGCTCCCTCGTGACCGGCCCGCGAAGCCGTGCCGAGTCAAGGCCGCGGACGTCTCCGATACGTCTATTGGGTTCGCCCGCTCCGATTCGGCGTTGTGAAAAACAACTGGCGCGACTGGCGTTTCATTTTTGGACTATTGAAGGACACCTTCAACGCGTGGATGGAGGACAACGCGCTGCGGCTCAGTGCGGCGCTCGCTTATTACACGACGTTTTCCATCGCGCCGCTGCTGGTCATCATGATCGCACTTGCAGGACTGTTTCTCGGGCAGGAAGCGGTCACCGGTGAGCTGGATACACAGCTTTCCGGCATGCTCGGCGCGAAGGCTGCCGAGGGCGTGCAAGCGATGGTAAAAAGCGCGAGTCAGCCATCCGAAAGCAAGATCGCGACGATCGTCGGCATCCTCACGCTGCTACTCGGCGCGTCCGCAATCTTCGGCCAGCTTAAGGATGCGCTGAACACCATCTGGGAGGTGAAGTCCAAGCCGGGTTTGGGCTTCAAAGGCTTTCTCCATCAGCGTGTCCTGTCGTTTGGAATGGTCGCAGTGATTGGCTTTTTGCTGCTCATCTCGCTGTTGATGAGCACCGCACTCACGGGGTTCAGCCACTACCTCGGCCGACACATGCCTCTGCCACCGTTCATTTTGACTACCGCGGAATTTCTCCTCTCCTTCGTCGTCATCACGTTTCTCTTCGCAATGATCTTCAAAGTCCTGCCGGACACGACGGTGGACTGGAAACACGTTTGGATCGGTGCCGCCGTGACGGCGCTGCTGTTCGACCTCGGGAAGCTCGGACTTTCGCTCTACCTAGGCCGCGAAAGCACCGCCTCGACCTATGGAGCGGCGGCCTCCGTGGTGCTGCTGCTGCTGTGGGTTTACTATGCGTCGTGCATCCTGCTTTTCGGCGCGGAATTCACTCAGATTTATGCGAAGGCAACCGGCTTCACGATCGAGCCCAATGAATACGCCGTGGCCGTGACCGCCGAAATGCGCGCACAGCAGGGGCTCACGCCGAGCAAGAACGAGTCTCCCGGCGCAATCGTCCCGGTTCCCATCTACACGCCCCCCCCAACCGCGGACTTTCCGAAGAGCATGGCCGACGTGCCTCGCTACTTTCGCGAGAGCCCGGCGGTGAGCGTGATCGCGTCGATCGCGGGCGGTTACGTGCTCGGGCTTCTTTTGAAAAAAGCGGAGAAACCGCTGCGCACGCCTGCGCAGGAAGTCGCGCACGGCTCCCGTGCACTGGCGCTCGCGGCGGTGCCGCTGGCTGCGGGATTGGGCCGGGGGATTTGGGAAAAAGTGCGCGAGCGGATCGATGTACAAAAGCTCGCGAGAGCTGGCCGGCAGATGAAGCGCGCGATGACGCGCTAAGGTCGCGGGCGCCGCGGCGATCAAACGCCGATTAGCCAGGACACTTGGCCCGCAGTCGGGCGGACGCGCGCAGCGGGATGGTCGCCACGGCCTGCGAGGATGTCGTCGATCACCGGTTTTTTGCCGGATTCCTTCGTGAGGAAGCAGACGTGCCGCGCGGCGTTTAGCAGCGGGAATGTCATCGTGATGCGCTGCGGCGGCGGTTTCGGGCCGATCGCCGGGATCACGTTTCGCTCAGTCTCATCGAGCGCGGGCGAGCCGGGGAAAAGCGACGCCGTGTGCCCGTCCGGCCCGAGCCCGAGCAGCACGAGATCGTGGACGTATCGCGACTCGCCGAGCCTCGCCGCGACTGCGGCGAGCATGTGCTCATATTCGAGTGCGGCGGTGTTCGGTTCCGCTTCGCCGCGGATACGGAAAACGTTGCCTTCGGGGATCGCCACGCGGTCGAAGAGCGAGTTTTTCGCCATCAGAAAATTGCTCTGCGCATCGTCGGGCGGCACACACCGTTCGTCTCCAAATGTAATCTGCACGTGCCCCCAAGACAGCTCATGTCCGAGGCGCGCCAGCTCGGAATAAATCGCGGCAGGCGTCTCGCCGCCCGCGAGCGCGAGCCGAAAAAGCCCCCGTTCGGAAATCGAGATACGCGCTTTTTCCAAAATGAATGCCGCCGCTCGCGGGACGAAATCGGCGACTCGATGAACTTGATTGGCTTCCATATTATTGTCTTCGCTCACATCAGCCGGCACGGCAGCGAATACTCGAGCGCCGCCTTCCCCGCACGCAGCAACGGAACGTCGAGCAGCGTCAGCGAGCCTTTGCGAATCGTGATGTTCGCATTGTCGGGCAGCCCGAGGAGATGCGCCGCGAGCACGGAGAAATCCGGCTCGTGCCCGACAATCATGACGCTCTCGAATTTCGCG
This sequence comes from Chthoniobacterales bacterium, assembly GCA_038207335.1. Classification (GTDB taxonomy): domain Bacteria; phylum Verrucomicrobiota; class Verrucomicrobiia; order Chthoniobacterales; family Chthoniobacteraceae; genus CAIURC01. The sequence continues at coordinate 177,245 of JBBQZX010000003.1, read as the reverse complement.
TAATCCTTCAGCGCATCGAGTCCGTCCTCGGGCCGCATCCCGCTCGCTAGGAATTCCACAAACTCCAGCAGGCCGCCCGGATTCTCGCTCACGTAATTCTCCGCCGTCTCCCGTGCCCGCACCAGCGGACTGCTCAAAATGATCTCCGGCAGAATTCCCTTTTCCCGGCAAAAACGCCCCGCCCGCTTCGCCTGCGCAATCCCTTTTTCGGACAGCGGACGCTCGTCATCGGTCGCCGCTTTGGTGTCCGCATTCGCGTGCCGGAGGAAGTAGAGTTTCATGAAATGAGGATTCGGTGCTGAGGACTCGGACGCGAGGTCGCAAATCCTAAATTCTACATCACCATCCCGCCATCGACCGTCAGGCACTGACCGGTGATGTATTTCGCCTCGCCGCTCGCGAGGAATGCGACCGCCGCCGCGATGTCGTCCGGCTCGCCGAAGCTGCCGAGCGGAATCTGCTTCGCAACACCTGTCCGCAACTCCTCGGGCAGCACGTCGGTCATGTCGGTTTTGATGAAGCCGGGCGCGACCGCGTTACTCGTGATCCCGCGGCTCGCGAGCTCACGCGCGATCGATTTCGTGAGCCCGAGCAGCCCGGCTTTCGACGCCGCGTAATTCGCCTGCCCCGCATTCCCAATGAGCCCCGCGACGCTCGCGATATTGATGATGCGCCCGCTGCGCTGCCGGATCATCGGCCGCTCACAGGCCTGGATGAAATTGAACGCGCCCTTCAGATTCGTATCGAGAACGATGTCCCAATCGGCCTCGCTCATCCGCATCGAGAGGCCGTCGCGCGTTAGCCCCGCGTTGTTCACGAGGATGTCGATGCGCGAAAAGTCGACGTGGATTTGCTCCACGAGTTTTTTCACCGCCGCGTGATCCGCGACATCGACCGCGTAGGCCTTCGCGAGCCCGGCGTATTTCGAGTTGATCTCCTCCTCCGTCCGCACCGCGTTCTGTTCCGTGCGGCTGACGACCGCGACGCGCGCGCCCTCGCTGGCGAGCCGCAGCGCGATGGCGTTTCCGAGGCCGCGCCCCGCTCCGGTGACGATGGCGACTTGATTGGCGAATCTCATGGGGATTTAGGAAGTAGAATTTCGGATTTGGGAAGTAAAGCGGCGGCTCGTAGTGCGCGGGGAAAATCGGATTTTATCACCGCGGCGGCGCTCTGCGCGGTTAAATTCTCTTCCGCCCTTTCCGGCAAAGGCCGACAATTTCCCCACCAAAAATGAACCCCCGCATCCTCCCATTCGTGACGCTTCTCGCGCCTGCCTTGCTTCTCGCCGCGGAGCCGCCGGAGCCAAAATTTTGCGCTGTCACCATTGATGACGAAATCCAAATCGGCTACGGCCTCGCCGTCGCGGATGTCGATGGCGACAAGCTCTTAGATATCCTCCTCGCGGATAAAAAACAGATCGTCTGGTATCGCAACCCCGGCCCGCCGAAGCCCGGCACCACTGAGCCCGCTCCGCAGCCGTGGGACAAATTCGTCATCGCGGAGAATCTCACCGAGCACGACAACGTCTGTCTCGCCGCGCAGGACATCGACGGCGACGGAAAATGCGAACTCGCAGTCGGAGCCGAATGGAATCCCGGCGACACGGAAAAAAGCGGCGCGGTCTTTTACATGATCCCGCCCGCCGACCGCACTCAGCGCTGGACGCCCGTGAAATTCCCCGCCGTCGAGCCGACGACGCACCGGATGAAGTGGATCAAACTTGGACCGGAGAACGCCGCGCAGACTACGGACGCCGCCGCCAGTCCGTCCGCGGAGTTCGCGACTGTGAAAATCCCGTGGGGCCTCGTCGTTGTCCCGCTCCACGGTCGCGGCAACAAAAACGGCGAAGGCGTCGGCGTCCGCGTCCTCCTCTACCACCCGCCTACGCCGCTCAACGATCCGAAGGGCGAGTGGAAGTCCGAGCTAGTCGATGACTCGATGCACATGACGCACAATTTCGAGGTCATCCCCGGCAAGGATGACGTCGCGTTCTCGGTGCTTCTGGCGGGGAAGGAGGGCGTCGCCGGGCGTGATCACCTAGATGGGCAGTGGAAGCCCTCTTACTTCCAGCCCTTTCCCGACGCCGCCGACCGAGCGGAATACCGAGGCGCGGGCGAGTTGCGTTGGGGACAACTACGAGGGGTGGGTAACGATTTCTTCGCCGCCGTCGAGCCGATGCACGGAAATTCGCTCGTAATCTACTGGCACCACACCGACTCCGCGCGGCGGCAAATCCTCACCGAAAAACTCAGCGATGGCCACGCCCTCGCCTGCGGCAATCTGCTCGGCCTCGGCGGCAACGAGATCGTCGTCGGCTGGCGCGGGTCGCCGGGCAAAGCCGACAGCACGACCGGCGTTGCAGTCTGGACGCCACTCGATCCGCAGGGCGAGAGGTGGCGCGAGACGGTGATCGATCCGACGGACATGGCTTGCGAAGACCTTCAGCTCGCGGACCTCAACGGCGACGGCAAGCTCGACGTCGTCGCCTCCGGCCGCGCGACGAAGAACGTCAAAATCTACTTCAACGAAACCCCGCGCTGACCGGCCTGCACGCGAGACATCGCGTATTTCTAACCACCAAGGCGTAAAGGCACGAAGATGCCGCGCCCATCCGTCCTCCATGCGCATCGACCCGCACGCGCGATTCGTATCAACGCCGCACCTGCGTTTCTGCCAATTGCCTCAACGCTGAAACCCGCTTCCGGGAATTCGTTTTGGGGTGAGGCCGTTGGTTCCCGCCACAAAACGCAAGGCGCTTCCGGTTGCCTCCCTTCGTGCCTTTGTGGTTCACAACGAGCCCACGTTCTCGGTGAGATTTGCGGTTGCCGGGGAGGCGCGATTTTGACACAAGATCGCACCGATGGCGGTGCTCGCGGCGGTGGCGCGACGGGCTGCGCTTTTCACCCAAAAGACGGAACCGAAAGGATGAGCGATGATGACCCAACGAATCGTGCTGGTGGAAGATCATGTGGCCTGCCGGCAATTGCTGGCGGCGAGGCTTGGCGCGGAGCAGGGCCTCAAAATCGCGGGTGAGGCGGGCGATGGGATCGAGGCGCTGCGGCTCTGCGCGGGTGCGCAGCCGGACCTCGTGATCCTCGATCTCGGGCTGCCGCATCTGCACGGGATCGAGACCCTGAGGGAACTGCGGAAGCATCATCCGCAGCAGCGCATCGTGATTTTCTCCGGCACGTCGGATCGCGAGAAAATCGCGCAGACGCTGGCGCTGTGCCCGCATGGATACGTGGAGAAAATGTGCGACCTCGCGACGTTGATCGAGGCGATCCGCGCGGTGGCGGCGGGGCGGCGATATTTCACGCCGTTCAGCGCGGGTCACATGGGAGGCGGGACGCGCCAAGAGCCGGCGCGCGCGATCACGCTGCGCGAAAGTGAGATTCTCCAGATGATCGCCGAGGGCGCGCGCAGCAAGGAGATCGCGGCGCAGTTGAAGATCGCGCTGAAGACCGTGGACAATCACCGCTCGCGCATCATGCAAAAGCTCGACTGCCACGACATCGCGAGCCTCACGCGGTATGCGATCCGCGCCGGGTTGGTGTCGAGCGAGTGAGGGGGGGCGGGCGCTTTTTATTCCAGCGCTTTTAGGAATTTCCGCACGTCGTCGAGGCGGGGGCTTTTGGCATTTCGCACGTAGTAGCCGGAGGTCGCGACGCCGATTTGCAGGCTCGCGGCAATGTCGAGCCCGAGGAGGCGTCCGATGCAAAAGCCGGCGTTGAAATGATCGCCGGCGCCGGTCGTGATTTTCGGCTTCGAGGTGAAGGGCCCAACGACATGCTGCGAGCCCGCGGCATCGCTCGCGGCGGCGAAATGCGTCGGGTGGATCACGACGGTGTCGATCTTCAAAACCTCCCGAATCTGCGACGCGTGATGGGTGACGGTGCCATACGTTTCATCGGGCGCGGCGAAGCCGAGCACCTCGCCGACCTGCCGGCTCTCGGCGAAATTCAGGCCGAGGATGACGCGGAAATATTTCTCGAATTTCGTCACCTGTTTCAGCGCGGCGGCGATGTCTTCGCGCGTGCGTTTCGCCGGGTCGGCGAGGTCGATGAAAAGCCAGCGCCGCTCTCCCGTGAGCTGCGGCGCGACGCGCGTGAGCAGCTTCTGCCAGATCGCGGTCATGTGCGTGAGCATGGTCCAATTCACCAGCGCAATTAGGGACGACTCCTCGATGATGCGGATGAGATCGGGCTCCGGGACGTGCTTGATGAGGTTCGCCCAATTCACTTCGCCGAGGCTCCCGTGCTTGCCGAACATCAGCTTGCCGTCGTCGAATTCGATCGCATCCGTGTAGCCCGGCTCGGCGATGGAATGCACGGTCGCGCGGCTCGCGAAATCGGCGAAAATCGGATGCACATTCGGCGCGCCGAGATTGCCGATGTAGGTCATGGGCGTGCCGTAGCTGCCGAGCGCGTGGGCCATGATCGGGCCGTTGCCGCCGAGCTTCACCATCTGCGCGACGAATTCGAAATTCGCGCTATGCCCCGCCGCCGCTCCGATCTTCCTGCCGAAGTCGCCCATCTTTTCCATACGCAGATATTTCGTGGCGGAATCGCGCTGCGCGACGACGTGCAGGATCGTATCGACGAAGCCGTCGAGCCCGACGAGGACCTTCGAGTTTTCGAGGCGGCTGCGCGCGCCGGTGAGTTGAGTGGCGACTTGGGAGGCGAGGGAGGCGGTGGGCATGAGAGTCGAATCAGGTTGGGGCGCGACCTTATTAGAACGCACGCGGTTGGGATGAAGCAGGAAAGCAGGAAAACAGAAAGCGCGGAAGCAGCGCCGGATGAGGTCATCCCGTTTCCTGCTTTTCTGTTCTCGTACTGAAAAAATCGCAGCCGGTTGCGGCCCGTGAGGTTGCGTGTATGAAAGCGAGCCGCGTAACCGGACTCTCCTTCTCAACGTCTCTTCCCCGCACATGAAAATTCCTCTCGCCTTCTTCGCCGCCGCGCTCGCCTTTTCCGCCTCGATCCACTCGGCATCCGCGCAGGGAAAGGCGCTCGCGGGAATCGCGGGGAAATTCAAGGAGCTCGATGTGAATGGCGACGGGAAGCTTTCACCCGCCGAATACGCCGCGCTGCCGTGGCTGAAAAATCTCGACGAAAACAACGATGGCGACATCACGCTCGACGAGGCGATGCGGATCATCGGGCGGCTCGCAAATCCCGCGAAACCGAAGGACGCGCCGAGCGAAGTTGCCCCACCGCTGTTTCTGCCGACGGACTCTCCGCGGGAGGAGGCATCGCTCCTGAAGGCCGGTGAATACATGGTCGGCAGCCTGATCGCTGATGCGGCGTTCACCGATCTGGATGGAAAAAAACACACGCTCGGCGAGCTCGGCGCGGGCAAGCCGCTGGTCGTCGCGCTCTTCAGCTCGAGCTGCCCGGTGAGCAAAAAATACGCGCCGACGCTGGCGGCCATTTCGCAAAAGCTCGCTTCTCAAAACGCAAAACTGCTCCTCGTCGCGCCAGTCGCCACCGACACGCCCGCGGAGTTGCGCGCGGCGATGAAATCCGCGGGCCTCGCAGGACCGTGCGCGCTCGATCCGAAAGGCACCCTAGCCGCCGCGCTCGGTGCGATGTCTACGACTGATTCATTCCTGCTCGATGGCGCGCGGACGCTGATTTATCGCGGCGCGATCGACGACCAATACGGTCTCGGATACGCGCTCGACTCGCCGCGCCACACCTATCTCGCGGACGCGATCGAGGCGCTGAAAAGCGGACGCGTGCCATCGATCCGCGCGACCGAAGCGCCGGGCTGTCTGCTCGATTTGAAAGCCGCGCCAGCAACCACGAACGCGCCCACTTTTCACAACCGCATCTCACGCATCGTGCAGGCGAACTGCCAGCAATGCCACCGCTCGGGCGGCGTCGCGCCGTTCCCTCTCGAAACGGCGGAGCAGGTGGATGCCAAAGCCGCGATGATCCGCAAAATGGTGAGCCGCGATCTCATGCCGCCGTGGTTTGCGAAAGCGCCCGCGGCCGGCCAGCACTCGCCGTGGAGCAACGACCGTTCCCTCGCCGAGCGTGATAAGGCCGACCTCCTCGCTTGGCTCGACGCGGGCAAGCCGCTCGGCGATCCGAAAGACGCGCCGCTCCCGCGCCAGTGGCCGACCGAATGGCAAATCGGCACGCCGGACGCGATCGTGCAAATCCCGAATCCGATCGAAGTGAAGGCGACGGGCACGATGCCTTATCAAAATGTGGAGGCCGATGCGGGGTTGACGGAGGACAAGTGGGTGCGCGGTTTCGAGGTGCAGCCGACGGCGCGCGAGGTCGTGCATCACGTCCTCATTTTCGCAAAAAGCCCGAACGCGAGCGTGGCGGACAAGCTCGATCAGCTCAGCGGATTTTTCGCGGCGTATGTGCCGGGGAACAACTCCATCATTTACCCCGACGGCTTCGCGAAGCCGCTGCCTGCGGGCTCGAAGCTGCACTTTCAAATCCACTACACGCCGAACGGCACGGCGACGCATGACCAGATTCGGATCGGGCTGCTTTTCGCAAAGGAAAAACCGGAGCACATTGTGCGGACGATCGGCATCGGCGCACACCGGCTCAGCATCCCGCCGGGCGATGAAAATCACGCCGAGAGCGCAACGATCCCGGTGCCGAAAGAGGTAAAGCTGCTCGGCTTCATGCCGCACATGCACGTGCGCGGGAAGGCGTTCCGATACGAGGCGATCCTGCCCGATGGAACTGCGCGCACGCTGCTGGAGGTGCCACGATACGACTTCAACTGGCAGCTCGCGTACCGTTATGCCGAGCCGCCGACAATCCCCGCGGGGAGCACGGTGCGGGCGATCGGGTGGTTCGACAACAGTGCCAAAAACCCCGCGAATCCCGACCCGAACAAGACGGTGAAATGGGGCCCGCAGACGACGGATGAGATGATGCTCGGGTATGTGGAATACTATTTCCCATCCGAGGTCGTCGGGCTCGCAACGAAGTAGCCGGATTTCGGGAGAAGATCGCGGATGACGCGGATCCGGGGGGGCTCTTTTAGCTAGGATCGATGATCCCGGCGGGAGGGTTTGCCGAGACGGGCCAGCGGCCGGGATCGGCGACCCTGGCTACAACTACAACTCGACGTGCCGCGGCGTCAGGCCGTCGCGGGTTTTGCGAATCTGCCGGGCCGGGCGCTCTTGATTTGCGCAGCCACCCAGCGCAGCCATGTGGGATGCTCGTGGAGGAGTTGGCAGATTTCCAGTCGCTCCGCTTCGTCGGCCTCACCACGCGTGAAACGCCCGAGCCGCTTCGCAGCTTCGGCATCCGGCTCGGGGCTTTCGTGCCCGGACACCTCCGGACCGATGCGGTTGAGGAAGTCGAGTAGGGTCTTCAGGCCATTCGGGTCCGTGTCATTCATCTATTTGTTAGACGCCTGAGATTCGTGTTCTTGCAAAAAAACTGTCGCATTCGAGGCCACCAAAAAAAATCCATGAATCGCGACTTTTTTTGCAAGAAGCGGAATCTCGCGCGCCTAACAGTTGAGGGGACAGTGCTGCGGGGGTGGCCTTAAATTCAGATGAGCGTCAAAGCGAGTGTGCGGACGTGGGAGTGGCGGTGGCAGTGGCAAAGGGTGGTGGTGGCTGGGGGGAGTAGGAATGGGGGTTGGCGCTCATCTGATTTTTGGCGGGGCAAGGGGCCGTGATCTTGACGAGGCGGCTTGGCTTGAATTCCTCCCGCAGCAGACATCCCTGAAATCACGGCAGGGTCAGGATTTTCCATTGAACTTGCGTTGCGGGATTCTCGACTCTTCGGGGAGTGCATTCCCCCCTGTCTCACGTAGCGGATTTTCAACTCGCTCAGCGCTGTCTCGAAGGGAACGAGCGAGCCATCGCGGAATTTCGCAAACGATTCGAGGATCCGCTGATGGCATATCTAGTGCATCGCGGAGCGGAAGCTGCCGAGGCCGAGGAATTGGTCGGTCAGCTTTGGGCCGATTGCCTCGTCGGCGAGCAGGGAAGACCAGCTGCGCTGTCGCGGTATCAAGGCTCGGCGGCGCTGCTGACATGGCTGAACTCAGTTGTCTTCAACCGCCTCATCTCGCGACGCCGAAAGGCGGCAAGTTGGAGCAAAATTGTCGAGGCCGACGGGGCCGCTGCGCTGAGCGACGAGAGCGCTCAGCCGGCAGCGGATACGCCCGAGAAAGGCGCGGAGCCGCCGCTGCTGGAAATTCTGCGAGTGGCCGTACAGACCGCGTTCGGGGAGTGCCCGCCGGAGGATTTCGTGATGCTACAGCTCGTGCATCGCGATGGGCTGCGAATGGCGGAGCTCGCGAAAATTTTCAACTGCAGCGAGGCGACGATCAGCCGAAAAATCGAGCGCGCGGCGAGCGAACTGGCTGCGGCGACGCTGGCGCATGTGAAGGCCGCGGACCGGTGGATCGAGTTGGGGTGGGACGATTTTCTCGAACTGTGCCGGACGGTGTCGCCGTCGGCGCTCGGCGTGGAATGAGGCACGGCCACGCGCCTGCCGGGAGCGGCGATCCCGGCTACAGGGCGGGTTCCGGGAGCGGCTCGGGGGCGGGGACGCCGATGCGGTCGCGGAGGGAGGTCGCGACTGCGGAGACGAGCGGGCCTTCTGTGCGGTTAAATACGAAGAGGTATTTCGGAGCCTTTTCGAGGCTGTAGAGGACGAGGTTTTCGCTCAGGAATTTCGGCTCGTGCGCCACTTTGTAGCCAGCGAGATCAAGCTGGATCGAAAATTTCCGCCAGCCGCGGTGCGCCACGAACCAGAGCTTTGCAGGCTGCTCATCCGTCGCGATGAGGTGCCCGAAAAGATTCCCTGAAATCCCGCGCGCCGAGCCGCTGACGCACGGCGCAGTCCACGCGATCTTTTCACCCGCGACGTTTGCGCCGTGGAAAATCACGTCGAACTCGGCAGGCAGCGATGGGGTCAGTTCGGCGGCGGGCTGTTCGCCCGCGGGTGAGCCGATCTTTTTCCAGACGAGCCAGAGCTGCACTTTCGCTGCGCGGTAGAGGATCGGGCCGAAGTAGCAGATCGCCAGCAGCAGGATGGAAAACACGATGAGCGCGAGCACCGGATCGTGCCGGATGAGCGCGAGGCCGCCGATGACCGCGGCGTCTTCGGCGAGACTGAGGCCGATGTTGGAAAAGGGCTCGGGCGAGTGATTCACGACGAGGCGCGTGCCGGCCTTCATTCCATGCACCATGAGCGCCACGCTGCCGCCGAGCAGCGCGACAACGACATCGAAAACAGGGTCGGGATTTCCGAGCACGCGGATGGCGAGGAGCGCCGCGCCGATGGGCCGAATGACAGTATGCACGGCATCCCAGAGCGAATCGACCCACGGCACTTTATCCGCGAAAAACTCGAGCAGATAGAGGACCCCCGTGACGATGAGCACGACCGGATGGCCGAGAATGACGAGGTCGGGATGCGTGATGGCGACATCGATCCAGCCCTGCTGGATCGCGAGTCCGGTGACGAAAACCGTGAGGTAAAGATTCAGCCCGGCGAGCGAGGCTAGGCCGAGCGCCATGCCGAGCGATTGGAGCGTTTCCATTCGCGGACTATTGAGCGGCGGGCGCGCTTTTACAAAGTCCCAATGCCGAGACTAAACACGCGCCGTCCGACGGGTGCGAACTGCGGCTCCGCTCTAATTGATCTTCAGCAGCTCGACCTCGAAGATCAGCGTCTCGTTCGGACCGATCGGTCCTCCGCCGCTCTCGCCGTACGCGAGCTTGGACGGGATCACGAATTGATATTTCGAGCCGATTTTCATGAGCTGCACGCCTTCGGTCCAGCCGGGGATCACGCGGTTCAGCGGAAAGGTCGCGGGCTCGCCGCGCTTGTAGGAGCTGTCGAATTCAGTGCCGTTCAGCAGCGTGCCGCGGTAATGCACCGTCACCTTGTCCGTCGCCTTCGGACTCGCGCCGTCGCCTTCCTTCAAGACCTTGTACTGAAGCCCGCTCGCGGTCGTTTTGACGCCTTCTTTCTTCGCGTTTTCAGCGAGATATGTAGCGCCCTTGTCGGTGGAGGTTTCAGCCATGACGGAGAGAGGTAGCACCGCAAGCAGCGCGACGGCGAAGGTTTTCGTGAAGGTGGGAATATTCATGGTGCGCACGCTAGGATCGGCGCAGCCAGCGTGCAAATCAGAACCTCATCGCACCATGGCAAGCGGCTCGGCGGCGACGATCTTTCCGTCGCGGAGGGTCCAGCGATAGACGGGAGCGGGCGTGCCTTCCCGGAGTTCGCGGAGGAGGGCGGGGTCATCTCGTTTTTGCAGCATCAGTTCGCCGACGCCGGACTCGTGGCAGCTCAGGATTTTGTCGTAGCCTTTGTATTCACGGGGCTCGCCGATCACTCGCGAGAAGCCGGGCGGGGTCGGCGCGGTGTCGCGCGGGCGCTCGAGAACGAGGAAGCTGTAGGGCAGCGCGCGAAGGTCGATGCCAAGTTCGGCACTGAATTGATGCCAGCGCGCATCTTGGAAAACCTCGCTCGGCGGCGCGGCAAAATGGTGGCACCAGTGCCGCTCATTTTTCGCAGCGAGCATCCCGCAGGCGGCTTGGTGCGTGCAGGGGGCGACGGCTGCGAAGCCGTGCGGGAGGAGGCTGTCGCGGACTTCACTGAGGCGGCGGCTTTCGTCGCGCGCCCCTGCTTCGACCCAGAGGATTTCGCCGGCACTGCGCGCGAGCTGGAGGAGGCGGGAAAGTTCGCGCGGCGGGAGTTCGTTGATGACGTGGCTGAGGAGGAGGAGCGTGTCGGCATCGACCACTTCGCCTGTGCCAGTCTTGATTTGCGGGTGATCGGCGCGCGCGCGGTCGGCGGCGAAACGCGCGGCGGCGGGGGCGCGATCGTGGAATGAAACGGTGGAAAACTGAGACCAGTGCGCAAGGACGCGGCGGGTCGCGATGCCGGTGCCGCAGCCCCAATCGACGATTCGGCGGCTGCGCGGCTGCCAGCCGCGAGTTTGGAGTTCGCGCAGGACGGCGTCCCATTTCCAGCCTATGCGCTCGGCAAATGTGGTGTCGTAGAGCGCGAGGTCTTCGGGGTCGCGCCAGTAGTTAGAATGGCCGGCGGTGCGGGTGAGGAATCCCTCGCGGAGGCGGCGGAGGACTTTGAATTCGGCTTCGGTGAAGTGGCGGGTCATGACGCGAGGCCGAGCTGTCGCGCGAGGTGTTGCGTGCGGATGCCGTAGAAGTCGAGCAACTCGCGAAGCCGCTTGCGCAAAGGATCGGCGTCGATCGGCTGCGCCCGCTTAGTCGCGGCGATCATGAGATTTTTTCCGGTGTGCTCGGTGGAGATGAACTCGAAGACGTCGGTTTTGTAGCCGTGGATTTCGAGCAGCAGCGCGCGAATTCCATCGGTCAAAATCTCGGCTTCGCGCTCGCACAGGATGCCGTGTCGCAGGACTTCGCGCAGGACGGTCGGCGGCTGGAGTTGCTGCCGAATTTCCTGGTGGCAACACGGAGCGGTGACAATGAGCGACGCATCGGCGCGAATGCCGTGGTGCAGCGCGTCGTCGGTCGCGGTGTCGCATGCATGGAGTGCGATGAGGCAATCGGCAGGAACGTCAGTGGGCCATTCACCGATCGTGCCGCGCTCGAAGCGAAGATTCGTGAAGCCACATTCGTCCGCAGCGCGGTTCGTTTTTTCGACGAGATCGGCGCGGGTTTCGATGCCGATGATCTCTGCGCTCACGTCGCGCGCGGCAAAAAATTCGCGCGTTGCGAAGGTGAGGTATCCCTTTCCCGCGCCCATATCGAGGACGCGCAACTCGCGGCGATCTCGCAGCGGCGAGGCATCCACGAGGTGGCCGAGGATCTCGGTGAAACGTTGAATTTGCCTGAGCTTGTCGGCCATGCCGGGGCGCGTCTCGCCGCTGGAATTCGTGACTCCGAGGCTCTGGAGAAAAGGCGCGGTGACGGCGATGGGGTGTGATTTTTGCCGATCGTGCGAGGGCTCTGGCGCAGCGGTGAATGCCGGCCGACTTGCCCGCAACGAGCCATCCGCACGCCACTGCCAATCGCCGGTGGTGGTGAAAACATGGGCGCGCGTGAAGTCGCTCTCGAGTAACTCGGTGAGCCGCACGATGCCGTCAGCGATATCGAAATTTTTCGTCTCGTCGCGCGTGGCGTGGCGGAAAAGAAGCGAGAGCTTGTGCCCATCGCGAAGAGCGACGAGGCGGGCATAAACATTGCGCAGGCCGCCGGCACGCTCGCGCGGTTGGCTGAGCGTGAGCTTCACAAATGTGCCCGAATCGATGACAGCACGCACCTTTTCGAGAAGATCACGGGATGCGGTTACGGACATGGACGGGAAGTTTGAACCGCGAATTACTGAAGCTCCGTGGGCTACGGAATCCGGAGGATCAGCCGCACAGCATCGAGCCGGAGTCGGGCGGCCGTGATCGCGTCATGAAGGTCGGACTTTTGCTTTTTCGCGGCGGCGATTTCGGATGGGCGGACGTGGTCGTTGACTTCCGCAAGCGCTTCCAGGCGGTCGATCTCGTCTTGAAGCTGCACTCGCATCCGGGATTCGGCGGCTTCCACCAGCACGGCCATTTTCACCGCGGCCAGTTCCTGCGCTTTTGCCAGCATGGCGGGGAGCACTTTTTTCTTCACGGGGCCTTTGTCGAGCAGGTGAAAGACGTTGCCCTTTTCCAAAGTCGCGCCGGCGAGTTCGGCATCGTCGCTAAGATCGGCGAGTGCGTGATCGACCACGATCCGCAGCGGCGTCGCCGGGAGGAACCGATCGACGTGCAGCGAAGCGGGCGCGACGCACTCCGCGAGTGCGTAGATTTCCAGCAGCACTGCGTCTTTTCCAGGCGTCTTCCAGACACCGAATGCGGCGTTGCCCGCTTCGCCCCCGAGCAGCAGATCGAGCGCGGCGCGGAGGATCGGGTGATCCCAGCTCAGGAAGCCGAGGTCCTCGCGGCTGAGCGCGCGCGGGCGGTCGAGGGTGACGGAAATGCCCTCTTCCGGGAGTGCAGGGAAGGCGTCGGTGATGAGGTGGCCGGGCTTCAGGAGAATCGTGCGGCTGCCGAGCTCATCCACCTGCACCCCGAAGTGGTCGAAGAGCTCGGTGGCGAAATTTTCGAGCGCGGGCGATGCGTCGAGTTCGCGTATTTTCTCGATGATCCCGGCGGCGCGCTCAGGGCGGCAGGAGTTCAGCTCAAGCAGTCGGTCGTGTCCGCGCTCGAGCTTTTTGCCGATGCTTGCGCGGAGCTCGTTGGAGCGGGCGATGAACGCGGCGAGTCGCTTCGCATCTTGCTTCGCGAGCAGCGCGGCGAGGTCCGGCGCGAGCTGCGCGACGATCTCCGCGGCACCGTGCAGATTCTTTTCAAAAGCGCCGAGCCCCTCGTGGTACCAACGCGCCATGACTTCGGACTCGGTGCCGGGAAAATACGGAACGTGGATTTGAATGAGCGCGGTCTGGCCGATGCGGTCGAGGCGACCGATGCGCTGCTCCAGCAACTCGGGGTCTTCCGGCAGGTCGAAAAGGACGAGGTGATGAGCGAACTGGAAGTTGCGCCCCTCGCTGCCGATCTCCGAGCAGATGAGGATTCGCGCGCCCTCGACCTCGGAAAAAAACGCGGCGTTGCGGTCGCGCTGGAGGAGCGTGAGGCCCTCGTGGAAGAGCGCGGTCTTCACATTCAGCTCGCGCTGAAGTCGAGCGTAGATGTCCTCCGCCATCTCCCGCGTGCGACAGATGAGGAGGACTTTTTCCTCGCGCAGTTCTTTGAGCAAGCCGACGAGCCACTTCACTTTCGCATCGAGAAGGCCGGTCTTCCCGACTTCCAGCGGGAGGAGATGCGCTTTGCGTTCCGGAAATCCGGCGAGCGCCGCGCGGGTGTTGCGGAACATCACGCGCCCGGTGCCGAACTCATCGACGAGCCCAGCGACGAGGCGCGCGCGGGCGGATTCGTCGCCGGCGGCGAGTTCGTCCGCGAGCTTGCGGACGCGCGCTGAGTTTTTTGTGAAAAGCTCGCGATCCTTCTTACCAAGCGGTTTCCCCGCCAGCAGGCGATCGACCGTGGCGGCGACTTGCTCGTATTTTTCCGACTCCTCCAGGAAGCTCGCGAGGCTCCCGTAGCGCTCTGGATCGAGCAGCCGGAGCCGTGCAAAATGCCCCTCCGGCCCGAGCTGCTGCGGCGTGGCCGTGAGCAAAAGCAGACCCGGCGTGCGAGCTGCGAGCGCCTCGACGAGACGATACTGCGGGCTCGCATTTTCCACGCTCCACTCGAGGTGATGCGCCTCGTCGCACACGAGCAAATCCCAACCGGCTGCTAGGACTTGCGAGGCGCGTTCGCGGCTCTCGGAAAGGAACGCGATGCTGCAAATGACGAGCTGGCTGTCGAGGAAGGGGTTGGCGTCCGAGTCGCCCGCCTCGATGGATGCGCAGCGCTCCTCGTCGAAGAGACTAAAGAGCAAGTTGAAGCGCCGCAGCATCTCCACAAACCACTGATGAATGAGCGGCTCCGGCACGAGAATGAGCACGCGCCCGGCGCGTCCGGTGAGGTGCAGCCGCGTCAGGATAAGGCCGGCCTCGATGGTCTTTCCAAGACCGACTTCGTCGGCGAGCAGGACGCGCGGAACAAGGCGGGAAGCCACTTCGCGGGCGATGAACATCTGATGCGTCAGCAGATCGACGCGCCCGCCGACGAAGCCGCGCACGGGCGATTGCGCGATCTCGCTGCGCCGGTGTAGCGCGGCGACGCGCAGGTCGAAGGTGTTCAAATCATCCACCTGCCCCGCGAGCAAACGCTCCTCCGGCTTGCTGAAACTGATGGTGTCTGAGAGTTCCGCCTCGGCGACTTCGCGTTTCCCGCAGCGATAGAAAAACAGTCCGGCGCGCTCTTCCACCGAATCGACCGCGAGATCCTCACCGGAGTGAAGCTTGATGCGGTCGCCGTCCTTGAATTCTACGCGCCGCAGAGGCGCGGTCTTCAGCGCGTATTGCCGCTGCTCATTTGCCGCCGGGAAGTGCAGTTCGACGCGCCCAAACTCGGCCTTCAGCACGATGCCGAGCCCGAGCTCTGGCTCGCTGTCGCTGACCCATCGTTGACCCGGCACTGGCGCTTTGTTGCTCATAAAAAAGGGCGCGAAGACTACAGCCGCCGCTCGCTCCCGCAACGGAGTTTTGCGCCGGGCCGACTACGCGCTTTTCCTCGCCTGGACGTATGCGTCCTGCAGGCTGGCGAGCGCGCTTTCGAGGATTTGCGTCTCGCTGGCGGTAAGGTTTCCGGAGGTCTTCTCGCGAATCATGGCGAGCTGCTCGATGAACACTTTGGCGAGCGTCAGGTTTTTGGGCGCAGCCCCCGCAGACGCCGAGGGATGCCGTCCCATCGCGAGCAGCGCCTGCTGCTGCTGCATCATGACGAACTGGATGAACACGGGCGTCAGCGCGCCGGAGTCAGTATTGGTCTGGAGCTGGGGCATGAAGGTTTTGAATTGAAGCGGATGAGAAAGCCGGGTCTAGAGCTCGATGGAATAGAGTTTGAATTCGATCCCGCAAAAAGCGCGAGCAACAAGCTCAAGCACGCCATCGACTTTAAGGAAGCTCGGGAGTTGTGGGAATCGCAACGCGTGGAGATGCTCGCGAGGGAAATGCTCGTGCCGCGATGCCCCGTCATCGGCGCGCTGTGCTAAGAACCTCCGCGCGCTGCGGCACAGGCGCGGGTGGGCGTCTGGAGCACTGACGAAGCAGACAATTTGGGAGCTTGCCGACGCGCGCTGTTTCGCGCTTTTCTCTGCCTCTCCCAATGCCCACCATGACCCGCCTCCTCGCCGCCGCTCTCGCTTTTACCCTCTCCGCATCACCGCTACTCGCTCATGACGCGACTTGGGAGATGGCGCAGGCGGCGCATAATTTTCTCGTGACGCTGACGCCCGAGCAGAAGGCGAAGGCGTGCTTCGAAATGACGAACGAGGAGCGTTCGAATTGGCACTTCATCCCGCGGGCGCGGAAAGGCCTGCCGCTGAAGGAAATGACGCCGGAGCAGCGGCTGCTGGCAGAGGCGCTGCTCGCGACGGGACTGAGCCACACAGGCTACAGCAAGGCGATGTCGATCATGAGCTTGGAGGCCGTTTTGAAGGAAATGGAGAAGGGGAAAACCGGCGGCGCGGTGCGCGACCCGGAGATGTATTTTGTGTCGATCTTCGGCGAACCGGGGACGAAGGAGCCTTGGGGCTGGCGGTTGGAGGGGCATCATCTGTCGCTGAATTTCACGGCTGCTGACGATGCTCTGCCCGCGATGACGCCGTCCTTTTTCGGCACGAATCCAGGCGAAGTCCGCGAGGGGCCGCGTGCCGGGACGCGCATTCTCGGCGAAGAAGAAGACCTCGGACGCGCGCTCGTGAAGTCGCTGAACGCTGAGCAAAAGAAAGCCGCGATTTTACAAATCGAGACGCCGAAAGAGATCATCAACGACCCAAAGCGGACGGACATGACGCACCCGGAAGGTGTGGCGCAAAGCGCGCTGACGGCGGAGCAAAGGACGACGCTCGAGACGCTGATCAAGTTGTATCTCGACCGGCATCGGCCCGATGTGGCAGCGAACGAGTGGGCGAAAATCGAGAAGAGCGGCTTGGCGAACATCGACTTCGCGTGGGCGGGCGGGTTGGAGCGGGGCGAGCCGCACTACTACCGCGTGCAGGGAAAGACGTTCATCCTTGAATACGACAACACGCAAAACGACGCGAACCATGTCCACAGCATCTGGCGCGACCTCGAGCACGACTTCGGCGGCGATTTGCTGAAAGCGCACATCGAGCAGTCGCACGCAAAATAGTTGTCGCCGGGATCAACGATTCCGTCCGCTGTAGCCGGGATCGGCGATCCCAATTACTCTGGCTTTGCGCAGCCGCAGCCAGTGCCGCAGCTTTCCGAGCCAGACGCAGCGGCGCGGACTTGCAGATCGATGCCTTGGAATGCGATTTGGTCGCGCACCATTTTCAACAGGCTGCGCGTCATCGCATCGGGCGTGGTCGCGCAGTCGAGTTGGATGAGCAGCGGCTTGCCGACGAGCGCCGGGTAGGCATCGTCCATTTCGCCATCGAGCGCGAAAGAAAGGTAGGCGTTCAGCTTTTCCTGGAGCTGAAAAAGCTGCAGTTCGGACCCGTCCCATGGCCTCGACTCCACCATGAGCAGCGTGACGATGCCAGTCGCCGGATCGTGCGTGAGAGCGTCGATGACACCCGCGTGCTCTACGCCGCGCGCTGGTGCAGTGAGTGGTGTTTCAGGCTCGGTCATGGCTGGTTTTTCTGAAGTGTAACGCGTCCAACCGCTCAACTCGCAACGCCTATTTCGCAGCGAGAAAGTGCTGGCTGTCCAGCCACTCCAAAAAGCGATCCGGCCAACCGGCGAGCGGTCCGGTCATGCCCGCGCGCAGTCCAAAGCCGTGACCACCAGTCGCATAGACGTGCAACTCCGCGGATGCACCGACCCGCTTGAAACGCAAATAAGCCTCGGCGAGTCCCTCCGAGATGTCTTTACGATCATTCGTCGAGCACGCCAGGAAAGCGGGCGGCGTGCCCTTTTCCGGCTGAATGTCGCCGGAGCGCCCCGGATAGATCAGCGCTTGGAATGCAGGCCGCGCATTCAGCCGATCGATCGCGTCCGCGGCATCCGCGCTCCCCTCGCCCGGGCGCATCGCGGCGAGCGCCACGAGTTCGCCGCCCGCGGAAAATCCGATCGCTCCCAGCCGCGCGGGATCGATCCCCCACTCGCCCGCGCGCGACCGGATCAGCCGCATCGCACGCTGCGTGTCGGCCAGCGCGTGGCCCTCGATTGTGTAAGTCGAGCCTTCCTCACGCGCGAGCCGATGCTTCAGCACAAATGCCGCGATCCCCCGCTCCGCCAGCCACCGCGCCACATTGCACCCCTCGTGGTCCACGCACAATTTGCTGTGCCCTCCGCCCGGAATCACCAGCACCGCCGCGCCATTCGCCTTCCCTCTCGCAGGCAAGAATGGCGTGATCGACGGCTTGTGAATCGACGAAACCGTGCGCTCGCCGCTCGCTGACGTGACCACTTTCTCCGGCTCCGTCTTCCCCTCCGAACCCGGCGCGCCACCCGGCCACAAAACGATCTCGGCGGAATCCGAATGATCCGCACTTTCGACAGCGACAGCTCTCCCGCCTGCGAGGCAAACGGCGAGGAACAGAAGAGAGAGAATTTTCATCCCGCCGATCTACTCCAAAAACCGCGCTTGTGAAATCTTTCACAAAATCCCTTGCGCGGGTTCTTTCGCGAAAACTACCTTGCACCACCGCGCATTCGCGCCGCTCCACATGGCTCTCACCACTCAAGAAATCGAAGCGCCCGACACGCTCGCCCGCATCCAGACTGGCCTCGAAAACTCCGGCCACACCACGGACATGCTCGGCGAAAAGCTCATCCTCAATATGGGCCCGTCGCACCCCGCCACGCACGGCGTGCTCCGGCTCGTGCTCGAGATGGATGGCGAGATCATCACCAAGGCCACTCCCGACATCGGATACCTGCATCGCGGCGACGAAAAGATCGCGGAGAACATGCACTACAACCAGTTCGTGCCCTACACGGACCGACTCGACTACCTCGCCCCGCTCGCGAACAACGTCGCCTACGCCCTCGCCGTCGAGAAGCTCATGGGGTGGACGATCCCGCCGCGCGGCCAGGCCATCCGCGTCATCTGCTGCGAAATGTCGCGCATCTCCGCGCACCTGCTCGGCCTCGGCGCTTTTGCCATGGATACCGGCGCGCTCACGGTGTTCATGTACACCTTCAACGAGCGCGAGAAAATCTACAACCTGTGCGAGCTGCTCACCGGCGCGCGCTTCACGACCAGCTACACGCGTGTCGGGGGCCAAATCCGGGACATCTCCGAGCAATTCATCGCCGGCTTGCGCCAGTTCCTGCGCGAATTCGTCCCGGTCATCGACGAGACCGACAACCTCCTCAGCCGCAACCGCATCTTCGTGGATCGAACCAAAGACGTCGGTATCATCACCAAAGAGCAGGCCGTCGACTTCGGCCTCTCCGGGCCGAATCTGCGCGGCTCCGGCGTCGATCACGACCTGCGGAAAAAACACCCGTATCTCGGCTACGAGCAATACGACTTTGACATTCCCATCGGCAGCGCTGGCGACAGCTACGACCGATACCTCGTCCGCATGGAGGAAATGCGGCAGTCCGTCCGCATCCTCGAGCAAGCTCTCGACAGGCTCCCCGGCGGCCCGATCAACGTCGATGACGCCAAAAATTTCGCGCCGCCGAAGACCACCGTCCTCACGAAAATGGAGGAGCTCATCCACCATTTCATCATCCACACCGAGGGGCCCGACGTGCCGCCCGGCGAGATTTATTTCGGCGCGGAAAATCCGAAAGGCGAACTCGGCTTCTACATCAACAGCAAAGGCGGCGGCACCCCGCACCGGCTGAAAATCCGCGCCCCGTCTTTCTGCAATCTCAGCATCCTCAGCGAAATCCTCCCCGGCCACATGATGAGCGACGTCGTCGCCATCCTCGGCTCGCTCGATTTCGTCATGGGCGAGTGCGATCGGTAGGACGCGGCACCCTTCCCGTTAAGCCGCCAATTAGCTTTCTTGCGCGGACTTACTCCGCCTTGTTCAGCCCGGGATTGTCCTTCTCGACGCCGCTGTTCCAGTAGGCCTGCATTTCAGCTGGCGTCGCCGGGCGGAGCGGGCGCACGATTCGGAAGCCTAGGAACTGCGCATCCGTGTGATACCAGATGCTCTTCGGGAGTTGCGGATCCTGAATCTTCCAAGTCTTGTCCGATGCGCGTCTTGCAGCCGAGCGCAGCTTCGCGGCATCGTCATCGTCCCATGAACCTCCGCGCGCCACGTGCGGGTAAGGCTTCGTCGCCTTATTCCACGGATTCACCGCAGGAGAGTTGGCGTAGAAATTCGGCTCATATTGGTCGATGCACCACTCGACCACATTGCCCAGCATGTCGTGCAGTCCCCATGCGTTGGGCTTCTTCTGACCGACTTTCTGATACTTAAAATCCGCGTTCTTCCCCCACCAGCAATACTCTCCGATTTTCGATGCGTCGTCGCCCCAGTAGTAGGCCGTCGTGGTCCCCGCACGGCACGCATACTCCCACTCCGCCTCGGTCGGCAGACGGTAGAACTGCCCGGTCTTCGCGCTCAGCCACTCGCAGTATTTGTTAGCCGCGTGCTGCGTCATTGAGATCGCCGGGTAGTTATCCTTCCCCATCCCAAAGCTCATCTCGACATAGGGCTGCGTCGGCCGCGTCACCGCATCCGTCAGCGCGTTGAGTTCGCTCGGCAGCAGCTTCGTCTCGCGCGCCTTTCGCTCCTCATTCGGATACATGAAAAGCTCGAATTCGTTCCAAGTCACCTCGCACTTCCCCATCCAGAACGGCAAGATTTCCACCTCATGCACCGGTGCCTCATCCGCGTTGTGCCCAACCTCGCTATCGGGGCTGCCCATCTTGAATTTTCCACCCGGAATCGGCAGCATCTCGTAGCTCACGTCGGAACCCGCGATGACTTGCTTATACGACTTCATCTCCTTCTCGCTCGCCACCACCGGAGTCATCTCGATCCTCTTGCCGATGTCGATCACCAGCGCCGCTTCCGCACCCGCGCCTTTGCCGCTCACCTCTTTTTTCCGGGCGACCAAAGTCACACCGTCAGGCCACTTTGCACCTTCATTGATCCAGCTTTTCAAAGTCTCCGTCTCCTCTTTGCTCAAGCGCTCCAGCTCTCCCGTGACCTTGTTCTTCGGCGGCATCAGCTTCTTCGCGTCATCCCCCAGCACCGTCGTCGTGTAGAGCTTACTCTTCGACGCATCACCCGCGACGATCGTCGATTTGGACTCCGTCGCCGTGGCCTGCGTCGAAAGGTCGAGGTCCGTGTCACCTTTCTCAAATTCCGTCCCTTTCGGATTGTGACACCGCACGCAATTCCCCTCCAAAATCGGCTGCACATCCTTCGTGAAATCAATGGCTAGCGCGCCCGAGAGGCTGATTGTACCAATCGTGGCGAGCAGGACAGGGAGAGGCGTTTTCATGGGAAAGTTCTCAACTTTGCCCGCTCGCTCCGCGCCCTGTCAAACTCGCAAGTCCTCTGGTCGCAACGTGTCACCGCACCGCTGTCAATTCTTGGAATGCCAGAGCGAATTCCGCTCCGACGCCCGTCTCTTCGTGTTTGAAATAGACAAACGCTTCATTCCAAATCGTCTGCTTCTTCACGAATTCAACCCATCGCTCGATGTCGGCGCGCTGGTAGTCGGTGCGACGCAAACGCAGGTAGCCGAAGCTCGCAGTCACCACCGGCGGAGTCGCGAGCTTCTCATCCTCCGCGATGCAGAGAGCAGCGCTGTGGTCGCGGAGACAGGCAAAGACTTCGTCCTCGAACCAAGACTCATGGCGAAACTCAAAGGTCGCGCGCATATTTCTCGGAAGCTGCTTCAGAAAGGCAGTCAACAACTCCACGTCGCGTTTGAAGTTTGGCGGCAGTTGAAATAGCATCGCTCCCAGTTTCGCTCCCATCGGTGCGATGCCATCGTAAAATTCCCGCGTGATCTCGGCGCAGTTCTTCAACCGCGCGAAATGCGTGATTCTCTGCAATGCCTTGAAGCTAAATCGAAAGTCCGGCGGCGTAGCTGCACTCCATTTGTCGATCGTCTTGCGACTCGGAATCGTGCGAAAGGAGTAGTTGCTTTCCGTGCTGCTCAGCCGTTCGGCGTAGGAGGACAGCATCTTGCTCAACGGCATCTTCTCCGGGTAGAATTTCCCCTTCCACTCAGGATACTGGAATCCAGAAGTTCCGATCCAAAGACGCATCATCGCAGTCCTAGTCCAGCAGTCGCTTGCTGAGTTGCGTACGCCATCGCGTCGGATCGGAATCCGACTCGCGACCAGTGAGGTAGCATTCCCAAAGGTCTTCGGCAATCTTGAGCCCGTCCGCTTCGATGCGATCGAGAAACTCTGCCCAAGCCTCTCCGAGACCTTCGTAAGGCCCGTGATAAACAGTGCGCACGACGCGCATTTCCGGCCATTGACTGGGCTGCACGCGGCCTACCGGAGCGATAGGTGTCGCGACCGGTACGCACGCTTCAAAATCGAAGGTATCACCAGGTCTCCGGAAGTGATGCGTGAACCACGGGCCAGTCAGCGAAACCTCCTGCGCGGCAACTGCTCGGAAGACTTCGCCGATGGTAGGCCCCATGACATTTTGAACCTCATCGCGCGGCACAATGACGTGAATGCTTGCGGCATGTTGCAGCGCAGTTTGAACGATGGTGGATGATTCTATCATGGAAAGAAGCACGAGGAACGGGCAAGGATTTGCCGCCGAACCATCGGTTACCCCGCGATTTTCCATAGGTGATTTTCGGAGCGGAGGATGACCGCGCCGTCGATCACCGCGGGCGATGCGAGGGTTCGTTCACCGAGGTCGTTTTTCTGCAGAAGCGTGAATGCAGTGTCAGCTTTCACCACACTCGTGGTACCGGTTTCATTTTGAAAATAGATGCGGTCTTCGGCGGCAAAGGGCGACGCGGAGAAGTTACCGCCGAGGCGTTCGGTCCAGTGGACTTCGCCGCTTTTCGCATCGGCGCAGGTGGCAATGCCGGCGTCGGAGACGACATAAATTTCATCGCCGAGGACGAGCGTGGAGGCGGTGTGCGGCGCGCCTTTCTTCAGAGTCCACGCGATGTTCGTCGCTGTGGAGTCGCCGGTCGCGCCGGCGGGTTTGATCGCGTAGAGCGTCGGCACGTCGAAGCTCGAACTGACGAAAAGCAGGCCGTGAGCGAAGACCGGGCGCGGGACGACGGAGTAGCCTTCGCCGTAGGCCACGCGCCAGATTTCGTGGCCATCGCCGGGAGCATACCCGCCGACGAAGCCGCTGCCGGGGCTGATGATTTCCTGCACGCCACCGACCTCGATCGCGAGCGGTGTGGAAAAGGAGAACTGCTTGTGTGCAGGCGAGTTGCGCGGGGTCTTCCACTTGATCGCACCGGTCTTTGCATCGAGCGCGGCGATGAAGGGATCGCGCTCGCCGTCCGCGCTGAAAACCAGTTCGTCACCAACGAGAATCGGCGAGCCGCCGGTGCCGTGGACTGGCGCATAGGTGAGTTCATTTTGCTGCCAGAGGACCTTGCCGGAGAGGTCGAGCGCGGCGGTGCCCATGTGCCCGAAATGCACGAACAGGCGGTCGCCCGTGACGATCGGCGACGGACTCGCGGGTGAGTTTTTGCGGTGCATGCGCGCCGCACTGCCGGGCTCGGGCTTGAATACCTCGGTGTCCCAAATCACGCGCCCGTCCGCGAGGTCGAAGCACATCGCGTGGAGCGTGAGTTCGCCGCCCGCGGGAGCGACGGCGGTGGTGAGATAGATGCGATTTTTCGAGACGAGTGGCGACGACCAGCCAGCTCCGGGGACTTCGACTTTCCACGCGACATGCTCAGTCGCGCTCCACGCGACCGGGACGTGTTTCGCCGCGGAAAGCCCCTCGCCAGTAGGGCCGCGAAATTGCGGCCATTCCATTTCCCCAGCTAGCGCGGGGATGCTGAGAATCAGCAGAACCAACGCGTGCCCCCAGCAAGCCTCCAGCGCTTGCCTCGCTCTTGCTCGGAAGTCGGAGGAGAGAAATTGCCGGGGTGAAATCCAAGGATGTGTCATCATCACGGCGCGCACGTTGCCGCTCGAACCGCAGGGAGACAAGCGCGGCGAGCATAGCCCCCCACCGCGAAGGCTGGAATCGCGCCGACGCATTCTGGAGTTGACTTTTGCGTATGCACAGATGCCGAATTGCACCGCCGGTGCGGGGCGGTCTTGCTTCCGCGCTTCAGGCTCGCTCAAGGAACACGACAAACCCCATGAAAACCATCCTCTGCTCTCTCGCGGTTGTATTCGTCGCTCAATGCGTGCCCTCCGCCCGAGCGGTCAGCGTTTACGCGCTCACGGATGAAAATCCGAGTCGGCTTTTGGTCGTGGACGGGGCGGTGCCGCAAAACATTCTCAGCGTCCAGCCGATCTCCGGATTGGATCCCGGCAACGCCATCGTGGGCATCGATGTGCGACCCGCAAATGGCCAACTCTACGCGATCACCGATGGCAATGGGATCTACACAATCAATCCCGCAACCGGAGTCGCGACGAAAGTGGCGACGTTGACAGCCTCCGGTGCCGACCCTTTCACGTCGCTGAACGGGTCGAATTTCGGCGTCGATTTCAATCCCGTCGTCGATCGTTTGCGTGTGGTGAGCAACGCTGAGCAGAACCTCCGCATCAACGTTGACACTGGCTCGGTGAACACGGACGGCACGCTCGCCTACGACGCCGGTGATGTCTACGCGGGCGCGAATCCCAACGTCGGCGATGTGGCTTACCTACCGGCGGTGGCTGGCGTGACGGCGCTTTATGGGATCGATGATTCGACTTTTCAGATCGTCCTGCAGACTCCGGCGAACAACGGAACGCTCTTTTCTGCGGCGGACTTTGGCGTCGTCAATGCCACGCACGTCGGGTTTGACATCGCCTCGGATGGCACGGCTTACGCCGGCGGGAAACACGCCGTCCCCGGCACTCCCGTGGAGTATGTCCTCGTGACGGTCGATCCGCTGACGGGCTTGGGCGATTCGCACGGACCCATCGGCGATGGGACCATTCCCATCCGCGATATCGCCGTCGCGCCGACGATCGCGTTCTCAGCGGAGAAGTACGCGATCAGCGAGGGTGGAGGCATCGCTGTCATCACGGTAAAGCGCGAGGGCTTTCTCAACACGACCGTTTCCGTGCAATACAGCACTTTCAGCGGGACGGCCTCGGCGGCGAGCGATTACGCGACGGCGGCGGGCACGTTGACTTTCGGCCCGGGCGAGGACACCAAGACGTTCCAAGTACCGGTGGTGGACGATATCTTTCCCGAAGAAGACGAGTTCGTCGGACTTTATCTCACCGGCGTCACCGGTCCGGGGACGCTCGGTTCACCGAGCGTCGCCGAGCTGCGGATCAACGCGAACGACCGTCCGGACCTCGTCGGGCCATTGGTTGAATTCATCGGCCTGACGGGGCCGAGTCGCGGGATCAGCGGCGCCGTGGTTCACTTCAACGAAGACTTGGATCCGACCACCGCGACGAACGTGAACAACTACCGGCTGACGGCCGTCCCGAAGCGCGGCAGAAACCAAGTGCTGACGTTCGAATCGGCGGTCTACGACTCCGTCGGGCGCAAGGTGACGCTCACGCTCACGCCGTTCATGCAGACGAATTTCAAGCGCATGGCGTTGCGCATCAATGGCTCGCGAGCCACGCGCACTCGGCCGGAAGGGGTCAAAGACCTCGCGGGCAATCTCCTCGATGGGAATCGCAACCGCCGCCCGGGCGGCGATCTCGTGCAAATGTTCAAGGTCTTCTCCGGCACGACGCTGAAATTTACCGACCGCGATGGGGACCGCGTCACCCTCGAGTTGACCGGGCTCGGCCCGAACTCGCAACTCGACGGAGTGTTGCCCGTGGGCGGGCCGGCAAGCCAGACGACGCAGTTCTGGATTCTTGATCCCATCGCCTTGTCCACGTCATTGGCCGGGACGGTGCGACCGAGCCTCAAAAGTAACGGGATCGTCGTGATCGCCGAGATCATCGGCTTAGACAAAAAGGAGTTCACTCCGATTTCCACCAACCCAGCTTTCCAGGTCAATCGGCTAACCTTCAGCTCCAACGCGACCGGCTTGAGATAGCGGCACGAGCTCCTAGGTCAGCGGATTCCTATTCCCACTCGATCGTCGCGGGTGGCTTGCTCGAGATGTCGTAGCAGACGCGATTCACGCCTTTCACCTCATTGATGATGCGCGTGGAAATGCGCGCGAGCAGCTCATACGGCAGCCGCACCCAATCGGCGGTCATGCCGTCCTGGCTCTCGACGATGCGGACGGCGATTGTGTTTTCATACGTCCGCTCGTCGCCCATCACGCCGACGCTGCGCACCGGCAGCAGCACGGCGAAGCTTTGCCAGACTTTGTAATACCAGTCGCTCGCCTTCATCTCACTCACGACGATCGTATCCGCCTCGCGCAGGATGCGGAGCCGCTCGCGGGTGATGTCGCCGAGGATGCGGACGGCGAGGCCCGGGCCCGGAAAGGGCTGGCGCTGCACGATTTCCGGCGGCAAGCCGAGTTGCGCGCCGACGAGCCGCACCTCGTCTTTGAAGAGCTGGCGCAGCGGCTCGACGAGCTTGAACTTCATGTTCTTTGGCAGCCCGCCGACGTTGTGGTGCGACTTGATGAGCGCGGCGGGATTGCCGCCGATGGCGACGCTTTCGATCACGTCGGGATAAAGCGTGCCCTGCGCGAGGAACTTGAATTTCGACTTGCCCGTTTTGGTCAGCGACTTGGTCGCGTCTTCAAACACGCGCACAAATTCCTTTCCGATGATTTTGCGTTTGCGCTCGGGGTCGGTCACCCCTTTGAGCTTTTTGAGGAAGCGCGCGCTGGCATCGACGTATTTGAGCTTCAGTTGAAAGTTGTCGCCGAAGACACGCTGAACGGTCTCAGCTTCGTTCGCGCGCAGCAGGCCGTTATTGACGAAAACGCACGTCAGTTGATCTCCAATCGCTTTGTGCAAAAGCGCGGCCGCGACGCTGGAATCGACTCCGCCGCTGAGGCCGAGGATGACGTGATCGGCACCGACCTGAGCGCGGATTTCATCGCACGTCTGGTCGATGAAAGAGCCCGTCGTCCAGTCCATTTTGCATCCGCAAATTTCGTACACGAAATTCTGGATGAGTTCTTTTCCGCGCGGCATGTGCGCCACTTCGGGATGAAATTGCAGGCCAAAAAAACGCTTCTTCGGATGCTCGATCGCGGCGTACTCGGAGTTGTCGGTTTTCGCCGCCGCGCGGAAGCCGCGCGGGATTTTCGTGAGCTTGTCGCCGTGCGAATTCCAAATATCGACGTGCTCGCCGAGTCCGTGAAAAAGAGGGCACTCCGGCGCGACGACGGTGAGTTGGCCGGAACCGTATTCGCGGCGCTCGGAGTGCTCCACTTTTCCACCGAGATGATGCGCCATGAGCTGCATCCCGTAGCAGATGCCGAGGATGGGCACACCGATGTCGAAGATCGCGGGATCGAGCTGCGGCGCGTCTTTTCCATACACGCTGGCGGGGCCGCCGCTGAGGATGATCCCGTCGGGCTTCAGCGCGACGATTTCATCCGCCGGGAGATCGTAGCGAACGATCTCGGAGAAGACCTGGCACTCGCGGACGCGGCGCGCGATGACCTGCGTGTACTGCGAGCCGAAATCGAGGATGACGACTTTTGAAGCTGCTGCGACGGCCATGCTAGTTGCCGACGCGGGTCTCTTCGCGGATGATCGGGTCGTTCGATTTGTCGGGCTGATAGACGGTTCCCTGGCCAGTGAGGCCGCGCTCGAGTTTCTGGCCCGGTTGTTCGGTGGACGGGAGTTCAGATTCGCAGCCGACGAAGGCGATGCACGCGCCGGCGAGGAGGAGTGAGGCGAGAAAAGGTTTCATCGCGTCGTGATAGGCACTCGCGCGGCGCGTGGCAAGAGCGGCGCAATGCCGGTGGCTTCCATCTTTTCTTGCTTCGATTTTTCGCATGGCTGCGGCATTCCTCGCGGTGCCAAATGCTTTCGCCCGAACTGCTGATCCACGCCTACCGCAGTTCCGTTTTTCCGATGGCGATGGATGGGGGCGAGATCGGATGGTTCTCGCCGGACCCGCGCACGATCATCCCAATCGATGCGTTTCACGTGCCACATGGACTCCGGCGGACGTTGAAAAAAGGCACATTCGAGGTGCGCGTGAATACCGCTTTTCCCGAGGTTTTGCGCGCCTGCGCAAACCGGGAGGAAACGTGGATCAGTGACGAGATTGCGAAAAGCTACCGCGAGTTGCATCGACTCGGGGTTGCGCACTCGGTGGAGACCTGGCTCGGCGATCAACTCGCGGGCGGACTGTACGGCGTCGCGATCGGCGGCGCGTTTTTCGGCGAGTCGATGTTCCATCGTGTAACCGATGCGTCGAAAGTCGCTCTGTACGGGCTCGTCGAGCGGCTGCGGCAACGGGAATTCGCGCTGCTCGATACGCAGTGGTCCACGAGCCACCTGCGCACTTTCGGGGCGAGAGAAATATCGCGCTCGACCTACCGGCGGATGCTCGCAGCGTGCATCAACTTGGAGCGCGATTTCGCGGACTGAAAACTACTGCGTTGGCAACGCGCCCAGCGGCTGCCAGCGGCGCAATCCTTCCTCCGACGCGGTATCGGAGTATTCGCCCCACACCAGGCCAGCCACATGGGCATCGCCGTAAAGCACATTGATCTGATTGCGGTTGCTGTGAGTGCCGAGCTTGGAACCGGGATTTGGCTGCTCGAGGATTGGATTTTGCAGGGAAGTGTCGCTGAACGAAACCTTCTTCGGCGTCTTGTCCGGATTCGGCGCCATCATGATCAATTCCGAGGGCGAGACGAATTGGGATGCATTCCCTTTGTAGGAGCTCTTCGATGGATCGGAAGGAGCGAAAACATTCGTGTTGATCGCGTAGCTGACAGGCGCAGGCGCTTTTTCCACAGCAGGGCGCGAGTCAAACGGCGAGTGAAACACCTTCCAGTTAGTCACGTACTTATCGTGCATCGTAACAGGCCAAGTCACGGGAGACCCCCCGCTCCCCGCAGCACCCGCAATAGCGAACATCTGGTCGTCGTTATCCAGCAGATACGCCTGCAAACCGAGGCCGACCTGCCGCAGGTTCGCGGCATCGTTTGTCGCGCGACCTCTTTCCTGCGCTTTTTGGAAAACAGGCAATGCGATGCCTGCGAGGAGCGCGATAATCGCAATGACGACGAGAAGTTCAATTAGAGTGAAGGCGGACTTTTTCATGGAGGAAGTGGGGTTGACTCGAAAGCTAGAGTGACCCGTGGAAAGTGGAAAGTGGAAACTCGGGGAAGCGCACCGCCCTTCCTGCTCCATGCGTGCAATAAAGCCGAGCAGGAACGCGAGGCAGAGGCTTTTCGTTTCGCGGCGATCGCCCGTGTTCGCTCGCATTCCTGCTTCCCTATTGCTCCGGCGCCCGGCTCACTCCGCAGTTTTCACCATGATTCTCATCCTCACCGCCGGATACGGCGAAGGTCACAACGCCGCCGCGCGCGGGCTCCACGCAGCGTTCACGCTGCTCGGCGTTGAGTCGGAGATCTGCGACGCATTCGCTCTCGTCGGCGACGCCTCGTACGATCGCAGCCGCCGCGCCTACATCGGCCTCATCAATCGCGCGCCGCACGTCTGGGCCGCCGCATTTTGGCTCATCGACAAGCTGCCGATCGTCCCGCTCACACTCCCCTTTCTCGGCAAAGTCCAGCGCGCACTCGCCGCCGCACTGGCCGCGAAAAAGCCGTCCGCCGTGATCTCGGTTTATCCGGCATACGGCTACTTCATCGAGCGCATCTTCTCGGGAAAAAATCCGCCTTTTGCAGTCCACACAGTCGTCACCGATTCGATCACCATCAACAGAGTCTGGCACCGCTGCGCGAGCGACACATTCATCGTCGCAAATGCCGACACCTCCCGCGTTATGGCGCGCGCCGGAGTGCCCGAGGAAAAGCTGCGCGTGCTCGGATTTCCCGTGCCGCCGAAATTCGCGAACGACCGCCCCGCTCGCCCCTCGCCGAGCGCCGAGACGCCGCCGCGCGTGCTCTTCATGATCAATGCCGGCAAGGCCGCCGCGCCCGGAATCGTCGCGCGCCTTTTGGAAATCCCGCGCATCCATCTCACCGTCACCGTCGGCAAGGACGAGGCGCTCCGCGCGCGCATCGAATCGGCCGCGAATGGCCGTCCCATCGAGATTCATGGCTGGACCGACCGGATGCCCGAGCTGCTGATGACGCATCATCTTCTCATCGGAAAAGCCGGCGGTGCAGCCGTGCAAGAGACGATCGCCGCGTGCACGCCGATGCTCATGACGCAGGTCATCCCGGGCCAGGAGGAAGGCAACGCGCGCCTGCTCATCGAGAACCGCTGCGGCGAACTCTGCCCCACCACCGCGCGCCTCGCCGAGACGACCTCACGACTCTTCGCCGACGACGCGCGCGAGTGGCGTGAGTGGGAGAAAAACATTACCCAACTCAGTCGCCCCGACGCCGCCCTGAAGATCGCGGCATTCGTCAGCGGAAAATCCTGAACCTCGTTTTCAAATGCGCGCCGTCCTTTTTGACATCGGGAACGTCCTCCTGCGATTCGACTTTTCGCTCGCACTCCGAGCCGTCGCCGCGCACAGCAAAATCCACGACCCCGTCGAAATCCTCGCCGCCGTCGAGCGCATTAAGATCGGATACGAAGACGGCCAGATCGACCGCGCGGCCTTTCTGCGAGCCGCTTTCGACGTGCTCAGCTACACCGGCACCGAGGCCGATTTCGTCGCCGCGTGGGAAGAAATCTTCGAGCCGAACGAGCCGATGATCGCGCTCGTCGAGCAGCTCCACGGCCGCTACCCGCTCTACCTTTTGAGCAACACCGGCGACATCCACCGCGACTACGTTTTCCGCCGATACCCGTTCTTTTCCCGATTCACCGCGGGCATCTACAGCTACGCCGTCAAAACCTCGAAGCCGGGCCGCGAAATCTTCGACATCGCCTGCCGCGAACTCTCGATCGAGCCCGCCAGCACATTCTTCATCGACGACCTTTTGCCGAACATCGAGACCGCGCGCAGCCTCGGCTTCGTCTGCCACCACTACCATCACGACCGCCACGACGCCCTCCTCGCCGACCTCGCGGCGCACGGAGTTTTGTAGCCGCACGAGCGGCGAAAATCACCTCTCGTGAATGACGAATAGCCTTTCGTTTTTCTGCGTGCGCGGTTGACCCGACCCACGCCTCACACTCACCCTCTCACCATGATCCTACCCACCGATCCGTCCTCCACCCGTCGTCACTTCATCAAGACCACGACGAAAATCGCCGCCGTCTCCGCGCTCGCCGGAGTGAAAATCCCATTCGTCCACGCCGCCGAGGACAACACCATTCAGGTCGCCCTCGTCGGCTGCGGAGGGCGCGGCACCGGCGCTGCCGACAACGCACTCTCCGTCTCCGGCCCGCCTCTCAAGCTCGTCGCCATGGCCGACGTCTTTGAAAAGCGTCTCAAGACCAGCCACGACACATTGAAGAACGTTCACGCCGACCGCATGGACGTACCGCAAGATCGGCAGTTCATCGGCTTCGACGGCTACAAGCACGCCATGGACGCGCTCAAGCCCGGCAGCATCGCCATCTTCACCACGCCGCTCGCCTTCCGCTGGGTCCACTTTGCCTACGCCATCGAGAAAGGCCTCAACGTCTTCATGGAAAAGCCGCTCATCGCCGACGGGCCGAGCGCGAAGAAAATGTATGCGCTCGCCGAGCAGTCCGAGAAGAAGAACCTCAAGGTCGGCGTTGGCCTCATGTCGCGCCACAGCAAGGCGCTCATCGAGCTCCACGACCGCATTCAGAATGGCGAAATCGGCGACATCACCCTCATGCGCGGCTACCGCATGGCGGGCCCGCTCGCGTCCGCTTTCTCCGAAAAATGGCCCGGCACTCCGAGCGAACTGCTCTGGCAGATCAGCCGCTTCCACAGCTTCATCTGGGCGAGCGGCGGCTGCTACAGCGACTTCTACATCCATCACATCGACCACTGCTGCTGGATGAAAAACGCGTGGCCCGTCAAAGCCCAGGCGCTCGGCGGACGGCACTACCGCTACGACTACGTCGATCAGAACTTCGACAGCTACGCCGTCGAATACACCTTCGCCGACAACACGAAATTCCTCATGGACGGTCGCTGCATGGTCGGCGCCCTGCCCCTCTACTCCAGCTACGCGCACGGCACGAAAGGCCTCGCAGTCATCTCGAAAAATGGCGACTGCGGCACCCCGTCGAGCACCTACAAAGGCCAGGCGCAAGACCGCGCAAACATGATCTGGCAGAGCACCGACACCTCGAATCCCTACCAGAACGAATGGGACGCACTCGTATCCGCCATTCGCGAAGACCGCCCATACAACGAAGTCAAGCGTGGCGTCGATGCCAGCGTCGCCACCTCCATGGGCCGCATGGCCGCGCACACCGGGCAGGAAATCTCGTGGGACGACATGCTCAACTGCCCGCAAGCCTTCGCCCCCGACGCGGATAAATTCACGATGGACAGCCCGCCACCGGTCGCCTCCGACAAGAACGGCCGCTACCCGGTCCCCGAGCCCGGCATCGTGAAAAATCAGGAATACAAATCCTGACGCCGCTCTAGGCCGCAGACACTCCAGACCGGCGCCCTTCCCCCGCATGGGGGAAAAATCGCGCAATGCGAGATTCTGCTTGCATTCGTTCCGCGCACGCTGATGCTGCGCGCCCTTTTTCAAACCCTAACAGCAGGAGAGTTCACACTCGTTCGCACTGCACCACATCATGCAAACCAAACGCAGCAAACGGTATCGCGCCGCCGCCGAAAAGGTGGACGCAAAGAAGAGCTACTCGCTCGCAGAGGCCATCACGGTCCTCAAAGCCTTCCCGGCCCCGAAGTTTGACCAGACGGTCACCCTCTCGTTCCGCCTCGGAGTCGATCCTCGCCAGTCCGACCAAATGGTCCGCGGCACCTGTCCCCTGCCCCACGGCTCGGGCAAAGTCGTCCGCGTCCTCGTCTTCGCAGAAGGCGATGCAGCGCGTGCGGCAAAGGACGCCGGCGCGGAATACGTCGGCTACAAGGACCTGATCGAGAAGTGCGTCGGTGGCTTTCAGGACTTCGACGTCGCGGTTGCCACCCCGGCCTGCATGGCCGAAGTGCGGAAACTCGGCAAAGTCCTCGGGCCTCGCGGGCTCATGCCGAACCCGAAGACCGGCACCGTCACCGAAGACACTGCGAAAGCAGTGCGCGAAGTGAAAGCCGGACGCGTCGAATTCAAGCTCGACAAAAACGGCAACTGCGCCGTGCCAGTCGGCAAGATCTCCTTTGAAGCGCAGGCGCTCACCGATAACGGTTCGGCCGTCATCGACGCCGTCGTGAAAGCGCGGCCCGCCAGCGCGAAGGGCAAATTCGTCGAGAACGTGACCCTCGCGGCCACCATGTCCCCCGGGGTGCGCGTCGATGCGAGCCCCTTCCTCAAGTCTTAAACCGGAGCCACACACGCACATGCACCCTGATAAAGTCGTCATCGTAGAAGACCTCCAGCAGAAGCTGAACGGCTCACCGTTCCTCTTCGTCGCCGATTACACCGGCCTCACCGTTTCGCGCTTCAGCGACCTGCGCAACCGCCTCGCCGATGTCGGTGCCCGCTGCCACGTCGTCAAAAACACCTTCCTCAAGCGCGCCGCAAAAGAAGCCGGCTACCCGGAACTCGGCGAGCTGCGCGGGCAAAACGCCATCGTCATCGGCGACAAAGACGTTGCTGCGGCTGCAAAGGTCCTCAAGACCTTCACCGCCGAGTTCAAGAAGCCGTCCGTCCGCACCGGAGTCGTCGATCGCATGGTCGTCACCACCGAGCAAATCGACGCCATCGCCGACCTCCCGTCGCGCGAAGTCCTGCTGGCCACCCTCCTCGGTGTCCTGCAAGCCCCGGCGAGCAAACTCGTCCGCACCCTCAACGAGCCCGCCTCCGCGTTGGCTCGCGTCCTCCAGGCTAAGGCCGACCAAGGCGGCGGCGAAGCGCCCGCGTCAGAGGCAGCCGCTGCTGAGCCGGAAGCTGCAGCTCCGGCACCCGAAGCCGCGGCACCAGCGCCCGAGCCGGAAGCCCCTCCCGCAGCATAACCTTCAATCCAACCCTTTTCGCCGGGCGACCTGCGAAACCTCCGCGAGCGCCGCGATTGGCTCTCGCACCAAAAACCAAAACCAAAACCAATGGTTCCTCGTCGGCTGGGCGGCTGCCCGGCTGAAATGGCCCGAAGCCTCGGGTCGCGACGATACCGCAAAAAAGCAGATATATGGCAGATACCAACGCACTCGTCGAACAGCTCAGCGGACTCACCGTCCTCGAAGTCGCTGAACTCGTGAAATCACTCGAAACCAAGTGGGGCGTCAGCGCCGCAGCACCCGTCGCAGCCGCCGCACCCGCTGGTGGTGGAGCCGCAGCCGCTCCTGTCGAGGAGAAGACGTCCTTCGATGTCATCCTCAAGGAAGCTGGCGCAAACAAGATCTCCGTCATCAAGGAAGTCCGCGCTTGCGTGGCCGGCCTCGGTCTCGCGGAGGCGAAAGCCCTTGTCGAAGGCGCTCCGAAGGCTCTCAAAGAGGGCATCACCAAGGAAGAAGCCGAAGAGATCAAGAAGAAGATCGAAGCGGCAGGCGCCAAGGTCGAGATCAAGTAACTCGACGTTTCAACTCATGCTCCGCCCGGCCTCCGCGCCGTTTGGAGTCTCCTTCAAATCGCCGACCGGGTCCGCCCGGTCGGCAATTTGTTTTTGTGGGTGAAAGGACGCGGCAGGTCGCGCAGCGGGTGCGGCGTTGATGTGTGGAGGGATGGCCTTTGAAGCGCGGGAGCTCGCTCCCGCGTTTCAAAATTTTCCTCACGTCGTGCGGAGAACGCAGATGTAGGGAAAGGGCGATTTTTGGACGATTTTCCCGTCGGCGTGGAGCGCGACTCGGTGGGTACGGACGCTGTCGCTTTCGTTACCGCCGATGGTAAAGGCGCACGGGCCGTGCTCGTCTTTCCCGATGCCGACGACGATCGCACAGTGGGATTCGTAGCTGTCCCTGGTCGCCGCGTCGTCGTATTGGATAGTCTCGCTCTTCGAACGGTTGATGTGGATGAGGTCGCCAGGCTGAGGCGCGTAATCTTCAATCCGCACGCCGACGAATGTGGCAGCGGGATTGGCCAGAGCGCGCTGGATGGCGTTGCGAATGTAGTGGGAGTGTCTGGGTGAAAATGCGAAGTCCGCTCCGCTTGCTCCCGCCTGGAGGATGCACCACGAGGTGAAGGCGGCCGACCATGCGACGCCGACATTTTCAAAGTCGAAATTGGCGAAACCCGCCCCTTTGCATTCGTCCCAGTAGCCTTTGATCCGCGAGCGCAGCGGTTCGCTGGATTCGTTGATGCCTTCATATTTCGCCGCCTGCCCCTGCGCCACGCGGACGAGCGTGTCCCGGAATGCGTCGGTGCCACGGCCGATTTTCTCGAGGCCGAGGCCGACACGCCCCGGCAGCGGGACGAAGACTTCGCACTCTTGGTCGGTGTGTAGACCGAGGTCGGCGGCGAGTTTGTCGGAAAGGTCGGCGACGCGGCCCGTTGTCTTCGACGGACCCCAATCGACCGGGCGCGCTTGGAACGAAACGCCGCTGGCGGGATTGCGCACGGTGACGAGTGTGCGGAGGAGGAATTCGCGCGGAGTCTGGCTATAGACCCAGCGGCACGCGATGTAGCGAGCTGCATCGTTTTTCAAGTTGCGCCCTTTTGCGCCACGCTTGGGGTCGATGAAGAGCGCGGCGATTTCCGCGGCCGCTAGGTCGGAATCGCGCACGATCGCGAGGCCTTCATTCGGCTTCATGCCGGTGTCCGTGGGGCCGCCGAAGGTGGACATGGTGCCGGTGAGCTTCAGAGTCGCCCCAGCACGCGCGACGAGGATGTCCTCGACTTTTCCACCGATCAGGGCCTCGGTGTAGGAGATGATAGTGTGGTCGGCGAGAATGCGGCGCAACTCGGCCTCCGCGGTGGCGGCGGCGATGGGAAAGACGAGAATTTCCCCGAGCTTCGGAGCCTTGCCGTTGATGATGTAGTCATAGACGTTGAAGTCTCCTTTGGTCGATTGCCCGAGCCCGAAGGCAACTATTTCGCGGTTCGTTTGCTGGAGTTCGTTGAGAGACTTTGCGAGCACCTCGCGCGAGGTGCATTCTTCTTCCACGAGTACGGCAGTTTCGATGAGCGGGTTCATTTTGAGGAAGGGTTGCGTTGGGCGTCAGCGTTGCTTGGGTTTTTTCGAGTCGAGGAAGGTGCGGAGGTTGCGAAGATTTTCCGGCGATCGTTCCTTGTCGAAGGCCTTGAGATATTCCGCCTCGCTCGCGCTCTGCACCGGCGTGCCGCCGAGGTGGAGCGCATTGACGGCATCGACGTAGAAGTCGGGTTCGTCTTTCACGCTTTGAGGCAGCGCCTGATACGCGGCGTTCGTGTCGAGACGCAACTTCCTCACAGCCTTCTCCTGCGTGGCATCGTCGATGCGTGATTGTGCGTCTTCCGCTCCGAATTGCCGCCGCTGCTCGCGCGAGGGCGTCACAACCATCCGCACGGGGGCGGTCACCGCGCCGCCCCCGGATGCGACCTGCTGCGGGGCGACGTTTGCGAAATTCGTCACCGCCGCGTCGCTTTTCACCGCCGCATCGCCGATCGCGAATTTCTCCGAGATCGTGACCTCGGACAGAAATTTCGAGTGGACGAAAATCTCGCTGACGACATTCGGCGTGTCCTTCACTGAGTCGTGATTCGACGCGGCATCGCCGCTGCCCTGCCGGCGCGGGTCGCCATAAGCCGTCTTGCCCGTCGGCACGTAGTAAAGCCCGGTGCGGGCGTATCCGAATTTCACATGCGGGATTTGCGTCTTCGGGTTTTCGCTCACGTCGAGGCCGACGACGGTGGCCACTCCGCTAGTGATGTAGCCATTCGTGGCGCAGCCCGCTGAGAACGCTGCGAGGAGGATGGAGAAGAGGAATGTTCGGAGTGTCATGGCTGGGTGCGTGGGGCCGTGGGGTTGGCGGTGATGCTTTGGCGGTCGATGTGAAGGGTGCCGTTCCAGGCGGCGGGGATGCGTGTGGTGACGGAGTTGGCAAAGCCGAGCGCGAGGCCAGAACGCGGAGTGTCGAGTTGCGCGGCGAGGCCGAGCGTTGTGGAGGTGGAGACCGTGGCCTGACCGGGCGTCCCCTGCTCTTTCAGCACGCCGATTCCGACTATGAGAGTGCGGCGCGAGCCATCGGAAGCGTGCCATGTGCAGCCGGCGCAGAAGGCGGAAAAGATGAGAAGCGCACGCGTGACGCATCGTCGGGGGATCATCGTGCCATCGGGGCTGCACTCCGCGCTGTTACTTGCTTTCGCATGGTAAAATCGGTGGCGTCGCACTCCGCTCCGTGCTGCCTGCCGCTTGCACGGACGCGGGTGAGATGGGCGCGGATTTGCACAGAGGTGCGCAGGTTGTCAACCGGAAACTGCGCACTTTGCGGAAGCGGGTGGAAAGATCGCGCGCCGCTGCGATGGGTGATCGCAGGTCACCCGGCGGTTCTGGCAACGGGTGCAGTGCAGAACACAACTGTGATCGGGGGTATCACGTTAAGCAGGGGGTGGCAATCCCCGATACGCATTTTTGCGAATGCCGTTTGGCAGCGACGAAAAGGCACCGGCATTTTTTGCCGATGGGATTATGAATATGTAGCACGAGACTCGAGCTTTACTCGATCCGATCTGCGCGTTTGAGGCGCGATTTTACGGGAGGGAAAAAATGGTTACGGAAGGGAGAGGCCAATGGTTATGCAGGGCTATGTTTCGATCCTCTTTCTTTGCTGCTGTTGTGTTTGCCTCTTCTGCTTTTGCGGGGCCGGAGAATGTTTTGCGGAATGGGTCGTTTGAGGGGGGGCTGCTGTATTGGCATCAGATCGATGCGAAAAATGACACGCTCGTGAAGGATGCGGCCGTCGGTGAATACGCGCTGCGGATCGCGAAGGGGAATGTGATGAGCGCGCCTTTCGTCGCAGTGCGCGGGGAGCCGATGACGGTGTCCTTTTTCGTGAAAGGCGAGGCGCCGGGACGCGTGGGGGTGCAGATGCCGCCGAGCGCGCGGGAGGTGGGGACGAAGGCGCACCGGCTCTGGCAGCGCGAGGCGGAGCAGAGCGCGGAGATCGGGACGGAGTGGAAGCGAGTGTCGTTTACGTGGAAGGCGGATGTGCCGGCGGATGGCTTTTGGCCGTTCCCGCACTACCTCGTGCAGATCGGCGGCTACGATCGGCCGATCCTAGTCGATGGGGTGACGGTGACGGTGGGGAGCGAGGGGACGCCGGCTTATGTGCCGCGGCGCGCGGTGGAGGTGGTGGCGGACTGCACGAATCTGAGCGGATGGGAGAGCGCGTGGGGCAATGCTTTTAAGAAAGGCGCGACGGCAGAGATGGCGGCGCATGTGTCGAATCCGGGGAGCGAGCCGCGGACGGTGACGGTGCGGTGGCAGCTCGTGGATTATGAAGGCGTGCAGGCTGTGACGGCACCGGTGGATGCGAAGGTGACGATTGCGCCGGGGAAGACGTTCGCGGCGAAGACGTCGCTGCCCCTGACGCGGACGGGGCTGGTTTTTGCACGGCTCTCGGCGCTGGATGAAAAGGGCGCGGAGATCGACAGGTCGGACTTTCCCCTAACCTCAATCCCCTACCCGATGGCGGCGACGAAGCCGGATTTCCGCGAGCGTTTCGGCGCGTCGTTTGCGGGCGGATTGGGGGTGATCGAGAAGATGCAGTTGATCGGGTTCGGCTGGGCGCGGTGGCAGCCGCACGCGAATGGGGAGGATCATCTGCCCGTGAAGCCGGCGAATCTCGAGGATGTGAAGACGTGGGATTTTCACTGGGAGGACAAGGCGCTCGACCGCAATGAGTCGCACGGGATTTCATCGCACCTCGTCCTTTACCCGCCGCCAAAGTGGATCATGGAAAAGGGAAGTCCACTCCCGACGGACATGCGCTGGGCGGCGGAGGATCCGCGCTGGGACGATCTCGGGACGGAGACGGTCTGGGATAAATTCGTGCGCGCGTCGGCGGAGCATTACGCGGGACAGTCGATCATTTTCGAGATCGAGAATGAGCCGGAATTCGACCGGTGGCTGGATGCGAAGCTGGGCGAGGTTTACGCGAAGTTCACGATTCGCACCGCGCGCATGCTGCGGAAATACGCGCCGAAAAAGCCGATCATGGTGAACAACGTGTATGGGATTCCGAGCCCGGTGAACGGGTTCTTTTTCCGCGCGGGCGGGCTGAAATTCATCGATGTGATGTCGTGGCACGACTACCACGCGGGCTGGCTCGCGGATGCGCAGGCGATCCGGCGGATGCGGCAGAACATGGACGAGGCGGGCGGAAAGAACGTGGAGCTGTGGTTCAATGAAGGGTGGGCTTTTACCAATACCGCGGTCGATGAGCCGATCGCGTGCACGCACCTGACGGCGGCGCAGAGCACGAACGAGCAAGCGGACAGTGTGGCGGAAATGACGATCTCGGGGCAGGAGAAGACGGTGCTTTTCCACATCGCGTACGAGGATCACGGGCAGAGTTTTTGGGATTACAGCGGGCCGGGGCAGATGCTGTGGGACTGGTATGGTTATCCGAATCCGCTGGTGGGGATGTGGAATGTGCTGAATCACCACATCGGCGAGAGCGACGAGGTCGGGTTCGTGCGGCCGCCGGGGGCGAATCTCGCGATTTTTCAGGATCTGCGAAATGGGCGCGGCGTGGTGATCGCGTACGCGGATCGTGACGCGAAAGGGGACGCGGCGGTGGAGTTGCCGCCGATGGGCGCGGCGTGGATCTCGGAGGACATCATGGGAAATGCGAGCGCAGCTCCGAAACGGATCGTGCTGTCGAAAACGGGGCGTCCGGTGCTGCTCTACACGAGCGCGAAGACGGCGGGAAAGGCGATGCTGGCAGCGATGGAGGCGCTGGATCGGAAGCACGCGAGCTTTGTGACGCAGGCCGCACGCGGAGCCGCTCCGGTGTGGAAGCTTCCGCCGGTGTGGGAGGGAAAAGCGAAGGGCGAAAGCGAGGGGAGCGTGGCGATGGCGGACGGGAAGCCGGTGTGGAAGCTGGAGCAATTGTGGCCCGACGACTGGAAGAAGCCGGGAAATTTCCGTGCGATGACGTGGACGGGGACGGACTGGAATGTGAAGGACGGCGGCTTCGGCGGGCAGCCGGGCGCGGGACTCAAAGACGGCGCGCTGACCTTTGGCACGCGCGCTCCGCATGGGCCGGGGAATGACCGACATCTTCGCACCGCGGGGCTGACGTTCATCGCGCCGCGCGATGGCACCTACGCGCTGCACGGCGCGGCGGCGGCGCGCATGTGGGACAGCAAAAATAACACGACCCTGCATTTGCTGAAGCGCGCGGGAGGCATGGTGGAAAAGGTGGTGGATGTGACGGTCGCCAACAATGCCGAGACGTCGCTGGAAGGCCGGAGCGTGGAGCTGACGGCTGGGGACGAACTGACGCTGCTGCCGCAGATCGACGGGATGTTTGCGGGCGGCGATTTGAAGCTGAAGGACTTCTCACTTTCGCTCAGCGACGCGACTGCACCGCCCGCGAATCAAGGCTACAGACTGCCTGCGGCGTGGGAGGGGCGGGAGAAAGGGAACGCCGCCGGGAATCCGGCAGCGGCGGACGGGCAGCCGATTTGGCGGCTCGACCGGCTCTACCCGGGCGACGCGAATCTCACGTCGAACTACTCGCCGATGGTCTGGAACGGCACGGTCTGGACCGCGCCGGATCATTCGCAGGGCGGGCATCCGAGCGCACGCGTGGAGGATGGAAAGGTGAATCTCGCAGCGCTCGGTTCGTGGGGCGGGAACGAGTTCAACTTCCCGAAAATCCCGGCGCTCGCGTTCATCGCGCCGAACGCAGGGCGTTACAAAGTCGCGGGCAGTGCGCGCAGCAAGCCGTGGGAAGGAAATGCAAAAAGCATCCCGCTTTCGCTCCGGAAAAGGGACACGCAACGCGCGGCGGAGATCACCTGGTTCTCGCTGCCGCGCGATGGCTCGCCGGTTGAATTGAAGGCCGAAGTCGATCTCGCGGCGGGCGATGAATTGCTCTTCGTCCCGATGATGCAAGGGCTCGACAACAACGCGAGCAACGTGTCGATCGAAGCGCTGAGCATCACGGTCGATCGGTGAACGTCGCGGGCGGGTTTCGCGATTGCACATGGCGCGGGGCTTCGCAAGATGCCGCGATGATTCCCTTCTCCCGCAGGCATTTCATTCGGCTCACCGGTGGCGCGCTCATCGCGTCGCGAGCGCTCGCGATCGAGCCCTTCAAACGCGGCGGCGCTGCCCGCCTCAACCTTAGTCTCGCGGCGTATTCGTTTCGCGATTTTTTCAAGGACTCGAATCGTCCGCGGCAAGCGGCGGCTGAACGGCAGATCGACATTCTCGATTTCATCGACTACTGCGCGGATCAAGGCTGCGCGGGCGCGGAGCTCACGAGCTACTACTTTCCTAAAGAGCTCACGGAGGAGTATCTGCGCGAGGTGCGGCGGCACGCGTTTCTGCGCGGAGTGGAGATCAGCGGGACGTCGGTAGGGAATAATTTCGCGCTGCCGAAAGGCGAGGCGCGGGACAAAGAGATCGCTTCGGTGAAGACGTGGATCGGCTATGCGGCGACGCTCGGCGCGCCACACATTCGGATTTTTGCGGGAGCGCCACCGAAAGAAACGGCGCACGACGAGGCGGTGAAACTTTGCGTCGAGGCGATCGAGGAATGCTGTGCCTATGCGGGTTCGCGGGGCATTTTCCTCGGGCTGGAAAACCACGGCGGCATCGTGGCGGAGCCTGCGGTACTGCTGGAAATCGTGAGGGCGGTGAAGAGTCCGTGGTTTGGGATCAATCTCGACACGGGGAATTTTCACACGGCCGATCCGTATGCGTCGCTCGCGGAGTGCGCACCGTTTGCGGTGAATGTGCAGATCAAGCCGGTGATCAAACCGGCGGGCGCGGCGGAGGAGCAGCCGACGGATTACGCGCGCATCGCGCAGATTTTGCGCGAAGCGAATTATCAGGGCTGGGTGGCGCTCGAGTATGAATCCAAGCCCGATCCGTGGACTGCGGTGCCGCCGATTCTCGCGCAATTGCGCGAGGTTTTCAACGCGCCCGGTTCGACGAAATCCGAGGAGCTTTTCGATGGAAAAACGCTGACTGGATGGATGGCGACGGGGTTCTCCGGCGCGGGAGATGTGGCTGTGGAAAATGGCGCGATCGTGCTTGAGCCGGGTAACGATCTGACTGGGGTGAATTACAGGGGCGAGACGCCGAAAACGAATTACGAAGTCGAGTTGGAGGCGAAGCGTGTCGAAGGCAGCGACTTTTTCTGCGGGCTCACGGTGCCGGTCGGCGACTCGCACTGCACGCTGGTGGTCGGCGGCTGGGGCGGCGCGCTCGTCGGCATCTCGAGCATCGACGGGGAGGACGCGTCGGAGAATTCCACGACGCAGACGATGCGCTTCGAGAGTGGAAAATGGTATCGCATCCGGCTGCGCGTAACGCCGGGAAAACTCGCGGCTTGGATCGGCGACGAGCAGGTCGTGAACGTTGATATTTCCGGCAGCAAAGTCACGCTGCGGCACGGCGAGATCGAGCTGTCCGCGCCCTTCGGCATCGCCGCGTATCGCACACGCGCGGCGCTCCGTGGGATCAAAATTCGCAAACTATGAACCGCACTCGCTTCGTCGCGCTCGTCGCGCTTTTTCTCACCGCCACCTCGCACGCTTGGGACGCCGCCGGGCACATGCTCGTCGATCAAATCGCGTGGGAGCACTTGAAGCCGGAGGTGCGCGAGCGGGTCGCCGCGCTGCTGCCGCAACTCGACGACAGCTACAACCAGCACAAGCCCTACAACTTTGTCACCGCCGGGGCGTGGATGGACGACATGCGCTCGAAAAAAGGCTACGCGTGGGCGAAATGGCACTACGTCACGCTCCCCTGCTCCGACGCCGCGACGCCGGTCGAGATACCCGAACCGCCGAATGTCGTGTGGGCGATCGGGCAGGCGATGGAAAAGCTGAAGAGCCGCGAATCAGCCGTGGCAGATGATTCGCAGGCGCTGGCCATGCTCATGCATCTCATCGGCGACGTGCATCAGCCGCTGCACGCAACCGATCGCGACGACCGCGGCGGCAATGGCGTGCTGATTCACGGCGTGCCTTTCACCGACCTCTGGCCGGGCACGATTCCGAATCTTCACGCGTTTTGGGACAAGTCGTATCGCTTCGATTTACGAGACGGCCGCATCGGTCAGGAATGGGAAGCGCCGTATGAAGTGGAGCGTCCGAGCGCACCGGGAGAAGGGATCATCGCGATTGAGGCGGCGAAAATCGC
Source organism: Chthoniobacterales bacterium (assembly GCA_038207335.1). Taxonomy (GTDB): domain Bacteria; phylum Verrucomicrobiota; class Verrucomicrobiia; order Chthoniobacterales; family Chthoniobacteraceae; genus CAIURC01. Next base: position 134,225 of record JBBQZX010000003.1, on the reverse strand, counting down.
GGCGCGTTTTCCGGCGGAGTCGCTGCCCGATTTGGCGAAAGACCAGACGCCGGAATCGTGGGCTCGCGAGAGCCACGCGATCGGTTGCAAATCCGCGTATCCCGCCGACGCCGACCCGAGCGACAACACGCACGTCATCACGCTGACGCCGGAATTTGCGCACGTCGCCCGCGACATCGCCGAGCGCCAAATCGCCCTCGCCGGATACCGCGTCGCACGTGTGTTGAACGAGCTGCTCGCACCCGCGAAGTAGCGTCGACGTTGCATGGCCCGCCAGTATTCGCTCGATCGCCACGCTGCGCCCGCGGGGCCGCGCATCGACTTCAAAAGCGAACTCAACGAGCAGCAACACGCCGCCGTCACCGCGCCACCGGGACCGGCGCTCGTCATCGCCGGAGCGGGCAGCGGGAAGACGCGCACGCTGACTTATCGCGTCGCGTATCTCATCGAAAATGGCGTCATGCCGCAGAGCATTCTGCTGCTGACTTTCACGAACAAAGCCGCGCGCGAAATGCTCGAGCGGGTCGCGAACCTTCTGCCCAACGACATCGCGGGGCTGTGGGGCGGCACGTTCCACTCGATCGGAAATCGCATCCTGCGCCGCCATCCGAACGAAGCCGGCTTCGCCCCCGGCTTCTCGATCATGGACCGCGAGGACCAGCAGGACCTGCTCGACGCAGTCATCGCGCGGCTCGGCATCAACACGAAAGACAAGCGCTTCCCGAAAGGCGAAGTGCTCGCCGACGTGTTCAGTTTTTCACTGAATACAGGCCGCGCCATCGACGAAGTGCTCGTCGAGAAATATCCCCACTTCCTCGAATTCGCGCCGCAGATCCTCGAAGCCCAAAAGCGTTACGAGGCAAAAAAGCGCGAGGCCAACTCGCTCGATTTCGACGACCTGCTCGAGAAAACGCTGCGCCTGCTCCAGACCCACGAGGCCATCCGTGAGCGCTACCAGCGGCAGTTCCAGTTCGTCCTCGTCGATGAATACCAGGACACGAACCACCTCCAGGCGGACTTCATCGACATCCTCGGCGCGTATCACAAAAATATCATGGTCGTCGGCGACGACGCGCAATCGATCTACTCGTGGCGCGGCGCGAATTTCAAAAACATCCTCGATTTTCCGCGCCGCTATCCCGGCGCGCAGGTGCACAAAATCGAGATCAACTACCGCAGCGTCCCGGACATCCTCGAAGTCGCGAACGCCGCCATCGCGGCGAACATTCACCAATTCAAGAAGGAACTCATCTCCGCGCGTCCCGCCGCCGCGATGAAACCCGGCCTCGTCCCCCTCGGCGACTCGAATCAGCAGGCCGCATTCATCGCCCAGCGCGTGCTCGACCTGCGCGAGGAGGGCATCGAGCTCGACGAAATCGCCGTCCTCTACCGCGCTCACTACCACTCGATGGAGGTGCAGATGGAATTCACGCGGCACGGCATCCCGTTCCAGCTCACGAGCGGCCTGCGGTTCTTCGAGCAGACGCACATCAAGGATGTCGCGTCGTTTTTGAAATACGTCGTCAACCCGCGCGACGAGGTTGCATTCAAGCGCATGGTGCGCCTCCTCGCAGGCATCGGCGCGCGGTCCGCCGAGTTGATGTGGGCGGATGCCTTGCGCGCCGTTTTCGAACTGCCGCCTCCGGCGGAAAAAGTGGACGCTCCTACTGACGACGACCCCATCCCCCCGCCGGCAGCCATCGGGTTTTCGATCGACAAACTGCGCCCGCTCAAAGTCCCGGCGAAAAGCCAGAAGGGCTGGGACCAGCTCTGCCACACTCTCGATGAAATCGCGCCCGGCGGCGTGCCGAATCCGCCTGCCGAGATGATCGCTAGCGTGATCGAGGCGATCTACGAAGACTACGCAAAGGCCGAATTCGCCAACTACGATCAGCGACGCGAAGACCTCCAGACCCTCGCGAATTTCGCGAAGCAATACACGAGCGCCGCCGAATTCCTCGACCAGCTCGCGCTCATCTCCAGCCTCGACTCGGACGTCACCGCGGGCGCCGCCGACGACGAAATGGTCACACTTTCCAGCGTCCACCAAGCGAAGGGGCTGGAGTGGAAAGTCGTGTTCGTCATCTGGCTGGCGGATGGGATGTTCCCCTCCTCGCGCTCGCTGGAAAGCAGCGATGCGATCGAGGAGGAGCGCCGACTTTTCTACGTGGCCGTGACTCGCGCGAAGGATGAGCTTTACCTCACCTACCCCCACCTCCGCATGAATGCCGGATACGGCGAAATGCTCCAGCGCCCCTCCCGCTTCCTCGCCGAAATTCCCAGCGCCCTACTCGAGGAGTGGCAAATCAGCGGGGCGTATTGAGGGCAAACGCAACGCCGCGCGATTTGCAGAGATCGATTTCTGCGTATCTTTCGCAACTGTCATTTTGCCGAGCGGTTCTCCCCGGATCGCGGCATTTTGGCAGCCAAACGTCCCCGTCACACATCCATGAAATTGTCCAAACTCTCCCGCATTTCCCGACGTCCCACGTTCGTTCTCAGCACGACGATTGCGTCGGCTCTCGCCAGCGCAGGAATCGCGGCCACCGTGCTTTTAACCGGCAATGACCTCATCGGCGTGAGTTCATTCAACACCGGGACCAACTGGTCGGATGGGCTGGCGCCGAGCGCTGGGAACGACTACGTCACCGGGGCATTCCAGCTCCGCACGCCAGTGAATCCGACGAGCGCGATTTTCGCCGGCGACTCACTGACGATCAGTGCAGGCGGCTCCTTCGGTTTCAAAACTGCGGGGCCGACAACCGTGAACAACTTAATCCTCGCTGGAGGTCTTCTCGGTCAAAGTCTCACCGGGGCGGTTCCGGAAGAGGCCAAGCTCGGGGGCGGGCTCACGGTGACTGCGAATTCCACGATCGATACCACGACAGGAACCGGGCGAATTTTCACGTTCGACTCGCTGATCCATGGCACAGGAGGACTGACGCTCACGGGGGCGACGGGCACCGTAAATTTCAACAACACGGCGAATGACTACACAGGTGTCATTACGATCGGCGGGGCGCTGAGTGCCCGGTCGGTGGCGCTCGTCGTCCCGACTTTGACAAATGGCGGACTGGCGAGCCCTGTCGGCGCTCAGTCCGCAGCGGCAAGCAATCTGGTGCTCGATGGAGGGACGTTCCGCACGACAACGGGCGCTGCTGTCTCGACCGACCGGCTGTTCACGGTGACGAATTTCGGCGGAGCGATCGAGTCTTCCGGCCTCTCGCCCGTTACATTTTCAAACACCGGTGCCGTCGCATTTTCAGGAAGCGGCACTCGCACACTGACCATCGGGGGCACGAACACGGGCGCGAATATTTTCAATCCCTCGATCGGTGACAGCGGCGGTGCGACCTCAGTCACGAAGTCGGGTGCCAGCGTTTGGACTCTCACGGCGAACAACACCTTCACCGGGACGCTGTCGGTCAACGGCGGCATCCTTGAATTCAGCAATCTCGGCAACATCGGCGACTTGTCCGCACCGATCTCGTTCAACGGCGGCACGCTCCGCTGGGCGGCCGGAAATGCGAGCACGATTAGCGGACGCGTCGTGACTCTGGCAGGCGCTGGCACTTTAAACACGAACGGCTCGAATGTGCTGGTCTCAAGCGTCATCGGCGGGGTTGGGTCGCTGACGAAAGCAGGGACCGGCATCCTCACGCTCACCGGCACGAATACCTTCGCCGGCAACGTCTCGGTGGGTAACAGCAACGGCTCGATCCGAATCACGAGCAGCGACTCGCTCGGACGCGGCGTCAAGACGATCTCCATCGTGGGGAACCAAGGCACGGACAACGCTCCGCTGCTGCGTCTCGATGGGAGCAACGGTCCGATCATTCTCCCGGCATCATTTTCTTTCACGACGAGCAACGACGGGCTGAACGGAAATCCCAACGCACCGGCGATCGTCAACGAAGCCGGAGCGAACGTCATCAACGGCAACTTCACTCTTACCAGCGGCGGTGGCGGCACGCGCTTTTTATTGAACGGCGGCTCGCTCACTCTCAACGGCAACCTCACGCCCAACATGGCCGGCCGGGTGGCGCTTTTCAGCGGTACGGGCAATGGCACGGCCAATGGCGTGATCCAAGACCAGAACACGACAAATGTGCTCGGCGTCACAAAAGACGGCACCGGCACATGGGTGCTCAATGGCGCGAATACCTACACCGCAGCCACGACCGTTTCCGCCGGAAGGCTCCTCACGAATACCGCCTCCTTCGGCAGTTCGGTCACCGTCGCGTCCGGCGCGAGTTTCGGAGTCCGCGTGGCCACGGCAGGACAGACTTTCAGCGCGCCATCCCTCACGCTCAACGCCGGGAGCACCGGCCTCAGCTTCGATTTCGGCATCCTGGGAAATGCGACAGCACCCGTAATCACTGCAGCCACCTTCGCTCCGAACTCCGGCGTCACCGTGACATTCAACGGCGCGAACTTGGTCGCCGGAAGCTTCCCTCTCATCAAATACACGACGCTCGGGGGCGCCGGCTTTGGAGCGCTCAATCTCATCCTCCCGCCGCGCGCTGCGGCTTCGCTCGTGGACAACCCGGGGAACAGCTCGGTGGATTTGAACATCGCCTCCATCGACTACCCGCGCTGGACGGGGGCCAACGGCTCCGCGTGGGACACCGCCACGCAGAACTGGAAGGAAATCGGCAGCGGCAATGCCACCAACTACATTGAAGGCACCGCGGGCGGCAGCGATGCCGTGCTTTTCGACAATGACCCGAGCGTCCTCGGCAATGTCGTCAATCTCTCGAGCACGCTCTCACCGGCTGCGGTGACAGTGAACAACCCGACCGCCGACTACCTCTTCACAGGTCCGGGCAAACTCAGCGGCACCACCGGCCTCACGAAACTCGGCGCGCGCACCCTCGTCCTCGCAAACAGCGGGGTAAACGACTACTCCGGCGTCACGCGCATCAACGCGGGCGTGCTGCAACTCGGCGACGGAGCGACCGTCGGAGCGGGGCAGTTCGGCTCCGGGCCGATCATCAACAACGCGCTGCTCGTCCTCTCCCGCCCTGACGACTTTTACGTCGCGAATGTCATCGGCGGCAGTGGCGGCATCACGAAGGTCGGCACGAACACAGTCACCATCGCGGCAAATAACACATTCGATGGCCCGATCGTCATCAGCGCGGGCACCCTCCGTATCGGTGCTGCCACCGCGCTCGGCTCCACCGCCGGGAATACGACCGTCTTCAGCGGCGCCACGCTCGCCACTGGCGGCCAGAATCTCGGCTCGGAAGTCATCCGCATTGTGGGAACTGGCGTCGGCGGACTCGGCGCGCTGGTCAATAACACCGCCGATCAGTTGCAATCGCTGCGCTTCCTGACGCTTTCGGGCAATGCCACCATCGGCGGCACGAACCGCATCGACATCCGCACCAACGGCGGCGGAGAAACCCTCGACCTCGCCGGCTTCAAGCTCACCAAAATTGGCGCCGCTCGATTCTCGATCGTCGGAACGACGGTCACCCCTGGCGACTTCGACATCACCGCCGGCTCGGTGCAAATCGAAGCCGCCTCGGTCGTGCAGGGCACGGGAGCCTTCACCTACAGCGCCGGCACCACGGCCTTTTACAGCGGGACCACGGGGACGAATATCACTCGCGTAATGGTCTGGAATGGCAACGCCGTCGATAGCGCAGGCGCGGTCGGCGCGATCAACAGTCCGATCATCCTCGGGGGAAATGTCGCGATCAATGCGACAGCAAACACCTTCACGATCGGCGGGCCCATCATCGGCACCGGTTTCGGACTCACCAAAATTGGCGCCGGCACCGTGCTGCTCAGCGGCACTGATCCCAACACCTTCACCGGCCTCACCACCATCACCGCCGGCGTCTTGCAGCTCGGGAAAACCAGCGGCACTGCCATCAGTGGGGACGTCATCGCGAATGCCGGCACCCTCCAGTTGACCGCCGCGGGGCAATTCGCGCCGGACACAAGCGTCACGATCAACCAAGGCGCAACGTGGACTGGCGGGAATTTTTTCCAGGCCTTCAAGAACCTCACGATCAACACCGCCACCTTGCAGACGGTGAACAACCTCAACCTCAGCGGCACACTCTCCTTCACCGCTGGATTGCAGGACCTCAGCAGCGGACAAAGCATCACGGCGAACCAGCTCAGCATCAGTGGAGGCGCGACCTATCGCCTCGGCGCGAACAGCGCCGACACCATCGTGAACATCGGTGCCGGTGGCCTCACTCTCGCCGGCGGCACACTTCAGCTCGGCCAGCTCGGCGGAGGCTTCGTCGCGCAGGTCAATCTCGGCGGAAACCTCACCGCCAGCGGCACGAGTGCGATCTTCAACCCGAATGTGGCTGGACCCCGCAATGTGGACCTCGGCGGTGCCACTCGGGATTTCAACATCACCGGCGGCACCACGAGCGTTTCACCGAATATCCAGAACGGCAGCCTGACCAAATCCGGCGCGGGCACGCTCGTCCTCAGCGGCACGAACACCTATACCGGCGACACGACCGTGAATGGCGGCACCCTCCTCGTGAATGGCTCCATCGCCGGCACGGTGCTGGTGAATTCCGGCACGCTCGGCGGGAGTGGGTTGATCAGCGGAACCGTCCTAGTCTCCGGAACGCTCGCCCCTGGGAACTCCCCCGGCTCCCTCGCGCTCAACAACACCGACCTGCTCCTCAGCAGCACAGCCGTCTCGGTGTTCGAGCTCGGCAGCACCGTGAATTTCGACCGCGTCATCGGCATCAACAACCTGACCCTCGACGGCACGTTCAACGTTACGCTTTTCGGCGGCTACAGCCCCGCGCTCAACGACAGCTTCGACCTCCTCGATTTCAACAACATCGACTCCACCGGATTCAACCTCGCGAGCGACCTCATCCTTCCCTCGCTCGGCGCCGGGCTCGCGTGGGATACGGGAAACTTCACGTCCTTCGGCGTCCTCACAGTCATCCCGGAGCCCGGAAGCGCCTCGCTTCTTCTCGCCGGACTGTCCATGTTCGTCGGCCTCCGCCGTCGCCGCAGGTAGGGGACATCGGATACACTAAGAAATCCGAATCCCGCGATCTTCACTTAGACAACCCCATACATCCCCATGATCCGCATCCCAGGACAACCCGGCCGCGACCTCTGCGACTCTCATCTCGGCATCACTCGGCGCGATCTTTTGCGCTTCGGCGGCTCGGCCATGCTCGGGCTCACGCTCGGCTCCATCTTCGAACTCAAGGCCCGCGCAGCGGAGGCGAAGCTCAAGGACGCCACGGGTCAGGGACCCGGGTGGAACAAGGCCAAAAGCGTCATCATGGTCTATCTCCAGGGTGGGCCGAGCCACCTCGACCTGTGGGACCCGAAGGAAAACATGCCTGACAAGATGCGCAGCGCCTTCAATCCCATCAAAACGAAGATCCCCGGCGTCAATTTCACCGAGATCCTGCCGAAGCTCGCGAAGGTCAACGACAAGATGACCATGTGCCGCGCCATGAGCTACACGCCGAATGGCCTCTTCAACCACACCGCCGCGATCTACCAGATCATGACCGGCTACACGACGGACAAGGTCTCGCCCAGCGGCCAGCTCGAGCCGCCGAATGCCAAGGATTATCCGAACTTTGGCTCCAACATCATCCGCCTCAAGCCCCCGACCGAGCCAATGCTCCCCTTCGTGATGATGCCGCGCCCGCTGCAGGAGTCGAACGTTGTCGGGAAAGGCGGCACCGCCGGCTTCCTCGGGCGCGAGTTCGATCCCTACACGCTTTTCCCGGACGGCGACGACATGGACATGGCGAAGATGAACCGCATCCACGTCGATGACCTGAAGCTGCGGCCGGACGTCTTTGCCCAGCGCCTCGAGCGCCGCGCGAGCCTGCGCCAGGCCATGAACGACGCCATGCCGGTCATCGATAAGGCCGTCGAGAGCTACAACCTCAACGAATACTACGACCGCGCCCTGAACCTCATCGTCAGCGGGAAGGCGCGCGACGCCTTTGCCATCGACCAGGAGACCACGGCCATGCGCGAGCGCTACGGCATGAACACCTTCGGGCAATCCCTGCTCCTCGCGCGGCGGCTCGTCGAGGCCGGGACGCGGGTCGTGGAGTGCATCTGGCCGAAGGTCGCGAACTCGGACAACCATTCGTGGGACCACCACGTCAGCCTCACCGACCGGATGAAAAAGCAGAGCGGCCCGATGCTGGACGCCGGGTTCAGCGCGCTGCTCGATGACATGGACAGCCGCGGGTTGCTGGACGAGACGCTGGTCGTCGCGCTGGGCGAGTTTGGGCGCAGCCCTGAGAAAGGGCTCAGCACGAGCGGGAATAGCAACAGCTCCGACGGTCGCGACCACTGGCCCTACTGCTACACGGCGTGTATCGCCGGGGCGGGGATCAAGCGCGGGTATATCCACGGCGCCAGCGACAAGACGGGCTCGAGCCCCTCGGAAGGCGCGGTGCATCCCACGGAGTTGCTCGCGACTATCTATCACGCGTGCGGCATCGACCCCGATACGATCGTTTATAACCATCTCAATCAGCCGCGCGAGCTGGTGAAGGCGCACGCCATCACGGAGCTTTTCGCGTAGGGGAAAGGCGCACGCCGACGACGCATTCGGGCGGGGGTTGCCAGAGGCGACTGGCAGAAACGCGGGTGCGGCGTTGACTCACGCGGCGGGCGGGAGGGGGTGTGTCGAATTTGTGACCGGGGTTGTCGGCAAAAGTGGTCGCAAATCGCCAAAATATGCGTAAGTCGCTCAGGATCAAGACACCTCGACGTGATCCGGTGGGCCTCCTACGGCATCCGCCACCCCTCCAACGGCATCTGAGACCCCCTCGACGGCTCCGTTTTGCAAAAAATCGCCGTCGGTGCCCCGCCGGATGCCGATTTTGCCATGGACGATGATGGCTGTGCGGCAACCAAAGCCGTCATTCTGCCACCGGACGCCGTCTAGCTATGGGAGGATTACGAACCACTGCCTCCGGGATCCGTCTAAATGCAGCCGATTCACGGCAACGTTCCTCCCAATGCCGACTACGTGGCACCGCATCACGAATATATGGCATCGGATTACGAATATTGGGTGCCGGTTCACGAATATGAGCCTCCCGATGCCGTTTGAACGCGGAGGGATCACGGCGTTTCGCCTCCGTGATGTGGCGCTCGGTGGAGGGGTGGGATGGGAGGATTTCAGGAGGGCTCGAACGGGGGCGGAGGTGGTGATTTTGAAGATGCGGAATGGGGGAAAATTTTCCGCTTGCACGGTACGGGTTAAGGCTTAGAAGACCCGCGCTTTTCACACCTCAATATCCCGATGAAATCTCTCGTCCTCCTCCTCTCGGCTTGCGCCGCTCTGCTCCCCCTCTCGGCCCGGGCTTTCCAGCCGCTGCCGGACGTCTATACGAGTGCGGTAAATCCGGCGAACGGACACACTTATTATCTGCTGACGGAAAGTAACTGGAGCGCGGCGGAGACGGTGGCGCAGTCGCTGGGAGGACACTTGGCGACGGTGCGGAATGCGGTGGAGAATCAGTTTATTTTCGATGCGTTTGCGCACTATGGCGGGGTGGAGCGGGCGCTGTGGATCGGTCTGAATGATGCGGCGACGGAGGGGACGTATGTGTGGACGAGTGGTGAGCCGTTTTCCTACTCGAACTGGGACTCGGGGCAGCCGGATAATGCGTCGAACGAGGATTTCGTGCATATTTTCCAGGCGGGGTCTCCGATCTACACGGCGACGAAGTGGAATGATCTGGCGGATGTGTCGAGTCTTGGCAGCGCGATCCCGTTGCTGAATGGAGTGGTGGAGGTGATTCCGCCGACTCCGCCAGGACCGGTAACGACGACGCTGGCGCTGAAGGGCGCTGAGGTGCCGGGGGCGGGCGTGGATGGGAGTGATGTGCCGGCGGGGGCGGTGTGGTATGGCTTCGGGGTGCCTGCGATCGCGCCGGTGCGAATTTATGCGGCGCTGGGCATGGAAGGGCCGGCGGTGCAGGTGGGAAGCGCGGCGTTCATCGCAAAGCTGAAGTCGCCGACGGGGACGCAGACGAGTGTGGTGCGGCGTGCGCCGGACGGGACGGTGCAGGTGCTGGCGACGCTCAAGGCGACGCCGCTGCAGTTTTCGGGATTCAAGGACCCGCTGATCGATGAGGCGGGGACGGTGCTTTTCGTCGCAGCGCAGAAGCTGGGGACGGTGAAGGTGGAGGGGATTTGGATGCGGTCGAACTTCGCAATTCAGGGGCAGACGCAGTTCCCGGCGCCGGTGGCGACGACTCTCGACGACGTGCCCGGAGTGGGCGGCGCGGCGCAGTGGAAGTCATTCACGTCGGTGGCGCTGGCGGATGACATGGTGGCCTTTACGGCATCGCTCGTGCAGGGCCTCGGCGAGGTGACGGCTGCGGATGACACGGGGCTGTGGCTGCGGGTGTTTGGGGATTACACGACGCTGGCGATGAGGGAGGGCGGCACGCTGACGCTGGGGGAGGGGTCGGTGAAGACGGTGAAATCATTCACGGCGCTGAAGGCGGTGCCGGGTGCGGCGGGCCAGGGGCACGGTGCTGCGGGCCAGGGGGTGACGGCAAAGGTGACTTTCACGGATAAGACGCAGGAATTGGTGCGCTTTTACCCGGGGGGATACTATTCGGTGGCGAAGGCCGGGCTGCCGGTCTTCGGGACCGATGAGACGCTGTTGAAAACGGGCGTGGCGACGCAGTCGAGCGGCGGCGGGGCGGCCTTTACGGCGAAGTTGAGTGGGCCGGGTAACGCGTCGGGGGCGCTGCTCTTCACCGGCGACGGGGGTGTGGGTCTGCTGGCGCGGCAGGGGGAACAGGCGATGGCGTTTGATGCGGCATTGTTCAATGCGTTTGGGACGGTGGCGCTGGGGTCGGAAGGCAATGCGGCATTTGTGGCGAAGCTGAAGGGCGGGACGGCGACCAGCGCGAGCGATTTGGCGCTCTTTCGGGTGAGGTACGGCACGCAACTGATGGCGCGCGAAGGGATGGAGGCCCCGGGCGCAGGTGGGGCGGTGTTCAAGTCGTTCACGTCGGTGGCGATGCCGGACGGCGCGACGGGGCCGGTCTTCGTGGCGAAGCTGCTGGTGCCGAAGACGGGCGAGCCGAACCCAGCCGGGGTGACTTCGAAGAATGCGGTGGGCCTGTGGTACACCGATGACGCGGGGACGGCGCATCTGCTGGCGCGCGCCGGGGACACCGTGGAAGGGAAGACGCTGCGGGCATTCACGATCCTGAGCAACGTCTCGCGTTCCAGCTCGCAGGCGCGCTCTTACAACAACGCCGGGGAGCTAATCTACCGTGCGTTTTACACGGATGGCACGTCGGCGCTGCTGCATGTGCAGCTCCCGCCGCCGTACAGCATCCCGCTGTAGCTGAACTTGCAGGGCGGGACGGGATTGGTCCGTTATACTCCGAGGGCTTCGTCGATCATGGCGCGGCGCTCAGTGGGCTGGGTCCAGCGCCATTGGTGCGTGTCGTCGAGGGAGCCGAGTGGGTCGAAGTAGAGGAACTTTTTACCCGGCCGGACGCTGGGGCTGGTGAAGACGGCGATGCCGGTGTCGCGGTTGTAGCTCTCGAAGCTGTGGGCGTCGCGCTTGCCGCCGCCGCCCATGGTATCGACGACGAAGGCGGGGGTGTTGAAGCCGGCGCTGTGGCCGCGGACGTGTTTCTCGAGCTGGAGGCCGCTGTCGAGGGTGGTGCGGAGGTCCTCCACGCCGGGCACCATGTCGTGAAAGAAGACGTAGTAGGGATGCACGTTCACGTAGCTGAGGCGGCGGATGTGGAGCTGCATCGTGGCGGGTGAATCATTGACGGTGCGCTGGAGAACGGTCTGGCAGCGGACGTGGATGCCGCGCTCGGTGAGGCGGTTCATGGCGTCCTGCGTGATGCCGGTGATTTCGTTGGGGTGATTGAAATGGGTGTGGACGACGACGTCTTTGTGCAGGGCGCGGCTGAGCTCGACGACACGGGTGAGGGCATCGAGCCAGGCGTCGTCGCTGAGGATTTTCTGCGGCATGACGCAGAGGCCTTTGGTGGCGAAACGGATGCGGCGGATGTTCGCCATGCGGAGGAGGCGCTCGCCGATGAGCTGGAGGTGCTCGGGCTTCAAATTGTAGGTGTCGCCGCCGGAGACGACGATGTCTTCGAGCTCAGGGCGGGACTCGATGTAGGCAAAGGCCTGCTCCCAACGGGCGAGGCTGGCGCTGAGTTTGAGCTTTTCGCCGACGACTTCGGTGTCCGCACCGACGGCGTAGCTGCGGGTGCAGAAGCGGCAATAGACGGGGCAAGTGGCGATGGGGAGAAAGAGCGCTTTGTCGCGATAGCGGTGCGTGAGGCCGGGCACGGGGGAGTCGCCCTGCTCGTTGAGCGAGTCGAATTGCAGCATGGGGTGGTTCGGCTGCTGCTGGCTGCGGAGCGGGATGAATTGCGTGCGGATCGGGTCGCCGAGCGGGTCGCGCCAGTCGATGAGGCCGAGGAGATACGGCGAGATGCGGAGGGCCATCGGGGCGTTCTGGATGCCGGAGGTAAGGTCGTCGAAAAAGGAATCCGGCACCAGGTAGCCGAGCGTCTCGCGGAGCTGGCGGACGTTTGTGACTGCGTGCTTTTGCTGAAACTGATGGGTGCGAAACTCGGCGGCGGAGACGTGCGAGTAGGCCGGGATGATGCGCCAGAAGTCGTCGCGGCGAAGATCGCGATGGTCGGCGGTGACGGGCTGTGCGGGTGAGGTCGAGACGGCTGGCGGGTCGAGGTGCGCGGTGTCGAGGTACATGTGGTGTGGATTTGCGGATGGATCGGAAAAGCAGGCTCAGGCGGACTTGCGGGCGCGGGCGGATGTTTTGCGCCCGGGCTTCGCGAGGTCGTCGGTCACGGTGGTGAGCACGTCGGCGAGGGTGCGGCGGCCAAGTTCGTCCTCGAGCGCGACCTGCGCTGAGGCGAAGACGGAGTCGAGCACGGCGGTGATATTGCGGCCGACGAGGCAGCGGACGTTTGGCTTGTGCGGGTGCGCGGCAAAGGCCGGGGCGGGCTCGGTGGCGCGGTAGATTTCATCGAGCGAAATCTCGCCCGGCGCGCGGCTGAGCGTGGAGCCGGAGCCCGCGCCCTTTTTTGTGTCGATGAGCCCCGCGCGGTTCAGCGCCGTAAGCAGCCGCCGGATGACAACGGGGTTGGTATTCACGCTGCCGGCGAGCGCGTCGGAGGTGACGCCCTGCCCGCCCTTTGAGGCGAGGACGGCGAGGATGTGGACTGCGAAAGCGAATCTGCAACTTGCGGCCATTGGCGGCGGAATATGTAACCGTGAAGGTTACACACGTCAAGTGCTCTCAGCTCAATGTGCGGGCTCGCCGAGGTCGGCGGTGATGGCGACCGTGGTGGCCGCGGGGCCGTTGTCGAGGCTCTCGAGGATGAGCTTTTCGACGACTCCGCGCTTTTTTAAGGGGATGGTGAACCAGCGCATTTGCTTTTCGCGGGTGATGCTGTCGGCGGGTTGGGAGCCGGGGACTTCGGTGGTGCCGGCGTAGTCGGCAAATTCGATGCCGTTGTGGAGGGTGACGCTTTCGCTTTCGCCGTCGGCGAAGACGGAGGTGACTTTCATGATGGCTTTGCCATCGGGGTCGGCTTTGCGGGAGCCCCAGCCGGCGACGCCGCCGAGGAAGGCGAACGCCCGCACTGGCAGGCCGACTTTCACCTCGACGCGCTGGGGGAGGGTGTGGGCGAAGGATTCGCGCCCGCCACCGCGTAGGACGATGATGTTGCCGCCGAGGAGGCTTTGGGCGGGATTGACGATGTCGAAGGGGATGCCGGCGACGACTGAGACGCCGAATTTCGTGAAGACGAAGGTGTCGCCGACGGCTTCCTGGGACTGGTAGAGGCCGCGGCGGGTATCGGCGGTGAAGGCGCGGGAGAGGTCGAGCACGCGGTAGCGCGTCTCGCTGCCGCAGAGAAAGGTGAGGAGGTCGCGCAGGGAGTCGGGGCCGAGGGCCTCAAAGCCTTCGGGCATGAGGGAGCGGTGGGTGTTGACGCTGGATTTGATGTTGGCCTTGGGGACCTCGATGTCGCCGGCCTGGGAGCGGAGGACGATGCGCGCGTCGTTTTCCTGGGCGAGGATGCCGGCCTGGAGGGTGCCGTCGCGGGTTTCGACGTTGTAGAGCTCGAAGCCGGCGTCGATCTGGCGGTTCGGATCGACGATGGTGACGAGGAGTTGCTCGGGGCCGTGGGCACCGATGCCGGTGAGGACGGGGCCGATGTCTTTTCCGAGGTCGCCGAGGCGGTGGCAGATGGCGCAGGTCTGGGTGAAGAGCTCGCGCCCGTGCTCTGCATTCCCCGGCCGGGTGACGAGCGGGGTGAGCTGGGCGATGACGGCGTCTTTGTCGGTGTTGGTCTTGCGCAGGGTGTCGAGGAGGGCGGTGGCGCGCTGGGCGAGTGCGCGCTGGGGGTGGGTGCGGAGGCGGAAGAGATTGGCGGGGCCGAGCGCGGCGATTTGGACTTTCTGGCCCTCGATCGCGTCGAGGAACGCGGTGGTCCACTCGACGCGGGAGAGGAGGATGTCGAAGGCGGCAGGCTGCACGAGGGCCGGGAGGGCGTCGAAGGCACCGACGAGGAGGGGGCCGACGGCGGGGTCGCCGGTGGCGCCGAGGGCGGCGATGACGGTGCGCTTGAGGGGCTCAGAGGCGTCGGGGTCGTTGAGGAGCTTTCGGATGGCGGGGAGGATGTCGGGGCTGGCGGCGCGGGCGCCGATGAGGCTGGTGGCGAGTTGTGCGCGGCGGTCGTCGGGCAGTTTGGGGTCGGCGAGTTGGGCGAGGAGGGGGGCGATGGCAGTCTGCACGTCGGGTTGGAGCGCGCCGGATTTGTCCCAGGTCGCAGCGAGCGGGAGTGCGGAGGTGCGGAGGGTTTCGTCGGGTGAGGTGAGGAGTGCGCGGAGGACGCTGGCAGAAACGGCGGTGGCCGGTTGAGCCTTCACGGTCGCGGCGGCGACTAGGACGATGCGCTTGAGGGGATCGGCGGCGGCGGGCTTGGCGGGCATTGCGGAGATGAGCCGGGCGAAGGTGTCAGCGTCCTGTTTCTCGACGACGACGGCGGCGATATTGCCGACGAGTTGGGCGAGGGCGTCGGGATTCGCGGCGTCGAAGGCGGCTTCAATGACGGCTCCAGGGCTGCTGGCGGCGGCGGCGACGGCGGCGGATTTGGTTAGGTCGTCGGTGAGCTGCGGGAAGATGGCGATGAGCGCGACGGCGGCGGCGGGAGTGAGTTTGCAGGCGGCGAGACCGCGCAGCATGGCGATGCGGGCGCGCGGGTCGGGGTCGCTGAGACCGGCGGCGAGGTCGGACTGGACGGCGTCCGCGGAGGCGGCTTCGGCGATGAGGGCGGCGGTTTTGCGGATCGCGGGGTCGGTGTCGTGGAGCGCGACTTTCATCTGGGCGCTGCTGAGTGCGCCGACGCGCTGGAGGCCCCAGAGCGCGAGGATGCGCGCGGGGGTGAAGGTGCTCGTCTCCGCGATCGGGGTGAGCACAGGGGCGATTTCAGCGGGCGATTTCTCCATGAGGACGCGGAGCGCATTCGAGCGGACGGTGCGGTTGGGGTG
This sequence comes from Chthoniobacterales bacterium, assembly GCA_038207335.1. Taxonomy (GTDB): domain Bacteria; phylum Verrucomicrobiota; class Verrucomicrobiia; order Chthoniobacterales; family Chthoniobacteraceae; genus CAIURC01. Next base: position 118,664 of record JBBQZX010000003.1, on the reverse strand, counting down.
GCTCAGGGCTTTTGCCAGATCGACGGCGCTGGCGTGGGACAGGTCGGGCACCGGGAGTCGCTGCGCCTGCTCGTGCTGGACGCGGTAGATGCGCCCGAAGTAGTGCTCCCGGTCCGGCCTCACGGAGGCACCCGAGCGGCTGTGCTGCGGCCCGCGGGAGTCGCTATGGGCGATGACGGGGTTGTAGAGATCGAGGATGTAAAGTGCGCCGTCGGGGCCGCAGGAGACATCAATCGGGCGGAACCAGTAGTCGGGCGAGTGGATGAACTCCGCGTCTTTCCGCACCATCTCGCCGGTGAAGGTCGCGCCGCTGGCGTGCAGGATCTCGTGGTGGACGATATTCAGGATCGGCTCGGTGCAGAAGATGGAGCCGGCGAACTCCGCGGGCCATGCGCCGCCTTCATAGACGAGGCTCGCGCACGCGGAGCTGTAGCCGCCGACCTGGTCGATCTGCATGAGCGGCATCCGGTCCGGCATATGCGGGACGACCACCTTGCGCCCGGCGATCACCGACTGCGCGCCTCCCTGCGTGCCCACCTTTCCCAGCTCGAGCGTGGACTCGGGCAGGGCGACGTGCTGGACGGGGTTGCCGCTCGTCGCCTGGCCGAAGAACAGCTCGCCGTCGCTCGTCACGTCCGCACCGAAGCCGTTGCCGCCCTTCGAGGAGACCTGCTCGATCGCGGAGCCGTCGGGCCGGAAGCGAAACATCCCCGAGCTGATGCGCGCGATGACTTCCTTGCCGTCGGGCTTTTTCACCTCCGCGCCCCCGCCCATGCTGGCGTAAACCCACCCGTCCGCCGCCACGATGAGGTGGTTGCCGACGAAGTGCGTGTCGCCCGGCGTGAACCCGGTGAAAAGCCGCTCCACCTTCTGCCCTGCGCCTTCGCCGTGGATAAAGACGATATCCGGCTGCGCCAGCGCGATGACGCCGTCGCGGTAAATGCAGAAGCCAGTAACCAGCTCCAACCCCTGGAAGAACACGCGCTTCTTCGTGAAGCGCCCGCTCGCGTCCGGGTCGCTCAGGATGCTGATGCGATCCTCGGCGGGCCGGTCGTATTTGCCGGGCTCGAGCGTGCCGGTTTCCTTCCACGGCTCGGTCACGAGCGGGCGGCGGCCGTTCGGATACTCGGGCGTCTCGGCGACCCACAGGCGGCCGGCGGCGTCCCACTGGACGGCGATCGGTTTGTTGATGAGTGGCTCGGCGGCGGCGACGCTGGCGCGAAAGCCGGGCGCGATTTCGAACTGCTTCACGGTGTCCTCGGCGCGCTCGGGGCCGGCGGCGGGGTAGCGCAGGCTCGCGAGGTCGGCTGGCGAGGAGAGTTCGTCGAGGTCGTCGCGGTGCCCGGCCCACGCGATTCCGCGCTGGATGAAGGTGCGGATGCTCGCGTGCTTCAGCGTCTCGGGCGCGCCCGGCAACAGCACGACGGCGCGGTGCGCGTCCTCGCCCTCGAAGGCCCAAATCTGCGGCTGGAGATCATAGACGTTTGCGCGGTCGGCCTTGGCCTGGCGCTGGCGGCGCTCGAGCTGGTCGCCGCGCAGGCCGGTGACTTTCGGCGTGAAGGCGGAGGCGAGAACGGTGATTTTCGGATCGAGGTCAAGGTCGTAGAGCGTCTCGTCGTCGAGGTCGAAAGGCGACGCGCCTGCAACGATCGGGTGCTGATCGGTGGCGACGTAGACCATCATCTTGCTGCGAAATTCGCTGCTCTTTCCATCGACCCACGAGCCGCCGAGCAGCGGGCGCATCCACGGCGCGGCGGTAGCGCCGTGCAGCGCGACGATGCCGCCGCCGCGCTTTGCGAAGGCCTCGATCGGTGCGCGCTCGGTCTCGGGAAGCGCTTTCATTTCGGAGCCGAAAAGCACGAGGACATCGGCGGCGGCAAGGTGCGCGGTGTCGGGCGCGGCGACGGTGGCGGTCGCGCCGCGCTCTTTCAGGGCAGCGAAAACATCGGCGGCGAAGGTCTTCCCAGATTCGCTGTCATCTCCGGAGATCAAGACGCGAAACGGCTCGACGGCGAATGCAGCGGAACAGACGAGGGTGAGGAAGAGGACGGCGAAGCGCTTCATTTTGAGTTGGAGAGAACCGCGCGGGCGGCGCTTTGCTAGGCGCGGCAGGACACTGCAACCAGCGTTCTCCTGAACTCGGACTCCCGCGCGCTGAGCTACTTTGTGCCGGTGCTCTTTTCGTAGAGCGTGACGGCGGTGATGAAATCGAGAGCGCGCTGGAGGACGGTGTCGCGCAGCGGGGGCTTGGACTTGTCGGAGCGTTTGCCGGTGCCTTGGAAGGCGTCGAGCTCGGGATTTGTGCCGGAGACGAGCGCGGCTTCGTTCATGCGGGCGCGCTCGGTTTCGGTGACGAGGTCGTGCAGGCCGTGCTCGAGTTCGGCTTGCAGGACGGCGTCGGTGGTTTCCTGCGGGACTTCGACGGCGAGGTCGGGCTTCACGCCGCCGGGGAAGACGACGACGTTTTCGGGCAGCGCGACTTCGCCCACTGCGATGTGCAGGACGAACTTGCCGCTCGGCAGCGCGATGTCGGCAAATTCGGCGGCTTCGCCTTTCGTCGTCTGCCCGATGATCATCGCTTTTGCATGGGTGCGGAGGACGGCGGCGATGACCTCGGCGGCGCCCGCAGTGTTGGGGTCGACGAGCACGGCAAGCAGTCCGTGGAAGCGCGGTTCGTCGCGGGACGTGAGGATGCGCTCCTCCTTCGCATTCGGCCTTTTCAGCGTGAAGAGCACTTTGCCTTTTGGACAAAAGCGTTTGCAGACCTCGGCGGCTTGGTCGAATTCGCTGCCCGGCGGAGTCGCGCGCAAGTCGAGGATGACGGCGGCTTGTTTGCCTCCAAATTTTTGCAACGCGGTGTCGAGTTCAGCGACGTTTGCGGGAGTAAGCGAACCGATGCGGACGTATCCGGCGCGACCGTCGATCATGTCGCTGCGGAATGGCACGGCGATGGGCGTGGACGCATCGGATGTCTGTAAAATAGCGGCTCCCGGGGCGAGACGATCGAGCAACCCCTGCACGGTGGCGCGCGAAACATCGGCGTCGCCGAGTTTTTTCGGGTCGATGTAATTCTCCTTCAGCAGCGGGAGAAATTGCGCGAGATCGGCGTCGGTGAGCGCGTCCACGGCTTGCTGCGCGGTGAGCGGTTTGCGATCCGGTGTTTCGGCAAATGCGGCGAGAGAAAGCGCGAGAATCGCGGCGAGTGCGGAGAGCGATTTCATGGAGAGAGGAGTCCCTTTGCGCCGATGTCTTTGCGAAAATGGCAGCGTGGAAAGTCGATACCAGCAACGGCGGAGTAGGCGAGTTCGCGCGCGCTTTCGAGGTCGGGCGCGAGCGCGGTGACTCCGAGCACGCGTCCGCCGAAGGTGACGATTTTTCCGCCCTCACGGCGTGTGCCTGCGTGGAAAACGACGACATTTTCCCGCGTCTCATCGAGGCCTGCGATGGGCTCGCCGGTCGTGTATTCGCCGGGGTATCCGCCCGAGGCGAGCACGACGCAGACGGCCGATTCGGCACCCCATTTCGCGGAGATTTGATCGAGCTTCCCGTCGATCGTGGCGTCGAGCAAATCGACGAGGTCGCCGTCGAGGCGCGGGAGGAGGACTTGCGTCTCGGGGTCTCCGAAGCGGCAGTTGAACTCGAGGACTTTCGGCCCGTCGGCGGTCATCATGAGGCCGGGGAAAAGCATTCCCTTGAAGTCGATGCCGTCCGCGCGGAGGCCGGCGAGGAAAGGGTCGAGGACTTCGCGGCGCACGCGAGTTTCCATCTCGGGCGTGAGCAGTTTTGCGGGCGGGCTGAAGGTACCCATGCCGCCGGTGTTCGGCCCGCAGTCGCCGTCGAGCGCGCGCTTGTGATCCTGCGCGCCGGGGAAAAGCAGGTAGCTGGAACCATCGACGAGCGCGTGGATGGAGCACTCTTCGCCGGTGAGAAATTCTTCGATCACGACGCGGCTCCCGGCGTCGCCGAAGCGCCGCAGCTCCATGATCTCGTGGATCGCCATCGCGGCGCTCCACGCGTTCGCGGCGATGATGACGCCTTTGCCGAGCGCGAGCCCGTCGGCCTTGATGACGAGCGGGAAACCAAGGCGCTGACAGTATCGGTGGGCCTCGGCGCTGTCGTCGAAGCTCCGCGATTGCGCCGTCGGGATGCCGTGGCGCTGCATGAAATCTTTCGCGAAAACTTTGGACGACTCGAGCTGCGCGGCGGCTTTCGTGGGGCCGAAGATGCGGAGGCCGTTGCTTTCGAAAAGATCGACGAGACCGGCTGCGAGGACGTCATCGGGACCGACGACGGTGAGGTCAATTTTCTCGGCGAGCGCGAAACGGAGGAGCGCGGTTTGATCGGTGGCCTTGATCGGGAGGCAGGTCGCGAGTTCGGCGATGCCGGCATTTCCGGGCGCGCAAAAGATCGCGGAGACGCGCGGGGATTGGCGGAGTTTCCAGACCAGCGCGTGCTCACGCCCGCCGCCGCCGATGACGAGGATTTTCATGCAAAAGGTGCGGAAGGTATGCGGGGAATGCGCGCGCGGCAATGGTTTGGGAGCGCGGGGCGATGTGGAAAGCCCGTCGAGTCGAGACGAGCGCTCCGCCCGGTTGCCACACCTTGAACGGAAAGCGCGCACGCTCCCGTCCCCTCGCCCCGCAAGCTCGCACCCACAAATCGCCACAAGCTACATGGGGTTTTTGATCAGACCCAGATTGCCGGTATAGGCGAGCCAATACGGGAGCGTGGAAGTATTGCCAATGACTGCGAGCGGCATGAGAGCGTAAGCCGCAGGTTGGGGTTTCGCGCACACTACCGTTCGACCGTCCTTGTCCGTGCAGGTCTCTCCGTGTGCCGCGTCGAGAACAGCCGTCGTGCAGCAACCGTTGAAAGCACTCAGCGAAAGAGTGGCCATGATCTTTGCGGCAGTTGAGGTTTTCAAGTTCATGCGCGGATTCGCCTATAGACCCCGAGCCTCAGCGGCGGGGGCGGGTCTGCGGGCGGGAGCACAGGCTGTGACGCCCGGAGCAGTTCGCGGCAGCGCATGGTTCGGCGACTTCATTGGGCACAGCGTGCCATCACGAGAATCACCGTGTCAGTGCCTTCGGTGTAAGCGATGACGTCGATGAAGACACTGGCGCCGTACGTTCCCGCTGTGGCGCGAAAGCGATTGGTTCCGCCGCCCCCTCCGCCGTCGTTTCCGGCCCAGCCTGTCCAGCCAACGTGCCACTGTTGGTGCGCACGAAACGCAATCTCGTAGAGGCGCTTCGCCGGGAACTGATCGGCAGGAATGGTGTAGCTCCATTCGCGGGAATGCATCGCGCCGATGTCTCCGCCACCGCCGGTGTTAAAGGGAAGAGGCAGCGCCACTTCTCGGCTGAGTTCGGTATAGAATGCCCTGCCGTAATTCACTGCTGCCACGAGCGCGTCGGGCTTCGACTCTTTGGCGTCGCGGCGTCTGTCGGCTGCCGAAGCGGAAAGTGTGGTGACGGCGAGGAGAAGGAACAGAAAGGCTTTCATTGGAGAGATTGTGCGTGGAAGTCGCCGAACGACCCCAAGCTCAGCGGCTGCGAAGGGTGGTGCGGTAGCTGCATCGCCGTGGGGGCGGGTCTGCGGGAAGGAGCACAGGCTGTGACGCCCGGAGCAGCTCGCTGCAGCGCAGGGTTAGGGGTTGCGGTCGAAGTGACTATTTTTTTCCTTAGCTGCGACGGCTCCGAAGCAGAACATGCATCCCGCGAGAAGCATCATCACCGATGAGGGCTCAGGAACGATCGACATTGAATTGTAATAGACGTCTGCCGCGGGCGTAACAATGCCGAAACCGACAGGAATTTTAGGCATTGGAGTGTTTTGACGGTTTTTATCTCCTCTAGAAGGAGTCGGTGCGCAATATAACGCTCACTCAATCCGCCTGTCGAGATATTAATTGGTTGAGAGGGACCGCGGATGTGCGAGTGACGGGTAGCATTGCCTAACGCCCTCAAGCTCGGCGACTGCCGAGGGGCGGTGCAGCCTGTGCGGAAAGGTTGCGGGGGCGGGTCTGCGGGGGGGCGCACAGGCTGTAACGCACGGAGCGGTTCGCTGCATCGCATGGTTAGGCGACTTATTCACGGAGTCTGCGGCAAAGCTTCGAATCCATGTATGGCGGTGCCGCTCGCCCATACAAAAAGAAACAGCGAGGAAAAGCCACAAAGAAGCGTTATAACGAACATGGCGTTCGATGTCCGGTTCCACCTGACGCTGCTAAAGCAATTCGTCAAAAAAATTGTTCCGAAGGCGCAGACGGTCATGAACGTGCCTGCTATGAATAGCTGCAATGCTAAAACCAGACCACCGCGCTCAATAGGCAATTTCTGCGCCAACGCATGTTCAATGAAGGCGAGAAATGCCAAGCTTGCGCCGCCGTTCAGGGTCAAGAGCGCCTTGAGAGTGGATTGCCCGCTGCTCACGACGGTGTCGTATTTCTTTTCGAGGTTAATGTAAGACATAGAATGGAATAATGGCGGTTAGAAGTTCGGAGAGTGCTCTCAAGACGCCTAACATGAAATAGGGGTAGCGCTACGGGGTGGGCGGAGTTGGAGTTGAGGGTTGTTCTTCTTCCTCGGGGTCGTCGGCGTATTGGAGGCCCCATTAGCCGCATTTGTCGGGGCGGGTGCCGGGGGGGGAGGTCGCGGCAGTGGTCTTCGGCGTCGTTGTAGAGGTCGAGGATGATTTTAATCGATGCCGGTGGCGCCGGGGATGAGGTCTTCAGCGGCTCGCTGGGCGTCGCTGAGGGCGTCTTTGTAGGTGGTGTGGGGGCCGAGGGAACCGATAAGGTTGTAGTGGACTTGATTGACTTATGCGGCTTTAGGGCATGGCCATGAGGATGCCGCCATCGGCGATGCGGCGGGTTTCGCCGATCGCGATTCTCTGACCCCGGTCGCAGGAGGTGCGATTTTTCGCGATGATGGAGCGGGCGGGTCGAGAGGAGGCGGAGGTGCTTCCAAGGATGCCAGCAGTCCTGGGGGCGCACGACGGCTTTTTCCACGCGGGGGCTTCCACGGACGCGTTTGTCGCGCCGGGCGTGCGCGGGTGTCAATGCCTTTCTCGGTTCGGGCGGGGCGCGGTGCGGACATCGACGCGGCAAGGGAGCCGGGAAGGCGGGTCAGCGGCCGCGCGCTGATTCTCGAAGGGGCTGACTAGTGCGATTTCTCGGCGAGGATGTGGTCGCGAGGAGCTTTGTCCCGCAGGTCGCGGAGGCTGGCCTCTGCGCTCCCCTCACCTTCCCATCTTCAGGGGCAGGTCGGTGGAGCCGGCGAAGGGCTGGCTGGTGGGGATGCCGCCGGGGTGGAGGTGCTCGGAGCCGGGATGGTCGCGGGGCTGGAGGGTGAGGTCGCGGGGCTCGTGGTCGCGGAGGACTTTGACGGGGAGAGGGTCGCCGGCTGTGGTGAAGAAGGAGGCGTCGAGGACGTCTTCGAGCTCGGTGATTTTTTTGTCGCCGATCTGGAGGAGGATGTCGCCTTTCTCCAGGCCGGCTTTCTCGGCGGGGCCGTTTTCGGCGAGGGCTTCGATTTGTGCAACGGAGCCGCCGATTGGCTCGGGGGCGGCACTGACGTTGACGCCGATCCAGCCAGGTCGGACTTCGCCGAAGCGGACGTAGTCCATGCGGACTTTCTCGGCGGCTTCGATGGGGAGGACGAAGGAGGCGCTGCCGGAGTCGAGGCTGGAGATGAGGATGCCGACGACTTCGCCGTGCATATTGAGGAGCGGTGCGCCGCCTTCGCCGCGCTGGACGGGAACGTTTGCGCGGATGTGGGTGGTGGCAAAATAGCGGCCGAGGTATTTCAGATCGAAGCCGCCGACGGTGCCGAATGTGGGGGTGAGCGGGAGGTCCATGGGGTATCCGATGGAGATGACGGGGGAGGCGACGAGGAGGTCGTGCGATTTTCCAGGGAGCAGGAAAGGGGTCTCGGCATCGACTTTCAAGATGGCGACGCCGCTGCGCGGGTCGGCGGCAATGCGATGCGCGGGGAGCTTTTGGTCGCCGACGGTGACGACGATGCCGCGGGATTCGCCGCCGACGGTGTAGGAGGTGTAGAGGGTGCCGTTTGGATCGATGAAGAATCCGGTACCGGCGAGTTCGCCGTGGGCATCGACGGCTTCGATTTTGACGACAGCTTTGCGGCAGTTTTGGAAGATCACACGGACTTCGCCGGCGATGGCCTCTGCGGCGGAGGGCGCGGGATTTTCCTCCGCAAAAAGCGGGCGCGCAGCGAGGAAGAGCAGGCTGGCTGCGACGGGGATCGCGCGCTTAGTAGCTGCGGGAAAGTTCATAGCTCGCGGGCCGCGCGTCGATGACGTAGCGCGGCGCGTGGCCGCCGGGAGCCGAGACGGGCCATGTATTTCCGAGCGGCTGCGTGGGGGCGAAGGGCGAGGCGGGGAGCCGGTTGGGCTGGAGCGAGAGGATTTTGCCGGCGGCGGCGGGAACGGCACTGGCGAGTGTCATGGAGGCGTTGTTTTTCCGCTCCAAATCGCCGGGCGACATGAGCCCAATGCCGACGAGGCCGATGACGAGGAAGCCCGCCATCGCGCCGGCATAGGAGAGCGAGCTCATGCTGTGCTCGCCGAAAAATGTCTGCACGCGCTCGATCGCAATTTTCCACAGCGGACGCCGCAAAAGCTCGGCGCGCTGGCGGCTCTGCACGTTCTTGAGCAGGCCGTCGAAGTAGCCGGGAGGCGGCTCTTCGTAACGCTTGAGTCGTAGCAGGGCGGTGAGTTGCTCGTCAGTCATGGCGTGGTGTGTCGTGAAATTCGGTGAGGAAGTTTTGGAGCTGGCGATGCGCGTAGAAGAGGCGGGAGCGGACGGTGCCTTCGGAGGTGCCGAGGATTTTCGCGATCTCGGCGTGCGGCATGCCCTGAATGTCGAACATGGTGACGACGGCGCGGTGGTCGTGAGACAGCTTTTGCATGGACTCGTTCAGGCGCACTTGCAGTTCGTTCAGATCGGTCTCGCGGACGGGCGAACTGGCGGCGGTGAGTTCGATGAATTCCTTGTCGTTCTGGATGTTTGAATCGACGTCATCGAGGCTAAGGTGAAAACGGCGGCCGCGCTTTTTGAGGAAGTTAATCGTCATGTTCACCCCGATGGAGTGCATCCATGTGTAGAAGCTGGATTTGCCGCGGAAGCCGGTGATGGAGCGAAAGGCTTTCGACCAGATGTCCTGCATGAGGTCGTTGGCGTCCTCGTGGTTCGAGGTCATGTGATAGACGAGGCCGTAGAGGCGCGGGCTGTATTTCACGATGAGCTCGTCGAACGCCGCCGGGTCGCCCGCTTGTGTGCGGGCGATCAGCTCGTCGTCCTGTTGGCGGCTCGTGGCGTCCTGCATGGTCCGCCGCTTCGTATCAGTGTTTGCAGGCGGAGCGGTAGGAGTTTGCGCGGGCGCTGCGCTGAAAAATGGGAGCGTATCGGCAAGGGAGGACGGAAGTGCGGGAGCGAATGACATGGGGGAGTTTCTAGTCGCGGCTGCGGAGGAAGAAGAAGAGGAGGTTGCCTAGTGTCGCGACGAGCGCGGCAACGTAGGTGAGGGCGGCGGCATTGAGCACGCTGGAGACGCCAGCGGCTTCGGCGCCGGGCTGGATGATACCCATTTGCTGGAGGATGATTTTCGCCCGGCGCGATGCGTCGAACTCGACGGGGAGCGTGATGATTTGGAAAACCGCGAGGACGAAAAAGCACCAGAAGCCGATTTTGAAAAGGCCGGAGAAAGCGAAAAACCAGCTCGCGAAAATGATGATGGTGAGGAGCTTCGAGGCGAACATCGTGACGGGCACGAGGGCCATGCGGATTTTGAGTGGCGCGTAGGCTTTCGCGTGCTGGATCGCGTGGCCGCACTCGTGGATGGCGATGCCGAGCGCGGCGACGGATGGGGTGCTGAAGACGTCGGTGGAGAGGCAGAGGCGCTTGCTCGTGGGGTCGTAGTGGTCGCCGAGCATTCCGTTGATTTCGACGACTTCGACGTCGTGAATTTGCGCGGCTTCGAGCACTTCGCGCGCGGCTTCGGCACCGGTGATATTCGAGCTGGCGCGGACTTGGGAGTATTTGCCGAACGCGCTTTTCACGCGCCACTGAGCCCAGAGGCCGAGGAGCAGCGGGGCGATGAGGAGGAGGAGATAGTTTCCGAGTGTCATTGGGCTTTAAAAGTCCGGCTGTTTTCTGACACCCGCGCGGCGGGACTGTTCAAACGCGCGGCGCGCATCTCGTCTAACCGCCCGCTAAATCTCGAGCGGCTTCGGAAATTTCGAGAGCATCTGGTTGCCGGTGTCGGTGATGACCACCACGTCTTCATGGCGCGCTCCACCGAGGCCGGAATAGTAGAGGCCTGGCTCTACGGTGAGCACCTGCCCCGGCGTGAGCGTCGTGCGCGCCATGCGCGGATCCTCGTGGATTTCCAGCCCGAGCCCGTGGCCGAGGCCGTGGAAAAAGCCGCACCAGCGCCCCTCGCGCTGCTCGGTCGGATATCCTTTTTTCGTGAAAAGATTGCGCACGGAATCCTGGATTTCCTTTCCGCCCGCGCCGGGCTTCATCGCCTTCAGCGCGAGCTTTTGGCCATCGAGCACGGTCTGCCACAGCGCGCGTTGAGCATCGCTCGCGCGTCCGCGGACCACCGTGCGCGTCATGTCGCCGAAGTATCCCGTCGTCGCCGAGCGCGGGAAGATGTCGAGGATGATGAGTTCCTTTGCGCGCAGAGGCCCGTGCCCGCGCTCGTGCGGGTCGCACGCTTGCTCACCGCCGGCGACGATGGAATTCGCAGGCGCTCCGCCCGCGCGCAAAATCGCTGACTCGATCTCCGCGCGGAGCAACTCTGAAGTCAGCGTGCGCCCGCCCCACGAGAGGACGTTTCGCTTTCCAATTTCCGACGCGCGCAGCACCTCGAAGCCGCGCGCGAGGCCTGCTTCCGTGATGCGCGATGCGCGACGCATGTGGCCGAGTTCGCTCTCGGTCTTCCTTTCCCGCTCGGGAAAAAAGAGGCCTTTTTGCGCGGCGAGCGCGATGCCGAATTTAGCGAGGTCATTCGCGAGCCCGAGTGGAAAAGTGCGCGGAACTGCGGCGCGTTTGATGCCGCGCGAATGCAGAAAAACCGCGAGATGCTCGACAAACGGCGAGGCCTTTCCCTTTTTGCACAGCTTCGAAATGTCCGCCATCGCCACGACTTCATCGACGCGCGCGGTGGCACGTCCGCGATCGACTTCGAGGTCGCTGAGCACGACGGAAGTCTTCCCATTTTGCGCGAGAAAAATGAAAGGATCAGGCGCGAAGAACCCCGTGGCGTAAAGGATGTCCGGATCATGGTCGCTGTCGCCGACGATGAGTTTTGGGAGCTTTTTTTTCATGGAAGAGGTGGAGTCTTTTAACCGGGGCTCTCTGTTTCACGCGGGTCGGCGGAGTCGGACGGCAACGAATGCGGTGTCGGGCAGGATGTATTTTCGCAGCTCGATCTCCACGCTGCGGAGCGGAAATCGCGCGAGCAAATCGGCGGCGATTTCGTCTGCGAGTGTTTCGATGAGCCTCCGCGATTTCGCGCGCGAGAGCGCCTGCACGGCACGCGAGACTTGGAAATAATCGACCCCGTTTTCGATCCGATCGCCGAGTTCGGAAAATCCCGCGATCGGCTCCAGCAAAAGGTTTGCGGTCAGGCGCTGCGGTGCGGCGCGCTCTTCATCCGGCACGCCAATGTGCGCGGAAAGCTCGAGCGCTTCGATGCGGATGAGGTCGGGCACGGCGCTCATCCGATGCGAAATTTGATGTCCCGCACCGTCTTCACGCCGAAGCGGTTCTTCAGCTTTTCCAAAATCTGCGGCTTCCACACGCGGTCGAGATCGTAGAGCGCGGTCGGCTGCAGGACTTGGACGTAGAGCACGCGGTCCTTGAGTCGGCTCGGCGTCGCGTGGCCGGCGATGAATTCCCCGACTATCTCACCCCAAGCCCGCAGCACCTCATCCTCACGCAGGCGGTCCTTCAGCCCGAGCCCGGCGAGCACTTTCGCCATCGTCTCACCGATCGGCCTCGATGTATCGCGAATGAATGGCGTCGCCGGCAACCCGCGCCATTCCGCGAGGGCGATGGCGCGCAATTTCGCGGGGTGCATTCGCGGACGTTTAGCCGGGATCGGCGATCCCGGCTACAGCGCGATTATTCTCCGTCGCTGCCGATCGCCTCGACCGGGCAGCCTTCCATCGCCTCGCGGCACAGCGCCTCCTCCTCGGGCGACTCGGCCTGCTTGAAGACGTAGCTGTGGCCGCCGTCGTCGTTGCGCGTGTAATTCGCGGGAGCCGTCTCGCGGCAGAGATCGCAGTCGATGCACTGGTCATCGACGTAGAATTTTCCGGCGACGTTTTCGGGATATTTATTAGCGAGATCGGCCATCTGATTTGGATTTTGGAGCGGTCAAAATAGGAACGTGCCGTGCCTTTGCAACGCTTTTCCCGCGCGGCAAGTCGAGCATTGACCGGCCCCCGCGCGGCTCCGATCTTCTGCGCCCCATGACTGAAAAAACTCCCGCCAGCGTGGTGCCGCGCGAAGGCTGGCACGTGCTGCACCTTTTCTACAAAATCGAGCACGGGCAGTGGTCGCTGCTCACGCCGGACGAGCAGCGCGAAGTGAAGACGAGCTTTACCGAACTCATCGCGGAAATCCGCGAGACGGAGACGACGCAGCTCCTGATTTTCAGCATCGTGTCGCCGAAAGCGGACATCGGCTTCATGTTGCTGACGCCCGATTTGCACACGGCAAATGCGATCGAAAAGCGGCTCAATCTTTCGCTCGGGCCGGATGTGCTAACGCCGGTCTATACCTACCTCTCGATGACCGAGGAGAGCGAATACACGACGAGCGATGCGGAATACGCGGTGACGCTCGAGAAGGAGGATGGGGTCGCGCCGGGCACGCCGGAGTTTGAAAAAGGGATGCAGGAATTCAGCACGCGGATGACGAAATACCGCAAGGACAAGCTGTATCCAGTGCTGCCAGTCTGGGAGGTATTCTGTTTTTATCCGATGTCGAAGCGGCGCGTGGTCGGGCAGAATTGGTATGCGCTGGATTTCGACGAGCGGAAGAAGCTGATGCGCGGCCACGCGAAAGTCGGACGCAAGTATCACGGCAAGATTTTGCAGCTCATCACCGGTTCGACCGGGCTCGAGGACGCCGAGTGGGGCGTCACGCTTTTCGCGCACGACACATTCGACGTGAAGGCGATCGTGTATGAGATGCGCTTCGATCCGGTGACGGCGGAGTATGGCGAGTTTGGCGAATTTTTCATCGGACTGAGTCTGCCGCTCGACGAGCTGTTCCGGCGCGTGCAGTTGTAGAAAATCGGGCTCCCGATGCGACTCGCACTGCTCGCAATTTTGCCCCTCTTCGCGCTCTCAAGCTGCGATGAAACGCCCGATCAGGGCGGCGGTGGCGGTGGCGGAGGGGGCGGCGGCGCGCATGGGAAAAGCAAAGGCGAGATCGCCAAGCAGAACTTGGCGCGCGCTCAGCATCGTTCGCAGCAGGCGCACAAGCACTGACGACCCGTGCGTGCAAGCCGGGCGGGGCGCGTTTAGCTTTCTCAAATGAACGACGAAACCGCGCAGAAGCGCACGCGCCTCACGGAGCTTTTGCAAGCGCGGACGCCTGTGCTCATCGCCTACAGCGGCGGCGTGGACAGCGCATATCTGCTGGCCGAAGCGCACCGCACGCTCGGCAACCGGATGCTCGGCGTCATCGCCGACAGCCCGAGCCTCCCGCGCAAAGCGCTCGCCGATGCGCTCGCGCTCGCGGAGAAAATCGGCGCGCCGGTCGAGGTCGTGCGCACCGTCGAGATGGAAAATCCCGACTACGCGAGCAACCCGATCAACCGCTGCTATTTTTGCAAAGCCGAGCTTTTCGCGAAGCTCGACGCACTCGCGCTGGAGCGCGGCTTCGGGGCGATCGCGTATGGTGAAAATGCCGACGACGCGCGAGCCATCCGCCCGGGAAGGCAGGCGGCAGCAGAGTTTGCGGTCGTCGCGCCGCTCAAGGACGCGGGACTTTCAAAATCCGAAATCCGTGAACTCTCGCGCGAACTCGGCCTCCCCACTGCCGACGCGCCCGCGCAGCCGTGCCTCAGCTCGCGCATCCCGCACGGCACGCCCGTCACGCTCGATGCTCTCGCGATGGTCGAGCGCGGCGAGGAATTCGTGCGCTCGCTCGGCTTCCAAGTTTTCCGCGTGCGCCACATCGCGCAACCCGGCACCGCTCCCCTCGCCCGCGTCCAAATCGCCCCCGAAGAAATGCCCCGGCTCGCGGAAACGCAGCCCGCGCTCGAAGGCGGCCTCCGCGCCGTCGGATACGCCGCAGTGGAGATCGACCCCGACGGTTACCGTTCCGCGGCGTGAGCCCCACCGCTGCCGCGCTGCGCGAGCACCTCGCACGGCACAATCGCCGCGTTGCGTTTTTCGTCGCGCTCACGCTTTTCGTCGCGGCGGGGCTTTGGTTCGTCAGTTACGCGATCGTATATTGGATCACCCTGCTTTTTATCAGTGCCGTGCGCGGTCTCGACGCGCATCCGCCGGACACCTTTCCCGCGCTCTTCATTTACTCCGCCGCGCTGCTCGTGCTCGTGAGCTGGATCGCTCGCGCACTTTACCCTGACGAAATTCCGCGCGACGAAAAATCCGCCGCCGAACTCGCCGCCGACTTGCTGCTCGCCGTGCCGCGCGCGACACTGGCGATCTGGGGAAATCTGTCCGCCTGGCAGCGTCTCACCGAGCACGAACTCGAACTCGCCGCGTGGCTCATCGAAAGGCTCCGCGACGAGGAGCGTCTGCCGCTGCCCAGCCTCCCGGTCGAAATCCCCGACCGCACGGCGCGACGCAATATCGTCTTCGCGCTCCAGCTTTGTCAGGTCATCAAAATGCGTCGCACCGGAGGCATCATTTGGCTCTCGCTCACTCGCGCCGTGCTGGAGGGGCGGGTGCTGGCCGATGCATCGTGAGCTGCCGCGTAGGGAGAAATCCTTGGACAAAGCCCCGCCTCTAAATAACGTGCCGATCCCAAATTTCCGGCGGGTCGATTCTCGCTGGCGTTCCGGGTCACACTTCGCCGCATGATTTCGCCTTCACTCCTCTCACTCCTCGCCGACGCCGCACCCGTGGCAAAAGGCCCCGAACCCGGCATGACGATGATCGTCTATATGATCTTCGCCTTCGTGCTAATCTACCTCATCTCGATCCGCCCGCAGCAGATGAAAGCGAAGAAGCTCGCCGCGCAAATCTCCGCCACGAAGACCGGCGACAAAGTCATCACCGGCAGCGGCATCCACGGCATGATCTCGAACGTCAAGGAGAGCACCTTCATCTTAAAAATCGCGGACAACGTGAAAATCGAGATCGAGAAATCGTCCGTCGCGACCATCGTGAAATCCGCGTCGGAGTCCTCGGAAGTGGCCGTCCAGTCTTAATCCGCACGCCATGTCTCCAATCCTGACTTTCCTCTTCGGGCTGCTCCTGCTCGTCCTGTTCGGCTGGTATCTTTTCACCGACAGCGAGCGCGCCAAGCGCGTGCTCGGCTCCATCGTCACCGTCCTCCTCGTCGCGTTTTGCATTCAAGCGATCACGCCGCCGAAAGACAAAATCCATCTCGGCCTCGACCTGCAGGGCGGCACCTCCTTCCTCATCCGCCTCGATCCACCAGCGGGCGAAGATGGCAAAAAGAAGGACATCACGAAGGACATGGTCGATCAGGCGATGGAGGCGATCCGCAAGCGCGTCGATCAGTTCGGCGTCAGCGAGCCGATCATTACACCGCAGAGCACCGACCGGATTCTGGTGCAAATCCCCGGGCTCGATCCGGCGAAAATCGTCGATGCGCGGGAGCAGCTCAAGAAAGTCGCGAAGCTCGAGTTTCACCTCGTCAACGCTCGCAGCGCGCAGCTCCTCCCAGGCATCGAGGCCGGCACCGAAGTCATCCCGCCCGGCTACACCGTCCTGCCGATGGATATCGAGCGCGGCGGCGAGCACATCGAGCGCTCAATTTTGGTGCAAAAGAAATCGCAGCTCTCCGGCGAACACGTCACCCAGGCGCACGCATTTTTCGACACGCGCGGCTGGGGCGTGAGTCTCACCTTCGACTCGACCGGCGGTCAGAAATTCGGCGAGCTCACGCAGCAGGTCTTCGAGGAAAAATCGCAGATGGCGATCCTCCTCGACGGCAAAGTGCAGTCCGCGCCCGGCGTCGAGCACGGCGCGATCTGGGGCGGCAGCGCGCAAATCAGCGGCGGCAACATGGCCGAAAAAGAGGCCCGCGCCCTCGCCAGCGCGCTGCAAAATCCGCTTCAAACTCCCGTCGCGATTGAGGAAGAGCGCAGCGCCTCCTCGACGCTCGGCAGCGACGCGATCACTAGCGGCATCACCGCGGGCATCGGCGGCCTCGTGTTCGTTCTCATCTTCGTCGTCATCTACTACCACTTCGCCGGGCTCGTTGCGGTCGCCGCGCTCGTCGTGAACATCGTCCTGCTCTTCGGCGCGATGGCGATGTTCAACTTCGTCCTCACCCTCCCCGGCATCGCTGGCGTCATCCTGACCATCGGCCTCGCGGTCGATGCAAACGTGCTCATCTACGAGCGTCTGCGCGAGGAAATGGCCGCCGGCAAATCGCTCAGCGCCTCGCTCGACGCCGCCTACAACAAAGCTTTCAGCGTCATTTTCGACGCAAACGCCACGACGCTCATCACGGCCGCGATCCTCTTCTGGCTCGCGACTGGGCCGGTCAAGGGTTTCGCCGTCACGCTCACTGTCGGTATCATCGCATCGGTGTTTTCCGCGATGGTCGTCACCCGCATCCTCTTTTCGTGGGCGTTGAAAATCGGGTTCTTGAAAAAGATCACGATGCTCCACCTGATCTCCGGCCAGGGCTTCGATTTCCTCGGTCGGCGCAAACTTTGGATCACGATCTCCCTCTCTGTCATCGCCGTCAGCATGGCGTTCTTCGTCGTCCGGGGTGAGAAGAACTTCGGCATTGATTTCAAAGGCGGTGACATGCTGATGCTGCAAGCCGACAGCACGGTGAACGAATCCGAGGTGCGCGACGCGCTGAAGGCGATCAACCTCGGCGACGCGGTCATTCAAAAAGAGACCACGATCGACAAGACCTACATCAGCATCCGCAGCCCGGAAGGCACCGCGGAACCCGTGGAAAAGCAACTCGAGAAAGCGATGCCGAACGCGCACTTCGTGCAGCATCAGAAAGATCACGTCGGCAAGATTGTCGGCGGCGAATTGGCGAAGAGTTCGCTTCTCGCACTCGGCCTCGGCGCGCTCGGTATTTTGATTTTCGTCTCCATCCGCTTCGAGTTCTCCTTCGCCGTCGGCGCGCTCGTCGCGCTGGTGCATGATGTCCTCATCACCGTCGGCATTTTCGCCCTCTTCGGCCGCGAACTCTCACTCGTCATGGTCGGCGCGATCCTCACGATCGCCGGCTACTCGATCAATGACACGATCGTCGTCTATGACCGCATCCGCGAAGGTCTCCACAGCGGGCGTCGCGGCTCCGTTCAGGCGATCATGAACGCCTCAATCAACGAGACTCTGAGCCGCACGCTGCTCACCTCCGGCTGCACGCTGCTCTCCGTCGCGGCGCTGTTTTTCTTCGGTGGCCCCGTGCTCCACGACTTCGCATTCGCGATCCTCATTGGCGTCTGCGTCGGCACCTACTCCTCGATCTTCATCGCCTCGCCCGTCGTCCTCTGGTGGAGCGGTCGGAAAGGCCAAAACCTCCGCACCGAAGTGAAGCGCGCAGAACTCGAAGTCGTGCCGTGAGCACAATTTTGAATTCTTAATTCCAGACGGAACGCAAGCCGCTTCCCTCAATTCTCAAAATTCCGCCGAATGCCTACCTACGAGTACCAGTGCGAGAAGTGCAAAAAGGGGTTCGAGATCGTCCAGTCGATGAAAGACGACACGCTCACGACTTGCCCAAAAGACCACTGCCAGATGAAATCCTGGGGCAAGGGAAAGGTGAAACGGCAGATCGGCGCGGGCGCGGGGCTCATCTTCAAGGGCTCGGGATTTTACATCACCGATTACCGCAGCGAAGGATACAAGACGGCATCGAGAAAGGATGTCCCCGCCTCCAGCGAACCGGCTAAAACCGAGACGAAAGCGGCGGCAAAAACCGAAAGCAAGCCGGCAGCAACCGAGAAACCAAAGGCAAAAAAGAAGGACTGAAATGGCAACCACGACCCCGAGCCTCACCTGCCCCCAATGCGGCTATGTCAACGAAGCGGAACGCGTCTATTGCCACAATTGCGGGGCGAAACTCGACCGCTCGCTGCTGCCGGTCGAGGACGACTCGAAGGCCAAGGAGTCGATCGAGAAGACGCGCAAACGGGTCAAGAAAATGACCAATCCCGGCGAGAGCGTAGTCGTTCGGGAGGCGAAGGCGCTGGCGAATACACTGCTATGGGCGGCGATTGTCGCGCTGCTTCTTTTGCTTGTCCGCCCTCCGGACGATGTCCCGCCGAAGGACGCCGAGCCGGGTGCGCGCATCCTCTCAAGCGAAATTCAGACCGCGCTCGAGTCCGGGCAGGCGCAAAGGCTGATTTTCACCGAGGACGAAGTGAACGCGCACCTGCGCTCCGCAGTGCATGCGAAGGCAGGCGGTGGCTCGCTTCCCGGCGTTTCATTTGAGCGTGCCTACGCGCGGCTGAAGCCCGGCATCTGCCACATCGGCATCGAGCAATCGATCTGGGGTTTCTCACTTTACTCTGGCATCGACTACAAGCTGGCGGTGAAAGGCGGCGTCTTCACCGCAACTCAGACCGGTGGCAATTTCGGGCGCGTCGCCATCCACCCGGCACTCATGGGCCTCGCCGATTTCGCTTTTAAAAAACTGTGGGTGGCGCTGAAACGCGAGCACGAGCAAATGCAGAAGCTGCAAGCCGTGGCGATCGACACCGGGCGCATCATGCTCGTGACCAAGGCGACAAAATGAGCCCGCGCAGCCTCTTGCTTTTCGCTGTGATCCTCACAGCGCTGGGGCGAGCGGAGGCGGCGGACTTGCCCGCGCGCAGCATCAGCAGTTCGAAGCAATTCATCATCTACTGCGACGATGCGACGCTGCGCGGACGCGTCACCGGTTTCGCCGAGGAGGTCAAAGATCAGGTGCTCTCGCTGCTCGGCGAGGGCGACCGCTGGAAAGCGCCCATCATCATTTCACTCGCACGCGCGGCGTCTCCGAAATCGACTCCCGTCACGGTGCGAATGTTCGAGACGCCCGATGGGCCAAGCGTGCAAATCGAGGCGCAGATCGGCGACGACCCGAAGGAGATCCATCTTCAAAAACAAATCGTCCGCGCCGTCCTCCTCGAAATCGAATATCGCGACCGGGCAAAAGTAAAAGGCGGCGAAACCTACGTGGAGGCTCCGCGGTGGTTGATCGAGGGCGCTCTGCAAATCTTCGGCCAGCGCGATCTCGGCGTCGCGCCGGAAGTCTATCAGGCGATGGTCCAGAGCAACCGCCTCCCGCCGATCACCGATTTTCTCACACTGAAGGACGACGACCTCGGCGCGACCGCGCGCGCCATGGATGCCGCGTGCGCGATGTGCCTCGTGCAGCTTTTGGTCGAGCAGCCAAATGGCCGCGCGAACCTCGGGCGCCTCGTCCGCCACTGGCCCGACTTGCACGACGATCCGCTGCGCGCGCTGGCAAGAGACTTTCCCGGCCTCGCCACCTCCGCCAACGGCTTGCAGAAATGGTGGACGCTGAACGTCGCGCATTTCTCCGCCGCCGACCGCTACAAGGGCCTCACCGCCGCCGACACCGACAAGGCGGTCCAGGCGCTGCTGCAGTTTGAAGTCGTCACCGACAAGGCCGGAAAAAAGGAGACATTCACCCTCGAGCAGTTCCCAGACTTCGTGAAGCTGCCCGGCAACAAAGCCGCAATGAGCACGCTCCACGCGGCGGTCATCGCGCTCAGCGCGCGCGCCAATGCGCTCTACAGCCCGGTGCTCGCCGAATACGAACGCATCACCGCACTGCTCACGCGCGGGAAGACTCGCGGCGTCGCCGAGATGCTCGATGAGGTCGCTCGATATCGCGAAGGCACGCTGCGCCGGATGAGCGCGATCGGCGATTACTTGAACTGGTATGAGGCCACGCAAATGGGCATGCGCAGCGACGCGTTCGACAGCTTCCTAAAGGCCGCGAATGAAATCTCCGAGCAGGAGGCGCGAATCCGGCGCGACGACCCCATCGCGAAATATCTCGATCAGTTGCAGGAGGAATTCTGAGCCGCGCGGACTACCACGTTCACACGCCGCTCTGCCTACACGCGACCGGCTGGCCGGTGGAATTCGCCGCACGCGCCGTCGAGCTGGGCATGGAGGAAATCGGCTTCGCGGATCACAATCCGATGGCCGAGCCGTTCGACGATTGGCGGATGAAAATCGAAGACCTGCCGCGTTATCTCGACGCCGTCGAGGAGGCGCGCGCTCAGTTTCCGCAGCTCAAAATGCGGCTCGGGCTCGAGTGCGATTTTCTCCCCGGTGGAGAGGCATGGATCGAAAAGCTCGCTGGCATGGCACCGTGGGATTTCCTCATCGGAAGCGTCCACTACCTGCCGCAGGGCTGGGAGGTCGATCACCCGAAATACATTGGCCGCCACGCCGGCGCGGCGGATGAAATCTGGGTGAGCTACTGGCAGCGCTACGAGCAGTGCATCCGCAGCGGGCTCTTCGATTTCGTCGCGCATCCCGACTTGCCGAAAAAGTTCGGATACCGCGCGAGCGGCAACCTGCGCCGATTTTACGAACCCGCCATCGCCGCGCTTGCGGACACTGGGCTCGCGTTTGAGATCAACACCGCCGGCTTGCGCAAAGACTGCCGCGAACTCTACCCCGCGCCCGATTTCCTCCAACTCGCCCACGCCGCAAACATCCCGCTGCTCATCAACTCTGACGCCCACGCCGTCACCGAACTCACCGCCGGCTTCGACGAAGCCGAGACCCTCGCTCGCGCAGTCGGCTACATGGAAGTCGCCCGTTACGAGCGCCGCAGCCGGACGTTCGCGCCGCTGCGATGAGGCTCCTCGCCCGCGGGCGCGTGATCGAGTTTCCGCGCGCGCCGCTCGTTATGGGCATCGTGAATTTGTCGCCGGACTCCTTTTCCGGCGACGGGATCACCGACGCGGAATCGGCCCTGACAAAGGCGCGCGGGTTCATCGCCGATGGCGCGGAGATCATCGACATCGGCGCGGAGAGTGCGCGGACGAATCGCGAGCCGATCGGCGTGCAGGAGGAAATCGACCGGTTTTGCGCGTTCGTGGAAAGGTGGCGCGAGCCCGCGTTGCTCTCGATCAATACCTGGCGCCCCGCCGTCGCCCGCGCCGTCCTCGCCATCGGCGGCGAAATCCTCAACGACATCGGCGCGCTGCCCACCGCCGACAACGCGCGCATCTGCGCCGAGACGGGCGCCGCGCTCCTCATCATGCACAGCATCGGCGCGCCGAAAGTCCCGCACACGCACGTCGGCTACGACAACGTCATGGCGCGGCTCGACGCTTTTTACTCCGAGAAAATCGCTCTCGCGGAAAGCGCCGGCCTCTCCCGGGACGCGATCATCCTCGACCCCGGCATCGACTTCGCAAAACAGCGCGCGGACAACCTCCGCATCTACCGCGAACTCGCCTGCCTGAAAAGGCACGACCGCCCGATCCTCCTGCCCGTCTCGCGCAAAACCGTCATCGGCGAAGTCCTCTCGATCCCCAACCCCGCCGCGCGCGACGCTGGCACGATCGCGTGCCTCGTCCACGGAATGCAGCACGGCGCGCACATTTTCCGTGTCCACAACGTCCGCGCCGCAGTCCAAGCCGCCCGCACGATCTCAGCCGTCGATGACGCGGGACTACTTCGGCAGAGCGTCTGAGGCTGCTTGCTGAAAGGCCCGCCGAATGTCGCTTGCGTCGCTGTTCGGCAGGTTCGACCGCTGAATCATCAGCACGTAGGCCACGCCTTTCGCCGGATCGACCCACGCCTGCGTGCCCCACGCGCCGCCGTGGCCGAAGCTCCCCGGCGACAGCATCGCAGCGACTCCTTCATGCGGCGTGCGCAGGATGCTCGTGCCGATGCCCCACCCGTAATTCGCGCCGTGATTCCCAAACACGCCACCCTGAAAAAAACCCGTTGGCAAATCGCCCGTCTGCGGCTGCGTGAAATACTTCATTGCCTGCGCGCTCAGATATTTCCGTCCGCCGTACGAGCCGCCGCCGAGGAGCATCTGGCAGAAGCGCGAGTAGTCGGGCGCGGTTGAAAAGAGCCCGCCATTCCCCTGCGGCGGACGATCCTTCGTGCCGAAGTCATCGCGCGGCGGCACGGGCTCCAGCGCGCCCGTCTCCTTGTTTTTCGCGTAAGCCGTGACCAGCCGCGCGCGCTGCGCATCGGTCGGATAAAACGTCGTGTCCTTCATCCCGAGCGGCTCGAAAAGCCGCTCCTGCAAAAACGCGTCGAAGGTCTTCCCGCTCACCACCTCCACGATCCGCGCCGTCGCATTGATCCCACTCTGCGTGTATTTCCACTTTTCACCCGGCTCATATTGCATCGGCGCGGCGAGCCAGAGCGGCACGAGATCGGCGAGCGTGTGCGCCTTTTTCGCATCGGCCACGCCCGCCTCGCCGAGCCCGGAAGTGTGCGTCATCATCTGCGCGATCGTCAGGTTCGCGGGCTTGCCCGAGGGCGTTTTCAGCGCCGCAAATTCCGGCAGATATTTTGCCACCGGGTCGGCCACATTCACCTTTCCCTCGTCCTGCAGCATCAGGATCGCCGTGGCCGTGATCGGCTTCGACATCGACGCGATCCAGAAAATCGTCCCCGGAGTCATCGGCGCTTTCGAGGCCAAATCGGCAAAGCCCGTGCATTGCAAATGCAGCACCTTGTCCTCCGTCACCACCATCGTCACCGCGCCCGTGACCTCGTTCTTCGACACCATCTCCTGCATCGCCGCGCCGATGCCGGGCAGCATGGGTTCTTCGGCGAAAGTGGAGCGAGTTAGGCACAGCGCGGCGGCGAGAGCGGCGAGTCGGAGGGAGTTCATGCGCGGGATTTAGCGCGCACGCGGCAGCATTCGTCACGCTGCTTTTTTGTAAAATCACAACGCTCGCCAGCACACGCGCGCTTTGGCACCGTCTCGCCCCTGCCCATGAAAATCCCACTCCTCCTCTGCACCACCACCCTCGCATTCACCGCGATCTTCGCCAACGCCGCCGACACCGCCGAAGCGCCCGCCAATACCCTCACCGCCGCCGAGAAAGCCGCCGGCTGGAAGCTCCTTTTCGACGGCACCAGCTTCGCAGGCTGGCACAATTTCAAGAAGGAAGGCGTCCGCCCCGGCTGGCAGATCAAGGATGGCTCCCTCACCTGCGTCGATCCGCACGACGCGGGCGATATCGTCACCGCCGACCAGTTCGCGTGGTTCGAGCTCGAGTTCGACTACAACATCTCCGAGGGCGGCAACAGCGGCCTCATGTATCGCGTGACGGACGACGGCGGCGCGGCGTGGGCCACCGGCCCCGAATTCCAGCTCGAGGACAACGCGAAAGCGGGAGACCCGCAGCGCTGCGGCTGGCTCTACGCCCTCTACCAGCCGCCTATCGACCCGAAGACCGAGAAGCCCCTCGACGCCACCAAGCCTGCCGGACAGTGGAACCACATCCGCCTCGTCCTCAGCCCCGAGAAATGCGAGCACGTCATCAACGGCGTGAAATACTTCGACTACGTCCTCGGCAGCGACGACTTCAACGAGCGCGTCGCCAAGAGCAAATTCGCAAAGATGTCCGGCTTTGCGAAAGCCCCTAAAGGCTTCATCGCCCTCCAGGGCGACCACGGCCAAGTCTCCTTCCGCAATATCAAGATTCACCCGCTCGAAGCAGCGAAATAGCCAGGCGCGGGCCGGCTACTTGATTCCGCCAAAGCTCACCGCCTCCGGGGCGGTGGGCTCGTCGAGGGCCTGAATCGTCGTGGAGGGGCCGAGGTCGGGATCGCTCCATGAGCGCAGGACCCACGCGACGGTCTTGTCCGGGCGAAACTCCGCGGCCTGTGTCGCCGCTTCGCGCGGCGTGGCGGGGTCGGGTTTGCTCCACGAGTTCACCCAGCTATTGACGAGCGTATTGCCATTCGGCAGGCGCCACGCGAGCTGGAGGCTCGTCATTTTCAGCTCCGGCGCATCGGTCGGCGACCAGCTCCAGACGACCTCCCCGGCACGGTTCACCTCCTGCACCCCGCTTCTGCTGGTGATGAGCACATTGCCGTTCTCGAGCGGATTCGCGCCCCAGACTCCCGGTGCGGCGAATGTCCACAACTCGTGCCCCGCCGCGTCGTATTCGCAGACTTTCCCCATGTCCATGTGAGCCACGAGGAGCCGCCCGTCGGCAGTCAGTCGGGCGTGGCGGAATTGCCCGTGCGTGCTCTTCGCATTCTTCACCGGCAGCTCGAATTCGAGCTGCATCTCCCCCGTGCGGATGTTCACGACCTTCGCCATCGCGGGCGCGCCATTTTGCACGAAAAGCACGTGATCCAGCCCGATTGGCATGGCCGTGTGGATCTCCGTCCCCGCGGGCGCATCGAGATTCCACAGGACCTTTCCGTCGGCGTTCACGAGCTTCACCGCGTATTGGTGCGCCAGTAGGATCGTGCCATTTGAGAGCCGCACGGCATCGCTGATCTCCCCTTTCCCGCTCGGATCGTCGTAAATCAGCGCCGCCTTCCCCCCGCGCACCATGAAAACTTTGCGCTCCTTCGCCTCGCCCGCGTAGAGAAAATCATGCTCGGCGAGCCCCTTCCCCGGCATTGGCGCCGCCGACTCATCGGCGGAGAGCAACCGGGCAAAAACAAACGACGCAAGGATCAGAGAGGATTTCATACGGGGTTGGATTGGGGTGAAAATTGCAGCAAATCAGGCTCTCGTGCCCGCGTTCCGGAGAGAGAGGTGATCTTCCCGAGAAGAAAGATGAGGGCAGAAAGGGGCGCCGTGCTAGGCGGGCTCGGTGACGGGCTCGGGCTCGCGCCAGGCGCAGTATTGCTCGAGGAGGGCGGCGGCGATTTCGTTCAGCCGGTTCTGGATGCTGTCGAGATACTGGTGGAGGCCGCAGCGGAAGACGTCGTCGATGACGGTGTAGTGCAGGTCGGAGAGGAGCCGGCCGGAGAGGCGCTCGGTGTCATTGGAAAAATGGGCGCGGTCGCAGCCGCTGATGCAATGGAGGGCTTCATCGAGCCGATCGACGCAGAAGCGGATCGCACGGGGGAATTTGTCGTGGAGGATGATGAATTCGGCGACGCTCCAGGGGGTCACTTGGCCGGGGTGGAGTTTGCGGTAGGCCTCGAAGGCGCTGCAACTTTTCAAGACGGCCTGCCACTGGACGGTATCGACGGTGCCGCCGACGCGCTCTCCGTGGGGCAGGAGGATGTGATATTTCAAATCCAGGATGCGGGAGGCGGAGTCGGCGCGCTCGAGGTATTTGCCGGTCTGGATGAAGTGCCAGCCTTCGTTCTGGGTGAGCGTGGCGTCGGTGCTGCCGTGGATGCCGTGGGTGCGATCAACGATTTGACGGTAGAGGTCGATAGCACTGCCGGTGGCGAGCTGGCGGGCGTCGGGGAGATTCAGCCAGAGGTAGAGGGCGTTGATGCGCTCCCACATTTCGGTGGAGATGTATTCGCGGACGGTGCGGGCGTTTTCCCGCGCGCGGGCAACGCAGGAGAGGATGGAGTTGGGGTTCTCAGGGGAGAAGGTGACGAAGTCGCAGACGTTCTCGGCGTTGACGACGGTGTGGTGCTTTTTGAAGGCTTCGTTGTCTTCGAGCGAGGCGAGGATTGGCTGCCAGTCGAGGCTCTGGTCGCGGTCGCCGCCGTGCTCGGAGTCGAGGGTGACCTGGAGGTTGACGTCGAGGATGCGGGCGTTGTTTTCCGCGCGCTCGACGTATCGGGCGAGCCAGTAAAGGGAGTCGGCGACGCGGCTCAACATGGCGGTCAGGCTTCGTCTTCGACGACCCAAGAGTCTTTGCTGCCGCCGCCTTGGGAGCTGTTGACGACGAGGGAGCCTTTTTTCAATGCCACACGGGTGAGGCCGCCAGGGATGATGGTGATTTTCTCGCCGTAGAGGATGTAGGGGCGCAGGTCGATATGGCGGCCCTCGATGGTGCCACCGTCGCAGCAGCTTGGGCTGCGGGAGAGGGAGATGGTGGGCTGAGCGACGTAGTTGCGCGGGTCGGCGATAATGGCCTGGCGGAATTTCTCGTGCTCTTCTTTTGTGGCGTGTGGGCCGATGAGCATTCCGTAGCCGCCGCTTTCGTTCGCGCTTTTGATGACGAGCTCCGGGATGTGATCGAGGACGTATTGGCGGTCCTTTTCAAACATGGTGAGGTAGGTCTCGACGTTTGGTAGGATGGGCTCTTCGCCGAGGTAAAAGCGGATCATGGCCGGGACGAAGTAGTAGGTGACTTTGTCGTCGGCGACCCCGGTGCCGACGGCGTTGGCGAGGTTCACGTTGCCCGCGCGGTAGGCGTCGATGAGGCCGGGGACGCCCAGGCAGGAGTCGGGGCGGAAGACGGTGGGGTCGAGGAAGTCGTCGTCGATGCGGCGGTAGATGACATCGACGCGCTTGAGGCCCTTCGTGGTTTTCATGAAGACGACGCGGTCTTTCACGATGAGGTCTTGGCCGACAACGATCTCGATACCCATGGCGCCGGCGAGGAAGGAATGCTCGAAGTAGGCTGAATTGTAGATGCCCGGGGTGAGGAGGACGACGGTGGGATGGGCCGGGTCGGGGCAGTTTTTCGGGGCGACGAAGTTGAGGAGGTTCTTGAGTTCCTGGCCGTAGTGATCGACGGGGAGGACTTTGTGCTGGCTGAAAAGGCGTGGAAAGACGCGCTTCATGACCTGGCGATTTGCGAGGACGTAGCTGACGCCTGAGGGGCAGCGGCCGTTGTCCTCGAGCACGAGATATTGCCCGTCGCGGTCGCGGATAAGGTCGCTGCCGCAGATGTGGATGTAGATGTCCTTTGGCACATCGACGCCCATGAATTCGGGGCGAAAGTGTTTGGCACTCTCGATGACTTCGCGCGGGACGATGCCTTCCTTTACGATGCGCTGCTCGTGGTAGAGGTCGTGGAGGAAAAGATTCAGCGCGACGATGCGCTGGGTGAGGCCGCGCTCGACGTGGTCCCACTCGTGCCGCGGGATGATACGCGGGATGGGGTCGAAGGGAAAAATGCGCTCGGTACCTTGGTTGTCGTTATAGACGGTGAAGGTAATTCCCTGGTTCAGGAATGTCTGCGACGCGAGACGGTGCTTGCGCGCGAGCTCGGCGTCGGTGAGTTCCTCGAAGCGCCGGAGAAGGTTGCGGTAATGGGGGCGCGGGCTGCCTGGAGCCGCGAACATTTCGTCGTAGAAGTCGCCGACGTCGTATCCGCGGAAGGAGTCGCTCATGCGCGCGTCAGCACGGGCAGAAAAGCGTCGGCGAGTTCGCAGTCGGCGCTCGTGGAGTTGAATTTCTGGTAGAGGAATTTGCCGGCGATGACGTTGTCTTTCACGACACCTGCAGCGCGGGAGAGGCCGCTGTTGCAAAGATGCGTGAGCGAGTGCCAGAGAAGCGCGGTGCCGAGCCCGCGGTTCTGATATTCCATCGAGACACAGGGGCCGGAGAGCAGGTTGTTCGGCGCGTCAGTGCCGGTCGCGAGGGCCGATGCGGCGATGATCCGTTGGCCGTGGCAGATGACGACGACGTCCGAATCTTCACGAGAAAATGCGGCCTCGATCTGCGACTGGAGAGGCTGGCTGAAGCTCTTGAGCGCATCGCTCCAAGCGGAGTCGAGCGCGAAGGCGGTGAGGATGACATTGGAAACGGCGCGTTCCTCCGCGCGCTCAGCGGTGCGGACGTGGTATCGACCCGGGAGCGGGTTATCGAGCGGCGGGAGCTTCGAGAGTTCCCAAGTGAAGCGCCTCCAGCGCACCAGTTTCATGGGCGCGGATTGTATCGGGCGAATTTTGGGAAATCAACCGCGAAGGCTGGTAAAATGAGCGATGCGGGCGAGTGGCTCGCTGGCGCGACTTTTCCAAAGATCAGGAGCCGCGAAGGCCGTCGATGCGGGCCTTGATGACCGGGTCCATCTTGAGAAGCTCGGGCCAGGGACGGGTGTGACCTTCTCCCGGCAGCTTGCGGGTGGCGTCGATGCCCATGTGGCTGCCCATGCACGCGGTGGTCTGCGCGTGGTCGAGGGCGTCAGTGGGGTTCTTGATGAAGGTGCTGTCGCGCTGCGGATCGGTGTTGGCGCAGAGGCGGAAGAGGACGGCGCTGGTGTCGCGCACGTCGCAGTCCTCATCGACGACGATGATGTATTTGGTGAACATCATCTGGCCCATGC
Organism: Chthoniobacterales bacterium; assembly: GCA_038207335.1. Lineage (GTDB taxonomy): Bacteria > Verrucomicrobiota > Verrucomicrobiia > Chthoniobacterales > Chthoniobacteraceae > CAIURC01. The sequence goes on along the minus strand of JBBQZX010000003.1, from coordinate 90,279 downwards.
CCCAGAGGCCGTGCATGATTTTGTAGGCCTGCCAGGGGTATTGTTTGCGGATGGAGACGAAGAGGAGGTTGTGGAAGACGCCTTCGGGCGGGAGGGCGATGTCGATGACCTCGGGGAAGGTCATTTTAAACACGGGCAGGAGGATGCGCAGGGAGGCGTCGCCGATGTAGAAGTCCTCCATGGGCGGGATGCCGACGATGGTGGCCGGGTAGATGGCGTCTTTGCGATGCGTGATGGCGGTGAGGTGGAAGACGGGGTAGTCATCGACAGGCGTGTAGAAGCCGGTGTGGTCGCCGAAGGGGCCCTCGGGGGCGGTCTCGTCGGGCTGGACGTAGCCCTCAAGGACGAAGTCGGCGTCGGCGGGGACTTCGAGGTCGATGGTCTCGCAGCGGACGAGGGGGACGCCTTTGCCGCGGATGTAGCCGGCGAAGAGGATTTCATCGAGCCCGTCGGGGAGGGGCGCGGTGGCAGCGAAGGTGTAGGCGGGGTCGCCGCCGAGGGTGACTGCGACGGGCATGCGCTCGCCGCGCTCGTAGTAGCGTTTGCCGTGGCGGGCGCCGACTTTGTGGACCTGCCAGTGCATGCCGGTGGTCTGTGGGCTGAGGACTTGCATGCGGTACATGCCGAGATTGCGCTCGCCGGTGTCGGGGTCGCGGGTGTGAACGCCCGGAAGCGTGATGAAGCGCCCGCCGTCCTGCGGCCAGCACTTGAGGATGGGCAGGTCGAGGAGAGTGGGGGATTCGGCGCTCGGCGCGCTATTTTCGCCGAAAAGGTGGACGACCTCCTTGCACGGCCCGGTCTTGACGTGCTTCGGCTTCGCATGAAGCAGCCCGAGCCCCTGAAGCGCCAAGTCCCACGCCGAGCGCAAATCGGTCGGAGGCTTGGCTTTCAAAAGAAGCTGCATTCGGTCGGCGAGCTCCTGCACCGAGCCGAGGCCGAGCGCGATGGCCATGCGCCGCTCCGAGCCCATGGTATTGATGGCCACAGGAAAAGGGGACACGACGCCCGCGACGGTGGGCTTCTCGAAGAGCAGGGCCTTGCCGCCGCCGGCGCTCTTCATCTCGCGGTCCGCCCACTCGGTGATCTCGAGTTCCGTGGCAACAGGCTGCGAGACGCGGATGAGCTCGCCCGCGCGCTCGAGGGCAGTGAGGAAGGCGGTGAAGGAGTCGTGCATGGGCTAGTGAGATTGGGTGAAAGCCGTGAGGGAGAACATGCCATACGTCAGACCAACGACGAAGGCCGGGAGGAAGAGAAGGCCCTCCACGTATCGCTCGTAGAATTGCTCTGTCTGCGGGCGGTAGGATGCGAAAAGGAGGCGCAGCGCGAGGGTGGGAATGAGGAGGGAGAAGAGCAGCCAAGTGGTGCCGCGGCAAAGCTCCGTGGGGGTCGATCCCAACGTGAGGTACGTGTTGATCGCGGCCACGATGACAGTAGCGATAACGAGCCCGAAGAGCACCCAGCGGGTGCCGCTCACGCCGAGCCGGACGGGAAGGCTGGCGACGCCGTGCTGGCGGTCGCCGTCGATGTCGCGGAGGTCGCAGAGGATCATATTGAATTCCAGATAGCTCCACGCCCAAACCACCGCCAGCAGAGCGCCGGGGCGTCCACCTGCATGAAGCCAAGGCAACCCGAAGACCGCGGCGGCGACCATGCTCGGGGCGATGAAGCTCTTCAGGAAAGGCACGTCCTTTAACCGCAACCCGAGCAGCGGGACGGAATACTGGACGCTCACAAACGCCCCGCCGAGCACGAGCCCGAGCGTGAGCCAGTCACGCCGCCACACCGGCAGCGCGATGAGTACGAGGGCGGCGAGGGTGGCGAGAGTTTTGCTGACGCTGCGGAGGCGCTCGGCGGAGGCGGCGCGGAGGGGGGTGTTGTGCGCATCGGCGGGGTCGCGGCGGAGGCGGTCGATGTTGTAAACGAGGAGCGCGGAGCAGAACCAGAGGGGCATCCACGGGAGGGCGTCCCAGCCGCAAAGCACACACATGGCCCAACCAAAGGCGACGATGCCGGCGGCACCGTAGAGCTGAAGTGTGTGAAGGAGCGATTCGAACCGGCGAAGCAACACGGCGCAAGCATGAGTGAAGCTGTGGAAAGAAAGCGATTTGATAACAATTTCAGCGTGAATTCGCGCGGGGACATGCTCAGTTACAATCGGGCCAGTCCTTCTATGAAAAAGATCCCCACTTTCTCCGATCTCCTGAACAAGCGCCAGTATCGCAAGCACCTCGCAGGCGCGGCGATCCTGATGGGCGCAATTGCAGGAACTCTGCCGCAGCTTTTCGCCGGGACGCTGATCTACAGCGGCGGGTCGATCTTCGAGAATTTCGATCTGCTCGGCACGGGCGGCACGAGCACGAGCACGCTGACGGGGAATGCGACGGACAACGGGACGAGCCCGTGGTTCGTGGGGACGATCGCGCACGACCAGGCCGCGACGACGCCTGTTCAGACCGGCAATGGCCCGCTGACGGTGAGCACCGGCTCGGTGGGGATCGTGAGTCCTGGGACGCTGCTTTTCAACAATGGCGAAGCGGGGACGAATGCGATCAGTGACCGGGCGCTTGGGACGGGTAACACGGGGTTCGATCCGGTGATCGATCTGGCGATCAAGAACACGACGGGTGCGCCGCTAATCAGCTTCAGCGTGTCGTACGACACGGAGTGGTGGAGGTCGGGCAACTCGGCGGGGGTGGCGGATTCCGGGTATTTGCTCTACGTCAGCACGAACGCCTCGACTTTCGCAAACACTGGCGCGCTCCAGCCGACGAGGACCTACTTCGCGGCGCAGAGCGATCTCGACGGAAACGCGGCGGCGAACCGGCAGACGGTGACGGTGAGCTACACCTTTGGCACTCCGGTCGCGAACAACGGCACATTTTACCTCCGCTGGGCGGACACGAACGATGCGACGCCGAGCCCTGACGCGCAGACGGCGATCGACAATTTTTCGTTCACAGCAGCGGGCGCGGGGCGAAACATCATCTACAACGCGAGCCACGGGGTCGGCGGTGCGCCGGATGGGGTGCTCAGCACTGCGGGCGGGAATTACTTTTTGCTCGGTGGAAATCCCACGGCGTTCAGCACGAACGACACGGTGACTTTCAGTCAGAATCCCACGGGCAGTTTTGCAAACATCGCCGTGCCCTCGAACGTGGCGACGACGGCGCTGGTGGTGAGCAACTCGACCGGCACTTACCAGATCGGCGGGGCTGGGAGGATCGCGGGTGCGCTCACGAAATCGGGCGGTGGGACTCTTGTGCTCACGAGTCCGAACAGCTTCAGCTCACGGACGATCACCGGCGGCACGGTAGAGTCGCAGGCGGACGGTGCGCTCGGGGTGGGCGCGATGACGATCAGCGGCGGGGCGCTCTTGAATATCACGCAAAATCCGCAGACGCTCGGCGGTGCGGTGGCGCTCGCCGGTACCGCGACGATCCAGACGGACGCGGATTTCACGATCACCGGAATCTCGGGGGCGGGGCAGTTGGTAAAAACGGGCGATAACTCGCTCATCTTCGCGACCGGTGCGTCGAGCAGCGCGACCGGGGGAATTAAGATCCAAGGCGGCGTCGTGCAGGCGGAGACCGACACAGCGCTGGGCGCGGTGAACCAGAAAATCATTTTAGACCAAGCATTTAGCTACCCATTCGGTGCCACGCTGGAGTTCACGCACGCCAGCGGAGACATAACTTTCAATGATACCGGGACGAAAACGCGGACAATTGAGGTGACGCCCAACGGCGGCGGGCTGGCGGTGCGCAACAACGCGACGCTCACAATAGGGCGCGCGAACTCCATCACGAATCCGAATGGTGGTGGCGAGATCGACGTCAGCGGCTTCGGCGCGGTTCGGCTGACTGCCGCGCAGAGCACGCTCAGCTCCGACTGGGTGATTTACGGCGGCACAGTCGAGGTCGGAGCGGGCGTCGCTAATGCTCTCGGCTCTGGCACAGTCACCGTGCGCGGCGGCGGTCTCCTCGCGGGCGGCGGCTCGAATACGATTACCAATCACGTCATCCTCCGCGGCGGTGAACTCGGCACGCGCAATTCATCCAGCACCGTCTTTTCCGGGCAGGTGGATGTGCTCTCGAGCTCGAAGGTTGCGCTTGAAGATTACGCAGTGCCGACGAATTCGCTGCCAGTGACGATCAGCGGAAAGCTCACCGGCTCGGGGAAGCTCACGGTGCGTGGAAACAATCCACAGGTCGGCACCCCGAACAGCTCACTGAACCTGACCAATAACACGAACACCTTCTCGGGAATTCTCCAAATCGACGCGGCGCAAATCGTCGTCGCACAATCGACCACCGGCGTCGGAAGCGTGCTTGGCTCGGCGGAACTCGACCTAAACGGCGGCGACCCCGCGAACGTGAACCCTGCGATTTTGCGCATCCGCGACAATGGCACGGCGAGCAATGGCACGCTCGTGTATGACAACGACGTCTCGGTCTTCAGCGGCGACGCGACCATCGACGTGAATCGCGCCAGCGGTGTGAACGTGAACAACACGGTGGAGTTCAACTCGTTCGCCATGGCGGTGCCATCGCCGACGGTGATCGGCAATCAGCAGAACCAGACGCTGACCTTTACCCAGTCGAGCGGATACAAAGTGAAGTTCAACGGCCCCGCGGATTTCACCGGCGATCTCGGCGACAATCCGAATGGGCAGGCGATCCTAAACGTCACGACCGAAGTCATCCTGCAAGGCGGAATCACCGGCAACTTCGCGCTCACGAAGACCGGTTCCGGGAAACTCACGATCAATGGGCCCGGCACCTCAACGGCCATCACACGTGTCACATCGGGCTCTCTCGGCGGTAATGGCGGTGTCGGCGGTGCGCTCGCCTTCAGTCCTGGCTCGACGTTCTCGCCCGGCGATACGACGGGGACCTTCTCGGTAGGTGGAAATCTCTCGCTCTCGACGCAATTCTCCACGCTCGCCATGGACCTGAGCCACGGTGGCGCGCTCACGCCGCTGCCGGGCGTGGATTACGATCAGGTGATCGTCGGCACCGGCGGCGACCTCGCGAATACCGGCACGGTCTCCCTTTCCAGCGCGAAGCTCACCCTCACGCTCGGCACCGGAATCCAAGGCGGTGACCTCTTTTTTCTCATCATCAACGACGGCACCGACGCGATCTCCGGCACCTTCAACGGCATGGCGGACAATTCGCTCTTCACCGTCGGTGCCCAGCAGTTTCGCATCAGCTATTTCGCCGACAACACCTCTGGTTCATTCACCGGCGGAAATGACGTCGCGCTGCGAGCCATCCCCGAGCCGGCAAGCGGCATCCTCGCCCTCTCCGCCGCCGCCGCGCTCCTCGGCCTCCGCCGCCGCAGGCTGTAGCTCTCGCGCTTCGCACTCCCCTGCCCGCGTGCTCACCACAAGCCGTCCGGGATTTCCAGTTCCGCTTGATCGAACTCCACGAGCTTCCATTCCCACGGTTTCCAGCCCGCCTTTTTCCAGCGAAATTCGCATGGCCCGGCGAGCCCGTTCACCCGCTGCTTTACTGCCTCCCCCAGCGGCCCTCCCGCCCCGGCAATCACGAGCCGTGCGCTCTCCGCTCCGAGGCCCGGCGTCATCGAAATGACATCCTCCCGTTGCTGAACCGTCACCCAAATGAATTGCCGGAAAACTTCGCGCGACTCTTTCGTCACAAAACTTTTGTCATGTCCCCAGCGATCGGAATAGTGATCGTCGATGAAACTCTCGAAACGAGGCCAGTCGCGATTTTCCACCGAACGAAGCAAATGCTGCTGATGAAGCCTGACCTGCCGTGCCGGTTGCCACAACGCCACGCAGTGGATCAAAAGCGCAATGCCGAATGCGGCTGCGGAGAGTGCATAGTTCCTGCGATTCATCTTTTTTTCTCGAAATGAAGTATCGCTCCAGTGTCGCGGCGATCCTGCGAAATGTGCACGGTAAAATCCTCGTCTGTGAGCGCGTGAACGAAGCGCAGGCGTGGCAATTTCCGCAGGGCAGTGTCGATGATGGTGAGACGTATGAGGAAGCCCTCGGGCGCGAGATCCTCGAGGAGATTGGCGTCCAGCTGACCGCGTATCGCGTCGTATTGCGCAAAGGGCCGTTCTTCTACGAATTCGGAGACGGGCGCACAAAACGCGGATACCACGGCAAAGAGCAAATCTACTTCCTGTGCGATTTTCGCGGCGAAGATTCCGAGATCAATGTTGCCACCGAACATCCGGAATTCCGGGCATTCCAGTGGATTCGTCCCGGCGATTTTCAAATCGCGTGGCTGCCGGAAATGAAGCGTGAAGTCTATCGCACGGTGCTCGCGGAATTCTTCGACGTGAAAATCTGACGATTCGGCACGAATCGTGTTGACGCATTCGAGGTGTTTGAAGCATTACCGCGCGCACTTATGCTGACTCTGGGGATGTTCTCCTTTATTATTTCCGCTTTCTTGGGCTGCGTTTGGTGGGCGTGTCGCGACGAAAGCGTCTGATCTCAAGCTGGTTACGGTCGTTCTCCAATGCCGAAAAATGAGGATATTCAATGGCTTCGCTCGACTGCGAACGAGTTGAATAATTTCCTGCAAGTCATCTCGAATTCGAGCAGCGAACTGCTCAAGCTCTGCCCGCCCTCCGCGGAATCTGAGAAATACATCACGCTCCTCCGCAGCGGACTCCAGCGGGCATCCGAAATAGCGGAACGTCTCGCTCACCAAGTCACGGATCCACCCGCACCGTCTGCCGTACTCAGCGCTGATTTTACCATTCCCAGTGGAGGCGAATTCAACATCCTCAATCCCGATGGAGAGCGCGAGCTCGTCTTGATCGTCGATGACGAGGAACTCGTCACACTCCTCGTCGGCGAAATGCTCGCGGGCGAAGGCTACCGCGTGCTGACCGCGCCGGATGGATTCCGCGCGCTCGAGCTTTACCGCCGACTCGGCTCCGAAATCGCGCTCGTCATCCTCGATTTCACGATGCCCGTGATGGATGGTTCCGACGTTTTCAACGAACTTCTCCAACTCGATCCGAACGTCCCGGTCGTCCTCAGCAGCGGTTTTACCGAGCAGGAGCGGCTCCGCGGGATGCTCGCGAAAGGTCTCCGCGGCTTCCTCCCAAAGCCATACACGCAGGATAAGCTCCTCTCTCAAATCCGCGCGACGCTCGACGCCCTGCGCTCCGAGAGAACCGGCGAACGGCGGGTTCTTTGACAAATGTTGAGAGTCGTTAGGTGAGGGTCGAAAGAGGGAAATCCCCCTGAAGAGCAGGTTCCACCTCTCAACTTTCAACTCGAAACTCTCAACCGTCCCCGCCGTGGCATCCCGCTAGCTACGACAGCGCGGCATGGCCCGCATTGATTCGTTTTTCAAGTTCATGAAGGAGCAGAGCGCCTCTGACCTTCATCTTTCCACCGGCAATCCGCCGATGCTCCGGATTCACGGCGAACTCGTCCGCGTGGACATGCCGGCGCTCGAAAATGACGACCTCAAGGCGCTCGTTTATGAGATCGCACCGGAGCAGAAGATCAAGATCTTCGAGGAAACCGGCGACGTCGATTTCGGCTACGAATATCCCGGCTTCGCCCGCTACCGCGCGAATTTTTTCAATCAGCGCACCGGCATCAGCGCCGTCTTCCGGCTCATCCCGAGCAAAGTGCTCACGATGGAAGACCTCGGTCTGCCACCGGTTCTCAAGCGTTTTGCCATGCTGAAAAAAGGACTCGTGCTCGTGACCGGGCCGACCGGCTCGGGAAAATCCACGACGCTGGCGGCGATGGTCGATTACGCGAATCTGCATCGCAAAGATCACATCATCACCGTCGAGGATCCGATCGAGTTCGTTCATCGCTCGCAGCAGTCGCTGGTGAATCACCGCGAAGTCGGCGTGCACACCAAAGGCTTTGCCAGCGCGCTTCGCGGGGCATTGCGCGAAGATCCCGACATCATCCTCGTCGGAGAAATGCGCGACCTCGAGACGATCGACCTCGCGCTCACCGCCGCCGCGACGGGCCATCTCGTTTTTGGAACGCTGCACACGCCGAGCGCTCCGAAAACCATCGACCGCGTCATTGATGTTTTTCCCGCGAACCAGCAAAACCAAATCCGCGCCAGCCTTTCCGAATCACTGAAAGGCGTCGTCGCGCAGAACCTCTTCCGGCGCATCGACAAGCCTGGACGTCTCGCCGGTCTCGAGGTCCTCGTCTGCGACACGCCAATCGCGAATCTCATCCGCGAGGGTAAGACACACCAGATTCCGGGCATGATGCAGGTCGGAAAAAAGAAGGGGAATCAGCCGCTCGACGACTCGATCATGGATCTGCTGCGTGCCGCAAAAATCGCGCCGGAGGAGGCTTACGAGAAGGCGATCGATAAGAAAAAGTTCCGCGTGTTTTTGAAAACGCCGCCGGACGATTGGGAGGACTAAAAAGCCATGCGCCGCCCCGAGCTAGACACTGTCCTCACTGCGATGCTGGAAACGCATCCCGGCATCTCCGATCTCCTCTTTTGCGTTGGCCGGCCTTTCCAGGTCGAGGCCTTCGGCGAGCTGCGCGATGCCGACATTGCGCCGCGAATCAAGGCCCTGACACGATTCCAGACCGAGAAGATCGCGCTGAACATCATCGGGAACAATCGCCGCAATCTCCACGAACTTGAAACGCGCGGTTCCTGCGATTGCAGCTACGCCATCCGCGAGGGCGCTCGCTTCCGCGTCAACATCTTCAAGCAGCGCGGCAATTTTGCGATCGTGATGCGGAGGATGCAGACGGAAATGCCGACGATCGAAGCACTGGGGCTGCATCCGATTTTCAAGGAGATGTGCCGGGAGCGAAATGGCCTCATCCTCGTCACCGGCGCGACCGGCAGCGGCAAGACAACCACTCTTTCCGCAATGCTGAACGAGATCAACCTCACGCAGGCGGTGCATGTGGTGACGCTCGAGGACCCGATCGAATTCATCCATCAGCACAAGCGCAGCACCTTCAATCAGCGCGAACTCGGCAGCGACTTCGAGGATTTCCCGAATGGCCTGCGGTCGGCTCTGCGACAGGCTCCGAAGATAATCCTCGTCGGCGAAATGCGGGACCGCGCGACGGTTGAAATCGCGCTCACCGCCGCTGAAACCGGCCACCTCGTTCTCAGCACGATCCACACGGTCAATGCAGGCCAGTCCGTCTCGCGCATCCTCGGCATGTTCGACCGCGACGAGGAGCCGCAGCTCCGAATCCGCCTCGCCGAAGTGCTGCGTTTCATCGTGAGCCAGCGACTCGCGCCGCGCGCCTCCAGCCCAGGCCGCGTGCTCATGAATGAAATCATGGGGACGAACCTGCGCGTCCGTGAAGCCATCGCGCTCGGCGAATCGGAAGGGCGCACGTTTTACGACATCATCGAATCGAACGCGACATTCGGGTGGACGACCTTCGACCAGTCGCTCGGGCGCGCGTACGAGGCCGGCGAGATCACCGAGGAAATCGCCACGCGTTACGCCACCAATAAATCGCGAATGACGCGCTTTCTCGACGCAGCGAAGAAAAAGCAGGGTCTTGATAAAGACGACGTACCTACCGGCCTGCGCCTTGACATTGCCGCGCCCGCAGCGGCGCCTGCTCCCATGTCGATCCCAAGCCGTTTGAAATTCTGATCTTCACGAAAAAATGTCCGCATCCGCACGACTCGATATTTTCCAACCCGGCGACAAAACCGCGCTCATCTGCGTCGATGTCCCGGAACTCCAAAATCTCATCGCTGAGCATCTCTCCGAGGTGGGCCACAAAATCCACACCGGCTTCTCGCTCGACGATCTCCTGCTCAAACTGCGCACGCACACCTACCACGCGGTTATCATCGCCGAGCACTTTGGCGGCAGCGATGCGAGGACCAATCCGCTCCTCGCCGAAGCCATCAGCGCGCCCGCTGCGAACCGTCACCAGCAGTTTCTCGTGCTCCTGGGCTCCAGCTTCACGACCAACGACGAGATGCAGGCCTTCGCGCACAGCGTGGACATGGTCGTCGCGCTCGATGATGTCATCCATCTTCGCCAGCTCATGCGCCGCGGCCTCTCCCGCGCGCAAGAATTTTACGGCGCATTTCACGAGTCGCTCGGCACCGCCGTTGCCGCATAAAATCAGCGACGCGAGCGCATCACGCAGCGCCTTCCGCCGCGAGTTGCTGGCACGCTTTCAAATCCAGCTTCCCGCTCGCCAGCACCGGCACGGTATCGATCCGTAGCACCTTTTTCGGCACCCACAGATTCGGCAACCCCGCGCCGGTCAGCTTTTCGCGCAGCTCTCCCGCATCGATGTCCCGCGCAGTGAGGAGCACGAGCGCCTCGCCTTTCGCGGTGTCGGGAATGCTCGTGATCGCTATCAGCCGCTCATCTTCCGGCAGCGCAAAAAGCTCGGCGATACGGCTCTCGACCGTCTCGTGCGGCACCATCTCGCCCGCGATTTTCGAGAAGCGTGAAAGCCGCCCCTCAATGAACAAGAATCCGTCCTCGTCGAACCGCCCAAGGTCGCCGGTTTTGAACCAGCCATCGCGCAGCACCTCCGCCGTGCGGGCAGGATCGTCGAGGTATCCCTCGAAAATATTCGGCCCGCGCAGCCACAGCATTCCGCTCTCGTGCAGCGACAGTGGCGCATCGCTCTGTGGATCGCAGATGCGCGCAGCGATTCCCGGCGCGAGCTTGCCGACGCTGCCGCGTCGAGAACTCGGCTGCACCTGTTCACCATCGCCGGCAGGAGGCTCGGGAAGATTCACGCTGGCGACCGGCGAGGTCTCCGTAAGCCCGTATCCCTGCATCACTTCCTTTCCAAAGCGCTCGCGAAAAACGTCCGCCAGTTCGCCCGGCAGACGCTCGGCACCCGTAACGATGAGTTCGAGTGAGCGGAGTTTTGCAGGCTCTGTTTTTCTCAAATAGCCGCGGAGAAAAGTGGGCGTCGTGCAGAAAAGCGTGATGGCGTAGCGCTCGATCAAGTCAGCGTTTTTCGCGAGGTCGAGTGGGTTCGGATACGTAACCGAGCGGATGCCTTCGAGGATCGGATACCAGAGTGTGACTGTGGACCCGAAGCTGTGGAAAAACGGCAAGCACGCGAGTAAGGCGTCGCGCCGCCTGAGGTTCAGCATCAGCGCGAATTGGCTGACGTTTCCGAGGAGATTGCGATGGCTGAGGACGACGCCTTTCGGGTCGCCACTGCTGCCGCTGGTAAAAAGGATGACCGCCTCCTCGTGATCGCCAATGCGCGGGATGCCAAGGATGCGCGCAAGCAGGGCAGCGGGCGTGATAGCGGCGGCGACGCGCCACGCGGCGATGCGCAGTTTCAGTGCGGGCATCGATTTTTCCAAAAGAATGCAGTGATCCGGCCACGGAAAATCTCCGAGCTTTTTCATCACAATACCGGCGGTGATACAGTGGCGGATATCCGCGATACGGATGGCGGCTTCGACCGCACTGCGACCGGCGGTGAAATTGAGATTTACGGGGACTTTGCCAGCAAGCATCACCGCGAGATTCGCGATGACCGCGCCTTTTCCCGGCGGAATGACGATCGCGACGCGCCGCCCCGCACAATCCCGCGCGACGACTCGGCTGAGCGCGATGCCGGCTGCGAGCAGGGTGCCACGAGAGAGCGTGCTGTGGTCGGTACCGTCGATGAGCGCGGTGTGAAATTGGCCGCGCTTCAAGCCGCGCACGCACGCCTCGGCGACATGCGTGCGGAGGATGGAGCGCTGTTGGAAACACGACTCCCCGAGCTCGAGAAACCGCGCGCGCAGCGTGGCGATGCCGGCGTCGGCAGGAGCAATGGGTTCGCCGAATTCGATGGTAACCGGGTAACGCAGGTGGCGCGGCCATTTGAAGAAGAACTTCCCACCCGCGAACGAGAAGATGGAGCCCCAGAGCTGATCGAGCCAGACGGGGACGACTGGGCAATCCGCGCCGCGCGCGATCAGTTCGTAACCGCGTTTCAGCCGCAGCAGGATGCCGCTGCGAGAGAGCTCGCCCTCGGGAAAAATACAAACGATTTCGCCGCGTTCGATGAGTTCGACGGCATCACGGATGGAGTCCTTTGCGTGACGCGCCGAGATGGCGATCGCACCGACCGCGCGGAAGATGGGATTGAACAGCGGGAGGCGGTAGATTTCATCCCAGATGACGAAGCGAATCGGGCGCGGGCAAGAGAGCTGGAGGACGAGCGCATCGACGTACGTGAGGTGATTTGGCAGCAGCAGAAATCCGCCCTCCGGAAGCCGCTCGGCATGCCGGCTGGTAACGCGGTAGATGAGCCGGGCGAGGATGGCGCCGAGGCCACGAAGGAAGCGCTCGGAAAGGGCAGGCTGGGGATTGCTGGACACGAGATGCAGGCTAGGAGGGGCGAAACGAATCGCGAAATTGAAATTTTACGGACCGCCGTTTGGAGAATCAATTTCCCGCAAAGGCCGATGCCCGCTAGTTCTCCGCTCGCATGAACGAAACACCGTCAAAAATCGCTATCGCGCCCGGCGCAGGTCGCGCGGTGGCACTGCTTCTGGCGATCAATCTTTTCAACTACATCGACCGCATGATCCTCGCAGCGGTCGAGCCGGATTTACGGCGCTCGTTTTTCGCCGCGGATGACCCGTCAGCGATGGGAAAAACAGGCGCGCTGGCGACGGCGTTTTTGGTGAGCTACATGGTGATGGCACCGGTCTTCGGATGGCTCGCCGACCGATGCTCGCGCTGGCTGCTGATCGGAGCGAGTGTCGCGCTGTGGAGCCTCGCGAGCGGCTGGACCGGGCTCGCGGCGACTTTCGCGGTGCTGGTGGTAACGCGGCTTTTCGTCGGCGTCGGCGAGGCGGGATACGGTCCAGCCGCGCCCACGATCATCGCGGATTTGTATCCGGTGGAGCGCCGAGGGCGGATGCTTTCGCTCTTCTACCTCGCGATCCCGGTGGGCAGCGCACTCGGATATGTGCTCGGAGGAGCGGTCGCGGCAAAGTGGGGCTGGCGCCTGGCGTTCTACCTCGTCGTGCCGCCGGGGCTCCTGCTCACGGCGCTCTGCTTTTTCATGCGTGATCCACGGAGATCATCTCCTGCACAGGCTTCGCAGCCGGTGAAGCGCGCGAGCCTCGACGATTATCTCGCCCTTTTCCGCATCCCGAGCTACGTGCTGAACACCGCCGCGATGGCCGCGATGACATTCGCAATCGGCGGTATGGCTTTCTGGATTCCGAGCTACATCTCGGAGAATCGCGCGGCCGATTTTCCACAATATGCGGCGGCTATCGAGGCCGCGAAATCGGTGACAGCGACGGCAACGGACAAAGCGGCGGGAGAGGCGGCTGGGAGCCAGCTTTTAGCGAAGGCGAATTTCACGTTCGGAGCTGTGACGGTCGTCGCCGGTTTGCTCGGCACGCTGGCGGGCGGATGGGCCGGAGATCGCCTGCGGAAACGGTTCCCCAGCTCATATTTCCTTGTCTCTGGCATTGGCATCCTCTGCGCATTCCCGCCGACGGTGGCAATGCTGTGGACGCCATTCCCACTTTCGTGGGGCCTCATTTTCCTGGCGGTCTTCTTCCTTTTCTTCAACACCGGCCCTTCGAACACCGCGCTCGCAAACGTCGCACCCGCTGCCACGCGCGCGACCGCATTCGCGCTGAATATCCTCGCGATCCATGCGCTGGGAGACGCGATTTCGCCTCCGCTCATCGGATGGATCGCCGGCCACTGGAGCATGAACGCCGGTTTCCTGACGGTTTCCGCGATGATGGTCGTTGCGAGCATTTTCTGGCTCTGGGGCACGCGCCACCTCGCGCGCGATACGGAGCTCGCCGACTCGCGGCAATAGGCCTCAAAGCCGCTTCAGTGCAGCATCGCGCGGGGATTCGGCTCGCGGATGAGGCGTGCGTCGAGATCGAGAAAGTAATCGAGCCGCCGCTCTGTCTCCGGCAGGTCGATGTGCCGCGCCATTATGAGGTACGCCGCGTAGTGATTCCCCTCGCTCTCGACGAGGCTCGCGTAAAAATCCGCGAGTCCTGGATCGAGGTCGCGTACGCCTGCCGCGAGGATCTGAAATTTTTCGCAGCTCCTCCCCTCGATGAGCGCACAGACGACGAGGTGATCGATCGCCTGCTCGCGCCGCCCGCGCCGCACCTCCGCCATCATGCCGGAAATCCACGGGCTCCGGTGAGGTCCGCCGAAATCGATCCCGCGCGCGCGCAGCAAGTCGAGCACGAGCCCGAAGTGCTGCAGCTCTTCGATCGCAATGGCGTTCAGTTCGGCGAGGTAATCGCGTAGTTCGTCATACTTCTCGAGATTCAGCGCCGCATTGGCCGCCTTGCGCTCGAGGTAGGCATGATCGATCAGCACCGCCGGCATATTCGCGCGCACCTGCGGCAGCCACGAATCGGGGATCTTTTCGCGCCAAAGCAGCATGGCTCAAAGCGGCGCTACCAGCCCCTCCGCTTCCGCAAGACGTGATCGAATTTTGTCGAAAGTAAAAAACGCGCGCGCGCTGATTGCGTACGTGTGCCGATCGGAGAGCAGTTGCGCTCGATCAAGAGCGCATCATCCTCAAGCCGCGAGATTCGCGCGCCGAAGTCCGGCCAGACGATCCTCTTCCTTTTCTTCTGAAGTTTCGCGGCGGCAGGAAAGAACGTGGTGAAATCCTCGCCGCGCTCTGTAATGGAAACTTCTTCACCCTGCGGAATGCAACGCGAGAAGCAGGCGAAGTCGTTGCGAGGATCGGCGACGGAAGCGCTCTTCATGAGAGCAAATTTCTATCACGAGCAACTGAATCAAGGCGCGCTTCAGGCGGCGACTCAAGGAGCTGATGGAAGCGCGCGAGGCATTCGCGCTCGACGGTTTCCGGCGGCTGCGAGGCATCGATGCGCGCGATGAAGGGGCGTTCGATCGAGAGAAAGATCGCGCGCACTTTCGCCAGCGCATCGGCGTGCTCGAAATCATCCGGCACATCCCCTCGCCCGGCGATGCGGGCGCGGCCCGCAATGGGATCGATATCGAGCAGCAACACGAGGTCGGGCGCGGGCGCGAATTCTTCATTCGCCGCGAGGATCGCCGCGGGATCGGCACCGCGCGCACCCTGATACGCGGCGGTGGAAAAGTAGTAGCGGTCGAGGATCACGATCTTTCCGGCCTCGAGAGCCGGGGCGATGAGCGTGAGGACATGCTCGGCACGATCTTGAAGGAAAAGCTCGAGTTCCATCTCGAGCGAGAGCCGTCCGGTGCGTGCGGTTTCCCGGAGCATCGCACCCCATTTTCCGGAGGTTGGCTCGCGGCTGACGACGTACGCGATTCGACCCTCGCGGCACTCCTCCGAAAGCCGCCGGATAATGGTGCTTTTGCCCGCACCGTCGATGCCCTCGACGACGATGAGGCGCCCGCTGCGTGGCGATTCATTCATCAGCGCGATCGATCGAGATATTGCTGCCACTCCGGCGGCATCGGGGCGCACTCGATCGAGTCTGCGATACGGCCCTCAAAGTTGGGCTCGAATGCAGTGCTGGTGCCATAGACCATGATCGCATCGGTCGCGCCCTCGACTCGCAGCGCATGGGCGACGCCTGCGGGAATCACGATTCCCGCGTTGTTAAGCCCGCGGTGGTCGTCACCTTCGATGATGAATCGCATGACACGCCGTTCGAGTCCTGCACGCTCATCGACGAGCAGCATCTCGACGCAGCCTTGGACGAAAAACATGACGTCCCACTGTTCGCGATCGTATTGGCGCAGCGAGAATTGCGCGGGCTCGTCGGCGAACAATCGTCGGAACCAACTCTCGGGCGTTTCGCCTTCAGGGATGTGCGGGGGGTGGATGTGGAAACCTTTTCCCGTGCCGGCGAACATCCGCGCCGTCGCCCACTGCCGCGGCCAGAATCCGATCGCCGCGAGCGGCCCATCCTCCTGCCGCGCGAACTCACCGAAAAACCCGCGATGCCGCTGTGGGAAAATGCGCCGGCCGAAAATCTCGACGCCCGGAATCCAAGCGCCCATGAGCTGCGAACGGCCGGCGGCGACGAGTTCGCCGACCTCGACGCCTGAGCTGCCGAGCCGCTCCGGCAGTGACTTTGCGGAGTAGTCTCGCTGCGTGAGCGCCTCGCGCGCGTCGGATTTAAGGCCTGCCCATTGGCTGTTCATCGCGCGCTTTTAATCGTTCGAATGCTTCGCGGCAAACGCGCGCATCGCCGCGGCGTAAATCTCGCGCAGGGGCGTGCCAGTCTCGGCGCTGCGCGCACGGCACGATTCGAACTCCGGCGCAATCTGCACGACCGCTCCGTCTTTAATTCCGAGCTTCACTGTCACCGCGCCGAATTTCGTGGAGACCGTCTCGAAACGCCGCTCCAGCTTGAGCCGCACAATGCGCTCGGTGCGCAGGCCGAACGCGGATGTTTCGCGAAAAATGATATCCGCCAAATCCGTCGTGCGCTCCTCCTCGCAGAGCACCGACACCTCCACGCCTGGACGATTTTTCTTCATCTGGATCGGCGTGAACCAGACGTCGAGCGCGCCCGCGGCGAAGAGCTTCTCCATCGTCGCGCCGAGGATTTCCGGCGAGAGGTCGTCGAGATTCGTGCCGAGCCTCGTGACGGTGTCGGTCTCGTAGCCGCCCGGCATCGCGTTATTCCTCCGCGAGATCTCCGAGCACGGCGCGCAGCACATTTGGGCGCGAGGCGAGGTCGCGCGTACCGAGGCCGTATCCGATTTTCTCGATCGCCATGCGCGGCATGAGGCCGAAGCGCTCGGCGAATTCCGCCGCGATTGCGGCGCCGGTCGGCGTGATGAGCTCGTGCGGCTCGTCAATCTGCGCGAGTGGGATGCCACGCAAAATCTCAAGGGTCGCGGGCGCGGGAATCGGGAACGTGCCGTGCGCGCACTCGATCGTGCCGTGGCCCTCGTGCAACGCGGAGACGAAGACTTTTTCGACTCCGAGCGCCTCGATCCCGACGCACGCGCAGATGATATCGGCGATGGAATCGAGCGCGCCGACTTCATGAAAACCGACGTCCTCGGGTGGCTGGCCGTGGATTTTTCCCTCGGCCACGGCGATGCGCTGGAAGATGCCGAGCGCGTGCTTTTTTACGAAAGGCGAGAGCTCGCTGGCCTCGATAAGGGCGCGGATTTCGCGGTGGCTGCGACCGTGCGCGTGGTCGTGATCGTGGCAATGCTCGTGCTCGTGGGAGTGTGAATGTTCTTCGCCGTGCGCGTCCGCATGCGTGTGTTCGGGCGCGTGCGAATGGCAGCATTCGGAGCCGTGCTGGTGCTCGGCGTGCTCATGCGTGTGCTCATGCTCATCCTCATGCGCGTGGGAATGCTCCTCATGCACATGCGTCGAGCCCTCGTGGATTCCGAATTTGATCCCCTCCACGCTCTTCCGCTTTTCGCGTTCGAAGTGCATGTGGAAATCGCCGATGTCGAGCTTCGCCAACTCCCATTCGAGCGTGGACGGTTTGACGCCGAGATCGCAGAGCGCGCCGACGGTCATGTCGCCGCTGATGCCGGAGGAGCAGTCGAGAAAAAGGATGCGCATGGTTGTGGAGTGAGACGTGTTTTAACGGAGCGCGACGAGGTCGGAAAGGCTGATGGCCTTGTCGTAGAGCGCCTTGCCGATGATGCAGCCGTAGAGCCCCGGCATCTCGCCGAGCCGCTTCACGTCTTGCACGGTGGAGACGCCGCCGCTCGCGATGAGCTGGCATTTCAACGCCGCGAGCATCTTTTCCATCTCGGAAAAATTCGGCCCCTGCATCATCCCGTCGGTCGCGATGTCGGTGTAAATGATCGTGCCCGCGCCGGCATCCTCGGCACGCCGCGCGAGGTCGAGCGCGCGCAGCTTGGACATCTCGGTCCAGCCTTTGACCGAGACGATTCCGTCCTTTGCATCGATGCCGACGGCGATGCGTTCGCTGCCGTGAGCACGCGCCATTTCACTGACAAAATCGAGCGACTCCGCTGCACGTGTGCCGATGACGACGCGCGAGACGCCGGCGGAAAATGCGCGCTCGATTGCTGCTGCATCGCGCATTCCTCCCCCGAGTTCACACGGGATTTTAATCGAGCCGGTGATCGCGCGGACGGAGTCAAGATTGCGCTGCTCGCCACTGAATGCAGCGTCGAGATCGACGATGTGAAGGTAGTCGCCGCCCTCGCTTTCCCACTGGCGCGCAAATGCCGAGGGGTCGCTGGAATAGACGGTTTTCTGGTCGGCTTTGCCCTGCCGCAGGCGCACGACTTCGCCGGACATGAGATCGATTGCTGGTAGGAGAATCATGGTCAGGGAACCCGCGACTTTCAGGAAAATCGTGCGGCGGGTAACGCTAATTCGCGCGCCGCATCAGCACGTGAGCGCGATGAAATTGCGCAGTATTCCGAGCCCGACGGCCTGGCTTTTTTCGGGGTGAAACTGCACCGCGAAGACGCTGCCGCGCGCCACACTGGCGGCGAAAGTCTCACCGTAGGTCGCGCGCGAGGTGACAATCGAATCGTCCTCCGGCTCAGGGAAATACGAGTGGACGAAATAAACGTACGGATCTCTGGGAAGGCTTTGCCAGAGCGGATCGGCGGGCTGTGTGAGTTCGAGATTGTTCCAACCGATCTGTGGGATTTTGAGTCCGGGAGTGCCGAACTTTTTCACCCGCCCGGAGAAATGCCCGAAGCCGCGGATGCCCGGCGTTTCCTCGCTCTCGTCGAAGAGCAACTGGTATCCGACGCAGATGCCGAGGAACGGCTTGCCCGAGCCGAGCCACTCCTTCATCGGCTCCCACAGACCGCGTGTTTGCAGGCCATTCACGCAATCGCCAAACGCGCCGACCCCCGGCAGCACGACCGCAGCCGCCGAGTCGAGTCGCGCGGGATCGGAGACGAGTTCAACCTCCGCGCCCTCATGCCGTAGCGCGTTCTGCACACTGCGGATATTGCCGCTGCCGTAGTCGATGAGGGCGATCATTTTGGAAAGTTAAGAGTCGGAGCGGCGCGATTCCGCCACTCTCAACTCTCATCGCTCAACTATAAACTCCCCTTCGTGCTCGGCACTCCCTCAACCCGCGGATCTAGCTGGCAGGCGGCATCGACGGCTTTTGCGAGGCCCTTGAAGACGGCCTCGGCCATGTGGTGCGCGTCGCGGCCGTAGAGGATTTCGATGTGCAAATTCACGCCGGCGTGGACCGCGAAGCCGCGCAGAAATTCCTCCACGAGCTGGAACGGGAAACCACCGATCGCGCCGACACTTTGCGGTGCGCGATATTCGAGGAACGGGCGTCCGCTGAAATCGATGACTGCGCGGACGAGCGTCTCATCCATCGGGACGTATGCGTGGCCGTAGCGGCGGATGCCGCGTTTGTCGCCGAGCGCGCTGGCAAATGCCTGACCGAGCGCGATGCCGGTGTCCTCGACGGTGTGGTGAAAATCGACCTCGATGTCGCCATCGGCGCGCACCTCGAGATCGACGAGGCTGTGCCGCGCGAAGAGCGTGAGCATGTGGTCGAAGAACGGAATCTTCGTCACGATCGTGCTCTCGCCGCTTCCGTCGATCGCCAGTTCGACGGCTATCTTCGTCTCGTGCGTTTTGCGGTCGATGTGTGCGCTGCGGTTGCTCATTCGAGGATGTCGTTGGCCTTGCCTTTGATCTTGCGATACACGGTGACCGCCGCGGCGATGGCGATCAGCACAATCACCACGGTGATCGCACCGCCGATAGTCAGTAAAAATGGACGGCCATCTTCGGACTGCATCGGGATCGGCTCTTCTTCGGTCGCTGCGGCGACCATCGGTTTCGACTCGGGCTTGGCCTCCGGCATCGGTGCGGGCACCTCGGCGGGAGCCGTGGCTGCGATCGATTTCTTTTCGCCGACCTCGGTTTGCAGGCGCGTGGCAAGTTCGTTGGCGCCCCAGAGTTCCTTCGCTTTGCTCAGCGATTCCTCGGCTTGGGTGTATTCTTTTTTGGAAAGGGACTCCTTCGCCGCGTCCGTGAGCTTGAGTGATTCGCGCTCTTTGCCAACCTCGATCGTGGCGAGGCGCTGCGTTTCGCTGGGGATTTTCTGCGCGATCGAGGTCAGGCTTTGCTCGTAGTGCGGGATGAATGGCGGCCACTTCTGCTGCAGCTTCTGCGCGGCGGCGATCGCTGCTTCGGCGGATGCGTTCTCAGATTTTACGGCGGCGAGGATTTGCGCGCGGTTCGCGTCGGAGGCGATCTTTAGGCCTGCCTCGCGGTCGGCGAGTTCCGTCTTGAGGAGTTGCTGCCGCCGATTCACCTCGGTGCCGAGTGCTGCGATAATGCGGCGGGCAAGATCGACGGCATCGGGGAAAATCCGCGCGCCAGGAAAATTCGCCTCGATAGCGTCGAAGGTAATCAGCGCCGGCACGAGCTCGCCGCGCGTGCTCTGGTCCTTCATGTAGTTGAACGCCAGCGTCGCGTTGATCTGATACTTTTCCCGCGCGACTTCCTCCTTTGAAATCCACGCACCGGCGAGCTTCACATCTCCGTCATCGACGCGCTTTTTCTCTTCCTCGAAAGCCGCGAGCGCCTTCTTCGCATCGGCCACATGCGAGCTCTCGGGATACACCGCGACGAATGCTTTCAGCAGCTTGATGTTCGTGTCGTAAGCGCCAGACGGCAGCGAGTTCGCACCGACCGCGAGCGCCTTCAGCGGCAGCCATGCGGTTTCGTCGAGCAGCTCCTTTTCGACTTTCGCCACGTCGCTTTTCGGCACCGTGCGCACGTCGGTGATGCCGGCGGAAACCTTCACGTCCATCGTGATCTCCGTGTCCGTCTCACCTGTGATCTTGCCGTCGATCTTCTCGCCGCTCTTCAAGATGACGGTCTCTGCGAAGCCGCTTGCGCACAGGGTTGCGAGGGCGATGGCGGCGAATGTGATTTTACGCATGGGGGGCGGAAATAAATCAGACCGACGCCATCCGGCAAAGGCTTTCGTGCCAGCCGGTCTCTCTGGCGGTGTGCGCTACAGCGCGGCGAGCTTGAGCGGGGCGGCGAGGTTCTTCTCCTCGAATTCCTTGCACCAGCCCTTGATCTCCGTGTCGTTGAAAATCTTCCCGATCACGCGGCGCAGGAGCCCCTTGAGGTTCGCATTTTCCACGTCGCGCAGCGTGCGGATCGCCTCCTCCTTGTAACGCTCCAGTAGATCGCGGCAGCGCTCGTCGGCAGCGAGGTCGAGGAAGATTGTCTCGATCTCCGCGGGGGTCGCTGTGGAAAGGCGGCGCCAGTGGGATTCCAGCGCGATGCGCTGCTGCTCGCGGGTCGGCGCGAGCGTGGCGGTGCCGCGGGATTCATTGGCCGCGCGCTCGTAGGCGGTCGCCAGCACGAGGCTCGGGCGGAGCCCGGCGATGTCATTCGTCTCGCCGCTCTCGCCGAGATCGGAGAGGTCGTCGCGGATTTGATACGCGATGCCGAGCGCCTCGCTGTAGGAGCTCAGGACTTCCTCCACGTCTTCGAGTTGCCCCGCGTAAATCGCCCCGAGCTTCAGCGCCACCGAGAATGCCGGCGCAGTCTTCTTCTTGAAAATGTCGATGACCTCCAGCGACGTGAGCGGCGCGGGATTGCGCGCCCAGACCAGCTCCGCGCCCTGCCCGCGGCAGAGCTCCCGCTGACCCTCCGCCGCCACGCGCAGCATCTCGGTCTTCTGCTCCGCAGTAGCGCGGCACGAGGCCAGCAGCCGGTAGCCTTCGCCGATGAGCAGGTCGCCGACATTCAGCGCGACGGCCACCCCGTGCTCCTCGTGCAGCGTCTTTTCCCCATAGCGCGCCGCGTCCCCGTCCTCGATGTCGTCGTGGATCAGCGACGCCTTGTGGAAACACTCCACCGCCACCGCCACCTTGCGGATATCCTCCGGCAGCGGCGCCCCCGGCGTGGCCCGCAGCGCCTGGTAAGCCGACACCGTCAGGAACGGCCGCCACCGCTTCCCCGCGCGGCACAGCCACTCGCGCCCGATCTTCTCCGTCGCCCCCTCGGCCGGCCCCATGATCGCGTCGAGATTCAGTGGCGTGAACCAAAAGTCCACCTCGTCCCGCGACGCGCTCAGATCCATCCGCCGCGTCTGATCGTCGCTCGTGAGGTGGATGTAATCCCAGATCCAGTCCAGATCCACCGTCGTATCGATGCAATCATCCTGCAGCAGCGGCACCGCCACGCCCGGGATCGCCGCCGCCTCCATGTAGGGAAAAGCCCGCTCCAGCACCGAGATGCACGACACCCCCACGATCGCCTCGATCTTCCCCGTCTGGATCAGCGACATCACGATCGCCGACCCTTCCGCCACAAGCACCGCATACCCCAGCCGCTCCGCCTCCGCCTGCAAATCCTGGATCGAGCACAGCCCACACTGCTTGCACAGCAGGCCAAATTCATCGAACGGCGCCGGGCACTTGCTCTCCACCCGCAGACACTTCGGCAGCAGCAGCAGCCTCCGCTCGAAAGGCACCCCGGCGAGCTGCTCGCGCCACATCTCATTATTTAAAAGCACGCCCACGAAATCCCGATAGATCGGGTCCAGCCCGAGCTGCGCCACCAGCACATCCGCGTGAACTTTCAGCTCCGCCTGCGGCTGCGGCGGCACCGGCTTGTGCTCCGCCACATACTCCCGGCACTTCGCCAGGATGAATTGCCGCTCCACCACCGTCTGCGGGATATTCTTCTTTGGCTGACGGTATTTCTGCGTCGGCACCGGGCGCGGTAATTCGAGAGAGGGAGCGGGCATGGAGAGAGGAGTATTTGCGAACCCTAGTAATCCGCAACCGAGAACATTCTTTAGCGCGCGCCTGCTGACTCTCAGGCGGACGTTAGACCTTTGTTTCGAGGACCTGTTTCAAGACCTGCAGGAGAGTCTCCGCCGTGTAGGGCTTCGGTAGAAAATGTTTGATCCCGAGGCTCGCCGCGCGCTCGACGTTGCCGTCGTCGGAGCCAACGCTGACGGCCAGTCCGCTGACGCCGATGATCTGCACATCCGGATTCATCCGGCGCAGCACCTGGATGCTCGCCGGGCCGTCCATGATCGGCATCATCATATCCGTGAGGACTGCGGCGATCTCCGGCCCCTGCTGAGCATAAATCGCGACGGCATCCGCGCCGTCCGCGGCGAGGACGACGCAGTAGCCGAAGGCCTCCAGCGTCTGCTGCGTGATCTGGCGCACGGCGGCTTCATCATCCACCACGAGAATGAGTTCTCCGTTGCCCCGCGGCATTTCTGCGGCCAGTTGCGCAGCGACTTCTGGAGATGACTCGGTCTGGGCGGGGAGGTAGGCGCAGAACTTCGTGCCTTTCTCCATCTCGCTATAAACCCGGATGAACCCGCCATGACTCTTGAGGATGGCGAGGGAAGTCGAGAGGCCCAGGCCGGTGCCTTTGCCTAGGTCCTTCGTCGTGAAAAACGGATCAAAAATCTTCTCGATCGTCTCCGGAGGCATCCCGGTGCCGGTGTCCACGACTTGGATGAGAACGTACGGGCCGGGCCGGGCTTCGGCATTCCAGCTCAGGCCCGCGTAGTGCGCGTCGAAGAGGATGTTTTCGGCGGAAAGAGTGAGGGCACCACCCTGCGGCATCGCATCCCGCGCGTTCACGCAGAGATTGAGCAGCACTTGGTGGAGTTGTGTGGGATCGCCCAGGACCGTCCAGAGGTCGGGCGAGATGATCGTCCGCACTTGGATGTTTTTCGGGAAAGTGTCGTGCGCAGTCTTTTCGATTTCGCGGATCAGGTGCTTAACCTGCACATTCATCCGTCGGCCTTCGACTCCGCGGGCAAAGGAGAGGACCTGCCGCACCATGTCTGCCCCGCGCTGCGCGCTGGCGTCAACGATCGCCAGCAACTCTTGGCTGGCGTGATCGGGAAACTTCATCCTCAGCAGGTCCAGCGACAAGATGATCGGCCCGAGCGCGTTGTTCAGGTCGTGCGCGATGCCGCCGGCCAGCGTCCCGATGCTCTCCATCCGCTGCGAGCGAAAGAACTGCGCCTCCATCGCTTTCTTCTCCGTGATGTCCGTGTTGATGACGAGGATCGACTTGGGTGCCCCGTCCGCCTCGCGGATCAGCGTCCAGCGGCTCTCGACGACGAGCTGCCGCCCCTCGCGGGTCGTCTGTTCCAATTCGCCCCGCCACTCATCCCGCTGAATGAGCGTCTTCAGCGCGGCGAGCGCCACCTCTCCCTGCCCGAGCAGTTCGTTGGCGTCTTGTCCGAGCGCCTCGCTCGCCGACCAGCCGTAGAGGCGTTCGGCGCTCTTGTTCCAAAAAAGGATACGCTGATCGAGGTCGTTCACGCAGATCGCATCGCGCGCCTCGTCCAGCAGCGCCGCCTGCTCACGGATCTTCGCCTCCGCGCGCTTCCGCTCGGTGATGTCGCGCACCGTGGCATGGATCATCCCCCCCCCCCCTTGCTCCACGTGCGTCAAAAGCATGTCAGTGAGAAATTCCTCCCCGTCGATCCGGCAGTAGGTCCACTCAAAGAAAGCGGAGCTGTCCGCCATCACCTCCCCAATGATCTCCCTGATTCTCCCCTGCGAGGCGCGTCCGTCCGGTTGGAAGGCGGGCGACAGGAGCCCGGGCCCGTAGGTAATGAGTTCCTCCTCGCTCTTTGCCCCGAACATCTTCACCGCAGCCGGATTCGCAGAGGCAAATTTCCACGACGGCGGCTCCATCGTCATGATCGCGTCCCGCGTTCCCTCAAAGAGCCCGTGGTATTTCTCATCGCTCATCCGCAGCGCCTCCGCCGCCTGCTGCCGCCCCGTGATGTCGTGCGCCGTTCCCACCATCCTCAGCAGTTCGCCCGTCCGCTCATCCAGGAAAAGTTGGGCCGTCTCTTGCACCGTACGCATCTCGCCATCTGGCCGGATCAGCCGATGCACGATCGAATACGGGCGCCGCTCGCGCACCGTATCATCCACCGCCTGCCGGATCGCCTGGTGTTCTTCCGGTGGCACCAGGCTAAAGAAAAACTCATTGCTCACCTTCACCGTTCCCGGCTCGTAGCCCGCGATCCGATACATCTCGTCCGACCATTGCACCGCATTCGCGTAGAGGTCGTCCTTCTCCGTCAGGTCCAGCACCCAACTCCCCAGATGCGCGATCCGCTGCCCTTCCGCCATGTTCGCTTCGCTGGCCTTCAGCTCCAGCAGTTGCCTCCCCAGGTCCAGATGCGTCATCACCTGCCGGGCCAAAATCAGCAGCGTCTGCACCTGGCTAAAAGTCAGCACCCGCCGCTCACGGTCGATCACGCACAACGTCCCCAACATCGCCCCCTCCGGGCTCACCAGCGGCGCGCCCGCATAGAAGCGGATATGCGGCTCACCCGTCACCAGCGCATTCCTCGCGAAGCGCGCATCCAACGCCGCATCCGGCACGATCATCATCTCCGTCTCCTCCAGCGCATACGCGCAAAAGGACAGCTCCCGCGAGGTCTCCGCGATCTCCAGCCCGACCGTCGCCTTGAACCACTGCCGCTTCTCATCCACCAGCGAGATCAGCGCAATCGGCGTCTCGCAGATCGTCGCCGCCAGCGTCGTCAGATCATCCAGCGCCCGCTCCCGCGGCGTATCCAGCACGCGGTAATTCCGCAACGCATCCAGCCGCCGCTTTTCATCCAGCACTGCATTTGTTGGCATCATCATATTGAATTCCTCCCACCTGCACGGGCCGAGACTACACACTCCCCCCTCCTCTCCTAGTCCTCTTTTCGGGCCGCGCTTTACCTTTCGCGCCGCTCGTCTAGCGTCGCCTCCCTTTTCCATACGCCCATGACCGCCGCACAGCTCCGCCAGTCCTTCCTCGATTTCTTCGCCGAGAAAAATCACACCCTCGTCCCCAGCGCGAGCCTCATGCCCGACTCGCCGAATCTCCTCTTCACGAACGCCGGCATGAACCAGTTCGTCCCCATCTTCCTCGGCAAAACCCAGTGCCCCTACACGCCGGGCCGCGCCGCCGACACGCAAAAGTGCATCCGCGCCGGCGGCAAACACAACGACCTCGACGACGTCGGCCTCGACACCTACCACCACACCTTCTTCGAGATGCTCGGGAACTGGAGCTTTGGCGACTACTTCAAAAAGGACGCCATCGAGTGGGCCTGGGAGCTCATCGTCGATGTCTGGGACTTCCCCCCCGAGCGCCTCTACGCCACCGTTTACAACCCCGACAAAGCCAAAGGCGACCCCGCCGACTTCGACGCCGACGCCTGGAATTTCTGGGCCGCAAAATTCGAAGCCCAAGGCCTCGACCCCGCCATCCACATCGTGAATGGCAACAAAAAGGACAACTTCTGGATGATGGGCGACACCGGCCCCTGCGGCCCCTGCAGCGAGCTCCACGTCGATCTCACCCCCACCGGCCACACCCGCGGCAGCCTCGTCAATATGGGCGACTCCCGCTGCATCGAGATCTGGAATCTCGTCTTCATCCAGTTCAACGCCAACCCCGACGGCACCTTCGTCCCCCTCCCCTCCCAGCACGTCGATACCGGCATGGGCTTCGAGCGCGTCGCCAGCATCATCCAGGGCACGAAAAACTTCACCGACTTCGAGCACGCCCGCATCTCGAACTACGACACCGACATCTTCCGCCCCATCTTCGACGAGCTCGAAAAGATGAGCGGCAAGACCTACCGCTCGACCCTGCCCGGCAGCACCGTCGCTCCCGCGCCCGCCTCCCGTGGCGAATCCAACCCCTTCGGAGTCGACAGCTTCCTCCAAAATGAGCCAATCAGCGTCGGCAAAATCCCATTCTCTGAAGGCAGAGCCGCCACCGCTGGTGGCAGCGGTGCCACCTTTGCCAGCGATCACCCCACCGCTGACATCAGCGACGCCACCGCTGGTGGCGGCGGTGCCACCATTGCCGGCGATCGCCCCACCACTGACATCAGAGACACCACCACTGACATCAGAGACTCCATCGCTGGCGTCAAAGACTTCACCGCTGATGTCAGCGACTCCACCGCTGATGCCAATGACTCCACCGTTGGAATCAAAGAACCAGTCTTTGAAGGCAAAGAATCAATCTTTGCCGTTCCAAAAATGACGGGCGAAGCCTCTGCCGCCGCCCCTGCCACCCCCGCCGCACCCAGTGTCCTCCCCTCCGACGACCTCGGCGAGCCCGACCCCATCCCCGACCTCGCCTCCCCCACCTCCCCCATCCCCGGCGTCATCCCCGAATCCGGCCCCATCAACCTCGCCCCCCACGAAATCGCCACCGACCTCCCCGCCAGTGGTGAATCGCCCACCACGCTTCCTGCCAAACCCCTTGCCGGACCCTACGACCGCTACGCCACGCCGGAGCAAATCGCCCTCGACATCGCCTTCCGCGTCATCGCCGACCACATCCGCACCCTCAGCTTCGCCATCGCCGACGGCATTAACCCCGGCAACACCGACCGCAACTACGTCCTCCGCCGCATCCTGCGCCGCGCCGTCCGCTACGGCCGCACCCTCGGCTTCACCGAGCCGTTCTTCTATAAGCTCGTGGACGTCCTAGCCCGCACCATGGGCGCCCCCTTCCCCGAGCTCCGCACCCGCCAAAAAAACATCGAAGAAGTCCTCAAGCGCGAGGAAGAAGCCTTTAATAAGACGCTGGATCGTGGAATCGAGCTCTTCGACGCGGTTGCGAATTTCCAAATCGTGCAGCAAGCCCAATTCAAAGACGTAATGCTCGTGGAGCTTGAGGATATGAAAGTGCATGCGTTGCAGGCCGCCGTGCTCTCCATTGGCAACGCCATTCGGCCAAACTTCCGGGAAACCCTTTCGAGCGAGGAACACACGGTTTCCCACGTTCGAAACCAACTGGCGCACGAAGAGCTTTTGCCAGAGGTCAGCTCTGCACAGTTGGAGGAGGCGATGCCGCATCTTCTAGCTTGCGCAGCATCACTGATCGCGCGCGGCCCAGTTGTATCAGGGAAAGCCGCCTTTCTCCTCTACGACACCTACGGCTTTCCCCTCGATCTGACGGAGCTGATGGCACGAGAGCGCGGGATACCCGTGGACGTGGAAGGATTCAACACACTCATGGGCGAGCAGCGGGCGCGGGCGCGGGCGGCGCAGAAGAAGGAGGTCATCGCGCTGAGCGAGATCGAGACGACGGAGCCGACGCGCTTTGTCGGCTACGACCGGCTGGAGGGGCAGGCCGAGGTGGCGGAGGTGATCGGCGTGAAGGGGAAGACCGCCGTGATCGTCCCGGAGTCCACTTTTTATGCCGAGATGGGCGGGCAGGTCGGCGATACGGGCGAGCTCGCCAGCGGCGGGCAGGTCTGGACGGTGACCGGGACGCAGAAGGCCGGGAAGACTTGGCTGCACTTCATCGAGGCGCAGATGGGCGACGAGGCGCCCGCGGTCGGCGCGACCGTGACGCTGGCCGTGGATCGCACACGGCGGCTGGCGATCGAGCGGCACCACACGGTGACGCATCTGCTGCACTGGGCGCTGCACGAGGTCGTGGGGAAGGAGGCGACGCAGAAGGGGAGCTTCGTGGGGCCGGAGAAGCTGACGTTCGACTTTAACTCGCCCGCGCTCACCGCCGCGCAGGTGCGCGCCGTGGAGCGGATGGTGAACGAGCGCATCCAGGACAACGCGCCCGTGTCGGGGAAGGAAGTGCCCTACGCCGAGGTGAAGAGCCGGGCGGATGTGATGCAGTTCTTCGGCGACAAATACGGCGACACCGTGCGCGTGGTGCAGATCGGCGGCGCGCCGGGGGCGCTCGATGGCTTCTCGATGGAGCTCTGCGGCGGCACGCACACGCGCGCCACCGGGGAGATCGGCGGCTTTCGCATCGTGAGCGAAGGGGCGGTGGCAGCAGGCGTGCGCCGCATCGAGGCCGTGGCCGGGAGCGCCGCCTACGACGCGTCGCAGCACGACGCCGAGCGCCTGCGCGCCCTCGCCGCCCGCCTCGGCACGCCCGTCGGCGAGCTGGAGAGGAAAGTGGACGCGATGTTCACCCGGCAGGACGAGCTGGAAAAACAGGTCGCGCTTTTCCACCGCAAACAAGCCGCGCACGTCGCCGCCGCGCTGACCGAAAAGATTCAGAAGCTGATCGCCGCCCCCGCGATCCTCGAGCCCGTCCCCGGCGCCACCGCCGACGAGCTCGCCGCAATCGCCGAGGCGCTGCGCACGCAGTTCAACGGCATCGTCGTCCTCGCCGGCGCCGTGCCGGGAGCCGTCGCGCTGATGGTTACGGTATCCCCGCAATTCACGGACAAATTCTCCGCGGGGAAAATCATGCAAGCCATCGCCCCGCTCGTCGGCGGCAAAGGCGGCGGCAAACCCGACGCCGCCCGGGGAGCAGGCAAAGACCCCGGCAAAATCCCCCAAGCCCTGGCGGCTGCGAAAGCCCTGCTCAAAGAGTAAGCACCCGCGGACACAGCCACCCGCACGAACTTCACCTTTATGAAAAGCACGTCCTCTTTCCCCGGTTTCATCGGCTGGCTGCTGCTCACGTTCCTCGCCCCGCTCACCGCCATCCGCGTGAAGATGGGCCCGTGGTTCGAGGCGCTGCACAAGCCCGAGTGGAACCCGCCCGGCTGGATCTTTGGCCCCGTCTGGACCGCGCTCTACATCCTGATGGCCGTGGCCGCCTGGCTCGCCTGGCGCGCCGGGTCGCGCGGCGGACTCACGCTCTACATCGTCTCGCTCATCCTCAACGCGATCTGGACCCCGCTCTTCTTCGGCGAACACCGCCCCGACCTCGCGCTCCTCGACATCGCCCTCCTCTGGATCACGATCCTCGCCACCTTCGTCGCATTCACAAAAGTCAGCCGCGCCGCCGCCTGGCTCCTCGTCCCTTACCTCGCCTGGGTCACCTTCGCCACCGCGCTGAACGCCAGCATCTGGTTCCTGAACTGACGCCGCCTCATGCACCGCGACCGCCCGCTCGTCGCCGAAAAGATCCCCACATTTCCCAACGCCGCGACCCTCTACGACCGCCTCGGCGGGCGCCCGGGCATCACGACACTCGTGAAATGGTTCTACGCCAAAGCTCGCTTCGTCCCTCTGCTGGAGCCGATCTTCAAGGAACACGTCCCCGTCTGGAAAGCGCACCTCGAGCGCCTCATCGACTATTGGAGCGAGCAAAGCGGCGGCCCCGAAAAGTACGGCGGCGGCATCGGGCGCCACATCTTCCTGCACCTCGCCCCCGAGCACTTCGCCGCATGGATGGAAGTCTGGGAGGAAAATTGTCACTGGCTCCTCCCCGAGCCCGAAGCCGCCGACATGATCGCCCTCGCTCACCGCCTGGCGGCCGACCTCCAGCGCATGTCGCAGCGCTGATCACACGGGCGGCGCAAGGACATCGCCGGCCCGCAGCGCGAGATACTTCCCGAGCGCGCTGACCGTGAAAATCTGCGGATACAGCCGCTCGAAATACCACAGCTTCGCAAAGTAAAAGCCAATCGGCGCGGGCTCGATCCAAGTCCCGTCCGCCACGCGCGCCGCAAGCCAGCACGCTCCCGCATCCGCCGCCTCCGCGCGAAAACCCGCCAGCGCCTCCACCGCCAAACCCGTCTCCTCGACAGACACCGGTCCGCCCACAAACCCGCCCCACCCGCCGGACGCATCCTGCGCCGAAACAAGCCACGAAGCGGCTTCCCGGTCCATCGCACGCGGAATGCGAAACCCACTCTCATCGAGTTCCCGCAGCGCGATGAGCACCTTCGCAGTGCCGTACGTGAGATTCTCATCATCCGGCGCGTGCTCGTTTCCAAACCACAGCGGCAGCCACGCGCCATCCGCCCGCTGCGTCTTCAGGAGAAACTTCATGCCCCGTGAAATCGCCCGCACCACTCGCCGATGCAGCCCCTGCGGGAGCTGCGGCAGCCACGAACTCCACGCCCGCAGCGCGTGCGCCGTCAGGTCCGGGCTGCTGCGGTCAAAAGGCAGCGCGCCCCACCCGCGGCAGAATGTCGGGATGCCGCCGTCTCGATTTTGCACCCCGAGCAGCCACTCCACGCCCGCGATCCCAGCCGCGCGCGTGACATTATCCACGACTCCGAATTTCAACAGGGCAATGAGCGCGCCCGCCGTGTCGTCCGCATCCGGTACGCCGCCTGGCAAATCCGTCCAAGCCCACCCTCCCGGCACCGCGTGCGTGTAGGCGTGCTCGACGCGATATTGCTGCCCGAGCAGCCACTCGCGCAAAATCTGTCGCGCCTCCGGCACCGCCCACGAATCCTGATGGGACAAGGCTTTCACCGCCAGCGTGCTCACCCAAGTCGCAAGATCCGTGTCGATCGCCCAGCTCCCGTCTTCGCGCTGCGACCGCTCCAAAAACCCTACGCCGCGCGTCACCACGCGATGCCCGCGCAGACCCATCGACGCAAGGCTCATCGTCACGAAACTCGTCAGCGGCGTCGCCTCTAGAAACCCGCCATTCGGCGGCTGGATGCGCTCCAGAACACGTAGCGTCCGTCGCTGGCACAGCCCGCGGATCAAGCGCGCAAGAGGGTTCCGAGTCGGCGCATGAAAATGAATCGCCTGCCCGATCGCGATCAGCGCCGGCAGCGCGTAGCTCACCACCGGCAGGCGCAGCGCGCCGAAAACCTGATGCGGCATCGCCGCCAACTCGAACGGCAACCCGATCACCCGCCGCCAACCACCCGCCCCTAGCCGTCCCGCAAGCGCGAGCGTCATCACGATCGGCACCGAAAATGTGCGGTCTTTTCCGTAGCGCGCCTCGATCGCAGCGACCAAATCACCGCCCGACCTTTCCTCCAGCCACCGCTTCGCCCTGGCGACCACTTCCGCAAAATCCCCATCCGCCCCCGCCGCGCTAAACGCCGCCCAGCACAACGCCGTCGTGCTGATATTGCTCCCGCTGCAAACCGTGTCCCCCCAGCCGCCATCCGCATTCACATTCTCCGCCAGCCACCTCAGCCCGCGCGCCACTCGCTCGCGGTGACTTTCCACATCCACCGCCGCCAGCGCCACCACCGCCGTCGAGGTCGAGAGCGCGCTCGACGACAGGTCGCCGCGCCAGTGCCCATCGGCATTCCGAGCCGACAGCAGTTCCGCCGTCGCTTGCTCCAAAGCCGCAATCAGCGCGACGCGATCAGTCTCCGCCCCACTCACACCCGATCCTGCTCGCGCGCCCGTTTCGGCAAAATCGCGCACGCTTCCTTGCATCCGAAAACGCGGCTCAACAGCAGCCGATTCCGGCTCACCCATTTGTAAATCAGCTCCGCGATTTGGATCACGCCCGGCACCCAAAATACGAGCGCGACCGGCAACAGCAGCGGCAACCGCATCCCCGCAAAGCGAATCGCCCGCGCGCCACGATGGATCTTCCCGCCACACGTGATGCAATGAATCGCCTCCTGCAAATCCTCACGCTCGATCCCCGGTGCCAGCGTCTGCGCGCGCGGATCGGCGAGCGGCACGAGCGCGAGTTGGTTGAACCAATCCAGCCAGCTCAGCACGCGCATCTGAAAAATGCACATCGGGCATTCGCCGTCGTAGAGGATGATGTGCTGCTTCACGCCAACACCCTAAAGCGCGAGATGTCCGAGCGCGAGCAGGCCGTAAAATGTGTATTCTGCATCGACGTGGTCGTCCGCCCAGTGGCCATGAAATCCGCCTTCGTTCGTCCAAAGCGTGTCGATGAAATCGAGGCACCGCTCGCGCATCGGTGCGGGGATTTCCACCTGCATCCCAGAGAGCGCGTGCAGCGTCGTCGCCGTGGAAAGCAAGTCTGGCAAAGGCGCAGATGGCATCGCGAGAAATCCGCCTTGCGGATGCGCGCGAGCCAGCAGCCAGTCTGCGACGCTCTGATTCAGCGGCACGCCGAGCTGCCGCAGCAGCGTCACGGCGGCGGCGGTCGCATTCGTCGAGCCGGCGGAAAGTCCGCGCGCATTCGCCCACGCGCCATCTGGCGTCTCGAGAAATTTCAAGCACTGCACCATCCGCAGCGGCTCGAGAATTTCGCGCCCCAAATCCTGATACGCCCCGAGCGCCACGAAGCACGCGTATGCATTTCCAAACCGCTCGCCGACATCCGCATCATACCCGCCATCCGCCGTGCGATGCCGCTCGATCCGCTCCAACACTTGATCCGCGAGCCCTCCCCGCATCGGCACGCCGACTGCCGCCCAGCACCGAGCCAGCGCCCCGAGATGCACGAAATCGAGATTTTCACCTCCACCGAACGACGACAAAAACGTCTCCACTCGCGCCACCGGCAGCTCCGCCTGCATCGCCTGCAACCCCGCGAGCGCGAAGATCGTGTAGTAAAGATCGGGCCGCCCATCGCGGTCGCGGCCCGCGCCATCCGCACCGATTTGCCGCGCGAGAAAATCGCGCACCAGCTCCGCCGACTCGCCGAGCAGCTTCGGCGCAACCCGCGCGACTTGCAGCATTTCCAGACGGAGGCTCATCGGCTCGCGCGAATGCGCCTTATCGCAGCCTCACGGCTCCAGGGGAGGGCGGAGGGAGGTGATGAGGCGGTGCAGTTCGAACGTGCTGCCAAGGATGATTTCGCTGAGCTCCGCGAGGTCGGCGGCTGCTTCGGGAGCGGTGGCGGCATGCTTGCGCGCGAGGACTTCGGCCATGAGGTGGATGCCGGTGAGGCTCTGGCTGATCGTGTCGTGAAGTGCCTGCGCGAGGCGCTGCTGCTCACGCTCGGCGGCGGCGCGGATACCGCCCTCGAGCCGCTCGCAGCGGGCGCGCTCCTCCGCGAGCGCAGCGGTCAGTTTGCGCAGGATTGCGGCGTTTTCGTCGGGAAGTGAGGGCGCGGACGGCATCGGAGGGACGAGCCAGAAGCGTGCGCCGTTTTACTTGGATTGCGCAAGCTCCGCCGCGGCGGCCGCGAGGAGTTTGTCGAGCTCGCGTAGATTGAACGGCTTCAGCAAATGGTGCCGGAATCCCGCGGCACGGCTAGTTAGCTGATCGGCGCCAGTGCCGTATCCGCTCATCGCGATGGAGAAAACCGGATGCGGCAGCTTCGCGCGCTCGAGCAGCTCCCACCCGTCGCCATCGGGCAGGCCGATGTCGCTCAGCACGACGTCGCAATCGGCCTTCGGGAGCGCCTCCACCGCCTCGCCCAGCGTGGTGGCGGAACGGACGGTGTGGCCCATTTGCTCCAGATACATGGTGAGCCATTTCAGCGTGTCGGCGTGGTTTTCCACGAGGAAGATGCTTAGCGGGGTCGTCTCGGTCGGCAGCGTGTTCATTGGATGAGATAGAGTCGCAGAATTTGCGCGCGCCTGCCGTGGGGCGGGTGTCTGACTGCGGTGTCAGGCTTCGCCCGCACCGTTCCCCGTATCCAGCGGGAGCGTGGCGGTGAAAGTCGCGCCTTTTCCTCGTCCGAGGCTCCTCGCAGCGAGCTTGCCGCCATGCGCCTCGACGGTCGCCTTGGAGATCGCGAGCCCGAGCCCAAGCCCGCCAAACTCCCGCGCCACCGTCGCATCGGCCTGCTCGAATGGGTTGAAGATTTTCTCCACGACATCCCCCTCCATCCCCACGCCGCTGTCCGTGATCTCCACGACAATGGACACTCCTTCATTCCGCGTGCGGAGCTGGATCGAGCCGCCCGCCGGGCTGAATTTGGACGCGTTCTTGAGCACATTCCACACGACCTGCTGCAGCCGCCGCTCGTCCCCTGAGAGCCGGTACTCCGTTGCATCGAGCGCGACGCTGAGCTGCTGCGACTTCGCATCGATATCCGGCATGGAAATTTCCAAAGCCGTGCGGATCGCCTCGTGCAGATCCACCTCGGCACGCGCGATTGCCAGCTTGCCTTGTGAGATGCGGGTCACGTCGAGCAGGTCGTCGATCAAGTGCGCCTCGATCCGGATATTCCGCTCGATCATCTTCAGCGCGGAAGGCACGTCGGCGGGCAAGTCGTGGCGTTGCGCGAGCATCTGCACGGCCATCACGACCGGTGTCAGAGGCGTCCGCAGTTCGTGCGAAAGCACGGCGAGAAAGTGATCCTTCGCGCACCCGGCGGTCTCCGCGTCGGCGCGCGCTCTCTCTGTATCCTGGAGCGCATCCCACAGCTCCTCGCGGCTCTGCTCCAGCGCGGCTTCGCTCACTTTGCGCGCTGTGATATCCACGAAGGTCAGCACCGCCCCGGCAATCACATCCTGCGTCGTCCGGTAGGGCAGCAGCCGCGCGATGAACCACCTCCCATCCGCATCGTGCACCTCCCGCTCGATCGGGATCAACGTCCTCAGCACTTCCTCCACGTCCTCCGTCAGTCCCGGGTATTCCAGCCGGTGCTTCAGGTCCGCGATCGGTCGTCCCACGTCCCCGGGGATCAGATTGAAAAGCGCAACCGCGGGCGGCGTGTAGCGAGCGATGCGGAGCTGGCGATCCATGAAAATCGTCCCAATCGCCGTCGCGGCCATCAGGTTGTGCAGGTCGCTGTTCGAGTGCGCCAGCTCCTCCACGCTGCTCTTCAGCTCCTGATTCACCGTCGTCAGTTCCTCATTGATCGACTGCAACTCCTCCCGACTCGTCTCCAGCTCCTCCGTCGCCGAGCGCAGTTCTTCGTTCATCGCCTGAAGCTCCTCATTGCTCGCCTTCAGCTCCTCTGTCGAGGCCTCGTACTGCTCCACCGTGTCCCGCAGGCGCGATTTCACCTGCTCGATCTCCCGCTCCAGATTCCGCACCGCCGGCTCTGCCTCCATACTCTGCTGAGGCTCCCCGGCACCCTGCTTCTCCCGCACCGTGAAGACCACCAGCAGGTAATCCGGCGCGATCTCCTGCGCCGGCGACACCCGGATATCCACCGCCTCCCGCTCCCCCTCCACCTCCACCGGCACCCGGAAGACCTCCACCGGCGCGCTCGACTGCGCCGCGCGGAACAGCGCCGCCCGCAGCTCCACCCGCAGCATCGGATTGACCACCTTCATCAGATTCACGCTCGGCGCGCCCCCCGCGAACCGCAGATACCGCCCCGCATTCTCCGACACATGCACGATA
Source organism: Chthoniobacterales bacterium (assembly GCA_038207335.1). GTDB lineage: Bacteria > Verrucomicrobiota > Verrucomicrobiia > Chthoniobacterales > Chthoniobacteraceae > CAIURC01. The sequence continues at coordinate 54,429 of JBBQZX010000003.1, read as the reverse complement.
TTGTAATCCTGATCCACGATCAGCGACGGCGGCGCGAACCTCTCGATCAGCCGGAAGTGCAGCTCTTCCCACGACACCCGGTGCTCCCCTCCCAGCTCCGCCGCACGCACCGCCGCCGACTGGCTCGTCTGCGCGAACGCCGCCCCATGCACCACCGGCCCCGTCCCCGATGTCCCGCGCGCCTCCAGCGCCCGCCGCAGCGCGCTCGCCCCCACCGGCAGCGGCAGCGGCACTCGCGCCACCGCACGTCGCGCGAAGATCCGGTGCACCTTATCCAGCACCGAGAAAAGCGCGCTCCCGTCATCCATCGACTCCGACGTTCCCAGGAACAGCCGTCCCTCCCCGCGCAGCGCAAAGTGGAAGATCTCGAACGCCCGCTGCTGCGCCTCCCGCGTCAGATAGATCAGCAGATTCCGGCACGTCAGCAGATCCACCCGCGAGAATGGCGAATCCTTCAGCACATCGTGCAGCGCAAAGAGCACCATCTCCCGCAACTCCCGCCGCACCCGATACCCCCGGTGCTCCTTGATGAAAAACCGCCGCAGCCGCTCCTCCGACACATCCGCCGCGATCGTCAGCGGGTAAATCCCCTCCCGCGCCGCCGCGATCACCTCCTCATCCAAATCCGTCGCAAACACCTGGATGCTCGGCGGGCTCTCCAGCTTCTCCGCGTACTCGCACAGCAGCATCGCCACCGAATACGCCTCCTCCCCCGTCGCGCACGCCACCGTCCACACCCGCACCGCATCCCCCATCCGCTTCCCCTCGAAGATCTCCGGCATCCGCCCCTCCAGCGCATCGAACGCCTCCCGGTCCCGGAAGAAATTCGTCACACTGATCAGCAAATCCTGCAACAGCGCCCCAGCCTCCCCCGGATGCGTCCGCAGGAACCCCAGATACTCCGGCACATCCACCACACTATTCACCTGCATCCGCCTCGCCAATCGCCGCAGGATCGTCGCCCGCTTGTAGTACGAAAAATCGCGCCCAGTCCGCGCCCGCAGGAAAGTCAGCACCTCACGCAACGCCGTCTCCGCCGTCTCCGCTGCCGTCCGCGGCGCCTCCGCCGGCTGTGGCCCCTCCTCCGGCGGCAGCTTCAGCCGACCCGCACTCTGCACATACTCCACCAGTCGCCCCGGCATCTCACCCACCCGTAATACCCAGTCCACCATCCGCGTCGCGATCGCCGACAGCGGCATCGACCCATGCACCGCCTCCTCCGGATCCTGCGCGATCGTCAGCCCGCCCCGCTCCTTGATCCTCTTAATCCCCAGCGCCCCATCCCCATCCGCCCCCGACAGCACGATCGCCGTCGCATTCGGCCCATGAGTATCCGCCAGCGTCCTGAAAAACAAATCCACCACCACCCGCCGCCCCAGCGTGTGCTCCATCGGCGTCAGCTTCAGATGCCCATCCACCGTCGAGAGCAGCTTCCCCGGCGGGATCACATACACGTGATTCGCCTCCACCGGTTGCCGATCCCTCGCCTGCACCACCGGCATCCTCGTCGCCCTCCCCAGCACCTCCGCCAGCGTACTCTCATGCTCCCGCGACAGATGCAGGATCACCACAAAAACCATCCCCGTATCCACCGGCATCCCCCCGAAAAACTCTATCAGCGCCTCGATACTCCCCGCCGACCCCCCGATCCCCACCATCGGCGGCATGTCATATCCCCGCCCCGGCACCACCTCATCCATCACCCCTCCCAGCTCCATCTCCATGTGATCCGGAGAAATCGCCGGCAGCCCCTCGCGGTCCGGGAGGTTCGCGGGCGGCGTCGGCACATCCGGATCAGACATGCGGTGAAAGTGCGACGTTCCTGTCCAATAGCGAGCCCCATTCTCCACGTGCGTCGCCTCCGAGCCCCCATCCCAGCCGACCTCGACCCCCATCCCTGACAACCCCGACCATCATCCCTGTTACTCTCGACCCCCATACCTGACAACCTCGACCCCCACCCCTGCGAGCCTTGAGCAGGGAGCACTCTCCGCGCTGCGAGGAAGACTTGAACATTCTCCCTCCCACCACGGACAAAGAGGCCGCAGCGCACGATCTTCACACCCACCCCGCACCCAATGACCATCGCCATCCCCAGGGAAATCAAAGAACAGGAATCCCGCGTCTCCCTCACCCCCGGCGGCGCCTACCACCTCATCCAGCGCGGCCACACCGTCCTCGTCGAGACCGGTGCCGGGGCCGGCTCCGGCTTCCCCGATGCCGATTACGCCACCGCCGGGGCCGAACTCATCGCCGACCATGCCGAACTCTTCGCCCGCGGCGACCTCGTCGTGAAAGTCAAAGAGCCACTGCCCTCCGAATACCCCCTCCTGCGCAAAGGCCAGCTCCTCTTCACCTACCTCCACCTCGCAGCCAACCGCCCCCTCACCGAAGCCCTCATCGCCTCCGGCGTCACCGCCCTCGCCTACGAAACCATCGAAGTCGGCCGCCACCTCCCCCTCCTCGAGCCCATGAGCGAAATCGCCGGGCGCATGTCCGTCATCGTCGGCGGCTACTTTCTCGCCAAGCACGCCGGCGGCAGCGGCACCCTCCTCGGCGGAGTCCCCGGAGTGCTCCCCGGCAAAGTCGTCGTCCTCGGCGGAGGCGTCGCAGGGGTCAACGCCGCCCGCATGGCCACCGGCCTCGGCGCGGACGTCACCATTCTCGAAGTCGATCTCGAGCGGATGCGCTACCTCGACATCACCCTCCACGGCGCCCACACCCTCTACTCCGACGAGTCCCACCTCCGCGAAATCCTCCCCAGCGTCGATCTTCTCATCGGAGCCGTCCTCGTCCCCGGCGCGAAAGCCCCCAAGCTCATCACCCGCGCCATGCTCCGCTGCATGAGGCCCGGCAGCGTCCTCGTCGATATCGCAGTCGATCAAGGCGGCTGCGCCGAGACCACCCGCCCCACCACGCACCACGACCCGGTCTTCGTGGAGGAAGGAGTCACCCACTACTGCGTCGCCAACATGCCCGGCGCCTACGCCCGCACCGCCACGCAGGGCCTCGTGAACGTCACCCACCGCTACATCGAACTCCTCGCCGACCACGGCCTCGCAGAAGCCTGCCGCCGCCAGCCCGCCCTCCTCGGCGGCATCAACGTCATGTCCGGCCACATCACCTGCCAGGCCGTCGCCGCCGCCCACGCCCTACCCTTCACCGCCCCCCTCGCGGACTGAGCCGCCCGGCCCCCGCAGCTAGTCGGAGAGCACGGGGAGCTTCTGCTTTTCCTCCAAGACGGGAGCGAACAGGTCGCCGAACTTCTTCACGCGGGCGAGCACGGCCTCGGACTCGAAGACGAGAAGGGCGGGGTCTTTCTTTTTCCAGCAATGCTCGACCTCCTCCCAGCGCAACGGCGTGGAGACGGTCGGGCGCTCCTTTGCGCGCAGCGAATAGACGCAGACGGTGGTCTTGTGGTCGTCGTTCTGGCTCCAATCGACGAAGACTTTGCCGGCGCGCAGGTTCTTCGCCATGCGGGAGAGGACGAGGTCGGGGTGCTCGCGCTCGATGCGCTGCGCGATGGTGTGGGCAAAGGCTTTGGTCTTCACGAAGGTCGTGGCGGTGTGGAGGGGGAGGTAAAGTTGCAGGCCCTTCGAGCCGGAGGTCTTCGGGTAGCATTCGAGCCCCATCGCGGCGAAGGCGTCCCGCAGCCAGAGGCCGACGCGGCAGCACTCGACGATGGTGGCCGGGGGCCCGGGGTCGAGATCGAAGACGACGAAGTGGGGCTTGAGCGGGGTGCGTGAGCCCGCGAGCGAGGTGTGCAGCTCGAGGTCGGCGAGGTTCGCGGCCCAGACGAGGGTGGGCACGTCGTTGGCAAGGCAGAAGTCGATGTTCGCCTCGTTGCTCGCGCTCCAGATGGCGGCGGTTTTCACCCAGGCCGGGCGGTGCGGGGGGCAGCGCTTCTCGTAGAAGAACGGCCCGTCCACGCCGTTGGGGTAGCGCTTGAGGGTGAGGGCGCGGTTCTTGATGTGCGGCAGGAGAACGGGGGCGATGCGGATGAAGTAGTCGATGACGGCGGCTTTGGTGAAGCCGGCCTTCGGGTAGAGGACCTTGTCGAGGTTCGAGACCTTGAGCTGCTTCCCCTCGACTTCGATCTGGCCCTCGGTGCGCATGGCTCAGATGGCTCGGGACGCTCCGCGGTGGCCGAACTCGGCGAGGAGCGGCTCGAGGGCTTCCATGGGCAGGCCGATGACGTTGCTCAGCGAGCCCTCGACGCGCTCGATCATCTCGCCGTCGTCGTCCTGCGCGGCGTAGGCGCCGGCTTTATCCAGCGGCCCGATGCGCGCGAGGTAGGCGCGAAGCCGCGGCGTGGCGAGGTGGTGGAAATGCACGCGCGTCATTTCCACCGCGCCCCGCTGCTCGCTCTCCCGGCAGCGCAGCCAGAGGCCGGAGAAAACTTCGTGCGCCCGGCCGTTCAGGCGCCGGAGCATGGAGAGGGCTTCCTGCATGTCCGCCGGCTTCCCGAAGATCTCGGCATCACACGCGACGAGTGTATCGACGCCGAGCACGAGCGCGCCGGGATGGAGCGCGGAGACGGCGTCGGCCTTGAGGCGGGCGTTGAAGAGGACCGTCTCGCCCGGCGTGAGGTGCGCCGGGGCAAGCTCCGTCACGTCCGCGGGCTCAACCGTGAACTCGAACCCGCGCCCGGCGAGCAGCCACCGACGGCGTGGCGATGCCGATGCAAGGATGAGAGGGCGAACGGTGACCATGGCGCGGCTGCACGCGCCGCAGCGCGTTCAGCTATGGAGGACATCGTGAACTTTCTGCGCAACGGCCGCCAGCGTGTAAGGCTTTTGCAGAAAAAAGACGTCCGCCTCGAGCCCGCCGCTGTGGAAGATGGCGTCCTCGGTGTAGCCGGAGCAGAAGATGATCTTGGTGTGCGGCGAGAGGGGGCGCAGATGCGAGACGAGTTCCTTGCCGCCCATCTCGGGCATGATGACGTCGGTGAGCAACAGGTCGATTTGGAGGTTGGGGTTCGCCTGCACGAGGGCGAGCGCCTCGCGGCCATTCTCCGCGGAGAGGACTTGGTAGCCGAGTTCCAGCAGCACGGTCGCGCCGAGCTCGCGCAGCATCGGCTCGTCCTCCACAAGCAGCACGGTGCCACTGCCCGTGCGGAGGATCGGCGAGGACTCGGTGCGCTCGTACGGCGCCGCTTCCTCCGACACGCGCGGCAGATAGACTCTGAAAGTCGTCCCCCTCCCCAACTCGCTGTAAACCGCGATGTGTCCGCCGCTCTGCTTCACAATGCCGTGGCACGTCGCGAGCCCGAGCCCGGTTCCCTCCCCCTGGGGCTTCGTGGTGAAGAACGGCTCAAACAAGTGCGCCTGCACTTCCTCCGTCATGCCCGTGCCGGAGTCGGTGATCGCGAGCATGACATACTCGCCCGGCTCCACTTCGTCGCGCAGTTCGGCGTACACCTCGTCGATCGTGAGGCATTGCGTCTCGATGGTCAGCCTGCCGCCCTCGGGCATCGCGTCGCGGGCGTTAACGGCGAGGTTCAAGAGCACCTGCTCGATCTGCCCGAGGTCGGCCTTCACATTTCCTGTCGCCGGGCTCGGCACCGTCACGAGGTCGATTTGCGGCCCAATGAGGCGCCGCAGCATGTGATCCATCTCGGCGATGACGGTGCCGAGATTCAGCACGCGCGGGAGCATCACCTGCTTGCGACTGAAGGCGAGAAGCTGCCGCGTGAGGCCGGCGGCGCGATTCGCGGCTTTGAGAATTTCCTGCACATCGCGGTGCGGCTGCCCGCCCTCCGGCAGACGGCCGAGGACGAGTTCGCTGTAGCCGATGATTGCGGTGAGAATGTTGTTAAAATCATGCGCCACCCCGCCCGTGAGCTGGCCGATGGCCTGCACTTTTTGCGACTGTTGAAACTGCTCCTGAAGCCGCCGCTGCTCGGTCACGTCTCGCGAGTTGAAGACGATGCCGCGCACCGCCGAGTCACCGAGCAGGTTGTTCCCACGGCCCTCGAGGATGCGGTAGGTGCCGTCTTTATGCCGGAAGCGAAAGCTCAACAACGGAGTGCTGCCATTGGCCTGAAGCGCGATAACGAACGCCTGGATGACGCGCGGCGCATCCTCGGGATGCACGAACTCGAACGCGTTTTTTCCCACGTAATCCTCCTGCTCCCAGCCGAGCCCGCTCTCCACGGAACGGCTCTCGAAGCGGATCGTGCCGTCCGCATCGAGGATGGTGATGAGATCGAGCGCGTACTCCGTGAGGTTCCGAAAATACGACTCGCTGACGCGGAGGGAGCGCGCCTCCTCCTCGGCGGATTTCCTCGCCGCGTGCGAGAGTGCAAGCTCGGCCTGCGTGGCTGCGAGCCTGACTTTCAGCGAGTCGTATTCGGAATCAGTGGCGGTGGGCATTGCGGGTGGCGTCACAGCTAGAGCACGAGCCGTTCTCGCGAATTCCGAGAATCAGTTTTTTGTGTAAGATTTGAGAACCCATACCGTTTGGTGCGCGCGGTGCTGAGTTTGTCGGCGATGTACCACATTTACATCCTCAGACTGAGCCTCGCCGGCTTTCTCGCCGCCTCGGCTGCACCCGCTTTCAGCGCAGGCATCTATCGCGACGGCGCCAGCGCCCGCTCCATGGCGCTCGGTGGCAACGACACCGCGGCGGCGCGAGGCCCGCTCGATGCGCTTTCGGCAAATCCGGCTGCACTGAGCGAGCTTGAGCGTTCCACATTCGAACTGCACGGTCTCGCGGGATTTGCCAGCGGACGCTTCGATAACCGGGCCAATGACGACGCGAAGCTGGACGCCGCGGGCATACTCCCGGCGCTCGCTGTGAGTGTACCCGCGGGCGTCTTCCGCTTCGGGCTCGGCATCGAGCCCGTGGCAGCGATGCGCGCGGATTGGCGATACCGCGACACGCCGGGCGGAGCCGACGGGCTCACGAGCTACGGCGTGCAGACGCATCGCTCGGAGGTCTTGCTCTACCGCGCGGCACTCGGCACGAGCTGGCAGATCAACGACGCGCTTTCAATCGGGGTCAGTGGCGGCCTGCTCTACAACCGCAACCGGCTCGAGGCGCCTTACATTTTTCAAAGCCAGCCGGTGCTCCGCACCGCGAAAACGCTGCTCGATCTGCGCACTGAAGGCTTCGGCTGGGATGTGCAAGTCGGGCTGCTGTGGAAGCCGGTAAAGACAGTCGCACTCGGCGCGAGCTACACCACGAAGGCAAGCATCCGCACAACTGGGCACGCGTCCGCGGATGCGGGGGTGCAGTTCGCGCGCCTCGGGCTCGGCGCAGCGGATTCGACGGCGGACTACGATGCCGAGGTGACGAATCATTTTCCTCAAAAGGCCAGCGTCGGCGCGGTCTGGAACGCGACGCCGAAGCTCACTGTCGCCGCACAGATCGATTGGCTGAATTTGGCGGACTCGTTCGACACGCTCAAAGTGCGGCTCAAAAGTGGAAACGATCGCGACCTCAACGGACTTGTCGGCAGCGATCGCTTGGACGACGACATCCCCCTCAAATGGCGAGATCAGTGGGTCGGTCGCATCGGGCTCGAGTACGCGCTCGATGCTCACTGGGCCTTGCGAGCCGGGTATGCCTACTCCACGAATCCGGTGCCGAGCGAGACGCTCACGCCACTCACCGCGGCGATCACCGAGCACACCTTAAGCGCCGGCGTCGGCTACAAAAATGGCCGCGCCGCAGTCGATCTCGCGTGGCAGTGGGCGCTGCCGAAAACGCAGCAAATCGGGAAAAGCGAACTGGCCGCGGGCGAGTATTCAGACAGCGCGGTTCGCATCGGAGTGCAGTGGCTGGGTCTGACCACAGGCTGGGAATTCTGAGCGGCAAGCGCAACCCCGAACGCGATTGACCGCCCGCGCTGGCCGTCGCGAGACTTCGTCAACATGAATGAAATCACGATCCGCGTGCCCGGCACGTCCGCAAATCTCGGGCCGGGATACGACTGCCTCGGCGTCGCCGTGCAGCTCTACAATCGAGTCACCATCAGCCGCGGCGGCCCACCGCAGAGCCACGTCATGGCGTCCGATGCCGCCGCACGTTTCTTCGCCGCGGCGCACGCGCAGCCGTTCGCGTTTCATTGGAAAATCGAGGGCGAAGTGCCGCAGTCACGCGGCCTTGGCAGCAGCGTCACCGTCCGGCTCGGCATCCTCCACGGCCTGAACGAACTCAGCAACGCGGGCCTCACCCGCGAGCGGCTTTTCGAGCTCTGCTCGCAACTCGAGGGCCACCCCGACAACGCCGCCCCTGCGGCATTCGGCGGCTTCACCGTCGCAAAAACCGGCGCGTCTGCGCTCCGATGCGAAGTCTCACCGGCGTTGCATTTCGTCCTCCTCATCCCCGATTTTGAAATCGCGACGCCCGCTGCGCGCGCCGTCCTCCCCGCCCAAATCGCTCATCGCGACGCCGCAGCCAGCGGCGCCAACGCCTGCCGAATCACCGCCGCATTCGCCCTGCAAAAATACGAACTCCTGCGCGGCTGCTTCACCGATTTTCTCCACCAGCCATTCCGCGAACCGCTCATCCCGATGCTCCCGCGCGTCATCGCCGCAGGAGAAAAAGCCGGTGCCCTCGGTGGCTTCCTCAGCGGTTCTGGTTCGACGATTTGCTGCCTCACGCTCGACTCTCCCGATGCAGTCGCTGCCGCCATGAAAGCCGCGGCCGAACACCCCGCTCGAACGATTATCACAACCGCAGACAACTCCGGAGCCGGGGTGCTCTAATCTCCCCATGAGGCGGTGGCTGGAAGCGTTCGAGCAGTTTGCGATCGACGTCATTTTGGAGCGTCGATACGGCAAACGCGCCGCGCTGCTGCGGTGGTTTTTGCAGGCGCTCTCGTGGCTTTTTCGCGGCATCGTGCAAACGCGGCTCTGGCTCTATCGACATCGCTTTTTTCGCCAGCGCACGCCCGGATGCCTCGTCATCTCGATCGGAAATCTGACGGTCGGCGGCACGGGCAAAACGCCAGTCGTGGAAAAGTTCGCGCGGACACTGAAAGACCACGGGCGCAACGTCGCAATTCTGAGTCGGGGATACAAAAGCAAGAAGCCGCCGCTGCTCCGCCGCATGCAGCGAAAATGGCTCGGGCTCGAGCGGAAAAAACCGCGCATCGTGCACGACGGATCAAGGCTGCTGCTTGATTCTCGGTTTGCAGGCGATGAGCCATTCATGCTTGCTCGAAGCCTCAAAAATGTCATCGTCCTCGTCGATAAGGATCGCGTGAAAAGCGCGCTGCACGCCATCCGCAGCATGGGCGTGGACACGCTCATCCTCGATGACGGGATGCAGTACTTGCACCTCAAACACCGGCTCGAAATCTGTCTCATCGACCGGCAGGCACCCTTTGGAAACGAATTCCTGCTGCCACGCGGGACGCTCCGCGAGCCGCCGTCGAACCTGCGTCGCGCGAGTTACATTTTCATCACCAAAAGCATCGTCGGTGGGAATGTCGCACTGATCGAGCGCATCCGAAAACTCAACCGCACCGCCGAGATCATCGAGTGCACGCACCGACCGCTCTACTTGCAAAATCTATACTCCGATGAGCGCCTGCCACTCGACTTTCTCAGCGGCAAGTATATCGGCGCGATCAGCGGCATCGCGCAGCCCGAGAGCTTTGAAAACGGACTCCGCGGGCTGGGCGCGGAGCTGCAAATCACGAAGCGATTCGCCGACCACCACCGCTTCACTGAGAAAGAGTTGCAGGAGTTCATCGCGCGCTGCGTGCAACGCGACCTCGACATGATCGTGACGACTGAAAAGGACAGCGTCCGCTTCCCGCACAAAGCCGAAAACCTCGAACTGCCGGTCTATTTTCTTCGAGTCGAAATCGAAATCCTGAGCGGCCACGAAAGCTGGGAGACGCTCGTCGAGCGCATCTGCAAGCCTGGCGAGATCGTCCCCGCCTCGCGATTTTTTGCGTGAGCCCAGTCGGCTCCACTCTGCTTACGTTATAGTGGCTTCACAGGCACGGCAGGCCGTTGCTTCGCCGCAGGCGGCTCGGCTTTCGTAACCGCCGCCTCAGGCTTGTGCGCGGATTTTGGCACGGGCGTCGCCTTCGGCTTGGCCGGCGGCGCGGCGTGGTTCATCGCGAGCAGTTCGGTCACCGTCACAAATTTGAACCCCTTCGCGGCGAGGGCATCGAGTGTCTCCGGCATCGCATCGACCGTGGTTTTGTGAATGTCGTGCGAGAGGACGATCGAGCCGGCGACAGTTTGCTTCACGATCTCGCTCTCCACATGCGCCGCGTTGCGCACTTTCCAATCAAGCGGATCGACATCCCACAGGATGATTTTGTAGCCCCATTTTTTGTTTACCCACGCGCGCTGATTCGTGGTGAGCGCGCCGTACGGCGGGCGCATGAGCGTCATCGAAACGCCCGTCGTCTGTTCGATCAAATCATGCGTGCGCTGGAGTTGGCTGGTGATTCCCTCTTCGCCCAGCTTTGAGAGCGACGGGTGCGACCACGAGTGATTCGCAATTTCATGCCCTTCCGCGACGATGCGTTTCGCGATCTCGGGATTCTGCGCGACACATTCGCCGAGCAAAAAAAACGTCGCCTTGATACCGCGCTTTTTCAGCATCTCGAGAAGGCGCGGCGTGTTCTCCTTGCTCGGCCCGTCGTCGAAAGTCATCGCGATGTAAGGCCCATCGACATGGCATTGACTGAACGTAATTTGCTGAGATGCGCCGGTCGGTGCCGGGGTCGGTGTGGTCGTCGCTGCCGGTGCGGGAGCGGCGGGTTCGTCCGGCGCGGGACTGCCCGGGACTGGCGGCGCAGTCTTTGCCGGGGCCTGCGTTTGCGCCGAACAGGCGACGGCGGTGACGGTAAAAAGAACGATGAGGAGAGCGCGGAACTTCATGGTTTCAGAGACGTATGGCAGAAACTGCGGCGCATTCGTTAATCCAAAAACCCGCCGCGGACAACTGGTAGCCTGCCCTATTTCTTGATCGCTTGATTCACCGTCTCAGCCATCACCTTCGCGCCGGCGGCATCGGGGTGAATGCCGTCGTGAAAGAACTCGGGATGGGGCTTCAGCGCGGCAAAGATATCGATGATGCCGGTCTTCTTTTCCTCCGCGACCTGCCGGATCATCGGAATCTCTTCATCGAGCGCGGGTTCGTTGATTCCGAAATTCAGCTTGTGCACTGGCGCGGGAACGCAGAGCCAGATTTTCGGCTTCGCAGGAAGCCCCGCGAAGTGATCGACGAGCGCGCGGAGGTCGTCGGAAAACTCCGATTTGTGCGACCAGTTCTGCGGCTTCGTGTCGTTGGTGCCGAGCTTGATGATGACGATATTCGGGGCGAACTCCGTGGCGTCCTTGAAAGCGCTTTGCTTCCAATATGGCTTGTCGCCGCCCTTCAGTAGCGTCGCGCCGGAGACGCCGAAGTTTTTCACCTCGTAGCCGTCGCCGAGCAGCGTCTGCAGGACGGCGGGGTACGCGTTCACCTCGCGTTGTGCGACGCCGGAGCCATAGGTGATGCTGTCGCCGATACATGCCACGCGAATTTTCCCAGCGGCTTGGGAAGCAGCCTGCGCACAGGCTTCGCTGGCGATGAGTGGGAGGGTTAAGAGCGCACCGAGGCGAAGGAGGAATGTACGTTTGTTCATGGTGGAGCCAGAAATTGGAACCAGACCGTCGCCTGCACGGCGACCCAATTTTTTCACCAAAAAAAAGCGCCACATACCGAATGTGGAAATCCCGCGCAAATGGGCAGAGAAGGATTCGAACCTTCGAAGGCGTAAGCCAGTGGATTTACAGTCCACCCCGTTTGGCCACTTCGGTATCTACCCGGGAAATTTGCGGGGCCGGTTTATACGTGCGGCCTCCCGGGCGCGCAAAGGGTTTGTCAAAAAATCTGCCACCAGCGTTTCGCCTTCGGCTTCGCACCGGGGACGGGCGGCGCAGGCGGCGGCGGAAGTTGCTCGCGCGGCATGATTTTAACCGAGTCAATCTCGATGCGCTCGACCGGATTGTCGTTGGAATCGACGCTGCGCGTGCTGAGCGTGTCGAGCGTGTCGAGGCCGTAGAGGACGTGGCCGAAGACGGTGTATTGGCCGTCGTACGCTGGCATCGGAGCGAGGCAGATGTAGAACTGGCTGCCGTTCGAGACGCGTGACGGGTTGATTTTATCCGGCAGCCGCGCGGCAGCGACTGCGCCCTTGATGTTCTTGCGGTGAATCTCCGGCGGCAATGTGTAGCCCGGTCCGCCGATGCCGACGCGCGTGCGATTGCTGCTGCGGCTGATAGGGTCCCCGGTTTGCATGAGCAGGTGTGGAAATGCGCGGTGGAATGCGAGGCCGTTGTAGAATTTTTTGCTCGCGAGCTTTTTGAAATTTGCGACATGGGCGGGCGTGTCGCCTTCGTAAAATTCGATCGCGACGGGCAGCAGCTCCTTCGATTTGTTCACACGGATTTTCATAAGCGCGACATCGTCCGCATGAAGCGCGGAGCTGGCGGTGAGGAGTGCGGCGAAGAGGATGACGAGCTTTTTCATGAGACAAATGGAAGGGCCTGCGCGATGACGGGCGCGTCGGCGGTAGCGGATCGGGCTGTGAGGCCGTGCATCGCGGTGCCGCGCTTGAGGTATCCGAGCGCGATCGATTTCTCCAAGGCTAAACTCCACGCCGCGCTCGTGATCGTGCCCGCAGATTTCTCAGGTGCGGTGTCCGAGAAGATCGTCATCCCGGACGTGAGCGGCGCGCCTTGAGAGACGAAACCGACGAGCTCGCGATTTACGTGCCCGACGCTTTTGATGCGCGAGATTACCTCCTGGCCAATGTAGCAGCCCTTGTGAAAATCGACGTGCGTGCGGTCGAGACCGGCCTCGGGCGGAAGTGTGTTTTCATCGAGTTCGCTGCCCCACCGTGGGATTCCGCGCTCGATGCGGAGCGTCTCCTGCGCAGGCTCATCGAGTGGCGTAAAATGGGCGTCAATGAGTTGCAGCAGGCTGTGCGGAAGCTCATCGGGAGCAATTCGCAAATCCCAACCGTCGATGCCAAAACGGCGCGCGGCGACGAGCGGAAAGTCCGCGAACGCGGAGCTGTCGCCACCGATCAAATGGATGAGCCGCGTGCCAGACGCGGCCTCGGAGAGCATCACGTCGTCGGCGACAATGTAGCGCTCGAGCCGCGCGGGGAGTGATTCGCGGAGCGAGGCGTCTGCGTCGATGAGCAGCGCATCCGCAGTCGCAGTGATGAAAACTTCCGCGCAGAGACGGCCTTTCGCCGTGGTCACGCAAGCGGGTTGCGTCTGCCCGGGGGCGAGACGGGTGACGTTGCTCGTGACTTGGCCATTCAAATAGCGCACGCGGTCCGCGCCGGTGAGTTCGAGCTGGACGCGGTCGCTGACGTCGGCGACGAGGCCGCGGCTCATGATTGGTCCGAGGAAAAGAAGCGCTTCACGCGATTGAAAGGCTTCGCTCCGTGCGCATCGTGGTCGGTGCCGCCGGGCAGCTCTTCGGACGCGGCGGCGTCGATCGCGGCCTTGGCCTCGCGCGGAATGGCGGCAACGACCTCAAGCGCGCCTGGCTCCTCGGGAATCGGCTCTGGCACAGTGATCCGCGCCGCGCGCTCATCGAGCACGGTGTCATACATTTTGAAGATCGACGCGAAATCGAGGTCCGCCCAACCGTGATTCATCGCGCCGTAGAGCACGCCCGCAGTGACCGTCGCAGCGGGACTCTCGACGCCCGCCTCGCGCGCCATGTGAACTCCGAGCTGCACGTCCTTGAACATGTGCTTCACCGAAAAGTGTGGCTCGAAATCGCCGGTCATCATCTTCGGCAACTTCAACTCGATCGTGCCTGAGCGGCAGGCATTGTGCTCGAGCGCGGCGGCGAGCACCTCGGGATCGAGCCCAGATTTCTTCACGATCGCGAGCGCCTCGCTTAGCGCTTGGATGCTCACGGCAGCGATCATGTTCGTGACAACTTTCACCACCGCCGCATCGCCAATCTTCCCGACCGGCACGATGATTTTACTGCTCGCTTCGAGCACCGGTTTTGCGCGCAGAAACGTCGGCTCGTCACCGCCGACATAATAGACGAGCTGCCGTTTTTCCGCCGCGACTTTGCTCCCGGTGAAAGGCGCATCGAGGAATCGCGCCCCAGTCTTCTCGACCATCTTCGCGGCTTCCGCAGTCGCCTCGCGCCCGATCGTCGCGCTGCAAATCACGATATGCTCGGGCGTGAGCGCCTCACTCATCGCCTCGATCACCGAGAATACCGCGCGCGCATCCGCCACGAATAGCTGCACAATGTCGCTCGCCCGCGCGACCTCGGCCGGCGAGCCGAGAAAATTCGGCGCCGGCTGCGGACTGCGATTCCAGACGAAGACCGAAAACCCCGCAGCGCGCAGCCCTGCGGCCGCACGCGAACCGATGATTCCGAGTCCGATGACTCCGGCGGTCTTGCGCTGTTTCCGAGCCATCGCCGTATGTTCGCGGGCGCCCGCGAATTACTTCTTTTCCGGCGCGGCGGGCGCGTCCGCAGCGGGGGCGCTCACGGGCGGCGTGACAGCCTCAGTCGGCGCGCTCGATGCACCCGGCACGATTGGCGCCGGCGCGATCGGAGCGGGCTCCGGCAGATTGATTTTCACATCCGCTTTTTCCCGGATTTCCTTCACGAGATTCTGCACGGCTTCCTGCTTTTTCTGCTGCTTGAGATACGCCATGAGCTGCGGCATCGCCTTTTCCAAAGTCACCGTCTCGGGATCCTTGCGGTCGGTCAGTTTGATGATGTGGTATCCGAACTGGCTGCGCACCGGGTCGCTAATATCACCCTTTTTCATGCCGAACGCGGCGCTCGCAAACTCCGGCACCATCTGCTCCTTGGTGAAGAAATCGAGGTCGCCACCATTCGCCTTTCCGCTCGGATCCTCGGACAGTTCCTTTGCCATCGCCGCAAAGTCCTCCCCCTTCTTCGCCCGCGCCGCGATGTCCTGCGCCGCCTTTTCTTTTTTCGTCACTTCTTCTGGCGTCGAGTCCGCCTTGAGTGAAAGCAAAATGTGGCTGGCGCGCACGCGCTCCGGCGCTTTGAACTGCTCTGGATTCTTGTCGTAAAAAGCCTTCGCGTCCGCCTCGGCCACATCGTCCTTGCCCTTGATCTGCTCCTCGACCCACTTCTGCTGCTTGAGGTTGTTGCGGATGTTCGCCTTAATTTTTTCGATCGTCTGGCCGCTCTGCTCGATCTGCTTTTTGATCTCCTCGTCCGAGCCGTGGCCCTCGGTCATTTTCTTGAAAGTCGCATCCACTTCCTCGTCGGTCACTTTCTCGTCGGCCGAGCGCTTCGCGATCAATTTATCGACGATGATATCGTCAAGAATCATCCGATAAGCGCCCGCTTTTTGCTCAGGCGGGATGTCCGCGGGCTTGCGTCCGCTCTGCGCCAGGACGCCTACAAGCGCTTCGTCGAGGTCGGCTTTTTTGATCTCCTGTCCCTCGACCACTGCCACGGGATCCTTGATCTGAGGATCATTCGCGGCCGGCGGCGTGGTTGCTTTCACAGCAGCGGCCGGAGCTTTCGCAGCGGGAACTGGCGCTTTCGTCGCGCCTTTTTTTGCCGGATCGGCGGCGATGAGAGATTGGGCCGCGAGGAGCGACAGGGTGAGGGAAACGGTGATTGAGCGCTTGGATTTCATTTGAGAAAGGGCGGGGACGGTGCCACGCAGTCGGTGTTTGGGAAAGTGGTATTTCCGCCGTCGCCGGGATCGCTGACGTTGCCGAAAGACGCGCTCGCATCGTCGGGACGATGCGAGCGTTCGGTCGCTCACGGCTGCCGGGACCAACGATCCCGGCCGCAACCGCGGCGTGCCTCAACGGCGCTGAAGCGCCGCGGCTTCTTCAGGCGTCATGCCGCGTTTTCCATTCCCTTTTCCCTGGCCCTGTCCGGACGTGACTTGCTGCTGCGGCTGCCGCTGCTGCTGTTGCTGTTGCGGTACGCGCTGAGGCTCCGCGCGGCGCTGCTGCTGTTGCTGGACTTGCTGCTGCTGCTGCTGCTGCGCGCGCTGTTGCTGCATGGCTTCCGCGCGCGCTTGGGCAGTGGCGCGCTGGTTCTCACTAGCGCGCTTTTGTTGCTGCGAATCCGCTGCGCGCTGCTGTTGCACCGCCCGCTGATTTTCAACCGCACGCTGCTGCTGCATTTGCGCCGCGCGCGCCTCCCGCTGCCCATCCGCCTGCTGCTGCTGACGAGCGGCCTCCTGGCGCGCTTGATCCTGCGCAGCGCGGCGCGACTCCATCGCGGCCGAGTCCCGCTGTTGCGCGCGCTGGCTCTCCGCAGCCTGCGACTCACGCGCGGCTTGTTTGCTCTCCTTGAGCGCCTGCTCGTGCTGGTGCATCTCCATCCGTGAACGAGCCTGCTCCGCCTCCGCCGCCTGCAGTTTCTCACGACGATTCGCCGCCGCCGCCTGCGCGGCCGCCTCGCTCGAACGCATCTTTTCCGCGGCCCGAGCCCGCGTCGCTTCGCGCTCGCCAGCAGCCTGTTCTGCTGCCTGCACCTTGGCTGCCTGGCGCGCGGTCACCGCCTGCTCCGCGGCTTGTGTTTTGGCTGCTTCACGCTCTCCAGCCGTTTGCTCCGCTGCTTGTTTGTTGCGTTCTTTCATCGCTTCGGAATTCTTCCCGCCGACATCTGTGACGGCATCGCGTCGACGGTCGTTCGCATCCGGCGTTTCGACGACTGGCTGCGGGAGCCCCACTGCATCCGCGGCGGTTTTGTGTTTTCCTTTCCCTAGCACGGAAGGCGGATTTGCATCCGGCGCGGTCACGGGTTCCGCTGCCACGGCGGGTTGCTGCGCTCGCTCGGGTTTTCCATTTTTGCCCATCCGCCCATCACCTTTTCCGGGCTTTACCGGGTCGGCAGCGGCAGCGGGCTGCGTAGGATTCTCCGTCGCCGAGACCTCACCGGGCCTGCCTTGTTTTCCCTTTCCGCGAACACCCGCTTGCGCCGCCTCGCCAGCCGGATTCACCGGCTCCGCGACTAGCGGTTCGCCGCGTTTGCCAGGCCGCACTTTCCCGGTCGCTGCAGGCGACACCGCGGTCAGGTCCGCCTTTTCGGGCACCGGCTTCAAATCCGCGAACTGCACCGCTTTCGCAGGCGTATTCTCTGGCGTGAGTCCATTCGTCTGCTGCGCGAGCTTCTGTTTGAGCCCTTTGCGCGCTTCCGGGTCTTTCATGCCAGCCCATCCCTTGTTGATTTTGTCACTCGCCACGACCTTCGAGATTTTCGCCGGACGCGCCGCATTCGCCGAGGGGCGTGCCGCCACCGCTGGCGCAAAAACTTCCAGCGCATTCCCGCGCTGCACATTCCTCGGCAGCGCATTCGCCGCACGTCGCGCGGCCCGGTCGCCGTTGAAATTATTAATCACCGTGTTGTTCACGATGGTCGTGTTTTGCACCAGCTTCAGCGTCGGCACACGATGCGCGCTCCGCGTGGAGATATAGTCGTACTGCGGCCCGCCGCAATAGACGAAGTTGCTCCCGGTGTTGAACGAGATGTTCGTGATGTTCACCGAATTCTCGATGAACACGACATTCCGCGACCGCGGATAAATCACCGAAGTCAGCACCGGCGCGCCAAAATCGCGGTAGTCGCAGAAGTTATAATAAGACGGCCCGATGTCGTAGCTCGTATCGACCCAGACGCTGAAGCCCACGTCGCGCCGGAAGTGCGCCTCGGGCGGTAGCGGTGCCCAGCCGACGCGGTCTTCGCTGTGCCTCCAAGAGACCCACGCCGGCCCCCACTGATTGTCGGGCACCCAGCACCAGCCTTCACCCTCGATCCGCACCCATCGCCCGTAGTGGTAGCAAATGCTGCCGAAATCCTCGTAGCTCACCCAAGTCCAGCCCGCGTCGGTGTAGCTCCAGTATCCATCCGTATAGGGCGCCCAGTCGTCGCCGACGCCCTCGGGATGCCAGCAGTAGCCGTAGCCATCGACATCGACCCAATCGCCATACGGATCGAGCGAATCGTAAAAATAACTGAATGAAACATCGGCCTGCGCCGCGCGCGGAGCGAGTCCGGCGAGAGCGGCGAAAAGCACGAACGCGAGCGTGAGGAGACGTGGGGTTTTCATGTGAGTTGCGAGATGAGACTCAAGTCGTGGGGTTTTCATTCACGGGAGGATCTTGAAAAGATGAGCGACCGGCGAAGGAGCTCAGGATCAATGAATGCCGAATAGCTCGTGTCGCAAACGACGAAGAACGTGCGCCGAATCTTCCATTCACTCATTACTCATCCATGAAGCAGCGCGTCCTCATCATTTCCACCAGCGCCGGCACCGGCCATTTGCGCTGCGGCGCCGCATTGGAACAGGCCTTCGCAGCCGACGAGCGTGTCGAGAAAGTCGTCCACGAGGACGCGCTCAAATACACGAACACTCTCTTTCGCGAATTCTACTCGACGCTCTACGCCACGCTCGTGCGCAACGCGCCGCAGCTCCTCGGCTTTGCATACCGCAGCACCGATGAGCCGTGGAAAAACGAGGCCGTCCGCCAGCAGTTCGACCGCCTGAACACGCGGCCGCTCGTGAAATTCATCCGCGATTTCGACCCGCACATCACGGTCTGCACGCACTTCATGCCCGCGGGCATCATCTCACATCTCATCGAGAAAAAGGAACTCGATACGCGGCTCTCGATCGTCGTCACCGACATGGATTGCCACGCGATGTGGCTCTCGAAAGTCTTCCACCGTTACTTCGTCGCGATCGACGAAACGAAGGCGCACCTCGAAGCGCTCGGCCTCCCCGGCGAACGCATCAGCGTCACCGGCATTCCGATTGATCCGATTTTCGCGCAAAAAATAGACCGCAGTGCGGTGCGCACGGATCTTGGGCTCGATGCCGAAAAGACGACGCTGCTGCTTTCCGCAGGCGCACTTGGAGTCGGTCCGACGGAGGTCGTCGTGCGGCGGCTCATGGAGTTGCGGCATCCCGCGCAGACGATCGTGATCTGCGGGAAAAGCGACGAGCTGCGTGAACGTCTCACCGCCGTGACTCGTGGCGGCAATCCTGCGTTCTGCATCCTCGGTTACACGACGCGGATGCATGAGCTGATGCAAATCAGCGATCTCTTCGTCGGAAAGCCCGGCGGACTCACAACCTCCGAGGCGCTCGCGTGCGGGCTGCCGATGGCTGTGGTGTCGCCGATTCCAGGGCAGGAGGAGCGCAACAGCGACCACCTGCTCGAGGATGGCGCGGCGATCAAATGCAACGAGCTCACCACGCTACCCTTCAAGCTCGACAGGCTGCTCGCCGATCCGCCGCGCCTCGCCCGCATGGCCGCGCAAGCCCGCGCGCTCGGGCGTCCGAACGCCGCGCACGAAGTCGTCCGCACGCTGCTCGAAGACCGCCTCCCTCCGCTGATCCTCGGCGACGAACAGCGCGAGGCCATCGCACTCGCGGCAGCGCGCGAGTGAACCGTGAAGCATGATGGAATCAGGATCGGAAGACTTTCTCTGGGGCGTCGCGACCTCGGCGTATCAGGCCGAGGGTGGATACAACGGAGCAGGCGAGCCGCGCACGAATTGGGCGGTTGCCGAGGAGCGCGGAGATGTCGCAGTGACGGGATGCGCCGCGGATTTTTGGCATCGCTACGAGGAGGATTTCGCGCGCTGCCGCGATCTCGGGCTCAACGCGTTTCGGCTTGGCATCGAGTGGAGCCGAGTGCAGCCGCGCGGCCCGGACGACTTCGATTTCGCGGCGCTCGATCACTACGCCGCGATGTTCGCATCGGCGCGTGAGCACGGGCTCGAGCCAGTCGTCACGCTCCATCATTTCGTCCATCCAGCGTGGCTCGGCTCGGACCCGTGGCTCGACCCCGTTACCCCCGCGCTTTTCACCCGATACGTCCGCGAGGCGGTCGCGCATATCGGTGCCCGGCTCGACGCGCCGCTCGCGTGGTTCATCACGATCAACGAGTCGAACATGCTCGTTCTCAACACCTATCTCGGACGCCAGTTTCCCTCCGGGGCGCGCGGTGGATTCCGCACGATGACGCGCGCCTACAACCAACTCCTGCGCGCCCACGTCCTCGCCTACAACACACTCCACGACCTCTACGCCCAGCGCGGCTGGCCCGCGCCACGCATCACGCTGAACAACTACTGCAGCGACCTCTACTGGTCCGATAAAATGCTGCTCGATCTGCTCTGCATGAGAGAGCGCGGAGTGCCACGCAATCAAGTCTCCACAGACATTCGCGAGCGAGCGCGCGCTTTCGAGAGCGCCTTTGCCGCCGCGAAGATTCCGCTCCATCGCGACCTCGCATTTTACTTCGGCTCCGCGCTGAAATGGCTCAGCAATCGGATCGGCTTTCGCACTTTTGACACCGCGGACTTTTCTCCGCTGCTCGATGAGATCGACGCCGCGCCGCGCGCCTGCACCTTCGATTTTCTCGGGCTCGATTACTACGATCCGTTCGTCGCGCACGCGTTCCGATTGCCGGTGCTGTGGGATCACGAATTCAAGAACCGCTCGCTGCGAAGCTGGATGCTCGCGACGATCACGAGCAAGTGGTGGGACTGGCGAGTGCTGCCTCGCGGCCTCCACTTTTTCTGCCAGCACTACGCCGCTGATTTTGGTCGTCCGGTACTCATCGCGGAAAATGGAATGGCGATCCGAAATCGCGCCGGGGAGCCCGCGCGGGAGCGCCACGACGGCATGACGCGCAGCCAATTTCTGCGCCTCCACATCCACGAGGTTACTCGCATCGCGCGCGACGGAGTGCCGCTCATCGGATACCTCCACTGGTCGCTCTTCGACAACTACGAGTGGGGCACCTACACGCCGCGTTTTGGTCTCTTCTCGCTCGATTTTTCCCGCGGTACCGAGCGCCTCGCAACCGACCCAAGCGGCGACCGGCCAAGTGAGACCTACGCCGCCCTCATTCACGAGGCGCGTGAGAAAATGCGCAGCCGACCTGATTGACGGTCGCGCAAGGCATGTGAAGTTTTCCCGCACCCCTCCGCCGCAAAAACCCACTACATGAAACTCTCGATCCCTATCATCTCCACGTCCCTCTGCTGCGCATTTGCGCTCACCTCCTGCGAAACACCCGGCCAATCCGCCGTGGCGGGTGCCGCCACAGGCGCGGCCATCGGTGGCCTCCTTCACGGCCGAGGCAGCGACGCCCTCGCCGGTGCAGCGATCGGCGCAGGCGCCGGTTTCCTAATCGGGAAAATCGCGCAAATCGATCGCCGCACGAACCGCTACGATGACCGATACGACGAGGGTTACGGTTACGACTACCCATACGCGCGCCGCACGAACCGTTACGGATTCGTGACCAGCCCGTACGAGCCCTACAATCTCATCGACGTTCGCGGCATCCCGCACGGAGCGAAAGTCGTAGATCCCTCGCGCGATCGGATTTTCATCAATCCCTGAGGACGCACTCCGCCGGCCGTCAACAGAGGACCTTTCAGCGCGGTCCGAGACGGAGTTTTCAAGCCGCGGCGTTCACGGCCGGGGGGAGTTATGAAAATCGAGTTAACCCGCGAGTGCACGCGCCTTTCCGACCTTGATTTTCGCAGCGCTAGCCGCGTCCGCCGCGGTAAAAATCTTCGATCAAAAGTGCCGTCGTAAAACGCGTTTTCCATAATTTCCATAATTCGGGCACACCCGCTGCTTTAAGAGTTCTCCATGATGACTCTCTCCTGTTTGGCAGCCGAAACCGATGCGGTTTCCGACGATCACACCGATATGCCCGTCGCGTCCGCGATGCCCAATTGCTACTCGGTCACAATCTTCACCCAAAACTGGAAAGACGTGCGCGATTTCTACGTCGATCTCCTCAGCGCGCACGTCGTCAGCGAGCGCACCGACCGCTACTGCGAGATGGAGCTCGGTGGACTCCCGATCACGATCCGCCGCTGCGAACACGGCGAAATGGTCAGTTACTTTCACCTCTACGTCTCGATGAAAAAACGCGACGCCGTCCTCGCCGAACTCCGCCGCCGCGGCATCATCATCACGACCGTCGGGCCCTACACAAATTTCCGCGACCCGGAAGGCCGCGTCATCAAGCTCTCCGAAGAGCGGATGGTCGTGGCGTAAGCGCTCGGCCCGCAGGCTCAATCGAGGGCCGCGGAGAGCGCGGGAGGAGGAGGGTGGTCGTGGCGATGAATGCGAAAACCACGACGGTGCCGATCCACTCCCAGAAGCCGAGGTGGAAGAGCAGTGAGTGCCGCATCCACGAGTGGTGTTCGACCGCGAACTGCGGCTGCATTCTCACGAAAAGAAACATAGCCCCGCAGCCCGCGAGGACGGCCAGTGGCAGGGCGGTGAAGGCCAGCCAAAGGGCGGCGAGACTCGGGTAAAGCGCGCGCTGCACGCCTTCAGCGCGCCGGCCGTCGAGGATGCCGCAGACACAGCAGGCGATCATCCCGATGCCAATGGCGACGGCAGAACTGCGCGCGAGCATCTCGTGCAAACGCGGGAACCCGAGGACGGGATGGATGTGCTGCGGGACGATCATCGCGGAGAGGATGAGGAGCCCGAACCCGAGGTAAAATCCGCCCGCGGCGACGCGGGCAACCGGGCGCGAGACGGCGCGCAATCGCCTGGAAACCAAGCGCGCAAAAGGAATGAGCAGGATGCCGGCGAGCGCGATGCCGATGCAGGGAATCCAAAAAAAGTGTGGGGCGTCGCGCGGCGAGAGTAGGTTTGAGATCACGCGGTAACGCCAGTCATATTGCTTCGGAAAGAGTGCGGCGGCGAGGCCGAGCGAGCCGAAGAAAAGCAGGACTGCGAACGGCAGCGCGTAGAGCGGGAGACGTTCGCAGAGGCGATGTTCGGACGTGCTCTGACTCATGTTTTCGCGGGAAGGAATGGGATGGAGAGCAGCTTGCCAGCGAGAATCGGGATGGCGTGAGTCGGCGGCGCAAGGCGCGGCAGCGGCGACATGAATGGGCACGTGCGGTGATCGGTTCCGGCGGCCCATTTTGAAAACGCGGGAAGAATGACGAGCGACTGGGAAGCCAAGAAACACGGACATTTGACAGACGTGGCGACACGGTCGCCGAGCGAAATCGCGGGGTGCTCGTGGCCGATGAAAATCGTGCCGCCGCGGGATTGCGCGGCTGCGAGTTGAGCGGCGGCAGTGATTTCGTCGGACGCGTCGCCGTGGAGGAGAAGGTGTGGGCCGGCGCGGTGCTCGGAGGCTAGCGGAGTGTCGATGCCGCAGTCGCGGAGGACTGCGGCGAGATGGCGATCGTGATTGCCCGCGACGAGGCGGAGCGACGTGCGGCTCGTGAGCGCGGCGAAGAGCGCGCAGAGTTGCTCTTTGATCGCGGCGAGCGGGAGGGCGCGGTGGACGATGTCGCCGAGAAGGACGAGTTCGCGCGGCGCGTAATCTTCGACGAGTTCGAGGAGTCGCGCGGTGGTGTCTTCGGGCGCTGTGAGCGGGAGGAGATTTCCCGCGTGACGATGCGCCCACGCGTATCCGAGGTGGAGGTCGGCGACGACGAGCGTGCGCTCACTTTGGATGCAGGCGGCGCGGCGGGCGTCGAGGGTGATGTGAGGCGTGAGGACGTGGCGGGTCCGGGTAGCGCACGCGTCCCGCGTGCCGGTTGAGTCGTCCCGACTCGATGAACTTTCGTGGGGCTGCAGATTCTTGAAGATGCTCACGGTTTCAAAAGTTCGCTCCGGGACGTCGAAACCAGCGCTCGGGACGAGCGCCCCCCGGATGGACCCCTGTCGCTCGCATTGCACGGCGCCGTCATCCCGCTCCCCCTTCAATTTCACCCCACCATTTGTGGTAGAGGCGCTCCATCGTTTCATACGGGTCCTCGACGAGCAGGGCTTCTTTGATTTTTGTGGCATACATCGCGAAGGAGAGCGGAGGCACGCGATCTACACGGCGCAGGCGCAGCGGACGGGTGGTCTGCTCGTGTAGAAATGTGAGCGCGCCTTCGACATCGAGAAAGCCGCGGAATGTGTCGCGGCGGGCTTCGCGGAGAAGGACATGGTCGGGCTCGTGCTGTTGCAGGACGTTGAAAATCACCTCGCTCGACCACGCGAGTTTTCGCACGGTTTTGTGCCGATCGAAATGGTTTCGATAGACCATGAGGCCCGTCTGCGCGGCGTTGCGGAAATGGTATTTCAGCAGTTCGGATTGCGCGAGCGAGGCCTCGAGTTCGCTTTCGAACCCAGGCAGGCGCAGCAACGCGGGCAGCTCGGTTTCTGTAAATCGTTGGCTCGCGGCAACGGTGAGAACGAAGCCGTAATCGTGCGGCGTGGCGATGGCATTTCCGCCGTGGATCTGGCTCAGACGAAAGGTGACGACGCGAGCGAGCGCGTCGTTCGCAGCCCGGCCGATGAGTGAATGGAAAAAGTAGTGAACTGCGTTTTCCGGCGCGCGCTGGTCGGAGCGCGCATCGGTCTCTCGCAATTCCTCGACGAGCAAAAAATCGGCGGTCGGGATTTCTGAGAGCAAGTGCTGCGCGACGTGAGTTCGCCACATGATCCCCGCGTTTGCGGCTCCGCAATCAAGCCGCGAAGCGATCCAAATTCGCATCGCTTCGGCGCTCGGATGGTTGAAGCCATTTGCGAGCGCGGCGGAGATTCGCTCGGAAGCTTCGGAAGGTTTCGCAGGCCGCGCCCATCGCGCTCCGCTGCGGGTGCGGGTCGCACCGGTTGGAGAAAAGATCGTGGGCGGCGCATCGTCCGGGAGGTTGGCCCGATGGAATTCCAACGCATCGAGCCGCTCGCGCAGCTCGCTGCGGAAGGCGACGATCTCCTGCGCAACGCGGTTAGAGAGCGCCATCTTGGCGGCGTTCCAGCGCGGGACGGTCGGCAGCGCGCCGGGCGCGGCAGTGACCCACGCATCCATTTGCGTGACTTTGTCGAGGCGCACCGGGCGCCCGCTCATCATGAAAACGTCGCCGATCCGAATCTGCCGGATGAACATTTCCTCGACGCTGCCGAGCACGCGGGTTTTTGCGCGCACTCGCACGGAGCCGACATTCGGGATGACACCGATGTTTTGTAAAAAATCGCGCCGGACTCGGCCCTCGCGAGTGCGAAAAACTTCGTCGTCGAGTTCGATTTTGCCGAAGACCTCGGTGTATTG
Organism: Chthoniobacterales bacterium; assembly: GCA_038207335.1. GTDB lineage: Bacteria > Verrucomicrobiota > Verrucomicrobiia > Chthoniobacterales > Chthoniobacteraceae > CAIURC01. The sequence continues at coordinate 29,371 of JBBQZX010000003.1, read as the reverse complement.
CTGGCGCAGCGAACGGCCTCCGCCGGCGAGGTAATCGAGCACGTCGTTGAACTCCTCACGGGTCATGTCGCGGAATGGGTATGCCTCGCGGATCAGCTCCAGTGCTTGATCTCGCGGCCACTCGCGCGTGCAGCCCATGCTCACGATGTGTTGTGCGAGGACATCGAGCGGGACGTGCGGAATGCGGACCTCCTCGAGGTGGCGGGTGCGCGCGAGCAGCACGGTGGCGCACGCCTCGACAAGGTCGCTCACGTTTGTCGCCATGAGGATGCCGCGGCTGATCGAGTGGATGTTGTGGCCGGCGCGACCGGCGCGCTGGAGCGCTTTGCTGACGCCTTTCGGCGTGGACATCATCACGACGAGTTCGACGGAGCCGATGTCGATGCCGAGTTCGAGGCTGGTGGAGCAGACGACGGCGCGGAGTTCGCCGCGTTTGAGGCGGTCTTCGACTTCGCGGCGGATGTCGCGCTCAAGCGAGCCGTGGTGGCATTCGATCTGGTCGGCGAGATCCGGCAACTGCTCGCGAAGCCAGTAAGTCACAGCTTCCGCTCCGGATCGGACGTTGCTGAAGATGAGCGTGGTCTGGTGCTTTTTGATGAGGTCGCTGAGCTCGCGGATGAGGCGCTGGCCGGTGTATCCGGCTTCGGGATACGGGTTTTTTCTCAGCGGTGTGTGGACGCTGAGTTCGATGCGTTTCTTGGTGGAGACATCGACGATCTCGCATTCGCCGTGGGTGCCGGTGAGGAAGCGGGCGACTTCGGAAAGCGGCGCGATCGTGGCGGAGAGGCCGATGCGCTGGAGCGGGCGATCCTCTGGGAACGCGACGCCTCCGCGGAGAGCCGCAAGGCGCTCGATGCTGAGGGACAGGTGCGCACCGCGCTTGTTGTCGGCGAGGGCGTGGATTTCATCGACGATGAGCCAGCGGACGGTGGCGAGGAGCGGGAGCCATTTTTCTTGGCTGAGCATGACGCACAGGCTCTCAGGCGTGGTGAGCAGGATGTGCGGTGGCTTGGTGAATTGGCGCTGCCGCTGCGATGATGTCGTGTCGCCCGTGCGGAGCTCGACGCGGATTGGCGGTCGCTCGCCGAACAGCTCCTGCAAAGGATTCGCAAGGTTTTTCTCGAGGTCGTATCCGAGCGCGCGGAGGGGCGAGACGTAGATGCATTGGATGGAATTTTCGAGCGCGCCGCGCGCGTAGTCGGCGGCGAGTGCGTCGAGCACGGAGAGGAATGCGGCGAAGGTTTTGCCAGTGCCGGTGGGCGATGCGATGAGCACATTCCTGCCGTCGCGGATGAGCGGCCATGCGGCCCGCTGAGCGGGCGTAGGGCTGCCATATTTTGCGCGGAACCAATCAAAGACGATGGAGCGAGGTCGCGCGGCGGGCATGTGGGAGTGCAAAGTCGTCGCGCGGCGGATACAGTCAACGCACTCCCACCATGGCATTTCGTTTCACCCTGCTCGCACTTTTCCTGTCCTCGTTTTTTTTTGCATCGGCTGCGGATCAGCCACCAGAGCCCAGGCGCGAGTTTCGCGGGGCCTGGGTGGCGAGCGTTTACAATTTGGACTGGCCGTCGAAGCCGGGGCTTTCCACCGCCGCGCAGCAGGCGGAGCTGCGCACGCTTTTGGATCGCGCGGTGGCGCTCAAACTCAATGCGATCGTGCTGCAAGTGCGGCCGCAGTGTGATGCGCTTTACGCCTCGAAACGGGAGCCGTGGTCCGCGTTTCTGACGGGCAAAATGGGGCGCGAGCCGGAGCCGTTTTATGATCCGCTGGAGTTCGCGGTTCGCGAGGCTCACGCGCGAGGACTGGAGTTGCACGCTTGGTTCAATCCGTTTCGCGCGCTCGCAAATTCGGACTGGCCGGTTTCCGCGGATCATGTGTCCAAGCGGCATCCCGAATGGATTCGGCGATACGGGAAGCAGCTCTGGCTCGATCCGGGCGATGCGGCGGCGCGCGATTATTCGCGGGAAGTGATCCTCGATGTGGTGCGCCGATACGATGTCGATGGGATTCACATCGACGATTATTTTTACCCGTATCCGATCAAGTCGGCGTCCGGCGGAAATCTGGCGTTTCCGGATGGAGCGAGTTTTACCGGCGCGATCGCCGGGCGCGACGATTGGCGGCGGGCAAATATCGACGGGTTCGTGCAGCAGCTTTATCGCGGGATCAAGGCGGAGAAGCGGTGGGTGAAATTTGGGATCAGTCCGTTTGGGATTTGGAGGCCGCGCGTGCCGGCATCGATCGAGGCGGGGCTGGATTCATATGGACAGCTTTTCGCAGACTCGAAGCGGTGGCTGAACGAGGGATGGTGCGACTATTTTTCGCCGCAGCTGTACTGGAGCATCTCGCCAGCGATGCAGAGCTTTCCCGTACTCCTGGATTGGTGGCGGGGTGAAAATCTCGCGCATCGGCATCTGTGGCCGGGCGTGGCGACGGAACGCATCGGAGCGACGCGGAGCGCGCAGGAGATCGCGAATCAGATTTTGCTGACGCGCAAGGATGGCGGCCCAGGGTCGATCCACTGGAGCGCGAAGAGTCTTACGAAGAACATCGGCGGCATTTCGGATTTGCTCCGCGCGGGGCTGTATTCGCAGCTCGCGCTGGTGCCAGCGTCGCCGTGGCTCGGCGTGGGAGAGGTGGAAAAACCGACCTTTTCGGTGAGCGGGAAAAAGGTGTCGTGGGCTGGGGAGGCCCGCTGGTGGCTGATTCAGACGCGGCGGGGCGGTGAGTGGACGTCGCGACTGGCGCCGAGCGGAGAGCAGGCGGTGGGGACGGAAGGATTGGATGCGGTGGCGGTGCGAGGAGTGGGACGGACGGGAGTGGCGGGCGCGGTGGGGATGGTGGAGTTGCGGTAAGGCGGTCGTCCTCGTCCTCGTCCCGACCGCTGGAGGGAAGCGCGCCGTCGCTTCCGAGTCCTGGCACGGACGGCGCGGTGCCCTCCAGTGCGCCGATTCCCTACGGCTCTACTTTTTCCAAGCAATGCAAGAGGTAGGGCAGAAGCTGCTTTTTTCTCGAGACGACTCCGGGGAGCGACCAGATGTTTGGGGCGTGAAGCGGGTAGTCGAGGGTGCGCAGGAAGGCGTCGCTGCCGCGGACAAGCAGGAGGGAGCTTTGGTCGTTGATGTCGGTAACGAGGAGCGCGGTGAAGAGAAGATTTTCGCGCTGGAGCTGCGCGGCGAGTGAGGCGATGAGCGCGTCTTTTTTCTCGGGAAAATGGGCGAAGGTGAGTTCTTCGATTTGCGCGACGATGAAGCGGTGGCCGGCCTCGGTGTAGAGCTTGGAGTCGGCGTTGATCGCCTCGTCGGGCGTGAGAGTGAGGAGCGGGGAGCCGACGGAAAAGATTTGCTCGGCGAGCTGCGCGGGGTCGCATTCCGCGATGCTGGCGAGATGCGCGAGGATGGTGCGATCGGCGGCGGTGGCGGTGGGCGAAGTGAGATTGAGTGTGTCGGCGATGAGTCCGGCCATGAGGAGTCCGGCGATGGGCTTGGGGATTGGGACGCCGGCCTGGCTGAAGCACATGGCGACGATGCTGCTCGTGGAGCCTACGGGGTTGTTCCAAAAAAGGATCGGCGAGTCGCTGGAGAAGCCGCCGATTTTATGATGATCGAGGATCTCGACGATCGGCACTTTATCCGCGCCTCGGACGGATTGGGTCAGTTCGTTGTGATCGACGAGGATGAGCTGGCGCGGGATTTCTTTGAGAAAGTCGGACTTTGACAGGATGCCGACGAGCGCGCCGTCGTCGTCGAGGACGGGGAAGACGAATGCGGCAGAGTCGGCGGCGATGCGGCGCGCGTGGTCGAGGAGGGTGTCGCGGTGAAAGCTGATGTATTCGGCCTCGATCATGCTGCCGACGCGGACTGCGCCGCGGGCCAGGAGGACGGTGGTGGCGGTGTCGTACGGGGAGCTGATGACGGTGATTTTCGCGGCGCGCGCGGCCGCGCGGATGTCCTCGGGAATCGGGAAGCCGCCGGTGACGACGATGGCGTGGACATTTTCCAAAATGGCGAGCTCGTGGATGTGCGGGCGGTCGCCGACGAAGAGCAGGACGCGCTTGTCTTTGTAACGCTGGAGGCGTGTGCGGAAGGACTCGCGCGCCATCGCGCCGACCATGAGGAGCTGCTCGGCGGTTTCCTGTGAGAGCGAGCCGGTGACGAGCGCGCCGCCAAATGTGGTAACGATGTCCGCGAGCGACGCGGTGATGAGGCGCGCGGTGGCGGCTTCTTCGCGCGGGGGGAAAAGGTGATGGCTAATCTTGAAAGCCGAGAGCAGGCCGAGGCAGCGGTTGCTTTCATCGACGACGGGAAGGCCGCGCAGGCGCTTTTGGTCGATGAGCTGGATGGCGTCGTACACGGGCGAGTCGGCGCGGACGGAGATGACGCGCGACTGCATCACATCGGCAACGCGCGGGGAGAGGTCGTTGATGAGCGCGGGGGCCTCGACGCCGAAACGCGCGAGGACGAAGTCGATGCGTTTGTTCGTGTTACCGGCGCGCGCGGCGATGACGTTTTCGTGGCCGGTGAGGCGCTTGAATTCCGCGTAAGCGGCTGCCGAGCAGATGGAATCCATGTCGGGATTCCGGTGGCCGATGACGATGGTCTGCATGTGCGAGGTGTTGAAAATGCGCGCGCCCGATTGGCGGCGCGCACTTCACCCGAAAATCACGTCCCCGCAATCGGGAAACGCAATGAACTCAGCGATGGGCCAAGTTTTTGATCTTCTCCATCTTGCGCCGGTCAGCGGCGCTTTTCGGATTGTATTTTGAGCCGTGTTTTTCGCGGAAAATCTCGGTGTCGGTCTTCTGTTGCGGGGATTCATGGCCCTGCGAGTGATGTGCCTCCGGGAGTGACTTCTCGCAGTCCGGCGGGGCACTAGCGCATTCCGGTTCGCGATGGCCGGGGAAGTGCTCGATGACGTAGCGGACGGGATAGGTGACAACCGAGACGACTGGCGAGAGCGGAGACGGGCGGGCCGTGTCACGCGGCGCGTCCGCAGGCTTGATGTGGGAGATGGCGGCAGGGTGCGGTTCGAGCTGTTCGACGCGGTGCGCGGCGACTGGATGCGCGTCTTTGGCGGAGGAATTCGTGAGATATTCCGTGCTCGAGATAACGTCCGCGGCCCGACTGCGCGCATAGAATTTGAGCTGCGTCTCGAGGTCGGAGTCAGGGAGCCAGACGGGGCGGGCGAGCTCTGAATCGGCGAGCCAATATGGAGAGCCGGGAGAGGTGTGATCTTCGTAAACCACTGCGCTGCGCGAGCCGGCGCCCTGCTGAAACCGCTGGCTGCTCGTGTAGCTGTAGCTGACGACGCGGTGCGGCACGCCGTCGCGCAGCAGCACGCCGTGGAGCTGCTCGGCGTAGGCTTCGGATGGGTCGCTTGTGGCGGGCGCATCGACGCGCAGCTTAGTCACGGTGGACCATGTGTCCGAGCGCTTGAAAGCCTGACAGCCGCCGAGCGCGAGACAGAGGACGAGCGAAAAAGATGCGAGCTTCTGCATAAATTTTTCTGGGTGATCCGAAAACCGTGAGCCTCCTAGCGGAACCGCATAGCTCGTTCAATGGAAAAGCTCGCGGCGATATTTTGATGGCCGGATTCCGACGCATCGAAGGCGTCGCATTTGCTTCACGGCGCGGCGTGGCTATTTTCTCGAAATGAAATATTCGATCGCTCTCGTCGCTCTCCTCGGAATCCTCGCCGCGAGTGTGATCGCTGTAGAAAAAAAACCGATGAAAGCAGAACACGATAAACCCGCTCCAACCTCTGGAGAAACGCAACGCATCACTTTCGGCGGAGGCTGCTTCTGGTGCATGGAGGCGGTGTTTCAGCGGCTCGATGGGGTGAAATCCGTGGCGTCCGGTTATGCAGGCGGCGCAGTGCCGAACCCGACTTACAAGCAAGTCTGCACAGGCGATACCGGCCACGCGGAGGTCGTGCAGATCGAGTTCGATCCGGCGAAAATTTCGTTCAGCAAGCTGCTGCAAGTTTTCTGGGCGGCGCATGATCCGACGACGCTCAACCGCCAGGGGCACGATTCCGGGACGCAATATCGATCGGTGATTTTCTACGAAAACGAGGCGCAGAAAGAGGCGGCGGAAAAATCGAAAGCGGGTGCGAAATCGGAGTTTAAGGATCCGATCGTAACGCAAATCGCGCCGCTCGACGCCTTCTACAAGGCGGAGGACTACCACCAAAACTATTATAACGAAAACGCTGGAAGCAACTCGTATTGCAGCGTCGTAATTCGTCCGAAGTTGCAGAAGCTGCTAAAGGAAGGGCTGATCAAGGATAAGTGAGGGCGGAAGCCCCTCGCGGAGAGCTTGACGGATGATTATTTTGGCGCAGGGGACGCTGGTTATCTTCGGCCTCTTTCTTTTAATTCTGGGTGGGATATGCTTTCTCGGAACGTTGTCATTTATCCTTAGCTTCACAAGCGCCAAGCAGCGTGGGACGGACTCTAGCATGCGCAATTCCATCATTTGTTCTTGGATTCGCCTCCACAGTGACACAGGGCGTCCCACGATCCGGTGATACTCATTACGTTTACGTCGTTAGCTGGATGAATCTTCTGTTCGGATCCTTGGGCGTCGTTCGTTGGATTCGCCATCAGGCTGCTTGACCGGCGGTAAAGCTCGCTGCATTGTCGGCATCACCCCGCAATTACATCCCCGGCGTGGTGGCGCGGACTTTGATGTAGGCGTTTGGGGCGAGCTTTAGGAAAAGCATCGGCTCGCCTTTTTTCTCGCGTTCGCCAGACTGCGGAGGGACGGGGTCGAGGGAGCGGTAGATCGTGAGGCCGGTTGCGACGTCGCGGCCTGCGCGGAGCATTTTTGTATCGCGGAGGTCGAGCTTTTTGTAGCTGACCGGATAGAGCGGTTTGCCTTCCCAAGTCGCCGCGGCGGGCGGCGGTTTTTGAGCGGACTCGGGTAAGGTGAGATAGGTCGGATCGCCGACGGCGGTAAGTTCCCCAAATTGCTCGAGCGCGGCGGAGCGCGGGCGATTGATGACTCCGAATGCGGCGACGACGGCGAGTCCAGTGAGGAGCGCGAGTGCGAGGCGAGCGGCTGATTTTCCTCCAAAGATCGAGGCAATGGGCGGCGGGTCGGTCGGTTCGCTCATGAGGTTTTATGTTCGCACGAATCCGCGCGGGCAAGCACCGCTAGGAGTGGGTCAGGAGCGCGCCGACGATGAGCAGGACGGCGATCACCATCGCTGACCAGACGAGATAGGAGGTGCGTACGAGGGTGGTATCGTTTTGCGCGGAGACGGCGAGGGAGGCGTCGAGGTCGGCTTCGAAGTGCTCCACGCCGAGGCGGTGACGCTGCACCTTTTCTAGGACGTGTGGCTGGTTCACGGGCCCAAGTCCGCTGTCGGCGAGGACACGTCCGATTTGCTGGTAGGGGTTGGCTTTTGCGCCTTCGAGGCCGTCGATTTCCTTGCCGATGCGCGCGCGTTCGCGCTCTTGGACTTTGAGTTCGGCGGCGAGCTCTCGGTCGCTGGCAGCGAAGCCTGCTTCGAGTTCTGCGAGTTCCTTTTCGAGTTCCACCACGCGCGCGGTGTCTTGGGAGACACGCGTCTCGAGGTCCTTGATTTCGCTCGCGATGCGCATGTGCTGAGTGCGCAAATCGGCCTTCTGATTTGGGATCGCCACGGCTCGCTCGCGCAACTGCACGACATCGTCACGTCCGCGGCTCTGCGGATCGCTCGCGAGCAAATCTTTGTAGCGCTTCTCCACGTCGCGGAGCTCGCGGTCGAGCTCCGGGATGCGCTTCTCGTATTGCGGCTCCTGCTTTCGCATCGAGGCAAGTTGTTTCTCGGTCGCCACGAGCGGATCACGCAACACGCGGATTTCCTCGACCAGTTTCTTCTTCGCCTCCTCGAAAACCCGCCGCGCCTCCGCACGCTTTTCCTGGAGATCACGGACCGCCTTCCCGAGCGCCGCGCTTTCATTCGTGAGCCTTCCCTGCTCACGCTCATAGTTCTGGATTTGATCCACCTCTCGCTGCGTCTTCTCGTCGAAATCCGCCTGCTGCCACCCGAGCAACCCCAGCTCCGCCTCCGCGGCCCCGAGCTGCTTTCGCTCCGATGCAAGACGCCAGCGCATCGCCTGCCGGGTGCATTTCCGGCGGAGCTCGCGGTAGCCTGGCGCGAGGTAGTTCACGTCTATTCGGAGTTCGCCGAAAGCTTTGCGATGATCGACAAATCCTCGAGCGTCGTGACATCACCGGTCACCGCTTTGCCACTTGCGATTTCCTTCAGAAGCCGGCGCATGATCTTCCCTGAGCGCGTCTTCGGCAACGAATCGGCGAAGCGGATTTCATCCGGCGTCGCGACCGGCCCGATCACGGTGCGGACATGCTTTTTCAACTCCTCGCGCAACGCCGCCGACCCGTGCTGCCCCGTCTTCAAAGTCACAAAGCACACGACGCCCTGCCCCTTCAACTCATCCGGCCGCCCGACCACCGCAGCCTCCGCGACCGTCGGGTGCGACACCAGCGCGCTCTCCACTTCACTCGTCCCGAGGCGGTGCCCCGCGACGTTCAGCACGTCGTCGATGCGCCCCACGATCCAGAAATATCCGTCCTTGTCCCGCCGCGCGCCGTCGCCCGCGAAGTAGCACCCTTTCACCTCGCTCCAGTACGTCTTTTTGTAGCGCGCCTTGTCGCCGAAAATCGTCCGCAGCATTCCCGGCCACGGCTTGCGGATCACGAGCTTGCCGCCCTCGCCGTCGGGCACTTCCTTCCCGTCGTCGCCGACGATTGCCGGATCGACTCCGAAGAACGGCAGCGTTGCGGAGCCCGGCTTGGTGGGGGTCGCGCCCGGCAGCGGCGAGATCAAAATGCCGCCCGTCTCCGTCTGCCACCACGTATCGACGATCGGGCAGCGCCCTCCGCCGATGACATCGCGATACCACATCCACGCCTCCGGGTTAATCGGCTCCCCGACCGTCCCGAGCAGCCGCAGCGAGCTGAGATCGTGCTTTTTCACCCATTCGTCGCCCCACCGAATAAACGCCCGGATCGCAGTCGGCGCCGTGTAAAAAACCGTGACGCCATACTCCTCGATGATCTTCCAAAAGCGGTCGTTCTCGGGCCAATTTGGCGCGCCCTCATACATCAGCGAAGTCGCGCCATTTGCGAGCGGCCCATACACCACGTAACTGTGGCCGGTCACCCAGCCGACATCGGCCGTGCACCAGTAAACGTCCTCATCGCGCAGATCGAAGATGTATTTGCAAGTCGTGTAGGCCTGCAGCAGGTAGCCGCCCGTCGTGTGCAGGATGCCCTTTGGCTTCCCGGTCGAGCCGCTCGTGTAGAGGATGAAAAGCGGATGTTCGCTGTCCAGCGCCTCCGCCGGGCAGACCGCATCGACGTACTCCATCTCGCGGTGCCACCACACATCACGCCCCTGCTCGATGTGGATGTCCTCCGACGTCCGCCGATACACGATCACGCGCTTCACCGTCTGCGCGTCGCCCCGCAGCGCGTCGTCCACATTCTTCTTCAAAGGCACGACCGATCCGCGTCGGTAGCCGCCATCCGCCGTGATCACCATCACGGCCTTCGAGTCCGCTATGCGATCCCGGATCGACTCCGCGCTAAAGCCCCCAAACACGACCGAATGCGTCGCCCCGATCCGCGCGCACGCCAGCATCGCCACCGCCGCCTCCGGGATCATCGGCAGATAAATCAGCACGCAGTCGCCCTTCTTGATCTTGTTACGCTTCAGCACATTGCCAAAGCGGCACACCTCCCGATGCAGTTGCTGGAAAGTCAGCGTCCGCTTCTCCCCCGGCTCCCCTTCCCAGATGATCGCCGCCTTGTTCTTCCGCGCCGTCATCAAATGCCGATCGAGACAATTCTCCGACACATTCAGCTTTCCGCCCACGAACCACTTCGCGAAAGGTGCAGTCCACTCCAGCACCTTCCCCCACTTCTTTTGCCAGAAAAGCTCCGTCGCCTCGCGCGCCCAAAACTTCTCCGGCTTCTTCACCGACTCCTCCCACATCTCGCGATACTGCGCCATACTGCTCACCCGCGCTTTTTTGGAAAATGCCGCCGCCGGCTTGAAGACGCGCTTTTCACTCAGATGCGACTCGATCGATTGGCTCATGGGGTGATGAAATTATTACCGCCCGCACATCTACCACCCCGCTCGGGGGTGGGGCAATCCAAACTTCGCGCCCCGCCGCGAGCCGCGTTCCTCCCAGCGAAAAGGAACGCGCAGCGCCAACTTGGCAACCTATCTGACCATGGATAATAATTCGTCCGCGCAACGGGCGTCGCAGGAATACGTCAATCGTTTGACGTTTGTAGGGCGGCCATTTTGGCCGCCTGCCTCCGGGCGGCGAAGATCGCAGCCCTACAACCCCGAATCCAAACTGAGCCACCCCGGAAATCCGCGCTGCCGTGCCTGCACTCCGATTCCACCTGCCAACGCATCAGCATCGCGAGCCCCTGCTTCACCTCGCCGAGCACCTGATTTTTGCCAAAGTGAGCCCGTATCGGCTCCCCGCGCGCCCACATCGCGTCGGATTGCAACCGCTCCGTCCCGGAGCGCCCTCACATCGGCTTCGCTCGCCTCCGCGACGGCTCGATGCGCCCCCACTTCGGAGCTCATGCACCACCGCATCAGATGTAAACTGCCCCCGCAGAGCCTCAAAATACCCCCGCAAAGGCCCTCTGCGGGGGCACTCTGACCTTATGTCGAGGCCCACCACAGAGAGAAACCCTAACTCCTACTCTGCCATCCCCGAAAGTTCGTCCCGGCGGCACGCCGAAACCAGCGTTCGGGACGAGCTACAGAACACGTCATCCCGTTCATCCGAACAGATCGGTCGAACGAAACTAAAACAACTCTCCCTGCTGCCGCTGCGGTGGCGCGGCTTTGGCGGCTTCGGCTTGGACTTCGGCTAGGAGGGATTTGAATTCACACGCCGCGAGCTCGGCGAGGAGTTCGGGGTAACGGGGGCGGATACCGAGTTCGAGGCGGGGGACCGGGAGCGGGAGGTCGAGGTCGAGGCGGACCATCTCGCGATTTTGGATGATCTGCTCCCGCGCGGCGCGCAGCTTTTCGCGGATACGCTCGTTCTTCACGATGCCGGGATTATCCAAAATCGCATCGAGCCCACCGTGGTCGCGGATGAGCGCGGCGGCGTTCTTCGGGCCGAGGCCGTTGACGCCGGGGATGTTGTCCACGGAGTCGCCGATGAGGGCGAGGATTTCGCCGATTTGGCCGGGCTCGACGCCCCACTTGGCGCGCACTTTTTCCGCCCCGAGCAGCGCGTGCGTGTCTGACGGAGAGGCGACGTCGAGCTTCGAGGTGGTGTAGATTTTGACCCGATCATCGACGAGCTGGAAGAGGTCTTTGTCGTTGGTCGCGAGGATGACTTCGTCCCCGGCGCTACGCGCTTCGCACGCGTAGCTTGCCATAAGGTCATCGGCCTCGGTGTCCTCCGTTCCGACGCTCGCGAAACCGAGCAGCGGGACGATGCGCTGGATCGCGCCGAGCTGCGGGCGCATGAGGTCGGGCATCTCCGTGCGCTGCTGTTTGTAGGCGGGCTGGAGGTCGGTGCGGCGCTTCGGCATCCCCATGTCCCACACGACTGCACCGAGGTCGGGGGCGAGGTCTTTCACCATGCGGCGCACGGTTTTGATGAAGCCGTAGATCGCGTTGGTCGGCTCGCCGCGCGAATTGCTCAGCTCACGGATCGCGAAGAAGGAGCGATAGACGTAGTAGTGGCCGTCGATGAGGAGGAGCTTCACGGTGTGGCGGGGGGTGAAAATGCGCGCTCATACTGCTGCGTGCGCAGTCCCCAAGCGATGAATGCGCCGCCGATGAGGAAGAGAAACAGCGAGAGGAATTGCCCCGCGGAGAAGTGCCCGACCGACCACGCGGGATCGGGCACGCGGAACATTTCGCCGATGATCCGCAGCAGCGCGTAGAGGATGAAAAACGAGCCCGTGATGACACCGCGCGGCACGCAAAAACGCGTGCGCATCGTCCAGAGAATCGCGAAGAGCACGACGCCCTCGAGCAGCGCTTCGTAGAGCTGCGACGGGTGCCGCGGCGGGAGGACGGATGCGAGAATTTGCGTGAGGTGGCCGTCGCTGCGCGCGGCATCGATGAAGGCATCGGGCGTCTGGAGATCGTCGCGATGCGCGAGCGTGGCCACGCGTCCGAAGAGGTAGAGATTGTCGCGCATCTCGCCGGGGAAAATCACGGCCCAGGAGACTTGCGAGAGCTTTCCGTAGAGCTCGCCGTTGATGAAATTCGCGCAGCGCACGATGAACAATCCGACCGGCGCGACGACGCACAGAGAATCGCCGATGCTCGTCCACGAGAGCCGGTGCCGCCGCGCCCAAAACAGCGTGAAGAGCACGAGCCCGATGATGCCGCCGTGGCTGGACATCCCGCCCTTCCACACCTCGAACGGCCAATACCACAGGTCGCCGGAATGGTCCTGCTTCAACCCATAAAAAATCGTCCACCCGAGCCGCCCGCCGAGCATGACGCCGAAGACCGCCGCCCACGTGATGAAGTCGCCGACCTGCGCCGGCGGCATCTCGGTGTAGCCGCGTTTCGCGAGGCGAAAATAGAGCGCGTAGCCGATGGCAAACGCCAGGATGTACGCGAGCCCATACCAGCGCGGCCCGATGCCCGGACGGATCTCGAAAATGAACGGGCTAAACTGATCGACGAAGTAGGCGAGCATCGCTGGAGCCTCAGCGACTGGCGAGGAGGCTGAGCACAGCTTTTTGCGCGTGCAGACGGTTCTCGGCCTGGTCGAAAATCGTGCCCGCGTGCTGCTCAAACGTCGCGTCGTCGATCTCTTTTCCGCGATACGCCGGGAGGCAGTGCATCACCAGCGCGCCGGGCTTTGCCTTCGCGACGAGCGCGGAATCGATCTGATATTTCCCGAGCTGCGCGAGGCGGAAAGCGGTCTCATCTTCGCGCCCCATGCTCACCCAGACATCGGTGTAGAGCACGTCCGCGCCGTCCGCTGCGGCGTCCGGATCGTCGGTCACGGAGATGCGCGACGACCCGATCTTCGCGAGCAGTTCCGGCGGGGGTTGGAACGCCGGCGGTGCCGCGATCCGCAGCTCGAAATCCAGCTTCGCAGCCGCCCACATCCACGAGACCGGCACGTTGCACGCGCCATCGCCGATGAACGTGACGACGCGCTTTTCAAACATCCCGAGGCGCTCTCGAATCGTCTGCAAGTCCGCTAGAATCTGGCACGGATGCTCGCCGTCGGTGAGCGCGTTGATCGTCGGGATGCCGCTGAATTCCGCAAAATCCTCGACGTCGCTCTGCGCGAAAGTGCGGATCACTGCGCCGTGCAACATGCGCCCCATGACGCGCGCCGTGTCCTTGATCGGCTCTCCGCGTCCGAGCTGGATGTCGTTCGCCGAGAGGAACATCACGTCGCCGCCGAGCTCGCGAATGCCGACCTCGAAGCTCACACGCGTCCGAGTCGATGACTTGCTGAAAATGAGCGCCCAGCACTGATGCCGCAGCGGATGCTCCGCGTGGCGCCCGCGCGTGGCTTTCATCTCGGCGGCGAGGTCGAGGATTTCGACGAGCTCGGCAGGACTGAGCGATTCGATCGAGAGGAGATTTTTCATGTGGTTTTCGTGATTCGCTGCAAGACGCCACGCGTGATTTCCACGGCCTCGTCGATCTCCGCGTGCGTGACATTAAGCGGCGGCAACCAGCGCACGGCACCTGCGCCGGAGGGCACGGTGAGCAGCCCCGCGGCGTGCAATTCGATGACGACATGCAACGCATTCGTGCGCCCGTCCGGCACCTCGACTTTCTCTGCAAAATCGCCCGCCAGCTCGAACGCGATCATGAGCCCGACGCCGCGCACCTCCGCGATGAGCGGCGACGCGAGCGCCTCCAGCGCGGACTTTGCGTGAGCGCCAAGCGTGCGCGCATTTGCAAGCATTCCCTCCTCTTCGATGACCGCCAGCACTTCATTCGCGCCTGCCGAGACGAGCGGCGTGCCGCCGAAAGTCGTGCCGTGCGTGCCGGGCCCGAGCAGGTCGCAGAGCGGCTTCCTGTCGCCGTTTTTCAAAGTCACCGCGCGGTCGCTCACCCAGATCGCGCCGAGCGGAAAACCGCCCGCGATTCCCTTCGCCCAACTCACCGCGTCGGGCAGCATTTCGTCCGTGCCGAGCAGCGTCTTCCAGCCGCACCAGTCGCCCGTGCGGCCGAGCCCGCACTGCACTTCATCGAACATCAGCAGCAGCCCGTTTTGGTCGCACAGCGTCCGCGCTTCGCGCAGAAAATCCGCGCTCGCGGGGCTCACACCGATCTCGCCCTGGATCGGCTCGAGCAGCACCGCGATCGCGCCCGGCCGCTGCACCGCTGCAGCGAGCGCGACCGGGTCGTTAAACGGCACGTGCAAGAAACCCTCGACCATCGGCTCAAACCCTTTCTTCACCTTCTCCTGCCCCGTCGCTGCGATGCCCGCCAGCGTGCGCCCGTGAAACGACCCGAGCATCGTGATGATCTCGTGCGGATTCTGGCACGGCTCGATCAACTCGCCGACCGTATGCCGCGGCGCAGGTGCCGCGCCGTCGTGGCCGAATTTCCGCGCGAGCTTGTAAAGCGCCTCATTCGCCTCCGCTCCGCTGTTGCAGAAAAAAATCTTTCCTGGTGCGCCGATCAAGCGCACAAGCCGCTCCGCGAGCAGCGCCTGTGGCCGCGTGTAGTAGAGATTCGACGTGTGGACGAGCGATCCCATCTGTTCGCGCATGACTTTCACGACCCTTGGATGGCAGTGCCCGATCGACGTCACCGCGATGCCCGCGCCGAAATCGAGGTAACGTTTTCCCGCCTCGTCCCACACGCAAGCGCCCTCGCCGCGCGCGAGCTGCAACTCGAATCGGCCATACGTCGGGATGACATATTCGTCGTAAAGTGCGCGGGTTGTCTGCGTCGATTTTTCCATGGAAAAAGGCGGGAGCCTAGACGCCCGCGCGCGCTTTGCACCGCGAAAAATAATCGAACGCGGCGCGCAAAAAACGTGTCCCCGATGATTCGTGCATCATGCCGCGTGCACTCGCGCGGCGAGCCGTATAATGAATGCGCCCCCCCGCTCGATTTTCCCGATGACAGAGTTTCTCAACACCTATGGCATCTGGGCCGCATTCCTCCTCGCGGCCATCGAGAACGATGTCGCATTCATCGCCATCGGCGTCGTCACAAAGCTGCCCGACGACAACCCGATCACGCCGAATCTCAACCCCGTTTTCGCGATCCTCGCGGCCATCGCCGGCGCGCTCGTTCACGACTCATTCTGGTTCTGGATCGGCCACCACAATTCGCGTTGGATCAAGTCCAGCACAGTCTATCAGCGCGTCGGCCCGTTCGTGGAGCGACTCGCGGAACGCTTCGGCGTCTGGCAGCTTTTCATCGCCCGCTTCATCTACGGCACCCGCAATCCGAGTTCGGTTTTCTGGGGCATCCATCATCTGAAATATGCGCGGTTTCTCGCCGTGGAAACGCTCGGCCTCGCCGTGTGGGGCAGCATTCTCGCGACGATCGCATTTCACTGCACCGGCTGGGCGCTGCGACTCATCGGAAAAGTGCAGGGCTCCCACCCGCACCGTAAGCTCATCATCGGTGCGATCATCCTCGGCTTCATCATCGTGGCAGTCCTCCGTTGGTCCAATCGCCGCCGCATCTACCGCAAGACCGACGCGGCGAATACGACGCTACCGGCACCCGATCCGGCGGAAAAAGTCAGCTCAGGCGAATGACATTTCCGACCTCGCCGGAACCCATCCAGTCGAGGTGTGTAGTTGTGATGAGGCGCTGCGAGTCGGGCGGGAGCGCTGCGAGGAGGGCGTTGCGACGGTCGGGATCGAGCTCGCCGAAAATGTCGTCGAGAAGCAGCACGGGAGGAGCTTGAAAATGTTGCGCGAGGAGCTGCGAGGCGCCGAGCTTTAGCGCGAGGACGACGGTGCGCTGCTGCCCCTCGGATGCGAAGTCGGACGACTGTTCGTTGAGGAAAAAGCGCAGCTCATCGCGATGCGGGCCGGTGCAGGTTTGGCGCAGCCGCGCGTCCTCTATTTTTGATGCGGCAAGCGCAGCCGCGAAGTCGCTGCCGCTGCCGGGAATGTAGTCGAGTCGGAGCATTTCCCTCGCGCCGCTGATCGCCGCGTGCGCTGCATTCACGGGCTCTCGCAGCTCGTCGATGAGCGCTGCGCGTGACTGCGTGATGCGCGTTCCGGTGGCCAGCAACGGCTCGTCGAACGCCGCGATTTCACGCCAGTGCGGACTCGGATTTTTGAGCAAAAGATTACGCGAACGCAGCGCGCGTTCATAGTTCCGCAACGCGGTGCGGTAGCCGCTGTCGCGCTGCGCCGCGATGAAATCCAGGAAGCGCCGCCGCACCTCGCCGCTTCCGCGCACGATCTCGATGTCGGAGTTTGAAAAATACACGACGCGCGCGATCTGCGCGTATTCGAGCGCCGACTTTTGCTCGACTTCATCGAGCGCGAGTTTTTTCCGCTCACGCGAAAAATAGAACTGCATGTGCCGCTCGCCAAAGCGCCCATCGACCGCAAATCCGCGCCGCTCGTGCTGGATGACGAAACCGAGCTTCGACACCCGCGGCGACTGCAACCGGAGCAAAATGCACGCGCCTTCGAGCAGCGACGTTTTGCCGCGCGCATTCGGCCCGACGATGAAATTCATGCCTGGCGCGAACTCCGTCTCGCTCGCCTCAAAGCAGCGAAAATGGCGGAGCTTGAGAGAGCGGAGCACGTCGGGAATTCGAGGGTTGTCAGTTGAGAGTTGAGAGGCCGCCCCCTTTCCGTCAATGCTCCGCGCCCCGCGCGCTTCCGACGCTCAGTTTTCAACTCCCACTCTCAACCACCCCATGCAGCCCCTGCCCGGCTTTCGCGATTTTTACCCCGATGAATGCGCGCGCCGCGATTACATCCTGACGAAGTGGCGTGAGGTTGCGCGGCGCTACGGCTTTTTCGAATACGACGGGCCAGTGCTCGAGCCGATGGCGCTCTACGAAAAGAAGAGTGGCGGTGAATTGGTCGGGCAGCTCTTCGAATTTACGGACAAAGGCGAGCGCCATGTCGCAATGCGCCCGGAGATGACGCCGACGCTCGCGCGCATGGTCGCGGCGCGGGAGCGCGACTTCAAAAAGCCGCTCAAGTGGTTCTGCGTCCCGCAATTTTTCCGCTACGAAAAGCAGCAGCGCGGACGCCTGCGCGAGTTCTATCAGATGAATGCGGACATCATCGGCGAAGCGTCGCCGTCGGCGGATGCGGAGCTGCTCGCGGTGCTCATCGACACGCTGCGGAGCTTCGGACTCACGAGCGCGGATTTCGTCGTGCGCGTGAGCGACCGCGGCGCGTGGACGGCATTCGCGACATCGCGCGGCGTGCCGGAGGAGAATGTCCCGCGGCTGCTCGAGATCATCGATAAAATGGAGCGCGCCACACGCGAGGACACCTCAAAAAAGCTCGGCGATTTCGGACTCGCGATCGAGTCGGTGGAGCAGTTTCTCCGCGATCCTGCGAGCGAAGCGGCGGGCTTGAAAACGATCGCCAACGACCTCCGCGCGCGCAGCCTCGCGGACTACATTGAACTCGATCTCACGATCGTCCGCGGCCTCGCCTACTACACCGGCTTCGTATTTGAGGTCTTCGATCGCAGCAAAAAGGAACGCGCGCTCGCGGGCGGCGGACGCTACGACAATCTCCTCAGCCTGATGAGCGACGGCAAAGTGAACCTGCCCGCGCTCGGATTCGGAATGGGGGATGTCGTGCTCGCAAATCTCATCGCCGACGTGCCTGCGGCGAAGGCGCAAATGAACGCGTGGCTCGCGCAAAATTCCACGATCCAAATCTACGTCGTCGTCGCAAAAGAGGAGCGCCGTGCCGATGCGCTCGCGCTCGTGCAGCAGCTCCGCGAAGCCGGACACCGCGTCGATTTTCCCCTGACAGAAACGAAAATCGGCAAGCAATTCCAAACCGCCGAAACGCTCGGCGCGACGACCGCGATCCTCGTTGGCGACGAGTGGCCACAGCTCAAGGCGAAGACCCTGGCCACGCGCGAAGAGACGCTCGTGCCCGCCGAAGAAATCCTCGCCCACCTCTCCGGCTCACGAAGCCAAACGCAGGCTGGCTAAGTTTCTCCCCGTTCCCGGATCAAAAACACCAACCCCAAAAATCCCACACCCATGAAAAACCGCCTCCTCACACTGCTGGCCGCTGTTGCCGTCAGCTTCCCACTTTCGCTCCACGCCGCCGACGAGAAGAAAAGCGTCGTCATGATCGCAGGAAAGCAAAGCCACGGGCCCGGCGAGCACGAGCACAATGCAGGCATCCAACTTCTCGCGAAATGTCTGCGCGAAGGCGCTGGCAGCGAGGTCGATGTTAAGACGCATCTCAACGCCGAGTGGCCGAGCGCGGACGAACTCGCGGGCGCGGACACGATCTTGATTTATTCCGATGGCGGTGGCGGACATCCGGCGCTCGCGGATGAACATCTCGCCGACCTCGGCAAGCAGATGAAGCGCGGGTGCGGCTTTGTCTGCCTGCACTACGCAGTCGAAGTCCCGACGGAAAAGGGCGGGCCGGAATTCAAAGAATGGCTCGGCGGTTTTTTCGAGTCGAACTGGTCGGTGAATCCTCACTGGACGGCGGACTTCAAGGAGTTACCGAAGACGCCGATCACGAACGGCGTGAGGCCCTTTTCGACCAACGACGAATGGTACTTTCACATGCGTTTCAAGGACAGCATGGACGGCATCACGCCGATCCTCACGGCGGTCGCGCCGGCCAGCACTATGGATCGGAAAGACGGCCCACATGAGGGAAATCCGGCAGTCCGTGAAGAAGTCGCAGCAGGCAAACCGCAGCACGTCTCGTGGGCGGTTGAGCGCCCGGATGGCGGTCGCGGGTTCGGCTTCAGCGGCGGGCATTATCACAAAGGCTGGGGCAACAACGACCAGCGCAAGCTCGTGCTGAACGCGATCCTCTGGACGGCGAAAGCAGCGGTGCCAGCGGAAGGCGTGGCATCGACAGTCACCGCCGAAGAGCTCGACGCGAACCTCGATCCGAAGGGACCGAAAAAGGCCGCCGCTCCGGCCACGCCAACCACGAAGTAACACTCTCGAATTTCCACCACATGCAAATGCGCACGCCCCTTGCCATCCTCAGCGTCTCGATCGCCACGACGTTTTCACTCCACGCCGAAGACAAGCCTTACGGTCTCGATGCCGCAAAGGAAGCGGTCTCAAAAATGGTCACCGCAGACGGGCTGCAGGTAAGCCTTTTTGCGGCGGAGCCGATGATCCAAAATCCGACAAATATCGATGTCGACCCGCGGGGCCGCGTGTGGGCGACGGAGTGCGTGAACTATCGCAAATATCTCGCCCTGCGGCCGGAAGGCGACCGCGTCGTGATCCTCGAAGACACCGACGGCGACGGCGTCGCGGATAAGGAGAAGACGTTTTTTCAAAGCAAAGACCTGACGAATCCGCTCGGAATCTGCGTGATCCCGCAGACCAAAGGAACCAAGGTGATCGTGAGTGCCGCGCCGAATGTATGGCTGCTCACGGATGCCGATGGGGACGACGTTGCGGAGGATGCGAAGGTGATTTTCAAGATTACCGGCGAGTGGAATTACGACCACCAGATTCACGCATTCGTAATGGGACCAGATGGAAAATTTTACTTCAACTCGGGCAATTCGATCAACGAGTTGAAGTGGCCGGATGGGACGAATGTGAAGGACGAGGCGGGGAACGAAATCACGAACAAAGGGAAGCCGTATCGCGGCGGAATGGTCTTCCGCTGCGACCTCGATTTGGAGACCGGGAAGGCGAGCCACGTCGAGACGCTGGGCAATAATTTTCGGAACAACTACGAGGCGGCGGTCGATTCCTTCGGCACGATCTGGCAGTCGGACAATGACGACGACGGGAACAAAGGCGTGCGGATCAATTACGTGATGCAGTTCGGGAATTTCGGCTTTTCAGACGAGATCACGGGCAGTTCGTGGCAGACCCCGCGGACGAATCTCGAGGCTGAAATCCCGCTCCGGCATTGGCATCAAAACGATCCCGGCGTGGTGCCGAATCTTTTGCAGACGGGCGGCGGATCGCCGACGGGCATCCTCGTGAATGAAGGGACGCTGCTCGGGAAGATGTTCACGAACCAGCTCATCCACTGCGATGCAGGTCCCCGCACGGTGCGCGCTTATCCGGTAGAAAATGACGGCGCCGGCTACAAGGCGACGATGGTGGATATCCTCACCTCGCCGCAGGACACATGGTATCGGCCCTCGGATGTGGCGATCGCGCCGGATGGCTCGCTGCTCGTCTCCGATTGGTATGACCCCGGCGTCGGTGGCCACGCGATGGGCGACCACGACGCGGCGAAAATTCGCGGTCGCATCTACCGCGTTGCTCCAAAAGGAGTGAAAGCGACCGCTCCAAAATTCGATTTTTCCACCGCCGCAGGCGCAGTAGCCGCGCTGCAATCGCCAAATCGCGACACGCAGTATCTCGCCTGGGAGACGCTCCACGCACTCGGTGCAAAGGCTCAACCGGCGCTGGAACAGCTCTGGAAAAGTGAAAATCCGCGCTTTCAAGCGCGGGCGATCCAACTGCTCGCGCGAATCCCCGGCGGCGCGGCGAGGGCCGTAGATGCAGCGATCACGGCCGGTGAGCCAAATTTGCGCATCGTCGGAATCCGGCTAGCACAGGAAGTGGATGCCGATCTGCTCACGATCCTCTCGAAGCTCGCGCATGATCCCAGCGCCCAGGTCCGCCGCGAATGCGCGCTCGCGTTGCGAGGCAATACTTCACCCGAAGCCGCAAAGCTCTGGACCACGCTGGCGCAGCAGTACGACGGGAAAGATCGATGGAATCTCGAGGCGCTCGGCATCGGCGCTGCGGGGAATGACGACCTCGACTTCACGACGTGGCTCGCGGCGGTCGGCGATAAATGGAACACACCCGCCGGGCGCGACATCGTTTGGCGTCTGCGCACCGCGAAAGCAGCGGATTACCTCGCGAAAATCATCGGCGACAAAGCGGTCTCGGATGAAGCGAAACCGAAGTTCGTTCGCGAGTTCGACTTTCTCGCGGAGAGCCCGGAGAAAACGAAAGCGCTGGTGAAACTGGTCAGCGCAAATGCGGGCGATGCAATCACCGGGGAAGCACTCCAGCGACTTTCCAAGACCGACGCGGCTAACAGCCCGGAGGTAAAAACCGCAACTGAGCATGTGCTGGACGTCGCTCGCGGAAAGCCACGACTCGTCGAACTCGTGCGTGACTTCAAAATTCAGGGACAAGGGACTGCATTGCTCGACGTGGCGGTGAAAAATCCCACCGATCCCGCCGCCGTGGAAGCCGTGCGCATGGCTCTCGCTGAGCCCGAGGCTGCGAAAACCGTTGCCATTGCGCTCTCGCAACCCGACGGAGCGAAGCTCATCGACCTGCTCGGAGCGAATGCCGAGCGCGGGGGCCTCGCGATCTTGCTCGGCCTCATGAACGACCCGAATGCGAACATCGCTCACCGCACCGCCGCGGCGCAGGCGCTCGCCCGCAGCCCGAAAGGCGTCGAGGCGATATTGAAACTCGCGACAGAAAATAAATTCCCGCAAGACCTCAAACTCGTCGCGACGGGCGCGCTGAATTCGGTGCAGTTCGCGCAGTTCAAAGATCAAATCGCGCAGCTTTTTCCGGCACCGAATGCGCTAGGCGGAAAGCCGCTTCCACCCATGTCCGAGCTGGCCAAAGAAAAGGGCGATGCCGCTCACGGCAAAGCGCTTTTTGCAAAAGCGGAGACGACCTGCATCACCTGTCACCGCGTCGGCGATGTCGGTGTGGACTTCGCGCCGGCGCTGAGCGAAATCGGCACGAAGCTCGGCAAAGAAGCGATCTTCGAGTCGATCATCAATCCCAATGCAGGCATCTCGATGGGGTTCGAAACTTGGCAGATCGAAACGAAAAACGGCGGTGCGGCTATTGGCATCGTCCGCAGCGAAACGAAGAATGAACTAGTGCTCGCGCTGCCGATGGGGATCACGACAAAATTCGCAAAAGCCGACATCTCAAAGCGTGAAAAACTCGCGGCCTCGATGATGCCGAGCGGCCTCAATCAAGCGCTCAGCCAGCAGGATCTCGTCGATCTCGTCGAGTACCTCGCCTCGCTGAAAAAGAAATAGTCGCCCCGGACTATGTCGAGGACCGATCGGCGAGCTGCCGTAGTTCCTCCAGCCCGACCTCAACCGCGAGTCGGCTGTCGGCCGGCGTGATCCGCGTGATTTTTCGACCCTCGCCGACGCATGCGGCGAAGTCGTCGAGCTGCGCGGCGTATGCGTCCGGCTTCGGCATCGGAAGCGTCGTGTCTTTCCCATCGCGCCGCAAAATGAGCGCGTCGGGATTCGACGCGAGGTCGTAGAGCAGGGTCGCATTTTCCATGACGAGCTGAAACGCGTGGCGAAACGCACCGCCATTGCGATCCCAAGCAGAATGAAGCTGCGCGGTAAGCTCGTCTCGATATTGCCAGCTCGCATCGACGACCAGCGGCAGCCCATCTGGCGAAACCCCCGACGCCGCGATTTTCTCAGGACGTCCAAACCACCAGAGCGCAACATCGATATCGTGAATGTGCATGTCGAGCACCCCTCCGCTCTCCTTCCCTTTCATGAGCCAGCCTCCGGCGCTCCACGTCGGCGCGGCACCCGTCCTTGAAAATCGCGCATACTTGGCGCGTCCAAATTCGCCGCTATCGAGCATCTCCTTCGCTCCCACGTAATGCGGCCAATATCGAAGGCAATGACCCACTGCGAGTTCACGCCCAGATTCGCCCGCGGCTGCGCACATCGCATCACACTCCGCCAATGTGAGAGCCATGGGCTTTTCACAGAAAACATTCTTTCCCGCCCGCAGCGCAGCAATCGCAAGCGGCGCGTGCAACTGGGTGGGGAGACAAAGATCGACGATGTCGATTCCAGGATCGGCAAGCATACCAGCCGCATCTTCATATCCGGCGATCCCTGTGAGATCGACGCGTTCGGCGGCTTGATCGCCGAGGTTGAATTCCCCAGCACCCCAATCCCCCGCGAGCTTTCGCCGGTCCCGAGAGCAAATGGCTGAGAGCTGGGCCTTCCCGCTCCTGCGCCAGCAGTCGAAATGGACCCGCCCCATGGCACCTAATCCGATGAGGCCGACTCTAACCATTTGAGGGAAAGGGCTGAAAAAGAATCGACGTCACCAGCCGTTCTTTACCTCGGGCAGCACGTGACGCCAATTCCTAAAACTGAAACCCTGATTTACCAGGGGAAGCTCACAGCAAATCCTCGAAGCCGCGAAGAGCCTCTGCAACTTTCCTCAGCCCCAGCTCAAGCCGGGTTTTGATCGTGCCGAGCGGAATTCCTGTGTGGGCGGCAATCTCGCGCTGGCTCATCCCCTTGAAAAAGGCAAACTCGATCGCCTCCTTCTGCGCCACGGGCAGGCCGTTCAAAACAGGGAGAAGGATCTGACGCATCTCCGCGTGGGCGATTTCCTCATCAAGCCGTCCCGTGTAACTCGACGGCGCGTTCTTAGTCTCTTCAGCGAGACGATCCTCAGCGCGGCAGTAAGCATCCCGTTTGCGTAAGCGATCGATCGAGCGGCGACGCGTCAGCGTGATGATCCAGCCAAGCGGCTTCCCTTTGTCAGCACAATAGCTGCCGGCCCGATTCCAGATTTCCACAAAGACTTCCTGCAGCATGTCATCCGCCTCTGCATCATTGTGCAGGACTTTGATGATGACCGCCTTTAGCATGCTCGCATACCGATCGTGCAGCATGGCGAGAGCTTCAGGATCACTTACTTGAATCCTCTCCATCAAAACTTCATCGGCAATGTCGAGTGGCCCAAGAGCCTTCGGGGAATATTTCGTGGCGGATTCACCGTCGAGGACGGCGGACGTGTTTTCGGTAAATGTCATATTTTGAGTTTGAGTTTGGGTGATTATTTGAGGCGTCGGCGTCGGCATTTTTAGGCGCTAAATTCGTCTTGGATTGCAAACCACACTGCAAAGACGAGCGCGCCGGTGAAGACCGTGAAAGCAGAAAGAGTGAGCATGAGACATCCTTTTAGCACCCCCGATGCCCACGAAGACTTACAGAGAGAACCCCTCTGAAAAGACGAAAAGCGTGTCCGCTTTCGAGACACTCTGCGTCGCGCCCGCCGACGCGACGCAAACATGGGCCCGGTGGGATTCGAACCCACAACCAAGGGATTATGAGTCCCCTGCTCTAACCATTGAGCTACAGGCCCAAACTACTGGAAACCAACGACTTGCGACGCGCCGAAAAAGTCTCGTTTGACTTTTCTACGGTCGCTTTCTACGGTGAAGCTGCAAAACAGCACAAAACCATGAAAACTTGGGAAAAAACTCGTGAGCAAAACTTGGTGCGGCATTCGTCGGGCGGATACTACGCTCGCGCCTTCGGGAATGGGAAAGAAATTTGGAAGTCGTTGAAGACTTCGCACTTCTCAGTCGCCAAGGCGCGGCTGGCGGAGTTCCTGAAGGAGCATCGAGATAAGCAGGCAGCAAGCAGCGGCGACGGCTCGGCAAAGATGACGTTCGCGCAGGCGCTTGCGATTCATCAGCAAAATCAGGCCGACGACGTGAAGCTGAAACCGGCGACTCGGCACTACTGGAATCAGATATTCGTCGCGCTGTTCAAAAGCTGGCCGGAACTGGCGGAACGCGAGATTCGGCGCGTGTCGGTGACGGACTGCAAGTCGTGGGCGCGGGCCTTCTCAAAAGTGGCTTCCTCGACCCGCTACAACAACACGCTCTCGGGGCTTCGGCATGTCTTCGACGTGGCGATTGAGGCGGGCGTGATTTACTCCAATCCAGCGGCGAAGCTGGAACGGGTGACGGTGCGTGCAAAGCAACTCACGCTTCCGAGTCGCGAACAATTCTTGGCGATGATGGAATCGGTGGAAACGGCGGGCGCATGGTGTTCGCGGGACTGCGCGGACTATCTGCGCGGGCTTGCTTTCACCGGATGCCGCAAGGGGGAGGCGTCGCAAATCGAGTGGCGGGATTTAGACTTTGAGGCCGGGGAGATTGTGGTGCGCGGCGATCCTGAGACGGGCACGAAGAATTGGGAGGTGCGGCGCGTGCCGATGATCCCCGACGCGCGGGCGCTGTTCGACCGGATGCGTGGCAAGCGGGCAGACGAACCACTCACGGCGAAGGTGTTTCAAGTCGGTGAAGCGCAAAAGGCGATCGACAGCGCGGCGAAAAAGACCGGCGCGCCTCGCATCACCCATCACGATTTGAGGCATCTTTTCGCGACGGCGTGCATCGAAGGCGGGGTGGACATTCCCACCGTCTCGCGCTGGCTCGGGCACAAGGATGGCGGCGCGCTGGCGATGAAGACTTACGGGCACCTCCGCCGCGAGCACAGCATTGCGCAGGCGCAAAAGGTAAGCTTTGGAGTCCAGCGGGCGCAATCGGCGGGCAACATCGTCGCCATGTGTGCATGAGTGCGCGAGGAAGCAGGCTAGGGCACGGAAGAAAACTTTGCCGGGCCACACGCAGCCCCGTCATGGGGAAGCCGATAGGGGAAATCGGGCGTGCGGTCGATACGATGCGGGCTTTCGCAACGGGCTCATGAAAGAGGCGCAATCAGTCAAGGCCATGAAAGTGGGGAAACAGGAACCGGCGAGAGTTAGGTTTCAGCAATCGCAAACGTGGATTGTGAAGGAGCGTGAAGCGATACAGGACTACTTAACGGACGACGTTCCAGACTGCGAAGTGGAGGCCGCGACGTGCTACGAATTTGCCCGCGAATCGACGTCTTTCAGATACGCGGCGACTAAGTTTCACGAGGGCAAAGAGCATGAGCTTTGCGGGCCGAACACCGCGAAAGATCAGCCCGCTGATTACAATTTTCAGATTTCTCAATGGCCTTGGCGTGCGATCTGGACGTGCAAAAGTTTCCCTCTCGCGCCGTGGACATTGCTTAAGCCGGAAGAGAAGGAAGAAATTTCGGACCACTTTCAGGGAATGATGCGACCCTGTGTAACGCGGCCCTTCAACACCCTGGATGTCGAGGCTCTCACCGGCATGAAAGTAGTGAAGGCGCTCCAAGAGCTGGCGGACGAGACGCGAAAAAAGGGGCACCGTGACTGGCGCGAGAAGCCTGTTATCGCCAGCGTGCATAACGATCAACTTCCGGACGTGGAGCACATTGTCGTCACGATCAATTATCGGGGCGGAAAGGATGCTCTCATCAAGGGTTTCAAATCGTGGCTCGAGACCAATCGGGCGGAGGCTCTCGGGAGGTTCAAGGCGGCGATGCTTACTAGAGGAGAACCCGGGACACTCGACTGGTTTAAAACTGCGCTGAAACAACTCACGGCAGCAAGGCTCCGGGTGACGCTAGGTTTAAAAGAGGCAAAGGCGTGGACGAGGCGGAATCACAAACATACCGACGACGGCCGCACCCGTCCCTTTTTCCGACAGAAAGTGAAAGGGAAGGCCCGCAAAGGCGGTCCGTTATTCGAGGAATCCCGGGAATGGGAGAACGCAGTCACGAAGAGCCTGTCGGTGATGGAAATCCTTTGGAGAGATGGGTTCTCGTAGGCGGCTACGTGAACACGGCGGAATCTCATCCGCTCAAGAAGTTGCGTAGTCGTGTTGGGTTATGCACGGGTTTTCGATAAATCCCTATGCAACCCACTACACAACATCGGGCAGCCTACTCGCCAGCGGAGTTTGCTGCATCCTGCGGAAGACACGGATCATGGGCCTACCGCCTGCTTTATGCGGGCAAGCTCAAAGCCGTGACACAACTAGGGCGCATCCTCATTCCGGCAACAGAGTTGGAGCGCGTGCTCAGTCTCGCCGAGCCTTACGATCCGAATCCGCGCAAGCCGCGCGCTAGCAAACCGAGGACCGTGAAATGAATACCCTCACTTGGGGGAGCTCGCCGGAAAATGAAAGCGCCCGCATCCCAGCGGGACAAACCGGAGGCATCGGCTCGTAAACGAAACGCCTTCCGACCGGAGCCGAAAGGCGCTTCAAAATCACCGCGTGAACAACGGTGAAGAAGCTACCCAAAACGCACCGCAAGGCAAGGCGAAAACCTGCCCATGAGAAATGATAAATATCTGCAGTTCCCACTTTGCGCGCTGGCTCTCGACATTGAGGCGCGGTCGCTAATGCAGCTAGTGATGTCGTATGGAATGATCGAAGCAGGGCGCTCCGTTATCGCCGACATGGAAGCCGAGGAACGCGAAGAGAAGTGCGAAGAGTTCGACCTTGACGCAGCGATGTCTGATTCATTCGAACTCTGCGCTCACCTCGGCGCGCAAGTTTGCGGCATGACCGTAGGCTCTGCCAGGAACTCTGTCTGTAGGCACTCGACAATCTACAACCACGCGGCGAAATGGGACGCGACTCACGGACCAGGGCCCCTTGTGAGAATTCGCACGGACGAATGCTTCGAAGTGCGCGACGGCGGACAAATGAGCTTCCGCGAGTTTCGAGTTCTCGCTGCGATATTCTCCGCAATCGGCAGCAAATCAATCCCCGTCGTGATTCCGCAGCGGATGATCGCCGCTCGATACATCGGATGCAAAAGCGAGGCCGTGAAAGCCGCGGCATTAAAGGCCCGCCACAAGTTCCCGGCAGAACTCACCCCGAAGCAACTTCGCGGCACCGTGGAGAAGCTGCATGAGTTGAAATGGTTCGCTCGAGTTACGCCGGACCCCCACGGGCGCGTTACCTACTTTTCCCACCGCATGAGTGAGGATGACATGCGCGATCGAATCTTTGTGAAGCGGACTTACAGCCCCGCGTTCAAGGCCGACAGACAAAAGAAAAACGCAGCGCTCGCCATTCGGATCAAGGAGGCAAATGGCACCTTTAATAGCAGCGACGAGAAAATGGCACCGTCAGGGCACCGTGAGGGCGACGATGCGGCACCGTCAGGGCAACAGGAAGGGCAACAGGAAGGGCACCGTGAGGGCACCTTTAATATAAACCCTTTGAATAGAAACCCTCTGAATAGAAACTCAGAGAATATAAACCCACTTGATAAAAACCCACTCAAATACGGGGCTCTTGCGAGCCCTGTAGTTGTGGATCAGAAGAATGGGGAGACAGTAGCGACTCCTCACGAACCTACGCCTGCACTATGGGTGACGTGGTGGAACACAGTCCAACCAGCAGGGAACGGCATTCCCGTTGCACCTTGGCGCTCGTGCTCCAGTCAACATGCAGCATTTCACAAGTGGGATAGTGAGCTGACAGAATTCTAATGAGCGCCTTCAATATCATCCTCACCGCTGACCAATCGGCACAAATTGCCGACTCCATGCTCCCAAACCTCACCCTGATAGGTCGCGTGATGCGCGAGCAATTCGACGGCACTAACGCAACGACTTGCGGACGGCTAGTGCTCGAAGTCGGCACCGTCCCAACGTCAACCCTACCGGCATTGCGAGAGGCAATCCGAAAGGCAAAGAAGCCAGCGGCTAAACGCCCCCGCAAAGGCCAAGGCTAAAGCCCCGCCGTCATGACACTCGGCATGCATCAAACGCGCTGCACGGCCAACGTCGACGCATCGGCGGCGCAATGGTGAACGCTGGGCATTTCCTACACCGGGCATCGTCTGCCTATCTCGGCTTTCTCGACCAAATGAACGCCGTGGCTAAAGCGAAAAGCTCGAAAATTGCGTTGATCGAATCCGACATGAACACCGTCACAGAACCGGCACCGCCTACGGAAAATGCGCGCCCGCGATCTCGATCTTGAATTTATGGTCTGGTGGCAAGTGCTGAAACTGAAGTTTTAGTGTGCGAATAGCGGAGACCCCCGGAGTAACGGTTACGCCAATGAGTTGGAATGGCTTTACTTCGATCACACTCCAATAAGTGTCGCAAATTGACACGCTCCCTTCAAGTCTGACAACGTCGCGCAATTCTAAAGCGAAACGCGTAGGTCGAGTCACCTTCAATTTCTTCACTCAAGTCTTCCACGGTAATCTGTTTGATCTGCTCGGCATTTAGTCGTGACAGGTTCTCCCGCGCTGCGTTCTCACTCGCTTCACTCTCCCGCGCTGCACTCTCCCGCATTGAAGCCTCCTGCATTGAAGTCCCCAGTTTGATTAGTTCCTGAATTCGTGCTCGCTGTCTCGAGTCTCCTTGGACGGCGCGCGCTTGCGCGGCGGGTCTGCGGGGAGCAGGAGCCGTGACGCCCGGAGCAGTTCGCTGCAGCGCATGGTTAGGCGACGGTTGTTTCAGAATGCGGGTGAAAACCAGCACGCCAAACAAAATGAGTAATGTGGCCATGTGAACCATGCCGAAGTGCTC
>JBBQZX010000002.1:0-338576 GCA_038207335.1 Chthoniobacterales bacterium | reverse complement strand
GCTGCTGGAAAGACGCTCACGGTCAGTGGATCGGCGGATTTTTCTAATACGTCGTTGGCTGGCGCGGCGGGGATTAATGTTGCCTCAAATCTCGGTGTTGTGAGCCTCGGAAGCATCGTGGATGCGAATCGAACGATCACTAAAACGGGCGTGGGGGCGCTTCTTTTCGGCGCCGCGGGAGTTCCGACTGGGACGATTATTAACGACAACAATGGTCTCATCGTGCTTCGGGCGACCGACAGCGGCGGCGGTCAAAGCGTGAATCCGCTCGTGAACGCGACGATTAACTTCGCAGGCGGTGGTCTCGGATTCACCGCTGGTGCGGGAAATGTGAACGCGCTGACTTTCACCAACAACCTGGTGAGCGCGGACAACTACGGCGTGGAAGCCGGTCGTTTCGGCGGTCCGGTGCAGACAGTCGCCGTAAACTACGCTCCTGCAAACAACAGCCTCGCGGTCGCCTCAGGCAAAACTGCGACCTACGCAGCGCGCGGGCTGAACTACACGCTGAATGTGAACGCCCCGGTCACCGGCGCTGGCTCCGTGAATGTAGAGGAAGGCGCGGTGAATTTCACAAGCATTGCCAACACCGGGGGCCTCACCGTCGGGTTTGCGAATGTGAACGTGTCCGGCGCGATCAACACCGGCGGCGGAGCGGTCACCCTGCAAGGCACCGGTCTCGGCTTAAACCTAGTAGGGTTAAACGAGTCGCTGCGCACGCCGAGCCTCGTTGCTAATGGTGGCCTTACTGCGACCGGCGTGACTGTCAATCGCGGCGCACTCACCGTCAACGGCAGCACGGTCAACTCTGGCGCTCTCACTCTGACCGCCGCGACGGCAAACCAACCTCTCACCGCGGGAAGTGCGACCTTCAACGGGACTTCAAGCCACACCTCGGTTACCGTGAATGGCGGCTCTCTGACAGCGACCGGGCAATTCACGAACAGCGGAGCATTCACCCAGACAAATGGAGCGACCACGCTCGCCGGCTCGAGCCATGCGTCGATAAATGTCGGTGCCGGCACATTCCGCTCGGGCACGCTCACGACGACTGGATCGATCACAGGCAGCGGCTCCACCGCGCTCACCTTCACCGGGAACGTCTCAGGCAGCACCGCGACGAACTTGACTCACGGAGCAACGGCGACCTTCGATCCGGGCACGGGCACAACAGCAACTTATACCGGTGCAGATATCAATCTGAACAATCTCGCAGCGGTGAATGTCGGTTCGGGCACCGTGAATTTGAGCGGCGCGGCGATTCACGCTCCGCAGCGCATCGGCACTTCCGTCGATAACTCGCTTCTCGGTCGCTTGTTTGTCCTAGGTGCTGATTTTGACGGAACTATCCGCCTCGATCCTCGCAATCAGGCCGAAGCCAATACGATTTATAACGGCGGCACTCCGAATGCCCAAGCCGTCCTCACCGGTGCGCTGGACTTTCCGAACGACAACGCATTCACAACATTCTTTGGGATCGGGCAACCTGGAACGAATAACTTTACCGCTGGGTTTGCCGGCCATTACGTTCCTTCAGTGACCGGGACCACATCGTTCCGAACGGCGTTCAATGACGACCAAGCGGCTGTCTGGATCGACGTGAACAACAACGGGACCTTCGATTCCAATGAAAAGGTGCTGGATGTGGGCAACTGCTGCGGCCCGAGCGGCTACGGGACGAGTCCGCTGCTCACCGCAGGAGTGTCCTACAATATCCTCTTCGCCGTTCAAGATACCGGTGGTGGCGGCACCTTGGCGATTGACCTCAATACCGACAACAATCGCTTGAATCCCAGCGCGGCCTCGCAGTCGGGACAGTTCTATTCCGGCAACGGGAACAATGCCGGTGGAAACATCCGCGTCGATCAGGCGTCCAACCTGCAAGTGAAATCGTTCGACGGCATTTATCGCCTCGCACTGAATGGTGCCAATGCGAATGCAGCGACAGTGACCCTGCCTGCCGCAGGCTCCGCGACCGCAGACAGCGCGGACATCCTGGCGGTGACCGGTGCGGCCGGTTCGTCGGGCGTGGTCAGCGTTGGTGCCAATCACACGCTCACGGCTGGAATGCTCGAACTCGCCGACAGCTCGACTTTGCAAAAAACTGGGCCTGGCGCGCTCATCGTCTCCGGCTCAGTGGTCGGCACGCTGAATACGCCGAGCACGTTCGTCAATAACAGCTCAGTGACCGTCTCGGGCGGCACATTCCTGATGAATGCGACCAGCACCGGCACGGGCAGCGTGACGGCAGCCGCCGGCGGAACCGTCGGCGGAAGCGGCACCGTCCCGAGCCTCGCGGCCACGGGCGGAACCATCTCGCCCGGCGCGGCCGTCGGCTCGAGCATCGGCACGCTTTCCACAGCGGGTGGCGTGACGCTAGACGCAGCTTCGACATTCCGGCTCGAGCTCAACCCCGCGACCGCCGCCACCGACGTGCTGAACGTCACCGGCTCCGTCAGCCTCGGAAACTCGAGCCTCGCCGTGCTGACGCTGGCCATCGGCGGAAACGTCAACGACGTCTTCTACGTCATCCTGAACGATGGAGCCGACGCCGTAACTGGCACCTTTGCGGGTCGTGCGAATAATTCGACCTTCGCAGGCGGCAGCGGATACACCTTCCGCATTCGCTACGACGCGGACTCCGCCACTGGAGGCCTCGCAGGCTTCACGACCCCCGGCAACGACGTGGCGCTGCAAATCGTCTCCGTCCCCGAACCGGGCACCATCGCCACGCTCATGGGTGGCTTCGGTCTCCTCGCTGGCCTCCAGCGCTTCCGCCGCCGCCGCGAGTAATCCCTCCCCGCGGCTTCAACGCCGCAGGAAAATCTGCGAACGCCTCTCCTCAACGGGAGAGGCGTTTTGCTTTTGAGAAGAGATGGGTGAGCATCCAGAGCGGCAGACCTTGATTGAATCGCGCACACTTAGAGCGAACGTGGAACCCATCCACTATTCCAAAAGGGCAGCCCCGCTACTGCTGTGCCAGCACCTCGGCGAGGTGCAGGCTCTTCACCGTGCGGGCGCTATTTTTGTTGAGCCAACCTTGGATTTGCATGAGGCAGCTCGAGTCGTTGCTCACGACTGTCTCGACGCCTGTCTCGAGGATCGAGTTGCACTTCACCTCCGCCATCGCAGTCGATATTTCAGGGAATTTCACCGCGAACATCCCGCCGAACCCGCAGCAACTCGCGCCCTCGCTCATCTCGACCAGCTCCAGCCCCTTGACCGCCCGAAGCAGCTCGCGCGGTTCCTCCTTGGTGCCGAGTTCGCGGAGGCCGTGGCAGCCGTCGTGGAAAGTCACACGCCCATCGAACCTCGCGCCGACATCGCGGACGCCGAGCTTGTTCACGAGGAAGTCGGAGAATTCGAATGTGCGCTCTGACAGCGAGCGCGCGGCGGCCTCCTGCGGGTGGCCGTGGAAGAGCTCGGGGTAAAACTTCTTGAACATCGCGCCGCACGAACCGGATGCGGAAACAACGACCTCGGCATCTTTGAAGAACTCCATCTGCCGCGCGGCTACGACGCGCGCCTCGTCCCAGTAGCCGGAGTTAAAAGGTGGCTGCCCGCAGCACGTCTGCCCCTCGGGGTAGAGCACCTCGTGCCCGAGCCGTTCGAGCACCTTCACGATGGCGACGCCGACGTGCGGGTAGAGCGAGTCGATGAAGCAGGGGATGAAAATGGTGACGCGCATTGGTGAAAAGCCCCTGAAGATGCAGGGCGGAGGGTCGTTCGGCAAACGGGAACGGTTCGCGGCCGGCATCTTTCGAGAAGCCGACGCACGAGGGCAAGGAACGCCCTACAACTGGCGGGGTGACCGAACGGCTGCGGGACGCTGATCGTGTAGATGGCCTGGGCGCCGTCGGTGAAATAGACGCGGGCGGCGACGGTGCCGTCGGCGGCGAAGCTGCGGCGCGTGCCGGCGCTGCCGCTGCTCGCGGCCAGCGTGACGAAGCTCCTCACCGTCGTGCCGCCGAGCGGGTCGGCCTTCTTGCAGGAGCTTGCGCAGGGCACCGGAGCCGCTCATGGCCCATAGGCCGGTGTCGCTGGCGGCAAGGATGCCTCCGGGTCCGGCTGCGCCGCTTGCGCCGGTCATGAGGTTGGCCACGAAGAGCGGGCCCTTGTCGCTGGCGGCGCGCGGTCAGTAGGTCTCGACGGGGGAGCGGGCGCCGTCTTCGGGGCTGCGCTGGGAGGCGCGTTCGGGGCCGAGGGTGGCGAGGCGGAGGTCCCAGACTTCGCCGTCGCGACGGTGGAATTCGTCTTCGTCCCATGCGTCGGCGGGTGTCATGGTCTTTTTGAAGGCGGCGACATTTTCGAGGGCGCGATCGAGCTCGGGGCGGGCGACTTTTTCGAGGAATCTGAGGGCCTCCTCGACGCAGGGGATGCGGTGGCAGATCATGGCGAGGTCGTTGCCGGCGGTGATGGCGAGGCGGATGGTTTCTTCGAGGCCGAAGTGGTTGAGGATGGCGCCCATGTCGAGGTCGTCGGTCATGACGAGGCCGCGGAAGCCGAGCTCGCCGCGGAGGAGGTCGGTGATGACGGCGCGGCTGAGGGAGGAGGGGGTCTCGCTTTTCTCGAGGGCGGGGTAGAAGGCGTGGCCGATCATCATGGAATCGACGGGGCTGGGCTCGCGGGTGCAGAAGTGGCGGAAGACGGCGAGCTCGTGAGCGTCGAGTTCGGCGCGGGAGAGGGCGATGGTGGGGAGCTCGTGGTGGGCGTCGAGGGGGGCGCGGGAGTAGCCGGGGAAGTGTTTGCCGCAACTGAGGATGCGCTCGGCGCGGAGGCCGTCGTTGAAGGCGGTGGCGTTGGCGATGACCTGCGCGACGTCGTGGCCGTAGCAGCGGCCGCGGAGGGAATTATCGGCGGCGTCGTCGAAGGAGATGTCGAGGACGGGGCAGAGGTCGAGGTTGAAGCCGAAGATGCGGAGGAGGCGGCCGGTGACGTGGCCGTGGCGCTCGATGAGCGCGAGGTCGCCGCGGTCGCGGAGGGCGTTGGCGTTGGGGGGCTCGTTGCCGATGAGCTTCAGCCGGGAGACGCGGCCGCCTTCCTGGTCGATGGTGATGATGGGCTCGACGACGCAGACGTCGCGGAGGTCGTCGATGAGCTTCCGCAATTGCGCGGGGCCCTCGATGTTTCTCCCGAAGAGGATGAACCCGCCGGGCTGGATGCGGCGGAAGGTGGCGGCGGTGTCGGGGTCGAGGACGGTGCCGGGCACGCCGGTGAGGAGGAGCTGGCCGAGCATCGCGGGTCAGGCGTTCTCGGGGGCCGCGAGGAGCTGGCGGAGGACGAAGGGGAGGATGCCGCCGTGGCGGTAGTAATCGACTTCGATGGCGGTATCGATGCGGCTACGGAGGGGGATTTCCTGCGCGGAGCCGTCGGCGCGATAGACGATGAGGGTGACGGTGCTCATGGGCTTGGGGTCTTCGCCGAGGCCGATGATGTCGAAGGTCTCGCTTCCATCGAGCCCGAGCGTCTGCGCGGAAACGCCCTCGGGGAACTGGAGCGGGAGCACGCCCATGCCGACGAGATTCGACCGGTGGATGCGCTCGAAGCTCGCGGCGACGACGGCGCGGACGCCGAGGAGTTTCGTGCCTTTCGCCGCCCAATCGCGCGAGCTGCCGGTGCCGTACTCCTGTCCGGCGAAGATGACGAGGGGCGTGCCGGCGGACTGGTATTTGATGGCGGCGTCGAAGATGGACATGACCGCGCCGTCGGGCTGGTGCTTGGTGACGCCGCCCTCGACGCCGGGGACCATGAGGTTCTTGATGCGGACATTGGCAAAGGTGCCGCGGGTCATGACGCGGTCGTTGCCGCGGCGGCTGCCGTAGCTGTTGAAGTCGTCGCTCTGGACGTCGTGCTCGATCAAATAGTGACCGGCGGGCGAGGTCTTCTTGATCGCGCCGGCGGGGCTAATGTGGTCGGTCGTGACGCTGTCGCCGAAGATGCCGAGGGCGCGCGCACGCTTGATTTCACAGATGCTCCCGACGGTCATGCCGAAGTCTTTGAAGAACGGCGGCTCTTGGATGTAGGTGCTGTGTTCGTCCCAGGCATAGACCTCGCCGGTGCTGGCGGGGATCTCGTTCCACTTGGGATTTTGCTCCGCGAAATCGCTGTAGAGCCTGCGGAAGACATCAGGCGAAAGCGCGCTGGACATCGCGGCCTGCACTTCGTCGAGCGTCGGCCAGAGATCGCGCAGGAAGACGTCCTTGCCGCTCTTGTCCTTGCCGAGCGGGTCGCTGGAAAGATCGAGATCGACGCGCCCCGCGAGCGCAAATGCGACGACGAGCGGCGGCGACATGAGGAAGTTCGCCTTGATGTTCTGATGGACGCGCGCCTCGAAGTTGCGGTTGCCGCTGAGCACGCTCGCGGCGATCAAATCGTGCGACGTGATCGCCTCCTCGATGCGCGCGTGGAGCGGCCCGCTGTTGCCGATGCACGTCGTGCAGCCGTACCCGACGATGTTGAAGCCGAGGGCGTCGAAGTAAGGCTGGAGGCCGGTCTTCGCGAGGTAGTCGGTCACGACGCGGCTTCCCGGAGCGAGCGAAGTCTTCACGCTCGGATCGACGCGCAGCCCGCGCTCGACGGCCTTTTTCGCAAGCAAACCGGCGGCGAGCATGACGCTGGGATTCGACGTATTCGTGCAGCTCGTGATCGCCGCGATGAGAACGCTGCCGTGCCCGATGCGGATGTCGGCGCGCTGGTAAGGCGTGTCGGGCATCGCGTCGAGATCGTGCGCGGGCGTGGCGGTCGGGCGGTTGGTGACCATCTCGGCGACGTTCTGCGGCGTGCCCTCGACCATGTGGGTCGTGGCGCTCGCGGCGTCGGTGGAGAAAAGGTGCGCGCCCTCCGCGGCCACGTCGCCGTTGATGTGGACATCGTAGCGCTGGCCGATCTCCGCGATGTCTTTATTGTAGCCGCCGTCCGCGACCGCTTTGCCGAAGAGTTCGCGGAATTTTTCACCCAACTCCGGCAGCGCGATGCGATCCTGCGGGCGGCGCGGCCCGGCGACTGCGGGGACGACGGTCGCCATGTCGAGCTCGAGCTCGACGGTGTAATCGACTTCGCCTTTTCGCGGCACGCCCCACAAGCCCTGCGCGCGGTAGTAGCTTTCGAAAGCAACGACCAAATCATCGGGCCGCCCAGTCGCGCGGAGGTATTCGACGGTGCGTTCGTCGATCGGGAAGAAGCCCATCGTCGCGCCATACTCGGGCGCCATGTTGCCGATCGTCGCGCGATCCGTGACCGGGAGGGACGCCGCGCCTTCGCCAAAGAACTCGACGAATTTGCCGACGACTTTCGCTTTCCGCAGCATCTGCGTGATGTGCAGGACGAGGTCGGTCGCGGTGACGCCTTCGCTGAGCTTGCCGGTGAGGTTCACGCCGATGACTTCCGGCGTCAGAAAATAGACGGGCTGCCCGAGCATTCCCGCCTCCGCCTCGATGCCGCCGACGCCCCAGCCGACGACGCCGAGGCCGTTGATCATCGTCGTGTGTGAGTCGGTGCCGACGAGCGTGTCGGGGTAGAAAACCTTCGACGAATCCGACAGCACGCCTTTCGCGAGATACTCGAGATTGACCTGATGCACGATGCCGATTCCGGGCGGCACGACGCCGAAGGTTTTGAAGGCTTGCTGGCCCCATTTGAGGAGCTGGTAACGCTCGCGGTTGCGCTTGAATTCAAGATCGAGGTTCTTTTCCAACGAGTCGGCAGCGCCGAAAAAATCGACCTGCACGGAGTGATCGACGACGAGATCGACAGGCACGAGCGGCTCGATCATTTTCGGGTCGCGGCCCATGCGCGAGACGGTCGAGCGCATCGCGGCGAGATCGACGAGCAGCGGCACGCCGGTGAAATCCTGCAACACGACACGCGCGACGACGAACGGGATTTCGACCTGCTCGGGCGACTTCGCGTTCCAGTTCGCGAGACGGCGAACGTCGTCCTCGCAGACCTTTTTGCCGTCGCAGTTTCGCAGCACCGACTCGAGCACGATGCGGATGCTGACGGGCAGCCGCGAGATCGGGCCGACGCCGGATTTTTCGAGCGCGGGGAGTGAATAGAAGCGGCCGGTTTTGCCGCCGCCGAGGTCGAAAGTTTGGAGAGTTTGAAACGCGTCTTGCATGGTCGTGGAAAACTAAACGGGAGAGAAAAGCGGACGCGGCGCGGTGGGGCAAGCGCGCGGTCAGAATTCCGGGTCGCGCACGCGTCGCGCGTGTCGGTTGCGACGTCTCGCCGCGACGACTTTCCGAACGGCGCCGTCTCAAAAAATCGTCGCCGCAAAAGTTCGTCGAGTCGGAACGACTCGACCAATACCGGGACGCGTGCGCTACCCAGAGCTGCGCTCTGCGCTCTACTTCAGCTCGCTGAGCTTCGCTTTGATCGCGTCGAAATCCGGCAAATCTTTCGGCGTCGGCGTCTGCTCGCTGTATTGGATGACACCCTCTTTATCCACTATGAACGCCGCGCGCGCCGATACCGCGCCGAGCCCGACGAGGTCGTCGAGGAGCACGCCGTAATTTGTCGCGGTCGTCTTGTTCAGGTCGCTCACGAGCGTCACGCCGATCTTCTCCTTTAGCGCCCAAGCCTCTTGCGCAAACGGGCTGTCCACGCTCACGCCGATCACTTCGGCATTCATGTCGGCGTATGAATTCAGCCCGCCGGTGATGTCGCACATTTCCGCCGTGCAGACGCCGGTGAAGGCGAGTGGGAAGAAGAGCACGAGAGTGTTTTTCTGGCCGAGCGAGTCGCTGAGTTTGACGTCCCTGAGCCCGTCCGCGGTCTTGGACTTGAGGGTGAAATCGGGTGCTTTGCTGCCAACGGGAAGAGCCATATGAATTTTGAATTTAGGGTTTAGGAAGTGAGCGAACGCGGTTGATACTTTCAGCCGCCGCTGGCGACAAATGCTAAATCTCCGAGACTGAATGCAAACGATCTGGTGGGCGATCACGCTGCTGCTCATGGCCATCGGGCTCGTCGGGACGGTCTTGCCGCTGCTGCCGGGGACGACGATCATCCTCGCGGCAGCGGTTATTCATCATCTGATGCTCGGCGCGGCGCACAGCGTCGGTTGGTGGACGATCGCCATGCTGGCTGCACTCACGCTGCTGTCGTTTGCGGTCGAGTTGCTGAGTGGCTCGATCGGCGCGAAGTGGTTTGGCGCGACGAAATGGGGCGCGATCGGCGGGATTCTTGGCGGCATCGTCGGGCTGTTCTTCGGGCTCATCGGCATCTTCGTGGGGCCGCTCATCGGCGTGCTCGTCGGCGAGTTGCTCGGTGGCAAAAGCCTGCTGCCCGCCGGCAAATCGACGTGGGGCACGCTCATCGGCACCACCGCCGGAATGCTCGCGAAAGTGGGCATCGGCATCGCGATGATCGCGCTTTTCCTCACCGCGGCGCTCTGGCAATGAGCGCCGTGTTGAACCGAGGCTTGCGCGGTTTTCCCCCGCTTACGATTTAAAATCGCGGCGCTGGAAATTCATCATGCCGATGATGACGAACGTGGCGTCGAGCGCCAGCAGGTAGGCGTAATCTTCCACGATCTGAAGGCCGGGAATGCGGGCCTGGAAAATATTCGCCCAAGTGCCCATGTGCGCGGTCATGAAATAGACTTTCAGGCTCTCGAAATACGGGATGCCGCGGAAAATGAAGTCCACGAAAAAGCCCGAGAGCGTGCAGATCGTGGCGGCCGCCGGCTTCATGTTGAAGCACGAGAGCATGAAGCCGAGCGAGGTGATCGTCATGAGGCTCAGCGCGAGCAGCGGCAGCGCGCATAGGTATCGCCAGAAGCCTTCGTGGAAATCGTAAAGCGCAAAGATCCCCTCCAGCGGCGCAAATACGAACATGCCGCCGATGCCCTGCCGCAGCAGTCCGGTGATGAGCGCGGTGATGCCGATGAAAATGATCAGGACGAACGTGTAAATCGCGCATGCCGAGTATTTGAGTAGCAGCAGACGGGCGCGCGAGACGGGTCGGCAGAGCATCATGCGCATCGTGCCTTCCTCGACTTCCTTGCTCACGACATCGCCGGAGACAAGCGAGAGATAGAGCGCGCCGAGGAGAAAAATCGTCCAGCTCAGGATCAAAAACGCGAGCGTGAGGCCGGAGAAATATTCTTCAAATCCGTAGCCCGCGCGCTCGATGAGACGGCGAAAAGAGAGCTGCACTTTCGGGAGCTGAAGCAACCCGAGCACGATGAGTTCGATGGCAAAAAACGCGCCAAATCCGATGTAAGTGCGCTTCCGTCCGAAGAGCTTCTGCAGCTCGCCGAGGAGCTGGGTGAAAAAGAGGCTCATCAGTTGAAAGAGGCTTCAGCTCCAATCATTTCCAAATAAATCTGTTCCAAGCTTCGCCGCACCGGTTCGACCGCGTTCACGCGCACTCGCGCGGCGACGAGCTTTTCCACGACATCCGCGACGTGCGCTTCCGCCGCGACGGTGATGAGCCCGTGCGACACGACTTTCACCCCGGAGAGGTCTGCGAGCGCTGCTGTGGCGGCGGTCCAGTCGTTCACGTCGAGCCGGACTTGCACGGTGTCCGACGCAATTTCGCTCCAGCGTCCGTCGAAGATTTTGCGGCCCTGATTCAGCACGGCGACGCGGTCGCAGAGCTGCTCGACTTCGCTCAGGAGGTGCGAGGAAAAGAGGACGGTCAGCCCGCGCTCGCGGTTGAGCTTTTGGATGAGCGAACGGATTTCGTGAATGCCCTCGGGGTCGAGCCCTTCGGTCGGCTCGTCGAGCAGCACCAACTCCGGCGCGGGGACGAGCGCCTGTGCGAGCGCGAGCCGCTGCCGCATGCCGTGGCTGTAGGTGCGCACCGGATCGCCGATGCGTCCGGTGAGGCCCACGATTTCAACCGCTTCCTCGAGTTCGCGACGCGGCACATGCGCGGAATACGCGGCGAGGATTTCCAGATTTCGCCAGCCGCTCAAGTATTCGTAAAAGCCGGGCGCCTCGAAGATCGCGCCCACTTTCGCCAGCGCCCGCGACCGCTCGCGCTGCACCGACACGCCGCCGATGAATGCCTCGCCCGCGTCCGGATAAATCTGCCCGAGCATCATGCCAAACGTCGTGCTCTTCCCCGCACCATTGTGCCCGAGCAGGCCGAAAATCTCACCCCGCTGCACCTCGAGCGTGAGCGGATGCAGCGCCGGTTTCCCGTGGAAAGTTTTTGCCAGGCCGCGGAGTTCGATCATTTGAAAAAGGGAGAACGCGCTTTGAACGCGGGACGTTTTCGATAGCGTCGCGCCGCATGCAACTCTTTTCCCTCGCGCCCGTCATCGCTGCCATTCAAACCGCTGCCGCGACTGCGCCCGCCGCGCCGCCCGATTCCGCGGACTCCATCGTTGCCGAATTCGCACGCATCCAAGGAACAATCCGTCCCGGAATCGTCCTTCTCTGGCTCGGCGTCACGCAAGTCCTCGCGATTGTCGCCTACTGGATCGCCTCAAACCTCATCAACCGCGAAGAAGGCCGCTTCATCAACGCGATCAAACTGTGGGCATTTTACATTGCCGCGAGCATCGTGGTCGGCGTCCTTTTCGGTGTCGGCATGGTTTGGGGTGCGAGCCAGGCATCGGGCGCTTTCCTTTTCGCGACATTCGTCGTCGGCATCATGCTAGGCATCATCGTCGTGCTCGGTTGCCCGATGAAAATCTACAAACTCGGAGTCGGCGGCGGGATTGGATTCGTGCTGATTGCGTTCGTTCTCACGATCGCCGGGCAGCTTGTCGCCGCGAGGTTTCTCCCGGAGCCGCTCGACATGAAGGGATGGGCGGCGTTGGGAGAAAGGGCCGCGCGACTCCCGACTGCCGAGCGCAACAAACTCGCCGAGCGCATCCACGCCCTGCAAAAGACCGGCGATGCAGCCAGCGCGCCCGCCAAGATGAGCGACGAAAAAATCGCGGGCGACCGCACCAAATCCATCGACGACCGTCACGCCGCAGTTCAGCGCATCTACCGCGCGCTGGAGGCGCGCCGCGTCGCTCTCAAGCCCGACGACAGCGAAGCAATCGCGCAATACACTCGCGACGAAACCCAATACCAGGACCTCCTCCGCCAGCTTCAGGCCGACGCCCAAGCAGCCACGCCGAAGTAGTCGCCGTTTGCACGCGGCGGCGTGCTTTTTCTTTCTAAAGCCACGCTTTTCATCCTACATCTGCGCGCCATGAAATCTCCCATCCGCGTCGCGGTCACCGGTGCAGCCGGTCAGATCGGTTACTCACTTTTGTTTCGCATCGCCTCGGGCTCCATGTTCGGCCCGGAGCAGCCTGTGATCCTTCATCTCATCGAGATCGAACCCGCCCTCGGCGCGCTCCAGGGAGTCGTCATGGAACTGCAAGATTGCGCCTTTCCGCTGCTCCCGGGGATCGTCGCTACGGCAAAATTGGAGGAGGGATTTGCAGGCGTAAACTGGGCGCTGCTCGTCGGCTCCGTCCCGCGCAAAGCCGGCATGGAGCGCAAAGATTTGCTCGGCATCAACGGCAAGATTTTCATCGGCCAAGGCAAGGCGATCGAGGCCCACGCGGCCAAAGACGTGCGCGTCCTCGTCGTCGGAAATCCGTGCAACACCAACTGCCTGATCGCCATGAACAACGCGCCCGGCGTGCCGCGTGACCGGTGGTTTGCGATGACTCGTCTCGATGAAAATCGCGCCAAATCGCAGCTCGCGCAGAAAGCCGGCGTGCAGGTCACGAGCGTGACGAACGTCGCGATCTGGGGTAATCATTCGGCCACGCAATACCCCGATTTTACCAACGCGAAAATCGACGGCAAACCCGCGACCGAAGTCATCGCGGATCGCGCGTGGCTGGAGGGCGAATTCATAGCGACCGTGCAGCAGCGCGGCGCGGCGATCATCAAGGCCCGCGGTTCCTCCTCCGCGGCATCGGCGGCAAATGCGGTCGTCGATACCGTCCGCTCGCTCACGACGCCGACGCGTGACGGCGACTGGTTCAGCGTCGCGCTTTGTTCGCCCGGCGACTACGGCGTGGAGCAGGGGATCATCACGTCCTTTCCCGTGCGAAATGTGGACGGCAAACCCGCGATCGTGCAGGGCGTGGAAGTCGGCGACTTCAGCCGCGCAAAAATCGACGCAACCGTCGCTGAGCTGATCGAGGAAAAGGCGCTCATCGCGGATTTGCTGGGGTAAAATCCCAATTTTCTAACTGCGGCAGACTCGCCTCAAAATCAGCGCCAGCCTTGCATTCCCGGCATTCCCCGGGCATCGTCCTACATCATGCACCTGACTCTTTTGAAGTCGAAAATCCATCGCGCTGCGGTCACCGGCGCGAGCCTTCACTACGAGGGCAGCCTCACCATTTCCTCCGACCTCGCCGAGCGCGTCGGCCTTCTGCCTTACGAGCGCATCCTCATCGGCAATATGCGCAACGGTGAACGCTTCGAGACCTACGTCATCTATGGAGAGCCCGGCGCGGGGCAAATTCAGCTCAATGGTGCGACCGCCCACCTCGGCCAAATCGGCGACCGCATCACCATCATGAATTTCGCCGCATTCACCCCGGAAGAGGCCGCGGGACACAAACCG
Source organism: Chthoniobacterales bacterium (assembly GCA_038207335.1). GTDB lineage: Bacteria > Verrucomicrobiota > Verrucomicrobiia > Chthoniobacterales > Chthoniobacteraceae > CAIURC01. The sequence continues at coordinate 325,040 of JBBQZX010000002.1, read as the reverse complement.
CGCGTCATCGTTCTCGATGAGAGCAACGCCGTCGTCCGTTTCGATTCAGGTTCGCATTCCGCCGACCTGCAGATCGTCGTTTGATTTATGGAACAAATTAACACCAACATTTTCCTCCACCCGTTTGCCCTCGGATTCTACCTCGGTTGCGTCTTCCTCATCCTCGCGCTTTACCAGTATTTTCGGTTGAAAGGCGAACTCTCCCGCTTCCGCCGGCACCTCAGCGACAAGCTCGAAATCGAGGCCGAGACGATGAAAAAAACTAAGACCGACCTCGAGATATTGCGAAAGGAAAACGAGACTCTGCGGGTCAAAGTCAACGCCCTCAATGAAGCGCCCGACCGCAAAATCCAGCGCGACCTCGAAGTCTATGCGCGGGCGGAGAAGCGAATGTTGATGAACGTCCCGGGCTTCGCTCCCGCGTGGGAGACATCGAAGTCCGAAGCGCACACCGACCTCGTCGAGGAGGAGAGTGGAAAGAGCGCGCCCAAGCGGATTTTCGCGCGCCTCTTCGGCGGTGGAGAAACCGCGCGCGCCCTGCCGTCGCGCGAAGATGGCGCAAAGCATGAAGCTGACGCCCACGCCGGTGCCGCGGAATCTCCGTAGTCGGCATTGTAGTCAGGATCGCTGATCCCGGCAGCCGCACGCAACCAAACGCGTGATGAATTTCCCAAGGCCCGCGCCTGCGCGCCCACCCCGACGAGATCATCGATCTCGCCTACAACTCGCGCTGGTTGTGCTCGTTTCTCTTGCGCGACTCTGCTCCGCGGAAAGCCTGAAGCCTTTCGAGATTCGCGTCATCGACGAGCAGACTCAGCGCGGCGTGCCTCTCGTGGAATTGGAAACCGTCAATCACACCCACTCGTTCACCGACAGTGCGGGCGAAGTCGCTTTCGACGAACCCGGCCTTCTCGGGCGCGAGGTGTTTTTCAACATCCGCAGCCACGGATACGAATTCCCAAAAGACGGCTTCGGCTTCGTCGGCGCTCGCCTTTCCACCACCCCCGGCGGCAGCGTGACGCTGAAAATCAAACGCCTCAACGTCGCCGAACGCCTCTACCGCCTCACCGGCGCGGGAATCTACCGCGACACGATTTTGCTCGGCAATAATGCGCCCATCTCCGAGCCCGTGCTGAACTCCGAAGTCCTCGGCCAGGACTCCGTCCAGTGCGCGATTTACCGCGGGAAAATATATTGGTTTTGGGGCGACACGCAGCGCGCCCGATATCCGCTCGGCCACTTCCGCACCTCGGGCGCGACCTCCGAGTTGCCCACCAAAGGCGGGCTCGATCCCGCCGTCGGCGTGAACTTCAAATACTTCACCGGCGCCGATGGATTCAGCCGCCCGATGTGTCCGCTCGATCCCACAAAGCCCGGCCCGGTCTGGCTCGACGGCCTCTGCGTCGTGCCCGATGAAACCGGCCGCGAGCGCCTCGTCGCGCACTATTCGCGCATGAAAGGCTTCGAGGTGCTCGAGCACGGCATCGTAATTTTCGACGACGAAAAAGACCGCTTCGAGCCGCTCAAAGTCCTCGATTTGAAAGAGCGCTTTCGTTGTCCCACCGCGCACTCCATGCGCAGTGGTGATCACATTTATTTCGGCGAACCCGGCCCGTGGATTCGCGTGAAGGCCGATCTGGCCTCAATCTCCGAGCCATCGAACTATGAGCGTTGGAACGCCTCGGGTCAAAAATGGGAGCGCGACGAAAAGCCCGCGCCGCCGAAAATCGAGCCTGCCGACGTCGACGGCGGCAATCCGCCCCGCCTGCAATCCGGCACCGTCGAGTGGAATGAATTCCGCCAGCGCTGGATCATGATCGCCGTGCAGCGCGGCGGCACCTCGGTGCTCGGCGAAGTCTGGTATTCAGAGGCTCGCGAACTCACGGGCCCCTGGCACCGCGCAAAAAAAATCGCCACTCATGAGCGATACTCATTCTACAATCCGGCGCACCATCCGTTCTTCGACCAGACCGGCGGACGCCATATCTTCTTCGAGGGCACCTACTCGGAGACATTCTCCGGCAACCCCGTCCCGACCCCGCGCTACGACTACAACCAAATGATGTACCGCCTCGACCTCGAAGACCCCCGCCTCATTCCCGCCCGGGCGGAGTGAGCGCCGCGGGAGTGGAGCTTCGGAGCTAGCTCTGCTATTGCACTGCCAGGTCACTCGATCGTGACGGTTGCGGCTTTTTGCATGCGGAAGGATTCGTCTGCGGCGTTGAAGATTTTCGTGAGGTCTTCCTTGCTTTCGACTCGAAATTCCACGGTTCGCGCATGGGTTGTTGTGGGGTAGTTTTTCATCACTTTTTTCCACACGTCCTGCCCGGATTTCTCGCCGGCCTGAGTCAGCAGCGCCTGTGCTTTTTCCAGCGCTGCGGCACCGACTCCGAGCGGGGCGTTCGGGGCATTCGGCTCGAGGAAATAGAAGCGCACGAACATCGAGCCCGCCGTGTCGATATTCACCTCCGTCACTCGCGTCGCGGCATCGACAAGGTACTCGTGGGAACTCACCGCGAGGATCGCGCGCGCGGCGACCTCGTAGGTTCCGCCCGGAAGTTTCGCGCGGAAAATCGGCTGGATCGCCGGGAGCGCGGGCGCGGTGGGCGGCGTGGTTTGCGCGTCGAGATGCGCGGCGGCGAGAAGGGAGAGCAGGAGGAAAAGGCAACGCATGGTGCGAATGTGAATCGCCACGCGAAGCTCGCCAAGTCCGGTTTGATTCTCCGCAGCCACGGCGACAGTGGCGATAAAACCGCCGAGACGCGGAGGCACGGAAATCAAGGGATTAGACGCATGGCCGGTAGCGGCGAACTTTCACCGTATGACCGACTGCCCGATGAATTTGATTTTCTCCCTCTCCGCGCTCGGCGGTGAAAAGGCCCGCGGCTAAATCGCGAAATCGACGTACTCGGGCTTCACGGCTTCGAGCGGCGGGAAGAGCATTCCGGCAGCGACAGTTTGGTTGCTGCCTTGCTCGATGAGGATGAACGAGCCGGTGAGCCGGTTCGTGCCGTAGCCGTCGAAGATGAGCGGCTTCGCGGTGCGAATGCGGATTTCGCCGATGTCGTTCATGTGCAGCTCGGCGGGCGCTTCCTCGGGCTCGAAGGTCTGGATATTGATCCGATGATCGAGGCTGGTGACGACGGCCTGCACGGTCTGCGTAGTGTGCTTGAGGTGGTATTTTTTGCCTTTGACTAGGGCGCGCGAGTTCATCCAGCAGACGCGAGCGCGCAGCTCGCTGCCCATGCCGGGGAGATTTTCGAGGCCGACGATGGTGTCGCCTCGGGAGACATCAAGGTCGTGATCGAGGCAGAGGGTGACGGATTGCGGGCTGAAGGCTTCCTCAACCGAACCGCCGAGGGTCCAGATTTCCTTGATCGTGGTTTTCATCCCGCTCGGGAGGATCATGACTTCCTGGCCGACTTTCACGATGCCGCCGGCGAGCTGACCGCTGAGGCCGCGGAAGTCGTGGAGCGCGGGGTCGGTGGGGTTGTTCGGTCGATTGACCCACTGCACGGGGAAGCGGAGGGCGGAAAGATTCCAGTCGCTGGCGATGTGGAGCGTCTCGAGGTAGTCGAGGAGCGGCGGGCCGCCATACCACGGGGTGTGCGGCGAGGTCTCGACGACGTTGTCGCCGTTCAGCGCGCTGATGGGGATGAATTTGACGTCGGTGAGGACGTCGAGCTTTGGCAGGAAGGCCTCGATGGCGTCGCGGATTTCGAGGAAGCGCTCTTCGCTCCAGCTGACGAGGTCCATTTTATTGACGGCGATGACGACGTGCGGAATGCCGAGGAGCGCGGCGATGTAGGTGTGGCGGCGGGTCTGCTCGATGACGCCCTGGCGAGCATCTACGAGGACGATGGAGAGGTTGGCGTTGCTGGCGCCGGTGACCATGTTGCGCGTGTATTGGACGTGGCCGGGGGTGTCGGCGACGATGAATTTGCGCCGCGGCGTGGCGAAGTAACGGTAGGCGACATCGATTGTGATGCCCTGCTCGCGCTCGGCGCGGAGGCCGTCGGTGAGGTTGGCGAGATTGATCTGACCGCCGCCGGTGATGTCGGCGGAACGCTCGAGGGCTTCGAGCTGGTCTTCCATGAGGTTTTTGGAGTCGTAGAGCAGGCGGCCGATGAGGGTCGATTTGCCGTCGTCGACGGAGCCGCAGGTGTTGAAGCGAAGGATTTCGACTGGGTGCATGGAGAAGGAAATGGACAACCTATTCGGGCGGAAAAAGGCACTGGATCACGGCGCGTTTGTGTCGGCGATATACGGTGAAATCGCGGCGGTCGGTCGTGAGGACGGTGTGCTCGGCGAAAAGCTCACTCATGCGCACGACACAGAGGTCGCAGAGGTCTGGACCTCGGTCCGCGTAACGCTCGGCGAGTTCTTGAATTTCCCGGAGGTGGTCGTTGAGGACGAACGCGAGCGTCAGCAAACTCGCTCGCAACGAGCCGAAGCACAAGTCTGCTATTGTTGAGCAAATACGAAGCTTCGGTGATAACCGACTCGCAAGTCAGGAGGGCTTCATCTGCTTGACCGACGACGTCTCGCGCCCAGCCGTGGTGCTGATCTTTGGCGTTGAGAAGGGCAACGACAAAACCAGTGTCCGCAATCGCCCTCATCGTGGGCCGAAGCCTTCGCGCATCGACAAATCTGGGGGGCCTTCCATAACGCCGATATATTGAGCCCACGGTTTTTTTTGAACCGCTTGTCGGGCATTTTCGAGATGTAATCGGACGACTTCGCTGCGCGTCATCCCCGTGTCTTCGGAGATTTTTCCAATCCATGAAGCGAGCTCTTCCGGAAGGCGGATCGTCATTGTATTACTCATGATGCAGAAAACGAGGCAAAGCAGTTATTTAAGAAAAGGCGAATTTCTCGGCTGTCTTGCTCGATCGATAGCGACCTCAGCGGAGGAATGTTGGATCAAAGGGATGGTCAAAAATACCCCGCCTTTTTGCGATCCTCCATCGCGGCTTCAGAAGATTTGTCGTCGGCGCGGGAGCCGCGTTCGGTCACGCGGGCGGCGGCGATTTCGGTGATGATGTCATCGACCGTATTGGCCGGACTTTCCACCATGCCAGTGCTGATGATGTCGCCGATCGTACGGACGCGGACGACGAGTTCCTTTACGTCTTCCTTTTCTTTCGGCGGCATGAGGTCGGTCACCGGGAGCCATTGGCCGCCACGGCGCACGCACTGGCGCGTGTGGCTGAAATAGATCGTCGGCACCTCGAGTTGCTCGCGCTTGATGTATTCCCACACGTCCATCTCCGTCCAATTCGAGAGCGGAAAAGCGCGCATGTTCTCCCCCGGATTCACGCGAGCGTTGTAGAGATTCCAGATTTCCGGGCGCTGGTTCTTCGGATCCCACTGGCCAAAGGCGTCGCGAAAGCTGAGGAAGCGCTCCTTCGCCCGCGCCTTTTCCTCATCGCGCCGAGCGCCGCCGATGCAGCAGTCAAAGCCGAACTCCTCGATCGCCGCGAGCAGCGTCGGGATTTGCAGGCGGTTGCGACTGATCTCGCCCGGCGTCGGCATCGCCGTGCCATTCGCGATTGAGTCCTCCACTTTGCGAATGATGAGCCGTCCGCCGAGCTGCGCCGCACGGTGGTCGCGGAAAGTATTCAGCTCGGGAAAGTGGTGGCCGGTATCGACATTCAGCAGCGGCATTGGCAGCTCGGAAGGGCGAAATGCCTTCTCCGCAAGCCGAAGCAAGCAGATGGAATCCTTCCCGCCTGAAAACAAAATTGCGGGCCGCTCGAACTCCGCCGCGACCTCGCGCATGATGTGAATCGCCTCGGTTTCGAGATGCTCGAGGTGGTCGAGATGGTAGCTTTTCATCGCGTCGCGCTCACCGCTTCGCCGCCCCAAGTCGCGTGCAGGCCGCACTCGCGCTTCTCATCCGCCTTCGCTGGATCGAAATAATCCCATTCGTTCGGCAGGCCGTGCGCTTCGCAATATTCGTGCATCTGTTTGTCATTCCAGTGAAAGACGGGGCTGATTTTCAAGCTCCCGAAATTGGCGTCCGCGCTCACGATGTCGAGGCCGGCGCGGTTCGGATTCTGCACTTTCCGCAGCGCTGTGATCCACACGGTCGGTGCGAGTTCGCGCATCCCACGCTGAAACGGCTCCAGCTTCATCACGGTGCTAAAGGCCTTGATGCGCTCCTCATTCTCCGGCGTCGGCTCCGGCGCGCCGCCGTGGATCGCGTCGTAATGCGCCGCAGTCATGCGCGGGACGAAGGGTTTGATGTTCAGCCCGAGCAGCTTCTTCAGTTCCTCGGCATGCGTGTAGGTCGCCGGTTTGTTGTAGCCGTGGTCGATCCACAGCACCGGGATTTCCGGCAGCGCCTGCGTGGCGAGGTGTAAAATCACAGCTTCATAAGGTCGAAAATTCGTCGAAACGATCGCGCGCCCGTCGGCCTGGTCGATCGCCCAGCGCACGATTTCGAGCGGGGATTTTTTGAGAAGTTCAGCGTTTGCGGTCTCGATTTCGTCAGAGTTCATTTGTCGATAGGGAATCCGGAGAATTAATGTGTGGAGGTGAAGTTGCAAGCATATTTTGCGGTGATGGGCGGCTGAGAGCCCACGCCATTCCGCCCGCTCCTGTCGATGTCGCACTCGGGTTTCTGCCGATCGCTTCTACGCTTGAAGAATACTTACTGGAATCTGCACGAAGTCGCTTCTACGTTCCGCGCCCCATGACCCGCCACGACGGCCGCACGCCCGACCAACTCCGCCCCATCTCCTTCGTCCGCGATTTCGCCCCGCACTCGACCGGCTCCGTGCTCGTCTGCTTCGGCGACACCCGCGTCATTTGCAGCGCCATGATCGAGGAACAAGTCCCACGCTGGATGAAGGAACAGAAAGTCGCCGGCGGCTGGATCACCGCGGAGTATTCCATGCTCCCATACTCCACTTTGCAGAGGAAGCCACGCGACATTTCCAAAGGCCGGCTCGACGGCCGCAGCGTGGAAATCCAGCGCCTCATCGGGCGTTCGTTGCGCGCCGTGATCGATCTTGACGCGCTCGGCCCGCGCACGCTTTGCATCGACTGCGACGTGCTTCAGGCCGACGGCGGCACGCGCACGGCGTCCATCACCGGCGCGTGCGTCGCGGCGGCGCTGGCGTTTCAGGAGTTGCTCGAGGCCAAGCTCATCAAGCGCAACCCGATCATGAAATTCGTCGCCGCCGTGAGCGTCGGAATCGTCGCGGGCGAGGCGTTGCTCGATCTCAATTACATCGAGGACAAAGACGCCGCCGTGGACATGAATCTTGTGATGACCGCCGACGGACAGCTCGTCGAACTGCAAGGCTCCGGTGAAGAAACCACCTTCACCGAAGACCAACTCGCCGCCATGCTCACGCTCGGAAAAAGCGGCATCACCGACCTCCTCGAGGCGCAGCAACAAGCGCTGCTTCAGCCGCTCTAAAACAGCATCGCCTCGTCGGGCGGCGCGGTTTTTTCCACGCGTTCGGCTTGGAGAACGGCGGTGCGTTTTCCTTTTTCCATTGGGAAAGTCGAGACGCCCGTGATCTTCACCCACGTCATTTCCGGTAGTTCGGGCAGCTTGTCGGTCTCCACCAAGGTCGCGACCGGACGTGCGTCGGCGGCGCAGCACGTCATGAACATCCGCACTGCCTTGAACCGCGGCACGCCATTCGCGCCGCCCGATTTATCCGGCATGAGTTGCCCGACGAGCTCCACCTTTTTCCCCTCGAAATCTTTCCGCAACCCCTCGTCCTGCGCCGCGTAGAGCAGGTCGAGCACCTCTGCCACGATGTTCCCATCCGGCGAGCGCTGGAGGTAATCGACGGGCGACGCAGGCTCGGCAGCAGCGGGCGCCGGGGCAGGGGAGCCGTCTTTTGTCGGCAGCGGCATCTCTGGCGGAGTAAAAGTGGACACCGTGCGAGCCGGGAGCACCGCGCCGGTCGTGTCGATTCCGCGGTTTTCGATCGCCGCTTTCCCAAACGAATCCGGCGACACGAACGCCGCAGCGACGACCGGCAGGAGCAGCGTCACAAAGGTCAGCACTTTTCCGATCGGCAGCCGCGCGAGCGTCGGCCCGCAATCCGCCGCCGCGCAGCACGACGCATCGGCGGGCGCGAAAAGAAACGTCGCGGACATGAGACCGAGCACGAGCCCCGCGGCCAGCACCCACGGCCGAAAGGGCGGCGCGAGGAGCGAGTGGATGCGTCCGCTGAAAAAGAAGTAGAGCAGGATCGCGCTCCAAGTCGCGAGCGTGGCGCAGGGAAGCCAGCGGGAGAAAATTTTACTCATGGCGATGTGGGCAAAGTAGCGGACGGACCGAGAATCTGCAACGCATCCAGCCGCCAGCAAATAATCGCCACGACGACAAAAATCCCGAGCGCGAGCGCGGCGACGAAGCGCTTCTGAAAGATGAGGCTGTAGAGCCAGAAAAGCTTCAGGTCGAACAGCGGTCCGAATACGAGGAACGCCAGTTTGGCCGATGCCGGGAACGCCGTGAAGGTCCACGCCACGAACGCATCCGTCGTGCTGCACAGCGCGAGCAGCGCGGCGAGCACCATGAGCGCGACGATCGCCAGCAGCGGAGTCGTGGTGAAAATCGAGAGCACTTCCTGCCGGATGCCGGTGTTGAAAACGCAGGTGATCGCCGTGCCGATGATGAAGTAAAAACCGACGTCGAGAAAATCGGACGTCGCCGATTGCACCGCCATCAGCAGCTTGCGCGGCACGCTCGCCTCCGCCGCGAGTTCGCTGAAATCCTGTGTCGTCGGCGCGCTTGCGATGCTCAGCCCGCCGCGCTTCCGCGTCGCGATCACGCCTGGCTGCAGGATGCGATCCGCCGAGATATTCTGCACGATGAAGCCCACCGTGACCGCGATGAGATACCCGATCCCGAGCCGCAGGGAGACCATCAGTAGCGGCCCCGGATTCGCGCTCTGGCTGAATGCCTGCCAGGTGCTCAGCGCCACAATCGGTCCCACGATCGGCGCGGCGAGCATGTAAGTCGTTGCGCAGGAAAGCGGCAGTCCCTTTTTCAAAAAGCGCCGGATCACGATGACGCTTCCGCACTCGCACATTGGGAAAATAATCCCGAGCAACCCGCTCAAAAAAATCGCCGACGCGGGCCGCTTCGGCAGCAGACTCGTGAGCCGTTCGGACGATACGAAAACATCCACGAGTCCCGAAATGAGCGAGCCGAGCAGCAGGTAGGGAATGCCCTCGAACAGCACGCTGAGAAAGGCCACAGCGAAATCTTGAAAGCTGAAATTAAACCAAGTCATCGGAGTTCAGTATCCAGTTTTCAGTTTCAGCTTTGGGTCGGCGTGCGGCGTTTTCTGAATACTGAAAACCGCACACTGCAAACTGAAAACTCGCGCCGCCGCCGCGCCCGCGCTCTATTCCCGAGCAAATGTTCCAGATCGTCTTCAACGCCATCAGCGCCGCCGAAATGGCCGCGCTCCCCAAAGAACTCCAGCTCGACCTGCTCATGGAGTTCGAGGTCCTGCCGGAAGACTTGGACAAGCTCGACGACGAGAAATTCGGACTCATCGAGCGCGACGGTCAAAAGCTCCACCGCTACCGCGCAAAGGACTACCGCATCTACTTCGCGCGCTCACCCGAGGGCATCACCATCCACCGCGTGCTGCATAAAAACACCATCCGCGACTTCCTCTTCCGTGCGAAGCTTCCGATGCCCGCAGAGGATGAGCAACTTGGTCAGCAGGGCGGTTTCTGGAAGCTGATCGAGGAGGCGCAGCAGACGAAGAAAAGCGGATGAACCTCCGCCTGCTCTTCTGCATCGCGATGGGCATCTTCACCACATTCATCGGCCTCGTCATGCTGATCGCCCGCTTCCGCACCCCGCCGGAAATCCCCCTCCCGCCGAAGCCCAACTTCTCCGCCGCCGCGCAGACTTTCACCGACGAAAAAACCGGCGAGACCCTCACCGAGCGCGACTTCACCGTCACCACAAAGCTCACCGACCGGCCTCCACACAGCGATCCCGAGCCATGACCCTCTTCCCCGACGAAGCCGAGCGCCTCCGCCAATTCCCCGTCGCCCGCGACAAAATCTTCCTCGCACACGCCGGCGTCTGCCCTCTCCCGCGCATCGTCGCCGACGCCATCTGCGACTACACCCGCCAGTCCGCCGAGGGCCCCCAGGAGTTCGACCGCGTCCTCCGCGACATCCTCCAGGCCCGCAAGACATGCGCCACATTCATCGGCGCCGACCCCGACGAAATCGCCCTCCTCGGCCCCACCTCCCTCGGCCTCAGCCTCATCGCCAATGGCATCCCCTGGCTGTCCGGCGACGAACTCCTCTGCTACCACGGCGACTACCCCGCCAACGTCTATCCGTGGCTCGACCTCCGCCGCCGCGGCGTCACCGTCCGCTACCTCCAGCCCGACCAACCCGGCGCCATCACCCCCGACCTCATCGCCGCCGCCCTCACCCCTCGCACCCGCCTCGTCGCCCTCGCCAGCGCCCACTTCTTTACCGGATACCGCATCGATATCGACTCCATCGGCGCCCTCCTCCACTCCCACGGCGTCCTCTTCTCCCTCGACGCCATCCAGACCCTCGGCGCCTTCCCGCTCTCCGTCCAGCACGTCGATTTCCTCAGCGCCGACGCCCACAAATGGATGCTCGGCCCCATGGCCATCGGCATCGTCTTCGTCAAAAAAGACCACTTCGACCTCCTCCGCCCCACCCTCCTCGGCGCATGGAACGTCCGCTCCCCCCAATTCCAGACCCAAGACGAAATCCACTTCGTCCCCACCGCCCAGCGTTACGAGCCCGGCGTCCTCAACATCGCCGGTATCTACGGCATGACCGCCGCCCTCCGCCTCATCGCCAGCCACGGCATCGAGCCCATCGCCGCCCGTCTTTGGGAGTTAAAATCGCACCTCCTCCGCGCCCTCGACCCGCTCGGATTTCGCGTCCTCGGCCCCCGCAGCGGCCCCGCCGCCCACAGCACCACCACCTTCCGCCACGACACCGCCAGCTCCACCGAACTCTTCGGCATATTAGAAAAGGCCAACATCTACGCCTCCCTGCGCCACGACCGCGAAGGCCGCGACTACCTCCGCCTCAGCCCCCACTTCTACAACACCGAAGCCGAGCTAGACCGCACCGTCGCCATCTTAGCCGAAGCACTCGGCTGATAGCTGATATCCGATGGCTAAGAGCTAAGAAGTGTGAGCGATTAAACGTGTTGCTGCTCAACAAACAAATACCCGGCCCTTCACAGTAATCGCCGCCGCTCCAACTATTATGACGCGCTCAACGATTCCTGCCCCCGCTTCTCCTAGAACTCTCAAACCCCGGGGAGACTGCTCCGGGGCCATCGTGAAAATGCACGACTCCTGCGGAAGAACTTCCGGGGCCATCATGAAAATGCATGACCGCTGCGAAAGAACTTCCGGGGCAACTATGAGAACTCACGAGGCCCGCGGAAGAACTTCCGGGGCACTCATGAAAACTTCGGATAAATAACCACACCCCAAAACCTCTCTGTAAACTCCCCCCAACTTTCCAAAATCGCCACCTTCTCTTCAACGCCGCACCCGTCACCCGACCCAGCGACCCTCCACCTCCCCCCGTCCACCGTCGCAGTCGTCTTCACGCTAGGCAGCTTCCCTCATAATTACACCTACGCACACCTCATCCCCATCACCACAGGCTAGCAAAAGCACCCGGCGAGTCTGGCCGGTCGTCATCGGCATCATTTTATTCGCATCGCTCATGTCCCTCCGCTACGAGCTTACTTCCACATGGGCCAGAGCCGCAGTCTCCGCTGGCGCATTCGTAGTTCTTTTCCTAGCCTTTGGAATCGCACGCAGACCACGAGAATGACTACGCAACAACCCCGGACGATAACGAACTCAGAAGTGACGCTTACGGCCGTAGTGCGTGACCGCGTGCATCCCCGAGAGCTTTCGAGATTTGTCCCCGCAGCGTGCGGCGAAGTCTGGGCATTCGCCCGCTCCGCTGGCCTGCCAAAGCCAGGCCGCCATATCGCTTTGTATCTGGACGCCCAAGGTTCGGTCGAGGTCGGTGCCGAGGTATTCGCACCCTTTACCGGCAACGACCGCATCCATTGCTCTCAGTTGCCCGCGGGGCGCGTCGCCACCACCGTCCACCTCGGCCCCTACCAACGACTCTCCGAAGCCCACACCAGTCTTCGCCACTGGTGCGCCAAGCACGGACATCTCCTCACGGGCATCTCATGGGAAGTCTATGGCCACTGGGACGAAAGCTGGAACACCGACCCATCAAAAATCCGCACCGATGTCTTCTACCAACTCCAAGACCAAACTCCTTGACCACGCCTTGCCGCGACCGGAGTCGAGCGTCGCGGTGACTGCTTCCGGGAAGAGGTTCCCCGCGCTTCCCCTCTAAAACGCGGAGCGCAGGAAGTTTGAGGCCGGGGCAATTTCGTGCTTTTCAAGAGGCTGAGGCTCGGTAAATTTTGCGGCTCTTTCTCGTGAATCCCATCTCCGCGTTTTTCTCTTCTTCGATCGGCAAGAAATGGGTGGTGGCTCTGACGGGGATCGTGCTGGTGGCTTATGTGATCGGGCACATGGCGGGGAATTTGCAGATCTTTTCGCAGCCGAAGCAGATCAATGGGTACGCCGTTTTCCTCCACTCGATGCCGCGCGTGCTATGGGTGGTGCGGGTGTTCCTGATCGCGTGCTTTTTAACTCACATCGGGGTGACGATCGCGCTCGTGGTGCAGAATCGGGCGGCGCGACCGGAGGGGTATGCGACGCGGACCTACCGGGAGGCGGGGTGGGCGTCGAGGTTGATGGCAGTGTCGGGGCTAATCGTGCTAGGATTTGTGGTCTTTCATGTTCTGCATTTCACGACGCGGACGGTGGATCCGGCGCTGCGGGCAGTGTCGGAGGGGGGGACGCTGGCGACGGAGTATGATGTGCATTCGATGGTGATTCGGGGGTTCCGCGGGCATCCGGTGGTGACGGGATTTTATGTGCTGGGGCTGTTTTTGCTGGCGCTGCACTTGAGCCACGGGTTTTCGTCGCTGCTGCAGACGCTGGGGCTGACTTCGCGGAAGACGCTGGGGCCGCTGCGGGTGGGAGGTCGCGTGCTGGCTTGGGTGATTTTTGCGGGTTTTGTGTCTGTGCCGCTGGCGGTGTGGATGGGTTGGATCAATTTTGCGACGATTTCTCAATGAGCGCTCTCAATTCCAAGATTCCGGACGGCCCGCTGGAGACGAAGTGGGAGAAATATAAGTTTGAGTCGAAGCTGATCAATCCGGCGAACAAACGGAAGTATGAGATCATAGTGGTGGGCTCGGGACTCGCAGGGGCGGCGGCGGCGGCGACGCTGGGGGAACTGGGGTTCAAGGTGAAGTGCTTCTGCTACCAAGACTCGCCGCGGCGGGCGCACTCGATCGCGGCGCAGGGGGGGATCAATGCGGCGAAGAACTACCAAAATGACGGGGACTCGGTGTTCCGGCTGTTTTACGACACGGTGAAGGGCGGGGATTTCCGGTCGCGGGAGGCGAATGTGTATCGGTTGGCGGAGGTGAGCGCGAATATCATCGACCAGTGTGTGGCGCAGGGTGTGCCGTTTGCGCGGGAATACGGTGGGCTGCTGGCGAATCGGTCGTTCGGCGGGGCGCAGGTGTCGCGGACTTTCTACGCACGGGGTCAGACGGGGCAGCAGCTTTTGCTGGGGGCTTACTCTTCGCTGAACAAGGAGATCGCACGCGGGTCAGTGACGATGTATCCGCGGACGGAGATGCTGGATGTGGTGCTCGTGGACGGGCACGCGAAGGGGATTGTGGTGCGGGACTTGGTGTCGGGGGAGATCAGCTCGCACGCTGGGGACTGCGTGATCCTCGCGACGGGTGGGTATGGGAATGTGTTCTATCTTTCCACCAACGCGAAGGGGTGCAACGTGACGGCGACGTGGCGGGCCTACAAGAAGGGAGCGATGTTCGCGAACCCGTGCTACACGCAGATTCACCCGACGTGCATCCCGGTGACGGGTGACTACCAGAGCAAGCTGACCCTGATGAGCGAGTCGTTGCGGAATGACGGGCGGGTGTGGGCGCCGGTGAAGAAGGGGGACAAGCGGGCGCCGGGGGAGATTCCGGAGGGCGAGCGGGATTATTATTTGGAGCGGAAATATCCGAGCTACGGGAATCTGGCGCCGCGGGATATTTCATCGCGCGCGGCGAAGCAGGTGTGCGATGAGGGGCGCGGCGTGGGGGAAACGGGGCTCGGGGTGTATCTGGACTTTGCGGATGCGATCAAGCGGCTGGGCGAGGATGTGGTGCGGGAGCGGTACGGGAATCTTTTCGAGATGTACGAGCAGATCACCGGGGAGAATGCGTATCGCACGCCGATGCGGATTTTCCCGGCGGTGCACTACACGATGGGCGGGCTGTGGGTGGATTACGATTTGATGTCCACGATTCCGGGGATGTTCGTGCTGGGAGAGGCGAATTTTTCCGACCACGGCGCGAATCGGCTCGGAGCGAGCGCACTGATGCAAGGGCTGGCGGACGGGTATTTCGTGCTGCCGAGCACGATCGGGAATTATCTGGCGGATCAGCTCGGGAAGCGGCCGGCGGCGGATCACGCGGAGTTTCAGAAGGCAGAGGCCGAGGTGAAGGCGCGGACGGCGCGGCTGCTGGGGATCAAGGGGCGGCGCTCGGTGGATTCGTTTCACCGGGAGTTGGGGCTGCTGATGTGGGATTTGTGCGGGATGGGGCGGACTGAGAAGTCGTTGCAGCGGGCGCTAAAGCGCATCCCGACGTTGCGCGAGGAGTTCTGGCAAAATGTGAACGTGACTGGCAGCGGCGAGGAGCTGAATCAGGCGTTGGAGAAGGCGGGGCGGGTCGCGGATTTCCTGGAGTTCGGCGAGCTGATGTGCTTGGACGCACTGGAGCGGCGGGAGTCGTGCGGTGGGCATTTTCGTGAGGAATTCCAGACAGCGGACGGAGAAGCGAAGCGGAACGATGAGGAGTTCGCGCACGTCGCGGCGTGGGAGTTCAAGGGGGACGGCGTGAAGCCTGAGCGGCACGTCGAGCCGCTGGAGTTCGACAACATTCACCTCGCGACTCGGAGCTACAAATAGATGAACCTGAAGCTGAAAGTCTGGCGTCAGAAAGACGCGAAAGCCAAGGGGGCGCTCGTCGATTACGAAGCGCGCAACATCCCCGCGGATGCGTCGTTTCTCGAGATGCTGGACATTGTGAATGAAGGGCTGGAGGCGAAAGGCGAGGCGCCGATTGCGTTCGATCACGACTGCCGCGAGGGGATCTGCGGGACGTGCTCGCTGACGATCAACGGCATCCCGCATGGGACGAGTGCGACCACCACGTGCCAGCTTTACATGCGGAATTTCAAGGACGGCGAGACGGTGTTCATCGAGCCATTCCGCGCGCGGGCGTTCCCTGTGGTGCGGGACTTGGTTTGCGATCGAAAGGCGATGGATCGCGTGCAGCAGGCGGGTGGCTTCGTGACGGCGCGGGTCGGCGGCGCGCAGGATGCAAATGCGATCCTCATCGGCAAGACGGCCGCCGACGAGGCGATGGAAGCCGCCGCGTGCATCCAGTGCGGCGCGTGCGTAGCTGCGTGCCCGAACGCCTCCGCGATGCTATTCGTCGGCGCAAAAATCTCACATCTCGCACTCCTCCCGCAGGGCCAGCCTGAGCGCAACGAGCGCGCGCTCCGAATGGTGCGGAAGATGGATGAGGAAGGCTTTGGCAACTGCTCGAACCACTACGAATGCGAGGCGGTCTGTCCGGCGGAAATTCCGATCGGCGTCATCTCGCGCATGAACCGGGAATACACCGGCGCGGCAGTGAGCGACGCGGTGAAGTAGCAATCCTCGCAGGCAAAGTTCCCGCGAACTTGGCAAGCCGGCTGCTTTACAGCGGCTATGACTGCTCTCCCGCGATCCGGGTTTCATCTGCGAAAATCGACTGCCTCGGGCTTCACGCTCGTCGAGCTGCTCATCGCATCGAGCATCGTCGCCTTTTTCATCTGCGGCTCCCTGCTGGCGATGACGCAGCTCAACCGCTACGCCTTTTCCTCCCGCCTGCGCACCCTCGCGCTCGCAGCCACTCAGCAGCGCATCGACGAGGTTCTCACGACGGCTTGGAATACGTCCACCGGCTTGCCCGCCGTGCTCGCGGCAGGGACGAAGACCAACAACCTCACCCTCAACGACGACGTTTTTAATAAGCAAAGCGGTCTTTCGAGCCCTATGACTGAGTACGATGCCCCCGTCGCGGCGACTCGGCGTACCGTCGTCACGGCAATCAATGCGCGCACCGCACGCGCGATTGTGACCACGACCTACATTTACCACGGCACGACATACTCAGTCAGTCTTAGCACGCTTCGTGTGACCGACAGCATCTGAAGCAGCCGCGCACCGATGAAAACGAAATCCCAGTCAGCATTCACCTTGGTGGAGCTGATCATGACCACAGCCGCATTTTCCACTCTAGGGATCGCACTGCTGAGCTTCGGATGGACCTCTTCGAGGCTCATCGCAAAAAACCTCGCCACAAATCACAGTCATGAAGGGGTGATGAGCGCGGAGCAGCGCATGATGGCGGCCATTCACGCATCTGGATCCCCCGTGAAGCTGCAAACCTGCACAGGCAGCACCTATACCGACTTTCTTGCCGGCACTTCGGGAGACACCGATCCACTCACGGGTCTAAAAATCAGCAACCGAGCCAATGGAATCCGTTTTTGGCGGACTGCGGGTGGACCCTTCCAACTCACCGCGAATACGACTCCGAGTTCCACAACGCTGACGTTTAATTTTGCGCCGAACGGAGTGGTGACCTACGTCCCTCAGATCGGAGACAAAGTGTGGGTTCCTCTGGTGGACGCGAAGCTCACCATTACAGCCATCAATGCTACGCCTACCAGCGGCAGCCCGAACGGACGCTTCACCGTCAGCACGCCGCTCGGTTTCACTTTTGGCAATACCTCCACCAACATCACTACCGGCTACTTCTTTCGGCAGGCGGCCTATTCTGTTCAAAACAACGAACTCCGTTTCCACCCGAATTTTACGGGAGGTGCAAAAAACACTTACTCCATCGTTCGCACCGGGATCACATCTCCGAAGCCCTTTGCACTGATCGGCACCGATCCATCGTTGGATATGAGGATTTCACTTGAGTTTTATGATTCGAAGTGGACGGCGAGGCGTTTCCTAGGGGGAGCTACAACTTTGCAGTCAGTCATTTCAGTCCGCACACAACCCGCACCTGTCGATCTTACCGAATGAAAAACAACTCCCAATCCGGCAGTAGCTTGCTCGCGGTGATGTTCACCATGGCGGCCGTGAGCAGCCTCGTGGCAATCATGCTCTCGGTCACAGCCAATAACACGCGAATGGCAGGAAGAACGGTGCATCGCGCCGAGGCGCTGGCATACGGCGATGCCGTGATCGAACAGGTTTATGAGCAGTGGCGCCAAGCGATGATCTCCGTGACCGACGCCACGGATCGCCGGGACGGGTTAACCAACAGCGCACTGGCTACAAAGATCAGTGCTCCCACGACTGCTGTGATCGCGGCGCCGACCAACATTTCGCTCGTATCGGCTCCAACAGTACTGGCAGCGACCCCCCTTCTTGTCGAATTAACCGCACCGAGCGCGAGGCCCGCCGCGGAAAGCGGCACGAACTGGACGCAGCGCACACGGCTTTACTATGTAGCCACTGTGGCAGTCAATTTTCCGGTGATGCGAGGGATGAGTACGGTCACCATCAAGCGGAGTTTCGTCCGAAGCGGTCGTAGTATTTTCGATAACTTTTACTTCGGAGCGCAACCCGTCACCGAATTCCATCCCGGAGCTCCCATGTATATCGGCGGAACTGCTTACATTGGAGGTGACCTATACACAGCCCACGACTTCCTCCATTTTCAGAAAGACGTTACATTCTTGGGGACTCAGACGATGGACTATCGCGTCGCGGACTCGCGCAGACCAGGCACCGCTCCTACCATTCCAACCAACGGGTTTGGCGACAACTGGGACATCAATAATCCCCCGCATCGTGGAAGTGAACAGAAGCTGTTGGACGTGAGTACGAACTTGATGGACCCAAACTTCTTGGATGATTCATCGCTGAACGACACCGACTCAGACGGCAACAAGAACAATGATGGCTATCATGAAATCATTGAGGAAAAGGTAACGAGCGGCACCACCGGCACTGACCCTCTCCAAATTGATCCCTATTTGAACGACGATCAAACCGGCAGCGAACGCCTATCCGCGAACTCCGATTATCGCGTCGTAGTGGCCGCAGACAACAGTGTCACTATTTACGCCGGGACATCCGCTACTCCGCTTGCCTCGACTTCGGCAGAGTATGTTGCGCTCAAGGCAGCAATCACGACAAATACAGCCATCAAAGACGTCCGAGACGCCGACTATGTGAAGCTGGTTGTCCTCGATGTCAGCTCGGTAAAAACTTCTTCCGACGCTGGGACTCTCAAAGACCGAGTCGGCGGCGGTGACGGAATTACCCTGTATATCAAAGATACCAGCTCCGGCAACACTGGCACGACTGTAGCGAGCGGAAACCAGACGAAAATTGTCAATTCTTCCACAGGTGCATTGGTTAAAACTGTCACCAGTGGCGGAGCCCGCGGTGTCAAGCTGGTGAAAGGTGGAGTTCTTCCCACAGCGGGCTTCACGGTCGTGAGTCCGCATAGCGTTTACATCGCGGGTGACTACAATACCGGAAGCAACACTGTGCAGCCCCCTTCAAACACTGCCTCCAGCTACAATAACAACGCGAATCCAAGCCCGGTCGTGGGTTCCTACGTCCGGCCCCCGTCCTCCGTCGTTGGTGACGCGGTAAACATTCTCTCCAACGCATGGAACGATGCGAATTCTGATTTGGCCCTCACAAGCCGTGTCTCGACTCCAACGACCATCAATACGGCCATCGTAGCGGGCAATGTTCCCACCCGCACCGGCAGTGGCAACTACAGCGGTGGCATCGAGAACTTTGTCCGTTTCCACGAAAAGTGGGCCGGAAAATATGCCACGATCTACGGTGCCACAGCGCTTCTCTATGATAGCGAAGAGGCGACTCAACCGTGGGGTGCGGCCAGCTACGGCGCGCCTGATCGCCACTGGTATTACGATCCGCTCCTGTCCGATCGCAACCCACCCGGCTTCCACGTTGCCCGGATTTACGAGCGCGGTCGTTGGGTGCTTCGCTGAAATCATGAAAAGTCTCGTCCTACCCTTCCTCTTTTGCATCGCCTCCGCCCCGCTGCTGCTCGCGCTTGATCTGACCCCGATCTCAGGGACTCGTGAACTCGAGGGGTTAGCGGTTCCCGTCGTCAACTTTACCGATGGTGCCGAGAAGGTCGCCTGGCAGCCGCCCTCCGAGTGGAAGATGAGCGGAGGAGGAAAGCACCTCACCCTATACCCGCAGGAGCTGACTCAGGCAGCCGTCGATCTCGAACTCGTGGATCGCAAAGCCGCGCAACCGCCTCCGCTCACCCCGGACTTCGAAGACCTGACGAAATGGGTGAAGAGCTTCCTGCCGAGCGATGCGACGGAGGTGACCTACCTCGAGGAAGTCACATGCCCCTTCTCGCTGCGCAATGTCTCGAGCCGCGAGTTGCAATTCAGCTACCTCTCGCAGGCAAGCCGCTTTTCCACCTCGATCTCGATCGTCGATCTTTATCCATCCGACTCGCTCCTGCTCCTAGTCACCGCGCAAAAGGACGACTTCGCTGCTCTCCGCCGGCAGGCGATCAAGAGCATGTTTCACTGGAGCTGGGAGCGCTAAGGCGCTCTTCACGCTTAGCCGTGGCGCAGCTTTGCGACGCCGGACTCGATGAGCTTTCCGACAAAGCTCGTGTCGTACTTTCCGCGGATGAAATCCGGGTCGCGCATGATCGTCTCTTGAAAAGGGATCGTGGTCTTGATCCCGCGCACGAGATATTCGCCGAGGGCGCGGCGCATCCGGTCGATCGCATTGTTTCGCGTCGTGCCGGTGGCGATGATTTTCGCGATCATCGAGTCGTAGTGCGGCGGCACCGTGTAGCCGGAGTAGGCGTGCGAGTCGATGCGAATGCCGCGGCCGCCCGGCGCGTAGTAGAGGTCGATCTTGCCGGGGCTCGGCTGGAAGTTGTTGAACGGGTCCTCGGCGTTCACACGGCACTCAATCGCGTGGTATTTGAGCTTCGCGTTGCGGACGAAATTTGAGAGCGATTCGCCTGCTGCGACCTTGAGTTGCTCTTTCACGAGATCGATGCCGTATGCCTCCTCGGTGATCGTGTGCTCGACCTGGATGCGCGTGTTCATCTCCATGAAGTAGAAATTCCCGCGGTCATCCACGAGATACTCCATCGTTCCGGCACCGATGTAATCCACCGACGACGCCAGCTTCACCGAGGCCGCGCCCATCTTCTTCCGCAGGCCCTCGGTCATCAGTGGCGACGGTGTTTCCTCGATTATCTTCTGATTGCGCCGCTGCATCGAGCAGTCGCGCTCACCGATGTGGACGACATCGCCATGCGAGTCGGCCATGACTTGAAATTCCACATGATGCGGGTTCTCGATCAGCTTCTCGATATAGACGCCCGCGTTGCCGAATGCCTTCTCCGCCTCCATCCGCGCACCGTGAAAACCCTGCACAAGCGACACGTCGTTGTGCGCGGCGCGCATCCCTTTTCCTCCTCCGCCGGCGACCGCTTTGATCATCACCGGGTATCCGATTTTCTTCGCGACCTTCAGCGCCTCCTGCTCCGTCTCGACGAGTCCGTCGCTGCCGGGCGTCACGGGCACTCCGGCTTTTCGCGCGGTCGCGCGCGCGATATTTTTGTCGCCCATCTTGCGGATCGCGTCGGCGGGCGGCCCGATGAATTTGATATTGCAGCTTGCGCACACATCCGCGAAGTGGGCGTTCTCGGAGAGGAATCCGTAGCCCGGATGGATCGCATCCACATTGCCGATTTCCGCCGCGCTGATGATCCGGTCGATCTTCAAATAGCTCTGCGAACTCAGCGCCGGCCCGATGCAAATCGCCTCATCCGCGAGCTGCACATGCAGCGAATCCACGTCCGCCTCGGAATAAACCGCCAGCGTTTTGATCCCCAGTTCCTTGCACGCGCGGATCACGCGCAGGGCGATTTCGCCGCGATTGGCGATCAGGACTTTGGAGAACATTTACGCCTTCAGCCGGAACAGCGCTTGCCCGAACTGCACCGGTTTTCCGCTCTCCGCGACGACCTCCGCGATGATTCCGCGGCACTCGGCCTTGATCTCATTCATCACCTTCATCGCCTCAATGATGCATACCACCGTGTCCTCCGTCACCTCCTGCCCCGGGCTCACGTAGCTCGCTGACTCCGGCGACGGTGCACCGTAAAATGTGCCGACCATCGGCGAACTGATCTCGCGCAGCTTCTCAGCCTCGGCCGCCGCGGCGGGCGCTCCGGCGGGAGTTGCCGCGGGCGCGGCGGGCGGGGCGAATTGTTGCGGAGCGGCGGCGACGATTTGCGGTTGAAAATCACACCCCTTCTTCAGCGTAATTTTGAATCCCTCGTTCTCCATTTTGAAGACCGAGAGATCGTTCTTTTTCATCAGAGCTATGAGCTCCTTGATATCTTTTAAGTCCAAGTGCGTGGGGTGTTTTGGTTGGATGAGTCGCGGATGCTAGGGGACGCGAAAACCCCCCGTCAAGCCCCGCCACGACGGCTCCCAGTGATGCGTCACCACCGAGTCCGTCAGCGCCGTCGTCCAAACTCGCTTCAAAATCTCCCCCCATCTGCCTTCCGATTGGACTGCCCGAAGCGAGCGGGAAAGCGTGCGCATTGTTCTCAATGGCGGGGCGGGCGACGGGTGCGGCGTTGAAGGGGGAGGGGGAGTGCTTGGGTGGGGTTTGTGGAACATAAAGGGCATGTTGCCTATGTTTGAGGGTGGAAAAGGTGTGGAACATTACACAAGGATTCTTGTAATCGGCACGAAGATTAACAAAATCTTCGTGCCGATTTTAAAGATCGGCGTGCGGATTGCGACGATCCCCGTGCCGATTTTAAAAATCCCCGCGCAGATTTAGACGATCCTCGTGCCGATTTTAGAAATCCCCGTGCAGATCTCGAAGGTCCCCGTGCGGATCTCGGGGATCGGCGTGCCGTTCGCTGGCGTCCCTTGGCGGGAGCCATGCTTGGGCGGGCGCGGGGGAGATGTTCGTCTCGCCGCCCCTGCTCATTGCCGCTGGCGACGGTGGCTTTAGCCGGCTTTGCCGCAGCAGTTTTTGTATTTTCGCCCGCTGCCGCAGGGGCAGGGGTCGTTGCGCCCGACTTTGGGGGCTTCGCGCTGGATCGGGAATGAGATGCTGGGCTCGTTGTCGGCGTCGGCTTCGGATGGGTTGTGGCTGGCGGAGGGGTCTTCGCCGGAAGCTTCAGCGCCGAGGAGGTGCTGCGGAAGGCTGGAGAGGAAGGTCTCGAATGCCATGAGATTCGAGGTGGAGCGGAAGAGGTTGTTGAGGACTTCACCCTTGATGTTCGACATGAGCTCGGTGAACATCTCGTAGGCTTCGGTCTTGTATTCGACGAGGGGGTCTTTCTGCCCGTAGGCGCGCAGATAGACGGCCTCGCGGAGGGAATCCATGGCGTAAAGGTGCTCCTGCCAGAGGCGGTCGATGGCGTTGAGGATGATGTAGCGCTCGAGGCCGCGGACGGCTTCGGGGTCTTCGTGGCGGCACTTGAGCTCGTAGCTGGTTTTGACTTTCTCGATGAGAAAGTTGGAGGCTTCGTCGGCCTTGAGCTGGTCGAATTTCGCGAGCTCCATGGTGAGGCCGAGGGGGAATGTGGTGTTCACCCAGTGGAGGAGGCCGTCGGGGTTTTTCTCCTGATCGGGGGGCAGGTAGCCGATGACTTTCTCTGGAATGGCTTCGTCGAGGGTCTCGTAGATGAGCGGTCGCGGGTCGTCCCGGTTGATGGCTTCGTTGCGGAAGCCATAGACGACTTCGCGCTGCATGTTCATGACATCGTCGAAGTCGAGCGTGCGCTTGCGGGTCATGTAGTTGCGCTGCTCGACGCGCTTTTGCGCGGTCTCGACGGATTTGTTCAGCCACGGGTGCTCGAGCTCCTGGCCTTCTTCGAGTCCGAAACGCTCCATCATTTTGGTCATGCGATCGGCTGCGCCGAAATTGCGCATGAGGTCGTCCTCGAAGCTGACGTAAAAGCGTGAGACTCCGGGATCGCCCTGCCGGGCGCAGCGTCCGCGAAGCTGGCGATCGATGCGGCGCGACTCGTGGCGCTCGGTGCCGAGGACGTAGAGGCCGCCGACCTCGATGACGCCGGGGCCGAGTTTGATGTCGGTGCCGCGGCCGGCCATGTTCGTGGAGATGGTGATGGTGCCGGGCTGGCCGGCGCGCGCGACGATCTCGGCCTCCTGCATGTGGTACTTGGCGTTGAGCACCGCGTGGGGGATTTTCTCGCGCTTGAGCATTCGAGAAAGGACCTCGCTCGCCTCGACGCTGACGGTGCCGACGAGGACTGGCTGGCCTTTCGCGTGCGCCGCGCCGATCTCTTTCACGACTGCGTTGAATTTCTCGCGGCGCGTCTTGTAGATGAAGTCGTTGAAGTCCTTGCGGATGATCGGGCGGTTCGTCGGGATGACCGCGACGTCGAGCTTGTAGATGTCGTGGAACTCGTTGGCCTCGGTCTCGGCGGTGCCCGTCATGCCTGCGAGCTTATAGTAGAGGCGGAAGTAGTTTTGGATGGTGATGGTGGCGAGGGTCTGTGTCTCGCGGTCGATCACGACGCCTTCCTTTGCCTCGACGGCCTGATGCAGTCCGTCGCTCCAGCGGCGCCCGGTCATCTTGCGTCCCGTGAATTCATCGACGATCACGACTTTCCCATCCTCGACGACGTACTGAACGTCCTTGTCGAAGAGGCAGTAGGCGCGCAGGAGTTGGGAGATATTGTGGATGCGCTCGGACTGGTGGTCCATGTAGGTCTGGCGCTTGAGTTTCTCCTCGAGTTTCTGCTCGTCGGTGAGGCCGGGAGTGTTGTCGATCTCGGCGAATTGCAGCAGCAGATCCGGCAGCACGAAGGCGTCCGGGTCGTCGGGATTCATGAATGCGCGGCCCTTCTCGCTGAGGTCGGACTCGTGCGCGCGCTCGTCGATCGTGAAGAACAGCTCTTCCTTCAGCGCGTAGAGCTCCTCCTTGCGAGTGTCGGTGTAAAAGCTCAGCTCCGCCTTGTCGATCACGCGGCGGCGCTCGGGATCCTCTTGGGCGCGCAGGAAGCCTTTGTTGCGCGGCTGGCCAAATTTCACCTTCGACATCGTCTTGCCGAACTCCTCGGTTTTCCCAGCGGCCCACAACTCCTCCGCCTCACTCACGAGCCGGTTGCAAAGCATCGTCTGCTTGCGCACGAGCTCATCCACGAGGGGGCGAAATTTGTCGTATTGATGCGTCGAGACGGTCGCCGGGCCGCTGATGATGAGCGGCGTGCGCGCTTCATCGATGAGGATGGAATCGACCTCATCGACGATCGCGAAATGGTAACCGCGCTGCACCTGCTGCTCCTTCGAAGTCGCCATGCCGTTGTCGCGCAGGTAGTCGAAGCCGAACTCCGAATTCATCCCGTACGTGATGTCGCACGCGTACTCGTGGCGGCGAATGTCGGGCGTCTGGTCGTGCTGAAGGATGCCGGTGGTGAGGCCGAGGAACCCGTAAATCTGGCTCATCCATTCCGCGTCGCGGCGGGCAAGGTAGTCATTGGTCGTGACGAGATGCGCGCCACGCCCGGCGAGCGCATTCAAGTAGAGAGGCAAAGTGGCGACGAGCGTCTTTCCTTCACCAGTGGCCATTTCCGCGATCATGCCGCGATGCAGGCACATACCGCCGATGAGCTGCACGTCGAAGTGGATCATGTTCCAAACGGCCGGCTGATCACAGACCATGAAATTGTGCTTGCGCTCGGTAAGCCGGCGCGCGGTGTTTTTCACAACGGCAAATGCCTCGGGCAGAATCTCTTCGAGCCGCCGGTCCTGCGCTGCTTCGTCGAGCGTCGCGAGCGCATCTTTCCACTCGAAGGTCTTCGACCGCAGCGCATCGTCGCTGAGTTGCTGATACTCGATTTCCAGCGCATTGATCCGCTCCACGACGGGTCCGAGGGACTTCACCATGCGGGTGTTTTTCGAGCCGATAACTTTCTTGATGAGCCAATTGATCATGATGACGAGGTAAAAGGGGCCGGGAATGTAGGGTGCCTCGGCGAGCGGTGCAATGCGGGAGCGCGCCGGGTTATTTCGAGCCAGGTTTGATCGCGGGCGTGCCAGCGAGGTCGGGCGGAAGATTGTCGGGCTCGAACGTCTCCACGTTCATCTGAGTCAGCGCGATGAAAGGCGCGCCGAAGTCGGGTAGATTGCCGCCGCTGCGATCGACGATGGCGGCTATGGCGGCGACGATTCCGCCGTGCGATCGGACGATTTCGATCGTCTCCTGCACGCGTCCGCCGCGCGTCACGACATCTTCGCAGATGATGAATTTGTCGCCCGGCGCGATGACGAATCCGCGCCGAAGCACGAGTGCGCCCGCGTCATTTTTCTCCGCGAAAATGTGCGGGAGTTCGAGCGCACGCGCGATTTCATGGCCAACGATGATTCCGCCGAGAGCCGGTGAAATCACGCGCTGCGCATCGATGCCTCGCAATTTTTCCGCGAGCATCGCGCAAACGCGTGCCGCGATCGGCGTGTGCTGAAGCAGCAGCGCACACTGAAAAAACTGGCGCGAGTGAAGGCCGGAGCGGAGCAGGAAGTGGCCTTCGAGCAGTGCATTGGTCTGGCGGAAAAGGGCGAGGAGATCGTCGGGCATGTGAGATGAGTTGAGAGTGGCTGGTCGGGAGTTGCGGCAAGCGCATCGAATGTCGAGAGCGCGTTCGAAGCGTACCGGGAAAAAGTGAAATCTACCGCGCTGCGATGACTTCAATTTCCACCTGCGCCCCGCGCGGAAGAGCTGAAACTTGAACGGTCGAGCGCGCCGGGAACGGCTCAGCGAAGTGCTGCGAGTAAACTGCATTCATCGCAGCGAAATCGGCGAGGTTCGTCATGAACACAGTCGTCTTCACGACATCCGAAAAGGTCATTCCATTTGCGGTGAGGACGGCGGCGACGTTTTGCAGGACACGCTCAGTCTGCGCAGTGATGCCGCCCGCGGCGATCTCGCCGGTGGCAGGATCGAGCGGAATTTGGCCAGCGCAAAAAAGCAGGTCGTCGGCTGCGATGGCCTGTGAATACGGCCCTACAGCGGCAGGCGCGTCGGTGGTCGCGATTACTTTCTTCATCCCAAAAGGAGCACCAGAGTGGCACTCGTGTGTCAACGCGCGGCGCGCTTGCGTCGGATAAAAGTCAGCGGTGCGAGCACCAGAAGCGCAGTCGACGATGCTGTTCGCGACTGCGTTTCCGATGCTGTTGCGCGAGCGTCCGGTGACGCATTTCACATGGAGTGTTGCGCGCGAATTTAGGTGAAAGACGAGCGTTCACGTCTTTGAAAAGCAGGGGAAGTGCGCGGCCGTTCGGCACGCGCGTTGCTTTGGCAGGAGTGAGAATTTTCCAAATCCACCCATCATGAACTCTGCGGAACCGGCTCAGAACACAGAACCCGACGTCGCCTTTTTTGAGTGCGTCATTTGCAATCAAAAATGGCCGGAGCATTTGACTGTGCGGCACGGCGCTGAGCACCTCTGCTGCCCGTGTCACGGCAAGCTGAAGAGCGAGGCATTTCGCAAAGCGAACCAGCACTTGTTGAGCAGGTATCGCATCGGCGAATCGGCGGCGCCGAAGCTTTCGCTCTTCGGCTGGCTGGGCGTGGTGCTGCTCCTTGGCCTTGGATTGCTCTACGGCGGATTCGTGCTGATCAAGTGGGCGACGCGTCCGAAAGTCTTGGAGGTCCCGAAGGTTTCGCTCTTTCAGAAGGACGTCGGCCGGATTTTTGTGAAAAGCGCAGCGACGCTGAAGGCTGGGCGCGTGCGGCCGGGGACGGCGTTCTTCTGTCGCGCGCCGGAAGGGGTTTATGCGGTCGTCCACGCGCTGCCGGCGAGCATGGCTCTGGACCCGAATTCGAACGCGCTCCCGTGCTTGAAGTGGACTTTTTCACAGCCTGAAAAACCGGGCTTGGAACTGGCCGCTATCGGGCTCGCACGCGCTCCGGGGCTCATTGGTCGGCAGCTCACATGGCTTCTTGAATTCAAGCCGGCCGATGTGAAACAGCCACCGGTCGCGCCGCTGAAGCCGCAGCTGTTGCCCGCGAGTGTCGGCGATCACTTGCGTTTGGCGCGCGCGGCGATTCACGAAGACAAGATCGACCAGGAATTTGCGTCATCTCGGGTGGAGAATGTTTTTAGCAGCGGCGAATGGTTCACAGTTGCGCTCGAGGCGCCGATTGCCATCCGCGATGTCATGGGAATGCCGCTCGTGAACGATGCGGGGGAACTCGTCGGCATTGTGGACGGATACGGAGCACCGGATGCGGAGGGCAACGTGCGCTTTCTGGAGGCAGTCGGCGCGCTGGATCTCTTGGGGATCATGCCGCCTCCACCGCCCCCGAAAGGCGCGGCCAAACCGAAACCTGCGGCGGGAACGGCTACAGCGAAAAAGCCGAATCCAGTGTTGCCGAATGGGAGCCCTTAGGACCGGCCGGAGTACAGAGATTTGAAGTGAAGCGCGCGAGATTTTTGAGGGTCATCGTGGCTGCGCAGGTCGCGCGATTTCTTTAACATCGAAGTCACGAGGGCACGAAGGGGAGAGGATGAGGCCGGGCCTTTGAGTGCCGTGTATTTCCACGTCTTTCATCGTGCGTTCGTGGTTTTCGTCGCGTTATCCGCCGGTTTTGACTTCTACGATGTCGTGGGGGGCGCTTTCTCGCTGGCCGGCAGGGGTGACGCGGATGTAGCGGGCTTTCTGGCGGAGTTCTGGGAGGTCGCGGGCTCCTAGGTATCCCATGCCGCTTTGCAGACCGCCAGCGAGTTGGGTGAGGACGGCGTCGAGGGGGGGGCTGACTTCTTTGAGGGCTTCGACTCCTTCGGCCGCGACTTTTCTGACGGTGTCGCGGGAGCTGTGGCCGTAGCGGGCGGCGCTGCCGGCGGCCATGGCGGCGAGGCTGCCCATGCCGCGGTATTGTTTGTAGAGTTTTCCGTTGATTTCGATGATCTGGCCGGGGGATTCGGGGCAGCCGGCGAGGAGTCCGCCGCAGATGACTGCGTGGGAGAGGGTGAGGGCTTTGACGATGTCGCCGGATTTGGTGATGCCGCCGTCGGCGAGGAGGCGCACGCCACGCTGGGCGGCTGATTTTTCCGCTACATAAAGCGCGGTGAGCTGGGGGATGCCGACGCCGGCGACGATGCGGGTGGTGCAGATGGAGCCGGGGCCCTGGCCGATTTTGATGACGTTGGCGCCGCTGTCGGCGAGGTATTCGACGGCGGCGCCGCTGGTGACATTTCCGGCGATGATGGGGAGGTCGGGGAAGGCGTCGCGGAGGAGGCGGACGGTGTCGCCGACGCCGCGGCTGTGGCCGTGGGCGGTGGAGACGGCGACGACATCGAGGCCGCGCTCGAGGAGGGCGCCGACGTGGGCGACGATGCGGTCGCGGTCGAGTTCGCCGGTGGAGCTGCGGGTGGCGGAGACGGCGGCGCCGCAGAGGAGGCGGAAGCCATCGTCGCGCGCGGGCTTGAGCTGGGACTGGCGCTCGTGGGCGATGCGCTCGATGTCGCTGGCGGTGAAGAGGCCGCGGAGGCGGTCGGCGTCATCGACGACGAGGAGCTTGTGGATGCCGATGTGCTCGCTGAAGAAGCGGTCGGCGCGGGCGATGGGGTCGGTGGCGATTTCGCGCTCGAGGACGGTGTGGACCTGGGCGCGCGGGGTCATGGCTTTTGCGACGCCGATGTGGGCGTAGCGCGGGCGGACGACGGTGCCGGGGAGGAGGCCGAGGAGCCGGCCGTCTTCATCGACGACGGGAAAGGTGCGGAAGCCGAAGCGCTTTTCCTCGATGAGGGCGAGGACGTCGCCGATGGCTTGGCCGGGGGCGACTTTGATGGGGTCGGGGATGAGGCCGTGGATGTTGTTTTTGACGCGGCTGACCTCGCTGAGCTGCTGCTTCTCGGGCATGTTGCAGTGGATGAGGCCGAGGCCGCCGGCGAGGGCCATGGCGATGGCCATGGTGGACTCGGTGACGGTGTCCATGTCGGCGGAGACGATGGGCAGGCTGAGGCGGAGGCGCTCGTGGAGCTGGGTCTCGAGGACGGCGTCGCGCGGGAGGATGTCGGAGAAGAGGGTGGCGAGCGTGACGTCGTCGTAGGTGAGCGCGGTGCCGGGATTTTCGGCGAAGAATGCGTCGGCGGGCCGGTAGAATGCGTCGTCGTGGGAAGAAGAGATTTCTGCCATGCGCGGTGATAGCGGGAGGAGGCGGGCGGTGAAAAGCGGGAAACTCGGGGGCTCTACAAACGGGAGAGGCGGTAGCGTTCGTTGAGGCTGGCGCAGCGCGGGCAGCGTGCGAGGAGGCTGGCGTCCTTGTCCTCGAACTCATGGGCGCACATGGCGCAGCGGACGATGTGGCGGAAAGCGCGGCGCTCGCGCAATTGGCGACGCCAGCTCGAGATGAACCACGCGCCGAAGATAAGCGCGAGCATGAGCGCGAGGTAAACGAAAAGGAGGGTGTTGAGCGTGACGGGAATCATTTTGCCGGCGAGTAGGCTGCGTCACCCCAATGGAATGTTGCGAAGCCCCATGTGATCGGGCGTTCGTTCGGTGAAAATGCGAGGTGCGTGAAGATGGCGGCGGCTTCGGTGTCGATCGCGGGATCGCCGGAGGATTGCTGCGGGAAAACGAAGCGTGCCTCGCCGCGATCGGTGACGCCGATGAGGAAGCGTGCGGGGGCGAGTGGGATGGGGGATTTTGTAAAATTAAGCGGCGGTTTTTGAGCCGGCGCGCGCGCTGAAATCTCACTCGAAAAATCGAGCGTAATCGGCTGAGGATCTTGTGCTGGAGATGGTGGGATGGCCTTTGGCTCGGCGCTTCGAATGATGTCGAGCGGCGATTGATCGGACGGATAACCGGATGGCAGCGGAGGCTCCGCGAGGCCGCGCGGAGCGGTGCGGATGACGTCGTAGGACGGGCGATATTCGGCCTTCACGAGACCGGGAGGGACGGGTGGCTGTGCGGTGCCGATGAGCGCCGGATTCTCGGCTTCGATCCACCGGACGAGCGGTTGATTTTCCTCCGAAGGCAGAAGGACCGAAATCTCCGGCGGCGCAGGCGGTATCGTGGCGCGTTCGGGATAAATGACTTGAAAAAGGAAGAAGGTGCCGGCGTGCGCGAAGACCGAGATGAAGACGAAAATCGGCAACCACGAGAAAAGTCCGTGCGGCTTTTCCCAATCGAAAACCAGCGCGGAATCCGCGGGCGCGGGCGGTCTCATCGAGGCTCGAGCTCGGTAGCGAGCACGATGGAAAATCTCTCGCGCAGGCCGGCGTTCATGACGTCGCTGAGGAATGCGTACGGCGTCCCGCGATCGGCGCGGATGATGAGCGAGCGCACTTTCATGCGCGGGTCGCGGAGGCGGGCGGTGAGCTCCTCTAGCGTCACTTTCTGATTCCGGTGATAGATCGCGGGGACGGGCGCGCCGACGATGCTGACGAGTTGCGAATTCTGCGGCGGGCTGAGCGTGAAGGAGGACTTCGGCAGCGCGATCGCGAGGCCGGGCTGGAGGGCGAATCGTGAGCTGAGCGCAAAAAACACGACGACCAAAAAGAGGACGTTGACGAACGGAACGACGCTGACGAGCGCCGGGTGAAAGCGGAGTTGGCGCGTGAGTTTCACGACGAAGAATCGTGGGGATCGCTACTCGGCGTGCTTGCGCGCCAGGGCGTTTGCGGCGGGCGGAAAGCCGATGATGTCGGGACTTTTGCGATGATCGCAAATGAGATTCACGACTTCGATGCCGGCTCGTTCCATGTCGTGCAGAAGCGAATTTACCCGCGAGGAAAGGTAGCCGTATCCGATGGCGCACGGGATGGCGACGACGAGGCCGGCGGCAGTGGTGAGGAGGCTCTGGTAGATGCCGTTCGCGATGTCCGTGGAGCTCGCGAAGCCGCTCTGCGCCGAGATCGTGACGAATGCCTGGATGAGGCCCATGACGGTGCCGAGCAGGCCGATGAGCGGCGCGGCGAATGAGATCGTGACGATCATTCCGAGCCGCCGTTCGAGCCGCGGGACCTCGAGCTGGCCGGCCTCCTGCACGATTTCCTTGAGCTCACCTCGTGGCGCGTCGTGACGCAAAATCGCGGCATGGATGACGCGCGGGACGGGGCCGGGAGTGGCGGCACATTCGTGGAGCGCCTCGGCGAAGCTGCGGCGCTGGAGCAGGTTTGCGAGGCCTCGCATGAATTCGCCGACGCGGATGTGTGCGCGGTGAAAGTAGGTGACGCGCTCGAGGAAAACCGCTCCCGCGAGCACGCTGCAGAACAGGAGGAGCCACATGAGAGGCCCGCCCTTTTGCATGTAGTCAATCATGGCGGATTTTATAAACGCACGGTACCGGCGTGGCAAGAACGGCGGGCCGTCAGGGGTTTAACCGCCGCGGTTGAAATCCTTTCCCCTCGCCGTGAGTGCAAAATCGCGTTGAATGCGCGCGTGGGCGGTGCAAGGATCGGAGGCATGGAGGCCATGGAGATGATCGACGAAATCAAGTTCGCTTGCGCGACGTGCGGGCAGCACATTGTGACGGCTGCGGAGGCGGCGGGTGTTGCCGTGGAATGCCCGAGTTGTCGCGAGACGATGACTGTGCCGGCGGCGCGAGCGATACACGACCGCAGTTATGGTGAGGGGCTTCGGGGCTCCGATGCCCTGACGGAGAGCCGCGAAAATCTCGAGGCCGTGGTGTCGGAATGCGAGCGGCTGAAGTCCGTGGCGACTCATGCGCAGGCGGAGCTGAAAACATTTCAAGCGGAACGGCTTGGTTTGAAATCCGAACTGGCGCAGCTCCGGCAGCGGCACTCCGGGCTGGAGGAAAAGGCCGCGGCGCTGGAGGCTGAAAGCGCGCGTCGCGAAGGGGCGGCTGCGGCTCGCGAAGCAGCTCTGACACAGGATTTGGCGATTGCGAGGACGCGCGCTTCGGCGGCGGAAACGCAGATTTCAGCGAAAGAGTCGGACCTCGAAAATGCGCACGCCGCATTGACTGCGGCGGAAGCGCAAGGGCGGGCGATCAAGCGGAAGTCGTGGCGCTTCAGGACGAGAGCGTGATGCTGCGAAAGGGGATCGATGCGGTGCGCGCGGAGTTGGCGAGCGCAGTGGATAAGGGTGAGCGCGTGCCGATTTTGGAGGGGGAAATTCGCGAGATTCAAGATCGGTTCAAACGCTCGGAAGATGCCGGAAAAGCTCTCGCGCGACGTCGCGATGAACTGACGGCCGAGGCTGCGGGACTGCGCGCGAACCTCGATAAAACCAAGGCTGGGCGGGCACTCGTCGCGTTGCAGGTGAAGCTGGCCGACGTCGAGGCGCAGCAGCGGCGCGATGCGGCTGCTGCGCGGCAGGCGACGGAGGATTTGGTGAAGTCCGAGTTGGAGCGGGGCGAACTCCGCGAGATTTTGAAAACGACGCGGCATCATTTGGAGGAAGCCGAAAAACGGGCGGAGGAGGAGAGCGACGATCGCGTCAAAAAAGACAACGAGTTGCTCCGCGGAATCATCGCCCGGCAGAACGACGAACTCGAACATCACCGGCGCGAAGTGATTCGCATGAGAGGCACACACGCCGTGGCGCGGCTTGTCTATGCGCTGGTGGCGGCGGGCGTCGTGGCGCTCGGTTTTCTTGCGGTTAAAATCCTGCCGCAGATCAAGCTCGACGGCCTTTTTTAGACGCGCGTTTTTTCAGGCGGCGCTTTCGCCGACGTACGGATTGGATTTTCGCTCGATGCCGATCTTCGTCGCGGGCCCGTGGCCAGGGAGGACGGTGATGTCGTCACCGAGTGGGAAAATCTTTTCGCGAATGCCGCGAAAGAGCAGCGGACCGTCGCCGCCGGGCAGGTCCCAGCGACCAACGCCGCCTGCGAAAAGAACGTCGCCGCCAAACAGGATGCGCTCTTCCTTTGCCAGAAAACAAAGGCTCCCGGGGCAATGGCCGGGGACGTCAAGCGTTTGAAACTCGACGCCTTGAAATTTCACGGCGTCCGCTTCCTCAATGAAAAAATCGGCGCGGACGGGTTCGATTTCCCAGCCGAATCCGAGCCGCTTAAAGAAGAGCGGATCGATGAGCATTTGCTCGCTTTCGCGATGGTATCCGACGCGGCAGCCGTGCTCGCGCTGGATGCGCGCGGCATCGACGACGTGGTCGATGTGGCCGTGGGTGAGCAGCAGCAGTTCGATCTTGTGTCCGCGCTCGGCGAGCCACGCGGCGGCGTCCTGCGGCGCGTCGATGAGGATGCGCGCCCCCTCGAGGTAGAAACAATTCGTGTCAAAGATTCCCCCGGTGAATGTATCGAGTTTCATCGAAAGGGCGGGAGTTGACACGCTACCGCGCTGTCGCGCAAGGCGCTGTGAGTCTTGAACGAAACGGCGCTCGCGCGGTCTGCGTTTGCTGGTAAGTCACGTTTGCTCTTTCCCCGAATCCTGTCACCGTCACCGCCCATTTCGATCGTCCAAATTCTATGAAGCATCTCCGCTTTCTCCTCTTGCCGCTGGCGGCATTGTGCGTCTCTGCCGGTCCTCTGGCCGCCGAAGAGCCGGATCCCGGGCAAATCGAAATCTCGGTGGGGAGGCTGCTCGAGCAGGGGCATTACAGCCGCAAAAAGCTCGATGACAAAGTCTCGCAGCAGCTTCTGAAAAACTTCCTCGAAGGGCTCGACTACAATCACCTTTTCTTCATGCAGGGCGATGTCGATGGCTTCACGAAAAAATACGCGACCACGCTCGATGACGATATTCTCCTCGGAAATCCGGATGCTGCGTATGCGATTTACGACGTCTATAAAAAGCGCGTGGAGGATCGCGTGGCGCAGGTGAAGGAACTGCTGAAAAGGGATTACGAGTTCAAGACGGACCGCACGGTGGAGATCAATCGGCAGAAGGCGCCTTGGCCGAAAGACGCGGCTGATGCGGATAAAATCTGGACCGACCGAGTCGAGGGCGAACTGCTTCAGGAGACGCTGAACAAACACAAAATCGACCCGCCAGTGAAGGTGCTTGCGCGCCGCTACGATCAGCTTTTGCGAAATTTGCACGAGCAGACTAAGGAAGATGTCGTCAAGACTTTTCTCACCGTCCTCGCGCAGACCTATGACCCGCACAGCGAGTATATGAGCCGGTCGGAGCTGGAAAATTTCTCGATCAATATGCGGCTCTCGCTGGTGGGCATCGGCGCGGTGCTGCACTCGGAGGAGGGTTATGCGAAAATCATGGAACTCGTGCCCGGTGGACCTGCGGCGAAAGAGGGGCATCTCAAAGTGGGCGACCGTGTGGTGGCGGTGGCGCAGGGAGCGGAGGACTTCGTGGATGCGATGGATATGAAACTCGACAAAGTGGTCGAGATGATCCGCGGAAAAAAGGACACGAACGTGCGGCTGCAGGTGATTCCGGTGAATGCGGCGGACCCCTCGACGCGCAAAATCATCGAGATCAAGCGCGACGAGATCAAACTCAAGGAGCAGGAGGCGAAGGCGGAAATCATCGAGCGTCCGCAACCGGATGGCTCGGTGCAGCGGCTGGGTTGGATCACGTTGCCGTCGTTTTATGCGGACATGGAGCACAGCGGTGCGGCGGGCGCGAAGAGCACGACGAAAGATGTGCTTGCGCTGCTGAACCGGCTGAAGCAGGAGGGAATCACCGGCCTCGTGATGGACCTGCGGCGCAATGGCGGCGGCTCGCTAGAGGAAGCCGTCAATCTCACCGGGCTATTCATCAAGCGCGGTCCGGTCGTCCAGTCGAAAGACAGCAACGGCAGCCAGCATATCTCAAAGGATAACAACTCGATGATTGCCTACGACGGACCGATGGTCGTGCTGACCAATCGGCTGAGCGCGTCGGCGAGCGAGATTTTCGCGGCAGCGCTGCAGGACTACAATCGCGCGGTGATCGTCGGCGACTCGAGCACGTTTGGAAAAGGGACGGTGCAGACGATGCTGGAAATCGGACGCATCATGCCGTTCCTCGGCGGCGGCACGAACGAAGCGGGCGCTTTGAAGCTGACGATCCAGAAATTTTACCGGGTCGCCGGTGGTTCGACTCAGCTCCGCGGAGTGGAGCCGGATGTGAAGATTCCGTCTCCGTTCGATCATCCCGAAATCGGGGAGTCGGCAATGAAAGGGCCGATGCCTTATGACACGGTGGACCCCGTGCAATATGACCGCGTGGACAAGCCGCTTTACAAGCCGGAGTTGCGGCAGCGTTCGGCGGCTCGGGTCGCAGTCGATCCTGAATTCGGCTACATCACGGAAGACCTCGACCAATCAAAGAAGCGGATCGCGGAGAATAGCGTAAGCCTGAACGTCGAGAAGCGCCGAGCGGAGATTGAGGAGGAGAAGGCGAGGAAAGAGAAGCGAATCGCCGAACGAGCGAAACGGGAAGTGCCGGAGCCGAAGCGGTTCACGATCACGCTCGACAATGTGTCCAAGCCGGAATTGCAACTAGTGACCAACGAGGAGAAGAAAGACGGGACGGTTGATGCGGAAGAGAAATCGGTGACGGGAGCCGAGGACGATGATGACGCGGATGATGATGCGAAGCCAAAGAAGCCGATGGTCGATGAAGTCAGAAATGAAGCGCTGAACGTCCTCTCCGACTTGGTCGAGTTTTCGCACGGCGCGAAAGTGCCGGCGACGGCGAAGGCGAAGTAAGGGGACATTTAGCCCCCGAGGTTCCGAGCGGGATGGCCCGCGTTACGCAGTTCCGAAGTGAGCGCGGATTTGGAGGGTTTCGCCGGCGATGATGGCGAAATCGCGGAGGCTGATTTCGCCGAGACGGATTGCGAGCAGGGGAAATGTGCGACCTTCGAGTCGTTGGAAGTGCGGCTTCAACAGGGCGTTCGCTGCGCTTGCGATCATGCCTTCGCCTGTGCACCCGAGATTGGAGATGCGGGCTTCGAGTTTGTCATCGATCTCGAGTTTTCCGGTGACGGCGATCTTCGCGGACATGACGAACATCTTCGCGCTGATCTCCGCTTTGAAGCCGACGGCGCGGGCCGTGATTTGCGTGAATCCGAGCCGGGTTTCCTTGATCTGAATGCCTTGTTTTCCAGCCGCCTCGGAGATGAGCGAGTGGGCGAGGCGCTCCAAGTCTATGCGTGCAGTGGCGACGGTGAGCGTGCCGTCTGCGACGCTCGTGGGTGTCAGGAGGATCTGTCCGTCGGAGTTCCGCGAGAGGGCGAGTGTGGCGTGGGTGGCGTGGAGGTCGAACTGGACGGGCGTGTTTTCGAGGAGGAGTGGAGCGGCGATGAGCGAGAGATTTGCGACGCGAATCTCGGCGGATGCCGGGGCGCTCTCGTGCGAGAGTTTCAGGTCGCGTGTAATATTCGCGCCGGTCAGGTCGAGGCGCAGGGTTTCGATCGCTGGAAATGCGCCGCCCTCGGCTTGCACGGTGCGCACGGTGACGCCGTGATTTTCCAAGCCACGAGCGAGGGCGGCAGCAAGGGTGGGGGAGGAGTCAGGAAAATCGGTGCCGGAAAGTGGGAGCATTTTGAGCGCAGCGTCCGGCGTGTGGGAGGGAGCGTCAAGCTGTAGCGGGGATCAGTAATCCTGGCTGCAGTGGTTCACAGCAGCCGCTTCAAGAGTCCCGCGCGGGCGGCGGGGAGGTGGTGATAGGTGCGGCCGAGCGCGATGGCGGCGGTGGCGGAGGGATGCTGGATGCCGAGGAGTCGCGCGAGTTCGAACTCGAAATGGAGGAGCGCGCGCTTCGATGCGGCGTTGGCGCTGAGGTGGAAGAATGCGCGCTGAAGCAGGTCGTAGAGCTCGGGCGCAGGATGGTCGGGCTCAGTGACGAGTTCGATGAGTTCGACGAAATAGGCGGCAGCGGCGACGCGGTCAAACTCGCTGCGGAGGCCGACGTGCGCGTTTTTCACGACGACCTCGCGCAGGATGTGAAGCTCGCTTTTCTTGCTGCGGACGAGGTCGATTTCGCAGTCGAAAAAGAGATCAAGCGACCCTGCAAAGCGGCTTTTCGGCGCGCGTGCGCCTTTTGCGACCGTCTTGATTTTTCCGTGTGCGGCGGTGAACCAGGTAATGATGAGGCTTGTCTCGGTCAGCTTGGTTTTCCGCAGAAGCATCGCGGGGGTGGTCTCCACCGGCGCAGAATAGCGGAGACGAGCGTTTCAAGGCAGAAAAAGTTTGCGACTGCACATAGGCTCCGTTAGTTCTCCCGCTCCGAAAATCTTTTTAACCCCATCATGAGCGAAGAAACTAAACCCACCGCCCCCCAAATCGACGTTAGCAACCTGCGCACCAGCTATGCGAACGTCTGCCGGATCGCGCAGACGCCGAACGAGGTCATCGTCGATTTCGGACTGAATCCCAATTTTTTTGGCAACATCCTCGATGAACCGCTGAAGCTCGACAATCGCGTGATCCTCTCGCATGACGCGGCGAAGCGTCTCTGCCTCCATCTGACTGCAACGATCCAAAACTACGAGGCTCGCTACGGGAGCATCGAGCTCGATGTCACGAAACGCCTGAAGAACCAGCCGGCTCCGCAGTCGTAAGAAAAAAGTGCGGGCTGCCCGTCTGATGGCCAGCTCAAAGTCCAGTTGCCGATCCCCCGGTCCGCAGGCTCGATGCGAAAACTCCAGTTCTCCACAATCCGGGGAGAGCTGGAGTTTTTTCATCTTTATCACCGACCTCGGGCCACTCTCTCCTGTGAAAATCACCGCGATCCTCGAGTGATCGGTGGTCAATGATAAAAAAATTTATCTTTTCTGTTGAATTCCTTTTCCCACAGTTTACCAGTCATCCACACCATGAAGCGCATATTCTCCTCCGGCACGATCGAACCCCTCGAATCGCGCATCGCCCCCGCCCGCGTCATCATTGTCGGCATCCCTGATTTTCAGGGAAACGATACGAACTACCGCGAGGCGAATCCGGCGGACAATCTTTTTGTCGATACACAGGCGAATCCATCCGACCCGATTTCTGCGGCGGTCGGGCCAGGCAATACGGTGGACAATCCGGCCACGACGCCCGGGCCGGGCGAGAGCCCGTTTTCACATAATGAAGCGGCGGATACATTCTACCTGCGGCTGGGCAAGGGCGATGTCGTCCAGATTTTCGGGGCGGACGGCATTAGCAATTATCTGGAGGTGAAGCAGGGCAACGTGGTGGCCTTTTTTGTGGACAAGAATTTCAACAATGAGGTGGATTTCAACGAGCTCACGGGCCTGTCGCTCGGTAAGAACGCCAGCGTCGTCCTGAAAGGGAGCATCGATGGCGACATCGTGAGCAATCTCGACGAGCGCGGAACGAAAAACCTCTCGGACGACACGGTGTCGATGTCGGGCTTGGTATCGGAGAAGCAGGGAATCAAAGGACTTGTCGTCGGCGGCGGCGGCGTGGGACGTGCGATCATCTCCGGCGGGAACATTCAAAACGTCGTCGTAAATGGCAATGTCGGTTCGATCCTGACCGGGACAGCGGCGAGCGGGCATCGCATCGATTTCTTCCCTGGTGTGGCGGGTGGCGATGGAGTGTTGAATGTCGTGCAGCCGATCAAAAAGACGGGCCCGAGCATCACGAATGTGTCCGTGAATGGCGTCGCGGGCTACGTGGTGGACGACTCCGATCCTCTTTCTGGCAACTACGGTTCGCTCATCGAGGCGGGCGTCGGTGGTAACAACGCGAAGGGTGGCTCGCTTGACAAGATTCAGGTCACCTCCGACTCCGATGGTTTCATTTTGAAATCTGGCGGGGGTGGAGACGGTCTGAATGCGAATAACACGGGCGGGGCTGGCGGCACGATCAATAACGTGCTGATCGCTGGCGCGAAGAGCGATCCGACCCCGAACGATCTTGTGCAGATCCTATCCGGCAATGGCGGCAGTTCGGTTTCCGGGAAGGGCGGCGCAGGCGGGAAGATCAGCAATGTATTCGTCGGATACCAGCTTCTCTCCGGCAAGCCGTTCTTTAGCGATGAATTGCCGATCGATAACTATTTGATCGCTGGCGGTGCGGGTGGGGACGGGAAAAACGGTGGCAGCGGAGCGAGTGTTACCGGCGTCACTGCGCGCTACTCCACGGGCGATATCGCGGGCGATGAGTTCGCGGTGATCGGCGGAGCAGGTGGAAATAACGTCTTTGCTAAATCGGGTAAGGCGGGCAATGGCGGCTCGGTGTCCAATGCCGACATCAGCAACAACGTTCTCACACCGGATAGCGATCTCTTGTTGCAAGGTGGCGCTGGCGGCGCGGCTCTGACGTTTGCGAAAGGCGGTAACGGCGGCAATCTCACGGACATCACGGTGCTCGGCTCGGATTTCCGGATTATCGGTGGCGACGGTTCTCCCGGAAAAACGGGCGGACTTGGTGGCTCGCTCAAAAGCATCACTATCGAGCAAGGCGAGACGGTGCTCGCGCATAACGCGGAAATCAGCGCCGGCTTCGGCGGCGACGGAACGGGTGGCAACGGTGGCAACGGCGGCCAGATCAACGACGTTCTTGTCGTCAACGGTGACTTCTCGGTGCTGCGGGTCAACCAAGGCACTCAAGCGAACGGTGGCGACAGCACGGGCGGGCGTGGCGGCAACGGTGGCACGGTGAATCTGCTGCGGATTTCCGATTTCGACAGCACCGGTGCCAATAGCTTCCAAGGCGACTTCACACTGCGCGCCGGCGACGGTGGAAATGGCGAAAAGGGAGGCGGCAATGGCGGTGCGGTCACGAAATCGAACGTCGATGCGCAGGATCTGACCGCTGACCTTCAAGCGGGCCATGGCGGCAACGCGACTTTGAACGGCAAAGGCGGCAACGGCGGGACGATCGACGGACTCGCGGTTTCGATCGACGATTCCGTGAACGGTTTGCCTGTGACAGGTGCCCTGCGTTCCGGCGTCGGTGGCGATGGTGCCGGGAAAAAGGGCAGTGGTGGAAAAGGCGGAGACATTCGCTCGGCGAATCTCAACGCGAAGGGCTCTGTCAGCCTCACTGCGGGCGATGGCGGA
Organism: Chthoniobacterales bacterium; assembly: GCA_038207335.1. Lineage (GTDB taxonomy): Bacteria > Verrucomicrobiota > Verrucomicrobiia > Chthoniobacterales > Chthoniobacteraceae > CAIURC01. The sequence goes on along the minus strand of JBBQZX010000002.1, from coordinate 284,880 downwards.
AGCGGCGACTTGAAAGCCGCGGGCACCGGAGGCTCGATCCTCGTTTCGGGTGGGTTTTCCAGTGTGGGGACAGGCATTTTGCAGGCTGGCAATGGCGGCTTGAACGGCGTCGGTGCTGGAAACGGCGGGAACATCCAAGGCACCTCTTCGGACAAGCAATCGGGCCTTTTTGCAAAGAATGACCTCATGGTGAATGCCGGCAATGGCACGCATGGCGGCAGCGGCGGTTCGATTAAATATCTCGGCTACGGCAGTGCGGAGGAGGATCTGACGCCTACACCGATCGGCAACATCACGATCCAAGCCGGGAACGGCTCGGCGGAGGGCAGCAAAGCCGGCTCAGGCGGCTCGATCTTCGACGTGGTCGGAGCGGTCGCGAGCACCGACACGACGCAGGCGATACCGCCGATGTTCACCACCACCATCGCAGCAGGCAACGGTGGTGGGACCCCTGGCGTTAATAAGACCGGAGCGGGAGGCTCGATCAACGGGCTTATCCTCGAGCGCGGTGGACATCTCGGCGCGCTTCTCACGATCACGGCAGGCGATGGCGGTTCCAGCGATGTCGCGAAAAATGGCGGCAAAGGAGGATCGGTGAACGCCGTTTCACTCCAGAATATTGACGCCGGCACAATCTTCCGCAGCGTCGCCGCGGGCGACGGCGGCTCGGCAGTGAAAAAGGGAGGGCTCGGTGGCACGATTAACGATCTCAAGGTGTCCAATCTCGATGTCGGCGTCCGCAGTGGCCAAGCCTACGGATACACCACAATGGGCGGACTCTTCGCGGGAGCGGGAGGCACGGCATCGGATGCGCGGGGCAAGGCCGGGCTCGCGGGCAACGTCACGGGCGTCGTGGCGCAGTCGATCGCGGCGATTGTCGCCGGAAAAGGCGCGCTGCCGCAGCTCGTCGAGAAGGTCGATAACATCATCATCGGCCAATATACGAGCAACACACTCTCGATCGTCACCGATCTCCTTGATGTTGCCCAAGGCGACCTCGATACCACCGAAACTACGGGCGATCCGAAATATCGCGCCTACATCGCAGCCCGGTATGCCGTTGGCAACCTCGTCGGTGCCGCGATGGATCCGACTCGCGAAGACGGCAACAAGTTCAACTGGACCGATGCCAACAGCAACGGGCAGATCGACGCGGGCGATACCGTCATCGACGGGCTCATCGCTGCGAAAGTGCTCGTCCAGAAGAACCTCAACTTCACGCCAGAGGCCTACTACAACGGCATTTCGCTCTTCGACCACGACAACCTCTTCACCGTCTTTCCCTAATCCTCCGAATACCCTCTAATCTTATGCGCCATACATCCTCATTCGGCTGCCCCGAACCCCTCGAAGCTCGCATCGCCCCCGCGGCGGTCAGCCCCGTCGCGTCGGCAATCTGGAAGACCGGCCAGGCCGGCGACGTCTTTGAGCTTCACGCAGGTGAAGGTCTCGGTACCGCTGGCGACAAAGCCGGTGCCTACCTCCTTTTCGTCGAAAAAGGTAACATCCTCGTTTTCACCACCGATCTTAATAACAACGGGTCGCTCGACGAAAACGAGATCACTGGCATCGCCGCCGGAGATGGAACGCGCATCATCCTTTTCTCGGATGTCCACGGCGACATCGCCACGAATCTGCGCGAGGCAAATGCTTCGTTCGGGCCGGTGCTGACGCTCAGCGATTCCGACAACAACGGAATCAACAACTCCACTTCGCTCAAGGGCGACGGTCTCGTCATCCTGAACAAGACGATTGAGAAGATCGAGCTTCGGACGCTCACCACCGCCGATATTCCTGATCAAAACAATGACGGCATTGTGGACGACGCGGACGTCGCGCTACGCGCCGCTCCGACGAGCTTCTCGATTTTTGGGAATATCTACGCCGGCAAAGGCTTTGGTCTCGCGACCGATCCGACCAGCGGGCTCATCATCGATTCCACAGGCGCGACCACTTATCCCGGCGTCCTGCTCGGCGCGTCCGAGGTGCATCCCACCATCGGCTCGATCAAAGTCGGCACCGCAGTCTCCGGTCAGTGGCTCAGCTACGGCATCTCGCGCAATGACGACATCGCCGGCACGCTCCTGAAATTCATCCCTCAGCCGGGACAGCACGGTGCGGACGTTGCTTTCGTACGCTCGGCGAATGCCACGACTGTATTCAACTTCAACTCGATCATCGCGGGCGACGGCGGCATCGGCGGCGACGGTGGAAACGTGATCGGCACGGAGCTCAACGCGGACGACAGCGGTGGCTACGAGGTGATCGCCGGCAACGGAGGTAAAGGGCCGACGGGTGGACACGGTGGATCCATCACCGGCTTCAGCGATCTTGGCTCCCACACGAGCAAAGTGCTCATCCAGAGCGGCTCCGGCGGCACCGGCACCACGGGCGCAGGCGGCGATGCGGGCGACTTCAAATTCGAAACCGTCAACATTCTCGGCTTCGTCAGCATCAATCTCGGCGATGGCGGTTCCGGCTTCACCTCCGGCGGTGCGGGCGCGAGCCTGCTCACTGGTGTCTTCACGCAGAAAGTCACCGATTACAACGCTGGTGCGGGCTTCGGCACGTATCACCAGTCCACCTACGATCCAGCCGATCCTATCAACAACGTCGGCCAAATCGGCACGCACCAAGCCGTCGATTTCAATAACGATGTCTATGGCGATTTCGTTTACTCCACGGTCGATAACTCGCAGCTCGTCGTTGTCTTCGGTGCCGCCAAGACCGATCCGAACGCCATCGGCTACGACCCCAATGCTGCTGCCGACCAACGCGCTTTTAACAAGAACCGCATCTATCTCTCCGGCGTGCGCAATGCCGAGTCGATCACTGTCGCCGATCTCAATGGCGACGGGCACCTCGACATTGCAGTCGGTTCCATCGACGCGAGCAATCGGTCGGGTATCGCGGTCTTTTTGGCGAAATACGAGGATTTGAACAACGATGGCGTCCTCGACAGTTCCGAGGATCTCAACGCCGACGGCATCAACGACTTCCTTGGCTTCTACGACGTCCGCTTCAGCCCGTTGCCGCAACTGAACGGCTTCGACACGGATACGGTGATCGACCCGAAGCCCTACAACGGCTCGAAACCGCTTCCTTTCCCGGTTCAGGATTACCTCTACGCTGCCGGACCGGTGGCGATCAGCGACATCGCCGCGGGTGATTTTGATGGCGACGGAGTCATGGAGCTTGCAGTTTCTGCGACTTACCAAGGGCGGCAGGTCATCGTCTTCATGACGCAGGATGCCGAGAAAAATGATCTCACTGGCAGGACTTCGCTGACGGGTCAGTTCTACGCCGATTATGGCTCCAAACGAATCAGGACGCCGGATGGTGACACGGCGCCGGACCCGCGGCTCCCGTATATCACTGCATTTACGAGTGGCACGCCTGGCCACGCGATGATTGAGGCGACGGCTCTTACGACCACCTCGGATCACGACGTTCTGCTCGTTGCCAGCCGAGATCTGGGCGGCGATGGGGGTTCGTATTTTAATGTCGCCTTCACCGTTGATTACCAAACCCGCGCGAGCACCTTTGCGGGTGGAAAGTATGTCGCCACGCCGCCCGTCAACACAGGGTTCTTCAGTCTGGGGGTCGTCGATACGGATCGTGGTCCTGGCATTTCACTGGAAGGTGCCTTCCCGTTGGATTTCACGATTCTTGACTATAACAGTGATGGCGCCGCCGATGTGATCGCGATCACGGGCGATACAGCTGGATTTGGTTTTTACGTTGGCTCCCTCGGCGATGGATTGGGAAATGGGATTGACGTTTCAGATGATGTGGCCCAAAATGCCGGCAACTACCTCGGTGACAATTTCCGACCAAACGTCGGAGCTTCGATCGTTTCCGTCGATGCCGACGGTGATGGTGTCGTCAATCAGATCGCGATCTTTGGCAACATCTTCACCTACTCTGCAGTGACGATTCAGTTCGTGGAGGGGGCAGCTACACCGTCAATCTACTTGGATGAGATCAACTCCCTACCCAATATCCCGGACCCGAATTCGCCACATCTCTCCGATGTGTGGTACCCGGACCTTAACGACATCGCCAAACCGGTAATATTTAGCGGATACAACAATAGCAACATCGGTTTCAACGACTTGATTTCCGCTCGATTCGGAGGCCGAGGCGCTTCGCTCAGTAATGTCCAGCTCGGTTACAGCGTCTTGGCGGGTGACGGTGGAAATTCCATCGTCGGCACCGGTGGACTCGGCGGCGGGCTCGGCATCGGTAGCAAGCTGACCACATTTACCACCGTCGATCCGCTCACGATGGTGGCTTCCAGTTCGCAAGATCTCGTGGGCTCGTTGCAGTTTTTCATCGACGGAACCATTGATTTGGTGGCCGGAAAGGGCGGCGACGGCTTTGCGAAAGGCGGCAAGGGCGGCGGAATCATCGGTGTCGTCTCTCGCGGCGAGGCGGATGTGACCCTCCGCGCTGGCGACGGTGGACGCGGTGTCTCCGGCACCGGCGGCGACGGCGGCAGCCTTGCAGCTGACTCGATCTACGGCGGCTACAGTTGGACTGCCGGCAAGGGCGGCAGCGGCTCCATCGGTGGCAACGGTGGCTCGATCATCGGCAACGGCACCAATCTCGGCGCGGGAGCTTACATCTTCGACTCCTTGATTCCTCATCAACTCGCGGCGAATGGCAATAATGGAAATAAGTCCTTCACCGCGCTCGCTGGCGACGGCGGCAGCGGCACCCGCGGCGGTGGCAACGGCGGTTCGATCAGCAGCTTCCGCACGAAAATCGGTGGCATTACTCCGCTTCTGCAGGAGGTTGACGGCACCTTCTTCCGTATGGAGGCAGGCGACGGCGGCAACGCGGTCGCTGGCTCAGGTGGAAAAGGTGGCAGCATCTCGAACTCCAGCCCGAATGTCGGCAGCATCCTCACCTCGGACATCGCGCTCATCGCCGGCAACGGCGGCGGCGGCACTCGGGGCGGCGACGGCGGCTCGATTTCAAACTTCCTCTTCCAACCGCCCTCAACTGGTGACAACGTGAAGCCGGCAGGCTTCAGCGCCGTCGCGGGACATGGAGGTTCGGGCACATCGGGCAGTGGCGGCAAAGGTGGCAGCGTCAGCAGCGTCAACGTCCCGACCAAGGGCGTCGCCAATGCGCCGAAGCTCCAGCCTTATAACTACAACCGGGTCCTCGCGGGCAACGGCGGGTCCAGTGCCGGTGCATTGGGCGGCGACGGCGGCGACGTGTTCGATCTAATCACCAGCGCCAGCGACGGCGGATACGTCCTGATCGGTGGTGCCGGCGGCGACGGCCTCACTCAAGGCGGCTTGGGCGGAAGCGTCCGTACCTCGACTGTGGAACTCCGCGCCTCCACGCTCGTGAAGTTGCTCGTCGTCGCTGGCGACGGTGGCGATGCTTCGGCATTCGTCCCAAATACCGAACGCGACTCGACTGGGGCGCTCCGCGACCAGAGTCCTGATCAGGGTTTGAAATCCTTCGGCGGGCGCGTTGGGCAGGCGGGCAAAGGCGGCAGCATCGTTGGCTTCAACCAGATCGGAAACATCCAGGCGCACGTCGATCTCATCGCCGGCAATGGCGGAAGCTCGATCCATTATGGCACCGTGCTCGACAACGTCGTCTATGCCGGGCGCGGCGGGAACATCGCCAATACGTTCATCACCGGCGACGTCGGCAACATCGCGACAAACGTCGCGATCAAGAGTTACAACAACATTTTCGCCGGAGAGACGATCGCGGCCTTCGTGGAAAATAAGATTCGCGCGAATCCAGCGGCGACGTTGAAAAACCCGGGTGAGCTCAGCGATGCGGACGGCAACGTCGGCGTCGTTGTCGGCGCTGCCGGCGGGATCAAGCCCATCTACGATCCGGTGCAACAGAAATTCATCACGCAGCCTGCCACCTTCCGTACTCGGGACGGCAACGGCGACCTCGTCGATCTCACCGCGCGCAACCTGCTCTCTGCGGTGGCGGGAAATGTGGATCAGATCGCAGTCATCCATGCGGCGCGGGGCATCAAGATCCTCAACGGCGTGGTCGGGGCGGACAAACCGGTGCTCGGCTCATTCGACTACATCGCTGCGGATGGCGTCACACCAGTCACGACGCCCGAGCGCAATGGCCGCCTCGTCGATGGCGCGCTCATCGCTTCCGCCATCACCGACCTCAACGGCAATCCCGTGACCCTTATCGGCCGCGTCTTCATCCTGTAACCGAGCGGGGCGCAAAGCCGAGCCTGCCTCAGACAAACCGCTCTCGCTGGGTCACACTGGCGAGAGCGGTTCTGCGTACGGGATCGGCCTTTAGAGATCGGAAAACGCGCAGCTTCAAGGTTTCTTATGAACGATTTGGCAGTCCCTAGGTCTTCCGAGTCTTGTCGATCGACCTACGAAGAGTTTCGCTGGCGCGAATGAAAATGTTGTCTGCTTGTTTGCTGGTGCTCCTGCTGAGCGATTTGACTTTACGCGCCGCCGAGTTGAAGACGCGGCATTTGCTGCTCGTCACGACGGATGGATTTCGCTGGCAGGAAGTCTTTCGTGGAGCGGATGCGACGTTGATGAACAAGCAGTCCGGCGGGGTGACGGATGCCGCAGCTTTGACGCAGGAGTTTGCAGGCGACAGGCCGGATGCGCGGCGGGGCAAGCTGCTGCCGTTCATTTGGGACACAGTCGCGAAGCAGGGACAAATCTTCGGCAACCGCGATGCTGGCAGCCTCGGCGATGTGACGAATGACCTTTGGTTTTCCTATCCCGGCTACAACGAATTTCTGACCGGCCACGCCGACGATCGCATCACGAGCAACAAGCCGATTCCGAATCCCAACGTGAGTGTGCTGGAATGGCTCAACGGGCGTCCGGGTTTTGCGGGCAAAGTCTTCGCCTGCAACGGGTGGACCGTGATGCGCGAGATTTTGAATGTGGATCGCAGTCATCTGCCGATGTTCACGACGCTTCAAAAATCGGCATCCGGCGAGGCCTCGCCCCGCATCGCGGAACTCGAAAAACTCATGGCCGACATTCCCTCGCCTTGGCCGGACGAGCACTACGATGCGTTCGTGCAGCGAGCCGCGCTCGAGTTCATCGATGCACATAAGCCCCGGGTCCTTTACGTGAATTTCGGAGAGACGGACGAATGGGCGCACGCGCGCCGCTATGATCGCTACCTCGAAGCCGCGCACCGCGTCGATCGCTGGATCGGTGAGCTTTGGGAGAAAGTCCAAGCTCTCCCGGAGTATCGCGGCAGCACAACTCTCATCATCACCACGGACCACGGCCGCGGCGCGCTGACCGCGGATTGGACGAGTCATGGGGAGAAAATCGCGCACTCGGGCGAATGGTGGTGTGCCGTGCTCGGACCCGACACGCCTCCGCTTGGAGAGCGAAAAGAGTGCGAGTCAGTTAAACAGGCGCAGATGGCGGAAACGCTGGCAAAATTCCTCGGCGAAGACTACCGCGCTGCGGAGCCAAAAGCAGCGCCCCCACTTTCCGACGTTTTCCCACGAGACTGAGACGCTCTCAGATTTTCCCAAAAGGTGCGCTTGCATTCCTCGCGCGGCTCCCTACTTTCCCCGCCCCCTCCTCCCCGCTAATTTTGGCTGCTCAGATGAGACGCCCGGGGATTTGGGAAAACCGGAACCCGTGGCTTGCAGTGAAATACACATGATCGAAATGAAGGACCTGATCGCGAAGTCGATGCGCGATTTTAAAGAGGGTAGCATCGTCAAGGGCCGCATCCTGGAGATTCGCCCGCGCGAAGTGCTCGTGGATATCGGCTACAAATCCGAGGGCGTCATCCCCTCCAGCGAGTTTGATGACATCGACGATCTCCAAATCGGCGACGAAGTGGAAGTGCTCCTGTGCCGGCTCGAAAATGACGAAGGCACCGTCATCCTTTCCAAGGAAAAAGCCGCTTACCGCCAGAACTGGGAGAAGATCGTCAAGGTCTTCCAAGGCGACGGTCTCATCAAAGGCAAGGTCAAGGCCGTGGTCAAAGGCGGGCTCACCGTCAACATCGGCGTCGAGGCATTTCTGCCTGGCTCGCAGATCGACATCGTCCCCCCGAAAGATCTCCAGCAGTTCGTCGGCAACACCTACGACTTCAAGATCGTCAAGATCAACGACGACCGCAAAAACGTCGTCCTTTCGCGCCGCGAAATCATCGAGGCCGAGCGCGCAGGCAAGCGCCAGGCGTTCCTCGATACCATCAAGATCGGCAGCACCGTGAAGGGTGCCGTGAAGAACCTCACGGACTTCGGCGCATTCATCGACCTCGATGGCATGGACGGACTCCTCCACATCACCGACATGACTTGGGGCCGACTCGGCCATCCGAGCGAACTGCTCAAAGTCGGGCAGGAACTCGAAGTCATCGTCCTCGACATCAACAAGGAAAAAGAGCGCGTCTCGCTCGGCCTCAAACAAAACCAGAAGAACCCCTGGAACGAAACCGAAGCGCGTTTCCCCATCGGCGCGAAGGTCAAGGGCAAGGTCACGAACCTCGTTCCTTACGGCGCATTCGTCGAAATCGAGGAAGGCGTCGAGGGTCTCATCCACGTCTCCGAGTTGTCATGGACCAAGCGCATCGCGCGCCCGTCCGACGTGCTCACCGTGGGCCAGGAAGTCGAAGCCATCGTGCTCGGCGTCAACAAAGAGGAGCAGAAAATCTCCCTCGGCGTGCGCCAGATGGAGCCCAATCCGTGGGACGCGATCGAGAGCCGCTACCAGATCGGCGCGCAGGTCAAAGGCACGGTCCGCAACCTCACCGCTTACGGCGCATTCGTCGAAATGGAAGAGGGCATCGACGGCATGGTGCACGTCTCCGACATGTCGTGGACGCGCAAGATTAACCACCCGAGCGAAGTCATCAAAAAGGGTGACGAGATCGAGGCGGTGGTCATCGACATCGACAAGCAGAACCAGCGAATCAGCCTCGGCATGAAACAACTCGAGGGCGATCCGTGGAAGGACATCGACCAGAAGTACAAGATCGGCGACCTCGTCAAAGGCAAGGTCAGCAAGATCGCGGCATTCGGCGCATTCATCGCGCTCGATGGCGAGATCGACGGTCTCGTCCACATCTCGCAGATCAGCGAGGATCATGTGGCGAAGATCAAGGACGTGCTCAAAGTCGGGCAGGAGATCGAAGCGCGCGTCATCAAGGTCGATAAGACCGAGCGTCGCATCGGCCTCTCGATGAAAGCGGCGAACTACAGCGAAGAAGACATCAAGCGCGAAGCCGCCGCATTCGACAGCATCAAGCCTGGCGAAGACATGGTCGGCCTCGAGCAAGCCTTCGCGGCAGCCGCCGAGGAGTATCGTCCCGGCGATCGGAGCAAGAAATAACCGGCCACTCAGGCCCCGCAAATCAACAAGGCGCTGTCGGGAAACCGGCAGCGCCTTTTTTTGTGGAAGAGAGACGGTGGCGGTGTGTCTGTAGTGCAGGATTGCTCCCAGACCGCCGGGATCACCGATCCCGACTACGACGCGCGGCAGAAAAAGGCAGTTGCAGACGGGATCGCCGTCCCCTTGTGTCCGCGGTGCGGGACGAGGAGGATTTTAAGACCGCTTCCGGCGCAGGCCGAGGAGCGCGAGGCCGCTGAGGGCGAGGATCGTGGAGGATGGCTCGGGGACGGCGCGCAGGAAGACGTCGTTGCCGTTGGTGGTGCTGTTGCCGGGGTTGCCCTCGCCGAGGAAGTTTCCGTCGTAGCCGATGACGAAGAATTTGCCGCCGATGGCGATGCCGGTGCCTTGGGCGAAGGTGCCGCTGACGGCGTCGGTGCCATCGTTGACGATGATGAAAAAGAGGTCGTCCATCGCGGGGTTGAAGCCGTTGAGGAGCGAGCCTTCGAGCGACGCGCCGTTGAGGGTGATGCCGCCGGTGACGCTGATGCGGTCGTAGCCGCTGACGCCGTCGCCGCCCGCGGTGGTGCCGCCGAGTTCGATGGCGAGCTTCGCGGTGCCGTCCATGAATTGCAGATCGCCGTTGTGCGTGGCGTCGCCGGTGCGGAGGATGCTGGCGTGACCGGCGGTGTCGCCGGGCGCGAGCGAGGCGCCGCCTTCGATGCGCACCGGGCCGGTGGTGCCATTGCCGCTGAGTTTCGCGCCGCTTTGAACCTGTGTTAGGAAGGTCGAGGAATTCAGGCCATTGACGGCGAGTTCACCTTGATTAACGACGGTGCGGCCGAGGTAGCTGTTGGTCCCGCTGAGTTCGAGGCGGCCGATGCCGGTCTTGAGGAGGTCGCGATAAACTTCACCGGCGATGGAGCCGGAGAGGCGTGCGGAGCCGCCGGCCGGGATGACGGCGTCGTCCACGCGGATTTGGCGGGTGGAAAAGTTCACGCCCGTGCCGCTGAGGTTGATGTTATCGACGAGCGTGACGCGATTCGTCGCTCGGGTGGAGCCGAAGACCAGAGCCTGGCCGCTATCCAGGAAATACGAGTCCTCCCAGGTGAGGTTCGAAGGACCGCCGCCATTGATATCGACGGTCACGTCCGCGCCGAATGCGGAGAAACCGCCGCTGCCTTTGTCAGAATTCGATCTGCCGCGGTCGAGGACTGGCACGGGATTGATGCCGCTGCTGAGTTCATCGCCGCGCCAATTGATATTGCCCGTGGCATCGCCGAGCGTTGGGCTGTAGGTGCCGCCGCCGACGAGTTCGAGGACGCCCCCGCGCAGCTCGATTTTCCCGCCTGTGAGCGTGGAGCCCGGCGTAGCCCGGACCGTTCCGGCGTTGATCGTGAGCGTTTTTGTGAGCGTGGAGTTCGCGGGATTCGTCAAGATGAGCGCGCCTGCGCCGGCTTTGGCCACGGAGTTCGGCTTGCCGCCAGCATCGAGGGCTGCGAGCGAGACGCCGACAGTGAGCGCGGCGCTCTGGACGTGGAAATAGCGCGCGCCACCGGGGCCGCCGATTCCGCCGCTTCCGCCGCCGCTGTTGACGATGGAAAAGTCGTTCGCACCAGCGAGGAGGATGCCGTTGGTGCTGAGCGAGCCGGTGTTCGTGATACTGAGGCTCTGCCCGGAGGCTGTTGGCGCGATTTTCAACGAGCTCAGCGAAAAATCGGTCGCGGAGGCGATGGTCGCCGAAGCAGTGAGCTGCGCATTCGTGCTTGGCGAGGAGGCGCCGGGAAGCGGGACGGATGCGACGGGTGCGATGCCGTTAGCGCCGGAAGTGGCGAAGTCGGTGCCATTGACCGTGGCCCAGCCGACTCCGGAATCGAGCGCGTCCGTGCTGGTGAGGAGGCCGCCGACGCCGGTGGTGACGCCGAGGATGACGATGCCGGGATTTGTGCCGCCGAGGCCCGGGGCGATGGTGGCACCTGCGCGAGTGGAGGTGAAATCGACGGTGTTGCGCGGAGTGAGGGTGCTCACGCGCGAATACGACTGGAGTCGGAGCGTGGTGGCAAAGTTGCCCGGCTGCGTCACATTGATCGTGAGCGCGCCGCCGCGCGGGTTGCTTGAGGTGCCGAGTTGCAGACGGCCGATCGTTTCAGTCGTGGCTGCGGTGCTAAATCCGATGAGCGAAAATGTGCCGCCGCTGACGGTTTCGAGCCCGGTGCTCGTGGAGGTGGCGTCGCGAAGGCGATCGAGGTTATTCACAGCCGTGTTGTCCAGGACGAAGGTGCCTCCCTCGAGGGAGACGGAGCCTTTGGTCATCGTCCCGAGGCTCGCACTACCGGAGAAAACCAGCTTCGAGCCAAAGGCAGCCACAATATCATCGTTCACCTGAACTGTGCCGTTTAAGATTTGTGTCGCAGCGCCGCGCACGATGAGTTTGCCGTCTGCGGTGCCGCCCGCAGCGATATTGGTGAGAGTGCCGCCAAAGGTGGCGCTCCCGAGGCCGATGATGACGATATCCTTGCCGTTTCCGCCCGCATCACGCGCCAGGATGGTGCCCACAGTACCTGAGAGCAGACCCGTGCGGAGATTATCCGCAGCGGAGAGGAGCCCCGTGGAGCTCGTAAAGTTGACGCGATTTCCGCGCAGTGCGCTCTGTGCGGCAGGGACGGTCGCGTCGGCAGCGGGGGCGAAAGTGACAGTGCCACCGCCGATGTTTAGGGTTCCCTGCCATGTATTGGTCGAGGAAATGCCGGAGCCAGCCGTGCCGAAACGAAAGGTGCTCGTGCCGGTTTTCGTGATGTCAAAATTGCCCGTAACGGCGCCGTTGATCGTCAGCAGCCCGGTGCCGCTGCCGGCGAAAGTTAGCGGGACTGTGGATGTCAGGGGAAGGTTGAGATTCGCGGCAGCGGTGCCGTTTTGTGTGATCGCCGGACTCGCGCCGGAAAACTGTGCAAGATTTCCGGCGATATTTGCCGCGCCGGTCGATGCGAACGTGAGACGATTTAGTGTGAAAGGCGCGGCACCTAGAGGCACCACGTCGTTGGTCGCTGTGTAGTTGCTGTTGTTGAAGCGAAGATCGTCAGTCGCATCTGTGCCAGTGGGGGCAACGCCGCCGGCCCACTTCGTCAGGTCGCTCCAGACGCCATTCAGACCCGTCCAAGTGAAAGTCTGCGCCAAGCCAGTGGAGAGCCCGAAAACGCCCGCGGCCGCGAGCGCAGGGACGGCCATTTGGCGACAGCGTGAGAGAAGTTTGATCGGGGGCATATCTTGAGGGGAAAAAGCCCCACATGATAATCCCGTCCCGACCGTTTTGTCCAGCGGAGGACGCAGAATTGTGACAATTGCGCAAAAATAATTATCGCCCCAATCCGCGACCACTGCGCAGAGGCAAAAATCTCTTTACCGCAGATTCCTCCGATGACGTGGATTTTCAGAAGAGAGGTCGTTCGGTCCCCTGCTTCTGCTGTTTATGATCGCCACTCCGATTTTCTTCGCCGGAAGCTTCTTGCGCCTGTTACGTGCGATGTCCTCGAGTTGCTTTTGATCATCGCTTTCGATGCGTCTTTCAGCGACGATTTCGCTTTCTCTCGGGAGTTTGTCGCGAGCGCTGCACCCGCGGTAATTTGCTATTTTTTTTGACTTCGCTGGAACGACGAGATTTTCGTCGTGGCGAGAAGCCTCAGAAGCCTCGACGTCAGATTTCGCTCTCGCGGGAGCCGGTCCATCGAGGATTTCGCGTTTCTTGCGTGCGAGCACGCTGGGCGTGAATGGCTTTTGCAAGTAGGCGACCTCCGCTCCGTGGACGGCGTTCCGGATGATCGCATCGTCGGTGTAGCCGGACATGAACAAGACACGCATTCCGCAGTGGTTTTGCGCGATCCAGCCGAAGAGTTCGCGGCCGTTCATGCGCGGCATCATCAGGTCGGTGACGACGATGTCGAAGGCTGGCTTGCCCTTGCCGAGGAGTTCGACCGCTGTGAGCCCATCTTCCGCTGGGGTGACGCGGTAGCCCAAGTCTTCGAGCGCCTGCACGCCTAGCTCTCGGAGGATTTCCTCGTCCTCGACGAACAAGATCGTTTCAACGCCGGTGATGGGGAGAGTCTCGTCGGAGACTTGCGCTGGCGCAACTTCCACAGCGTCTGCCTTTGGAAGGTAAATGGAGAAGGTGGTGCCTGTTCCCGGCGTGCTGGAAACGGCAATCATGCCAGCGGTCTGCCGGACGATTCCGTGGCATGTCGCAAGACCAAGTCCCGTCCCTTTCCCCTCCGCCTTTGTCGTAAAGAACGGTTCGAAAATATGCCTGAGTGTGTCGCGGCTCATTCCTGTGCCGGAGTCGGTGACTTTGAGTAATACGAACTGCCCGTGCGGCCTTCAATGACGGTTTCGCCGCGAGCGCCGGCCCAGTCGCCATTTGTTGCTTTTCGGATTTCGCTGGCACGACGATTTCTCGTCGTGCCCGCGCGGGCCGGATGTATCGAATGTCAGGCGGTCACCGCGTTTGCCCGCTCCGGGGCAGGGCGTCCCAGCACCTCCCGGATTTTTCGCGCGAGCGTGGATGGCGTGAAGGGCTTTTGGAGATACTCGACCTCCGCGCCGTTGACGGCGTCATGGATGGTCGAGTCGTCCGTGTAGCCGGACATGAACAGGACACGCATCCCGGGGCGATTCTTTTCGATCCATGCAAAAAGCTCGCGCCCATTCAGCTCGGGCATCATCAGATCCGTCACGACGATGTCGATAACCGGGGCGTCGGTTGCTGTGAGCACATCGATCGCTTCTTTGCCATGCTGGGCTGCGACGACACGGTAGCCCAGACTTTCCAGACTCAGCACGCCTAGCTCGCGCAGGATTTCTTCATCCTCTACGAAAAGGATCGTCCCAGTGCCAGCCGTGCCGCGATCTTCGTCGGCTTCCGGCGCGGTCACTGCCGCTGTTGCATTCGCTTTCGGAAGGAAGATCGAAAAGGTTGTCCCGACACCCAGCGTGCTGGAGACGGCGATCATGCCGGAAGTCTGCCGCACGATCCCATGACACGTCGCAAGCCCCAGCCCGGTGCCTTTCCCGGCTTCCTTCGTAGTGAAGAATGGCTCGAAGATGCGCTTCATCGTCTCGCGACTCATCCCCATGCCCGTGTCACTGACTTCGAGCAGCACGAACTCTCCGGCGCGACCCTCACTGATCCGCATCGCATCTTCAGCCGTGACCGTCGCATTGGAAAGGCGGATGGTCAGATTTCCGCCATTCGGCATTGCATCTCGGGCATTGACCGCGAGGTTCAAGACGACCTGCTCGATCTGCCCGGAATCAGCCATGGTATTCCAAAGCCCCGGCTGGGACTCGATGCTCGTCGAAATACTCGCGCCGACCAGTCGGCGCACCATTCCCTCGACCGGGTCGAGTTCCTCCGCCAAGTTGAGCGAGCGCGGTTGCAGAACTTGCTTGCGGCTAAAGGCGAGTAACTGGTGAGTCAGCCGCGCCGAGTGCTCGGCGGCGCGCACGATTTGCTTTGCGTCGCGATGGTGCGGGTCGGGTTCTTTTGCCCGCTGGAGGATCATCTCGGCATAGCCAATGATCGCGGTGATGGCGTTGTTAAAGTCATGCGCGATGCCGCCCGCGAGCTTTCCGATCGCATCCATCTTTTGCACCTGCCGCAGCCTTTCTTCCAAGTCTTTCCGCTCCGAGACATCGCTGAAGACAATGACGCAGCCGCCGATATCGCATTGGAGCCCCTGCCGGATCGGCGCGACGCTGTGCTCGATGGGTACCTCCGAGCCATCTCGCCGCACGAGCAGAGTAGGATTGCCACTGGTAAGCGTCGTGCCATCGGACAATGCCTGGCTGACATAGTCCACTCCCGGTTCACGGCTCGCGTCGCTGACGATATGGAAGACATTTGAGTAAGGCTGGCCGCTCGCCTCTTGAAGGTTCCATCCGGAGAGCTTTTCCGCCGCAGTATTCAGGAAGGTGATGCTCCCGCTCGAGTCCGTCGTGATGACTGCATCCGCGATGCTGGTCAGGGTCGTGGAGAGCCATTGCTCGCGCTCGCGGATGTGTCTGTCGGTCTTGTGTTTGTAGAGCGCCATCTCGATGCCAGCCTGGATGGCGCGCTCTTCAAAAGGCTTGACTAGAAATCCGAACGGCGACGTGGCTTTCGCGCGCTGCAGGGTTGCTTCATCGGAGTTCGCGGTGAGATAGACAATCGGGACATCGCGCTGGGAGCTAATGAGCGCGGAGGTCTCGATGCCGTCCATGTTCCCGCGGAGCTGGATGTCCATGAGGATCAGGTCCGGCTGATTCTCGATCGCTGCTTTCAATGCCAGCTCACCAGTGCCGACAGTCAAAGGAACGTGGTAGCCCAAATCGCGCAGCATCGCCTGCAAGTCCTTTGCGACGATGCCTTCGTCTTCCACCACGAGGATTTGAGTCTTATCGCTCATAGCTTTGTGCGGTGGGACTGGGGGAAGTCGATGGTAAAGGTCGTGCCTGCGCCATTCTGGAGCGTAACGATGCCATCGAGCTGCTCAGCGAGCGTTGTGACGAGTTGCATGCCGAGCGACTCGGTGTTGCGAAAGTTGATGTCGTTGGGAAAGCCCACGCCATTGTCCGAGACGGTGAGTTGGAGTCGGGCGTTGTCGGTGCGTCTCATGGCGATGCCAATCTCCCCGGGAGTGGAGGGCGTAAAGGCGTACTTGAAACAGTTGGTCACCAGCTCGTTGACGATGAGCCCGCACGGAACCGCGGAGTCCACCGGGAGCATGATGTTGTCGATGTCGATGCTGATTCGGACTGGAGAATCCCTGCTCGAAAAACCTCCCATTAGTCCTTTGGTGAGCGCTTTGATGTAATCCCCGAAATCGACCTGCGAGATATCCTTCGATTGGTAGAGATTCTCATGGATGAGCGCCATGGAGCGGACGCGGTTGCGGCTCTCCTTGAAGGCTTGCAGCGCGTCGGGATCCTTGATCTGTCCGGCTTGAAGATTGAGCAGGCTGGAGATGACTTGCAGGTTGTTTTTCACCCGATGGTGGACCTCCTTGAGTAGGACGTTTTTCTCCTCGATCCGCTGTGCCAAAGCGGCGTTGGCATTGGTCAGCTCCACCGTCCGCGACGCGACGCGGCGTTCGAGTTCCTCGTTGCTACGTTCCAGGATTTCCTGCGCTCGTTTGCGCTCCTTCAAGTCCAGGCGGAGGCGCAGTTGCTCGGCGCCGGCGCGGATCAAATCGTAGATGAGACTGAAGAGTCCGACGATGACCATGACCGTGAGCGGTCCGACCACGGGGCCGACGTAGCCGAAGTGGTTGAAGATCGGAATCTGACTGGCCACCCACCCGAGCGCGACCGCCAGCAGGCTTAGGCGAACCAGTTTTCGAGTGCGGATGATCGCGCAGCCCGCGGCGACAGCACCCGCGAGGAGCCAGATGGCGATCGCCACAGGCGGCGAGGCAGCGGTCAGGAATTCGCCCTGCAACAGGGCGTTGATCACGTTGAGCTGAATCTCGGGTCCGGCCATGACGCCGAAGGGAGTCACATGTTCATCGTGCTGCCAGTTGCCTGCCGCGCCGACGACGACCACCGCGCCGTCAAAACGCTTTCCGGATTGGTAGTTTCGCTTCCAATACTCCGGTACGAAAATTTCGAAGATCGAGTGCGGCGGGAAGCCCTCTCCTGGTCCCGCGGTGTAGCGAATGGCGTGGCTGGCCGTTTGCATGCTCGAGCGAATCGGACGGCCAAGTTTGGCGACGGCCTGCGCGGCCAGGGAGGCGTATTGCGGTTCGCCGGGGATCTGGTGGGTTCCGAGGAATTGCGCGAAGCTGGTTTGAAACACAGCGCGGCGAATGACGCCATCAGCGTCGGGCCAGAAGTTCACGTAGCCCACTCGCTCATCCGGGCTGGGGATGAGGGCCGTCGTCGGCATGGTGAGTTCCGCGCCCATGCCTCGACTCGCGTTTGTGGAGGAGTCGCTGAAGTTACTGCCGATCACCACTTGGGAGCGGTGAAGTTCGAGTGCTGATCGGAACGCCTCGTCGTCGTCGCTCGGCGTCGGGAAATTCAAATCGAATACGACGGCCTTCGCACCGGCGGCCAACAAGCGGTCCAGCACGAGAGCGTAAACGCTGCGTGGCCACGGCCAGTGTTGACTCATCAGCGTGAGCGCGCGCCCTTCCGGCGATGCCACGTCATCGATGTCGAAGAGCGACTTCAAGTCGGCCTCGGTATCGAGACTCACGGACTCACTATCGATGGCGAGGTAGATGAGCTTCGGATCGCTCGGCGTCATTCGGCCGTGGGCCGCGAGCCAGTCGCGTGCGCTCAGTTCTGCCTTGGAGAGCGCGGAATCGGGCCAGCACGAAAACACGATGCCGAGGCTGGTCGCCAGGATCGTGCAAAGAAGAATGAGTGTGGCGCGCTGGTGCCGCATGCTAGAGCCCGGGCTTTTAGCGGGAAACGTGCCGAAGGATTTTTCGATCTCCCATTTTTGCGGAAATTAGTGGGCGGGCATTCGCTCTGCTAAAGAGCCCGTCTTCCATGAAATGGCAGTTGGCCTTGCAATTTACGCTCACCTCTCTGTCGCTCGCGCATCTGCGCTCCCAGACACCAGAGCCGCGGATCAATCAGGCGCGGCAGCTCGATCTACAGACCGTCCCGCTCCCGGCGGCGGGGGATTTTGCGCCGACGGAACTCCCTGCTTCCAGCGGGGATGATGGAGACAGTTTTGGAGTCCAGCAACTGCTCCGCGATGAGGAACGGCTCCGCCCGTTTCGCACTTTCGCGGATGTCTCCGCTTTCGTGACCAGCAACGTCGCCCTCACCCGAGTGAAGCCCGCGACCGATGCGTTTTTGCTCGCGACCTTCGGCTTCGAATATCGCCGCCCAGTGCCACGCGGCTTCCAGATCGATGCCGGTCTGCGGCTCGCGACTTTTCGATACAATGAGTTCCGGCAGCTCGATTTCAACAGCATCGATGCTGGTGTGGGCGTCAGTTATCACACCAGCAAGCTCACCGGGCTCGATCTCTTCCTGCGCTACAACTTTAACGAACTGCTGGGCGTCAAGTCGGGGGATGTCTTTTTTACGAATCACACGCTCGCGCTCGGCGCGCAGAAAACGGTGGTTTTTAGCTCGGCCCACTACGCTTTTGCCGGAGTAACGGGGCAGCTCGGTTTCTCCGATGCGAAAAGTGCGGAGCGTTCCGAGGCTTCCGTCTTTGCCGGCTATCACGTCCAACTGACGCGCAATCTGCAATCCGATCTCCTCTATCGGTATGCGGGGCTCTTCTACACCGAGGGAGGCCGGACGGACCGAAACCAGACCCTTTCCTGGGGGTTGCGGTATCGGTTCACCGACTGGAGCAATGTTTCCGCCTCCGGCTATCTCGGCCGGAATCGATCGAATAGGGCACCGTTCAGCTACGATGTGGCGAACGGGGGCGGGGGCTTGACGTTCAATCTGCAATTTTAAGTCAATAATGACAGCCCCGTTGGCGGGGATATTGCTGTTATGATAATTATGGTCAAATCGCGAAATTCTTCCCGCCTCCTGCGCCGCTCACTGGTCCTCCTCTGGGTCAGCGGGTTTGCCACCGCCCTAGCCGGTCCGCTGCAACAGGCGGAGATTCACAAAATCGTCAACGATGTCCGCCTGATTGACCCGACCCGAGGGAAGACGCAGCCCGCAAAGTTGCAAGACGTTCTCAAAAATGATCTCGCGGTCCGGACCGGCGCGCAGTCGAGGGCGGAACTGCTCTTTCAAGATGATACCCTCACCCGCTTGGGCGCGGACTCCGTCTTCTCCTTCACTCCGGGCACCCGCGATATGGCGCTGGACCGGGGAACGATGCTTCTTCAAGTCCCAAAGAACCTCGGTGGTGCGCGCATTCGCACCGCTGCGGTCACGGCCGCCATCACCGGCACGACGATCATGATGGAGAACTCACCCGGCAACCACGTGAAGGTGCTGGTGCTCGAAGGCAGCCTCCGCCTATCCATCAACGGCCGGTTGGGCGAATCCGTGGTGCTCACGCCCGGCAAGATGATCATTCTCGGGGCAAAGGAGACGCACATGCCCAAGCCGGTTTCCGTCGATCTCGCGAAATTGGTGAAAACGTCGGCTCTCATCGATCCTGAGAAATTTCGCGGGAACGCGAAAATCAAGGTTCAGCCGCTGCCCAGCATCGGCTTGATCGAAAAAGAAATCGCCTTTCAAAGCACGGCCAAGGGGAAAGCGCAGCTTGCCGAAACGAATCTGATCATCGAGGGCGACGGCACCAAAGTCGTCGTGGCCTCCAAGGAAACGATGGCGGCTCTCGAATCCACGACGAAGCGCGTTGGCGATTCTGCCGTGCTTCTCGCACTCGACGATCATTCTCATAAAAACTCCCCGGCTACAGTGGTGCCGGTGGTTGAACCTTCACTGCCTTCCAATCCGGGAAACAGCAGCAACGATCCCGTCACGACGGGTGGCGGTCTCCTCCCCGGGGTTGATCCGAGCACGCCGCCGGTGGTTGTCACGCCGCCGGTGGTTGTCACGCCGCCGGTAGTTGTCACGCCGCCTGTGGTCGTCACGCCTCCGCTCCTACCAATCGTCACTCCTGTCGTGGTTGTAGCCAATGCACCCGGGAACGGCTTGACCGGGACCTACACGATTTCCAAAGGAAGTGCTAAGTCCTCAGCTGATATTACCGCCGCTACCATTCGCATCACGGGGGTCAGTAAACTCGAACTGGACGGCAAGGTCACGGCCGACACTCTCACATTCGATGCCAAGAACAATGCCGACTTCAGCCAGACCGTGGAGGCCAATAAAATCGACGGCAAGGCCGCTAGTATTTCATTCAACCGACCGATCGGAGCCTACACCGTCAAGCTTCAGGCAACGACAATCGCCGCCAGCTCAATCAATGCGCTCACCAGCGTTGACATCAATGGAACGCTTGTGCCGATCTACGGAAGCGACTTGGGATTACGTTCCCCTTCCATCAAGGTCAGTGGAGGAATCGATGCCACCGGTTCGGGTAGCTCATTGTTGCCGCTCCTCGGCAGTGGCGCGAATGGCGGCGGTGCGGTGATCATCGAGAGCGATTCGGTTAACATCGACTCCAGCGGCATCAATGGCATCACCGCCAACGGCGGCGATGCCGCCCCCTTGAGCCTGGGAGAGGGTGGTTCAGGTGGATCGGTTTTTCTAGGCACAGAAGCGCGTCCCCTGACGGGCAACGTGACTATCAAAAAGGCGATCAGCGCCACGACTGGAGCGAACGCGGCTTTGGTCACGCACGGCGGCAAAGGTGGCACGGTGAGCATCGTTTCCAACGGCACCATCGATGTGCAGTCCACGGTCAAGGTCTCCGACAGCGCCGCCGGACGCGCCAGCAAGCAAGGGGGCAATATCCGCCTCGACAGCCGCAGGACCAGCGGCACCGCCATCACCGTCTCCAATAGCGGCCAGCTTCAATCGCTCCTCAGTGCCGCAGCGCCTGGCCCTGGCGGCAAAGTCGAGTTTGTCTCCGCGGGTGGCGACATCTCGGTCAACGGGGGCACCGTCATCGCCGACAAAGGCACCGTCGATATCCGCAACAACGGCGACGGAAACATCACCCTAAACAACGCCACCCTGCGCGGCGACGTGGTCAAAGCAAACGTGCTCGGCGCCAACGGCCAGCTCATCGTCGGCGGCGGCAGCATCGATGCAAACTCCGCGATCAAGCTTTACGCCAGCGGCGCGAACGGCACCGTGCGCTTCAACGACAACGTCTCGCTCAACGGCAACAGCGTGAAAACCATCGCCGGCAACACCGTGCAAATCGACAACGGCAAAGTGGTGACGGTCAACGGCCCAAGCGCCGCCCAGGTCTTCACCGACAACGCCAAATACACCGGCTCCGGCGGCAACGGTTCCACCACGGGAAGCTTCGGTGGCAAAGGCGCGACGACCAATGGCTTCGGCTCACGCCCGAACTACTAACCGACACCGAGAACGCGAAGACCGCGGGGCGAAGGCGTTGCCAAACGCGTTCGCCCCGTTCGCGTTTAATCGAATCCGCTCACGGGCGGGCAACGTACTGAGGGCGCCCATGAACTTCTCGCACCGGATCGAAGAAACGCCCTAAACCCGTGCGCACCAGATGCGGACACTTCCCCTCAAGGCGAATCACAAGCGCGTTGCCGCCTACCACGCGTCGCTGGCTGATTTTGCAAGGCTCGGCGTAAAGCATGAAACCGCCGTCCGCGCGGCGTTTCAGGACTTGCTGGAAGATTGCACTTCGCTGGTCAATAAAGGCCGCGCCAACAAGTGGAAGCTGGTCCCCGAGTCGGTTCCCCGATCCAGGTTGCGATCCGGGTCGCGATCCAAGCAGGGACGCCCCGGGTATGGGGGCGGTAACATCAGCTCTGCCAACGCTACTCTACGCGGGGACGTGGTGTAAGCGAACGCCTAAATCACCATCGGTCCGATCGTTCGAAGCGGTGCTCGCGCCCTCGTGGTTGAAATCCGTCGCTAAGCAGTCTTCCGGAGCGCGAGTTCTGCGAGGATCGAGTCGAAGATCACGCGTCCATCCACGCTGCCGAGCCGCGCATCGCACGCGCGTTCCGGGTGCGGCATCAGGCCGAAAACATTGCGCGCCGCGTTGCAAATCCCCGCGATGTTTTCCACCGAGCCGTTCGGATTCGCCGCCGCCGTCGTCGCGCCATTCGCGTCGCAGTACCGCAGCAGAATTTGCCGCTGCCGCGTGAGGTCGCGGATCGTCGCCGCATCGGCCACGTAGCTGCCTTCGCCGTGCGCGATTGGCAGATTCAGTACCGAGCCCGTTACCGCTGCGTTCGTCCACGGCGTGGTGAAATTTTCCACCCTCACGCGCACATGCTCGCAGCGAAAATGGAGATCGCGATTCCGCACGAGCGCTCCGGGCAGCAGATGCGCCTCGCAGAGAATTTGGAATCCATTGCAAATCCCGAGCACAAATTTCCCCCGCTCCGCCTCCTGCACCACCGAGCGCATCACCGGCGAAAATCGCGCGATCGCCCCGCAGCGCAGATAGTCGCCGTAAGAAAACCCGCCCGGCAGCACGATCAAATCGTAAGCTGCAACGGACTCCTCTTTGTGCCAGACAAACTCGGTCTCGACGCCGAGCTCACGCAGCGCGAGCACACAATCCTGATCGCAGTTCGAGCCTGGAAAACGAATGACGGCGGCTTTCATCCTACTTCTCGACGCTCAGCTCGTAGTCCTCGATCACGGGGTTCGAAAGCAGGTCGCGGCACAACTCGTGAAGCTGCGCTTCCGACTCGCTCCCATCGAGTTCGAGTTCGATCAGTTTTCCCACCCGCGCCGACTTCACCGAGCCGAGCCCGTGATGATGAATCGCCTCCCGCACGGCGACGCCCTGCGGGTCCAGCACACTGCGTTTCGGCATCACGAAGACCTTGGCTTTCATAGGCGCGCGAGAGTAGGAGCGGGGCGCTCGAGTGCAACCGGAAAAGCGGCCATTCTCCTCGACGCAAGCGCGGCAAAAAGCCGGGTGACAAGGCGGCAACGTTCTGCCTATCGTCCGCCATGTTTCGCCTCATTCGGACTTTGGCCAGTGGGCTCGCAATCCTCTGTTCATCGGCTCTCGCGGTCGATGAGCCCGCCGCGTCGCAGCCCTCCGCACCGCCTCTGAGCGCGGAGGAAATGGCCGGTGCCGCGCGCATCGATGCGCTCTCGATTCCCACGCCCGGGGAGCTCCTCGCGGCACTCGATAAAGTCGGGAAGATCGACTGGATTTCAAAATTTCGCCCGCCAATCGCGCGCGATTTTTCCAGCCGCCCTCAGATGGCGCTGAATCTCGGTGGCCTCATCGCCGACGGCTACATCGCCGTGGAGGCGAAGGACAGCCAGCAGGTGAAAAATCTTGGCCGCGATATCGTGGCGCTCGCCAAGCCGCTCGGCGTCCAGCAAGACATCATCAACCGCGGAAAAAGCCTCACGGAATTTGCCACCGACAACCAGTGGGACACGCTGAAGGAAGAGCTCGAAGCGACGCAAAACGAAGTGAAGGACGCGATGATCGAGAACAAGGACATCAACCTCGTCACGCTCGTCACCGTCGGCGGCTGGCTGCGCGGCGCGGAGTCGATCAGCAGCTATGTCGCGGAGGAAAAATTTTACTCATCCGCCGGCGCGATGCTCCTGCGCCAGCCGGGGATCGTCGGCTTCCTCAGCCGCCGGCTCGGCGCGCTGCCGGAGAAAACACGCGATGATCCGGTCGTCAAAAAAACCCGCGCCAAGCTCGCGGAAATTGAAACCGCGATGACATTCCCGCGCGAATCGCCGCCCGCGCGCGAAGCGGTGGAAAAGCTGAGCAACATGCTCTCCGATTTGCTGAAAGACATCTCCCGAAAGGAGGTCAAATGAACCACTTTATCCGCCCCATTTTCATCGCCGCGATTCTCCTCTCCGGCAGCTTGCGCGCCGCCGAGACCGATGACCAAGCCGCCGCTCGCAAGGCTGCATTCGATGTCGCGGGCGCATTCACGAATGAAGGTTTCAAGCTGCGCGATGGACACTGGAAAGGCGCGCTCGAGCTCGGCAAACCCCAACTCGTGCAGGTTAATCTCTTCGCCGGAAACCAATACTGGTTCGTCGTTGGCGCCACGCCCCAGGCAAAAAAAGTCACGCTCACCGTCTATGATGAAACCGGGGCGCCCGTCGCCACCGATCCCTATTCTGGCGACTCGACTGCCGCTGCGGGATTTGCCCCGACGGTGAGTGGGTCGTACTATCTAAAAATCGCAGAACTCGAAGGCGACCCGGCCACGTTCTGCGTGCTCTACTCCTACAAATAAGCGCCATGCTGGAATTCACACACGCCGCCGAAAAACTCGGAAATTCCGGCGTCAATCAGTTCTCAATCTTCCTGCCGAACAAAGTCGGCGCGCTTCTCGAAATCGTGAAGCTGCTCAACGAGGATCACATCCACGTCCTCGCGATTAACGTGCAGGATTCCGCCGACACCGCAATCGTCCGAGTCGTCGTCAGCGATCCCGAAAGCGTGCGCGACATTTTCCGGCAGCACGAAATTCCGTTCTCCGTCTGCGAACTCTGTGTCGTCGAACTGAAGGAAGCCACCGAACTTGGCAGAGTTCTCGCCGCGTTGCTTCAGGCGGAGGTGAATATCTTCGGAAGCTACGCCCTCCTCACCCGCCCAAATGGCCGAACCGCCCTTGCGCTTCACGTCGAAGACAACGAGTGCGCCTGCTCCGTCCTCGGCAGCACAGGCATCACCATCCTCACCCAGTCCGATATCTCGCGCTGATCTTTCGCGCTGCGTGATTGCTGAAATGTGATTGCTTTAACGCCCCCGATGACCCCGCTGTAACAGCCATCAGCCATCAGCCATCAGCCATTAGACTCCCCAATAAATGCTTCCCGGCGCCGACGTCGTCTTTCCCTGCCCGTATTGCCAGGCCCTCGCGCGGGTTTTCTCTCTCGCCTCCGGAAACAGCTTCGGAGCGATCACCTGGACCGACGGCTATCAGGACATGCCGATGAATCCGCGTCCGCCGCGGATCACACGCTGCCACGCGTGCAAGGAAATCTATTGGGTCGGCGAAGTCCCGCCCGTCGGATACCTGCTGCCCGAGACCGAGGATTTGCCGGAAAATGTCGCTTGGAAAGCCGCTCCCTACGCCGAGCCGCTCGATGAAGCTGGATTTTTCGAGGCAATCGAAGGCGGATGCGCCCCGACGCCCGAACTCGAACTCGAACTCCGCGTCGCCGCGTGGTGGCGCGGAAACGACGCCTTCCGAATCGACGACTCTCCCGTCGGCCATTCGACCTCGCCCGAGGCGATCGTGAATATGGAGCACCTCATCGACCTGATGAAAGACGGCGCGGAAGACCTCCTGCTCTTCCGTGCCGAAGCGCTGCGCCACCTCGGCCGCTTCGATGAAATCGAAGAGAACCTGCAAGGCGTTGGTTGCAGCGACTACTGGCCCGCAAAAAGCAAACAGCTAGAACTCGCCAAGTCCGGCGACCGCAAACTGCGCAAGCTGTTCGGGTAGGGCGTTGAGACGTCCCTCGCGGCGTTCACGGCTACCGCTTCTTGGCAGGGGCTTTCACCGGCGGCGCCGTCGGCGGCACGTCGCGCTTCGGGGGTGCATCCATCTCGGGCGCGGACGTCTTCCCATCTTTGCTGAAATTGAAGCCCCACCGTATCTCGGCTTTTTTGCCGTCCGCCGTCGCCGTGAGGATCACGCTGTAGTTCGGATCGCTCAGCGGCTTCGTGACTTTCGCCTCGGCCATGCCAGTCGCAGAATCGTATTTCACCTTCAAAAGCCCGATGCCGCTGAGCCGGATTTGCACGCTCGCCGGATCGACCTGACCCATCGTCGCGAGGTTCGCTTTGATCGTCGGCCGCGGGTCGCTGATCGTCTCGCCATCCATCGGCTGAGTCACCATTGAGGCCGACGCGAGCTGCGCGACGCTCGTCGATTCCATCGGGTCTTCGGTGGTCACGCCGCCGCCGATCATCTTCATCGCGTTCGCGAAAATCTCCGGCTTGGCGGCCTCCACGGCGTAGCGCCCGAGCAGGTCGGAGGGCGGCGAATTGAACCGCAACTGCTGCCCATAAACCGTGAACGCAGCCTCATAGCCGGCCTCTTTCACCATCGCCCGCGCCTCCGAGTTGTAGATGCCGAACGGATATGCGAACGCGTTGCATTTGATCCCGAGCTGCTTCTCCAGCACCGCGCCGGATTCCACGATTTCCTTCCTCAGCCAGCCGTCGTGCCCGAGTTCGGCGAGATCTTTCATCACGCGGTCGTGCGTCTTCTTGTCCACGCTTCCGCCCGGCTTGCGTAGGTTCGAGTGCGAGTAGGTGTGCGACTGGATATCGACGCCAGCGTCGCGCATTTCCGCGAGCTGATCCCACGTCATCGACTTCCCGCCAGTGCCCACGTAGTCGATGTAAATGAAGAGTGTGAACGGGTATCCGAACTTCTTCAAAACCGGCCACGCGTTGTTGTAGGCCGAGACCCAGCCGTCATCGATCGTCACCACGCAGCTCTTCGCCGGGATTTCTTTGTCGCCCCTGCGAAATGCGAGGAAATCCTGCATCGGAATCACCGTGAAGCCGTTGTCCTTGACCTCCTTCATTTCCTTCTCGAATTCCGTCGTTGTGATCGTCAGCGCCTTCGAGCCGCCCTTCTCCTCGATGTTGTGGTAGCACAGCACGATCGTGGAGGAGTGCTTGTTGAGCTCCGGCTTCGCGGGCGCGGCAGGTGCCACGAGCAGGTCTGGCTTCGGTGCGGGCGGCGGTGTGGCTGCGGGCGCGCCAGCTGCGGACTGTGCGGCGGCCGCAGTCTCGGGCGTTGGTTTCTTTTCGAGAAAAGGGACGTGCTTGAGTTTGCTGCAGCTCGTCGCGGCGAGAGCTGCCGTCAGTAGAAAAAGGGCGAATTTCCGAGTCATAAAACGAGTCCGTGTCGCAAGATTCCGGGACAATAGCGAAAGCCGCCGGGGAGAAAAGCAGAAGCTCACGAGAAGCGATGAAATGGCTGGGAAGGCTGTCATCTAAAGGGTTTTCGGGCGATGAGGTGCCCCGAGATGGCGCAGCCATGCGCATGCCTCCAAGACATTGCCCGGCTCCGGGTTAAATTCTAATCGCCACACACCGCATGATTTTCACCCTGCCTTCCGCCGCCCGCAAAATCGCGTGCGCACTTTTCACACTCACCGCGACAGCCGCGGCGCAAGTGCCGGAGCACCCGGGCGCGGCCATTTACAAAAAGATGTGTGCAGACTGCCACGGCGACAAAGGCCAGGGCGTGCCGGACAAATACGACGAGCCGCTGCACGGCAATCGCAGCGTCCCTGGGCTCGCGAAACGCATCGCCCGCACGATGCCCGACGACGATGTCGGCGCGTGCGTCGGTGACGACGCGGCAAATGTCGCGGCCTACATTTACGAGGCGTTTTACTCGCCGCAGGCGCAGGAGCGGCTCAGTCCGCCGGAGTTCGATTTGGCGAGGCTCACCATCCCGCAATATCGCACCTCAGTCGCCGACATCCTTGCCCGGCTCCGCGGCGATTCGGGCGGTGCGCCGGGGCCGGAGCGCGGCTTGAAAGCGCGCTATTCTGGCAAAAAGCGTCTGCCTTTCGGTCCACAACTGCCACCTGAAAAAGACGACAAAAAGCGCGACGAACGAGAGAAAAAAGAGCGCACGAATTTCGAGCGCATCGATCCGCAAATCGCGTTCACATTCGGCGCGGAGAGCCCCGATTCCGAGCGGCTGCGAGCGGATGAATTCAACATCCGCTGGGAGGGCTCGATCCTCACGCCGGAGACCGGCGTCTATGAGTTCATCGTGAGGACGGAGAACGGCGCGCGTCTCTCGATCAACAACCCGAAAAGCCCGCTCATCGACGCATGGGTCTCGCAGGGCTCCACCGTCCGCGAGGAGAAAAAAAGCATCTTTTTGCTGGGCGGGCGCACCTACCCCTTCTCGGTCGAGACGTTCAAATTTCAGGACAAAAGCGCCTCCATCGAAGTGCTCTGGAAGCCCCCGCACGGCGTCGAGGAAATCATCCCGACCTCGCAACTCATCCCGCAGGGCTCGCAAACCGGCCTCGTGGTGAAAACCACTTTCCCCGCGGACGATCGGAGCGTCGGATACGAGCGCGGCACCGGCGTTTCAAAAGAATGGGACGCAGCAACCACCGAGGCCGCGATCGACGTGGCCGACGCAATCGCCGACCGCCTCGACGAACTCGCTGGCACAAAATCCGGCGCGTCCGATCGCAAGGAAAAAGTGAAGCAATTCGCGCGGCGCTTCGCGGAAACCGCATTCCGCCGACCGCTCAGCGACGACGACTTTCACCATCTCATCGAGCGCCAATTTTCCGCCGCGAAAGGCCCTGAGATCGGAATCAAGCGCGTCGTTCTCTTCACCCTCAAATCGCCCCGCTTTCTCTATCCCGACCTCCCCTCCGCCGCCGCGCCCGACGGGTATGACATCGCCGCGCGGCTCGCGCTTTATCTGTGGGATTCCATCCCCGACCGGCAACTCCTGCAGGCCGCCGCCTCCGGCAAACTCACGACCCGCGACCAGATCGCCGCGCAGGCAAAGCGCATGATCGCGGACCCGCGTACGAAGCAGAAAATGCGCGGCTTTTACGAGCACTGGCTCGACCTCGAACGCGCCGAGGGACTCGCAAAAGACCCGAAAGCCTTTCCCGATTTCAACGCCCGCGTCCTCGCCGACCTCCGCACCTCGCTCGAGCTTTTCCTCGATGGCGTCGTCTGGAGCGAAAAATCCGACTACCGCGAACTCCTCCAGGCCGACTACCTCCTCCTCAACGACCGGCTCGGCAAAATCTACGGCAAACCCGTCGGGGGCGATGCCTTCCAGCGCGTCGAGTTCGATCCGAAGGAGCGCGCCGGCGTCGTCACGCATCCGTATCTCCTCGCGGCCTTCGCGCACAGCAAGCAGACCTCGCCCATCCACCGCGGCGTCTTTCTCACCCGCACGATCATCGGCATGACACTCAAGCCGCCGCCAAACGCCATCGCCTTCGACGACGCGAAATTCGAGGCCCACCTCTCCATGCGCGAGAAGATCACTGAGCTGACGAAAAACCGATCGTGCATGGGCTGCCACGCCACGATCAATCCGCTCGGCTTCAGCCTCGAAAATTACGACGCCATCGGCCGCTGGCGCACCAAGGAAGGCGACAAACCGATCAACCCTGTCGCCGACTTCGCCACCGACGAGGGCGACACCATCCGGCTCACCGGCGCGCGCGACCTCGTGAAATTCGCCGCCGAAAACCCCGGCGGCCACCGCGCCTTCATTCACGAGCTCTTCCACCACGTCGCGAAACAAGCCATCGGCACCTACGGCCCCGACACGCTCGAAAATCTCCGCCAATCCTTCACCGCCTCCGGCTTCAACATCCGCCAACTCCTCACCGAAATCGCCACCACCGCCGCCACCCGCGCCCTCCCCGATCCTCCCCAAAAGGTCGCCGCGCAGCACACTCCAAGCGTTCACCTCGCAGCAGAAGCCGCAAAGCCGCGCTGACATTTGTTTCGCCACGGCGGGCTGGAGAAGATAGGTCCATTTGCGGAGTCCAAAACTAGGGCGACTCCACCCATGCTGAGTCGATCGCACGGTTGGCCGGCATGGTGGAGACTGTCATTTCTCCCGCGAACCAAGTAAGCTTCTCATCATATGGCCCGCAGCACTCTACTGAACACGGACACGGAAGACCTGAAGGAACTCCTCAGCAACGGAAAGAGCTATAGCGTGCCGCCTTACCAGCGCGATTATTCGTGGAAACAGGAGCATTGGGAGGATCTTTGGGAAGATCTCGCCACCTTCGAAGCCAATCGTGAAGACCACTACATGGGTGCCATTGTGGTGGAGAGCGGGGAACGGAAGCAATTTCGGGTGATTGACGGCCAGCAGCGAATGGCAACCCTGAGCATCTTGATTCTGGCATGCGTGGATTATCTCTACGGGCTTGCCAACGAGGGGGTGGACGCGGACGCCAACGGAGAGCGCGCCACACTTTTGGAAAGCAGCTATCTTGGCGCAAAAGACCCGACCAGCCTGCGCATCACTCCCAAGCTCAAGCTCAACGCGAACGACGACGACTTTTTTCAATTGAATCTCGCACAGCGCAAGCCGCCCCAAGGCGGGGTCCGTGGGTTGCGGGATTCTGAGAGGTTGCTTTGGGGATGCTTTCAGTTCTTCAAGGGTAAGGTTCAGGAAAAGTTTTCTGAAAAGAAGAAGGGCGAGCGGGTTGCCGCGTTCGTAAGCGAGATTGTCACTGAGCGTCTGGTTTTCATTAGCGTGCGCGTGCAGGACCAGTTGAGTGCATACACTGTGTTTGAGACGTTGAACGCGCAGGGTCTGGAGTTGACGGAAACCGACCTGCTCAAAAACTATCTCTTGTCGCTTGCGGACCGCCTTAGCAAATCGCAGATGGATCCGGTGCTTCGGCAGTGGGCGCGCATCACTCGAGCCGTGGGCATCGCGAGCTTTCCCGAGTTCCTGCGGCACCATCTCAACTCACAACGCGAATACGTCCGGCAGAAGCAACTCTTCAAAACCATCAAAGGTGATGTGACCACGCTGGAGCATGTCTTTGCGCTCCTCGACCAACTGGAGGAAGATGCCGCGTGGTTCGAGGGTTTGAACGATTACGCAAGCCAGTTCTGGTTGGATTACCAAGGAGCGAAAGAGCAGGTGCGAGTGCTGAACCTATTTAACGTGTCGCAATACACGCCGCTCGTCCTTGCTGCAAAGAGCGCATTCACCGCCCCAAAGGACTTGGTGGAGATACTTCGCTACTGCGCGTTATTGTCGGTGAGGTTTAATGGAGTGAGTCGGCGAAGCACACACATCCTTGAGGAGATCTACAATCGCGCTGCGTTGGAAGTCCGACGTGGCACCGCCACAACTCTCGTGGCGGTTCGTCAGGCATTGCGGCCGATCTACATTCCGGACGAGGAATTCGAGGCGGATTTCGCTGCCCTCAGACTCCGGAACCGCAGCATATCCGGAAAACGCTTGCGCTACATGTTGGCTAAGATCGAGAAGCAGTTGAGCGGAGCGGACATCACCGACGAAAGCATGACCGCTACTGTGGAGCACATCCTGCCTGAGAATCCCGGCGAAGCTGGATGGGAACATTTTACCGCCGAAGCTCACGACCGTAGTTACGAACGTATTGGAAATTACGCTTTGTTGGAACGGAGTTTGAATGGGCAGGAAGCGGGCAACGCGGCTTTTGCTCAAAAACAGACTGTGTATGCCCAATCCCAATATCGAACCTCAAATGATTTGTGCCAATTCACTGACTGGACCGAGGAGACAATCGCAAAGCGACAGGCTGACATGGCAAAAGTAGCCAAGGCCATTTGGGCGCTGACATTTTGAGCCAGCGCGGCATTGTGGAAAACGCCATGGCTCTCAATATATCCATCTTTAAAGACGTTGATTTGAATGAGTTGGGAGCGGGGGGGCGGTGGAACTCAGGCTGCCTATTGAGCCAAGGCAACCGGCTGTGGAGCGGAATTGGCACGGCGATGCGGTTCTGGTGGAGCGCTTTGGCGCGTAACTGTTGCGAAACTTCAACGGATCAAGTCGGACAATAAAGAGTCAATCAGGGATGTTCCACTGCCTCGTTCCGATGGACCGAGGATGGTCGGACGCGCTCGAGAGTCCGAATGGGTGCGGAGATGGTTGGTTTCCTCTGAATCAGATGGCGACTTTGTGCAACAGGACAATCGGCTCACTTCCAGCACGAACAGGCCGGCCGACAGCGCCGGAAGGCAACTGTTGCTAAATCTGCTACAGTTCAAGCCGAGAGTGAGAAGCAGGTAGCGCGAGAGATCGAGTTCAACACATTGGATGTCATTTGACGCTAGAGTCTGTCCCCACTGCGACTTTCGCCTATGACTCGGGGAGATTGTGGGTTTGTTGAGTGAGTCCGACTTTTCACAAAATGCACACACGCCGCCAATTTCTCCGTCAGCTCGGTGTTTCCGCTGCTGCGATGCCTTTTCTTGCGGGGTTGCCGAGTCTGCGCGGGGCGGAGACGCCGGCGCGGCGGCAGCGGCTGGTGATCATGTTTTCACCGAATGGGACGCTGCCGAATGAGTTTTGGCCGGCGGGCGGGGAGCTGGATTTCAAGTCGATCCTCGCGCCGCTGGAGCCGTTCAAAGCGCAGACGCTCGTGCTGCACGGGATCGCGAACCGGGTCGGCGGCGACGGGGACAATCACATGCGCGGGATGAGCTGCCTGCTCACCGGCAGTGAGCTTTTACCCGGAAATATCCGCGGCGGCGGCGGGAGCCCGGCGGGCTGGGCGGGCGGGATTTCGATCGACCAGGAGATCAAGAATTTCCTGCAAAGCCGGGAGGAGACACGGACGCGGTTTGGCTCGCTGGAGTTCGGAGTGGCGGTGCCGGATCGCGCGGACCCGTGGACGCGGATGAGCTACGCGGGGGCGAATCAGCCGGTCGCGCCGATCGACGATCCGTACCAGATGTTTGGAAAGCTCTACGGGCGCATGAAGGATCGCGACAGTCTCGTGAGCGTGCTGGATGACGTGCGCGAGGATCTCACGCGCGTGTCGTCGAAACTCAGCGCGCGGGACAAGGCGCTGCTCGACCAGCATGTGACGCTTGTGCGGAATCTGGAGCAGGAGCTGACGAGCACGGAGGCGGATAAAAAGCTGGCGCATCCGATGCCGGAGTTCGACCCGAGCGTGGAGTTGGTGAATGACAACACGCCGCAGATCAGCCGGATGCAGATCGACCTGCTCGTGAATTCGCTCGCGAACGACATGACGCGCATCGCGACGCTGCAATACATGCGCTCGGTCGGGCAGGCGCAGATGCGCTGGCTCGGGATCGAGGAAGGTCACCACTCGCTCTCTCACGAGCCGGACAGCAACACGTCGGCTTACGAGAAACTGAAGAAGATCAATACGTGGTTCGCGGGGGAATTTGCGTATCTCGCGAAACGGCTCTCCGACACGCCGGAGCCGATGGGCGAGGGCTCGATGCTCGACAACACGCTGCTGGTTTGGACGAACGAGCTCGGCAAAGGCAACTCGCACACGCTCGACAATATCCCGT
The DNA here is from genome assembly GCA_038207335.1 of Chthoniobacterales bacterium. GTDB lineage: Bacteria > Verrucomicrobiota > Verrucomicrobiia > Chthoniobacterales > Chthoniobacteraceae > CAIURC01. The sequence goes on along the minus strand of JBBQZX010000002.1, from coordinate 251,922 downwards.
GCATCATGATCGGCGGCGGCGCGGGGTTTAAAATGGGACGCAGCCTGAACTTTGAAAAAGCCGCGCATAACCGGCTGTGGATGGCCGTCGCGCAGTCGATGGGACACGACTTGCAGGCTTTTGGAAAAGCCAGCCTGTGCGAAGGCGGCGCGCTGAGTCTTTCGTAGCGCTGCGAACTCCCACCGCGGCTCGCGGCAAATCGTCGCTCGTCAAACGCCGTCGGTTACGACTTCTCGGCGGCGCTGCGCTTTACCTCGAGCTTGCGGTAGAGCGTGGCCATGCTGATGCCCAGCATCTTCGCCCCTTTTTCGCGGCTGCCTGCGTTGAATTTGATCGTCTCTTCGATGTAGCGCCGCTCCTGCTCGCGGATGTATTCGTCGAGCGTCTGGCCGACTGGCAGCGAGCCGTTCGTCTCGGTCGCGGGGGAACTCGCATGCCGCACGGCATGCGGCGGGAGGTCGGTGACACGGATGAGATTGTCGTCGCAAAGCGCGCACGCACGTTCGATTGCATTCTCGAGTTCGCGGACATTTCCCGGCCACGAGTAATGCTGCAAAATCTCCATCGCCTTCGGCTCGATTTTCTTCGCCTCGGTGCGGGTCTGCGCGGCGTTCTTTTGGAGAAAATGATTCACTAGCAGCGGCACATCTTCGATCCGCTCGCGGAGCGCCGGCATCTCGATCGGGATGACTGCGAGCCGGTAGTAAAGATCCTCGCGGAAATTTCCCGCGCGCGTTTTTTCGATGAGCCCTTCATTGGTCGCGGCGAGGACGCGCACATTGATCGGCATGCTCTTCGTGTCACCGACGCGCCGGATTTGGCGCTCCTGCAAAACGCGCAACAACTTCGTCTGAAGCGGCTGCGCCATCGAGTTGACCTCGTCGAGAAAAATCGTGCCGAGTTCCGCTTCCTCGAAGAGCCCGATTTTGTCCTGCGCGGCGCCGGTGAATGATCCCTTTTTGTGCCCGAAAAGCTCGCTCTCGAGCAGATTCTCGGGCAGCGCCGAACAGTTGATCGCGACGAATGGCTGATGCTGGCGATTGCTGTTGAAATGGAGCGCGCGGGCGACGAGTTCCTTGCCGGTGCCACTTTCGCCCTGGATCAAAATCGTGGAGTCGGTGTCGGCGACTTTCGCGATGAGATTGTAGATGCCCTGCATGCTCGGGCTCGTGCCGATGATGTTCTCGAAGCGATACTTTTCTTTGACGAGCTGCCGGAGATTCCGGTTCTCGCGGACGAGCGTTTGATTATCGAGCGCGCGCTGGATCGTGAGCTGGAGCTCGTCCACTTTGAACGGCTTCGTGATGTAGTCGTATGCGCCGAGCTTCATCGCCTCGAGCGCGCTCTCCACTTTCGCGTATGCGGTGATGAGGATGACCGGCGTCTGCGGCAGCACCTGCTTGCATTCGCGGAGGATGTCGAGCCCGCCGACCTTGTCCATTCGCAGGTCGGAGATGACGAGTTGTGGGGCTTGCGCGGCGAGGTTTTCGATGGCCTTCTGGCCGGAATTGTAAGCTATGGTCTGGTGCCCGCGCTCCTGACAGATGTCCGAGACGACCGCGACCATCGCGGGGTCGTCGTCAATGATGAGAATGCGTGCCATAAGAGAGGATTTCGCGGAACTGAGAGTATTTCAGAAGTGAGACATTGAAAGAGGAATGTTCAGGCGTTGACTCAGAGCAAAGAATCGAGAAGCACCGCGAGGCGTTCGCCGGCTAAAACGATGCGTGCGCGAGCGGCTGCGGAGGCGTCGGTGACGTATCGGGCGCTCAGCGTGACCTCTGCTTTTCCGAGCTGCGAGCCGAGCGCTTCGTAGCCGACCGCGACGCCGATTTGGTGACTCTCTTTCACCCAACTCTCGGGCGTCCGCACGCGACGCGCGGCAGCGGTGGTGTGTGCCTCGGCGGTGAATGCGCGCGCGAGTTCGGCGAGCGGTTGGCTTGCGAGTGTGGAGTCGCGTGCGACGATGCGCGCTTTGTCTTCGCGGACAAGTGTGGTGCCGTCGGGTTGCGCGACGGGCATCTGGCGATACGCGCTGTCCCAGAAATGGTGGAGATTTCCGCGCGGACGGAGGTTCAGGACTTCCAAGCTATTGCCGCCACGGTCGTCCGCGAGCCCGGTCGCTTCGTGCGAGGTCGCGTGCAGCGGTTGATGCGCATCGCCGGTGAGGTGCATGAGCATGGCGAGAGCTTCGCGCGGGCCGATGGTGAATGTGCGACCGAGATAATTTTCGCGCACCGGAACGCCGCCGAGCACGACGCTGCGGCACCAGCGCCACCCGCGCGTGACATCGGCCACGCCATCCACATCGGGCTCGCCGCGTCGCAGCAAGACACCGTCACTTTCGAACGGGATCTGGATGAAGTGCCATGTCCCAAACGCGCCCGGATACGGCGGGCGGAAGCTGCGCGTGCCGTCGCGGAGTTTGTCCATGTAGATCGCCGCGCGGATTGAATCGGCGTAGGAGTTTGGGCCGAACGTGAGGCCGTCGAGCGCGGCAACGAGCTTCGCCTGCTTCGCGGGCGAGAGGCGGTCGTATGCGATGCGCGCGATGAGAAGATGGCCGCCGTCGTCCCATGCGCGCGCGGGGTTCACGAGAAAAAGCGCGGCGGCAAGGAGCAGTGCAGCGAGGCGGAAAAGCGAGGGGCTCATGACGCGAGGAGAGCGGTTGTGGATGCGGCGCGCAACGCGCGGATTCAGGCACGCACGCGCTCGGGGAAATCGGTGAAGACGCCGTCCACGCCGAGCGCCGCCATGCGCGCGATGTCGGCGGGCTCGTTCACCGTGTAGGGAAAAATGCGGAACCCGCGGCGGTGCGCATCTTCCACGAAGCGCCGCGTCGTGTGCCGCAGCGCGGGATGGATCGACCACGCGCCGAGCCGTCGCGCGGACAAGTGATAGAGCGGCGTGGGCCGCGCGCAGAGCATTCCGATGCGGATGCGCGGGTCGTTGATTTGCTTGAGTTCGCGACGGTGAAACGACGAGACGAGAAACCGATCCGGTGTCCATTCGCGCTGCTCGAGATACTCGCGGATCAAGGCTGCCACAGGCGCGGCGGTACGTCGGCCTTTCAGTTCGATGTTGATGAACGCGCGCCGATCCACTGTTTCGAAAACCTCGCGCAGCGTCGGGATTCGCTCGCCGCCGCCCGCATCGAGCGCGCGGAGTTGCGCGAATGTTTTGCGGGAAAGGTATCCGTGGCCATTCGTCGTGCGATCGAGTTTTGCGTCGTGGATCACCACGAGTTCGCCATCCGCGAGCCACACGTCGATCTCCACGCCATCCGCGCCGAGTTCCAGCGCGCGGCGGATTGAGCGCAACGTGTTTTCCGGCTCATGCCCGCGTGCGCCGCGGTGGCCGATGGAGAGGAGTTCGCTCACTTGCGGCAGTGAAGCGGGATGGGAAGGTGCGCGCAATTTTCATCGCGACTCGCACCGGCCTGCTCTTTCGTAGGCGCGCGCCATGATCGAAATCGAACTTTCTTCACCGGGCATCGACGAGCCGGGCCACGCGATTTTTCTCGCCCTCCAGATCGACCCGCTCGCGGGCGCGGCCGTCGTGCCGTTTGGTCGCGGAGCGGAAGGCTCGACCGTCTTCCTGCCATTCTGCGCCAACGCAATTTTCATCGCGCGGATGGGCGCTTCGGGTCTCGGGTTGCGGGTGCGGCGTTGGGAAAAAACGATGTGGGGCGAAACTCGCGACGCGGGCGGCAGCGTGCGCGTCACGCTTAAATCCGGCGTCGCAAAATTCGTGATCCACGACTCCGAACTCGGCGACTGCCTCGCCCCGCGCGTTGTCGTTTACGCAAAAGACATGCGCGAAAATGACGGCTGGGGCCGCCTCCTGCCCGACGCCGCAATGAGCGTCCCCGGCGGCGTCGGCGACCAAGTCATCCCGCTCTACAAATCCTTCGACCGCAACACCGTCGCCACCCGCTCCCGCCTCGGCGGGCGCATCCGCATCTACCAGCTCCTCCCGCGCCTTTTTGGGAATATCAACGAGACCCGCAAACCCAACGGCACGCTCGCCGAAAACGGCGTCGGCAAATTCAACGACATCAACGCCGCCGCTCTCGTTTCCATCCGCGACATGGGCTTCACGCATGTCTGGCTCACCGGCGTCGTCCGGCAGGCCACGGCCACGGACTACTCCGCCATCGGCCTGCCTGCCGACGACCCCGATCTTCTCAAGGGCCTCGCCGGCAGCCCCTACGCCATCAAGGACGCCTTCGACGTCTGCCCCGACTACGCCGTCGATCCCGCTCAGCGTCTCGCCGAATTCCGCGCCCTCGTCACCCGCATCCGCGACCACGGAATGCACGTCATCATCGACTTCGTCCCGAACCACGTTGCTCGCAGCTACGACTCCACCATCGCCCCCGACCACAGCTTCGGTGCCACCGACGACCCGTCGAAATTCTTCAGCCCCGCCAACAACTTCTTCCACCTCCACGGCCGTCCGCTCCAGCTCCCCACATGGAAGGACGGCATCGCCATCAGCCCCACCTGCCAGATCCTCGGCACCTGCGACGGTCGCTACGACGGCGAGGCCGAGCACGCGCGCGTCACCGGCAACGACGTCGCGAGCCCCACCCCCGCCATCTACGACTGGTACGAGACCGTGAAGCTCAACTACGGCTACGACTTCCAGTCCCGCGAGCGCGCCTATCCGCACGGGAGCGAGCCCGACATCCCCATTCCCGATACGTGGCTTAAAATGGACCGCGTCCTCGCCCACTGGCAGGACATCGGCGTCGATGGCTTTCGCTGCGACATGGGCCACATGATCCCCGCGGAATTCTGGGCCTGGGCGCTCGGCCGCGCCCGCGCCCGCAGGTCGGATGTCCTTTTCATCGCCGAGGCCTACGACGCCGACCCGATGAAAATCCCCACGGCCGATCCGCTCCTCGCCCCGCTCGACGAAGGCCGCGGCCACATCATGTTCAACCTGCTCAACGCCGGCTTTGACGCCACTTACGACGACCCGGCCTACAAGAAACTCAAATCCCTCTACGACGGCTCCGGCTGGGCCAATGACCTCGACACCGCGCACGGCCCCGAATTCATCTTCCAGAACTCCCTCCGCCACTGCGAAAACCACGACGAAGTCCGCCTCGCCTCTCCCCGCCACTGGGCCGGCATCGGCATGGCCGTCGGGCGCCCCGTCGCCGGAGTCCTCTACGGCCTCTCACGCGGTCCCATCATGCTCTACAGCGGCCAGGAAATTGGCGAACCCGCCACCGACTCCGAAGGCTTCTGCGGCGACGACGGCCGCACCACCATCTTCGACTACTGGTGCCTCCCCGAGCTCGCGAAATGGGTCAACGGCCACGCTTACGACGGCGCCCGCCTCAGCCCCGAGCAGCGCGACCTCCGCGCCTTCTACGCGCGCCTCATCCGCCTCTGCGGCGAGCCCGCTTTTGAAAGCGGCGGCTTCTTCCCCCTCAACCCAGCCAACGTCTGGAACCCCCGCTTCGGCCGCCTCGAGTCCGAGACCGCCAGCGGCCACTGGCTCTACGCATACCTCCGGCGCGACACCGCCACCGGCCAGGCATTCCTCGTCGTCGCCAATTTTCACCGCACCGAGACCCTCCGCGGCGTCCATATTCACCTCCCGCCCGATGCCCTCCAGTTCCTCGACATCTCCGGGGCGAAAGTCACACTCCACGAGCGCCTCAGCCCCGAGGCATTCCAAATCGCCATCCCCGACCTTGCGGGCGGCATCCCCCTCGAATCCATCCCTCCGCTCACACCCTGCTACTTTGAGCTTCTACAATGAACCCACCCCTCCTACACCCACACCCTATGAAACGGGTGCTCCTCCTTCTTCTCACCCTCGCCTCCCTCGCGAGTTGCAGCCCGCCCATCGAGCCCACCCCCGAGCCCGAGCCCACCCCGCGACCCCAGCCAGCCACGCTTGCCACACCCACCCCCAAGCCCGGTGACTGGATGTGGAAAAACCGCGGCAACCCCCTCGAGCAAAAGCCCAACCGGTCGCGTTAAAGCCCGGCGGGCACCGCTTGCAGAGCAGGGGAGAGGCATCCGGCGTGGAGTCGGGACGCGGGCGGCGGGAGACGCATTGCCAGAGGCGATTGGCAGAAACGGCCCAGACCCTTCGCGACCCCAGCGTCCGGGTGAAAATCGCGCCCTCGTGCCTCTCGCAATGGGAAGTTGAGGATTCTGCCAAAACAGTCTCATTTCGCCCATTTGTAGCTCCCGAATGTGTGTAGGAATCCACAGAATGCCATTTCCGCGCTGGGAATCCTGTGAACCTTCACACGTCAAATTCCTCGCTGGCGATTGCCCCTGTGAGCCTTCCCCGGTAACGCCGCACCCGCGTTTCTTCCAATCGCCTCTGGGCTGGAACCCTCCCCCTCGCCGCCGCGTCAAATCGTCGGCTTCAGCGTCCGGTCGTGGCGAATGTCCTCGCCTTTATACAAATAGAAGACCTCCTCCGCGATGTTCGTGGCGTGATCGGCGACTCGCTCGAGCGCTTTCGCGATGGTGAGCAGGCTGAGGGCGCGGGTGATCGTCTTCGGGTCCTCGATCATGTAGGTCGTCAGCTCGCGGGCGAGCTGCTTGTAGATGTCGTTCACGCTCGCGTCGCGCGCGATGATTTCGACCGCGAGGTCGGGCTGCCCCTCGATGTAGGCGGTGATGCTGTCGCGCAGCATCTCCTGCCCGATCTCGGCCATGAGCGGGATGTCGATGAGCGGCTTCAGCAACGGCTCGCGGTTCAGCTCTCGGGAGCGGCGCGCGATTTTCACGCTCTGGTCGGCGATGCGCTCGAGGTTGCTGGAGATTTTCGAGGCGGCCAGCATGAAGCGGCAATCCTTTGCCACAGGGCCGTGCGTGGCCATGTAGGTGATGACGAGATTGTCGATGTGGATCTCTAGCCGGTCGATCTCGCTGTCGTCGGTCTCGACGGCGTCGCAGAGTTTGTCGTCGCGCTCGACGAGGCCGCGCAGGGCGACCGTGAGGCTGCGCTCGGTGAGCCCACTCATCATGAGGAGCTGCTCGCGGATGTCGGTGAGTTGTTGTTCCCAGAAGTGGTTCATATGCGTCAGCCGAAGCGGCCTGTGATGTAATCCTCGGTCTGTTTTTGCACCGGGTTGGTGAAAATCTTCTCGGTCTTTCCAAACTCGACGAGGCGTCCGAGGTAGAAGAATGCGGTGGAATCCGAGCAGCGCCCGGCCTGCTGCATGTTGTGGGTCACGATCACGATCGTGTACTTCTTTTTGAGCATCTGGATGAGGTCCTCGATCTTCGACGTGGCGACCGGGTCGAGAGCGGAGCACGGCTCGTCCATGAGGATGATGCTGGGCTCGACGGCGATGGCGCGCGCGATGCAGAGGCGCTGCTGCTGGCCGCCGGAAAGTCCGAGCGCGCTGGTGTGCAGGCGGTCTTTCACCTCGTCCCAGATGGCCGCGCTGCGGAGGCTTTTCTCCACCGTCTCTTCGAGGCGGCGGCGGTCGCGGATGCCTTGGATTTGCAGGCCATACGCGATGTTGTCGTAGATCGATTTCGGGAAGGGATTCGACTTTTGAAAGACCATGCCGACCTGCCTGCGGAGCGCGATGACATCGACCTCCGGTGCGTGGATGTCGATGCCATGGATTTTCACGCGACCGCTGGCGATGCGCGTGTCGTCGATGAGGTCGTTCATGCGGTTGATGCAGCGCAGGAGCGTGGATTTTCCGCAGCCGGAGGGGCCGATGAGCGCGGTGACTCCGTGCGCCGGGACGTGCAACGTGACGTCCTGCAGCGCCTGCGTCTGACCGTAGAAAAAGTTGAGCTTTTCGATGTCGATCATCGACTCGTCGGGCGCGGGCTGTGGCGACGCGGCGGTGGGTTGTGGGTCCATGCGAGGTTCGAGAATGGCATTCATCGGGGTCACCAGCGGTAGCGATTTCTCATGCGGATGCGGAGGAGGATGGCGAACAGGGCAATGCCGGAGACGAGGAGGAGAAAGACGAGCGCCGAGCCGTACTGGACGCGCTCGGTGTATTCGTTTTGCGGGATCTTCGAGCTGACGACGTAAATGTGATACGGCAGCGCCATAACGCCCTGGCTGATGAAATCGAAGAGGCCGCGGTTGGCGGCGTTGTCGCGCAGGACGTACGCGGCGGTGAACATGATGGGCGCGGTCTCGCCGGCGACGCGGGCGATGCCGAGGATGGAGGAGGTGAGGATTCCAGGGAGCGCGTACGGCAGGACGTTTGTGTGGATCGACTGCCACTTCGTCGCGCCGAGCGCGAGCGATCCCTCGCGAAAGCCCTGTGGCACAGCTTTCAGCGACTCCTCGCTCGCCGTGATGACGACCGGAAGCGCCATGAATGCGAGCGTGAACCAACCCGAGGCGAGGCAGACGCCCCAGCCTGAGAAGTTCAGCCAATGGCCGAAGCCGAGCGGCAGGCTCATGACAGCGGGATCGGCGTGGCTCGCGAAAACGGGCATGAAGTGGACGAACAAGCCGAGACCGAAGAGGCCGAAGACGATGGAGGGAACGCCCGCGAGATTCAGGATGGCGAGACGGATGGCATTCACGAGCGGGCCGTGCCTGCTGTATTCGCTGAGGAAAATCGCACTGCCGACTCCGATGAAAAGCGCGATGCCCATCGAGCCGACGACGAGCCAGAAAGTGCCGGTGATGCACGGCCAGATGCCGCCCGCGCTGTGCGCATAGCTTTCCGCCGGGATGTCCGCGAGGCCGCGCTCCGCCTTGAACGCGCGGAACTCCCTGTCGCCGAGTTCCATCTTTTTTCCCTCGAACTCGAAGACGTAAAGCGTCTCCGGCGACTGGCTCAGGAATGTCCAATTCACGAATGGCGGCTTGAGTTGGAAGACGGTTCCCGCGCCCTTGAAAATGATGACACCGAAGATCGCGACGGCGCAGAGCAGGATGAAATACGTAGATGAACGGAAGAATCCGAACGCGAACTTTTCCGCGGCACGCGCCCGGGAAGGCTGATGGGCAAAGGGATTGACGGTCATCCGATCGAGATGCGGTAGCGGTGGACGATTCGCTGCGCGACGAAGTTGATCACCAGCGCGATGAGGAAAAGCATGATGCCGACCATGAAGAGCGCGCGGTAGTGGATGCTGCCCTGCACGACCTCGCCCATCTCCTGCGCGATGATGCCGGTCATCGTGTGGACCGGCTGGAAGAACGCGCCGAGGCCCTGCGTGAAGTCGGGAATGGCGATGCGATTTCCAGCGCAGAGGAGGACGACCATCGTCTCGCCGATGACGCGCCCGAAGCCGAGCAGGATGGCGGAGATGATCCCGGAGACGGAGGCCGGCACGAGGATTTTTACGATGGTCTGGAGCCGCGTGGCACCGAGCGCGTAGGAGGCTTCCTTGAAGTGGCGTGGGACGTTCGTGAGGGCGTCCTCGGCGAGGGAGAAAATGGTGGGGATTGCCATGAGCGCGAGCAGGCATCCGGCGGTGAGGGAGTTCAAGCGCTCGCTCATCGGAAAGCCCGGGAACCATGACAGCCACGAGGTTTCCGAGACCGCGCGCAGTGCCTGGCCGAGCACGGCGACGCCGAAAAAGCCGAGCACGACCGAGGGAATCGCAGCGATGAATTCGATCGCCGGTTTGATGAAATGCCGCTCGCGCACGCCCGCGACTTCGCTGACGTAAATGGCCCCGGCAATGCTGAGCGGGACGGCGATAACAAGCGCGATGGCGGAGACGAGGAGCGAGCCAACGAAGAGCGGGATGATGCCGTAAAAGTCCTGCCAGAAACTCGCGCTCAGCCACTCGCGTCCGAAGAGAAACGAGGTGACCGACTCGCTCCACGGGATCGGCGTGTCGTTGTGCCACGCGGCGAGGCGCGTCTCGATTTCAGGGAACGTCGTCTCGAACTTTTTCGCGCGGGCTTTGAGCGTTTTCAGCCGCTCGATGAAGCGCGGGTCGAGGGAGTTCTCGCCGTCCATCGTGAGCGAGGCGTCGAGCCTTTTTGCGAACTCAACATTGGCGTCGTGATACGCCGGCAGCACCGCACGCAATGGCACGAGTTCGGCGTCGAAATTTACCGGCTCCGCAACGACGGATTCGGCTTCCTGTGGTTTTCCGGCGCGCAGCAGCATCGACTTTTGCTCCAGTCGGTCGCGGTAGATTTGCTCCTTCTGCTTGATCGCCGACGCGACTTCCGTGAGGTCGGACGCAATGCCGCGCACGTCCTCCACCGAGTCACCAAACGCCGTGCCGAAGCGGTCGAACGCCTCCAGCTGCGCGTTGATTTCCTCGATCGATTTTCCGCGCGCGAGCGAGACTTTGAACTGCTTGAGCCGCAGTTCATTGACCTCACGCGTGATCGCGGTGTGCTCCTCGACCTGATGCTTGATCATGTCCACGAACTCCAAACCGGCGAGCCGATAGACTCGGAGGTTGTCCAGATTTTGCCCGAAAAATCCCACCCCCTCGCGCAGCAGGAAGACCATAATGAGGACGAGCACGAGAATCGCGACGGCGGCATTTCCCTGAAAGAAATACTTGATCATCGCGTTCGGCGTGAGGCCGAGAAAGCGAAAGCGTTTCCGGTTCAGGAGCGCATCGGAAATGGGACGCGCTGGCGGCGGCGGCTCGAGTGTCGCGGGCATCGAAGACGGCTAGTTTTCAAAAAGAAAGGAAGCCCGCCAGCTCAATGCCAGCGGGCTTCCCAAACCAAACAAACCTGCAAATTACTTGATCGCCACGAACCCGACCTGCGCGACGATCGCCTGACCTTTCGGGCTCAGCGTAAAGTCGAGAAAAGATTTCGCCTCACCCGCCGGCTCGCCATTCGTGTAGTAAAACGTCGGGCGCGACAGCGAGTAGCTTTTGCTGCGGACCGTTCCGGCATTCGGCGCGATGCCGTCGAGCGTCATGACTTTGATGCCGTTCGCTTTGTCATACGCGAGGCCGACATATCCGATGCCGTTCTTGTTCTTGCCGACTTCCGCGGCGATCTGCTCGTTGCCAGCCATCTTCTGTGAGCTGCCCGCGTAGTCGCGCTTCTTCATCGCCATTTCCTTGAACTCGCTGTAGGTGCCCGACGAGGTGTTGCGCGTATAGACCGAGATTTTTCCGGGTGCGCCGCCGACTGCGCTCCAGTCGGTCACGTCGCCGGTGAAGATTTGCTCGACTTGCTTTTTGGTGAGCCCCTTGAGCGTGTTCGCGTCATTCACAATGACCGCGATGCCGTCCCACGCGACGATCGTCGGCTTGAGATTCACGCCTTTCGCGGCAGCGGCGGAGACCTCCGTCGGCTTCGCACGTCGGCTCGCCATGCCAATCTGCGCGGTGCCGTCGATGATCGCTGCAATGCCAGTCGTGGAGCCTTCAGCTGCGATCTCAAAGGTCGTGCCGGAGCTGGCGGCTTTGAACGTTTCCGCGAGCTGCGGCACCAGCTTTGCGCCCAGCGTATCGGAGCCCTTGATGACGAGCTTCCCCGCATGTGCAAAAGAAGCGGTGAGCGCAAACGCGACTGCTGTGGTGAGGATGTGATTTAGTTTCATGGTTTTGTTTTTATGGAGAGCCTCGCGAGCAAAGGCCGGTGCCCGCGGTCGGGCACCGGCTCGTGATGCGGATTAGAATTTCATGCTGAGATCGACCTGCAGAACTTGGACGGCATTCGAGTCGGCGACGCCATTCCCGTCCGTCGCCTCACCGCCGGCGAGGTCGCGACGGAGATTCCATGCGTGCAGATAAGTCACGCCACCAATGCAGAAGTCAGTGAAGTTATAGGCCATGCCGAGTTTGAAGCCCTTGGTATTCAGTTCGCCGGCTGCGAAGTCGGAGTCGTTCAGATTCGGATCGACCGCACCGATGCCTGTCTGCCTCCAGTTCGCGAGCGCGGACCAATCGCCTTTCTTTTTATTTTCACCGACTTGCACTCCGATCAGGAAGGCGAAGTCGTCGCGATTGCTGTGGTTTTTGACGAGGTCATCAGGATCAACCGCGGGGTTCCCCACTGATGCGAGACGGTAGATATTCTCAACGCGTTTACGGCCTTCGATGTTGTAGGCGAAGTCCCAGTAAACCTTGGTCTTTAGCTCGCCCAGTTTGAAGGACACGTCGCCGGGGACGAGGATGAGGTTCAGGTCACGCGAGGCACCGGAGACGAGCGGGCTGTCATTGAAGGAGTTCTCGTTTTCAGCCCCGGAGACTGAGCCGGACGTGTAGGTCATCCATGCCGGAGCGAGAGTGGCTTTTACCCCGCCCATCTTGTAGCTCGCGATGAGCTGCGTCTCGAAAAGGTAAACGTCGCTCGTGGTGTCGTTGTCGCGCGTTGCGTTGTCGCGTCCGCCGCCTTCGAGGTTGTCGTCGAAGATGAATTGCCCCGCGACAAGCGTGAGTTCCCACGGGCGCTCTTCCTTGATCGGCGCGGACGCGGTCTTGCCGTCCTTCGAGTAGCTCGTCTCGGAGCCGCCGAAATACATTTTGTGAAAGGCGATGCTCTCAGTGACGCCGTTCGGATTGATGTCCGGGTCCCAAACGAGGTCGGTGGTGTAAAATGGGTTGCTGAACTTGCCGGCGGTGATGTTCAGCCAGTCGTTCGGGTTCCAGCCCATGAAGGCTTTGCTGATATAGATCGGGTATTTGTTAAAACCGTTTTCATACGTCTGGTTGCCGCTGTCCGACGCCAAGTTCGTGCCGAGTTCAACGCCGCCGTAGAAGTTTTCCGCGAGCTTGAAATCCGCATTCAGGCGGAGGCGGAAACGCCAGCGGCTGCGCTGCGCTCCGCTCGGACTGCGGTCGCTATCGGTGCCAACGCCGACGGGATCCACCTGGTAGTCCTTGTTGTCATATTGGTAGCGCAGCCGGATGTCGCCGGAGAGCTTGAGTTCGGTGAGCGAATTGCTGAGCTGGATTTTTCCGGCGGAGGTAATGGTGTAGTCGCGCGTGAGGTCGGCGCGGACTTCCTCGGCTTCCTGAGAAGTGAGGATGCCTTTCTTGACGAGCTTGTCGATGAGCGCGCCGTTGTCCTGCGCGACAGCGGCGAGCGGAGTCGCCAGCGCAAGAGCGACGGCGATTCTGAGGGATGTTGGGTTGAGCATTTTTGGGGTCTTTGGTTGGTTGGGTGCTCCGCCGCTTGAGGGGAATCAAGCTGCGAATTGCTACACGTTCGTGACGTTGTGTTACGAACGTGTGACGCGTTTGTGACTTTCAGGTGAGAAGGTGCAAGCCGAAAACATGCGAAGTGACGCATGCTCGCGGGATTTGAAGTGGGTTGACGTGAGCCGCCGAGAAGATGCGGATTGACACGCCCGCCGCGTGCCGGGCGGAATCCGAGCGATGGAATTTCCACCGCTCGACTTCGCAAAAATCCGCACTTATCCGGTGGCGGAGCGCGCGAACAAAGTGGCGCTGGAAGCCTTTGCCACGCCTCATTCGGCGGGCGCGAGCTTCTCCGATTTTCTGTCGAATCTGCCGGACTTTCTCGCGGTGCAGGACTTTCGCAAAACCGTCGCGGCGGTCGCGGATGCGGTGCGAAATGCGCGCCCCGTTTTACTGATGATGGGCGCGCATTCGATCAAGGTCGGACTCAATCCGGTCTTCGTAAATGCAATGCGGCGCGGGATTTTGAATGCTGTTGCTTTCAACGGCGCGGGGGCGATTCACGACTTCGAATTATGTTACCAAGGGGAGACGAGCGAGGACGTGCAACGCGGGCTCGATGACGGGAGCTTCGGCATGGTCGAGGAGACGGGAAGCCGCATGAATATGGCACTCGCGGACGGTGTGGCGCGCGGGTTCGGGGCCGGACGCGCGCTTGGCGAGGCGGCTGCGGACTTTGAAAATCGCGCGCTCAGCATCCTTGCAACAGGGTTTGAACTCGACATCCCCGTGACCGTCCACATTGCCATCGGGACGGACATCATTCACCAGCATCCGAGCACGAGCGGCGCGGTGCTCGGCGAGGCAAGTTACCGCGATTTTCAGCTCTTTTCATCGGTCGTCGCTCAACTCGAAGGCGGGGTCGTCGTCAACGTCGGCAGCGCTGTGATTATGCCGGAGGTTTTTTTGAAGGCGCTGACGATCGCGCGGAATCTCGGGAACCGCGTGGAGCGTTTTACGACTGCGACTTTCGACATGACACGCCACTATCGGCCGACGGAAAACGTGCAACGGCGACCGACGAAGCTTGGGGGGCAGGGCTTCTACATCGTCGGGCATCACGAGATCATGGTGCCGCTGCTTTTTGCGGCGGTGGAGGAGGCTCTGGCGAAATGAATCGCGCGCGTCTCACTCCTCTCCTGAAGCAATTTGCCGACAAGCGCATCCTCGTCATCGGCGACCTCATCCTCGACGAGTTCATCTGGGGAAAAGTCTCGCGTATTTCGCCGGAGGCACCGGTGCCGGTCGTGGAGGTTTCGAGCGAGTCGTGCTTTCCCGGTGGTGCGGCGAACGTCGCGCGGAACCTGCGCGAATTCGCGCGCGATGTACGCGTAATGGGGGTCACGGGATGCGACGCGGGCGCGGAGCGTCTCACGGCTTTGCTGAAAGGCGAGGGCATCCGGCTCGATTCGGTGCAGGCGCACGACTGTTATCAGACGATCGTGAAAACGCGAATCATCGCACGACAGCAGCACGTCGTCCGTATTGATCGCGAAAAGAAGCTGCGGCTCCGCGACGAACACGCCGCGCGCGCGCTGGCGCAGCTCGATGCGATGCTGCCGGAGATCGATGCGATCATCATCGAGGATTACGGAAAAGGGATGGTGACGCAGGAACTCGCCGCGGGGATTTGCGACGCGGCAAATCGCGCCGGAAAGATCGTTTCAGTCGATCCGAATCCGCAGAATCCGCTCGCTTGGCAGCACGTCTCCGTCATCAAGCCGAATCGCCCGGAAGCCTTTGCCAGCGCGGGTTTGCCGCCGACCGAGCCCAGCGATCCGCCCGAGGAAGACGTCTCGCTGCTGGAAGTCGGCCGCGTGCTTTCGGAAAAGTGGGACGCGGACAATTTGCTCATCACGCTCGGCGAGCAGGGCGTGCTGCTTTTCCGCCACGATGCCCCTCCGTATCACGCGCCGACGCGGGCGCGCGAGGTGTTCGACGTGAGCGGCGCGGGCGACACCGTCATCGCGATTTTCACCCTCGCCCTAAGTGCGGGCGCGACACCGCCCGAAGCCGCGGAGATCGCCAATCACGCCAGCGGCGTGGTCGTCGGCAAGCTCGGCACTGCGACGGTCACGCCCGAGGAACTGCTCGCGAGCTTCGAGAGCTGAGAGCGCCCTCGCGCTCCAAATCCATCCCGCTCCTACTCCGAGATTTTCGGGTTATCGATCCCCAGCGCGTCGGCGAGGTCGGTCAGGTGCTCCTGCTCTTGTGCGATGATTTTGCGCAGCACTTCGCTGATGCCGAATTCCCCAAGCTCCTCCGCCTGCCGGATGCGCTCGCGGTAGTTCAGGATCGTCTCCTTCTCGTTATCGAGGTCGAATTTCAGCATGTCTTCCGACTTGTCCGACATCTTCACCGGCTTCGGTACAGTCACGGGCGTGCCGTTAAGGTAGTCGATCTGCTTTGCTATCAAAATCGCGTGACTCAGCTCTTCGGCGGCGTGCGTCTCGAGTTCCCGCGCGATATCGGTGTAAGGCGCGCCCTTCATCGTCTGGCTGTAGATCACGTAAGCGATAATCGCCTGATACTCGCGCGCCAGATCCTCGTTCAAAAGTTTGATCATCCGTTCGCGCGTGATTGGGGTGGTTTTGCTCATGTCGGGAAATCGCACGCAGAGTGTCCGCTGGTTGCCCCGAACCCGACGGATTTGCATCGTCCTCGCGCGATGATTGTGCATTTACTCCGCGCATGTCCGCGCCTCGCGCCATCGATCTTTTCGGCGAACTCCTTCGCAGGGAGCTCGCAACCGTCAAGACAACCGCCGAGGAGCGGCTCATGCGGGCAGGCGAGGTCATTTTTCGCGAAGGTGACGCCGGCGACGGGCTCTACGTCGTGGAGGAAGGCCGCGTCGTCATCACTGCGACCGTCAATGGCAGTGAAGCCCGCGTCCTGGGGCATCTCGGAGTGGGCGAGCTCTTCGGCGAAATGGCCATCCTCGACGACACCCCGCGTTTCGCCACCGCCACCGCCGAGACCGATTGCCGCCTCTCATTCGTCGCGCGCGAACTTGCGCTCTCGACCCTCGAAAACTCCCCAAAGCTCCTCATCACGCTCGTCCGCGACCTCACCAACCGCGTCCGATACGTCGATCGTCGTTACCTCGACGAAGTCCTGCAGGCCGAACGCCTTTCGCTCGTCGGGCGATTCGCGCAGGGCATCGTCCACGATTTCAAAAATCCGCTCAACGTCATCGGCGTTGCCTCCGAAATGCTCGCCGCGCCCGACACCGACGAGGCGATGCGCGATGAGGCGAACGTCCTCATCCAGCGCCAAGCCGCGCGCCTCACGCGCATGACGAACGAACTCCTCGAATACACGCGCGACTCCGCCCCCGCCAGTCCCCACGCACCCGCGGATTTCCGTGCATTTGCCGAGCAGGTCATCGATGAGCTAAAGCCCGACGTCGCCGCCAATTCCATGACCCTCGAGTGCCCGGTGCCGCCGCCCGCGGTGGCCGTCCGCTTCGATGGCAGCCGCGTCCGCCACGTCTTCTACAATCTCGTCAACAACGCCACCGACTTCATGCAAGCCGGCGGCAGCATCCTCGTCACCTTCTCGCTCTCGGACGTCGAAATCGTCACGGAGATCAAAGACAGCGGCACCGGCATCGCGCCCGAGATCGCCGAGCGGTTATTCCAGCCCTTTGCCACCTTTGGAAAGTCGCACGGCACCGGCCTCGGCCTGTCCATCTGCAAGCGCATCATCGACGACCATCGCGGCCGCATCTACGCCCGCAGCCATCCTGAGGGTGGCGCAGTCTTCTCATTCGCTCTGCCGCTCTGACCGGGGAAATAGTCGCCGTCCCGGCAAAATCCGTTGCCCCCGGCCCCGAACCGCACTTTCGTGCGTAGTCCCATGCGTTCCCTCTTTTTTGCCTTCCTCCTCGCCGGGCACATCGCCAGCGCCGCGACCGTCGATTTCGCAAAGGACGTGAAGCCCCTCCTCGAGACCTACTGCTTCAAATGCCACGCCAACGGCAAACACAAGGGCGACCTCGATCTCGACCCCTTCCTCAAAAATCCCACCGCCGCCGAGCACGAGAAAAAGTGGGCCGCCATCCTCGAGAACATCCGCACCAGCGACATGCCGCCCGACGATGCAAAGCAGCCCTCCCTCGAAGAACGCGAGCGCCTCATGCGCTCCATCGACCTCGCCGTCTTCTCCATCGACCCCGACCACCCCGACCCCGGCCGCGTCACCATTCGCCGCCTGAACCGCGCCGAGTACAACAACACCGTCCACGACCTCGTCGGCATCGACTTCGACCCCGCCGACGACTTCCCAGCCGACGATTCCGGCTACGGCTTCGACGACATCGGCGACGTCCTCTCACTCCCTCCTGTCCTATTCGACCGCTACCTCAGCGCCGCCGAGAAGATCATGAGCGCGGCCATCCTCAACGACCACAAGCCGCGCCCCGAGACCGTCCGCGTCCCTCTCCTTTCTTTGAAAGGTGGACCCGAGAAAGGCTCCACACCCACCGCCCGGCGCATCGACGACAGCGCCGCCACCGTCACCATCGAGACCTCCATCGCCGGCGAATATTCCCTTCGCATCCAGCTCAACGGCCGCCGCATCGGCGACCAGCCCAGCAAGCTCGAGATCAAGTTCGACGACCAGCCCATCACCGTCCCCGCCATGCCCGGCTCCAGCGACACCCCCGAGACACTCAAGCTCAAAGTCCCCGACGCCAAACCCGGCTCCCACATACTTGCCCTACGCGTCTCCAACCCCCTCACCAAGCCCGAGACGCGCAACGGCAAGCCCATCACCCGCACCTTTACCCTGCGGAAAATCGAACTCATCTCCCCTCCGCAGCCCGTCAAAGCCCCTGAGTCCCAGATCCGCCTCCTCGCAGCCGGGCGCGGACAGCCCACCCTAGAGGCATCCGCCCGCGCCATCATCGGCACCTTCGCCCGTCGCGCCTTCCGCCGTCCCGTGAATGGCGTCGAGATCGAGCGTCTCATGTGGATCTACCAGCAGACCCAGAAGAAGGGCGGCAACTTCGAGCAAGGCCTCCAGACCGCCATGACCGCCGTCCTCGTCTCGCCCAATTTCCTCTTCCGCGGCGAACTCCAGCCCACCCCTGACAATCCCAAAGCCGCCGTCCCCATCACCGAATGGGCCCTCGCCTCACGCCTCTCCTACTTCCTCTGGAGCACCATGCCCGACGACGCCCTCTTCGCCGAGGCACAGCATGGCACCTTGCGGAAAAACCTCTCCGCACAAATCCAACGCATGCTCGCCGACCCCAAAGCCAGTGCCCTCGTCGAAAACTACGCCGGCCAGTGGCTCCAGATTCGCAACCTCGCCCAAGTCCAGCCCGACCCCAAGACCTACCCCGACTGGGACAAGCCCCTCGCCGCCGCCATGCAGCGCGAGACTGAGCTCCTCTTCGACAACATCGTCAAAACCGACGCCAGCATCCTCGACCTCATCGGTGCCGACTACACCTTCGTCAACGAGCGCCTCGCCCGCCACTACGGCATCGACGGCGTGGACGGCGAGGCCTTCGTAAAAGTCAAACTCCCCGACTACCGCCCCGGCGGCATCCTCGGCGAGGGCTCCTTCCTCACCCTCACCTCCAATCCCACCCGCACCTCCCCCGTCAAGCGCGGCAAATACGTCCTCGACAACCTACTCGGCACCCCGCCCCCGCCGCCCCCGCCCGAAGTCCCCAACCTCGACGACGCCAGCCGCACCGAACTCACCGGCACCCTTCGGCAGAAGATGGAACAGCACCGCAAAAACGCCGTCTGCGCCTCCTGCCACGCCCGCATGGACCCCATCGGCTTCGGCCTGGAAAAGTTCGACGGCATCGGAGCCTTCCGCCGACGCGACGGCGAAGCCGACATCGACTCCACCGGCGTGCTGGTAAGCGGCGAGAAATTCGACGGCCCCATCGAACTCCGCAAAATCCTCCTCACCAAAAAGCGCCCCGACGTCATCCGCTGCGCCGCCGAGAAGATGCTCACCTACGCCCTCGGCCGCGGCCTCGAATACTACGACCGCACCGCCATCGAGAAGATCACCCAGACCCTGGATAAGAGCGGGGGTAAATTCAGCGTCCTCGTCCAAGCCGTCGTCGATAGCCCCCCATTCCAGCTTCGCAGAGGAGAAGGCGACCACCGGAAGTTCCTCAGCCAGACAGGAAAATAGCGTCACCCGCCTCCCCGGAGGCATTTGGAAAGAACGTCATTGCGGCGTTCACGACGCCCGTTGAAGCGATGTGAGAACTCACGAGGCATTTCCTGACACCCGGAAGGCCCATCCTGAAAACTTCGGATACATGATGCACGGGACGCGGGTGCCGCCCTCCCAGTTCGTCCCTTTGCCCTCGCGGAGCGGTGCGGCGGAGCCCGCGTGGTCGCCGTAGGAAAGCCACGGGCCATTGTCGGAGGCGAAGATCACGAGGGTGTTTTCGTCGAGGCCGTTTCGGTGGAGCGCGTCGAGCACCTGACCGACCGCCCAGTCGATTTCCTCGATGGCGTCGCCGTAGATGCCTCGCTCGGATTTGCCGCGGAACTTATCGCTCACGAAGAGCGGGACGTGGGGCATATTCGGCGCGAGGTAGAGGAGGAATGGCGCGTCCTTGTGCCGCTCGACGAAGCTCACGGCGTGCTCGGCGTATTGCGTGGTGAGTTGCTCCTGGTCGGCGGGCTGCATGTCGGGATTGAGGACTTTGTCGCCCTCGATCAGGGGCAGGGGCGGATAGGTGCCGGGCTTTGCCTCGGGGTGCCGCGGCCACATGTCGCCGGAGTAGGGGAGGCCGAGGTATTCGTCGAAGCCCTGGTGGACCGGGAGGAATTGCGGGGCGTCGCCGAGGTGCCATTTTCCAAACATGACGGTCGCGTAGCCGCGCTGCTTGACGAGCTCCGCGAGGGTCATCTCGTCGGGGTTGAGGGCGATGCGCGAGTGCGGGGGAAGGGCGCCGTGGAGGCCGAGGCGATTCGGGTAGCAGCCGGTCAGGAGGGCGGCGCGGGAGGCAGTGCAGATGGGCTGGACGACGTGGAAATTCGTGAAGCGGCGGCCTTCGCGCGCCATGCGGTCGAGGTTGGGGGTGGTGAAGCCCTTGGCGCCGAAGCAGCCGACATCCGCGTAGCCCTGATCGTCGGTGAAAACGATGACGATATTCGGCGGACGCTCGGCGAGTGCGACGCGGGCGATGGCGATGAAGAGGAGGGAGAGGACGAAGTTTCGCATGAGGGAGGAGGTGGACGCGAAGGAAGCCGCAGGGCTGCTACTTTCTCTGCCAGCGATCCTTTTCCTCCATCAATTTCCGCGGCGCATCGCTGTTCAGCCAAGCCTTTGCCTCGGGGTCGTCGCGGAGGAAGGCATCCCAAAACGCGGTACTGAGGGCGAGGATGACGCGGTGATGATTGGGATTGCGCGGAGTTTCCACGCCGATGTCGGCACGGTCGGTGAAGGCGTAGTGGTTCGCCCCGTCGAGCACAATTTCGTATTTGTCGCCCGGCGGAAGCGCTGGGTAAACGGCGAGCCGCGATGCGACATCGTCGGGGCCGATCGTATGGGCACCGATGCGTGCAACGTCATTCGTGCCAGTCATGAGCAGCCACGGGATGGAGACGGAGCCGAACGCGGTGGCGGCGTCTCCCGCCGCGGGCTTGCTCGGGCTGAAGGCAATGGCGGCTTTGATGCGAGGGTCGGTCAGCGGCTTGGTGGCGGAGAACTTCTGGCCGCTCACAGCCTGCGTCGTGACTGCGCCGAACGAGTGGCCGCTCATGCCGATGTGCTTCATGTCGAGCCGCCCGGCGAGTTCGTGGCTGCTGTCGGCGTTCCACATTTCGAGCTGGTCGAGCGTGGCCGAGACATCGCCGACGCGCGCGATGAAGTTCTTGATCGAAGCCGCGCTGCTCATGGCCGCAAAGCGTTCGGCAGGCGGTTTGTCCTTCCAGATCGTCTCATCGCTTCCGGCGTGCTGGAGGAAGACGGCGACGTATCCGCGCGCGGCCCATTGGGTGCCAAGATATGCGCCGCCATTGCGCGAGCCGCCGAGTCCGTGGCTGAAAAGCACGACGGGTGCGGCTTCCTTTTGAACCGGGAGATAAATGCGGATTGGAATGTCGCGGTTGCGAGCTTCATCGCGGATCGTGAAATCGCGCGGCTCGGCAGGAGCGGTTTTCGGCAGGAGCAACGGGTCGTATGCGAAGAGCGGAGTGGCGACGAGGAGCGCGGCGAGGAGGGCTGTGAGATTCGGGAGCATGCGGGTTGTGTTGTTCTACGGCTTGCGAGCGGCGGTGAGGTCGAATTTGTCGCCGGCGAGTTTGAGTTCGGTGGCGAGCAGTGACGTGAGTTCCGCACGCTTCGCGGCGTGTTCGGGGGCGTCGGCGAGATTGGTGATTTCGAGCGGGTCGCTTTGCAGGTCGAAGAGCTGCGTGCGATCGACGACCGGATACCGGATGAGCTTCCAGCGTTCATCGCAGATGGCGCGCTGCACGTCTTTGTAGGCGAAGACGAGATGCTTCCGCGCGGGCTGCGTCGCATTGTGGAGCGTGCCGGAAAAGTCGATACCTTCGCTCGTCGCGGGGGCCGGGATGCCGCAGATTTTCCCGAGAGTCGGCAGCACGTCGTAGAGATAGCAAAGAGCGTCCGTTCGGCTTCCCGCCTTGATTCCCGGGCCGACGACGATGAGCGGGACGCGTACGGAGTCGAACTCGTAGAGGTTTTGCTTTCCGATCAACCCGTGGCTCCCGCGCGCGACGCCGGAGTCGGAGGTGAAGACGACGATCGTGTTTTCCGCCGCCGGAGATGCGGCGAGCGCGTCGAGGATGCGCCCGATCTGCGCGTCGAGAAATGAGATGTAGCGGTAGTATTCCACGAGCATCGCGCGGACGGATTCGGGCGTGCGCGGAGTCGGGAGAAGGAGTTCGTCGCGGATGCGCATCTCGCCGTTGTCCCACGGATGCTGCGGGAGGAAATTTGCGGGCAGCGGGATGTCCGCGGGGTTGTAGCGGACCGGGAAATCATCCGGCACGACATGCGGATCGTGCGGCGCGTCGAAAGGCACGTAGCAGAAAAAAGGCGCGCTCTTTTTCTCACCAATGAAACGAATCGCCTCGTCGGCGAAGACCTCGCACGCGTGCTTCGCGGCGACGCGGGCCGGCGTCAGCTTGCCGTCGGCGAGGTCGCGCAGCGGGGCGTGCGCGGGATTCGTCATTCCGCCGGTGAAGACGCCGCGCGCTTGTTGAAACGACCGCGGGAGCGATGCCGGGCCGTTGTGCCACTTGCCGCTCATGAACGTGATGTATCCCGCTTTTCCAAACGCCGCGGGCCATGTCTCGTCGCGCATCAGCTTTTCATCGATGTGGAAAAGCGAGCGACCCGAAAGGAGCATCGCGCGGGACGGGACGCACGTCGCGCCCTGCATTCCGCCCTGCATGTAGGCGCGGTTGAAGACCATTCCGGCCTTCACGAGTCGGTCGAGATTCGGTGTCTTGATCGCCGGATTTCCGAGCGCGGCGATGGTGTCGGCGCGCTGATCGTCGGCGAAAAGGAAGAGGATATTCGGCCTCTCCGAGGCCCCCCCGTTCGCGGTGAGGATCAGCGAGAGAACGAGCGCGGCGAAGATTGGCCGAAGACGCATCGCGAGACTCAATGGTTCGCGCCGCCTGATGTGATGAACTCCTCGCGGCTCAAGGCCCCGTCTTTGTTCGTGTCGAATTTGTCGAAGCGCTTCGGCGCTTCTTTCGGATCGGGCTGATGGAGGAGGAACTCGTCGCGCGTGAGCTTCCCGTCGTGATCGGTGTCGCGCTCGGCAAACATCGTGGCGCGATCTTTCGCGGGCTGCGCAGCGGATCGGCCGGAAACCTGCGGCTTTGCTTCGGGTTGTTTCGCGAGGATTTCGCGGAGCTGCGCGACGACTTCCGGCTGCGCGGCGGCGAGGTTTTTCGTCTCCGCCGGGTCGTCTTGGTAATCGTAAAGCTCGAGCACCGCGGTGTCCGCCGGAGCGCCCGGCTTTTTCCACTCGACGAGCCGATAACGTGCGGTGCGGATGGCGCGGCCGATCATTTGCCCGCGCGGAAAGACGTGTGTGATCGAGTCTTTTGTCGGCGTCGCAGGATCGCGCACTGTCGCGGCGAAGCTCCTGCCATCAAGGCCAGACGGCGCTGGCAGGCCGGCGAGTTCGCAGAGAGTCGGGTAAATATCGACGGTCTCGACGAGCGCATCGGTGTGCGCGTCGCTGGCTGCGCCGGGCGCGGAGACGATGAGGGGGAGATGCGCGGCTTGCTCGTAATTCGTGTGCTTGCTCCACATGCCGTGGTCGCCGAGATGCCAGCCGTGATCGCCCCACAGCACGATGATCGTGTTCTTTGAAAGGCCGAGTTCATCGAGCGCAGCGATGACTTTCCCGAGCTGTGCATCCGAGTAGCTGACGGCGGCGTGGTAGCCGTGGATGAGCTTGCGCGCTTGATCATCGGTCACCGGGCCGACTTCCGGGATGTCGCTGTACTGCCGCAACTCGCCCCATGTGGTCGGGGCAAACTTCGGCGCGCCTTCCGGCGGCGTGCGCAGCGCGGGCAGCTCGAATTTCGCGGGGTCGTAGAGGTCCCAGTATTTCTTCGGCGCGCAAAACGGGAGATGCGGTTTCAGAAAGCCAACCGCGATGAAGAACGGATCGCCGGGCTTTTCCTTCGCCGCGCGGAGACGCCGAATCGCCTCGTCCGCGACCTTGCCATCGGGATACGCGTCGTCGGCAACATCCGCTGCCTCGTAAAACGCGCCGCGCGGGAGTTTGCCGACATCGACGCCGGCGTTGGCGAAGAACGCTTCCTCGCGTGTCAGCCCGTCTTTCGCATGATTTTCAGGCAGCAGGTAGGCGATGCTTTTCGCGGCCCAATGCGGTACGCTCCACGACGCGGGGTCTTCGTGATTGCCATGGCCGACGTGGAAGATTTTCCCGACTGCCTCGGTACGGTATCCGTTCCGCATGAAGTATTGCGGCAGCGTGATCGCATCCGGCGTCGAGGCGCGGAAATTCGTGCCGAGATCGTAGATGCCGACGGTCTGTGGACGCAGGCCGGTGAGCAGCGCATTGCGCGACGGCGCGCAGACAGCCTGGTTCGCATACGCTCTGTTGAAGACGACGCCGCGCTTTGCGAGCCGGTCGATGTTCGGAGACAGGATCGTCTTGTCGCCGTAGCAGCCGAGCATGGGCTTGAGATCATCGACCGCGATAAAAAGGACGTTCGGTTTTTCCGCTGCAAAAGCAGGGAGCGCGAGCGCGAGCAGGAGGAGGGATGCGAGCAGTTTCATGCGAGAAGGGAAGCGGTGAATGTGCTGAAACACGGCCACCGCGTCCGCGTTGCAGAAATCGGAAAATGCGAAAATCCCTCAGTCGCCGTACCCACCGGCGTTGCGGACGTGCCAAGACCACGCGCTTTCGATGATCGTGTCTATGGCTTGGAAACGGGGTTTCCAGCCGAGCGAGCGTGCGATTTTCTCGGACGCCGCAATGAGCCGGGCGGGATCGCCGGGACGGCGCGGTTTCTCGACAACCGGGATCGTCTTGCCCGTGACGCGCTCGCACGAGGCGATGATTTCGCGAACGCTCGTGCCGCCGCCGGTGCCGAGATTGAAGAACGCGCTCTCCGCCGTCTCGAGCGCGAGCATGTGCGCCTGCGCGAGATCGATGATGTGGATGTAGTCGCGGATGCAGGTGCCATCGGGCGTCTCGTAGTCGGTGCCGAAAATCTCGACGTGCGATTTTTGCCCGAGAGCGACTTTGAGCACGTTCGGGATGAGGTGCGTCTCGATGCGGTGATCCTCGCCGAATTTCTCGGTCGCGCCCGCGGCGTTGAAGTATCGGAGCGCGACGAATTTCAACGCGTGAATCTCGCCGTACCAGCGCAGGATTTTCTCAAAAAGAAGCTTCGATTCGCCGTACGGATTGATCGGCGATTGCGGCAGCGTCTCGTCGATCGGCACGCGCTCGGGCAGGCCGAAAGTGGCGCACGTCGAGCTGAAGACGAGCCGCTTCACGCCCGCGTCGGTCATCGCGTCGAGGAGGTTGATTCCGGCGGAGACGTTGTTGCGGAAATACTTCGACGGGTTTGTCATCGACTCGCCGACGAGCGCATTCGCGGCGAAGTGCATGACGGCGTCGGGCTGCACGGCGCGCATCGCGTCGTCGATCGCATCGCGGTGCGCGAGGTCACCGACGATGAGCATCGCGCGCGGATCGACCGCAGCGCGATGGCCTTCGGTGAGGTTGTCAAAGACTGTGACGCTGTGTCCGGCGTCGAGGAGTTGCTCGACGCAGATGCTGCCGATGTAGCCGGCGCCGCCGGTGACGAGGATGTTCATGCTTTGTAAAAACGAGGCTTCGGAAACTGAATGAGCTACGACGCCTTCCTCTGCTTCCGGAGGGAGGCGACCATCGTGCGGACGTGCGAATTTTTCATGCGCCCTTCGAGCAGTTTCAGGCTCATGACGTTCGAGCCCCACTCGAGGATTTCGATTTCCACAGTACGCACGCCCCAGCGGTTCATCATCGCGCGGCTCGGCATGTAGAGGTCGATCGTTTTGCGCCCGACGAGCGCGGAGCCGTAGTCCTCGATGACGTATTTGTGGCCGTTCATCACGAAGCGCGTGCCGAGCGGCATCCACGACCAATCCGCCGCGCTGCTGTAAACATCGCCGCCGAAATGCAGCACGCCATCGACGCCATTTTTGCGCCCGCCGGCCTCGGTGTGGGTGTAGGCAGTGGTGCGCACGGTCATTTTCTGACCGGGCTTCGCGGGCTTTCCGGAGCCAGGCGGTGTGGTCGCACAGCCGGCGAAAAATGCGGCTAAAAGTGCGAGCACAGGGAGAGCGAATTTCATGTGGGACGGATGTTCTAGGAAACGCGCGGGCGCACGGGCAACCGGAAAGGAACGCCGGTCAGTTTGAACCGCGGCTGTCGGGGTGAGCTCGGTGGCGGGGTGACATCGCTGGAGCACGTGACCCATGCTCACGAGGCGCTACTCGTCTCGATCGCACCCGCCGTCGCGCGAGGCGAGGAGGTCGCAGATGCCGCGCTTTTTCGCGGCAGTGACGAAATCGAAGAACGCCGTCGCTTCAAGTCCCCACGGGCGCTCGCGGGCGGCGGCGAGGGCTTGGGTCAGGTTCAGCTTGCTCCGGTAGAGGAGCGAAAATGCGGCTTTGATTTCCGCCCGCGCAGCGCTGTCGAGGCCGGCGCGGCGCAGGCCGACGATATTCAGGCCGGCGACACCATTTCGCTCGGCGCCGACCGTGAAAGGCGGCACGTCTTTGCTGAACGCGGAGAGGCCCTGGCAGATGGCGAGCCGGCCGATGCGGATGTGCTGGTGGAAGACGCATCCGCCGCCGATGAAGACGCGATCCTCCACCACGACGTGTCCGCCGAGCAGCGCGTTGTTGGCAATGATGACGCTGTCGCCGAGCCGGACATTGTGCGCGAGATGCGCGCCGACCATGAGGAAGCAGACGTTGCCGATGACGGTCGCGCTGCCGTCGGTGGTGCCGCGGTGGATCGTGCAGTACTCGCGGATTTTATTTCCGTCGCCGATTCGCACCTCGCTGTGCACCTCGGGCTTGAATGAGAAATCCTGCGGGTCGCCGCCGACGATCGCTCCGTAGCCGATGACATTCTCTTTTCCCAAAATGACACGCGCTCCGATGACTGCGTGCGCCTGAATCTCGCAGCCGTCGCCGATTTCCGCCGCTCCCTCGATGACCGCGAATGGCCCGACGCGGACACCCGCGCCGATTCGCGCATCGCGATGAATGACTGCCGTGGGATGGATCATCGCGTTCAAATGAGGCCGGCCGATTTGAAGCTGAACCACGGGGTCCGGCCGTTGTCCGCGTTGCCGAGGATGATGTGGTCGAGGAGCCGGATTTGGAGCAATTTAGCGGCGTCCTTGAGGCGCTCGGTGAGGGTTCGGTCGGCGCTGCTCGGGCTCGGGTCGCCGGACGGGTGGTTGTGGACGACGATTACGCCAAACGCTGCGTGGATCAGGGCCGGACGGAAGATCTCGCGCGGATGGGCGAGGCTTTCATTGAGGCTGCCGAGCGAGATTTCCTCGACGCGGATGAGGTGATATTTCGTGTCGAGGAGGACGACTCGGACGGATTCCTTGTGCAGCGCGCGCATCTCCGCGCCGAGGAGTTCGAAAACGAGTTCGGGCGTGTCCATGGGCCGTTTCGAGAGCGACTCGCGGGCGAGGCGCTGGCCGAGTCCAAATGCCGCGGCGAGCTGCACGGCTTTGGCGGGGCCGATGCCTTTGATCTTCGAAAGTTCGGGCACGGTGCAGCGCGAGAGCGCGCCGAGTGAGCCGAATTTCAGGATGAGCTGCCGCCCGATGTCGATGGCGCTCGCGCCTTTCATGCCGGTGCGCAGGAGGATCGCGATGAGCTCGCTGTCGCTCAGCGCGCCGGCTCCGAGCGCGGCGAGCTTTTCGCGCGGGCGCTCGGCTTCGGGGAGTTCGTGGATCGTGAGCGAGGCCATGCCGCGGCTGGTGTTAGCAGGCGGGCGGGCAGGCGAAAGGCGGAAGTTTTCCCGCCGCGCGCTACCTGCCGAATGGCGCGATCATCGCGTCGAGCGTCGTGACGAGTTCGGTGAGCGCGTCGCGGTATTTGTTGCGCGGGACGAGGTCGAGCTGACTCTCGGCGTCGCGCAGCATTTTGCGCCCGGTGGAGACGGCGGCTTTGATCGCGCCGCCCTCGATCGCGCGGGTCACGAGGTAGTCGAGATCGGAGTCGCCGCCGCTGAGGATCACTTCGCTGAGCCGCTGCCGCTCCGCCGCGTCGCTGTGCTGGAGCAGGTGCAAAATCGGCAGCGTCAGCTTTCCTTTTCGCAAATCGCTGCCGAGCGTTTTCCCGGCCTTCGCTTCGTCGCCTGCGAGGTCCACACAGTCGTCGTAAATCTGATACGCCGTGCCGAGCCGCAGGCCGAAAATCTTGAACGCGCTGATCACCTCCACATCCGCCTCATTGATGAACGCCGCGAGTTCCGTCGATGCGGCGAAGAGCGCGCCGGTCTTCATCTCGATGATCTTATAGTAGTCGGGCACGCTCAGGCTCAGGTCGAAGCGCCGCTGCGTCTGGATGATCTCGCCGGAGCAGACATCGCTCGCCGCGTGCGCGATGCGGCGGCCGATCTCGCCATTCGGAAAGTTCGACGAGAGCTTCAGCGCGTGCGCGAAAAGGCAGTCGCCGAGCAGCACGGAGATCGAGTTGCCCCACTTGGCATTCGCGGTCGGCTGGCCGCGCCGCTTGTCCGCGCCGTCGAGGATGTCGTCGTGGACGAGCGTCGCTGCGTGGATGAGCTCGACGACGACCGCGAGGTCGAAATGTCCCGCGCAGATATTTCCAGTCGCGCCGCCCGCGAGCAGCGCGAGCGCGGGGCGCAGACGTTTGCCGTGACTTTCGATCGCATACGCGACGTATCCCTCCACCGCCGGATCGAACGCCCGCGCTTGCTGTCGGATGCGTTCCTCGACCGAGTAGAGCTGCGAATTAATCAGCTCGAACGTGGTTTTTAATGACTGATTTTTGTCGATCGCAGGTTCGAGCTTCGCGGCTTTATTCACCGCGCGGACAATAGGAGCGGCGACTTTGAAGTCAATGCGGGTGGCCCAAAAATGAGTGCCCGGCGGCCCGCGCGCGGAGTTCCGCATTCCCATTCCCGCCGATGTCCCGCATCGTCCGCCTGGACATGCCGATTACCTTCACAAACCTCACACGCGCGGTCGAAATCGGCGCGAACTCCTACCTCCTCGACATCGCAGGCCGCCGCGTCGTCCTCGACTCCGGCGCCCATCCCCGCATCGAGGGCGACGCCGGCCTCCCAAACCACGCCCTCATCGACGACGACTCCCTCGACGCCATCGTCCTCACCCACGCGCACCAGGACCACGTCGGCTCGGCCCCGGTCCTCATGCGCCGCCACCCGCGCGCCCCCGTCTTCCTGACCGAGGCCACCCGCGCCCTCAGCGAGGCCATGCTCCACAATTCCGTGAATGTCATGATGAAAAAGCGCGACGAGGGCATCACCTCCTACCCGCTCTACACCCATCGCGAACTCGACGGCTGCGCGCGCCGCTGGCTGCCCGTGCCACTCCGCCAGCGGTTCGATCTTTCGGGTGAAAGGCTCGGCGTCAGCGAGACGGCGGACGTCTCGCTGGAGCTGTTCGATGCCGGCCACATCCTCGGCTCCGCCGGTGTCCTCCTCCGCGCCGAAGGCCGCTCCATCTTCTACACCGGCGACGTCAATTTCGACGACCAGACCCTCATGCAGGCCGCGCAATTCCCCGACGAGCCCCTCGACGTGCTCATCATGGAGACCACGCGCGGCGACCACGCAGCGCCCGAAGGCTACACCCGCGCCGCCGAAGAGCTCCGCCTCGCCGAGGCCATCCAGACCGCATTCGCCGGGGGCGGCGGCGTCCTCATGCCCCTCTTCGCGCTCGGCAAGACGCAGGAGCTCCTCGCCATGTTTCACGGCTTCAAAACGCGCGGCCTCCTCGCCCGCGACTGCGCCATCTACATCGGCGGCCTCGGCGCGAAAGTCACCGAAATCACCGACCGCCTCGCTGGCAAAGCCCCGCGCCAGCACCCCGGCCTGCAGCTCCTCGACGAAGTCGCCCCCTTCGTCGTCGGCGGCCAGGAAGCCGCGATGCTCGCCATCAAACCCGAGCGCGTCTACGCCCTCTCCAGCGGCATGATGACCGAGAAAACCATCTCCAACACCGTCGCGCGCCACATCCTCAGCGACCCCACGCAGTCCCTCATGTTCGTTGGATACGCCGACCCGGCCTCCCCTGCGGGAAAAATCCGCGCTGCAGCCCCCGGCGACCTCGTCCAAGTCAGCCCCGATTTCCCGCCGCAGGAACTGCGGTGCAAAGTCGAATCCTTCGCCTTCAGCGGCCACGCCTCCCGCGAATCCCTCCGCGCCTACGCCAACCGCGTCCGCCCCCGCAAAATCCTCCTCGTCCACGGCGACCCCTCCGCCGCCGAATGGTTCCGCGCCACCCTCAGCGCCGACCTCCCCGGCACCGAAGTCATCATCCCCACCCCCGGTCAGCCCCTGTCGCTGTAGCCTCAGCAGCATTTTTACCCGGATCGGATTCGACGCTCATTGTTCCCACATGACACCGCCGCTGAAAATCGTCGTCGAAAGACATTTCGCCTCCGACTACACCCCCGCCATCGGCGAAGCCGTGAAAGCCATCGGCAGCGAGATCGAAGTGGACCCCGACACCTACACGCCCGACATGACCGCCGCCGGCAGCCGCACCCAATTCCCCTTCGACGATGACGACCCCCTCGCCGTCCCCAAGACCCCCGAAGTCCGCGAATACAGCGTCATCGGCATGATCGCCAACGTCGAAGAGCTCAAGCGCGCATAAATCATGGGCTGCGAACCGCTCAGTGCGTCACGGCACCTGCTTCCGCCGCCGCCTTCCGCCGCCATGCAGCTACCCCGCCGCCCTCCGCAGTCGCTGAGCTTGGGGTCGGTTAGACGTCGCTACGTCGCGGCATCTCAATTCTTCCCGTCGCCCGACTTATGCACGAGGGCAATAGCGTGGGTGATCTTCGGTGTTGCGTCGCCGCCTTTCTTCGCCACATCGATCGCATCGCCAATCGCCTCCATGGCGTCGTGCTTGTCGTCGTGCGCCGCGGCCTTGATTCCAGCGGATTTCTTCCGTCCCATCCCAGCCGTGTTTCCCGCGGGCTTGAAGTTGGATAATTCCCCGCGCGCTTTTTCCAGCAGAGGCACCGGATCTTTCGCTTCCTTTGCGGCATGGAGCGTGTCGATGATTTGGTCGATTTTCGGTGGCTCCGCGAGAAGCGTATTTTGCGCGGATACCAGGAGACCGAGGATGGCGAGGAGGGGCAGGAGCAAGTTTTTCATGCCAGCGTAACAGCGCTCGCAACGTAAAGTTGGACAAAAGGTTTTAGCTAACCGATCCGGCGCATTACCATGCGTTGCAGCGCACGGATCCGAGCGTCACGAATACTCAACACCTCATCACATCATGAATTCTCCATCTCCCGCCCCGCCTGCTCCCCCACATGAGGTGAGACGATTCAAGATCGCTTGCTGGATCGTGGTGGCTTTGAGTTTGTTTGTCCTGACGATGGTTTTCACTTTTGGAGATGGGCCCCGGTTGTTCATCGATCGAATGAATCTCTTTCTCATTCCGATTTGCGCCACCGCATTGTCCATTCTGGCTTACAGCTTCTGGCGCTTCCGCAGAAAAGCGAAGAACTGGCCGCAGTGACCGGCGCGTCCCGCGCGATGAACGAATCTCTCCGCCACCAGTCCACCAAGAAGCCAAAATAAAATGAAAGCCACCATCGCAACCGCCGCCCTCATCATCTCACTCCTCGGCGCTCGCCTTACGGCAGCCGATGCGACCCCGACAACCATCCCCGTCGAACAGCAATTCCAGCAGGCCGACGTTCAGTTGGCCATCGAGCAATACAAGAAGCTCAGAATGGCCGCATTCGACCTCGCCCTGAAACTCCAAACCGAGACCACTCAGTCCGACGAGCAGCGCAAACAGCTCGAAGTCCTGCACGGTCAACTCCAAGACCGCGCTGAAGAACTACGCGCCATGACGATTAAGACCGCAGCGGTCGCCGTCGCTAACACCCGGTAAGTCAGCCAACTCTCATCCGGGCAATCGCCTGACCATGCGCGGCAGCGGACCGCTCCGCGCGTGACAGCCCACGCGGAGAGGATTGGCGGCTCAGACGTTGAAGCGGAATTCGACGACGTCGCCGTCTTTGACGACGTATTCTTTTCCTTCGATGCGGAGTTTGCCGAGTTCACGCGCTTTGCCGGTGCTGCCGAGGGTGATGAGGTCGTCGAAGTGGACGACTTCGGCGGCGATGAAGCCGCGCTCGAAGTCGCTGTGGATGACTCCGGCTGCGGCGGGGGCTTTGTCGCCGGCGCGGATGGTCCAGGCGCGGGTCTCCTGCTCGCCGGTGGTGAGGTAGGTGCGCAGGCCGAGGAGGTGATAGACGGCGCGGATGAGGGAGCCGACGCCGCTGCTGGCGACGCCGAGGCCGCGGAGGTATTCGGCGGCTTCTTCGTCGGCGAGCTCGGCGAGTTCGCTCTCGATCTGGGCGCTGATGACGACGGCCTCGGTGGCGAAGTGGGCGCGGGCGTAGTCCTGCACGGCTTTGACGAAGATGGCGGCGGGGGTGAGCTCGACGGCATCGGACGGGAGGGCGCCTTCATTTTCACCGGCAGCGGCGACGAGGGCGGAGACGACGCCGAGGTCGGACTCGGCGACGTTGCAGGCGAAGATGGTGGGCTTGCTGCTGAGGAGGAAGAAGTCGCGCGCTATTTTCTGCTCTTCGTCGCTGAGGGCGAGGGTGATGGCGGGTTTGCCCTGGTCGAGGTGGGGGATGAGTTTCTCGCAGACGGCGATTTCGGCCTTGGCTTGTTTGTCGCCGGAGCGGGCGAGTTTGGTGTTGCGATCGGTGCGCTTCTGGACGGCGGCGAGGTCGGCGAGGACGAGTTCGGTGTTGATGACTTCGATGTCGCGGACGGGATCGACGGAGCCGCTGACGTGGTGGATGTCGTCGTCCTCGAAGCAGCGGACGACTTGCACGATGGCGTGAACTTCGCGGATGTGGCTGAGGAATTTGTTGCCGAGGCCTTCGCCCGCGCTGGCACCTTTCACGAGCCCGGCGATATCGACGAATTCGATGGCGGCCGGGACAAGTTTTTTGGAGGAAGAGAGTTTGCTGAGGACGGCGAGGCGCGGGTCGGGGACGGTGACGACGCCGACGTTCGGGTCGATGGTGCAGAAGGGGTAGTTGGCGGCCTGCGCTTTTTGGGTGCGCGTGACGGCGTTGAAGAGGGTCGATTTACCGACGTTTGGGAGGCCGACGATTCCAGCGGAGAGCATTTGTTTTTTTGTGAAAGTGTAGAGCGGACTGTGCGGCGAACGCGGCCGGTGGGGCGGGGAATTCAGCGGAAGCGCGGCGGCGCGGCAAATCCTTTGTGGGCCGCGTGGTCGCCGGGATCGGTGAGCCCGGTGGGTGAAGGTGGAGCGCCGGGCGGGATCGAGGATCGGGGCGGCTACGGCGTCGGCTTCACGGCGGCGAGATCTTCCAGCCAATACGCGTGGAGCATGACGCCGATCCAATACAACGGCATGAGCAGCAGGCCCCAGCCCGCGCTCGCGAAGCCGGCGAGCGATGCCGCGGAAAATGCGAAGGCGCTGCCGAGCATGAGGATCGCGCCGAGGAGGCGGTGCCCTTTGTAGATGTGGCCGAGGCCGGGGACGATGCTGAAAAGGACCGCGAGGCGGTCGCGCACGGAGCCGGCGTCGGTGGTTTCGCGGCGGCGGTATCCGAGCACCCAGTCGCACTTCGGGCATTCATTTTGAGAGGCTGGATCGAGCGCGGCGCCGCAGAGCGGGCAGTGCGTGTGGGTGGCGGTCTCGTTGAGCGGGGAGTCTGGCGTGGACATAAGCAGCGAAGCGGCGCGGGAGGTTATTGCTGGTGGTGAATCGGCGCCACTCTGCAGCGCCCGCGCACATTAAAAAATGCCGCCGGAGCGGGGGATTTTCAAGCCTAGCGTTCGTATTGCACGACGCGTTTTTCGTCGATCTCGGTGACGGTGTCGCGGCGGCGGAGTGCGCCGCGATCGTGGTGATAGGTGTATCCGGAATCGTCGCCATGCGGATCGTAAGAGACAGAACTGCTCAGGACATATGGATCGGTCGCGACGAGGCGTACAGGGGGGGTAGTGCTGCATCCGGTGTAAACGCAGACTGCAACGAGCAAAATCGAACTCATGGCGCAAAGACGCGCGATTTTCAAAAGGAGGGGAAACCGAGTGGGCATGGGGAAATCAATGAGACAGCGCGGAGGAAGTCGCGAGCGGAAAGTGCGTGGCGATTCGTCTGGCTTGGAAAGGCGCGGCGGCGGGGTATCGTTCGCGGGAATGAAACTGTTTCTCACGCGCTGGCTCATCACGACGATCGCGGTCGCCGTCGCCGCGAATCTCACCGGGATGCAATACGCCGGCCCCGGTGCGCTCATCACCGTCGCGCTGCTGCTCGGCATCGTGAACGCCCTCGTGCGTCCCGTGCTCCTGCTGCTGAGCCTGCCATTCATTCTTCTCTCGCTCGGCCTTTTCATCCTCGTCGTGAACGCGCTACTCCTGTGGTTCGTCG
The DNA here is from genome assembly GCA_038207335.1 of Chthoniobacterales bacterium. GTDB lineage: Bacteria > Verrucomicrobiota > Verrucomicrobiia > Chthoniobacterales > Chthoniobacteraceae > CAIURC01. The sequence goes on along the minus strand of JBBQZX010000002.1, from coordinate 217,631 downwards.
CCGGACTCGTCTCTGGCTTTCACGTCGCGGGCTTCGGCCAGGCGTTCTTCGGCGCGCTCATCGTCAGCATCGTGAACTGGTCGCTCAGCGTCTTCCTCAAGACGGGCGACAGTCATTTAAAAATCACGACCTGCCGCGGAAATCCCCGCTCTCAAACGCTCGACGAGCAACCGATCAAACCCGTCCAAGGCCGGGTGATCGAATAGGCGACACCGCCGCTCGAAGCAGCGCAGACGGCCCTTCGCGCGTAGCCGCGCGAATCCTAAATCCTAAATCTTACTTCCTAAATTCAATGACCTACTGCCTCAGCCTCCTTTGCCGTGAAGGCCTCGTTTTTGTCGCCGATTCGCGCACGAGTTCGGGCGTGGATAACATCAACATCCGTCCGAAAATGCGCGTCTATGACGAGCCCGGCGACCGGGTGCTGTGCCTCATGACTTCGGGAAACCTCTCGCTCACGCAGTCCGTCGTGGCGCTCATCGAGGAGGACATCGCCCTCGGAAAACAAGACCCGAGCCGCGCGCATTTAATGAACCAGAGCACCCTCTTCGCGACCGCGAGATACGTCGGGTCGAAAGTGCGCGAGGTCGATCGGCTCGACCGCGCGGCGCTGGAGGCGGATGGGTTCGGCTTCAATATCAACGTCCTCGTCGGCGGCCAGATTGCCGGCCAAGCGCACGAGATTCACTACGTCTATCCGCAGGGAAATTCGCTCAAGGCCAACAAGGAGTCGCCGTTCCTGCAGATCGGCGAATCCAAATACGGCAAGCCGATTCTCGACCGCGGATTCTCCTACGAGACGCGGCTTTCCGAGGCGGTGAAATTCGGACTCATCTCGATGGAGGCGACGATGAAGAGCAATGTCGCCGTCGGCCCGCCGCTCGATGTCCTTGCGTATCGCGCCGATTCGCTGCGAGTCGAGCAGCGCTGCCGCATCGGCGACGGCAACCCGTTCCTTCGCGAAATCCAGCACAAATGGGGCGAAGGAATCGTGAAGCTCGTCGAGGCCATGCCCAGCTTTCACTTTCCCGAAGAACAGCCCGCATGAGCGCCCGCACCCGCGTTAAAATTTGCGGCATCACCCGCCTCGGCGATGCACTCTGCGCGATCCACTTCGGTGCCGACGCACTCGGGTTCAACCTCTTTCCCGGCTCAAAGCGCTTCATCTCGCTCGACGAAAACGCCGCGTGGATTCGCGACCTCCCGCCGTTTGTGTCGAAGATCGCGGTTCTTGTGAACCTCCCAATTGCCGAGGCGCGCCGCATCGCCGCGCATTCTGCCATCGACATGGTGCAGTTCCACGGTGACGAAGATCCGGAGTACTGCGCTGAATTCGCGCGCGAAGGCCGGCCATTTATCAAGGCCCTGCGCCTCGCAAACGCCGCAGCCATCGACACCGCCGCCGACTTTTCCACGCAGCACGTTCTCATCGACGCTCATGTCCCTGACGCATTCGGCGGCACCGGCGCGAGCCTCGATCTCGCGCTCGCCACCGCGCTAGCCCGCCGGCACCCGAGGCTGCATCTCATCCTCGCTGGAGGACTCACGCCGTCGAATGTCGGTGACGCGATCCGCGCCGTGTGCCCGTACGCAGTCGATGTCGCCAGTGGGGTGGAAGATGCGCCCGGGGTAAAATCAGCCGACCTGCTCCAATCGTTCATTTCCGCCGCTCGCGGATGAATTCCAAAAAATAAGGCAAGTTTTTTCTTGCGGAGGCGCAACTTCTCCCCGAGAGTCCGCGTCCCGTTTGTCCGAAAACCAAAATTTCGGACTTGCCTTTTCTTTGACCGCCGCCGCCGCCCGGACCGAATTTTCAACGCAGAGACGCAGAAACGCAGAGGAGTTTTTTACCCCCCTGCGTTTCTGCGCCTCTGCGTTTCGTGTCCGGGCACGGTGTCTCTGAAATTTTTTTACGGCCCATCCCGCACGCTGCGATGCGGGGCCGGGCCATGATCGAAACAACCGCAGCAACGAGCTACCCAACGTCATGTCAGAGAGAAAGTATTTCGGCAAAATCCGCGAGGTCATCGACCCACCAAACCTCATCGAGGTCCAGCTCAACTCATACGTCGAGTTTCTCCAGACGAATGTGCAGCTCAGCAAGCGCAAAGAAATGGGCTTGCAGGCCGTCTTCAAGGAGGTCTTCCCGATCCAAAGCTACGACGAAAAAGTCACGCTCGATTTTTCCAGCTACGAGATCGGCGAGCCGAAGCTCAATGTCCGCGAGTCGATGCGCGAGAGCCAGACTTTCAGCGCGCCGCTGCACGTCACATTTTCGCTGAAGGAGGAGAAGGGCACCAAGGAGGAGAAGGTCTATATGGGCGAGATTCCGCTCATGACGCCGCAGGGCACATTCGTCATCAACGGTGCCGAGCGCGTCGTCGTCTCGCAGCTTCACCGCTCGCCCGGCATCGCGTTCGAGTCGTCAGTTCATCTGAATGGCAAGGTGCTTTTCAGCTTCCGCATCATCCCCGATCGCGGTTCGTGGCTCGAGGTGCAGTTCGATACGAACGACCTCCTTTACATCTACCTTGACCGCCGCAAGCGCCGCCGCAAGTTCCTCGCGACCACCTTCCTCCGTGCGCTCGGCTACGGCAGTGACGAGGAAATCATCAAGCTCTTTTATGCCGTCGAGAAGCTGAAGCTCAGCGAGTCGCTCGCGGAAGACGAGATTGCGACCAAGGTGCTCATCGCCGATGTCCGCGACGGTGAAATCACCGTGGCGCGCGCCTTCGAACCGCTGACCAAGGCGACCATCCGGCAGATCATCGCGCTCGGCGTGAAAGACGTGCAGGTCGTCGATACCAAGGACGACGACACCATCATCAAGGCGCTCAAAAAGGACCCGGCGCACGATGAGGAAGAGGCGTTGAAGGACATCTACCGCCGCCTCCGCCCTGGCGACCCACCCACGGTTCCGAATGCGCGAGGCTTGCTCAAGCGTCTCTTTTTCGATCCGAAAAAATACGATCTCGGTCGCGTCGGACGCTACAAGCTCAACCAGAAGATGGGCCTGAGCATCCCGCTCACCGAGCGCATCATGACCAAGGAGGACTTCATTGCCGCGATGAAGTATCTCATCGGTCTGCGCCGTGGCGAAGGGATGCTCGACGACATCGATCACCTGGGCTCGCGCCGCGTGCGCACCGTCGGTGAGTTGCTCGCCAATCAATGCCGTGTCGGCCTCGCCCGCACCGAGCGTTTGGTGAAGGAGCGCATGACTTTGTTCGACGTGAATGTCGAGGGTATGACGCCGCAGAAGCTCATCAATCCGAAGGCGCTCAGCGCTGTGATTCGCGACTTCTTCGGTCGCTCGCAACTGAGCCAGTTCATGGATCAGACCAACCCGCTCGCCGAGCTTACCCATAAGCGCCGTCTTTCGGCCCTTGGGCCAGGAGGCCTCTCACGCGATCGTGCAGGCTTCGAGGTGCGCGACGTGCATCCGTCTCACTACGGCCGCATCTGCCCCATCGAGACTCCTGAAGGCCCGAACATCGGACTCATCAGCTCGATGTCCACGTATGCCCGGATCAATGACTTCGGCTTCCTCGAGACGCCTTACCGCAAGGTCGTCAATGGCCGGGTCAGTGACGAAATCGACTACCTCACGGGCGACCGTGAGGAGCAGTTCCTCGTCGCGCAGGCTAACTCGCCGATCGACGAAAAGGGTAACTTCACCACCGAGAAAGTCGCTGTCCGATACCGTGGAGACTTCTTGGAAGTCGAGCCGGCGAAAGTCAGCTACATGGACATCTCGCCGAAGCAGCTAGTCTCAGTCGCCGCCGGCCTGATTCCCTTCCTTGAGCATGACGACGCGAACCGCGCACTCATGGGCTCGAACATGCAACGTCAGGGTGTTCCGCTGCTCATCAGCGAGTCACCATTCGTCGGCACTGGCATGGAGGGTAAAGTCGCACGCGATTCGCGCGCAGTCATTGTCTGCGAGGCAAATGGCAAGGTCGCGAGTGTTACTGCCGACCTCATCATCGTCACAAAGGACGGCCAGCTTCCCGAAGGTAAAAAGAAGCTCAAGCACGACCCGGAAGAAGGCATCTACTTCTACGACCTCCGCAAGTTCCTGCGCTCGAACGCGGGCACCTGCGTGAACCAAAAGCCGATCGTCAAGAAAGGCCAGTCGGTCAAAAAAGGAGACGTCATCGCCGACGGTCCGAATACCGAGAAGGGTGAACTCGCTCTTGGGCGCAACGTGCTTGTCGCGTTCATGCCTTGGAATGGCTACAACTTCGAGGACGCGATCACGATCAGCGAGCGCGTGGTGAAGGAAGACATCTACACGTCCATCCACATCGACGAGTTTGAAATCGGAGCCCGCGACACCAAGCTGGGACCCGAGGAAATCACGCGAGACATTCCGAATGTCAGCGAAGAAGCGCTGCGCAATCTCGGCCCCGACGGCGTCATTCGCATCGGCGCGGAGGTGAAACCTGGGGACATCCTTGTCGGCAAAATCACCCCGAAGTCCGAGACGGAACTCGCACCTGAAGAGCGCCTCCTGCGCGCCATCTTCGGCGAGAAAGCCGCAGACGTGAAAGACACGTCGCTGACCGTCCCGTCCGGCACCTACGGCATCGTCATGGATGTGAAGGTCTCCAGCCGGAAAGAGATCACGAAGATCAAGCTCTCTCCCGCGGAATCCAAGCGGCAGGCGAAGCAGATCGACGAAGAGCACACCAAGAAGAAAGACGAACTGCACGAGCAACTTACGGAAGCTCTGTCGAACATCCTTCTCGGCGAGAAAATCCCGCTCGATGTCGTCAATGCTCAGACCGGCGAGATCATCATTCCTGCCAACCGCAAGATCACCAAGACCCTGCTGCGAAAGCTCGCCGGCGTCTATGACCACGTCGATATCGACCCTTCGCCGATCCGCAACAAAATCCGCGAGATCATTGGCCAGTTCGAGCACAAGTTCGCCGAGCTGGAACTTGAGCACGAGCGCTCGATGGACAAAGTCGAGAGCGGCGATGACGTTGATCCCGGCATCATCAAGCAGGTGAAGGTCTTCGTCGCCAGCAAGCGCAAGCTCAGCGTCGGTGACAAGATGGCAGGACGCCACGGCAACAAGGGCGTCGTCGCCCGCATCGTGCCCGAGGAAGACATGCCATACCTCAGCGACGGAACGCCCGTCGATATCGTGCTCAATCCGCTCGGCGTGCCGAGTCGAATGAACGTCGGACAGGTTCTCGAGACCCATCTCGGAGTCGCTGCGAAAGCGCTCGGCTTCAAGGTCGCGACGCCTGTTTTCGACGGCATTCACGAGAAGCAAATCTTCGACTACATGAAAGAGGCTCAGAAGGTCGAGGGCTACTCATGGATCAACGAGAGCGGCAAGTCTTCCGTCTATGACGGCCGGACTGGCGATCTTTTCGATCAGCAGGTCGTCGTCGGCTACATCTACATGCTGAAACTCGGCCATTTGGTCGCTGACAAGATTCACGCCCGCGCTGTCGGACCCTACTCGCTCGTCACCCAACAACCGCTCGGCGGCAAGGCGCAATACGGCGGTCAGCGCTTCGGAGAGATGGAAGTCTGGGCGCTCGAAGCCTATGGCGCGGCCTACACGCTGCAGGAGTTGCTTACCGTCAAATCCGACGATGTGGCAGGCCGCACGCGCATCTACGAGTCCATCGTCAAAGGTGACAACTCGCTGGAAGCCGGCACGCCCGAGTCCTTCAACGTGCTCATCAAAGAAATGCAGTCGCTCGGCCTCGATGTGAAAGTCGGCGGCAAAGCTCCCGTCAACACTTCCGACAGCCTCCTTCAGTAACTCACCGCCTCGTCCCAACTAGCTATTTCAACTTATGTCCGAAACTAATTTTCGTGAACTGATCGGCGAAGAACGCGCAGTCGGCTTTGACCAAGTCGGCATCACCGTCGCGTCGCCCGAAAGCATCCGCTCGTGGAGCCACGGCGAAGTCAAGAACCCGGAGACCATCAACTACCGGACCTTCAAGCCGGAAAAGGGCGGCCTTTTCTGCGAGCGAATCTTCGGCCCGACTCGGGACTGGGAGTGCTCGTGCGGCAAGTACAAGCGCATCAAGCACAAAGGTGTCATCTGTGACCGGTGCGGCGTAGAAGTGACTCTCGCCCGCGTCCGTCGCGAGCGCATGGGCCACATCGAACTCGCCGTGCCAGTCACCCACATCTGGTTCTACAAGTGCATGCCGTCGCGCATCGGCCTCATGCTCGACATGTCGAGCCGCCAGCTCGAGCGCGTGATCTACTACGAGGACTACCTCGTGATCGACCCCGGCCAGACTCCTTTGCAAAAAGGACAACTTCTGACCGAGACGGAGTATCGCGAAGCCCAGGAGCAATACGGCGAGACGTTTACCGCCGGAATGGGCGCCGACGCGATTCGTCAACTCCTTTCGCTCGCTGACTTGGCCGAGCTTCAAGTCGAACTCGAGGAGATGATGGGAACCACGCGTTCCAAGCAAATCCGCAAGAAGCTCGCGAAGCGCCTCAAGCTCGCGCAAGGCTTCGCCAACTCCCACACACGTCCTGAGTGGATGATTCTGGAAGTGCTCCCCGTCATCCCGCCGGACCTGCGTCCGCTAGTGCCTCTCGAAGGCGGGCGGTTTGCAACGAGCGATCTCAATGACTTGTATCGCCGCGTCATCAATCGCAACAACCGTCTCAAGAACCTGCTCCTTCTCAAGACTCCCGATGTCATCATTCGGAACGAGAAGCGTATGTTGCAGGAAGCTGTGGATGCCTTGTTCGACAATGGCCGTCATGGCCGTGCGGTGACCGGCGCGGGCAACCGTCCTCTCAAGTCGCTCTCCGACATGCTAAAGGGTAAGGGCGGACGCTTCCGCCAGAACTTGCTTGGCAAGCGCGTCGATTACTCGGGCCGTTCCGTAATCGTCATCGGGCCGGAGTTGAAGCTTAACCAATGCGGTCTTCCGAAAAAGATGGCGCTCGTGTTGTTCGAGCCGTTCATCATTCGGCGGCTCAAAGAGCTGGGCTACGTCCACACCGTTCGCAGCGCGAAGAAGATGATCGAGCGCCAGACGCCGGAGGTCTGGGACATTCTCGACGAAGTGACCAAGGGACACCCTGTCCTTCTGAACCGCGCGCCGACGCTGCATCGCTTGTCGATCCAAGCTTTCGAGCCGCAGTTGATCGAGGGCGAAGCAATCCGCATTCATCCGCTCGTCTGCACGGCTTACAACGCCGACTTCGACGGCGACCAGATGGCTGTCCATGTGCCGCTTTCAGTCGAAGCGCAGATGGAAGCGCGGATGCTCATGCTCGCGCCGAATAACATCTTTTCGCCTTCGAGCGGCAAGCCGATCACCACGCCGTCGCAGGACATCGTGCTCGGCTGCTACTACCTCTCGCAGAACCCACGCAAACTCGTGGGCTCCGCGGAGCCAGAGCGCCTGTCCTTGTTTGCCAATGCCGACGAGGTGGAATTCGCCATGTCGGAAGGCTCGGTGAAAGTCCACGACCGCATTCGCTACAAGAACCCCGATCTAGGCGAAAAGAGCGTTTATGGCGACTCCGAAGCAAAGGTCATCGAGACGACAGCCGGGCGTGTCATCTTCAACAAAATCTGGCCGAAGGGCGTGGGCTTCTTCAACAAAGCCTGCGGCAAGAAGCAGCTCTCCGACATCATCTTTCGCACCTATCAGGCGGCGGGTCATCCGGCGACTGTCACGATGCTCGATGACTTGAAGGAGATGGGCTTCACGTGGGCGACTCGCGCCGGCATCTCGATCGGAATCAAGGACATGATTATTCCGAAGGAGAAGCAGGTCGAACTCGCCAGCGCCTACAAGCAGATCGGCGAAGTTGATAAGCAATACCGTCGCGGCATCATCACGGATGGTGAGCGCTACAACAAGATCATCGATATCTGGACTCACGCCGGTGAGGAGATCGCAAACGTCATGTTCCGGACTCTGGAGCACAATGAAGGACGCAAGGAGCTCAACCCTGTGTTCCTCATGGTGGACTCCGGCGCGCGGGGCAATCGCCAGCAGGTCAAGCAGCTCGCGGGAATGCGGGGACTCATGGCCAAGCCTTCTGGCGAAATCATCGAGCGCCCGATCACGTCGAACTTCCGCGAAGGTCTGACCGTTCTCGAATACTTCATTTCCACGCATGGTGCGCGGAAAGGTCTCGCCGATACCGCGCTCAAAACCGCGGATTCGGGCTACCTGACCCGCAAGCTCGTCGATGCGTCGCAAGACGTCATCATCAACGAGCCAGATTGCGGCACCGTCAACGGCATTATCGTGAAGTCGATTTACGAGGGTGACGAAGAAGTCGTCGAACTCGCGACCCGCATCAATGGCCGCGTGAGCTGTGAGACCATCAAGGACCCGGTGACGAACACCGCGCTCATCAAGAAGAACCAACTCATCGACGAAGTAACCGCGAATGCGATCAGCCGCATCGGTGTGGAGCAGATGAAAATCCGCTCAGTGCTGACCTGCGAGAGCAAGCGCGGGACGTGCATCAAATGCTACGGACGCAATCTCGCGACCGGGCAGATGGTGAAGCTCGGCGAAGCTGTCGGCATCATTGCCGCGCAGTCCATCGGCGAGCCTGGAACCCAGCTTACCATGCGTACCTTCCACATTGGCGGCACGGCGTCACAGACGTTCAAGCAGCCGGTGATCAAAGCGAAGAACGATGGCAACGTGCGTTTCAATGACTTGCGCACGGTGCAGGCGCTCGATGGAAACTGGATCGTCCTGAACAAGAACGGCTCCATCACGGTTCACAATAAGGAAGGCCGGGAGATCGAGAAATACAACGTGGTCATCGGTTCGGTGATAAACCTTCCCGATGGTGGCGCTGTGAAGAAAGGTGACACCTTTGTCCAATGGGATCCGTATAACGTGCCGATCTTGACCGAGAAGACTGGCAAGATCGAGTTCCGCGACATGATCAGCGGTGTCACTGTCCGCCGTGAGGTGGATGAAGCGACCGGGGTCATGGGCACAGTAGTCATCGAGCACAAAGAGGATTTGCATCCGCAGATCGTCGTGGTCGGCGATAACAAGGAAGTCATCGCGAGTTACTCGATTCCGGCTGGCGCGCACGTAACTGTTGCGGAAGGCAAGAAGGTTCAAGCAGGCGCCTTGCTCGCCAAAACGCCGCGAAAGATCGCGAAGACCAAGGACATCACCGGCGGTCTGCCGCGTGTAGCCGAACTCTTCGAGGCGCGGCGTCCGAAAGACGCGGCGGAGATCGCGAAGATCGACGGTAACGTCGAGATCGGCGGCACTGTCCGTGGCAAGCGAAAGATCATCGTCAAAGACCCTGAGACTGAGGCCGAGGAAGAGCATCTCGTGCCGCTGAACAAGCACATCATCGTGTTCAAGGGTGACTTTGTGAAGAAAGGCCAGCAGCTCACCGACGGGCCTGTGCCGCCGCATGACATCCTCGATGTCTGCGGACCGCAGGAACTTCAGGAGCACATGGTGAACGAGGTGCAGGAAGTCTATCGCCTCCAAGGCGTCGAGATCGCCGACAAGCACATCGAGATCATTGTGCGGCAGATGCTGCGCAAGGTAAAGGTCACTGAGCCGGGCGATACTTCGCTGCTGTGGGGCGACCAGATCGACAAGCTAGCGTTTGAGAAGGAAAACGCAGAAGTAGTCGAGAAAGGTGGCAAACCCGCGGAAGCTGTCCCGGTGCTGCTAGGTATTACGAAGGCTTCGCTCGAGACGGACTCGTTCATCTCGGCAGCGTCTTTCCAAGACACGACGCGCGTGCTTACCGAAGCGGCGACGCTCGGGCGCATCGATCATCTGCGTGGCTTCAAGGAAAACGTCATCATGGGTCATCTGATCCCTGCGGGCACCGGCTTCCCCGGCCACAAGGATGTGAAGATCATTGCGCTCGGCGACGACATGCCTGAGACCATTGAAGAGCCAGAGCCGGCGGTCGGCTAAGCTCGTCGAGGTTTAGAGTTTTGGGGTTGGGGGTCGAGAGCCAGTCTCTCGCTCTCAACCCCTACTCGTTTCGCTGTATGTCGATCGCTACAAAAACTGGGGATGATGGAACGACGGCGCTCATGTTTGGGCGTCGTGTGATGAAGACCGATCCGCGAATCGTTGCGAATGGCGCATGCGATGAATTGAACGCGGCGCTCGGGATGGTGCGAGCGTTTTGCGAGGATGCGTTTGTCACCGATCATCTCTTCGCGGTGCAAAAGGAGTTGGTGACTTTGATGGGCGAAATCGGAACGGCGGCGGAAGACCACGAGCGTTATGTGGTGGCGGGCTTTACGTTGGTGGATACAGCGATGGTTGACCGGTTGACTGCGCGCATCGACGAGTTGGAGAAGTCCTATCAGATCAGTTTCAAGCATTGGGCGACGCCCGGAGCGACGAGAGAGAGCGCCACGCTGGATGTCGCCAGGACGGTCTGCCGCCGGACGGAGCGGGCGGTAATCGAAATGGGCACCGCGAATCCGAAGGTAAATCCCGAGATCGTGCGCTATCTCAACCGGCTCTCCGATCTCTGCTGGCTCTACGCGCGTTTCGTCGAGACACGTGCCGGCGTAGCGTGAGCATCGCGTTATAATCCGCTTGCTGGTTGGCAAAGTTGGCGGAGCATCTGCAAACCCTTCGCGTTCTTCCCCCATGAAACGAGCCCTTTCCCTTTTCTCGATCATTCTCGGCGTTATCGCACTTCTCGGCCCGACCAGTTTTGCGGCACCAACGCTTTCTGAGTCCGCGGTTACGAACGTCAAAGATGGGAAGGCCACTTTGCACAGCATTTTTACTGCGGACGGGCAGGCGGGCACCGTCTATTTCGAGTATGGAAAGACCATCGCCTACGGTTCGAACACAACATCCGTGGCGGTTACTTCGACGGATGCTGCGCGGGCTGTTGAGGCCACACTCGAGCGCCTCGCCGGGAATACGATTTACCATCAGCGCTTTGTTTTTACGGATGGGACGACGACGACTACCACCGCGGACTCTACCTTTTTCACGACCAATAAAAGCCCCGTCCTGCGGGCCGACTCGGTCATGATCCGAACTGTGGAAAGTGTAACGATCGCTGTGCTGGCCAATGACTCCGATCCTGACGGTGTCTTGCTCAAGTTGAGTGCAGTGAGCCGGCCTAGCGCGGGAGTCGCGACAATTGTTGGAAAGCAGGTGGTTTATTCGCCGAGCGCAACATTCGCGGGGCTGGACAGTTTTAGTTATACGGCGGTCGATGGGTTCGGCAGCGCGGCAACGGCCACGGTCACGGTTCGGGCTCCATTTGTAGGCGGCGCCGGCGAGCACGGTGCGCTGGTGAAGGATGAGAGCGGGGCTGTCGTCGGATACCTCGCGCTCGATGTGTTGCAGAGTGGCGCATTTTCTGGAAAATTGAAGATCGGGAAGAGTAGCTACGGGCTCTTCGGCGCGTTCGATTCAGCCGGGATTTTTGTGGGCAACGCGGTGTCGGGCGCTCAGCTCATTCCTATCCGCTTGGAGATCGAATTGGGCTCTGCGAGCAACACGATCAAAGCGACTTTCGGCGGAGGAATGTGGACAGCAACGGTGGAGGTTGCGCGCATTTCCGAAGAACGAAGAGTGGTGATCGCGGGACGTTACACCGTCGATCTTCCTCCGGGATCGAGCGCCACACGCGGCACTGATACAACGACTGGGGTGGCGGTTTCCGCCACGAGCACTCTGCCGCAGGGGCATGGCTGGATGACCGTCAAAGTGCGTGAGTCCGGCAAGGCGAAGGTGCGCGGACGGATGGGTGACGGGCGCGAGTTTTCGGCGACCGCGTTTGTCGGAGGAACGTCGAGCGCGCCAGTAATGCCGATATTTGTCACGCGTCACGGATCGACTTTGAGCGGGACGCTGAATCTGGGGGACACGATCTCGGGATCGGCGGAGTGGACTCGGAAGAGCAGCAGCTCGAAGTATTTCCCTGATGGATTTGACACGAGCATCACGGCGAGTGGTTCGCGGTATGAGCCGCCGGAGAAAAATCAGCGGTCTTTGCAACGCAAAAATATCGAGGCGGCGCGCGCGAGCATCACCGCGAGCGGTGGGGATGTTACGGGTTTCACGCATGAGGTGCGGGTTTCGGAGAACGACAAGTTTCAGGTGCTCGACACCGATCTCGATGCGGTGAGTGTGAAGGTGGATCGGAAGACCGGCTATTTCAGCGGCCGGTTTCATTCGGGCAGCGACCGGCGCGAGCGGACGAAATTCAACGGAGTGCTGTTGCAGAGCCAGTCCGCGGGCCACGGCATATTCCTCGGGCACGAGCTTTCCGGCAGCATCGAGATCGCGACGACTGTCGAAACAACGCCCGTGAGGCCGACAACGCCGACGGTTCCGAGTGGCACTGTGCCGCTGCCCGACTCCACAGACAGCAGCTTCGACGGCACGGACTTCAATAGCACGGACTTCATTGGCACCGATTTTAACAGTGGCAATTTCTAGAAACCGAACTTCCTGAGTTGTCTCGATTTTTGAGACGGAAAATACCTCAAAATCTATCTTGCGCGCGAAGGGGTGGTGATGCAGACTTCGCGCCCTTTTCCAAAAAGCACGCCTACTATTTATGTCCACAGAATTGATGACGGAACTCCTCGAAGCCGGGGTCCACTTTGGCCACCAGACCAAACGGTGGAACCCGAAAATGAAGCCGTTCATTTTCGAGAAGCGCAACGCCATCTACATCATCGACCTCGGCGCGACGGTGAAGCAGCTCGATGAAGCGACGAAGTTTCTCAGCGATGTGTCCGCGAAAAACGGCAAGATTCTTTTCGTGGGCTGCAAGAAGCAGGCGCAGGAAGCGGTGAAGGAAGCGGCGCAGGCCTGCGGCCAATTTTACGTGAATCAGCGCTGGCTCGGCGGCACGCTCACGAATCTCACGACGATCCGCAAAAGCATCGCGCGGCTCAAATACATCGAGGACATCGAGAAGAACCCGATCTACAGCAAGATGGGCAAAAAGGAGCTGTCGGCGATGGGTCGCGAGGGCGAGAAGCTGAAGCGCAATCTCGAGGGAATCCGCGGTATGGAGAAGTTGCCGGATGCGATGGTCATTATCGACTCGCAGCGCGAAACGATCGCGGTCGCGGAGGCCAAGCGCCTCAAGATTCCGATCGTCGCCATCGTCGATACCAATGCGGACCCGGAGCTGATCGACTACCCGATCGCCGGAAATGACGACGCGATCCGCGCGATCCGCATCATCCTTCAAAAGGTTGTCGATGCGATCGTTTCGGGCGGCGGCACGAGCGCGCGGAAGGCACAGGCGGAACTCGCCGGCGTCAGCGAGTAATCCCCGTCCATTTCATTTCCGCAGAGACGAGGGCGTACCGCTCTCGTCTCTGCTTTTTTAACCCCAACAAGCCAAAAAATTATCCCATGAGCACACCTGTCGTAATCGATGCCCAACTCGTCAAAACCCTCCGCGAAAAGACCAATGCCGGTCTGATGGAATGTAAGCGCGCGCTTGCGGAATCCAACGGCGACATCGAGGCGGCGATCGATGTGCTGCGCAAAAAAGGCGCGGCAAGCGCGGCGAAAAAAGCGGATCGCGAAGCGAAGGACGGCGTGATCGCGCAGGCGATTTTGCCGGGTGCGAAAGTCGGCGTGCTCGTCGAGGTGAATTGCGAGACGGACTTCGTCGCGAAAAACGACAGCTTCAAGGCGTTCTCGGATGAGATCGCGGAGAAGTTCGCGACGCAGCCAGGTGCGGATGTCGAGAGCGATCGCGTCGCCGCGGTGCAGAAGATCGGCGAGAACGTGCGGATTCGTCGGCATGACCGGATCGAGGTGAAGGGCAACGGGCTCGTCGCTGCCTACATTCACACGGGCGGAAAAGTCGGCGTGCTCGTTGAGGTCGGCGCGGAGAAGGACGAGACGGCGCAGAGCGAAGATTTCAAGCAGCTCGTCCGGGACATCACGTTGCAAATCGCGGCGGCGAATCCGGTGAGCGTCGATCGGTCGGCGGTGCCACCGGCGCTGGTGGATCGCGAGCGCGAGATTTATCGCGGGCAGGTGCCGCCCGGAAAACCGGCGAACATCATCGAGAAAATCGTCGATGGGAAGATGGACAAATTTTACAGCCAGTCGTGCTTGATGGATCAGTCGTTCATCAAGAACCCAGACCAGTCGATCAGCCAATTGCTTGAGGAAAAGAGCAAGGCGCTCGGTGAGAGACTGACGATCCGTAGCTTCATCCGCTACATGGTGGGTGAGGAAATCGCCGCGTCGGCCACGGCTTGATTTCGCGATGAGGCGCGGGGTCGCACTCATCACCGGCGGGTCGCGCGGCATCGGTCGCGGGATCGCGCTCGCGCTCGCGCGTGCGGGGCGGCATGACCTCGTTTTGAACTTTGCGGTTAATGCGCAAGCTGCTGAAGACGCGCGCGCTTTATGCCGGGAGGTGGGCGCGAATGAGGCGGCGGTTGAGGTCGTGCAGGGAGATGTTTCGGTCGCTGAAGATCGCGCGCGCGTCGTAGATTTCGTGCGGACGAAATTTGGGCGGCTCGATCTGCTGGTGAACAATGCGGGCATCACATCTCCGGGGCGCGCTGACATTCTCGATGCGACGGAGGAGAGTTTTGACACCGTCGTCGGGGTGAATTTGCGCGGGCCGTTTTTCCTCACGCAGGCTGCGGCGAAGCTGATGGTGGAATCGCCCGCGATCGACAACGGAGTCGCGCGAGCGGTGGTGAATGTGTCGAGCATTTCTGCATTCACCGTCTCCACGAATCGCGGCGATTACTGCATCACTAAGGCCGGCATCGGGATGATGACAAAGCTTTTCGCGGTGCGGCTCGCGGAGTTTGGGATCGGCGTTTTCGAGATTCAGCCGGGCGTGATCGACACGGACATGACGGGGCCGGTGAAAGCGAAATACGACGCGCTTTTCGCGAGCGGATTTGCGCCGATCAATCGCTGGGGTAGCGTGGACGATGTCGGAAAATGTGTGACCGCGATTGCTAGCGGACATTTTCCCTACTCGACCGGGCAGGTGTTTCACGTCGATGGCGGGTTCCATTTGAGGACGCTGTAAATGATCCGGATCAACCAAGATTTGCGGCCCGAAGATTTGCAGCGCAAGGCGCGGCGGGTGTGGGAGCATTCGGCGTCGAAAATCTGGTCGATCGACGCGGATGAGAAGCCGGGCGCGGCGACGCCGGTATTCACGGTCGCGGGCAGATACACGGCGCGCGGGTGGACGGAATGGACGCAGGGATTCGTGTATGGCTCGGCGCTGTTGCAATTCGACGCGACGGGGGAGCAGTCGTTTTTGCGACTCGGTCGGGAGAGGACGATCGAGCGGATGGCGCATCACATCACGCACACCGGCGTGCACGATCACGGCTTCAATAACGTGAGCACGTACGGAAATTTGTGGCGGCTAATGCGCGAGGGGCGCATCGCGGCGGACGAGCGGGAGCGGCAGCTTTATGAGCTCGCGCTGAAATGCTCGGGCGCGGTGCAGGCGACGCGCTGGACGCATCTTTCAAATGGCGAAGGGTTCATTCACTCGTTCAATGGGCCGCATTCGCTTTTTGCCGACACGATTCGGTCGCTGCGGTCGCTAGCGCTTTCACATCAGCTCGGGCACGTGCTCATGGGTGAGCGGGATGAGAAAGTTTCGCTGCTCCGGCGGCTCGTCGAGCACGCGCGGACGACTGCGAAGTGGGCGGTTTATTACGGGTCGAAGCGCGACGCGTACGACGTGCGCGGGAGGGTGGCGCACGAGAGCATTTTCAATGTGAACGATGGCACGCATCGGTGCCCGAACTCGCAGCAGGGCTATTCGGCGTTCACCACATGGACGCGCGGGCTGGCGTGGATCATGTGCGGCTTTGCGGAGCAGCTCGAATGGATCGCGACGCTTGCGGATCAAGCGCTGGAGCGGGTCGGCGGGCGAGAGGCGGTCGAGGCAGTGATGCTGAACGCGGCGAAAGCGACGTGCGATTTTTACATCGAGAACACGCCGACGGATGGCGTGCCGTACTGGGATACGGGCGCGCCGGGGCTGATGAAGATGGGCAATTATCTCGACCGAGCGGCGGAGCCTTTCAACGAGCACGAACCGGTCGATAGCTCGGCGGCGGCGATTGCGGCGCAGGGGCTTTTGCGGCTCGGACATTTTTTGAGAAAACGCGGATTGAATGGCGATGCCGGGCGTTTCTGGCACGCGGGATTGACGATCGCGGACACGCTTTTTTCGGAGGCATATCTGAGCACCGATCCGAATCATCAGGGGCTGTTGCTGCACTCGGTTTATCATCGGCCGAATGGCTGGGATTACATCGCGCCGGGTCGGAAGGTGCCGTGCGGCGAGTCGAGCATGTGGGGCGATTATCACGCGCGGGAGCTGGCGCTTTACGTCGGGCGCGTGCTCGATGGTGGGGTCTATCTCACCTTTTTCGGGCCGTTAGAAAAGTAGGCCATGCTCGTTTCCGATCTCTCACAGATTGCCGGTCGCACTTATCCCGCTGGGCGTCGCACGCAGAATCTTGCGGGCGGTGTGGCGCCGATTCAGCCGCAAAATTTTGCAATTGGGAATGTAGTGTTGGAGCCGCGCGGCGGACAGGTGCCGTGGCACAATCAAGAGCAGGAAGAGGTTTATTTTATCGTCCAAGGGACGGGTGAAATGTGTCTCGGCGAGGAGCGGCAGACGGTTGAGGGCGGGCAGATGATTTACATTCCAACGGGCGTTTTTCATCAGCTCACGAACACGGGCGACACGCCGCTCCGCATGATCTACTGCTACGGACCCGCGGGCGACGTGGCGCATTGGCGGCAGGAGCTCGACGGCACGCTGCCGCGCGCCGGAGCCGATGCGCCGCCGCTTCCCGTGGGCGCCTGGCCGCAATGCACGGACGCGCCACCATCCACGTAATCCACAGCCATGAACCAATCGCAACAGGAAGCCATCGACCGAGTTTTTGAAACGCTGAGCGAGCATTTCGAGCACGTCGTCATTGCCGTCGGCACGTACGACGAGGACAAGCAATACACGACGGCGGCGTCGTTCACGGGCGGGGTCGCGCCGGCGATCGGACTGTGCAAACTCTACGAATCGAAGTGGACGCAGGAGCACCTGTGGGGCACGGATGAGGATTAGTTGAGAGTTGGTTGGTTGAGAGTTGAGCGAGATACGCTCGGAGCGTTCACTTCTCATCGCATCTCAACTCTCAACTAGGAACTCTCAACCTCATCAAATGAAGCAGCACACGGTCGGGATCATCCTCAATGGCGTCACGGGACGAATGGGGAAAAATCAGCATTTTATCCGCTCGATCCTCGCGATCATGCGGCAGGGCGGGGTGCGCGTGAGTGAGAGCGAGACGATTATGCCGGACCCGATTCTGGTCGGGCGGAATGCGGCGAAGCTCGCGGAACTCGCGACGATGGATGCGCGCTTGCGGCACACGACCGATCTCGATGCGGCACTCGCGGATGTGAGGAACGTGATCTATTTCGACGCGCAGACGACAGGGCGGCGGGCCGATGCGGTGAAAAAAGCCATCGCGGCGGGGAAGCACGTTTACTGCGAAAAGCCGACGGCGGTGAGCACGGCGGCGGCGTTTGAAATCTACGAAGTGGCAAAGCGCGCGGGGATCAAGCACGGGGTCGTTCAGGACAAGCTGTGGCTGCCTGGTTTGGTGAAGCTGAAGACGCTGATCGACTCGGGATTTTTCGGCGAGATCCTGAGCGTGCGTGGAGAATTTGGGTACTGGGTCTTCGAGGGGGATGTGGTCGAGCCGCAGCGGCCGTCGTGGAATTATCGGAAGGAGGACGACGGCGGCATCATCGTGGATATGCTCTGCCACTGGCGATACGTGCTCGATAATCTGTTTGGAAAAGTGACTGCACTGAGCTGTCTCGGGGCGACGCATGTGCGGGAGCGGCGAGATGAAGATGGGAAGCCGTATCGCTGCACGGCGGATGACTCGGCGTATGCGACGTTCGAGCTGGAGGGCGGGGTGATCGCGCAATTCAACTCGTCTTGGAGCGTGCGCGTGCGGCGGGATGATCTGCTGACGCTGCAGGTCGATGGGACGCGCGGGAGTGCGGTGGCGGGCTTGCGGGATTGTGTGGTACAGCACTCGAGTGCGACGCCGCGATGCACGTGGAATCCGGACATTGACAGCCCGATCGACTTTTCCGACGGGTGGAATCGGGTGCCCGACTACCAAGTTTTTGACAATGCGTTCAAAGTGCAGTGGGAGCTTTTTCTGCGGCACGTCGTGCTCGACGAGCCGTTTCCGTGGGGGCTGCTGGAGGGGGCGAAAGGAGTGCAGCTTGCGGAACTCGGACTGAAAAGCTGGGAGAAGCGGGCGTGGGTGGATGTGCCGGAGTTGGAGGGGTAGCGCGCTCCCCGAAGCCGTGCGGCTATGCGTCGTTCCAGTCGAGAGTGGTGCGGGCTGCTTCGGCGATTTTTGTATTTGTGGCTTCGTCGAGGTCGGAGAGGAGGGGGAGGGCGGGCCCGGTAGCGGCGATGCCGGCGGCGGCGACAGCGTGGTGGAGGACCGGGATGGGGCCGTGGGTGTTGCGGAGTGCCTCGAGGGGTTCGAAACGGGCGCGGATCTCTTCGGCGACGTCGAGGTCGCCCGAGCGCAGCGCGTGGAGCATTTCTTGCGAACGGCGTGGGGCGACACAGACGCAACCGCTGGTGAAGGCGCGGATGCCGAAGCCGCTCCAGTGCTTGATCGCGGGCTGCTCACCGATGCCGCTAACGATGAGCCCGGGGTCGATGCTTTCAACGATCGAGCGGAGCAGGGGATCTTCAGCAGGGTCGGGTCGGACGACGGCGTATTTGATCCACGAGATGACGCCGGCGGTGACGAGGGATTTCACGACTTCGAGGGTCACGTATCCGGCGTCTTTGATGTAAAGGACGGCGGGGATGCCGGCCTTTTCGACGAATTTCATGACGGCGACGCGCACGCCTTCCGGCGAGCTGACGGCGATGGTCGGGAGGATCATCGCGGTGGGAAATTTGCGGCGCGCGAGGCTCGCGGCTTGGTCCATCATCGTGCCGAAATACGGGCCGACCGAGGGGATGACCCATGTGTCTTGCGCGGCGGCGGCTTCGAGGATGTCGAGGGTTTCGCCGTATTCGGTGGGGGCGATGTTGTAGAAATTCGCGTTGCCGCCGTAGAGGAGCGTCGAGACGCCGCCGGCCTCGATGTGGCGGATGAGGCGCCTATTTTCCGCGACATCGACGCGCAAAGCGGAGTCGCGGCAGAGTGGCGGGACGGCGATGATGGATGTCTGGAGGTCGTTGGGAGTGAAGGTGGTTTTCATTTGGGTCAGTGGATTTCGGGTTCGGCGGTGGCGTCTTCGGCGTGGAGGAATTTGAAGTCGCAGCCTTCGTCGGCTTGGGTGACTTCATTCAGAAAGAGCGAGAGGTATCCACGGCGCGTGGGCCGGGGACGCTGTGTCCATGAGGCTTTGCGGGCGGCGAGCTCATTGTCGCTGAGCTGCACGTCGAGCCGGCGGGCGGGGATGTCGAGAGTGATGAGATCGCCATTTTTCACCAATGCGAGCGGGCCACCGATGGCGGATTCGGGGGCGATGTGGAGGACACACGCTCCGTAGCTGGTGCCGCTCATGCGGGCGTCGGAAATGCGGAGCATGTCGCGGACGCCGGCTTCGAGGAGTTTTTTCGGGATAGGTAACATGCCCCACTCGGGCATCCCGGGCGCGCCGATGGGGCCGGCATTTTGGAGGACGATGACGGAGGCGGCGGTGACTTCGAGCGAGGGGTCGTCGATGCGCGCGGCGAGGTCGTTGTAGTCGGTGAAGACGAGTGCTGGGCCTGTGTGCTGCATGAATCGCGGCTCCATTGCGGCGTGTTTGATGACGGCGCCGCTGGGCGCGAGGTTGCCGCGGAGGATGGCGGTGCCGCCCTCGGGCGCGCACGGATTGGTGAGCGGGCGAATGACTTCGGGATTGTGGATTTCGGCGCCCGCGAGGTTTTCGCCGAGGGTCTTAGCGTTGACGGTGAGCGTGTCGCGATGAAGAGAATTTTCGAGCTGCGCGAGCAATGCGCGGAGGCCGCCGGCAAAGTAAAAGTCTTCCATGAGGAAGCGGCCGGCGGGCCGGAGATCAGCCAACCGCGGGGTTTCGCGGGAGACTTCGTCGAATTTTTCGAGGGGCAATTTTACGCCCGCACGGGCGGCCATCGCGATGAGGTGGATGATCGCATTGGTAGAGCCGCCGACGGCCATGTCGGCGACGATCGCATTGTGAAATGCGTCGACGGTGAGGATTTGCGAGGGCCGCAGATCGGCCCAGACATTCTCGACGATCTGCCGCCCGGATGCGGCGGCCATGCGCCAGTGGGCCATGTCCACGGCAGGGATCGACGACGCGCCGGGGAGCGTGAGGCCGAGCGTCTCGGCGATGGCGGTCATGGTCGAGGCGGTGCCCATGGTCATGCAATGTCCGTGGCTCCGCGCAATGCCGTCCTCGATTTCGCACCATGCCTCCTCGCTGAGATTTCCAGCGCGTTTTTCGTCCCAATATTTCCACGCATCGGAGCCGCTGCCGAGGACCTGCCCGCGCCAGTTCCCGCGCAGCATCGGGCCGCCGGGGACGAAGATGAACGGCAGCTCTGCGGAGGTGGCGCCCATGATGAGCGCGGGCGTGGTTTTATCGCACGCGCCGAGCAGCACCGAGCCGTCGATCGGATGGCAGCGGATGACCTCTTCGGTCTCCATCGCGAGGAGGTTGCGATAGAGCATGGTTGTCGGCTTCATGTAGCTCTCGCTGAGCGAAAGCAGTGGCACCTCGACGGGCATTCCGCCGGCCTGCAGGACGCCTTTTTTCACATGCTCGGCGAGGATTTTGAAGTGGAGGTGACACGGGTTCAGTTCGCTCCACGTATTTAAAATCGCGATGATTGGCTTTCCCTGCCAGTCTTCGGGGCCAAGGCCCATCTGGCGCGCGCGGGAGCGGTGGCCGAAGCTGCGGAGGTCGTTCGGGCCGAACCAGCGGTAGCTGCGAAGCTGCTCGGGAGAAAGGCGGGGCGTCATTTGAGAGTTGGGATTTCGGCAGATTCTAAAAATAGAGCGATGCTTGCGCGCACCGGTTTTGCGAGACTTAGAGGCCGCTGAGGAGCGGCTGGGTGACTTGGGCGATGCGGGCTTGGTGATTCAAGAAACTGTCGGCGATCGATGTGTGGAGGTCGCGGGTGCGGTTCAGAAGCTGGAGGAGCAGGGGTTCGAGTTCGGCAGGACGCGGCTGGCGCGGGGCTTTTGCGGAGTCGGGCGCGGGGTCTTCGTCGCGCGGGAGAGCGACGAAATTTCGCCAGTCGATACGTCGGATCTCGCGGATGAGGTCGTCCATCGCGGCGGGCGCTTTTGCAGAGGCGAGCGTTTCCTCGGCGATGGATGCGCGCAGGAGTTCGCGGCATTTTTCCAAGCAGTGGCGGAGGCTGCGCGGGACCTGCGGATGCTGGATTTGTAGCTCGAGGACGTGGATGGGCGTGGCGCGCATTTGGTAGATGCGGCGGTAGGCATCGCGCGTGCCGAGTAGGCGGAGGAATGCGCTGAGCTCGATCTCGGAGCTGTGCATCTGATTGCCGGCGGGCGAGGAGGTGAGTGTGCCGCTGATCGAGAGGACGGAGTTCGCGGTGATCACCGCGCGCTCGAGCATTCTTCCGATTTCGCAGAAGCGCCAAGCGTCGTCGGCGAGCATGGTGTTCGCCGCGATAGCGAAAAACTGCGGGATGATCTG
The DNA here is from genome assembly GCA_038207335.1 of Chthoniobacterales bacterium. Lineage (GTDB taxonomy): Bacteria > Verrucomicrobiota > Verrucomicrobiia > Chthoniobacterales > Chthoniobacteraceae > CAIURC01. The sequence continues at coordinate 195,906 of JBBQZX010000002.1, read as the reverse complement.
CGTGGCAAAATCGGCGACGCGGCGTGTGATGCGGACGGCCTCGAGCTCGGAAACGGCTTCGCGAAATGGGGTGCGGTAGAGGCGGCTGCGGAGGTTGTTCAGCGTGGCCCATGCCTCGGGGCTGAGGCTGTCCTGCACGGACTCGGCATTCGAGATGGCGCGGAGGTAGGTTGTGAGGACGGAGCCGGGCTCCGGGAGCAGGACGAGGCGGTAGCGGTCGATGCGATTCGAGATGCTGCGGCGGCTCGTGCCGCTGCTTTTCTCGATTGGCGGCAGGAGCTTATTCCACATGGGGCGATAGTGCTTTCGCTCGGCGGAATTTAGCTCCTCAGTCTCGAGCGTCTCGACGACGGAAATGAGGTATGCTTGGTGATGCGCGCGCTCGAGGTAGCGGCCCATCCAATAGAATGACTCGGCGGCGCGGCTCGTGACCTGGCGCGGCGGAAGGTGGGCATCGGGCACGCGATGTCCGATGGTCGGGATCAGCGGCGCGGTGTTCTCATCGGGAAGAATCCACGTGTCTTTGCTGGTCCAGCCGGCGCCGAATTCGCCAACGGCATCGGTGCTCGAATGCACGCGAGTGAGCGCGCCGGGCAGGACTGAAAATTCCGCGCCGGAGCGGACCGCGAAGACGAGGTGGTCTTGCGAAAATTCGACGGGCCGGCCATTTGAAAAACAGATCGTGGCCGCGCCCTGCTCGCTCGGCTGCGCGACGAAGCGCGCGGGATTTTTCCGAACCTCCGCGAGGAAGGCCGGGTCGCTTTCGCTGATGGGTGCTTGCTTCCGGAGCGATGCGACATCGCCACGCCAGTCGCCGACGACCGGCCGGATGCGCCATTGGTCGAGCTTTTCCAGCACCTCCTCGCGCTGGTCGATATCGCCGAGCCAGCGTGTGGGCACGGTCGGGAGGACGGACGATTCATTTAAATAGAAACGGATGATTTGCTGCGAAAATGCGAGCAGCGTGCGGTCGTCGGCGAGTTGGCTGCCGACGGAATTGACGAGCGCGACGGTCCCTTTTCGCAGGCAATGCACGAGACCCGGGACGCCAAGGAGTGAGTCGCGGCGGAAGACGAGAGGGTCGAGATAAGAGTCGGGGACGCGATTGCAGATGACCTCGACGCGCTCCAGGCCGCGCACGGTTTTGAGGAAGACACAGTCGTCGAGGACGAGCAGGTCGCCTCCCTCGACCATCGGAATGCCCATTCGCCGCGCGAGGAAACTCTGCTCGAACGATACCGCGCTGCCTGCGCCTGGAGAGAGGAGGACGACGGTCGGCTCGCCCCCAAAAGACGCGGCGGCTTCGCGGAGTTGCTCAAGGATGAGGAGGGAGGATTCGGCGAGCGATTGGACCGGCTCGTCCTGGAAAAACTCGGGCGCGATGCGGGCGAGCGCGCGGCGATTTTGCAGCATGTAGGAGATGCCGGTGGCGTGTCCAAAATGCTGTTGCTTCACCTGCAGCGCGCCGTGTGCGTCGCGAGCAAGACAGAGTCCGCTCAAGTGGAGATAAGCATTCCGGGGCCGCGGAAGTCCGATCGACGCGCTTTGATAATGCGGACTACCGAGAACGGTCTGCACCGGGACGACGCCTGCGCGGAGGATTTCGCGGGGCCCGTAAACGTCGGCGAGAAACATCTCGAACGCGCGCAGCCGCTGGCGAAAACCGCGGACGATACGCGCCCATTCTTCGCCGAGAAAAATCTGCGGAAGCAGGTCGCATGTCCAAGGGCGGCGGCCCCACGGATCATTGCGGATGATGTCGAAAGTGACGCCCATTTCGCGGAGAGTGGCGGCCATGCGATCTTCGAGCGCGCGCACGTCGGCAGGTGCGAGTTCGGTGAGGTCTCGGAGGAGCTTTGCGTAGATTTCGCGTGGCGTGCCGTCGGCGGTGCGGACTTCGTGCCAGCGTGTGGCGGACTGCTTTGCCGGGGTCAGGAGCGACATGAGCGGCGGAGCGTCGGGATGGGCGGGGGCGGGGTCAAGCCCGAGGCAACTAATGCGACCGCAAATACTGTGTGCACGGTCTTTTGCGAGCGGTTGAGGTTTTCCGATAAATCCGTTGACACACATTGTCGACCTCACTAGCTTGCGCACCCTTTTCCGACCAAAAGCTAGGATTTCATGAAGACATTTTCCGCAAAAACACACGAAGTTGACCGCCAATGGTGGGTCATTGACGCTGCCGATCAAGTGCTCGGGCGCGTCGCTGTCAAAGCCGCAAATCTGCTGCGCGGGAAAGAAAAAGCGATCGTCACCAATCACGTCGATACCGGCGATTTCGTGATCGTGATAAATGCGGAAAAAGTGCGCGTGACCGGCAAGAAAGAGACTGACAAGACGTTCATGAGCTTCTCCGGTTTCGTCGGCGGGCATCACACCGAGACTTTCAAGGCGCGCCGCGCGCGTCGGCCGGAATTGCTAATCGAGCACGCTGTGAAAGGGATGCTTCCCCACAACCGGCTCGGTCGCTCTTCGTTCACGAAGCTCAAAGTTTATCGCGGTTCCGATCATCCGCACGCGGCGCAAGCACCCCGCGCAATTGCCGAGATCAAGTAGTTTCGCACGTTTTTATGTCCCAAGAATTCATCACCACTGGTCGTCGCAAGACCGCAGTCGCCCGCATCCGGATGTCGGCTGGCACGGGGAAAATCGAAGTGAACGGCAAACCGTTCGACGAGTATTTCAAAACGGTCGATTTGCAGAACACCGTGCTCAGCCCGTTTGAGGTCGCGAAGACACCGAACGCGTTTGATGTGTCCGTGAATGCTCACGGCGGCGGAGTCAATGGCCAGGCCGGCGCGATTCGGCTCGCGATTTCCCGCGCGCTCATCGAGGTGAATCCCGAGCTTCGCGGTGCTTTAAAGGTCGAGGGCTTGCTGACTCGCGACTCGCGGATGCGCGAGCGCAAGAAGCCCGGTCAGCCTGGCGCGCGCAAACGCTTCCAGTTCTCGAAGCGGTAATCATTTTGTCGAAAGCCCCCCAGTGGCTTTCCTCCTCGAGCCCGCGCTGCGCATTCCCCGATGCGCAGCGCGGGTTTTTTCTTTGTTACGGACCTCCTGAACTCGACGCGCGGCTGGCGATCGTTAGAATTTGCGGATTTGATGAGTGACTCCATCCCCATGCCCCGCTTCAGGAAGGCGAGCTGCTTTCCCGCTTTCGTCGCCACCGTCCTTTTGACTGGGACATTATCGGCGCGCGGTGCGGACACGCTGCGCGTGCAGGGTTCCGTCATCGCGACCATCCCCGTCAGGGCTGCGGCGTCTGAGTTCAAATCGGAAACAGGCGTCGAATTGAAAATGCTCGTTGGTGCGGGAAGCAGCCAGGCGATCGCTGCCGTAGGTGCCGAAAATGTCGATGTGGCCGTGACAAGTCGCGCGCTGACAGCAGAAGACCGCGCTACTTTTCCGTCGCGGCGATTCGAGGAGTTGCGGATTGGCTCGGAGGTGTTCGCCCTGGTCGTCGCGGAGGATGTCTGGCTCTCGGGTGTGCATACTTTGACCCGCGAGCAGATGACCGGGATTTTTGAGCGAAAGATTCGGAATTGGAAGCAGGTCGGTGGGGACGATCGCGAGATCAAATTTTACCGCCCGCAGTCGGGATACGGGGCTTGGGAGGAATTTGCGACTTGGCTCTACGATGAGGTGCGGAATGCGCCTCTCGGGGATTTCGAAATCGTGCCGACGCCGGAGGATGCGCGCGATTCGGTGGAGTTTAACGCGGGCTCGATGACGGTGATTGCGCCGCGTTATGCAAACGCGAAGAGTTCTTTCGCGTTGGGAATCAAGAAGCCGGACGGTCGAGTGGTGCAACCAACCGAGGCGGATGTGGAGACCGGGAATTACCCGATTATGCGCCCGGTTTTTCTGGTCGCGGGAAATCATCCGGCCGACGCGATCAAGACACTTTTCGATTTTTTTCAGAGCGCCACTGGCAGGGCCTCGCTCCAGAAGTCCGGGTTGATACCAGCACCGCAAAAAGCGCCGTGACTGTGTTTACCAGCGAAGGCGTGATGGCGCGAAGGTGGAGAGTTTTAAGGGGTCTGATTTTTACCGCCCAAGCCCAGCCGGCGGATTAACTTCCCCGGAAGAGCAGCCTGCAGATGGTGATCGAAGCGATGACGGCGACGGTGTCGGCGGTGAGGCCGGCGATGACGGCGTGGCGGGTTTTGCGAACCGCGACGGAGCCGAAATAGACGGCGAGGACGTAGAAGGTCGTCTCGGTGCTGCCGTAGATGGTCCCGGCCATGCGGCTCACGAGCGTGTCGGGGCCGAGGCGGTTGATGAGTTCGACAAAGATGCCCTGCGTGGCGCTGCCGCTGAGCGGACGCATGAGCACCATCGACAGGAGGTCGGCGGGGAAATGGATGAAGTTCAGCGCGGGCTGAAGAGTGCGCGTGAGGAGGTCGATAACGCCGGCATCTCGGAGGAGGCGGATGGAGACGAGCATCGCGACGAGGAAAGGGATGATGCGCTGCGCGACTCCAAATGCCTCCTTCGCGCCCTCGACGAATTGCTCATAGACCTTCACTCCGCGCAGCGCGGCGTAGAGAGGGAAGAACGATAGCAGGAACGGCACTGCGAGGATCGAGATGGAGAAGAGGACGCGCAGGAAGGGCGGCTTGCCATTCATGATCTCCGGCGCGGGCGGCATGGAAATGCCGGCGTGCAGCGCAGCGATCGCGTCGGGAAAGGCGAGGAGCACGAGCATTCCGGCGAAGGCGAAAATGAAGAGCGCGAGGATGATGCGGCCGGTGAGCGTCAGCGCGGTGGGCTCGATTTTCTCCATCTCCATCTGCGTGATTGGAGCGGCGTCTTCGGCAGAAACAGTGGCGGTTTTCTCCGCGGCAGCGGAAAGGCGGAAAATCGGAAGACGTTCAAGGACTTTCGCGGCGAGCACGCCGGAACACGCGGCGCAGCAGGTCGCGAGAAATGCGGTGACGACGATTGCCGCGGGATTTTTCGAGCCGGCGACGGCGAGCAGGCTCATCGCGGTGGTCGGGACGAGTTGGATCGAGGCGGTGTTGATCGCGAGGAAGGTGCACATCGCGTTGGTCGCGGTGCCGGGGCGCGGGTTGAGTCGCTCGAGATGCTCCATCGCGCGGAGGCCGAGCGGGGTCGCGGCGTTGCCAAGGCCGAGCATGTTGGCGGCCATGTTCATCACCATCGCGCCCATTGCCGGGTGCTCCGAGGGGACTTCGGGGAAGAGCAGGCGCATGAGCGGACGCAGCGCGCGCGCGATGTTCTGGACAAGCCCCGATCGCTCGGCGAGCCGCATGATTCCAAGCCAAATCGCCATGAGCCCGATCAGCGGCAGCGCGATTTCCATCACTGCCGATTTGGCGGTGTCGAACGCTCCGTTCGTCATCGCTGGCAGCTTTCCTGTGAACCCGCCGACAAGCACGGCGATGAGCAGGAAGCTGAGCCAGATCCAATTCAGCATGGCCGAAAAGCCGCGCTGCTACACCGTCCGTCCCATCGCGGTGAGGAGCGGCCCGAGGCCGGTCATCAGCTCTCTGAAGCCGTCGAAATCGACTTGTTGCTGGCCGTCGCTGAGTGCTTCAGCAGGATGCGGGTGGACTTCGATGAGGAGGCCGTCGGCACCCATCGCGACTGCGCCGCCGCACATCGCGCGGACGAGATCGGCGCGCCCGCAGCCCTGGCTCGGGTCGATGATGACCGGCAGGTGCGACTCCTTTTTGATGATCGCCACCGCGGAGAGATCGAGCGTGTTGCGCGTGTAAGTCTCAAATGTGCGGATGCCGCGCTCGCAGAAAAGCACGTTCGGATTTCCGTGCGCGAGGATGTATTCGGCGGCAAGGAGCCACTCCTCGATTCGCTCGCTGAGCCCGCGTTTCAGCAGGATCGGCTTCCCGCTGCGGGCGCACGCGATAAGCAGTTGGTAGTTCTGCGAATTGCGCGCGCCGACCTGCAGAATGTCCGATGACTCGGCGACGTGATCGACGTCATTTTCGCTGAGCACCTCGGTGATGATCTTCAACCCCGTCTCCTGCTTGGCAACCTGCAGCAGCCGCAGCCCCTCTTTTCCCAGCCCCTGAAACTCATACGGCGACGTGCGCGGCTTGTAGGCGCCGCCGCGCAGGATCGTTGCGCCCGCGGCCTTCACGGCGCGCGCGGTGCTCATGAGTTGCTCCTCACTTTCCACCGAGCATGGGCCCGCCATCATCGTGAATTTCACCCCGCCGACCTCGACGCCATCGACGTTCACGATCGAATTCGCCGGATGCGATTCGCGGCTTACGAGCTTGTAGCGCTTTTGCACACGCAGCACTTTTTCCACCTGCGGCATCACACTTAGCGACTCCAGCGTGTGCTGCGTGCGCTCGTCGCCGATCGCCGCAATGATCGTCTGCTCTGTACCGAAAATCGGGCGCGGATCGTATCCGAGCGCTTTCACTTCAGCGATGACCTCGTCGATTTTTTCGCGCGGTGTATTGGGGTGGATGACGACGATCATTTGGAAAGTTGGGAGTTGAGAGTTGAGTGTGGAGCGGTAGCAAAGGCGCGCGGTTTTAGGGCCGCGACTCTCATCTCTCAACTCCCAACTCACAACACACTTGCACGATTTTACCGGCGGCGGCATCCACGCACTCCCGACTCAACGCGGCTCCTGCGGCGATCCCGCGATCGACCAGCGCATCCGCAAACTCGTTGCGGATTTTGGATGCGAGACTTCGTGCGAAATGATCGAGCAGCTCATTGTGACCGCGCTGAAAATGTCGCGCGACAAGATCAGCGTCGCGGACCTGAAATTGTTCAATCGCTCGCTGAATGAGCTGCGATATGCGTCGCGCGTTTTTGCGCCGTATCGGGATAGGAGAAAGGTCGTGATCTTCGGCAGCGCGCGCACCTTGCCGACAGAGCCGGAGGCGATCGAGGCGGAGGAATTTGCGCGGCGGATGCGCGAGATCGGATACATGACGATCACGGGCGCGGGCGACGGGATCATGGGCGCGGCGCAGCGCGGCGCGGGGCGGGAGAACGGCTTCGGGCTGAACATCCGACTTCCATTCGAGCAGCGCGCAAACGAGACGATTGACGGCGACGAGAAGCTCATCAACTTCAACTACTTCTTCACGCGGAAGCTGAATTTCGTGAAAGAGACGCATGCGGTCGCGCTCTTTCCCGGCGGCTTCGGCACGATGGATGAAGGCTTTGAAGTCCTCACGCTCATGCAGACCGGCAAGGCGCGCATCCTGCCCGTCGTGCTCGTGGACAAGCCGGGAGGGCGGTATTGGGAGACTTGGTTCGCCTTCCTCGGCGACTATCTTTTGAAGCTCGGCCTCGTCTCGAAAGACGACTTCCATCTTTTCAAAGTTGCGCACGACGTGGAGGGCGCGGTCGCGGAGATCGAGCAGTTCTACCGAGTCTTCCGTTCGTATCGCTGGGTCGGGCGGCGGCTGGTTTTTCGGCTGGAGAAAAAGCTCACCGATGCTGCTGTCGGCACGTTAAACGAGCAGTTCGCCGACCTGCTTGGGGGCACAACTTTCAGTCAATCCGCCGCGCTGCCCGAGGAGCACAACGAGCCCGAACTCGCCGACCTGCCGCGCCTCGTCTTTACGCCGTGCAGGAAGAATTTTGGGCGCTTTCGGCTCATCATCGACACGATCAACGCATCGGAAACGGAGTGAGGATACGCTGCTGTCGGAACTACTTCCGATTCGCTACCACGTAGTCGTGGATCGAATTCACGGTTGCGAGAGCGGACTTCGCGGCCTCGGAATTCGGCACACTGACGCCGAATTTCTTCTCGAGCGAGACGACGAGTTCGAGCGCGTCGATCGAGTCGAGCCCGAGACCGTCGGGGCCGAAAAGCGGCAGATCGTCGGCGATCTCTTCTTTCGTCACTTTCAGCATGAGGTTCTCGACCATCATTTCCTTGATGGCTGTGCGCAGGTCGGGTTCGGACATTTTCGGGGCGGGATATTCGAGTTCAAATGTTGGTTTTCAAGTCCTTTCTGCCGCCATCGAGAGCGGTGCGCGAGGGAGTTTCAGACGGCCAATTCCGTGGCATCAAAATCACGGCTCGGAATGGCGGCTTGACCGTTAGCGCTCGTCTCATTAGTGGCAGGGGAAAGGTCGGCAGTGGTTGCCGATCGAATTCGGTCAAACCTCCAAATGGAAAGCACAAACATGAAACTACAACGTATCCTCCCAGCGGTGATCGCGGCACTCGCCATCACGGCCCCCTTCGGCGCATTTGCCGCCGACAAGAAAAAAGCCGACGCGCCTGCTGCGCCCGCTGCAACGAAGCCCGCGGCGGCGGAAGAAAAAGCCGTCGGGGCAGTCAAAGCGCTACCTTACCAAGCCAAAGTCGCGAGCGTCGATGCGGCTGCAAAAACCTTCACCACGAAGAACAAAGACGGGAAAGAAAACGTCTTCAGCGTGACTGACAAAACGACGATCGAGAAAGCCGACGGCAGTGCCGGGACTCTCGCGGACATCAAGGCCGACGAAGTGGTCCGTGGCACGCGCATCAAGCAAGGCGAGGGCAAATGGGAAGCGACGAAAGTCATCATCGGCGCCAAAGACAAAAAGGCGGATGCGACCTCCGCAAAACCGTCCGATGTGAAGCCGGCGGACAAGAAGTAGAACCTTTTAGCAACAGCGCGCCTCATCGGATTTCTCCGATGAGGCGCGTTTTTTTTTGCGGCGACAGACTTCAAAACCCGACGCGTTACGCGACGGGCCTCGGAGCGCGACGACGGGGAGCGGGGAGGACTTCGCGATTGGAGGGACGGGTGGGATCTTCGGGCGGCAGATTTCCCGCTCGATCGTGCGAGCAATAACGGCAGCACCACGGGCTGAAGGACCTGTAGATGGCGACAGAAACCCAGCAAATGCTCCACAGACCAAGCGTGACGGCGGTGAGCGCGAAGTGGTGGAGGTGATTGATGCCGGGGCGACGGAAGGTCCTCTTCTGGCCGCATCGCGGGCACTGAAATTTGCGGTATTTGGTCATGGCCGATCGGATGGTGACTTCCGAATTCGACGATGTGGTGGGTCGGTGGAGGAGCGCAGACGGACGCGTGAATTTCTAGTGACGCACGGTATTCGGAAGCCCCTGATGGTCGCTCGCAAAAAATTTCACCCGTCCGCCGAGCATCGCGGTCGCGATTTTTGTTCGTCCAATCCAACGAGATGCACGACGACTCCCGACCTCTTCCCGATGAAAGCGAGCTCGACGAACAGCTCACTTTCGGTGATCCCGCCACGCGTCGGAAATTCCTAAAGCAGGTCGCCGGGACAGGCGCAGCGGTTGCCATTGGTCCGCATCTTTTCGCGGCGTCGGGATCGGAGTCCACAGCGCAAGAAAATGGAATGCTGGTCGATGTGCGGCTCGTCATCAATGGCCGGGAAACCAAGTTGCGGCTCGATCCGCGGACGACGTTGCTAGATGCACTGCGGGAACATCTCGCGCTGACCGGCACGAAAAAAGGGTGCGATCACGGCCAGTGCGGGGCCTGCACGGTGCTGGTCGATGGACGGCGGATCAACTCTTGCCTGAGTCTCGTGGTGACTCACGATGGTGAGGAAATCACGACAATCGAGGGGTTGGCGAAAGGGGATGAACTCCACCCGGTCCAGACGGCTTTCATCGAGCACGACGGCTTCCAATGCGGGTACTGCACGCCAGGCCAAATCTGCTCGGCGGTCGCTCTCTTGAAGGAAGGGCACGCGACCGACGACACGCAAATCCGCGAGTGGATGAGCGGTAACATCTGCCGCTGCGGCGCCTATTCGAACATCCTCGCGGCGATCCGCGACGCAAAAGCCAAGACCGTTCCCCTAGCATGAATCCTTTCGCCTATTCACGCGCCGACGATGCACCGGCGGCAGTAGCGGAACTCGCTTCGAAGCCGAATGGTAAACTGCTCGGCGGCGGGACGAACCTGCTCGACCTCATGAAAATGGGCGTCGAGACCCCTGGTAAAATCATCGACATCAACCGCCTCCCGCTCGCCGCGATCGAGGAGCTGCCGGAGGGAAAAGGCGTGCGCATCGGCGGACTCGCGCGCAACTCCGACGTGGCCGAGCACGCGCTCATCGTGAAGTCTTTCCCCGTGCTCAGTGAAGCGCTGCTCGCGGGCGCGAGCCCGCAACTCCGCAACCGCGCGACGACCGGCGGCAATCTGCTCCAGCGCACGCGCTGCTACTATTTCTACGACCCCGCTTTTCCCGCGTGCAACAAGCGCGTGCCCGGCAGCGGCTGCGGCGCTCTGCACGGCTTCAACCGCATCCACGCGATCCTCGGCCAGAGCGAGCAGTGCATCGCCACGCATCCGAGCGACATGTGCGTGGCGCTCGCGGCGCTCGAAGCCGTGGTGCGCGTGCGCGGACCGCGCGGCGAGCGCGAGATCGCGATGGCCGATTTTCACCGGCTCCCGGGTGAGACGCCGGAGATCGAGACGACCCTCTCGGCGGATGAACTCATCACCGCCGTGGACCTGCCCTCGCATCCGTTCGCGGCGCGGTCACACTATTTGAAAGTGCGCGATCGAGCGAGCTACGCGTTCGCGCTGGTGAGCGTTGCGGCAGCGCTCGACCTGGAGCCCGGCGGCAAAATCAAGACCGCGCGAATCGCGCTGGGCGGCGTGGCGCACAAGCCGTGGCGCGCGATGGAAGCGGAGGAAATGCTTGCGGGAAAAAGCGCGGGCGAGGAGGCATTCAAGGCCGCTGCGACCGCCGCGCTGGCGGGCGCGAAAGGCTACGCGCACAACACTTTCAAAATCGAACTCGCGCGCCGCACGATCGTCCGAGCGCTCACCGAAACCGCCGCGAAAGCATGAGTACGCCAGCACTTTCCCCCCGCATCCTCGGCAAGCCGTTGAACCGCGTCGATGGCCGGCTCAAGGTTACCGGCGCAGCAAAATACGCGGCGGAATTCAACCCGGTCGGCGTGCTGCAAGCCTTCGCGCTGACGAGCAGCATCGCGAATGGGCGCATTCGAAAACTCGACGCAGGCCGTGCGGAAAATGCGCCCGGCGTGCGTGCAGTACTCACGCACCAGAGCAGGCCGAAGCTCGATCAGCCCAAGGCGCGTAAGAACAGCGGCGGCGGGATTTTGAACGAGTCCCGTCTGCCGTTGAGCGACGACCGGATTTACTACGGCGGGCAGTACGTCGCGCTGGTCGTCGCGGAGACGCTCGCGCAGGCGCGCTACGCTGCGTCGCTCATCGAGATTTCGTATGAGAAAGACGCACCGCTTTTGACCCAAAAACAAGCGCCCGGCGGTGGCAAAAAGCCGAAGGAAAACAACGGCGAGCCGGTGCAATTGCAAAAAGGGGACGTGGAGAAAGCAATGGAGGAAGCGGGGCTCGTGATCGTCGAGCGCATCTACGAGACGCCCACCGAGACGCACAATCCGATGGAGCCGTCGGCGACAGTCGCGGAGTGGGTCGCGCCCGATCGTCTGACTGTCCACGACGCCACGCAATATGTGAAAGGCGTGCAGGACGAACTCGCGCAGGCGTTTGATTTGCCGCTCGAAAATGTTCGCGTCATCAGTCCATTCGTCGGTGGCGCATTTGGATGCAAAGGCGCGGTGTGGCCGCATGTTTTTCTCGCCGCGATGGCGGCGAAAGCAGTGGGCGCGCCGGTGAAATTTGCGATTTCCCGGCACAACATGTTCAGCGGAATCGGGCACCGCACGCCGACCACGCAGACGATCGCGCTGGCAGCGACGCGTGAGGGGAAATTGCGCGCGATCCGGCACCGCACGGAGACGCTGCAATCGAGCGTCGGCGAGTTTGTGGAAAGCTGCGGGGCACGCTCGACAGGCGTGCTCTACGGCAGTCCGGCGATCTCGGTGGATGAAACCGTATTTACCGTGAATGTGGCGACGCCGACCTTCATGCGCGCGCCGGGCGAGTGCCCCGGGACATACGCGGTGGAGTGCGCGATGGATGAGCTGGCGGTCGAGTTGAAGATGGATCCGATCGCGCTGAGGCTCGCGAACTACGCCGACGAGCATCCGATCAAGGGCGTGCCATGGAGCACGAAGCATTTGAGAGAGGCGTATCAGCTCGGAGCGGAAAAGTTCGGCTGGGTGCGACGCACGCCGGAGCCGCGCTCAATGAAAAAGGACGGGCTGCTCGTCGGCTGGGGCATGGCGACGGCGACGTATCCCGGATACAAAATGGCGGCTGAAGTGCGCATCCGTTTGCACAAAAACGGCACGGCGCTTGTGCAATGTGCGGCGCACGATATCGGCACCGGAGCCTACACGGTGCTCGCGCAAATTAGCGCGGAGGCGATCGGCTTGGCATTCGAAAAAGTGACGTTTGAGCTCGGCAATTCCGACCTCCCGTTCGGCCCTGTCGCCGGTGGCTCGAATACGACCGCAACGGTCGGCTCCGCCATTTACGCGGCCGCAGACGATCTCAAAACGCAGCTCGCGAACCTCGCAACTGCAGATACGCGCTCACCCCTGCACGGTGTCGATATTGACAAGATCGAACTCGCTGAGCCGGCCCGACTCGGTGCGTCGGATGGCTCGGGCAAATCGGATTCTCTCACCGAACTCCTGCAACGCGCGGGGAGGGAATTCGTCGAGGGCAACGGCGGTTTCAAACCGCCGACGAAAGAACCGGACGTGGCGTTCCAATCGTTCGGCGCCCAATTCTGCGAGGTGATGATCGATCCCGATTTGCCGCGCGTGCAGGTCACACGCATCGTTTCGGTGATGGATTGCGGGCGGGTGATCAACGCGAAAACCGCGCGCAGCCAAATCCTCGGCGGTGTTGTGATGGGCATCGGGATGGCGATCGAAGAGGAGACGATTTACGATCCCGCCACCGGCCTGCCGGTGAACCGGAACCTCGCCGAATATCACCTCCCGGTGAACGCCGACATCATCGACATCGACGTACATTTCGTCGGCGAGCCCGATTACCAATTCAACCCCATGGGCGCGCGCGGCATGGGCGAGATCGGCATCACCGGCACAGCAGCGGCGATTGCGAACGCGGTCTTCCATGCCACTGGAAAACGCGTGCGCGATTTGCCGATCACGCTCGACAAGCTGATCTGATGAAGGAAATCGGCGACATCGTTCGAGAGTATCGCCGTCGTCCCGGCGAGGCGTTTGCGCTCGCGACGCTCGTGCAGACGAGGGGCTCGAGCTACCGGCGACCGGGTGCGCGGATGCTGATCGCCGGTGATGGGCGCACGGTGGGGTCGCTAAGCGGTGGATGCCTCGAGCAGGAGGTGGCGGAGCACGCACGCGAGGTTTTGCTTACCGGCTCTCCCGAAACGCTGACTTTCGACACGCGCAAACGCTTCGGCTGCAACGGAGTGATTGAGATTTTGGTCGAGCGGGCGCGCGCCGATTTTCTCGAGGAGCTGTCATGCGCATTCGAGGAAAGGCGTCCGTGCCTGATTGCCACAGCGTTTGCACGAGAATGCGGGAGCCGTGTCGCCTTCGATGATGTCAAGAGGGAGGGGGTTTTGCTCCAACGCGTCGAGCCTGCGACCCAGTTGCTCGTGATCGGTGATGGGCCCGAAAGCAACGCGGTGCGAGCAATGGCGGACGCGCTCGGCTGGCGCGTGCTCTGCGTCGAAAATGCGAGTTACCTCGATGAATCGTACGACTGGTGGACCGCCGCGGTCGTGAAGACTCACAACTACGGACGCGACTTCGCCGCTCTCCGCGCCTTGGCACCACTCGGACTGCGATACATTGGCCTCATCGGTCCGCGTGCCCGGCGGGAGCAACTGTTCGGAGACCTGATGGATACAGGCTTTGCGGCCGTGCCGAATCTTTTCGCACCAGCCGGGCTCGATCTTGGCGGGGACGCTCCGGAAACGGTTGCTCTCGCGATCGTCGCGGAAATCCAAGCGGTGTTTGCGGCAGCTTCCGCGCAGTCGTTGCGCGATCGGAAAGCTCCGATTCACTCGCCACGGATTGTGGCGCTTGCGCTGGCATGATGATCGGAGCCGTGGTGCTGGCGGCGGGCGGATCGAGCCGGCTCGGCGCACCGAAGCAACTGCTGCTTCATCGCGGCGAGACTCTCGTGCGGCGCGCAGCGCTCGCGGCGTGCGGTGCGGGATGTTTACCTGTCGTGATTGTTGCGGGCGAGGAAAAGCGACGAATCGAGGAGGAGGTCAGTGCACTTCCGGTGCGGGTGTTTCATCACTTGGAATGGCATCGAGGCATCGGCAGTTCGATTCGCGCGGGAGTCGCTCATGCTCTCGCCGGGACGCCTCATCTCACCGCGCTCGTGGTGATGGTTTGCGATCAGCCATTCGTGACGAGCGGCACTCTGCGTGACGTGATCGACGCGCACGTCCGCTCGGGAATGCCGATCTGCGCTTGTTCTTACGCCGATACCGTCGGCGTGCCCGCGCTTTTCGGACGCGATTTTTTCCCGCATCTCCTCTCGCTCCCCGACGGACGCGGTGCCCAAGTGATCCTCGCCGCGCATCGTGCCGAAGTCTGCACGATCGATTTTCCCGATGGCGCGATCGACATCGACACGCCTGCCGACATGCACGCGCATCTCGACGCTGCCATTCCCGCGGCGGACTGAGCGCTGACCGGACTATCGTTTTTCTCCCAAGCGGGTTATGGGACGGGAGAAATGTTTTCACCAACGTTTTCCATTTTCACGCGACCTGCATTGCTGCTCGCGGTGCTGAGTGCGCGCTCGGTTTTTGCGGAGCCGGATTTTGAAAGGGACATCCGTCCATTGGTCTCGGAGTTCTGCAACAAGTGCCACTCGACCGAGAAACAGAAGGGCGATCTCGATCTCGAACGGTTCGTTTCCGCGGATGGGGTGCGGGGCGATCCCGAGGTGTGGCTGAGCGTGGAGGAGCAGCTCGCGCTCGGCGAAATGCCGCCGCACGACAAGCCGCAGCTCGAGCCGGCGCAACGCGTGCAGCTCACGAGCTGGCTCCACGGCGCGCTCGGCGAGATGGCGCGGGAGCACGCGGGCGATCCGGGGCCGGTCGTGCTGCGACGGCTTTCCAATGCCGAATACACGCACACGATCCGCGACCTGACGGGCGTCGAGTCGCTCGATCCGGCGCGCGAATTTCCCGTCGATGGGGCGGCGGGCGAGGGGTTCACGAATGCGGGTGCGGCGCTCGTGATGTCGCCCGCGCTGCTCGCAAAATATCTCGATTCGGCAAAGGACATTGCGCGTCACGCGGCGCTTCTGCCGGATGGCGTCGCGTTTTCGCGCGGCACTTCTGAGCGGGATTGGACGGATGAAAAGCTCGCGGCGATTCGCGCTTTTTACGCGCGGTTCACGACGACGGGCAGCGGCACGGCGGTCGATTTGCAGGGGATCAAATTCGACACGAACGCTGGCGGGATTCTCCCGCTGGAAAAGTATTTCGCCGCCACGTTGGCGGAGCGCGCGGCGCTGGCGAGCGGTGCGAAAAGTATCGCTGCCGTCGCGACCGAGCGGGGGTTGAGCGCCAAATATCTCGGCACGCTTTGGACCGCCATTACCAGCCCGGAACCGTCGCTGCTGCTTGATTCCCTGCGCGCCCGCTGGCGCGACGCGAAGCCCGAAGACGCGCCCGCGCTCGCCGCCCTCGTCGCGCAATTTCAAAAGCCGCTGTGGCATTTCAGCCCCGTCGGCGCGATCGGCAGACGCGGCGGCGCGAAGGCGTGGCAGGAGCCCGCGACGCCGCCGATCACCGGCCGCGAAATCCATCTCGGCGATACGACGCTCACGCTGCCCGACGGGGCGGGGGACGACCGACAGCGCATCGACGCCGCCCTCGCGGACTTCCGCCAGCTTTTCCCCGCCGCGCTCTGCTACTCGAAAATCGTGCCTGTCGATGAAGTCGTCACCCTCACGCTCTTCTACCGCGAAGACGACCAGCTCCGCCGCCTCCTCCTCGACGACGCGCAGGCCGCCGAGCTGGACTGCCTCTGGGCCGAGTTGCGCTTCGTGAGCCGCGACGCCTTGAAGCTCGTGGACGGCTTCGACCAGCTCTGGCAATTCATGACCCAGGACGGCGACCCCACCGTCATCGAGCCGATGCGCGAGCCGATCAAGCAACGCGCCGCCGACTTCCGCAAACTCCTCACCGACGCCGAGCCCGCGCAGCTCGACGCCGTCATGAAATTCGCGTCATCGGCGTGGCGCCGGCCTCTCGCCGATTCGGAAAATGCCGCGCTCCGCAGCCTCTACCAGAAGCTCCGTGGCGAAGACCTCCCGCACGACGCAGCGCTGCGGCTCACTCTTGCGCGCATCTTCACTGCGCCGGCATTCCTTTATAAAATGGAGCGCCCGTCACCCGGCGTGGAGCCCGCCCCGGTCGGCGACTACGAACTCGCCTCACGCCTCAGCTACTTCCTCTGGTCCTCCGCGCCGGACGCTGAGCTGCTCGCCGCTGCCGCGGCAGGGAAACTCCACGAACCCGACATCCTCGCTGCGCAGGCGCGCCGCATGACCGCAGACCGGCGCATTCGCCGGCTCGCCGTCGAGTTCGGCGCGCAGTGGCTCCAGGTCCGCGACTTCGACCAGCTCGACGAAAAAAGCGACCAGCAGTTCCCCACCTTTAAAGCCCTTCGCGCCGCCATAGCCGAGGAGCCCGTGCAGTTCTTCACCGACTTCTTCCAGCACGACCGCCCAGTCCTTTCCCTCCTCGATGCCGACCACACTTTCCTGAACGCCGCCCTCGCCGCCTACTACGGCATCTCCGGTATCGCCGGCGACGAGTGGTGCCGGGTCGATGGCCTGCGCGCGCGGGGTCGCGGCGGCATCCTCGCCTTCGCCGCCACCCTCGCAAAGCAAAGCGGCGCCTCCCGCACCAGCCCGATCTTGCGCGGCAACTGGCTCACCGAATCCCTCCTCGGCGACCGCCTCCCGCGCCCGCCGAAAGGCGTCCCCACGCTCCCCGACGAAGCCCCCGCCGGCCTCACCGAGCGCCAACTCACCGAGCGCCACAGCACCGACCCGAAGTGCGCCCGCTGCCACCAGCGCATGGACCCCTTCGGCTTCGCGCTCGAGTCCTTCGACGCCATCGGCCGCTTCCGCAGCACCGACGCCGCGGGCCTTCCCATCGATACGCACTCGAAGCTCCTCGACGGCACCCCGCTCGACGGCCTCCCCGGCCTTCGCGCCTACCTCCTCACTCAGCGCCCCGCCGACTTCGAGCACCAGTTCGCCAAAAAACTACTCGGCTTCGCCCTCGGCCGCGCCGTCATCCTCACCGACCGGCCGCTGCTCGACGACATCCTCGCCGCCCTTCCTCAGCACGAAGATCGCATCTCCTCTGTCATCGACAGCATCGTCCGCAGCCCCCAGTTCCGCAGTATCCGCGGCCAGGACTTCCTTTCTAAAAGCAACCCCTAGCGTCATCCCACACACACCATGCCCACCCACCGCTTCACCCGCCGCGCCTTCCTCCGCGGACTCGGAGTCACCATGGCCCTCCCCTGGATGGAATCCCTCACCGTCTGGGGCGACGAACCCCGCACCTCCGAGCCCGCCAGCGAAGCCCCCACGCGGCTCGCCGTCCTCTTCTCCGGCAACGGCTTCCATTCCAAAGAGTGGTGGGCACGTGGTGAAGGCGCGCAAATGGAACTCGGCCAAGTTCTCCAGCCTCTCGCCCCCTTCCGCGAGAAAATGCTCTTCATCCGCGGCCTCTACAACGCCGAGGCCCAGAAAGGCAACATCCACAGCTCCCAGACCGGCAACCTCCTCTCCGGCGCCCCCCTTGCCTCCGGCGGCGAAATCCGCTCCGGCACCAGCATCGACCAGCTCCTCGCCCAGACTTACGGCCGCAGCACCAAAGTCCCCTCCCTCGTCCTCGCCTGCGAAAAGAGCAACCCCTCCGTCCACAAAAACTACTCCATGCTCTACAGCTCCCACATCTCGTGGAGCAGCCCCACCACCCCCACCCCCCTCGAGCTCTACCCCGCCCTCGCCTTCGACCGCCTCTTCAAAGACACCGCCGCCCGCGGCGACGCCAGCGTCCTCGACGCCATCCTCGACGACGCCAAAGACATGCGCCGCGCCATCAGTGCCCGCGACCAGCAAAAGCTCGACGAATACCTCACCTCCGTCCGCGAAGTCGAACAACGCATCGAAAGCGCCAGCCACCGCGGCGAACTCCAAGGCTGGCGTCCCACCCTCGCCGCCCCGAACATCCCGCGTCCCCCCGACGGCATCCCCCAGGACATCGCCGAGCACATGCGCCTCATGAGCGACCTCCTCGTCCTCGCCTTCCAGACCGACACCACGCGCCTCTGCACCCTGAAGCTCAACAACGACCACAGCTCCCTCCGCTTCCCCGGCCTCGGCGTGGACTACATGATCCACCACCTCCTCTCCCACACCGACACTGCGGATTGGCTAAAAGTGAACCAATTCTTCCTCTCACAGCTCGCCTACATCGCCGCGCGCCTCGACGCAATCCAAGAAGGCCCCCGCACCGCCCTCGACAACACCATGCTCCTCTACTGCTCCTCCATGCTCACTGGCAGCCACGACGCCAGCCAGCTCCCCGTCCTCCTCCTCGGCGGCGGCGGCGGTAAAATCAAAGGCGGACGCATCCTCGACTACAAAGACAAACCCGACCGCCAAATGTGCCGCCTCTACCTCTCCCTCATGGACAAAATGAACCTCCGTCCAAAAACGTTCGGCGACGCCGTGCGGCCGTTGGAGGAAGTTTAGGCATTCACAAGTCGTAGCCCGCCGATGCCGTGCAGCGGCGCAAACCCCGTAGCCATCGCGTTTCGCGGCTGACGCGGCTTTCGCATTTCGTTGTGAACCGTGGCCTCGCTCCGCTCGACCGCTATTCGGGTTGACGGCACTCCTCGGCTCGATGACGTGCGGTCCGTCCCGATCGTCCTACGGCACGGTGTCGTTCACTTCTTCCACGCGGTAAAACCGCTGGGGCAGTGTGGGGCTTTCCGGATCGGTTCATTCGCTGGTCGCGCCGACTGGGATGGCGGACCACACGGCTCGGCGGACACCGCGTCGCAGCCCTTTCTCGTCGCCGATTTCCTCGGTGCGCGCGATGGCGCGATCACGCTGCGCATCGGCGGGCTGCCATCCGGCACGTATTATTTCCGGAGCACGCATCTCGACACTTTCAACGGCAGCGGCCTCGCATTTGCCGAAGGCGCGAGTCCCACTACGCGCACGACGATCGAAGGTCGCATCGCCGGAGTGTTGAAAGGCAGCGTGCAGCCGACCGTGCTCGGTGCCGATGGGCTGGCGACCACGTTCATCTCCGATGCGCAAATCCCCGTGCTTGGCTTCATCTTCACGACGGTCGCCGGGCAGCCTGTCGAAATTGCGCTCACCGGCAACAACGCGTTCAAACCTGCTCGCGGGAAATCCAGAGACGTGGGGCCATCTGCTGCGCAACAACGGCTGGCACACGGTCGGCCTCGGAAAGCTCTCGCACGAGCCGGATGGGTTTCGCTGGACGACCACCGCCGGGCTCGGTGGCGACGACCGCGGACGGACGCTCGTCGGCAGTGCGGAAGCGCCGCAGACGTGGGATGAACTGCTCTTCGATCACGGCCGCTGGGGCGCACGGAGCGACCCGATTTTCAACTATGCCGCGGGCAACGGGCGCACCGCGGGCGCTTCACTCGCTTATGAAATCGGCATCGATGCGAACGGCGCTTCGCTGCCCGACACGGCGTATCAGGATGGCCGCATCGCGGAGACCGCGGTCGAGAAATTGCGCGAGCTGAAGGACTACGGAACGACGTTCTTTTTCGGCGTCGGTTTCTTTCGGCCGCACCTGCCGTTCAATGCGCCGAAAGCCTACGACGATCTCTATGATCCCGCGACGCTGCCCGAGCCTTACCCTCTCGTGAAGCCGGCTGGCGCCGCGATTGCGACTACGATGCAATCGGGCGAACTCGGCAACTACGGCCACGGCTACTATCCCGGCGATCCTGGCGTGCATACCGACGACGCTTATCGCCGCAAGCTGCGCCACGCCTACTTTGCCAGCGTCTCATACGTCGATGCGCAGATCGGCAAAGTGCTCGACGCGCTCGACACGCTCGACACGCTCGGGCTCGCGGAGAATACGATTGTCGTGCTCTGGGGCGACCACGGCTGGCAGCTCGACGACTACGATTTGCTCGGCAAGCACACCGTGCTCGAGCGCTCGTTGCATTCGGCGCTCATCATCCGCGCGCCGGGTATGTCCTTTCGCGGAGTGCCGGCTACCGGCCTCGTCGAGCCACGAGCGCTGGCGGCTCGTCGCATCCGGCACGCCGCCGGTATATGATCTGTACGATTTGCAGGCCGCGCCGTACGAGCTGACGGATGTCGCCGCGAGCCAGAGCGCGATCGAGACGGACATCGTGAACAACCAGCTCCATGTGCAATCCACGCGCACCGGCACGCAGACCTTTGGCGACTGGCAGGCGTCTCACTTTACGCCGGGAGAAGTCCTCGACCCCGCCGTCGCCGGCCTCGCGGCGAATCCCTACGCCCACGGCCTTGCGAATGGGTTTGATTATCTCGGCGAGACGGACCCGAGGAACCCTCCCGAAAGCTGGACGCCATCCACCGCGATCGAGGATTTGACGCCGCGCGGCCTCCCCGGCGAATGGCTCACCTTTCGCTTCCGCGCCTCCAGCCTCATCGACGACCTGCGGCTGCTGCCGCAGTACTCCAGCGAACTCGTGAACTGGAGTGCGGAGGAGCCGGTCTTTCTCGATCAACTCCTGCTGACGCAGAGCCTCCGCGAGTATGTCTTTCGCTCGCCGCCCCGCTCGGCCCCACCCAGCCGCGCGACTTCTGGCGCTTGTCGCTCCAAGCGGACGGCGAGTAGGCCGCAAGGTCGGCAGTATGACTTTCGATAGATGCGCGGTCGGTTGCCCGCCGCGGCGTAGGAGCGGATTTTTGCGCAGCTTTAATTGCCGCACATCCCCTCAAAAACCATCCCATGCACATGACCCTTCGCTTCACTGCCACCCTCCCCCTCGCCGTCGGGATCACAGCACTCATCGCCACTATTAGCGTGCGCGCGGATTGGCTGCAACCCGCCGCCGGCACTTACGAATACAACGACACCGCGAACTGGGCGGGCGGCACCATCGACGATCTTTTCCCTCCGACGCTCTCGGTCGCGGGCGATCAGACGATCCTTTTTTCCGCCGACCGCACGCTGCCCGCTGCGTGGAATCTTCTCCACGCTGGCCCGGGAAATCTTACGCTAGCCGGGTTTGCCGCGAATCGCACTGCGACGCTCGGCGGAGATTTCACCGTCGATTCGGTGAGCAACGCGCGGAGCGTGATGATCGGTAGCGTAAATGCGGACGAGAATTTGAGCGTGGCGCTAGTCCGGTGCAGCGGAATTTCACGGTCGCGACCGGGGACACCATTGAAACGACGACGCGAATCAACCTCGGCACGGTCAACCAACTCACCGGCTCGGGTCCGCTGCTGAAGACTGGGGTGGATCAGCTGCACCTTTTCGCTGCGAATGATTACATCGGCACGGTGACTGTGCGGGAGAGCGCTCTTGTGTTCAGGGCTGCCAACGCCCTGACGAGTGCGGCGACGGTCAATCTCGACGGCGGAACCCTAACCTTGGCAACTCGCGACGGGCACGACTTTCACCACGCCGGTCACCGTCTCGGGCAACTCGACGATCAACACCGGCCCCAGCAGCGGAAGTGGCGGCGTAACCATGACATTGGGGAGTCTGAGAATCGGCGCGCAGACGCTGACCGCCAACGCGATTGGTTTGGCTACCAGCGGAACGCAGGTCTCGCAATTCACGGGCACGCACACGTTGACTGGATCGCCCACTTTTTCCGTCGCAAATCCCACCGGCGCGGTCCTGTCCTTGACGCTCAATGGCGCACTGGGCGATGACGGGAGTGGCTTCGGCTTCACGAAGGAAGGGACCGGGCGGGTCACGCTCAGCGGCACGGAGCGAATACCTTCACGGGCCTCGTGACGGTGAACGCGGGCACGGTCGTGCTCAACAAGGCAACTGATGTGCAGGCGATCGGCGGTAACCTGACGGTCGCTGGCGGGGCGGTCACTTACACCTCGGGCCGGAACAACCAGATCGCGGACACCGCAACGGAGATGTCACCGCTGGCTTTCTGAATGCCAACGGATTCGGCAGCGGAGTGGCGTCGATCAATGAGACGTTCGCAAATTTGAACGTCAGCGGCACGGGCAATTTCACCGCCGGCACCACCTCGCAGTGGACGATCGGAAACGCTGCGACCTTCACCGGCGGCGCCTCCTACACCGGCAGCAACGGCTCCGTTTCCACCTTCAACAGCCTTACCCTCACCAACATGCAAACACCATCTCCGCCGGAACAAACGGCGCGCCGGGCGTGTTCGGCCTCTTCGGAAACAATGCCGCGCAATCCGTGGTCGCGATCGGCACCGGCGGCCTCGCGCTGGGGAATAGCAACATTCTCCTCCGACGTTCCTCCACAACCGGCGCGGGTAGTCGCGTCGTCCTTGGCGGGGACGGCTTGTCCTCGTCCCCGAGCCAAGCGCCGCGCTTTCGCTCATCGGCGGCACAGCCATGCTCCTCGGCCTGCGCCGCCGTCGTCGCTGCAGTTGATTCCTACCGCCCGGAAAACGAAAGCCTCCGACCTGCGCTGCTCAGCCTCCCGCCATCGCCCCGACGATCAGAAACGGCTCCTCTCCGCGCACCACGGCTTCCGGCACCGGCGTGTCCGCGGGTTCCAGCGAAATATCCTCTCTACAGGCGAAAAACCGCAGGAAAGCCCGGCGCCGCAGCGTCCCGTGATCGCGGATCGTCCCGCGCAACTGCGGGTAGCACGCCTCCACCGCATTCAGAATCGCGCCGATGGTGACAGGCGCGGCCACCTCCACGGCCACCTCGCCGCCCACCCCGGCCAGCGTGCGGAGGTGAAATGGCAGGACGACGCGGATCACGGCAGCGTCTGCACTTCCACCGAATAAACAGCCGGGAGGTCCCGCACGATCGCGCTCCAAGAGTCGCCGCTATCGGCGGACACATAGACCTGCCCGCCCGTCGTCCCAAAGTAGATCCCGCATTCCGGCATCGAATCGACCGCCATCGCATCCCGCAGCACATTCACATAGCAGTCCTTTTCCGGCAGCCCACGCGTCAGCGGCTCCCACTCATTCCCGCCCGTCCGGCTGCGATACACCCGCAGCGCCCCGTCGAGCGGAAAGTGCTCCGAGTCGCTCTTGATCGGCACCACATAGATCGTCTCCGGCTCATGCGCATGCACATCGATCGGAAAGCCGAAGTCGGTCGGCAGCCCCTCGCCGATGTCGTACCACATCTCGCCCGCGTTATCCGTCCGCATCACATCCCAGTGCTTCTGCATGAAGAGCACCTCCGGTCGCGAGCTGTGCATGGCGATGCGATGCACGCAATGTCCCACCTCCGCGGCGGGATCGGGAATCTCATATGCAGACTTCAGCCCGCGATTGATCGGCTTCCAGTTCGCCCCGCCGTCATCCGTCCGAAAGACCCCCGCCGCCGAGATCGCCGCGAAAATGCGCTGCGGATTCGACGGGTCCAGCAGGATCGTATGCAGCCCCATCCCGCCCGCGCCCGGCTGCCACAGATCGCCCTTCGTCGCGCGCAGCGCAGGCAATTCCTGCCACGTCTGCCCCGCATCCGTCGTCTTGAAAAGCGCCGCATCTTCCGCCCCCGCGAACACCGTATCCGGGTCGGTGAGCGACGGCTCCAGATGCCAGATGCGCTTGAACTCCCACGGATGCTGCGTGCCGTCATACCACTTATGCGTCCCCGGCGTGCCATCGTATTGAAAGTCATTGCCCGCCTGCTCCCACGTCTTCCCGCCATCACGCGAACGCTGAATCTGTTGCCCAAACCAACCGCTTGTCTGCGAGGCATAAATGCGATCCTGGTCCACCGGCGACCCTTTCAAATGAAACATCTCCCAACCCGTAAAGAACGGACCGGCCACATCCCACTGCTCCCGTTTCCCATCGGAAGTGAGGATGAAGGCACCTTTTTTGGTGCCGACGAGGACTCTTACTTTGCTCATGAGTTGTGAAGATTAGGAGTTGGCTGGCTTCGCGATGATTTGCTTTTAAAAGCGACGAACGAAGCCACGCTTGTAGGACAACGCGCCGCGATTTTCCAAAAAGAAATGCACGCTCAGTGAGCCGCGCGTACAAGAAAAACGCCGTGCAGCTCAAAGCACGCACGGCGTTGTAGAGGTTTGGTTTGGGGTGGATCGATTAGGCCTGCGCACTCTTGCGAGCTGCCCAGCGGGCCTTCATCGCCTCGGCCAGCTTCGCACGGCCTTCCGGCGTGAGCCCACTCTTGCGCTTCGCCGGCTTCGCAGCCTTTGCAACGGGCGCCGCTTTGGCCGGTTTCGCAGCCTTTGCAGGCTTCGCGGTAGTTCCTTTTTTCACAGCCCAACGCGCCTTCTGCGCCGCGGCGATCTTCGCGCGAGCTTCCGCCGAGACGATACGTTTCCCACCCTTGCGCTTCGCAGCAGCGGGGACGGTGATCTTGCTCTTAGCGGGCTTGGTGGCTGCCGTCGAAGCACTGTCGCCACCGAAGATCTTTGCGAGCTTCGCTTGCAGTGAGTCGATTTGTTTGCGGATGGACAGAGCTTCTTCGAGCTTGTCGATAGGATGGTTCCAGAACGATTTGGAGTCAGACATAGACTCGCAGTTAGAACTCTACCTCATAGGTGTCAACAAAGAATCTTCCGCGAGAGCTACTCCGATACTTCGAGCCGAAGCATTGAGTTACTCCACATCATCCCCGGCTGATGTCAGCTTTACCATCGGCAGCAGATCCTCGTCTCCGACTTCCACCGGCGGATGGATGAGTTCATCAAGGCGCGCTTTCAACGCCAGATACTCAGTTGATAGAAACTGCGCCGAGCTACGTGGACGCGGCACCGGATTGTCGATGAACTCCACCACGCGCCCCGGATTCGTGCCCATCACCAGCACGCGATCGGCAAGATAAGCCGCCTCTTCGAGATCGTGCGTGATGAACAAAATGGTGACATCCACCTTCTTCCAAATCTGCAGCAGATAGCTCTGCATCTGGCACCGAGTCTGCGCATCGAGAGCGGCAAAAGGTTCGTCCATGATGAGAATGCGCGGACCATTTGCCAAAGCCCGCGCGATGGCCACCCGCTGCTTCATGCCGCCCGACAACTCGTGCGGATAGGAGTGCTCGAACTTTGTGAGACCCACCATGTCGAGCCACTCGCGCGCTTCACTCTCGGCGACCAGCTTGTCCTTTCCGCACATTTGAAGGCCAAACATGACATTCGCCCGCACCGTGAGCCACGGGAAAAGCGTGTAGCCTTGAAAGACCATCCCACGGTCGGGACCAGGTCCCGTCACCGCTTTCCCATCGAGCAAGACAACGCCATCGCTCGCTTCATCCAGTCCCGCGACGATGCGGATGAATGTCGACTTTCCACAGCCCGACGGCCCAATGACGCAGATGAACTCGCGCCGATGAATATCGAGCGACACACCTTGGAACGCGGTATGCGCTCCCTCCTCGCTGCCGAACCGCTTTTCCAAATCGCGCACGCTGAGAATGACCGGGCGCTGTCGGATGCGCGCGAATCTCTCCGCAACGGCAGGGGACATTTTGCGGTAATCGAATTCGCTGGAGATCATCTCGACGGGCTAGTGGATCAAGCGGGAATCAGCTTCGGACGCAATCGGTCCCAAAAGGAAATACGCGAACCGGAGCGCGATTTCCTTTTCCAAGGAAACAATCCCGTCCCCAACCACGCAAGGAAGAGGTCGCACGAAAAGCCGATGATGCCGATCATCATGATGGCTGCATAGACGTTGTCGAAGTTCCGATAGCGTGCCTGTTGATTGATGAAGTAGGTGATGCCCGACATGCTGCCGACGACCTCCGCCACGATGAGGTAAGTCCAGGCCCATCCGAGCAGGATGCGCATGTCCGTGTAGATGTCGGTGATCGATGCCGGGATGATGACACGCCGCACGAGCTGCCAGCCGGATGCGCCAAGCGTCTGCGCCGCTTCAATGAGCGCAGGATCGACCTTTCGCACCGTATTGCCGATCACGAGCACCTGTTGGAAGAATGTGCCAATGACGATGATCGCGATCTTTGGCGCGTCATCGATACCGAGAATGGCAATGCAAAGCGCGCCGAATGCCGGCGCGGGAAGGTAGCGAAAGAACTCGATGAAGGGCTCCTGCAGTCTCGAAAAAAAGCGGTACGATCCGCACAAGATTCCCAGCGGAACACCAAAGAGCGATGACAGCACGAATCCCCAGAATATCGTGCGAATACTGTGCCCCAGGCTTTCATGCAACCAAGGCTCCGAGGCCATGCGCGGCGGTGTCTTGAAGGCCGTGTAGAAGGCGCGCGCCACCTCATGAGGCGCGGGGAGATAGACTGGATTCACGCGAAACCCTTCGGGCGGCGCCGTGCCATCCGCGCGGGTCTTTGCCAACTCCCGGTCGAAGTCCGCGCGCGCCACATCCATGTCCTCGGCAAAGTAATCCACATCCCCCTGCGCCGTGATATGCACCAGCGGATGCCAGAGCCACGTCACATAGCTCACTGCGCACCAGACCGCGAGCGGTGCGAGAAAGGAGAGCAACGTGAGAAGGAGCCGCCGCTTCCGCGGCAGCTCCATTTTCAAGCCCAGCCAATCTCGATGCGCCATCCGGCGTAAGAGATTTACTTCAACCCGGTAACCACGCTCGGGACGATGTAGCCCTCGGGCTTCTGCGACACTTTATAGACTTCGTTGTCGAGATTGAACTGATTGCCGATCGCCATCGACCCGTAGATCGAATTCAGCCCATCACCCTTTTTGTAAGCCGCTTTCGCCTCCGCAAGCGTGAGGAAGTGAGTGCCGGGAACATTCTTCGCGTATTCCTCCACGGTGGCTCCGACTTTCGCCGCCATGATCTTCACCGCATCGTCGGCTGTCTTCGGATCCTTGAGGTAATCCACGCACTTGTAGTAGATCGACACCACTTTTGCCCAGTCCTCCTTGTTCTTCGCATAGCTCACAGGATTCACCGCGAGGGTGTCGTAAATCAGCCCTTTCGCATCGGCGCTCGTGAAAAGCGCCTTCGATCCTGGAACCTGTTTGAGAGCCTGCCCCGATACCGGATACCAAGCGCCGATCGCCGCGACTTTCCCGCTGGCAAGCACCTGAGGCGTGTCGTTGGTGGTCGTCTTGACCAGCGTCACGTCGCTCGGCTTCATGCCGTTCGCCTTCAGCGCTTTGAGCAAAAGCAGATGCTCGACGAGCGTAAGTTCGACCCCGACTTTCTTTCCTTTCAAATCCTTGATCGAGGTCACGCCCGGCGCGCCGATGATCATGTCGCTGCCTTCGCTGAAATCGAGCAGCGCGATCAGTTTGCTCTTCGCTCCGCTGGCCCCGTTGACGAGAGCATCGGTCGCGACCGCAGTAACAGCGTCCACCTTGCCCGCGGCAAACGCGTCGAGCGAAGGCAGGTAATCAAACCAGACCAGATCGACATCGACGCCAGCTTCCTTGAACCAGCCTTTTTGTTTGGCGACTTCGAGGATGGTGAAGCCCGGCCAATCGGAATATCCGATCTTCAACGTCTCGGCTTGAAGCGCGGTGGCGAGGCCGAGTGAAAGTGCAGCGGTGAGAAGAGTTTTGAATTTCATGGTTCGAAGTGGAGTGAGTGTGGATGCGAAGCGGTTCGCGGCCTGTATGCAGCACCCGTGCCAGCCGGCACTCCGGCCCTGCAAATTGTCTCGAAGCCCTGATGCCATCAGCTTCCGCAGGCCGTTGCCTGCTTGATTGTGGCGTATGACGAAAGGTGCGATTCTTCACACGATGCGCAAAGTGAGCCATCCGATGTGCGCAAATCGGTTCCGGAGGCCCACGTGGTGAGTAGGACGAATAAGGGAACAAGTAATACTCATCTGAGCGTTTCAGCGGTGCGCACGTTTACTGCTTTTGGCCTTCCGCCCCGCTCATGGCTAATATCCGAAAACGCAAAAACGCCGCACGAATCAGCATCTCTCTTCCCGTCGAACTCCACGGTCAGCTCGATGCGATGGTCGCCGCAAAAGGCCATGCCAGCCGCTCGGAAGCCATTTCCAAGATGATCAGCGAGCAACTCGTCGCTCATCAACAGCGCTTCGGGCGTCAGGTCATGGCGGGCACGATCACGATTATTTACGACCACACGAAGCCGGGGTTGCAGAGCCGCTTGATGAAGATTCAGCACCGCTACTTGAAGGAGATCATCTCGTCCCAGCACGTCCATCTTGAGAACCACCACAGCCTAGAAGTCATCCTGGCCCAAGCGCCGGGCGTGCGTCTGAAGCTCATCGCGGACGAACTGATCGCCTGCAAAGGCGTGAAGCACGGATACCTCAATGTCACCTCGACGGTGCTCCCACCGATCTACTGATGCCCGAACTCGATCCTTCTCTCATCCGATTCACCGAAACCGTGATGCCCGGCGCCAACTGGTCGCATGTGCTCAAGCGCGGCACCACGCTCCGAGTCATCGACCTCGAAGGGGATGGCAATGTCTCCGCGCTCTTCTACAACTTCGAGCTGCCATCCGAGCGCCTGAATCTGCCCGATACGCTCAAGTGTCAGCACATTGCGAAGCTTACGAAAGGCGCGTGCCTCTACTCGGACATGGGTCGCATCCTGGTCTCGATCACCGAGGATACCTGCGGCTGGCACGACCCGCTTACAGGCTGCTCGAATGCACGAAACATCGCGGCAAAGTATGGCGAACTGACTTACCAGCAGGCCCGCAACGAATGGCATCGCAATGCGCACGACGGGTTCCTGACCGAGCTCGGCAAATACAATCTCGGGGAGCGCGACCTTGCGATGAACGTCAACTTTTTCGGCAAAGTGACGGTCGATGATCTCGGGGCGATGAGCTACCACCCCGGCAGCTCAAAGGCTGGCGCATTCGTCGATCTTCGCGCCGAGATGAATGTGATTGTCGTGCTGAATACCTGTCCGCATCCGCTCGATCCTTCACCCACCTACGCTCCAAAGTCCGTGAGCTTGATCGTGTGGAGTTTACCTCCGGTCACGGCAGCGGATACATGTCGCAACTCATGCGCTGAAAACGAACGCGGCTTTATTCTGACGGAGCGTTACTTTCAATGAACACACTGACCGAAAGCACGCTTGAAGCTGAGCAAGCGAGTTATGACTTTACGCTCCCGGCGGGAGAAGGCTGGTCGAACGAAATCCTGCGCGGTCAGACGTTTCGCATCGTCGACCTGGAGGGAAATCAAGCCGCTGACACTCTCTTTTACGACCTGCACGACCCAGCCGACCGCTACAGCGCGCAGGACACGATCCGTGAACAGGAGAACATCTACCTCACCACTGGCACGCGCCTTTTTTCCACGCGCGGGAATGCACTGCTGACGATCATCGCCGACACCTGCGGACGCCACGACACGCTGGGCGGAGCGTGCGCGTGCGAGAGCAACATGGTGCGCTATGCGCTGGAGAAGCGGCACATGCACGCCTGCCGCGACAGTTTCTGGCGCGCGCTGCGCCTGCGCGGCGCGGAGTGGGAAAAGCGGGACATCACAAATAACATCAACTTTTTCATGAATGTGCCGGTGACTCCTGACGGCGGTCTGACTTTCGCCGACGGCATCTCCGCTCCCGGCCGTTATGTCGAGATGCGCGCCGAGACGGACGTGCTCGCAGTCATCTCGAACTGCCCGCAGCTCAACAACCCGTGCAACGGCTATAACCCGACACCCGTGCGCCTGCTCATCTGGGACTGATGCTCGACAAAGTTCTCATTGCCAATCGCGGGGTGATTTCGCGCCGCATCACACGCACGCTGCATCGGCTTGGAGTCCGGGCGGTGGCGGTGTTTTCCGAGGCGGACGCCGACTCGCTGCATGTGCGCGATGCTGATGAAAGTGTGCTGCTCGGGCCGCCGCCTGTGAGTGAGAGCTATCTGCGCATGGAGAAGATTTTGGACGCTGCGCGGCGGACTGGCGCGCAGGCGATTCACCCGGGATATGGCTTTTTGAGCGAAAATGCGGAGTTCGCGGAAGCCTGTGAGCAAGCGGGTTTCCAGTTCATCGGGCCGACGCCGGAGCAGATGCGGCGCTTTGGCTTGAAGCATACCGCTCGGGAAATTGCTGAGCAAAATGAAGTGCCACTTTTGCCCGGAAGTGGCCTTCTCGCGACCGCAGAGATCGCAATGGTAGAGGCCGAGAGAATCGGCTTTCCCGTGATGCTGAAGAGCACAGCGGGCGGCGGCGGCATCGGGATGCGCGTGTGTGAAAATCGCAATGAACTCGCGGAGGCGTTCGCCTCGGTGGAGCGGTTGAGCCGCAGCAACTTCAAGGAGTCCGGCATATTTTTGGAGAAGTTCGTGGCACGTGCGCGGCACATCGAGGTGCAGATTTTCGGCGATGGAAAAGGGCGAGTTGTGGCGCTGGGGGAGCGGGATTGCTCGACGCAGCGGCGGAATCAAAAGGTGATCGAAGAGACACCTGCGCCGGGCCTTTCGGACGCTCAGCGCGCTCAGCTTTTTGCCGCTGCGGTGAAGCTGGGACGGGCCGTGAACTATCGCTCCGCGGGCACCGTCGAGTTCGTTTTCGATGCGGAAAGCGGCGAGTTTTATTTTCTCGAAGTGAACACGCGTTTGCAGGTCGAGCATGGCGTGACGGAGGAAGTGACCGGCGTCGATCTTGTCGAATGGATGGTCCGGCTCGCGGCGGGCGACGACACTTTCCTCGACACTTACACGCACGCGCCGCGCGGCCATTCGATCCAAGTCCGCGTTTATGCAGAGGATCCTCACAAAAATTTTCAGCCGAGCTGCGGAACACTTACCGAGGTTGTTTTGCCCGAAAACGCGCGGTGCGAAACGTGGGTTGAAAGCGGCACTGAGGTGACGCAATTTTACGATCCGATGCTCGCGAAGATCATCGTTCACTCGCCGAGTCGCGAGGAGGCAGTCACGCGTTTGCAGGCCGCGCTTTCGGCTGCTGTGTTTGGGGGGATCGAGTGCAATCTCGCCTACTTGGGCGAAGTCATCGCGACGCCGCAATTTGCTGCGGGCCAAGTCACCACGCGATTTCTGGCCGATTTCGCATACGCGCCGCGCACAGTCGATGTGCTTGAATCGGGCGCGCAAACGACTGTGCAGGATTTCCCGGGGCGCATCGGATTTTGGGCGGTCGGCGTGCCGCCCTCGGGTCCGATGGATCATCTTGCGCACCGCCTCGCGAACAGCATCATCGGCAATCCCGAATCCGCGGCGGCGCTCGAGATCGTGATGACCGGCCCCACGCTGCGCTTCAACGTACCGACTCATATCGCGTTGTGCGGCGCGGACTTTGCCGCCGAGCTGAATGGCATTCCGCTCGCGCGCTGGACGGCGCATCGGGTCGCCGCGGGCGATGTGCTGTGCATGCGCGCGGTGAGCGGGCCGGGCGCGCGCGCGCACCTTGCAGTGACGGGCGGATTTCAGACGCCCGCATACCTTGGCAGCCGCTCGACTTTCACGCTCGGGAAGTTTGGCGGTCACGGCGGGCGCGCGTTGCGGATCGGCGATGTTTTGCATCTCGCCGCTGTGGAGTCGGGAATTCTTGAGCGCTCAGATTTTACCGCTCCGCTTCCGACGGCGCTCGTCCCGAGCTACACGAATGAGTGGGAAATCGGCGTGCTCTACGGGCCGCACGGTGCGCCGGATTTTTTCACGGACGCCGACATCGCGATGTTCTTCGCGACGCCTTGGAAAGTGCATTACAACTCGAACCGCACCGGTGTCCGATTGATCGGCCCGAAGCCGAAATGGGCGCGAACCGATGGCGGCGAGGCGGGACTGCATCCGTCGAACATCCATGACAATGCGTACGCAATCGGCGCCGTTGATTTCACCGGCGACATGCCAATCATCCTCGGCCCCGACGGCCCGAGCCTCGGCGGATTCGTCTGCCCGGCGTGCATCGTGCAGAGCGAGCTGTGGAAAATGGGACAGCTCAAGCCGGGCGACACCGTCCGTTTCATCCGCATCGCGCTCGACGATGCGAACGCTCGTGAAGCCGCTCAGGATCAAGAGATTCGGACTTCGGTCCGCATAAACGCGAGGCCGGAGAACGACCCAATGAGCGCCGATCCCGAGCCGCTTTCTGCTCCCAATCTCTGCGCCTTTGCGCCTTTGCGAGAGTCATCCGATGCCGGCGTGCCGGTCACGTATCGCCGCGCGGGAGACCGAAATCTGCTCGTCGAATACGGCGAACTCGTCCTCGATCTGGCCCTCCGTTTTCGCGTTCACGCACTGATGCAATGGCTCGAGGCGAATCATCTGCGCGGGATCCTCGACCTCACGCCTGGCATTCGATCGCTGCAAATTCACTACGACGCGCGGGTGCTTCCGCTGCGCGATCTTTTGGCAAAACTGCAGCAGGCCGAAACGCAACTCCCGCCGCTCGACGCGACCGAAGTTCCATCGCGCATCGTTCATCTGCCGCTTTCGTGGGACGACCCGGCGACTCAGCTAGCGATCCAAAAATACATGCAATCCGTGCGTTCGGACGCGCCGTGGTGCCCGAGTAATTTGGAATTCATCCGCCGCATCAACGGGCTTTCGGATATCGAGGAAGTGAAGCGCATTGTCTTTGACGCAAGCTATCTCGTGCTCGGGCTCGGCGATGTTTATCTCGGGGCGCCGGTCGCCACACCGCTCGATCCGCGGCACCGGCTCGTAACCACGAAATACAACCCGGCGCGCACTTGGACGCCGGAAAATGCGGTCGGCATCGGCGGAGCTTACATGTGCATTTACGGGATGGAGGGGCCGGGCGGTTATCAGTTCGTCGGGCGCACCGTGCAGTGCTGGAATCCATGGCGGTGTACTCGGAATTTCGAGGCGGGAAAACCGTGGTTGCTGCGGTTCTTCGATCAGGTTCGATTTTATCCCGTGAGCGCGGAGGAGCTGTTGCGGCATCGCGCCGATTTCCTGAACGGCCGCTTCGAGGTGCGGGTCGAGGAGACGACATTTCGACTCTCGGAATATCAGGCTTTCCTCGCTGAGAACGCCGACTCGATCGGGGCCTTTCGGCAAACGCAACGAGCCGCCTTTTCCGCCGAGCGCGACCGATGGGCGGCAGCGGGGCAGGACCTTGTGGAGGCAGATCCGGAGCCTGAAATTGCACGCCCGGAAATCGAGCTGCCGCCGGGGGGCCGCGTCGTCTCCGCGCCACTGCCGGGCAGCGTCTGGCAGGTGTTCGTGAGCGAGGGCGATGCGGTGGAGGAAGGAGACAAGCTGGTGATTTTAGAGTCGATGAAAATGGAGACCGCGATCGTCGCACCCGCTCGTGGGAAAGTGCAGCGGCTGCTCTGCGCGCAAGGCCGCACGGTCGATCCGGGACAGGCGCTGCTCGTTCTCGTCGAGGAATGAAATGGGAGCGCTCGCTCAAAGTCGCTGCCGCGTGAAATTATGAATCTCTCCGAACTTTATTTCACCATTCCGACGCTTCGAAAGCTGTATCGCGAAGGCGTTGTGACCGTTTCGGACGTGATCGATGAAGCGCTGCGGCGCGCCGCGCAACCGCATGTTTGGATCACGCTGTTGAGCCGGGAAGAGGTGATGACTTTCGTGGAAAAGCTCACGCCTTCAGACATCGAAAAGCTTCCGCTGTTCGGCGTGCCGTTTGCGATTAAGGACAACATTGACCTCGCAGGCGTGCCGACCACGGCGGCGTGTCCGGAGTTTGCGTTCACGCCGGAACGCTCGGCGACCGTGGTCGAGCGTCTCATGGCGGCGGGCGCGATTCCGATTGGAAAAACTAATATGGATCAGTTCGCAACGGGCCTCGTAGGGACGCGGACGCCGCATGGCGCATGCTCGTCCGTCTTCGATCCACGCTACATCTCCGGCGGATCGAGCTCCGGCTCCGCGGTCGCCGTGGCATCGGGAATGGTTGCGTTTTCGCTGGGCACGGACACCGCGGGTTCAGGTCGCGTGCCGGCGGCGTTCAATAACATCGTCGGCCTCAAACCGAGCAAAGGCGTGCTCAGCACGCGCGGTGTTTTCCCCGCATGCCGCTCGCTCGACTGCGTCTCGATTTTCGCGATCAGCAGCGCCGATGCGCGTGTGGTGTTCGATGCGGCTGCTGGCACTGATTCCGAAGACGCATTCTCACGCGTGCTAACCGATCGGGTTCTGACTGAGCGCCCGCGATTCGGCGTGCCCAAGGCGGACCAACTCGAGTTCTTTGGTGATGCCGATGCCGCGCGACTTTTCGAGCAATCGGCAACCCGTCTGACCGCGCTCGGATGCGAGCGCGTGGAAATCGACTTTGCGCCCTTTCGCGAGACGGCGGCATTGCTGTACGCAGGGCCGTGGGTCGCAGAGCGGCGCCACGCGCTCGGCGATTTTCTCGATCGGAAAGGGGAGGCGATGGACCCGACCGTGCGCGCGGTCATCGGCGGAGCGGACAAATACAGCGCGCGGGATGCGTTCGATGCCGCCTACAAATTGCAGGCGCTCACCGCCGCCGCGCGGGCGGAGTGGGGGAGGATGGACGTGCTCCTGCTGCCGACCGCCGGCACCACCTACACGATCGCTGAAGTCCAGGCCGACCCCATCCGGCTGAACTCCAATCTCGGCTTTTACACAAACTTTGTGAACTTGCTCGATCTTGCCGCCATCGCTGTGCCGGGGGGCTTTCGCGGAGATGGCCTGCCATTCGGAGTCACGCTTATGGCACCCGCATTCTCCGATCGCGCACTTCTCGCGCTCGGTGATCGGCTTCATCGGGCGGGCGGCGGAAATCTCGGCGTGACGAGCGCGAAAATGGCCGATCAACCGGAGGTCTTCGCGCCTGTTGCGCGCGATATTTTTCTCACTGTCGTCGGCGCGCACTTGAGCGGAATGCCGCTCAATCACCAGCTCACAAGTCGCGGTGCGCGGTTTGTGAAAGCAACGCAAACAGCGCCAACGTATCGTCTCTACGCGCTCGCAAATACCACGCCGCCGAAGCCCGGACTTGTCCGCACCACCGACCCACAAGCCCGCGGAATCGAAGTCGAGGTGTGGGCATTGAGCGAAGCTGCTTTCGGTTCATTCGTGGCCGAAGTCCCCGCACCGATGACCATTGGCACCGTCGAACTCGCCGACGGTTCGACTGCAAAAGGTTTTGCCTGCGAGCCCTGCGCTCTCGACGGCGGAATCGACATCACCGAGCACGGTGGCTGGCGAGCCTATCTCGCCGATACCGCGGCGTCTGGTCGATAAAGTCGCGAGAAGTTAAGCGGCGGGCAACGCGCGGTTCGTGAATGCGACAGGGAGCGCGAGCGCGAGCGCGGTGCGGACGGTGGATCGGGGAACCTTGATTCTCTGCGCGGACTCGAGCGGCGGGTGAGCGCGCATGAGCGCGATGGTTTTAAGGCCGAGATACCACGGCAGAAAACAGCCAGCGCGGAGACGGGCCGAGCGGAGGGAGGCGATGTAGAGGCGTCCGTCGGCGAGATGTGCGCTGGCTTGCGCGAGCCAGTGATCCACGACGGGACGCGCGGAGATTGGCTCGGACACAAGGTCGTCCGGGGTCGGGCAACGGGTGGAAAATTGATCCGATGGGAGGTAGCAGCGGCCCGCCCGGAGGTCGGCGGGGAGGTCGCGGATGATGTTCACGAGCTGGAGTCCTTTGCCGAAATTAGTGCCGAGTCGGCAGAGTTCTTCGGGCGGAAGATGAGAGTATCTCGGGAGGTGCTGGAGGCAGATGCGCGTCCAAAATTCGCCCACACAACCGGCGACGAGATACGTGTATTGATCGAGCTCCGCGGCGGATTTGAGTGCGGTTATTTTATCCGAAGCGGGGAAGCGCTGCAGATCGAGCGTCTGGCCATGGATGATCTTTTTCATCACGGCGGCAATCTGGATGCGGTCGCTCGCTGGGAGTGAATCGAGCCACGCGAGGCAGCGGTCTAGTTTTGCGATCAGCTCCATTTCCCCTGCATCGGCGGGACAGATTTCGCGTTGCAAATCCGTGAGATCTTCGCGGCTGGAGGTGGCGATCATTTCGCCGAAGTTTGCGAGGTGCCGCAGCCGGATTTCGGCGCTCGCATCGGCGGTGTCGGCGATGGTGTCAGACGCGCGAGCGAGCAAGTAAGCCAATCCGATGGGTGCGCGCAGCGCGGCGGGCAGGATGCGGATTGTGAGATAGAAGGAGCGCGAGACCGATGCGAGAAGCGGCCCGGCGAGGTCGGCGGTCGTCATCGAGCGGAACCCACGGGTTTCAAATCGATCTGATTTTCAGCGAAGCGCCCAAGCCCGGAATCGGCGGCGGCTGGGAGCCAATCGGCCCGTCGGCCGATCGGCGGCAGATGAGCTTCGCGCCGCCACGCCTCGAGGCTGCGGAGGGCCGTGGCATCGAGCGCGATGGGGTCTTTGCTCGCGTAAATTGTCTCGTGCGCGAAGGCGTAATTCGGATTGCCGGACGGACCGCCGGCGTATTGGGCGATGAGGCCGTCCATGATCGTGAGGACAATTTTTCCGCCGATGCGCGGGTCGGCATAGATGTCGCCGAGCGCATCGCTG
Source organism: Chthoniobacterales bacterium (assembly GCA_038207335.1). Taxonomy (GTDB): domain Bacteria; phylum Verrucomicrobiota; class Verrucomicrobiia; order Chthoniobacterales; family Chthoniobacteraceae; genus CAIURC01. Next base: position 159,384 of record JBBQZX010000002.1, on the reverse strand, counting down.
GCGGAGGCGTCGCCGGGCGAGGTGAAGCGGCGCCAGTTGTCGAGATTTGGCACGGTCATGTTGTAGATCGCGCCGGCGACTCCACAGCCGGGTTCGTTGCTGAGGATGGGGAGGTTGACCACTTTCGTGACGCCGCGGCTGAGGATGGTGGCGATGTGGCTTGTGGAGCTTAGTTGCGAGGATTCGGACAGACGTTGGCCAAGCGGCTTGATCTGCTTTTCTGAAAAGAGGAGGTCGCCCCAGATCAAGCGCCCAAGCACCGGCGCGATCACTTCCGCCGCGCGATCGTAGCCGGATGCGGGAGTGATTCCGCGCACCGCGACGCCTCCGCGCGTGGTGTGGAAGCCGGCCTCTTGCAGCGACTCGGCATCGCGATCCCAGACGATGATTTGGGAGCGTGAAACGCCGGCTTTTTCGAGGCCGGCGACGACCGCCTCGGCGATGCCTCGGTGAGTGGAAAAATAGAGGCCGCCGGACGCGGAAACCTTGATGCCGACTTGATCTTTCGGGCTCACGAGCGAGCGCCAGGCGGCTGCGATGTCGCGCTGGCCGGTCGTTGCGATGACGAGGTCATCGACCATGCGGCGAGTGATTTCCGGGCGCTCTTCATAGCGCGAAATCGCGTCCGGGTTTTGCGCGAAATAGACGGTGGAGCGTACGGGAGGCGGCGGGGTGGTCGTCTGTGCTCCGGCAGTAGAAAGCAGCGCGCTGAGGGTCAGCGCGAAGAGTGGTCGGATCACAGGCGGCGACTATCCTGCTGGGCTGGGCGGTGTCAAACGGGTGTGGATCGCAGGGCTGCAAGGATCGGCGATCCCGGCTACAGGTCTGCGCTGATGCGCTGGAGCTGGGAAAGCCTTTCCTGCCAGTCGATTTCGCGCTTGCGATGCTCTTCTACGACCTTCGCGGGCGCGCCGCTCACGAATGTTTCGCTGCCGAGTTTTGCGCGCACCTTCGTGAGCTCCTGCTCGACTTTGGCGATCTCTTTGCCGATCCGCTCGCGCTCGGCTTCGACGTCGATGAGGCCCTCCAGCGGGAGGAAGAGTTCGCCTAGCGGGGCGAGCGCGACGGGCGTCGCGCGCGGCGGGAGGTAGTTGGGATCGAGGTCGAGCGTCTCGGCGTGGAGCAGGATTTTCAGGACGGCGGCGTCGTGCGCGGGGAGTTCGGCGGCGGGCTTGAGGACGAAGCGGACGCGTTTGTTCGCGGCGATGCCCGAGTCGCGACGCAGGCCGCGGCCGAGCGTGACCGTGTCGTGCTTTGCGAGAGCCGCTGCGTCGGCTTCGGGCGTGAGGCCGTAGTGGATCTTGAAGTCGTCGTCGAACGGCGCGGGCCAGTGCGCAAACATGATGGTGCGTCCGCCCTGGTCGGCGGGCATGTCGTCGTGGAATCCGAGTGCGTGCCACAACTCCTCGGTGATGAACGGCATGAACGGGTGCATGAGCCGCAGCGTATGCGCGAGGGTGAAGTCGATGACGGCGAGGGTGTTCGCGGAAGCGGGATTGAGCACGTGGATTTTAGGAAGTTCGACGGCGCTTTCGGACGCGTCCTCTTTACTTCCCAAATTCCCCAGCGCGGCTTTGGCCGCCTCCAGGTACCAGTCGCAGAACTCGCCCCAGAAGAAGCGGTAGAGGGCATTCGCGGCGTCGCTGAAACGGTATTCTTCGAGCGCGAGAGTGACTTCGCGGATCGCGCCGTCGAGGCGGAGGAGAATCCAGCGGTCGTCGGATGTGAGCAGCGCGGGGTCGATCTCGGCCTCGGTTTCGCCGCCGTGCATCTGGCGGAAACGCGTGGCGTTCCAGAGCTTTGTGCAGAAATTCCGGCCCAGCTCGACGTTCTTTTCATCGAACAAAATATCCACGCCGAGCGGAGCGCTCCTCATCACACCGAAGCGCAGCGCATCCGCTCCGAAGCCCGCGATGAGGTCGAGCGGGTCGGGCGAATTCCCGAGTGACTTCGACATTTTGCGACCCTGTTTGTCGCGGATGATTCCGGTGAAATAGACGTTCTTGAACGGCGGCTCACCAGTCCACTCGAAGCCGGCCATGATCATCCGCGCGACCCAAAAGAAGATGATGTCCGGCCCGGTCACGAGGTCGGTGGTCGGGTAGAATCTCGCGAGCGTCTGCGTCTTTTCGGGCCATCCCATCGTGGCGAAAGGCCAGAGCCACGAGCTGAACCAAGTGTCAAGAACGTCGGGGTCTTGGGTCCAATTCTCCACATCCTCCGGCGGCTCAACACCGACATGAATGTCGGCGGTCGATGTCTGCGCGACGCTTTCGCCGCCCGCATCCTGAACCCCGAGCGGCACAACTGGCCCGTGAATTTTCACACTTAACTCCTGCCGCGGGATCGCGAGATCGGCTTCGCCGGCATCGAGCGCGGTTTCGAGCATTTCATCCGCAACGGATGCCTCGATGGCGGCGTCCAGCTTCTCGCGCCGATACCACACGGGGATGCGGTGCCCCCACCAAAGCTGCCGCGAGATGCACCAGTCCTGAATGCCGCCGAGCCAATGGTCATAGACCTTGGCCCACCGCTCGGGATGAAATTTCATCGTGCCATCGGCCACGACGGCGCGGGCTTGCTTGACGCTGGGATATTTCAAAAACCACTGCTCGCTGAGGCGCGGCTCGACGGGCACGTCGGCGCGCTCGGAATAGCCGACGTTGTTTTGATACGGCTCTTCTTTCACCAAAAAGCCGAGCTCGCGGAGATGCTCCACGGCGACTTTCCGCGCCTCGAAGCGATCGAGCCCGGCGAGCGATTCTCCGGCGTGCGCGTTCATCGTGCCGTTGGAATTCATCACGTCGATGACCGGCAGGCGATGCCGCTGGCCGATCTCGAAGTCGGCCTTGTCGTGCGCTGGCGTGACTTTCAAAACGCCGGTACCGAACTCGAAATCGACCGCTGTGTCGCCGATGATCGGGATGAGTTTTTGCTCGCCGAAAAGGTGCAGCGGCAGCGGGCGGATGGCGTGCTTCCCGATGAAGCGCGCGTATCGCGGGTCGCTGGGATTCACGGCGATCGCGGTGTCGCCGGGGATGGTCTCGGGGCGCGTGGTGGCGACGGTGAGGAAGGTGAGCGGTTCCTCCGCGACGGCGATTTTGAAGTGATACATCGTGCCGTTCTGCGGCTTCATGATGACCTCTTCGTCGCTCAGTGCGGTGAGCGAGGCAGGGCACCAATTCACCATGCGCTTGCCGCGGTAGATGAGGCCCTTTTTGTAAAGATCGACGAAGACGCGCGACACGCACGCGGAGTAGGCGGCGTCCATCGTGAAGCGCTCGCGCGACCAGTCGCAGGAGCAGCCGAGCTTCTTGAGTTGCTGGATGATGATGCCGCCGTGCTTCTCTTTCCACTCCCAGACTTTCTCCAAAAATGCATCGCGTCCGAGGTCGTCGCGGTGCCGGATCGCGCCGCTTTTTTTGAGCGTCCGCTCGACGACAGTCTGCGTGGCGATGCCCGCGTGATCGGTGCCGGGCAGCCAGAGCACTTCCTTGCCGAGCATGCGCGCGCGGCGGGCGAGGATGTCCTGGATCGTGTTGTTCAGGACGTGGCCGAGCGTGAGGACGCCGGTGACATTCGGCGGTGGGATGACGATGGAATACGCGGGCTTCTGCGAGTTGGGATGGGCGGTGAACTCACCGTCGGCAAGCCACTGCGCGTACCACTTTTCCTCGATGGCGGTGGGCTCGTAGGTCTTTGGGATTTCGGCCATAAAAAGGGCGCGGAATGTCGGCGACCGCCGCTCATTTGGCAAAGCGGAATGCACTGCGCCGCGCTTCGGCATTCGACGTTCGGCGTTGGATGTCCGACGTTTTCCGCCTCACCGCGCATGACTCACCCCGTCCTCCTTTTCTACAAATATGTCCCCATCGCCGACCCTGCCGCGTTCGCCTCGGAGCAGCGTGTTTTGTGCGAGTCGCTTGGGTTGAAAGGTCGGGTCTTGATCGCGGAGGAAGGCATCAACGGGACGCTCGCGGGGACGGAATCGGCGACCGCGGAGTATCGCCGCGCGCTGCAGGGGGATGCGCGGTTTGCGGATGTGGAATTCAAGATCAGCGACGGCGATGCACGCACTTTTCCAAAGCTCGTCGTGAAAGTGCGGCGGGAGATCGTGACGCTGAATGCGCCGGAAATCGCCGCGCCGGATGTGGACAATCATCTCACGCCTGCGGAGTGGAAATCGCGGATGGAAGGCGACCCCGAAGCGGTGGTGCTCGACGTGCGGAATCGGTATGAGTCGGACGCGGGGAAGTTTGAAAATGCGGTCGCGTGTGAGATCGAGAATTTCCGCGAACTGCCGGATTTCGTCGCGCAGATCGAGCATCTGAAAACGAAGCCGATCCTCATGTATTGCACGGGTGGGATTCGGTGCGAAAAGGCGTCCGCGCTGCTTCGCAGCAGGGGTTTTGCGTCGGTGCATCAGTTGCACGGCGGCATCCTGAGCTACCAGAAGGAGTTCGGGAATGAGCACTGGCTCGGGGAGTGTTTCGTCTTCGACCAGCGCATGACAGTGAAGGTGGACGAAGGGCTCGTGCAGGTCGGCAAATGCGCTCACACGGGTCGCCCGACGAGCCGGTTTGTGAATTGCCTGCACGACCCATGTCACCGGCTTTTCCTGCTGGCGGAGGAGGCGGAAGATGAAGATTCCGAGCGGCGGATGTGTCCGGAATGCGTGACGTCGGGGATCACCGCGGCGAGTGCGGAATACAAACGCGGGTGAGTCGTGTGCTCCTTGGAGCGAAAATGGATTGCAAGCCGTGCGACTCCCGTGGATTTCACTGCGGCTCCAAGAGCGCCATCCCATGAAATTGCAACGTCTGCTCACTTTTGTTGTCGTGATTTTCGCCGTGTTACTTCCCGCCTGCGGACCGGCGAAATCGGCGAAGCGCGCTGATGGGAAGACCGTCTTGCGCGTGGGGCATTTTCCGAATGTGACGCACGCGCAGGCGCTCGTTGCGACCCAGCTCCAGCGCGATGGAAAGGGCTGGTTCGAGTCGCGGCTCGGCCCGGATGTGGAGATTCAGTGGTTCATATACAATGCAGGGCCGCAGGCGATGGAGGCGATGTTTGCAGAGTCGATTGACCTGACCTACGTGGGGCCGGGGCCGGTGCTGAATGCCTACATCCGCGCACAGGGGAATTCGATCCGCGTGATCGCCGGCGCGGCGGATGGCGGTGCGGCGCTCGTCGTGCAGGGCGATGGACGGATTGCGAAGGCGGAAGATTTTCTCGGGAAGAAAATCGCGACTCCCCAGCTCGGGAATACGCAGGATGTGGCGGCGCGCGTGTGGCTGCAAAAGCAGGGCTACAAACTCACACAACTCGGCGGCGACGTAACGGTGCTGCCGACCGCGAATGCTGATCAACTAACCCTTTTCCAGAATGGGCAGATCGACGGCGCGTGGACGGTGGAGCCGTGGGTTTCGCGGTTGGAGCTGGAGTCGAAGGGGAAGATTTTCCTCGAGGAAAAAGGGGCGGTGACGACGGTGCTTGCGGCGAGCGAAAAGGCGTTGCGCGAGCAGCCGGAACTCGTGAAGAAATTCGCGGCGGCGCATGCGGAGCTGACGCAGTGGATCAATGAACATCCGGCGGAGGCGAAGGAACTTGTTCGCTCGGCACTGAAGGAAATCACGAAGAGGGAGCTACCGTCGGAGGTAATGGAGCGGGCGTGGCCGCGAATGAAATTTACGAATCAAATTTCGGCGGCGAGCTTCGAGGGGCTGCTGAAGGACGCCCAGGCGGTGGGCTTTTTGAAGGGCTCCGCGGACCTTGGGCGGCTCGTCGATATCCCGAAGTGAGCGCCGCAGATTTGGGACTTGCCCGGCGCGACGCCAGCGAAAATCTTCTGCGCCCGATGGAGCCAGAAATGTCGAAAACAAACGCAGTTGCGGAGGAGCTGCGCGTGCTCCCGCCGGCAAAGCTTTCGATCAATGGCGTGTCTAAATGGTTTCGTGACGGCGTGGTTCAGACGCACGCGATCGACGACGTGAGCCTCACGGTCGGCGAAGGTGAGTTCGTCTGCCTCGTCGGGCCGAGTGGCTGCGGAAAATCGACGCTTTTGAACATGATTGCCGGGCTCGATTTTCCCGATCAGGGCGCGGTGATGACGGAGGGCCGAATGGTGACGGGGCCGGCCCGCGACCGGATGGTGATGTTTCAGGAATCGGCGCTTTTTCCGTGGCTGAATGTGATCGGAAATGTGCTCTTCGGGCTGAAGCTCAAGCCAGGGTTAAAAGACAAGGAGCGGCAGGAAGTCGCGATGTTTTACATCAAGCTCGTCGGGCTGGAACGGTATGCGAAATCGAACATCCATGAGCTCTCCGGTGGGATGCGGCAGCGCGTGGCGCTCGCGCGGTCGCTGGCTCCGAACCCTCGTGTGCTCTTGATGGACGAGCCATTCGCCGCGCTCGATGCGATGACGCGCGAGCAGCTTTACGGCGATCTTCAGACGATCTGGCAGGCGCGCAAAAAGACGATTGTGTTCGTGACTCACAATGTCCGCGAGGCCGCGTGTCTGGCCGATCGCGTCGTGCTATTCTCGCCGCATCCGGGCCGCATCCGGGAGCAGTTCAAGATCGACCTGCCGCGGCCGCGGGACATCAACAGCCCGAGCCTCGCGAATTACTCGACGGAGATCACCGCGGCGCTCAAATCGCACCGCACCGGGGAGGTGGCGGACTGATGAAACGCGCTTTTGCAGCTTTCGTGTTTTTCGCCGCGCTCGTCGGTGTCTGGTATGCGCTCGCGGCGAGTGGGAAGTGGTCGCCTGTCATCCTACCACCTCCGATCGCGGTTTGGGAATATCTGCACGGCGCGATTGCCGACGGCACGCTTTTGCAGGCGCTCGCGGTCACGACGAAGCGGCTCCTGCTCGGCTATTTTGCGGGAGTCGCGGTCGGCGTGCCGCTCGGTTTGCTGACTGCGCGATTCCAGTGGGCGCATGACACGATCGGCGTGCTCGGGCTCGGCCTGCAGGCGCTGCCGAGCGTCTGCTGGGTCCCGCTGGCGTTGATTTGGTTTGGGCAGACGGAGATGGCGATGCTGTTCGTGGTGGTGATGGGCACGGTTTGGTCGGTCGCGTTGGCGACGGATACCGGGGTCAAAAACGTGCCGCCGATTTACGCTCGCGCCGCCCGCTGCATGGGCTCGAACGGCATCCACACATGGTTCAAAGTGATTCTGCCCGCATCGCTGCCATTCATCGTGAGCGGAATCAAGCAGGGCTGGGCATTCGCATGGCGCTCGCTGATGGCGGCCGAGATTTACGTCACGATCCTGACGGGCTTCGGGCTCGGTCAATTGCTCAACTACGGTCGCGACCTGCACGCGATGGATCAGGTCATCGGGATCATGCTCATCATCGTGGCGATCGGTCTGCTCGCGGATAAGATTTTGTTCTCGCCGTGGGAGCGATTTCTGCACCGACGGTGGGGCACGGTGAAGACGTAGGACAGGCGGGAGGCTCCGGTGGAGCAGTAGCGGTGGTTATCGGAAAATGTCCGAGGATTCCGAGGATTCATGTTGCGGTCGTGTGACGGTCGCGTAACACAAACTGTGCGTGCGGCTTCCCGTCGTGCGCTCTGGTTCCGGTCAACCCCCCGTTCATTACCCGCGAGTATTATGCACATTTCTCACTCTCATCAGTCGACAAAACCCGCGCGCATTTCGCGTGGTCGTTTGTCTCTCAAGCTTGCTTGCACGGCTGTGCTCACGGGCGCGTCGGTGCAGGCGGCGTCATTATTTTGGTTCGGGGACAGCGATGGTTTTTGGAATACGATCGCGGGTCCGGCGGGGACGAATTGGTCGTCGTCGGGGGACTTCAATCAAGGCACAGCGGGCATTCCTGGCTCGAGCGACGATGTGTTTTTCAATCTCGCGGGCGCGGGAAATCTCAACACGCAGCTCGGCGCTGACTTCGCAATTCGGAGCCTGAATTTCACGCCGCTTGCGACGACGCCGGTGACGATCGGCGGCGGGAATTTGCTCACGATCGGGAGCGGTGGCGTGACGCACAATGGCTCGGCGACGGTGACTGTGAGCAGCGCGGTGGCGCTCGGCGCTTCGCAGCGATGGACGAATAATTCAGCGAGCGAGTACACGCAGAGCGGCGTGATTTCGGGAGCGGCGGCGAATGCGCTGACGATCGCGGGCTCGGGAAAGTTCAACTTCACAAACGCCAATACGTATGCTGGAGCGACGTCGGTTTTCACCGGTTCGCTGACGCTCAGCGGCGCGGGCTCGATCCTCAATACCAGTGGCATCGCGCTCGGTGCGGGGACCGCGCTGACGCTCGACTCGAGCGCGGTGCAGAATGCGAATCGGATCTCGGATGGGACTACGATCACGAGCAGTGGCGGGATCATCCGGCTCATTGGAAATGCGTCGGGCACGGTCGAGACGGTCGGCACGCTCGGAGTCGCTTCGGGCGCGAGTGTGGTGCAGGCCACGGGCTCAGGATCGGGGTTCATTTTCGGAGCGGCCGGGGTGACGCCGAGCTTCAATCGCTCGCGCGGCGGGACGGTTCTTTTTGCGATCGATCCCGGCTCGATCGTAGCCGCGCCGAATGTGACGCTATCGAATGGGATTATCGGCGGTTGGGCGGTGACTGGGACTTCGGCGGGGGCGGGATTGAATTTCGCGACGACGGATGGCAGCGGGCTCGTCGTGCCGTTCACTGCCTATTCGCCATTCACGGCGGGCTCAGTTTCGACCGACAATGCGAAGTACGACGCGGGCAGCGGGAGCACGGTGAATCTGACGGCGAACACGACGGTGAACTCGCTTTTCCTGACCGGTGGGAGCACGCCGGTGAATGGTTCCGGTGTCATCCCCCCCGCCAGCTATGTGGTGAATGGGACGGGCTCTGCCACACCGACTCGCGCGTATGGAAACGGCATCACATTTTCGAACGGTGCGGCGGGCGTGCGGACGGTGACGTTGACGGTCGGTTCGGGCGGCATCATCTCGAGCGGGGCGACGGGCACGGGCTTTTACAACAACAAGGCGGACATCCCGAACATGGCATTCATCGGGTATCTCTTCGATGAAAGCGGTGGTGCAAATGGCAACGTGACAACGGGCGCGGGCGTGCCGGATTTGATCGTTTATACCGACAGCAATCTGCGCATCGCCTCGATTATCACGGACAACGGCTCGCCGGTCGGGCTTACAAAATCCGGGCCGGGGCTGCTCGACCTGAGCAACGGCAACAACCAGAACGCGAAGCACAGCAACACGTTTTCAGGAAAGGTGACGATCAATGAAGGCGTGCTGCTCATTAACGCGGCGGGGCAGCTCGGCGGGTCGGGTTCGGCGGCGGACAATGTGACTTTCAATGGAGGTGAATTGCGGACGTTTGCGGGGTTCACGACGACCGCGACTCAGGGCTGGACGGTCGGCACGCGTGGCGGCGCGTTCTCCTACACGGGCGGAGCGAATGCGATCATCACGAACAAGATCACGGGAGTTGGCGGTTTCTCCTATTACGCGCGCCAGACTGGGGGCGGTGGCGGAGCGATCATCCACCTCAATAACACGCAGGGAACCGGCGGCGTCGCTAATCACGACTATCAGGGCGCGACGAATTTTTGGTTCAGCTACACGGATGGGAACGACGGGAGCGGCGGGAATGCCTTGGAGAACATCACTTTCGACGCGAACGATCAGGTGCCGCACAACTCGGCGGTCACGATCACGACGGTGCGGGATAATGCGACGCATGACGTGGTGCCGAACACGGTGGGCAAGTCGATCGACATCGCCAGCAAATACCAGTATTTCGGCTCGCTCGCGGGGAATATCGATATTGCCAATCACAACTCGACGACGAATGGCGGCTTGATCCTCGGTGGGAACAATCTCTCGACGGCTTTCATCGGATCGATTTACGGCACGAACAACACGACGGCGGGCGCCGGCTCTCTGACGAAAGTCGGTACGGGAACGCAGACTTTGAGCGGGACCAATAACCGCTTTTCCGGCGCGACCAGCATCGTCGGCGGCACGCTGCTGATCGGCTCCGGCACAGCGCTCACGAGCACGGCAGCCCTGTTCAACTCTCCCGTCTCGGTCGGCAACGGCACGCTCTTCGGGACGCTCGGCGGCAACGGCACGATCAACAGCGCGGTGACGGTGACATCGACCGGGCACCTCTCGCCTGACATGAGCGCAACCACATTCAACACGCTCACGATCAACAACAACCTGACGATCAATGCCGGGGGCGGGCTCGACTACAATTTCGGGAGTCCGGGCAACGGCGATTTGGTGAGCATCACGGGAACGGGAAATCTGCTGATGAACGCGGGCGGCGATGTGCTGAATATCACGCAGCTCGCCAGTTCGGGGTTTGGCATCGGGACGTATCCGCTGATCAAAGTCATCGGCAGCGGGACCTTCACGGACAACGCGACTTTCACGATCAACGGCAAACCGAATTTCAACTATTCCGTGCTGAAGCCCGGCGATGCGATCGACGCGGCGGCGGGCGGTGGTGCAGTGCCCGCGGGAACGCTGCTGCTGCAAGTGCTGGCGGGCAATCCGCTGCTGACGTGGACGGGCGCGGTGAATGGAAGCTGGGACACGGGGACGGCGAATTGGACGGGCGACAACAACGTCTTTTCGACGGGTGCGAATGTGACGTTCGACGAGTTCGGAGCGGCGCGACCGGGCGTCGTGGTGACGGCAGGCGGCGTCTCTGCGAACACGATCACGCTCGCGAACTCGGCGACGAGTTACGATTTCAGCGGCGGCGCGATCACTGTGACGGCGGGCGCGGGCGTGAGCAAAAGCCAGGCGGGCAATGTGACTTTCAACACGAATGTGACGACGCCGATCACGGCGACATCGGGCGGGACGTTCACGGTCGGCGCAGGGAGAACGTATGCCTCGACGGCGAAATTCGACGTGAATGGTGGGACGCTCACCGTCGCGGGGACGCTGAACACGCCGGCGCTCAATGTGAAAACCGGCGCGGCGCTGAATGTCTCGTCGCTCGGCGCGCTCGGTTCCACGACCGCGCTCGATGTCGCCGGCAGCGCGATTTTTCTCGGATCGACGCAGACGCTCGGCGCGCTCACCGGCGTCGCATCGGGGACGGTCAATCTCGCCGGGCCGACTGAGCTGTCGCTGAGTTCCGGAGCGTTTGATGGGACGATCGCGGGCGTCGGCGGGGTCACGAAGATCGGTGCCGGCGTGCTTGCGCTGACCGGTGCAAATACGTTCAGCGGCTCGGTCGCCGTGAAAAACGGAACGCTCAGCGTGCCGGGATTTGCGGCCACGGGCACGCCGCAACCGCTCGGCGCGGGTACGAGCGACCTCGTGCTAGGCGACGTGGCAACTGCGGGCACGCTCCGCTACACGGGCAATGGCGCGACGACCCAGCGCGGCATCACGCTCGCTGCGGGCGGCGGCGGACTGGAGTCTGCGGCGCCGGGGCAGCTCTTCTCCGTTGGCGGGACGGTCGTGAATGGTGCTGCACCGCTGACGCTGCTCGGCGCTGGCAACGGCTCGATCACTTCGCCGCTCACCGGCAGCGGAAACGTGACGAAGCAAGATGCGGGGACGTGGACGCTCGCGGGCACAAGCGCGCCATCGGGCGCGACGGCGACGACGGTGTTCACGATTCAAAGCGGCACGCTCGCAGCGCTGAGCGATGGGAATAATTCGGCGCTCGGCGCTGGGACGGTGACGCTGAACGGCGGCACGCTCGGGCTGAGCGGCACGACGTTTGCCACTTTCGACAATGCCGTCACGGTCGCACAAAATGCGACGATCCAAGGGCTGCAGGCGACAGGCGGTGCGGCGAATCAATTCGTCCAGATTGGCGGCACGAAGAACGTGACCGTGGCTGCAGGTAAAGTGGTGACGCTCGGCACCGCGAACGGCTACACGCTGAACGTCGCGGGGAACATCACCGGCGCGGGTGGCGTGACTAGCACGGGGACCGTGAATTTAAACGGCGCGACGAATAATTTTGCCGGCCCGCTCGTGGTTTCCGGCGGCGTATTTTCCGTGAATGGCGGGCTCGCGATCCCAAGTACGGCTAGCGTCAGCGGTGGCGTTTTCAATGCGAACGTTCCGATCAGCGTGAACAATCTCGTGGTCAGCGGTGGTACTTACAACGGCAGCGCCGCGCTCATATCCGCCGGTCCAGTCAGCATCACGGGCGGCATCGCGCACGTTACCGCGGCGACCGGCGGCATCGGTTCGACGACAGTCAACGTCACTGGCGGCACGCTGCAGTTCGACGCGGGCTTCGGCGGGTCCGCGTCCTTCGCGGGCACGGGGATCACGAACGACTCGGTTTTGCAGGTAAAAAGCGGGGTAGCCGACCTCGGCAACATCGTGATTGGGACGACGAAACCGCACGCGACTGCAGGACCAGCCGACCAGCTCCAAGGCCGCTATTTCCGCCCGGGTGATGTCGGCGTCGGGGATTTTACGGGCGCAAATGGCGACCCATTCATCTCATTTGAAAACGGAAACACTTTCCGCACGCTCACTCCCGGTGCGATTGGCACCCTCACAAATGTGAACCTCAACTTCAACGGTGGGGACATTCAAACTCGAGCGAATGCGATCGTTCCGAATTTTTACGCGAACACCGACAACGAAGGCGTCGCGTGGGTCGGGCGACTGAATGTTGGCGGAGCAAATCTGCCGGCGGGCGACATCAGCTTTGGCACGAACAGCGACGACGGCAGCAGCATCTACATCGACTTGAATCAGAACGGCATCTTCGAGACGAACGAGCGTGTCATCGGCAACCTCGGGCCGCACGGCGTCGTCACCGTGACGAACACGGTGAACCTCGCCGCGGGCAGCTACAAATTTGCCATCGGCTACTATAACGGTACGGGCGGCGCGCAGATCGATGCGAAATTCGCCATCGGGTCGGGCGTCGCATTCGCCACACAGGCATTCATCAATCCCGGCTCCGCGACGCAGCTCGGCGTGTTCTCGGCGCCGAATACGCCGGGCGGCCAGCTCCGCATCGACGACTCCGGAACCTTGAGTGCAGGCGGCTTTACGGCCGATGCGATCACTTTCACAGGCGGCTCGGGGAGCCTCGTTTTGAAAAGTCACGCCGCTCCGCTGGCGAGTGCTGCCGATTCGATCACACTGCAGAGCGACTTCACGCAAGGCACGCTCGACCTCGCGGCGGGCAACGCTGTCACCATCGGTGTTGTGAATCTGGGCAATAACGGTGGACTCGTGAAAACCGGCGCGGGCTCTCTCGCCATCGCCGGCGCAGGCACGGGCACGGGCAGTGTAAGCGTCGCGGGCGGGCCTCTTTTCGTGAACGGCTCCATCACCGGCTCGGTGAACGTGAACGCCGGCATGCTCGGCGGAACCGGGCGGGTCGTGGGCCCGACCACCGTCGCCGCGGGCGCGACAATCGCGCCGGGAGTCGTGGGCACGGGCACGCTGGCCACCGGTGATTTCAATCTCAGCGCGCCGACCGCGCATCTTTCCATCGAACTCGGTGGCACCACGATCGGCAGCTTCGACCGGCTGAATGTGACAGGCGCCGTTTCCCTTAGCGGCGATCTGCTTTCGTCGATCATCGGCGGTTTTACGCCAGCTGTGAACGACACCTTTTTCATCATTCTGAATGACGGCGGCGACAGCGTCTTCGGCACCTTTGCCAACGCCGCGAACAACGGCAACGGAACGGGCACGATCGACTACGGTAACAACTTCCGGGTGCTCGTGAACTACAGCGCGGATGCCGCGACGAGCAACTTCGCCGTCGGCTCCGGGAACGACGTCGCCGTGCAGCTCCTTTCCATCCCGGAACCCGGCTCACTTGGCCTTTTGCTCGCGGCTGTCGCTGGCCTCGGCCTGCGCCGCCGCGGTGGTGCCCGGCGGCACGGCCATCTTGTGGTCGGTGTGGTTTAAATTCATTTCGGTGCGCAGAGGGCGATGTAGCGTTGCAGGGTGGAATCGCTGGAAACGGATCATTACGCGACGCTCGGCCTCGACCGACGATGCACCGCTGCGCAGATTCGCAGCGCGTTTCGCATCTTGGCGAAACGCCATCATCCCGACGTCAATCCAGACTCGGACGCAGCCCGGCGCACGCGCGAACTCAACGCGGCGCACGAGACACTGAGCGACCCTGCCCGGCGGCGCGCATATGATCGCGAACTCGCTGCCGCCGATATCCCGCGCGAGCCGAAGCGCGCAGCGAAGCTGGAAAAAAACATCGCGAAGGACGCGCATCTTCGCATCGAGGATTTCATTCGCGGCGCTTCGCTCGAGATCCGTGTGAACGATCCGGCGAACCCAAACGGAGCGGAGCAGTATCAGCTCGCAGTGCCCGCCGGCACAGCGCCTGGCGCGCGTTTCCGCATTCCGCGCACCGCGCCATTCGAAGATGGATTCGTCGTCGTGAGGCTGCGCGCGTTGCCGGGCTTTCGATTCAAAGTGCGCGGCTCAGACCTGCGCTGCGATCTGAGAATCGACGCGCGCCGCGCGGCAAAAGGTGCATCGGAAATGCTCTCTGGCCCGACCGGCGCGCCATTGCGCATCAGCATTCCGGCGGGCGTTGGGCGCGGCGAAATCCTGCGAATTCCAAACGAGGGAATGCCGAAGCCCCGAGGCGGGCGAGGAGAGTTGCTCGTCCGCGTAACCTACCGCCCCGAGGTCCACATCTCGCGCCGATAGCACAGCCACCAATTTGCGATTGGCCGATAGAAGAGGGTGAACTCCATCGCTCCACTCGCTCTCTTCGCGGCTCTCATCTCAGCGGCATCGCTCAACGCCGCAGAGGCGAAGCCACTGACAAACGCACAAATCGAGGCCGGCACTCGACTTCAGGTTTTCCTCGATCGCGCGGAGTTTGGACCCGGAAAAATCGACGGACGCAGTGGCGAATTCACGCGCAAAGCTCTCGCGCTTTATCGTGAATCGCGCGGCGAGAAGCCCGCGCCTTCCGCGACGTCGGAGTCTAGGAAAAAAGAGCAAACCAAGGGCGCGCCGAAGCAGCCGACGCCAGACACCGCGGGGCTTGATCTCGCCAGCGTGAACCCTGTGTTCATCAGCTATACCGTCACGGATGCGGATTTGAAGAACGTCGGCGAGGTGCCGGATTCCGTGCCTGCGAAAGCAAAGCTGAAGTCGCTCCCCTATCAAAGTGCGGCCGAGGCCATCGCCGAAAAATTTCACTGTGACATCGATTTCCTCGCCGAGATCAATCCGGGGAAAACGAAGGAGATCAAGGCGGGCGATCAGCTAAAGGTGCCGAACGTCGAGCCGTTTGAACTCGCAGAAGTGAAGGACTTGAAACCCGGTAGCGACATCGCCGCGAACGATCTCGGCGACGAGAAATCCGGTGCCGATTCATCGAAAAAAGAGGACACGAAATCGGATGACAAGTCCGCGCCGTCGTCGATTTCGGTGAGGATCGACACAAAGACGAACATGGTCAGCATTTTCGAGAAAGAGAAACTCATTGCCGCGTTTCCGGTGACGATCGGGTCGAATCAAAACGTCTCACCGATCGGCGATTGGAAGGTGACCACGATCGCCAAAATGCCGAACTTTCGCTGGGATGAAGCGATGCTGAATCACGGCGAGCGAAGCGACAATTTTCACATCCTGCCTCCCGGTCCGAACGATCCGGTCGGCGTGATGTGGATCGCTCTGAATAAAAAGGGTATCGGTTTGCACGGGACGAGCGACCCGGATTCGATCGGTCGCTCCGAGAGTCACGGCTGCATCCGGCTCGCGAATTGGGACGTGGTCCGTGTCGCGGGAAAAGTCACGAAAGGCGTGCCGGTTTCGATTCACTAAAAAAAACGCCCCGACGCGCGTTAGGCGAATAGCAGCCCCACGCGCGAGCTAGCCTCAATTCTCGATACGATTCCGCACTCGCGCCGCGTGCCCTTTTCCGCGCACGATCGGGGCATGAAGCTCGCTCAAAATCAGGTATATCGGCAGGGTGAGACTTTCCTGCGCATCGTGCAGCTCGAGCGCTTGGAGGTGCAGTTTAAGGTGGTCAGAAATCTGCTGACGGGCGAAGGCGAGCACCATCGTGTGAGCAAGAAAGAATTCTGCCGGATGGTCAAAGGTGCGCCACTGCTGACGCAGGAAGAGGTGCGTGAAATCTGGGAGCGGAGCCCGCGTTCCATCGAAGCTCCGTAGCCGGCGAAGGCCCGCTTCGCTTCGACCGGAAATTTGCAGCCGCTTTTTTGACACGGTGCCTTCGCGTGTTAGCCTTACGCACTCCGGTATGATTCAGAGCGCGATCGACATCCCCAGAACCAGGCAGGCATCGGTCTTGTTCCTCGATTTCGGAGCGGACTCGCAGGTGTGCGAACCGGGAGAACTCGAGGTGAGCGAGCACGGCATGTGTTTCCATTCCTGCTGGCAATTCGAGGAGGGGTCGGTGATTTCGGTGGCTTGTGTGAAGTCGGAGTTCAGTGGAGAGCAGGAGCGATCGGCGGTGGAGGGATTGGTGGCGAGGTGCGAAATGGTGCGGGTGGGGGACAAGCGGATGTTTCGGACGACGGTGGCTTTTCTTTCCGTCCCGGAGGAGTGCCGGAGAAAGTTGCGGGCGCTGGGAGCGGACGTTTAGTCCACGTTGGCCGCTCAGCATCACCGCCGCTGGCGCGGGTCGAGCGCGTCGCGGAGGCCGTCTCCGAGGAAATTCAACGACACGAGCGTGAGCGACATCGCGGCGGCGGGGAAGACGAGCAGCCACCAGTAGCTTTTGATAGGATTGATGACTTGCGCGCCGTCGGCGAGGAGGCTGCCCCAGCTCGCTTGCGGCGCCTGGATGCCTAGGCCGAGGAAGGACAAAAACGACTCGTCGAGGATGACTGCGGGGATCGTGAGCGTCAGGTACACCACGACGACGCCGAGCAGATTGGGCAGCAAGTGCCGCGTGATGATTTTGAAATGGCTCTGCCCCAGACTGCGCGCCGCGAGCACGAATTGCTGATTTTTCAAAGCGAGCACCTGACCGCGGACAATGCGCGCCATCGTGAGCCACTCGATGAGGCCGAGCGCTAGGATGAGGATCAGGATTTTCGAATATCCGATGAGCGCGGCAACATTCAGCGCGTAGTGGTTCGATGCGATCGTGATTTGAAAATGGGGTTCGGAGAGCCACGCCTTCACGATCGGGTCGAGCACGAATGACGCGATGATGATGATGATGAGCCGCGGGATCGCGTAGAGGATTTCCACGAAGCGCATCATCAGCGAATCGACCGCGCCGCCCGCGTATCCGGCGACCAGGCCGTACGCCGTACCGATGAAAAAGCTCACCAGCGCGCCGCTGAGGCCGACGAGCAGGGAGATGCGCGCGCCTTCGATCACGCGCGAAAAGACGTCGCGGCCATTCAGGTCCGTGCCGAAGAAATGCTGCACGGAGGGCGGCGAAAATTGCGCGCCGGAGGTCGAGTGCGGATCGGTGTGAAAGACGACAGGCGCAAATAGCGCGAAGGCCACGATGATCGCGAGCAGGGACATCGCGAGGAGCGCCACGCGGTTGCGGCGGAGGCGCTGCCATGCGCCGGGCGGCGGCGGCGCGGCGTCAGTCATAGAGCTTGATGCGGCGGTCGAGCAGCGTGTAGCCGACATCGACGAAGAGATTCAGCACGACGAGTAGCGCGCAATAGACGATGACCACGCCGCTGAGGAGGAAGACGTCGCGGTTCAGGATCGAGTTCACGAAAAACCCGCCCATGCCGGGGATGTTGAAAATCGTCTCCACGACGATCGAGCCCGTGAGGAGATTTGCCGCGAGCGGCCCGAGAAAACTCACGACCGGCAGCAGCGCGACCTTCAACACATGCTTCGCGATCACGCGTGTCTCGCGCAGCCCTTTCGCCCGCGCCGTGCGGACGAAATCCTGATGCAAAACCTCCAGCATGCTCGAGCGCATAAGCCGCGCGATGTACGCGATGTAAGGCCCAGCGAGCGTGAACGCCGGAAGCACGAGACTCGCCGGCGAGCCCCAGCCGCCGACCGGCAGCCAGCGCAGCCACAGCGCGAAGACCAGCACCAGCACAGGCCCTGCGACGAATGCCGGCACGCTGATGAGCGCCAGCGCCGCGAGCATCGACGCCGTGTCGATCACCGTGTGCTGCCTCACGGCCGCCACGCTTCCGAGCCACACGCCCACGAGCGTCGCGAGCAAAAACGCGCTCCCGCCGAGCACTGCCGAGACTGGCAGCGAATCAGCGATGAGACCATTCACGGACCGATCGCGATATTTCAAAGACGGTTGCAAATCCCCCTCCAGCAGCCCGCTGAACTGCCCCGAATTGTTCAGGCGCACGCCGAGATACGTCGTGAACTGCTCCCACTTCGATCCGCCCAAATTGAACCGCGCGAGCAACTGCTTCTCCACCGATTCGGGCAATTTCCGCTCCGTCGAAAACGGCCCGCCAGGCGCGAGCCGCACGAGAAAGAACGTGAGCGTGATGACGCACAGCAGCACGACAGCCATGCCGATAGTGCGGCGGAAAATGAATGCGAGCATTTACTCCGGCGCAGCGTCGTGCGGTGCCGCAGGAAGTTCAAGCCGCGCGCGCACCTCCTGCAAATATCCCGCGTCGATCTCGAACCCGATGAACCGCGCCACCCCGCACGTCCGTGCCGCCAGCGCGCTGTGCCCGATCCCGAGAAACGGATCGAGCATGGTCATCCCATTGCGCACCCCATGCAGCCGCACGCACATCTCTGCCAGCCGCGCGGGGAACGTCGCCGGATGCGGACGCTCCGACTTCCGGCTCACGATCGTCTCATACGGCACGAACCAATTATTCCCGCGGCACCGCCGGTCGTGCCCCCTCGTGTGCCCCCATCGCGCTATGTTGCTCTTGTCCGCATACTCGACCCCCACCGCGAGTCGGTCGAGCGGCACGTCGCCATTTTTCGTTAGGTGAAAAACATACTCATGGCAGTCCGTGAGAAAACGCTTCGAGTTGATCGGCTTGAAATGGCCCACCGAAATCTCCGCCGCGCGCCTTGGCTGCACCGTGATCGACTTGATCCAGTGGATCGTATTTTGGAGTTGAAAAATCGAGCGCAGCCGGATCACGAGTTCATGCGGGAGCAGCGGATTCTTCGGAGAAGCGCCCACGTTCAAAAAAAAAGATCCGCCCGGCTTCAACACGCGCCGCAACTCCGCTGCCCAAGCCGCGCACCATTCCAAATAATTCGCCCTCGGCGCATCGTCTCGAAACGTGGCATACGCGATGTCCAGATTGTAGGGCGGCGAAGTCACCACAACATCGACCGACTCCTCCGCCAGCGCGGACATCCCTGTGAGACAATCTCCGAGCCTCAAATCCCACGCGGTGTGTTTTTGGATGACAATGTCACTCATTCGGTGAGCCGCATCCATTCCGATGGCGGACCACGTTCATCGAGAAAAAACCGAGTTTGGGGGAAAAAAATTCGGCAAAACCGTTGACGTTCAAAAATTGGCAATGTAAATACAAAGTATGCACTTCCCGCACCCCCCGCTCGGCGACCGCTTTTCGTACCGCCAGAATTCTGAGTCCGGCTTCAGCCTTGTCGAGATCACCCTCGCGATCGGGATCATCGCATTCGCCTTCGTCGCCCTTTTCGGTCTGCTCCCGACCGGCCTGAACACCTTCCGCGGCGCGATCGACTCCTCCAACGAAACATGGATCATGCAGGACATCAGTTCGATGATCCAAGTCACCGACTGGTCGAAAGTCCGTGATCTCGGCTCGGACAAAAGCGATACTATTTACTACTTTGACGAGCAGGGAAAGATGACGGACTGGGTCTCCACGAGCCACGCCGGCTCCAGCGATGCCAAGGTCACTTCCGAGCGCCGATACGCGGTCAAGCTGATCATCGACAATGCCGAAAGACCGCGTGCTGACGGCGAAAAAGCGGAACAACTCCCCGGCGCCTATCGAGTCGTTCTTTTGTTCGCTCCGTCATTCAAGCCCGGAGTAATGGCTACCTTCGATTCAATCAAGACCGCCGAAGACTTGAAAAAGACTGACAAAGGCAGCGAGATTCATACGCGGGCGATCGTCGTCGCTCAGATGGATAGCTCGATCGCCAGCAATTAATCGCATCAAATTATCTCCCATGAGCCCCAGACACACAAACACACGCTCCCTCGGATTTACCCTTGTTGAACTTCTCGTTTCGACAGCTCTGCTCGGAACGATCATGGTGCTATTGCTGACCACTGTGGATCAGACGCAGCGGGTCGTCCGTCGTACGAACCAAAAAACAACGCAGTTCCAAGGCGCGCGAGACGCTTTCGAATCAATGACCCGACGGTTGAGCCAGGCGACGTTAAACACTTATTGGCGGGCGTATGACAGCGACGTCACCAAGTTGAATGTCTCCTATAAATTTCGCCGTCAAGCGGATTTGCAATTTATGTCGGCTCCGACTGCCAGAGTCTTCGACGCCCTGCCGTCCGTCAGCGACAGCCTGATTCAACCGACAGAAAAATCTTATCCGGGTGATTGTATATTCTTTCAAGCTCCTTTAGGTTTCACTCAAGAACCCGTCAGCTCCAGTAAGCCTGATGTACTGCGTTTCGCACGCATCGATAGCGCGCTGTGTGCCTGTGGATATTTTGTTGAGTATGGTCCGGACCCGGACCGTCCGACATTTATTAACGACCTCAACTATCCAAATCGCTATCGCTACCGATTGATGGAAATGACGTTGCCAACGGAGTCCCTCACGATCTTCCAGCGACCCAACAACACCACCAACCCAAATACGCTCCGCGAAGAAAAAACCATGCGGGAGCCTCGGGCGTATAACATCAATTCAGAATATTACGTTGGGCTTGTGGACAAAGACCGTGAGATCAATGATAAGTGGTTGCCGCCACTTTGGATGAAGCAAGGGATCGTGCGCGATACGATCAAGGGGATTACTCCGAAGTCAAAGCGGTTCCGCTACGCGAGTGTCCGTGCCGAAAATATCGTCGCTATGATCATTCTGCCGAAGCTGGCGGAACGCGATCGAGCGGTGCCCAAATCGGATCCCGTCAAATACGATCCAACAGTACTAGAGCTCGCTCCAAACTATCAATTTGACTCGTGGAGAGTTCTGGAGGGAGGCGCAACGAAAGACGATCGAGGAAGATATATCGATAACTCCGCCCGCGATAATCTCCTCCCTCCGATCGTTCAGGTGACTATGGTCGCTGTGGACGATGTCTCGATGGACCGTCTAAACCCCAGTGCGACCAATGTTCCTGACCTTCTGACAGACATCGGTGGCACACAATTGTTCAAGGTGGCGAAGAAGGTGGATGAGTATCAAAACGACGTTCAGGAACTTGAAAAGGCGTTGCAAAAGAAGGGCGTCAATTACCGCATATTTTCTACAGATGTAGTGCTCCGTGGCTCCAAGTGGAGCCGAGACCCTAAAACGAAATAAACCCCATGAAATCCTCCCGCTTACTCACTGATTCATTTCCCAGCGTTCGACCGCGCGAGGCTGGCGTTGCGCTGATCATTGTCCTCGCCATGCTCGTGCTACTATCTGGCATACTGGTTGCATTCATGACATCTGCGACTACTGAGCGGTCGGCAGCACAAACCGCCTCAAACGGCGCCCGAGCACGCCAAATCGCCGATAGCACAGTCAATTTGGTGATCGGCCAAATCCGCGACGCTACGAGTTCCACAGACCGCAACGGAACGGTGGTAGAGAACATGACATGGGCTTCTCAGCCTGGTGCACTTCGCACGTATTCTGGGAGCCTCTCGGCGACCCGCAAGTCGCTGCCGGATCGAGCTACCTATCGCACCTACAATCCGGGGTCAAACGATTTTGTCTATAAATTGTATTCGTCGGACCGAATGAAAGTCACATCTTCAGACTATAGTGGCACAGACCTCCCGGTAGAAACTAAAATCATCGAAGATTGGGACACTACACAAGATAAGACATTCGTCGATATCAACGAACCGGTGTTGAGTGCGCGCAAGGACATTGACGCGACCGGGCAGACAGTCGAGCCCTACTATCCAGTGTTGGATCCACGCGCTGCATACAACGACCTTGAAAAAGCGGCTGACCAAAAGGGGATTGTCGAAGGCTTCGACGCTTCTATCAACACGGATCCTAAGTTAAAAATGGTCGATGTGAGCGGATCTGGGAAGGGCGAAGCGGTGCCCTACCTTCCAATGCCTGTTAAATGGCTCTACGTACTTCAAGACGGGACAGTTGGGGACATTAGTCTTGCGACGGCGAAGAATCCTGCGATCGGGCGAACCGCATTTTGGACTGATGACGAAACGTGCAAGCTCAATATCAACACCGCATCCGAAGGCACGTTTTGGGATACCCCAAGTGTGAGCACGATGCAGGAAAGCGGGTACGTTGAAGATAATTCTGGTGACTTGAAACCAACACGGGCAGACCTCTTGAATCTGGCTTCGTCCCAGCCGACGCGAGGTGAGTTTCAACGTTACCCGGGTCATCCCGCTACGACTTGCCTGAGTCCTGCGCTGGGTTGGCTGTGGAAGCTCAACCTCAGAAACGGTCCTTACCCTTTGGCGCCAGGTTATAAGGAGTATAAAGAAGCTCTCTATCAGATCTCGGGGTTCACCCCATTTGATTATCCCACAACCGAAGGCGGAACGCGGAATTCTGATCCTGATGCACGGGAGAATAAGAATTTTTATATCAAACTTGCCGGAATTGGAGCAAATAAGGCAGAGGCGATTCTTGATATTAGGACGAAACATTTATACGCGACGATCGACGAGATGCTTTTCCCAGCGGATCGCAATACTGGAGGATCCAAGCCTGTGACCGAACTCAACCCGGAAATGACTCCTGCTGCTCTCGAAAAGCTGCGCTTCTTCCTAACTGCCAACAGCCGCGCGCCCGAGGTAAACCTTTTTGGACGTCCACGCATCACTATGTGGCCAATCCATCCCGATGCGAAGGCTGGCCAACTCAGCTTGCGTACTCATGAGGACGATCTGTTTGCGTTTACTTCGACGGTTTATAAAGATCCTAATGGCAACGTTGGAAACGATAAGCCGTACTACATCACCCGGCAAGACGCCACGAGCGCCACGGCCGATATTGCGGCAGGGACAGCTACAAAAGACATGTGGGACTTCGTCCATAGCTTTACCGGCACTGCTCATCCCGAAACCCCGGGTTTCGGGTCAAATTTCGAGACTAAGTATCACGACGATCGCGATCAGATTATTACCGAGATTTTTGATTACAGTCGTTCAGTCAACTTGGTGGACACGGGCGCTCCGGGCCGTGGCGGAAATAAATTCTCACCCTATACCCCGCGTTTTTTCAAGGAGGGAGTGAGTGAAACAAACTCGACGGGCGGCTATTCGGGGCGCAACGCCCGGTCGGTGGATTGGTCTGGAATGGTCGTGCCACTCAAGGTTAACAACACGCAAGGATTGGGGCGGTTTGTGACGTTGAGCGAGGCTGCGTTGATCTTTCACCGTTCAACTGACAATGATCGGGTGCCTCCGACCAACGGGGGTAGCGGCAACGCGCAGGTGATGCAGGCGGTGCTTTCCCTAGAGATAGCCACGACGATGCCTGGTTTCCCCGCGATTCGACCGACTTATTTTACGAAGGTCCGAGCGATCACGCCTACGTTTGCGACTGTGAAGAATTCCAATATGCCAGGATTCACGTCACTGCGGACTGATATGCAGTTTAATACTACGCCAGAATACAATATTTGTAACATTGCGCCACACGAGGTTACCTACGGTCGTGGGTTCATGCCGGTTCAGGGTTCAAGTTCCTCAATGCACTATTTTGCTGAGCACACGAAGCCTTCGCATCCCAATGACTATTTTGATGCGGTAGGATTGTCGAATCCCGATCTTGATCCTTCCCGTAATCAAAATTTCACTGTTTACATCAAAACGTTCGAGAAGGGGAAGAATGCTAGTTATAAGCGCCAGTCGCAGGGAGGTGATACCGTGACTCGTTACCCGTATGTCAGTGCTCCTGTTCCGATTCCGACTAATTCGCCTGGGACGTATGACCTCACTGTCGAGGGTGGATCGTTTGAGATCGAGATTTGGTCTGGCGAAGCTTTTGATGATCCGCGTGCCACCCTCGTTCAAACCGCAACGGTTGATTTCAGTACTCCTTTCACTGTTACAGGTCTTCCGACAGGGGGTGATCAGTCTTTCAACTCCCAGAGGTCCAAGCGGTTCGACGGTTCGAAAGACGGTAAGCGCGATTACATCTTAGCAGACGACGTTGTAAGGAGTGTTGAGTATGTCGGTCAAGGCGTTGCAGCGGGTGGCGAGGGAGATTTGAGAATTGGAGCAATGAAGCCAATTCTGGTGGCATCCGATTTTCGGAAAGTGGAAAATCCTGCGGGTGGAGTCCTCTATTCGAGCACGCGGCGACAGATTCACAATCTGACCGCATCCCACGGCGATCCGATGGCTAACGGTGGCTATCTTGGCGGTGGTCGTCTGGCTGCTGGCGCCACATTCCGAGGTGCCAAGCCGCCGATCCTGCCCGCGTATGTCAACGGAGTGAAGCGGAGCGACGGCGGCCCGGGTGATTTTGATCGCGGTCTCTCCAAGCACATGGATGGGGCATTCGGAAATAAGGTGGATGAAGGCAACTTGAACTTCAACTACCCCGATGCGAGCGTTAGCGGTCGAGCCCCGTATTTCCGTGGTCGTGGCATTGAGGAGACCGGGCAGTCTTTCTTCAGCCCGAATCGTCAGCTTCCTTCGGTCGCGATGATCGGTTCGCTACCTACGGGCGCTCTTGCTCACAAGCCGTGGCAGACCCTTTTGCTTCGCCCGGACCGTGAAACGGGGACGAGTCATCCAGGATCACAAGGTTTGCCCGACCATATCTGGTTGGATTATTTTCAGGTTCCCGTCATCGAGCCTTACGCAATCAGTGAGCCATTTTCTACTGGGGGAAAGGTGAATATGAATTATGTCATCGCACCATTTGGATATGCCAAGTCGAAGGTCAGCGGGGGAAAAACGACGAATCCGAACACGACAAATCCGCGTTCTTATCTTCGTCGCGATACGGCTCTACGCGGAGTGCTTCGCTCGACATTCGTCATGGCCGTTCCGTCAAATACGCCGGAGGGGGCTCACGCGGAGGCCCCGGTGAAAGACGCGCCGACATTAACGCTGCGTTACCCCATTGATTTGGATAAAACTCTGCAGGAGATGGAATTTCGGCTCAACGATCAAGGTTCACAGATTCCGAGCCGTGATACGACGCTGTTTCGGAGTGCTTCGGAGATTTGCGATATCGATTTGTATCCCCTTGGTGGGGTAGGCGGCGATTGGAATGCTTATTGGACCAAAAATTCAATTACGGGAGACAATATGCGGGAGCGCCCTTATACGCATATTTTTCCTCGGCTGACCACGAAGTCGAATGTGTATACTGTCCATATGCGCTGCCAGGCGATCCGCAAATCCTCGAAGACCGATGCAGAGGCGAAGGTGTTTGACCCGAAGCATGATCAGGTGGTGAGCGAGTATCGCGGCTCGGCGACGATCGAGCGCTTCATCGACCCGAACGATCCCGCACTGAGAGATTACGATCGCGAATCTAAAAAGGTCGATCCGTACTACCGCTTCCGCGTGGTTTCGACCAAGCACTTCTCGCCACACTAAGAGCCGTTGTCATCGCGTGTTCACGGCGGATTCTCACCACGGTTCAGATCGTTTATTCCAAACTCGCAAAGTTCCGTGATTTTGCGCGGCGCGATTGGCAGACGGCGAGCCGCTCAGTAGAGTGCGCGGCTCATGTCTGTTCAATATAAGGATTACTACAAAGTTTTGGGCGTCGAGAAGTCGGCGTCGCACGATGAGATTCGCAGCGCATTTCGCAAACTGGCTCGGGTGCATCATCCCGACGTGGCGAAGGACAAGAAGACGGCGGAGGCGAAATTCAAGGAGATTAATGAGGCGTACGAGGTGCTGGGTGATGCGGAGAAGCGGCAAAAATATGACACGCTCGGTGCGGATTGGGAGCGAGGGGGCAGTGCGCAGCGACCTCCGCCGGGATGGGGGCAGGCGAATGGAGGAGGTGGCGCGAGTTTTGGGGGAACGGGTTTCAGCGACTTTTTCGAGCAGTTCTTTGGTGGACGTGCCGGGCGTCAGGGAGGGGGAGGGTTTGCGGGGATGGGCGGGGAGGATCGCGTGCGTGGGGAGGACATCGAGGCGGATTTGCTGGTGACGATCGAGGAGGCGCTGCATGGCGGGAGCAAGAAGATTTCGTTTCGTCGTGACGGGAATCCGCGCGTGGAAACGTATGACGTGAAAATCCCGAAAGGAGTTCGCGAGGGGCAGCGCATCCGACTGGCGGGGCAGGGGGGTGGAGCGGGGCGGGGCGGGGCCGCGGGGGATTTGTTTTTGCGGGTGCGCTTCGAGCGGCACCCGGATTATCGAATCGAAGGTACGGACTTGATTTTTGAACTTGAAGCTCCGGCGTGGAAAGCGGTGCTGGGCTGCGAGGTGGAGGTGGCGACGCCGGAGGGATCGATCAAGCTGAAGGTGCCGGCGGGCTCGCAGCCGGGACGGCGGTTTCGAGTGAAGGGACGGGGGATGCCCACGAGTGCTGGCGGGCGCGGGGATTTTTATGTGCAACTCGAGGTGGAACTGCCGACCACGCTCAACGCGGAGGAGCGCACGCTCTGGGAGAAGCTCGCTGGGCTGGCGTCGTAGTTTTCTTCGGCTGAACATCCGCTCGCCGGGACGGCTGCTTTTCTCTACATCGCTCTACATCGCCGTCTCTTCACTCAAAGTCACCGCTCCCGTTTTTGCTAATGCCGCTCCGTTTTTTTAACACGCTCTCCCGCGAGGTCGAAGATTTCAGCCCGATCGAACCGGCGGGCAAGCAGGTGAAGATGTACACCTGCGGGCCGACGGTTTATAATCACGCGCACATCGGAAATTTTCGCGCGTATGTGTTCGAGGATCTGCTTCAGCGGCATCTTGAGGCACGCGGGTATTTCGTGGAGCGAGTGATGAATCTGACGGACGTGGATGACAAGACGATCCGCGATTCTCGCAAGGCGGGACGGGCGCTCGCGGACTTCACGCAGATTTACAAGGACGCGTTTTTTCAGGACATCGCGATGCTGCGGATTGCGCGTCCGGCGGAGACGCCGTCGGCGACTGAGCCACGCTTCATCGAGAAAATGATTGCGATGATCGGGCAGCTCGTGCGGGAGGAAATCGCGTATGTGGCGGAGGATCGGTCGGTCTATTTTCGGCTCTCAAAGTTTCCGAAATACGGGCAGCTCGCGCATCTGAATCTCGACGAGCTGCGGCCGAGCGGGCGGGTGAGCAGCGACGAGTACGAGAAGGAAAACATCGGCGATTTTGCGTTGTGGAAAGCGTGGGATGAGGCGGATGGGGACGTGCGCTGGGACTCGCCGTGGGGGCCGGGACGGCCGGGCTGGCACATCGAGTGCAGCGCGATGGCGACGGCGCTGCTGGGGCCTGAAATCGACATTCACTGCGGTGGCGTGGACAACATTTTCCCGCATCACGAGGCGGAGATCGCGCAGTCGGAATGCTGCACGGGGAAGACGTTTGTCCGCTACTGGCTGCACTGCGCGCACCTGATGGTGGAGGGGCAAAAGATGTCGAAGTCGCTCGGGAATTTTTACACGCTGCGCGATTTGACGGAGAAGGGATTCGCGGGGCGCGAGGTGCGTTACGCACTGCTGACGGTGAATTATCGGCTGCCGTGCAATTTCACGATCGCGGGGCTGGAGGCTGCACGTGTGGCGCTAGGCCGCATCGACGAATGGCTGGAGCGGCTGCGGACGCTGGCAGATCGCGAAAAGGGCGACCTCCACGGGTCCGATGAGTTGACGACTTCTGCGAATTTGCAAATCGCGTCATTCTTCGAGGCGCTCGATGACGACCTGAATATCTCGGGTGCGATGGGCCATCTTTTCGAACTTATCCGCTCCACCAACAAGGCGATGGACGAGGCTAGCCTCTCCGGAGATCAAGCAGGCAGGCTGCTTGCCGAGTGGGACCGAGTTGAATCCGTGCTCGCGTTGCGACGCGACGTTTCCGTGATTCCCGATGACCTGATGAGCTTGGTCGAGCAACGACAGCAGGCGCGGGCGGAGAAAAATTGGGCGTTGAGCGATGAGCTGCGCGACCGGATCGCGGCGCTGGGCTGGGTGGTGAAGGACACGAAGGACGGCGCGAAATTGACGCCGCGTTGATCTTTCCGGAAGGCCGAGAGCGCCGCGGACTTCGCGGGGTGCGAGGATGGAAAAGAGCGTTGACTTTCGCCGCATGGCGAGAACCGCGGAGGCTGACGAGCACGATTGGATTTCCGAATTGGCTCGCCGTCGATTTGCCTTAGAACCGTGCGCTCGCGCCGCCGATTTCCATATTCAACCGACTCATCATGTTTGCCCCGGAAGACTACCTCGACCTGAACCACACGGAGCATCGGATGCTTTTCGAAAATGCGACGAATGCGTGGGACGCGCTGAAGCAGATCACGAGCTATTTGCAGTTTCGCTTGAAGCCGTCGATCCAAGGGCGACTGATCGGGAAGCCGTTCATTAGCGGCGCGGTGTTCATCGGGAAAGGTACGGTGATCGAGCAGGGGGCGATGATCAAGGGGCCGGCGTGGATCGGCGAGGGATGCGAGATTCGCAATGGGTGCTACATCCGCGAGAACGTGATCGTCGGTTCGGGATGCGTGCTGGGAAATTCGTGCGAGTTCAAAAATTCGATCATTTTCGACGAAGCGCAGATTCCGCATTTCAACTACGTGGGCGATTCGATCGTCGGCTTTCGCGCGCATCTCGGAGCGGGCGTGATTTTGTCGAATGTGAAGCTCGATCGCGGAGAAATTACGATCTCGACGCCGCAGGGATTAGTGCCAACGGGGCTTAAAAAATTTGGTGCGGTGATCGGCGATCACGCGGAGATCGGATGCAACTCGATCATCAATCCGGGATCGATGATCGGGCGCCGGAGCGTGCTGTATCCAGGGGTGCAGTGGCGGGGTGTGGCACCGGCGGATTCGGTGGTGAAAATCAAGCAGACGCACGAAATCAGCACACGGCGGAGCTGATCGGGGCTTGCGCTGGGGCGGGTCCTTTGGAACGTTCTCCGCCCTTATGTCCAGCCCCGTAGAAGCCGAGCAGCAGCCGTCCCCCCCCGACACGAGTTTCGATCTGCTCGCGTTTTGGATTCAGCACCAGTCGAAGATCGTGGCGCTCGTGCTCGTGCTGATCGTGGCGCTGGTCGTTGCTGGTGCTGTGGAATTCGCGAAGCGGAAATCGAGGGAGTCTGCGGAGCGGGAATTCGCAATGGCGAAGTCGGTGGATGATTTTCAAAAAGTGATCGCCGATCATCCGGGGTCGGTGGTGGCGGGGAATGCGGAACTGCTGCTTGCGGAGAAGCTGCGCGGCGACGGAAAGTATGAGGAGGCGGCGAAGGCGCTTGCGAAATTCACGAGCGAGCACGCGCAACATCCGCTCGTGAGCGGCGCGTGGACGAGCCTCGCGGTGACGCAGGAAGCGGCGGGTAAGCCGGACGAGGCGCTGGCGACTTATCAGAAAGTGGCGACGACTTATCCGGCGAGTTTCAGCGCGCCGGTGGCAATGCTGGCGGAGGCGCGGATTTTGAAAGTGAAAGGTGAGATCGAGCAGGCGAAGCGCGTGTACGAGGATGTGGTCGCGCAATTTGGGCAGACGAATTTCGCGCGCGAGGCGTTGATGGAGGTTCAGAAATTGAAGCAACCGGAACCTGCGACGCCCGTGCCCGCTGAGGCCGCGCTCCCCGCTCCGGCGAACGCCGGACCTGCGCCAGCGACACCAGTGACTCCGGCTCCGGCCGCGGAGGCACCAGCGGCTCCAGCTCCTGTGCCAATGCCACCGGCGGACGCCGCGCCCGCGCCTGCTCCCATACCGGTGCCTCCGGCATCAACTCCTCCGGTGCCCGCGCCCGCAGATTCGGCAGTTCCACCGCCGCCTGCGCCCTCCGCGCCGGAAGGAGCCGTACCGCTCGAGAAGCCGTCCGCTGCGGCAGTGCCCGCGGCCGCAAATTCTACGCAGGTCGCATCGACGGATGCCGCGCCTCCAAAGCCGCCTGCGCCGAAACCGCCAGAGCCAAAGCGTCCTGAGCCGCCGGCTCCGCCCGAGCCGCCGAAACCACCGGAGCCGCCAAAAGCACCCGCGCCACCAGCATCGCTGCCGAGCAGCGAGGTGAAGCCGGGCACGTCGCCGGTGCCGGTGGAGCATTAGAAAAGCAAGCCCTCGTTTTTCGTGCCGCGCCGGTGGCGAGACGCGGACATTTCTCGCCGCGAAGTAGTGACTGGGCAGCGCAGAAGTTCGGGTAGCTTCTCACCTGCAGAGGCGCGGAATTTTTAGGATTTCTGTGCGTCATTCGCGAGTTCGTGGATAGACATTTTCAAATCCGAAAACTCCTGTTCCTCCCAATGCGCACATCCTCCCTGCTTCTTATCGCCACGTCCGCTGCGTTCGCCGTGGCTCGAATTAATGCAGCCCCGCCGCAGGCGGTGGCGCAGGTGCCGGGGCAGCGGGCGGATGGGTCGGTGTTGCTGCCGAATCAATGGGTGCTGCGCCCGGTGGGCAAGCAGGTGCCGGTGGGCGATTTCCCGGTGAATATCGCGGTGCATCCGAATGGTAAATGGGCCGCGGTGCTGCACTGCGGGTATGGACAGCACGAGATCGCGATTTTAGACCTGAAGACAGGGAAGGTGGCGTCGCGCAGGAACATCAATGAGGCGTTTTATGGGATCGCGTTTTTCAAGGAGGGGAAGGGGCTAATCTGCTCTGGGGGCGGCGATGAGGAGTTGCACGGGTTCGAGTTCGAGCCGGAGACGGGCACCATCGGGAAGGATGATGTGCTGAAGGTGAATGAGCCGCGCGTGCGAGGGATTCCGGCGGGGTTTGCCATCGGGGAGAAATATGGGAGTGGGTTCATCGCAAATGTGTGGGGGCAGACGGTGACGCGATTTTCGCAGGGAGAAAATGGGAAGGAGCTCGTGTCGGAGCTGGCGCTGAAGGAGGACGTGCGAGCGCCTGCGGAGGAGGAGAAACCCGCGGTGAAGGAAGGGGACAAGGCCGAACCTCCAACGCCGAACGCCGCCCCTCGAAGCGGAGAGGCGGAGACGACGGGCAAGGGTGGAGCGGTGCCTTTTACAGGGATTTTGCCGACGGACGATCCTTCGATCACCAAGCGTGCGCTGGTGACGATGGACAAGGCGCGGGGTGACGAGCCTTTCCCCTACTGCTGCGTGCTGGATGAGGAGAAGGGGCGACTTTATGTGAGTCTCTGGGGGCAGGCTGCGGTGGCGGTGATCGATACGGCGGCGTTTCAGGTGGTGGCGCGCTGGAAGGTGGAGGAGCACCCGAATGAGATGCTGCTGAGCAAGGACGGGTCGCGGCTTTTCGTCGCGAATGCGAATCGCAATACGGTGTCGGTGCTGGATACCGCGACGGGCCTCGCGACGGAGACGCTGCTGGCGGAACTCCACCCTGCCGCCGAGCCGGGCAACACGCCGAACTCCCTGGCACTTTCACCCGACGAGAAGCGGCTGTATGTGGCGAATGCGAATATCAATATGGTGGCGGTGTTCGACCTGGCAGAGGCGGGGAAGGCGCGGAGCCTCGGCTTCATTCCGGTCGGCTGGTATCCGACGAGTGTGCGGGTGACGCCGGATGGGAAGACGCTGCTGGTGGCAAACGGCAAGGGGCAAATCTCGAAGTCGAACCGGAACGGGCCGCAGCCGGGGAAGCCGGGAGGGCCGGGGATCAATGAATATATCGCGGGGCTGATGCAGGGGACGGTGTCGATCATTCCGCTGGAAAGCGGGGAGAAGGGTGAGAAGCAGCTGAAGACGTGGACTTCGCGGGCATACAAGTGTCTGCCAGAGGGGACGGGGCGGATCGATCTGGCGGCGCTGGAGGGGAACCCGGTGCCGCATGGGAAGATCACGGAGTCGCCGATCAAGTACGTGATCTATGTGGTGAAAGAGAACCGGACTTATGACCAAGTGCTGGGCGACATGAAGGAAGGGAACGGGGACCCGACGCTGTGCCTTTTCCCGGAGAACGTGACGCCGAATCATCACGCGCTGGCGCGGGAATTCGTGCTGCTGGATAACTTTTACGTCGAGAGCGAAGTGAGCGCCGATGGGCACGAATGGTCGATGGGGGCGTATGCGTCGGATTTCGTGGAGAAGATGTGGCCGCTCGGATACGGGCACGGCGACAAGGTGCCGTATGTCGCGGAGGGGGCTTTTCCGATCGCTACTCCGGCTGGGGGATACTTGTGGGATCGCGCGAAGGAGGCGGGCGTGACGTATCGGAGTTACGGGGAGTGGGTGCGAAATGCGAAAAACCCCGAAGAGCCGGGGACGGTGACGAGCGAGGCGCTGAAGGGGCATTTTGATCCGATGTATCGGAGCTTTGACACGGCGTATCCCGATGTGAAGCGGGCGGCGCGGTTTGTGGCGGAGTTGGCGACTTTCCAGGAAAAAGGCGAAATGCCGCGGCTGCAGATCGTGAGGCTGCCGAACGATCACACGAGCGGTTCGAGCCCCGGTCGCGCGACGCCAGCGGCTGCGGTAGCGGATAATGATCTCGCGCTGGGGCAGGTCGTGGAGGCGGTGAGCAAGTCGCGGTTCTGGCCGGAGACGGCGATTTTCGTGGTGGAGGATGACGCGCAGAACGGACCGGACCATGTGGATGCGCACCGGACGATCGCATTTGCAATCAGCCCTTGGATCAGGCGGAAGAGCGTGGATTCCACGCTTTATTCGACGAGTTCGATGCTGCGGACGATGGAGCTGATCCTCGGGATGAAGCCGATGTCGCAGTTCGACGCGGCGTCGATGCCGATGTTCGCCTCCTTTTCCTCGAAGCCCGATAAAGCCCCCTACGTCGCCCGCCCCGCGAACATCGACCTCGAAGCGGTGAACAAAAAGACCGCTTGGAAAGCGGAGGAAACGGCGACCATGAACTTCGCAAAGGAGGACGCAGTCGATGACCTGCTGCTGAACGAGATGATCTGGCGCTCTGTGCGCGGCGCGACGAGTCCGATGCCCGCGCCACACCGCGCGGCATTCGTTTTCACCGCAGACGACGACGACTGAGCCCGGCGCTCAGATGCGGAAAAGTGCGCCCATTTTCCTGCCAAGGATGCGGCTCGCGGCGAGGATGGTGATGCCGAGGAAAAGCATGGCCCAGACTCCGAGGGCGCTGGCGACGAAGCGGCCTTCGCCGAGGAGCTGAAAGAGTTCGTAGATGGCTTTCGTGATGGGGAAGTGCTGCTGTTTTTGCGCGAGCACTAGGGAGTCGGAGACCTCCAGCATAGCGAATGAAAACGCGAGGAGGCCGCCCGCGAGGATGTTCGCGGTAATGAGCGGGAGGGTGATGCGGCGGAGGGTGCGCAGTGGCGGACAACCGAGGTTTTGCGCGGCTTCCTCGAGGGTGACGCTGGTTTGCTGGAGCCCGGCGGCGGCGGCTCGGACGACGTACGGGAGCCGGCGGATGGCGTACGCGACGATGAGCAGGAGGGTGGGATTTTCACCGGGATTGAGCGCGGCGAAGAGGCTGCCTTTTTGCGTCATCGAGATGTAGCCGAAGGCGAGGACGAGACCCGGCACGGCGAGCGGGAGCATGGCGAGGGCATCAAGGAGTCCGCGCGCCGGGAGGGTGGTGCGGACGACGACGTATGCGATGGCGACGCCGAGCAGGAGGTCGAAGAGCGTGGAGCAGCTCGCGTATTTGAGGCTATTGATGATCGAGGGGACGGTGAGGTAGTGGCCGAGGGCGGTTTGGTAGTGGCCGAGCGTCCACTCGCTCGGGAAGATCGTGCGATACCACTGGCCGGCAAAGGAGACGCAGACGACGCCCGCGTGCGGCAGGAGGGCGATGACGGTGATCGCCGTGAAACCAAGCGTGCAGGCCCATCGGACGGCGACGGAGGTTTCGCGGGCGCCCGATCCGGTGGAGGCTTTGCCAGCAGAGGCGGGGTTTACTTTTCCAAAAAAGAACCTGCTCGCGGCGTAGAGGAGCATGGTGCTGAAAAGCATGACGACGACGAGGGCGAAGGGGAACGGGTTGCCGGCGATTTCCTTGATGCCGTAGAAAATCTGGACGGGCGTGACGCGCGTGTAGTCGAACATGAGCGGCACGCCGAGCTCGGTGAATGCAAAGATGAAGACGAGAGTGCCGCCCGCAAAAAGGCCGGGCAAAACGAGCGGCAGCGTGATGCGGCGCAGACGGCGAAGGCCCGTGCAGCCTAGGTTTGCGGCGGCTTCTTCCATCGCGGGGTCGAGATTTGCGAGGGCGGCGGAGAGGTTGAGAAAGAGGATCGGGTAAAGGTGGAGGGCGTTGACGGCGACGATGCCCCAGAACTGCCCGCGGCCGAGCCAGTCGATGGTGGCGCCGGGCGCGACGAGGTGGAGTTTGATGAGGAGGGCGTTGAGCGCGCCGAATTGCCCGAGGATTTGGCGAATGCCGATGGCGCCGACGAATGGCGGGAGGATCATCGGGACGAGCAGGAACGCGGAGAGAAGCTTTTTTCCGGTGAAGAGAAAGCGGTCAGAGGCCCACGCGAGCGGGAGCGCGATGGCGGCGGTGACGGCGGTGCTCGCGACGGCGAGGAGGAAGGCGTTGGAGAGGCCTTCGAGGTAGATGCGGTTGCGAAAGACCTCGGCGACGAAGGCAAAGGTGAAGCGGCCGTCGGCGTCGATGAATGCGCCGCCGAGCGCCGTGACGATGGGCCAGAGGAAGAAGCATCCGAAGAACGCCGCGGCAAAAAGCCAGACGAACCATGCGAAGGATTTCGACATGGGAGCGTGAATAATCGCCAGGAGTGCGTGCGTCGAGCGGCAGCCGCCAGGCTTTCACCGCGCTTCAACGGTTCGCTCCCACAACACCGGACGCTGGACCTTGCGAAAGAAGAGCAGTTTACCGGGATGTTTTTTCTCGCCTCCATCCTTGACCACGCAGCCTGCCAGCTCATATGGCGATTCCGTCGCTAGGACTAGGCGACAAAAACGTCCTCCCCAGTCCAACCCCACACACGCCCGCACACCCCCATGAAACACGCACTCGACCTTTTCCGTTCCCTCAATCGCCGGACGCTCCGCCCGGTCATCCTCCTCGCCAGCATCGCGACCTTTGCCGCCATCGACACCGCGCAGGGGACGGATGCCGTCTTCTCCAGCGGCGCCTTTACCGGCGATGCGGACTCGGGCGTCAGCACGGCAAAAAGCTACATCTCCCTCGCGAATGTCATCGGCGGAAATGTGGCTGTGAACGGCGCGACATTCGCTGGAAGCGGCAACGATACATTTGGCACGGGCTGGTCCCTCTCGGGCGCGCCGAATACGTTTGGGGGCGGCGGAAACCACACGACGACCTTCGGCGCCAGCGTGATCGACGACCTGTTCGACGGTTTCCAATACGGTGGCGCCCCGGCGGTCCTGACGATGAGCGCGCTCACCGTCGGCCAGACCTACACCGTCACCCTTTACAATCAGGCGTGGGGGCTGGGAGCC
The DNA here is from genome assembly GCA_038207335.1 of Chthoniobacterales bacterium. Taxonomy (GTDB): domain Bacteria; phylum Verrucomicrobiota; class Verrucomicrobiia; order Chthoniobacterales; family Chthoniobacteraceae; genus CAIURC01. The sequence goes on along the minus strand of JBBQZX010000002.1, from coordinate 123,837 downwards.
GATCGGACGCAACTCGTGAACTCCACGGAGGGCGCGAGTATTTCCTATAACGAGGATGCGCTGGAGGCATCGACGCTGCGCTACACATTCGTCGCGACCGGCGCGACTACGGACCTGAGCTTCGCTCCGCAAAATGGCGCGGGCACGATGCACTTCTACGGGTTGAGCAATGAGCAGGTCTTCAACAACTCGTGGACCAGCGGCGCGAACTGGACGACCGCGACGTGGAGCGGCGGTACGCCAAACGGCATCGGCGCGAACGCGAACTTCGCCGCGCAGGGCGCGCCGACTTCCATCAATCTCGACGCCGCCATTACGGTCGGGCACGTGCAGTTCGCAGGTACCAATGCGTGGACGATCTCCGGCGCGAATACGCTCACCCTCCGAGCGGATGCGGGCGGCACATCCGTGCTAAAGGCGGACGCGGGCATTCACACGATCGCGACGCCAGTGCAACTGGACAGCTCGCTCGCGAAATTTGGCGCGGGCACCGTGCGGCTCACGGGCGCAGTAACGGGCTCGGGGAAGGGCGTGACGATCGGAAGCGGCACCCTCGCGATCGAATCGCCGACAGCGGACCTGACGAGCATCGGAAACATCGCGAACAGCGGCACCTTCACGATCTCGAGTGCGGGGGCGCAAACTTTCGGCGGCGTCATCAGCGGCACGGGCGACTTCACGAAAGCAGGCGTCGGCACGCTCACGCTCGCCGGCATCGGCACGTACTCAGGCAGCACGACCGTGACAGGCGGGACGCTTTTCCTCGGCGGATCGCGGATCGCAGTGGTGAACGCGGGATTTGAGAACACCGGCTCGCTGGGAGGCGGCGTGTGGGCCTACAACCCGACGGGCACCGGCTGGGACTTCGGTCCGGGCGCCGGTATTTCGTCGAACGGCGGACCCTGGGTGAACATCGCGCCCGAAGGAACGCACGCGGGATTCACCCAGTCCACGGCCATCAGCCAGGTGCTGAATTTCGCGGACGCCGGGAACTACAACCTGTCATTCCTCGCTGCCAACCGCCCCGGCTTTGGCGCGAATGGCCTGCAGCTGCAAGTCGATGGCGCGCCAGTCTCTAGCCTCCCCTACACAGGCTTCGAGTCGGGCGGAAATTTCCAACCGTTTCAATTCACGAACGTCCCACTCACTGCGGGGAGCCACACCATCGCATTCGTCCCCGTGAACCCGGACAACGCAGACCGCGCCACGGCGATCGACGCGATCTTCGTCGCATCGTCGGACTACGGCGCCCTGCCGTCCACGACGGCGCTGAATCTCGCTGGCGCGGGCGCGGCGCTCGATGTGAACGGGCACAACCAGACGGTCGGCTCCCTCGCGGGCGTCTCGGGGACGAACGTGCTGAACAACGGCGCATTCACCGTTGGCGGGAACGGCGCGCCCACAGCATTTGCGGGCGTCATCAGTGGCGCGGGCAGTCTTACCAAGGTCGGCATCGGCACCATGCAACTCGGCGGCGCGAATAGCTACGGCGGGAGCACGACGGTTTTGGGCGGGACATTGCAGCTCGTCGGCGGTGGATCGCTCCCCGCTGCCACTGCTCTGAATCTCTCCGCGGCAGGCGCTGCATTCGATGTGAACGGCACGACGACGACGGTCGGCTCGCTCGCCGGTGTGGCGGGATCGACCGTCGCGCTCGGTGGCGGTACGCTCACGGCCGGTGGAAATGGCAACACGACCACGTTTGCGGGAACCTTGACGGGCACCGGCAACTTCACGAAGGACGGCGCCGGAGTGCTCACGCTCGCCGGACCGATCGCCTACTCCGGCGCGACCACCGTCACCGCCGGCACGCTGAAGTTGGCCCAGACGAATTCCGGCACGCCCGGCCTCGCGACCGTCGCGGGCGGCGCGACGTGGGATCTCGGCCTTTCGAGCCAGACCGTGACCGGGCTCAGCGGCGCGGGCACGATCACACGGAGCGGCATCCTTTCCACCGGCACCGACGGCGAGGGACTCATCTCGACAGGCAAGAATTACGTCCAGAAACTCGATTTCGGGAATAACGGCGGCGCGACGGTGAACGGCGTGACATTCGACGATGCAGGCACTTCCGGCCCGGGTTTCTCTCTCACTGGCGCGGGAGCTCTGTTCGTAGAAGGCCAGCAGAACGGCTTGCACACAGGATACGATCAGCTCGTCGATGATTTCTATTATGACGGCCATCCTGGCGTGCTCACCTTTAGCAACCTCACCCCCGGCCAGACCTACAACGCGACGCTCTACACGAGAGTCGGCATCTGGGGACCGCGCCCGCAGGATGCCACCTTCGACGAAGACCCGAACGGCCCGGTGTCCACCCAGTTGCTCGGCACCGATCCCGTGAATATCGGCTACTACGCCTACAACTTCGTGGCCCACGCCTCCACCTTCAGCATCACCATGGTACCTCAGATTCCGAACAATTCATTTCACTGGTTCGGTGCGAGCCTGGAGAGCATCGCCGCTCCCACCCCGACGCTCACGATCGGTGATGCCGCGAGCTACTCCTTCGCTGGCGCGATCAATGGCCCCACGGCGCTCATCAAACAAGGCAGCGGAAACCAGGACCTCTATGGCGCGAGCAATTTCACCGGCGGCACCACCATCTCCGGCGGCGCCATCTTCGCCCACCACTCCGCGGCCCTCGGCACCGGCCCCGTCTCCGTCGCGAACGGCGCAAACTACCTCGCATGGTGGAATACCGGCTCGCCCATCATCGCGCACGATTTCACGCTCAACGGCCCCGGCGGCAATCCCGGCGGCGGGCTCAAGAGCGCGATCTACGCGGATGGCGGTGGCGGAGGATTCGCCGATTACACGCTCACTGGGAAAGTCACCCTCGCGGCGAGCAGCAACATCGGCGGCAACAACTCCAACAACCTCCGCATCCTCGGGCAGGTCACCGGCGCTGGCGGGCTCACAAAGGGCTCCGGCCGCGTGGATGAAAACAGCACGCTCACGCTCTCGAACACCGCCAACGACTACGCGGGCGACACCGTCGTCGCCAATGGCACGCTGAGGCTCGGCGCTTCCGAGGTCATCCCGCATGGTGCGGGCGCGGGCAAAGTCACCGTGAATGCCGGCGCCACCTTCGACCTCGCTGGCAATAACGAGACCATCAACAACCTCTCCGGCGCGGGCACCGTCACCGGCTCCCCCGGCGTGCATATCGGCGCGCCGGTCTTTTTCACCGAAGATATCGGCACCGGGATTTCCACCACGAAGACCTACACCCACGCCCTCGACTTCGCCGAAGGCACGGACGTGGCGATCAATGGCGTGAACTTCACGGGCGCGGGCAACAACGGCGCGACGTGGTCGCTCACCGGTGCCACACTCATCGCCGGCAATGGCGGCACTGGCGCGACCGGCGACATCAGCAGCCTGCTCACGAACTTCTACTACAACGGCAATCCAGCCGCGCTCAAGCTCACCGGGCTGACCCCCGGCACGAGCTACGAGGCCCGCCTTTACCAGCGCCAGTTCGGATCATTCTTCGACCGGACCCAGTTGTTTTCCTTCAACGCGGGAGCCGCCAGTGCCGCAGTGATCTTCAACGAAGACGGCAGCGCCACGCCGAGCTTCCTCTCCTTCCGCTACACCGCCGATGCCTCGGGCACGGCCACGCTCACCACGAATCAAACCGGCGCCGGGACCTACCACTGGTATGGCTTTTCCAATGAAGTGACCGCGGCACCAGCGCCAGCCGTCCTCACCGTCGGGGACGCTTCCGACTCCATCTTCAGCGGCAGCGTCACCAGCGCCGTCGCCCTCACGAAGCAAGGCTCCGGCGCGCTGACACTCAGCGGCGCGAGCACAAACACCGGCGCGACCACGATCAACGGCGGGAAGCTGCTCGTGAATGGCTCCCTCTCCGGCACCGTGAGCGTGCAGGTGAATGGTGGCACCCTCGGCGGCCGCGGCACGATCAATCCCGCGGCGACCGTCACCGTCGCCAGCGGCGGCGCGATCGCCCCCGGCGCGAGCATCGGCACCCTCTCGACTGGCCCCGTCGCCTTTGGAAATGGCTCCGCATTCACCCTCGAGATCGGCACCACCACCGGCGACCAGCTCGCCGTCACTGGCGCGGCCAGCCTCACCGGCACCATCACGTTGAATATCGCGCTCCTCGCCGACCCGGTGGACTCCACGCTCTTCACCATCCTCGACGGCACCGCCCCCCGCACCGGCGGCGGACTCTTCAGCTACAACAGCCAGACCCTCCTCGAAGGCCAGACCTTCACCGTCACCTCTGGGATATTCACGCAGCCCTTCCAGATCAGCTACAGCGCGGATGGTGGCAACGACGTGACGCTGCTCGCCGTGCCAGAACCGTGCAGCGCCGCGCTGCTACTCCTCGGCCTCGCCGCATTCTCCGCCCGCCGCCGCCGGAGCGCATCGAGCTGGGAGCGAGGGATGAGAGTGGAGAGTTGAGTGTTGAGAGATTGAATTGCGGCAACTTGCATCCTCCCCAAGATCCACCTTGCGGGTGAAAGTGTCTGCCCCGATTTCCTTGCGGGAAAAGCTCTCCGCCCCGCGCATCCGGCACGCCGCGGACCTCGTCTTTCCGCGCGCCTTAGGCGGCGGCATTCTGGTCCGTGAATGCCGTAACGACGATAGCGTGATCTGCGGTGAGGATCGGAATTCCGTCGCGGATCGGAAAGAGCAGGGTGCCATCCGACCGCAGTAGACCGCGAGTGAATGCAGTGGCGATCGGCGTTCCCGAGGAGTCGCGCAGTTCGTGGCGGAGGCGCGCGGCTTCGAGTTTCGCGATCATACCCGGCGGCGCGAAGGCGAGCAGCTGACGCGTGAGGGGACAGCGGAGCAGCGCGAGAAACGCCGCGGAAATCGGCGGCTCAGTATCCGAATCCATCGCGGCGCACGCGGATCATCGGCTCATGCGCGCCTTCCTGCTGAAGCGCGCCGTCGAGGACTTCCGCGATGAAAACCGTGTGATCGCCAGCCGCGACATGCCTCGCGACTTTGCACGTGAGGAAGGCCCACGCATCGGCGAACTGCGGGATGCCGAACGCGTTCTCGACGCGCGGGAGTTCGGCAAAAGCGGTGGGATTGTCGCCGCGCGCAAACGCCTTTAGCAGGGCGTTGTTTTCTTTGTTTAGAATGTGCAGCCCAAACATGCCATCGCCCTGCAATGCTGTGGCCAAGGGCCTTCCCAGCCCGAGAGCGATCGAGATCATCGGCGGCGCAAACCCCGCCTGCTCGACAAAGCTGCACAGCATTCCCATCGGCACGCCATGGACCACGGCCGTCGCGATGTAAAGCCCGCTCGCGATTTTCCCAAGCGCCGGAGCGATGCGCGCGATGAAATCAGGATCGGGAGCAGAGGCCATGTCGCGTCAGTATTTCGGCACGCTCGGATCGACGTCGTCGGCCCATGCAGCGATGCCGCCTTCGACGTTCGCGAGTTTTCCGAAGCCGGCTTCGCGGAGCATCATCAGCGCGCGCGCGGAGCGGGCGCCGGTTTTGCATTGGAGGACGATTTCGTCGGCGGAATCGAGTTCGCTCATGCGCGACGGGAGCTGGCCGAGCGGGATGAGCCGCGCGCCGGGGATGTGGCAGATGTCCCATTCGTACGGCTCGCGGACGTCGAGCAGGACGAATTTTTCGCCCGCATCGAGCTTCGCTTTCAGCTCCTTCGCGGTGATGTGCGGGACGTGCGCTTCCTCTTCCTCCGCGGCTTTCGCCTGCGGGATTCCGCAAAATTGGTCGTAGTCGATGAGTTCGGTGATCGTCGGATTGTCCGAGCAGACCGGGCACTTCGGATCGCGCCGCAGCCGGAATTCACGGAACTTCATCTTCAGCGCGTCGAAGGCGATCATGCGCCCGATGAGCGGCTCGCCGATGCCCATGATGAGCTTCACCGCCTCGATCGCCTGCATGACTCCAATGATGCCGGGTAGCACGCCGAGCACGCCGCCCTCCGCGCAACTCGGCACCATGCCGGGCGGCGGCGGCTCGGGAAACATGCAGCGATAGCACGGCCCGCCGAGGCTCGGCGCGAAGACGGTGCACTGCCCGTCGAAGCGGAAAATGGAGCCGTAGATATTGGGCTTTTTGAGGAAAACGCAGATGTCGTTCGAGAGGTATCGCGTCGGGAAATTGTCCGTGCCGTCGATCACGATGTCGTACGGCTCCACGATTTCGCGCGCATTTTCGGACGTGAAAAAGGTGTCGTAGAGATCGACCTGCACGTTCGGGTTGATCTCACGAATGCGGTCGCGCGCGGAGTTCAGTTTCTTGCGTCCGACGTCTTTGGTGCCGTGCAAAATTTGGCGCTGGAGATTTGAAAAATCGACGGTGTCGCCATCGACGAGCCCCATGCGCCCGATGCCCGCGGCCGCGAGATAGAGCGCGATCGGCGAGCCGAGTCCGCCCGCGCCGATGCACAAAACGCTTGCTGCTTTCAGCCGCCGCTGACCCTCGAGCGTCACCTCCGGCATGATGAGATGCCGCGAGTAGCGCGCGATTTCGTCGTTGCTGAATTCGATCCGCTCGAGCCGGCTTTGGTCGATGATGCTGGTGGCCATAAATTTTTGGGACGGAGAACCTAGCACGCGAACGGCGGTGGGGAAGCCGGCAGTTCTGTGCAACGCGGCAGCCAATAAACTTGCCGACCGCGTGTCGATCGCGTAACAAGCTGTTCTAGGTGTGGATCGGGCGGGAGCTTGGCGCTCTCGTTTGCCTCCAGCCGATTTTTCCGATTCGTGAGCAGACTGATCCTTCTCTTTTTCTCCCTCGGAAATCTCGTCCCGGCACTGCGGCGTTTCGTTTCGCCGCCGCTCCGGCATGCTGGGAGGCGCGCTCACCCGCCCACTCCATTGCACCTTTTCTCGGCGGAGTTTTTGAAAATCGCACGTGTGTGCGCCTCGTTGGCCAGACACAGCGACGAGCCTTCAAAATCCCCGGCACGTTTCGAAGCCTCCTGGCCCGATCACGCCTCCTCCGCCGTCACATCAACCCAACACAGACGGCAAACTCCTATGAAATCTCCAGACTCGAAAAACTCCAGCCGCCGCGCCGATCGCGGCCCGCGCCGCTCGCAGCAGCAGCGCCGCAACCGCGAAGACAACCGCCCGGCACGCCCGCCAGTCAAACTGACCTTTTTCCAAAAGATCATGGCGTGGTTCAAGCCAGGCGCGAAGAGCAATGGCGCGCAGTCTCCGAAAGCCGCGGGGCAGAGCGCCACGAGCGCATTCAAGACGCAGCGCCGACCCGAGGCAGTCGAGGTCACTTCGGCGAAACTTTACGTCGGAAACCTGTCGTTCGATGCGGCGGAGAGCGATCTTTCGGAGCTCTTCAGCGGTGTCGGCAAAGTGCAGAGCGCGGAGATTGTGACGCATCGCGACACGGAGCGGTCGAAGGGCTTCGGCTTCGTGCTGATGACCACCATCGATGAGGCGAAGCGCGCGGTGGCGGAGCTGCACGACCGGGAATTTCTCGGCCGCAAGCTCGTCGTGAGCGGTGCCAAATCGAGCGACCGCGAGACGAATTATCGCGGCTGATTTTAGGACGCTGTCTCCAACCGCCTCCGGGATCGATGATCCCGGAGGCAACCGGTGCCTTCCGAGCAGGGCATATCCATGAGCGACAAACTCGAAAAGGGCTTCGCGAAAGCAGGTGTCGCGGAGGCGGAGCGGCATCTGTTTTTCTGCATCGGGCCGGACTGCTGCAAGTCGCGCGAGGGCGAGGCGCTGTGGGAGCATGTGAAGAAGCGTGTGAAGGAAACCGGCGTGAAACTCATGCGAACGAAAGCCGCTTGCTTGCGCGTTTGCACGGGCGGGCCGTGGCTCGTCGTGTATCCCGATGGCGCCTGGTACGGCGGCGTCACGCCCGCGCGGTTCGAGCGGATTCTTGAGCAGCATTTGCTCGGCGGTCAGGTCGTCGAGGAGTGGGTGGCGGTGAGAAACTCGCTCGGCTGCGATGCGGGCTGAGCGGCGGCACGCAGCGCATCGAAGCGGCGGCGCACCTCCGCCGGGCGCATGTAATTTGTGCGCACGATCCACCACAGCCGTGCGAGACCTGGCGGTGGCGCCAGCTTTTCCAGCACGATGCCGACGACTTCCGTACGGTCGTACGCGGCGAGGAAAGCGAGCGCGCAGGGCAGCCAGAGATCGCGTCGGATGCGGCCGACGAGGTCTTGCAGAAAAACGAGCAGATCGTCGGCATGCCGCTCCAGTGCAGGGATTGCGGGTGAGTGCATCACCTCAAAATCGATGAGCCGCGCGCAATCCTGCCCCGGTTCGTAGATGAAATTTCCCGCGTGCGGATCGCCGTGCGACCAGCCTCCCGCCAGTTCCTCGCACGCGCAGCGATGCGCGCGGAGCAACTCGCGCCCGGCGGCTGCGGCCATCGCGGGAGTGATCGTGCCGGTGTCGAGGAAGTCTGTGAGATTGATCCCCGGCAGCTCCTCCGCGGCTACCGCGCACCGTCCCTCCGCGTGTGCGCGGAAGCGCTCGCCGTGCAGCCGCGCGAAACTCTCGATCTCCCATCGCTGCCATTCTTCCATCTCCGCCACCACGCGGATCGGCGCGCACGAAAGCCGGAAAAAAATATTCGCCGCGCCGATGACTCCCGCTGCCGTCCCTCGCCGGCGCTTGATCCAGAACATGCGCCCATCTCGCATCGCCCGCGTCATCGCATTCACTTTGATGCGATCGACGAGCGAACCTGCGGAGGCGACGAAATCGGAAGACATGGGCGGGCGAAATCTATGCGCCGTTTTCGTGCCCGCGAAAAGTCCCGGCCTCAAAAAAATAGAGGCCGCGGCCATGCGTCACCGCTGCCGTCAGGGCGCGGCCACTTCGATCCGGCCACCGACGCTCGCTCCGGGGTAGTAGCCCCATAGCGTATTCGACTTTGGCAAGGAAGAGCCCCGAACCTTTTGCGCTCGCTGCGATCGGCGACGGCTTCACAGCGGTGCCAGTCCCAAAGTTGTGCCTCTGCGTGGAAGGCGAACCGGTGGGAGTTGGCGCCGGGTTCGCCGCCATGTCGCCGTATCGATCGAGAAGGTGAACCCCACCGGCTCCCCAGCGTAAGCCGTAGCCGGCGCGGTGATCGCCAACGTCTCCGACGCCGGGCCGTCGTCCGCCGTCGCCGTCCAGCTCCATGTCCCCCGCGGCATTCTCCTGCGTGATCGTCCCCGACGCCGCCGTCAGCGTCACGTCTCATTGCCATCGGCATCGGAAAAGGTCCCCGTCTGCGTCGCCGGCGAGCCTTCGGGCGCGGAGGGCGGCACCGGCGGGCTGAAGCGATAGATCGTCCCGAAGAAGTTCGGGCCACCTTGGCGAGCCGCACCTTAGTAGTTCCAATCCGCCCCGAGAGCGAGGGAAGTAACCCGTCGCGCGCCATGCACGTCGTGGTCAAACACGGCGAGCGTGCTCAGCGCCCCGTCCGCCGTCTCCTGTCGCTTCCCAGCAACACCCCCACATCGGGATTGAAGCCGGTGGTGGAGTCGAGGGAAGCGATCACCTCCAGCGCGCCGCCCGGCGGAATGCGATAAATCGACCCGCCGCCGTTGTCGCCACCATCATGCGTCGGTGCCCCGGCGGATCAGCTCTTCGTAAAAGCCCTGCACCGCATCCTGCGCATCCTCCACCGAAGCTCCCCGCCGACGCGCCTTGCAGTAAAGCGGCTTCCAGTAAAGCGCAAGCAGCTCCCACAGCGCACACGTCGCCTCCCCATCGCCCGTCGTCGCTCGCAGGACGAGGCTCCAGCGGCAAACGGGCATGACGATCTGGCGCCGCAGCGTGCGGGTGGGAATCACGGGCACGCCCCGAGCAAGTCAGGACTCTTCGGCAACTGCAACCGCCACCTGCTCACCCGCCGCCTCGGCCGCCCTACGGCACCTGCACGGTCACGATCGCCTTCGAGCCGTCGGTGAAGATCGCGCGGTAGATGATCTGGCCTGCGTCGTTGAAGCTTCGCGTCACGCCGGGCGCACCGGGCACGGCGGATCCAGGCTGTGATGGTTTTCAGCGTCTTCCCGTCGATCGTTTCGCCTTCGCGCGCCAGCAGACGCATCGCGCCGTAGTTTTCCACCCCGGGCCGTGCGGTGCTGGAAGGTCGGCACCGCGAAATTTTCCGCCTGTCGAGCGTCGCATTCCTCGGTTACCACTCCGCCCGCCGTCGGCGGTTGCCGCCGCCACATTCCATCGAGGCTTATGAAACTCCCCGCGCTCATCATCCTGTGCTGCCTCGCCCTGTGCGGTGCGCGCGGCGCTGATTCCCTTGTGAATGTCCCGCCCGGGAAGAGCCGGATCGTCGTGATGAATCCGACGAAAGTCCCGGAAGCGGAGGCCGTGGTCGCCGCCGCCGAAGCCCGTAACCCGGACATCTTTCGCTCTTTCAAGCAACTGGAACTCGTTAGTTTCCACGATTTCGCCGAGCGTCCCATGGAGCGTAACAACGGCGCTGCCGAAAATGTGCCAGGCGAGCACGCCAAGGTGGCATGGGTATCGTCGGCAGGTGGCATGATTATCTGGGGACCCTATGACAAGCTCGATGCCGGCAGTTACGTCGTCGTCTATCGTTTGCAATTCTACGACAAGACGGCGGCGGGCGATGTCGCGTTTCTGGATGTAGCCGAGGGAGGAGGCACGAAAAGCGCCCTTCACCCCAAAGCGGCCGAGGTGCCTCCCGGCGCATGGCAGGAACTGGCGCTGCCGCTGAAGGTTCCCGAACTCCACAAGTATGAGTTCCGTCTCTGGGGCTCAGGGAAGAAGATGGCGATGGATCGCGTCTATGTTTTCAAAGTCACGGATTCGCTGCCGCTCGCGCAGACGCCTCCCGCCGCGTCAGGCTCGACGCCCGGCGACCCCGCCCCGCGCGACCTCGTAAAGACCTACCGAAACAGCCTCGTCTTCGTCAGCGGAGCCGAGGGCGCGGGGAGTGGCTTCATCGCGAATTACGGTGGGGCGAATTTCCTTTTCACCAACGCCCATGTCGCGGCGGGGATCAAAAGCGCGGGCTTCAAGACACTCGACGGGAAGGCGGTGCAGGTGGGAACGCCCTCGATCGCCGTGGGTCACGATATTTTCCGAATGCAACTCGCGCCGGGCGGTACGCCATTCGAGATCATGCAGGGTGTGGATGAAAAGGTGATGATCGACGACGAGGTGATGGTGCTCGGCAATGCCGAAGGCGCGGGCGTGATCAATAACATCAAGGGCAAGATCATCGGCGTGGGGCCGCAGCTCGTGGAGGTGGACGCGCCTTTTCAACCGGGTAACAGCGGGAGCCCGATCATCCATCTGAAGACGGGCAAGGTCATTGGCGTGGCGACTTATCTCACGATCAAGAAATACGACGCGGCGACGAAGGAGGTGCTGAAGGCGCCGGTCATCCGCCGTTTCGGCTACCGGCTCGACAGCGTGAAGACGTGGCAGTCGGTGAACTGGCAGGGCTTTTTCGCACAGGCCGCGCAGATGGAGGCGATCGAGAGGCTGACGGCCGACCTCGGGAATTTCCTCGTCGATCTCTCGAAAAATGGCGGGCGCGTGACAGATGGCGCGCATAACAACCCGGCGATCAAAACGCGGATCGACCAATGGCTCGCCGACAAAAAGCGCCGCATGAGCCCAAAGGACGAGGCGTCCGTGGACCAGAACTTCATCTCGTTTCTCAAGGTGGCCTGCCGGTCCGACATTAGCGCTTCCAAGCCGCGGCTGACTTACGACTACTTCCAGCGCGCGCTCGCGGGAGAGGAGCAGGCGCGCGGTGAAATCGCGGACATTTTCGACAAGCTCGTCAAGGAACTCCAGAAAGGGCGGTAGGCGCGCTTACCACCCGGAGAGCCTGCCGGATTTTCCGAGTTCAGGTGCGCCGCCCTCTTAGACGACGGTAACGGCGTAATCGTCGAGGGCGTCGAAGGTGCCGGGAGTGTCGAGGTTTTTGAGGGGAGAGATGCCGGTGCGGTTGTAGCTCTTGATGGCGTCGGCGATGATGCCGCCTGTGGGGAGGGAGGCGCTTTTGAGCTGGAAGGTGCCGAGGCGGGCGGCAGCGATCTGGCTGTCGGTGAAGGCGCCCTGGATGACGATGCGGCTGATGGCTGCGCTGCCGATATCGTCGAGGCCGGTGGGCAGGGTATCGGAGCCGGCGAAGACGGCGCTGTGGTCGAGGGCGCCGAGGGTGACGTTATCGATCTTGCCGCCGGTATGGATCTCGGAGCCGGCGAGGGTGCCGCCGATGGCGAGCTTCCCGAGGGCGCCATTGATCTGGACGGTGGAATTTTCCAAAGAACCCGAGACGGAGAGGGTGCCGACGCGGGCGTTGCCGGAGGAAAGGACGTCGGCCTGGAGGTCGCCGGCGGTAATTTTCAACGTGCCGATGGAGGGGGCGGAGATGCTGTCGTGGTCACCGGTGGTGTCGAGCCACTCCCGGGCGGTGAGGCTGCGGATGGGCATGAGGGAGTTGAGCTGGAGGTCGTGGACGCTGCCGAGCTTGATGCCGACGGCTTTGGTATTGCCGGGAAAGTAGGTGCCGATGGCGAGGTGGGAGTCGCTGCTGATGTCGCCGAGGGTGATGTTTTTGACGCCGCTGCTGAGGACGACTGAGCCGGTGAGATCGGCCTGGCCGAAGGCGAGGCTGCCGAGCTGGGAGGTGACCTGCACGTCGTGGAGGGCGATGTGGCCGGTCTTGGCGGTCTTGGCGGTGAGGACGCTCTGGGCGTTGGTTCCGTTGGCGAGGATGTCGATGCCGTCGGCGGTGCTCTGGATTTCGGCGAAGCCTTTGCCGGTGACGTGGAGCTTCACGATATCGCCATCGGGCTCGGTGTAGGTCAGGGAGAGGTTCTTGTGGAGGATTCCATCGGCGTCGGTGAAGGTGCCGATGAGGTTTGCGGCCTTGTGGGTGCCGCCTCCGACAGAGGTGTTGTCGCTGGTGAAGGATTCGTCGAAGGCGCTGCCGGTGGCGGGGGAGACGACGGCGATGAGCTTGTAGTCTGTTGCGACGTTGGTGCCAGCGATGAGCTGGGTTTTGCTGAAGTCGATGGTTTTGGAGAGGGTGACGCTGGCGCCTGTGGCGAGATTGATCTGCTGGTCGGCGAGCTCGCCGACGAGGATGTCTGAGGAGTCGAAGGTGAGGCCGTCGGGCTCGGTGGAGGTGATGGCTGAGAGGTAGAATTTGACGGAGACGTTGGTGGCGGCGGTGGCGAGGCCGTTGTTGGAGAGCTTGACGCTGGCTGCGCCGGTGGAGCCGGGGAGGAGGAGATTGCCGAGGGTGTCGCTGGTGATCTCGGCGAAGAGGTTGGCCTTCACGGTGACGTCGAAGGAATCGGTGACGCTCATGCCATTTTGGGTGGCGCGGACGGTGATGGTGGCGATGCCGCTCTGGCCGGCGGCGTAGGCGAGATTCAGGTCCGAGCCGGAGAGGGTGGGGGTGACGAGCGTGCTCGGATTCAGCATCGGATCGGTGACGCTGACGACTTCGTAGATGATGCCGGTGGTGTCCGCTTTCGTGCCGGGCAGGATTTTGGCGTCGGTGATGGTGATGAGATTGGCGGGGGTGACGGCGGCGTTGGCGGCGAGGTTCTGGACGGGGAGGTCGGTGAGTGCGCCACCGGCATTGGTCTTGGGAGAGAGGGCGATTTTATCGATGACATCGAGGCCGGCGATGACGTGGCCGAAGACTGCGAAGCCGCCGTTGTTGCCACTGCCGAGGATGGAGGAGTTGTCGGTGACGTTGAAGAACCACTCGCTGGTGGCGGAGTCGGGATCGCCGCCGACTTTCGCGACGGCGAGGGAGCCGCGGACGTTCTGGAGGTCTTCGCGGTACTCATTGACGATGGGCGGGTCGGTGGGGATGTGGGTGTGGAGGCTGGTACTCTCGAAGCCGCCGCCCTGGATGATATCGACGCCGGGATCGGAGCCTGCGCCGAAGTCGAAGATGCGGTGGAAGAAGGTGCCGTCGTAGTCGCCGCGGACGTTGAGGGTATTCAGGTAGCTGAGGAAATTGGCGACGGTGCCGGGTGCGAGGTCGTCGTAGAGCTCGATGGTGATGATGCCGGGCTGGAGGCCGGGGGTGGTGGAGTCGATGTCGAAGTTCGTGACGAACTGGACCTGGGTGCGGACTGGCGCGGGATCGATGAGATGCGAGAGATCGACGACGGAGCCGGCGCTGATGTCGGCAAGCGGATGGTAGAGGACGGCCGCGGGAGCGATGCGGGCTTCGAGGGGTTCGATCGCGGAGGGGAAGTGGCGCATGTGAGGTAGATTAGAGCGTGGAAAAGGCGGGGACGTTCGCGGTGAAATGTAGCGGGCGCAACTCAGGGCGGAGTGACGCCCGAATTGACTAGGATGATGCCGCCGGAGTCGGGGGCTGTGATCGGGGCGGATCCGCCGGGGCCGCTAGGCTCGAGAACCACAGGTGTCCCAGGAACAGGCACGAGGGGCGCGGTCGCGCTCCCGAGGCCACCTACGACTTCTGTCCCCGGCAGAATGGCAATCGTCCCGCCAGAACCGGGGAGAAGGATATACTGTATGAGGGAGCCGCCGCCGCTGAACGTGACGCCGGCGGACGGGGCGGCTTGCGGGAGGTTGAAGTCGCGGAGGGTGACGTCGGTGCCGAATGTGGCGACATCCGCGGTGAGCGCGTGGAGCGGGACGCTGCCGGCGGCGCTTTTGAACTTCCCAATCTGCCGCGCGATGAAGCCGAACTGGTCGGTGGTGCTCACGGCATCCGGGGTGCCGCTCACGGTGCCGCCGATTGTGATGGAGGCGATGCGCGCGATGACGGTGGAGGTATCGCCGGGAGTGAAGATGAGAGCGTCGTCGAGGTCGCCGAAGCCGTCGGCGTCCACATCGGTGACGCCCGCGACGAGGTCGCTGGCGGTCCAGTTGTGAGTGACGCTCACGGAGCCGATTTGGGCGTGGGGATTCACGACGCCGTCGAGGTCGTAGCCGCCGAGGATTTGTGAATCGGTGACGTTGCCAGTGGTCGCGGATTTGCCGCCGATCTTGATGGAGCCGATGGCGACATCGGTGCGCCCGGCGACCGCTGCGCCGCCCGCAGAGATGAGCGACTGCTCGAGATTGCCGCCGATGGTGATGGACTTGATCGCGTCGCTCGCGCGGATCGCGCTTTGCGTTACGTCGGTCTTCACCTTCAAGGCGCTGACCGATCCATCAACTTCGATGGTGCCGGCGGCGATGGCGTCCTTGACGTTGATGAGTTTGGCGGAACCGAAGTTCTCGAGGCTCGTGCCGGCGAAGACTCCGCCGTCCGAGATCGAGCCGACTGTGACGGTACCAAGATTGCCCTCGGCCTCGATCGCGCCGGAGTGGAATCCCACGCCGCCGACGAGCGCGCCGGAGACCGTGACCTTGCCGATATTTCCGGGCTTCGGACCGTCCACGCTCGTGGCGTCGTGGCTCAAAATGGAGCCGGTGAAATCCGCCGTGCCGCCGAACACGGAGCCGATCACGTTCACGCTCGTGAGATTGCCGGTTGCCTGGATGGAGCCGGAATTCGCAGCGCCGCCGCCGAGGATGTCGCCGATGATTTTTACGGTGCCGATGGTCGCGCTGGAAAAGATCGATCCGCTGTAAGTGCCCGTCCCGCCTTGAATCGCAGCCGGGATGGCCGCGGATTCGCTGCCGAGACTGATATTCAAAATCCGTCCGTCGGCGATGACGGAACCGGAGTTTGGACCCGCGCCGCCGACGATGCCGTGGCTGATCGTGACGCTGCCGAGGTCGTCGGAAGTGGTGTCGTCGATGCTGCTGAAAATGACGCCGCTGTCCGCGCCCGCGCCGCCCTTCAATTGCCCGCCGATGCTGACGCTGCCGATCTTTCCGCCGCTGGTGATTGTGGCGCTGTAGTTGCCGCCGCCGCCGATCACGCTGCCCGCGATTTTCACACTCCCGATGCTCGTAGTGGAGCCGATGAAGCCGCTGCGGTCGCTCGATCCGTCGATTTCTTCGCCGCCGATGAGCGAGCCACCGAGGGTGATGGACGCGAGTTTTCCATCCGCGGAAATCGCGCCGGAATTTGCGCCGTTGCCGATGATGCTGCCTGCAATTTTCACCGCGCCCATCGCGCCGCCGCTGGTGACGATGCCGCTGAATGCGCCCGTGCCGCCGACGAGATTGTCGTCAATGGAATCGCCGAGCGTGAAGCTCTTCAACTTCCCGCCAGCGGTGATCCAGCCGCTGTTCGAAGCGGAGCCGCCAATCAAGTCCCCGAGGATCTTCACCGCGCCGAGATCGCCACCGGCGCGGATCGACGCGGTGCCGGAGAAGCCGCTGCCGATGACGTCGCCGGTGATCGTGACCGCCCCGATGTTTTTGCCCGCGAAGATCAGACCGCTGTTCCCGCCGGTGCCGCCGGTGATGCTGCCCGGCGCGGATATGTCGCCAATGATGACGCTGGAGATATTGCCGCTGATCGCGAGGATCCCGGCGGAAATGCCACCGGCGCCGCCAGTCAGCGAGCCGCCGATTTTCACGGGGCCGATATTCGTCTCGGCTTGGATCGTGCCGAGCCTGCCGCTCGCGTCATCGGAGTCGCCGATGAGCGAGCCGCCGACCGTGATGCTGCCGATGCTGCCCGCCGCGAGGGTTCTGCCGCTAAAGTCGTTGCGGTCGACGACGTTGATGAAGCCTTTCACGTCGCCCGCGATTTTCAGCGCGCCGAGTCCGCCGGTGATGGTGCTCTGGAAATTCGGGTCGTCTCCCTGCGAGTCGGCCGCGGCACCGATCGAGTTCGCGGAGAGCAGCTTGATCGCGGTTTTGCTCGTGACACCGCCGGCGACGATCTGGCCGAGGTCGCCATCGATGCTCACGGTTGCGAGCGCGAGCCCGTTCGCGCGGATGGCGCCGATATTTGTGAAGCCATCGCCGGGATTTTCGCCAGAAAGCGGCGTGGCGGTGACGGTGATCGACGTGCCGTTCACCGGGCTCACATTGCTCGGAGAATTGACCGCTAGGAGATTGATGAGCTGGAGTTGCTGTGGCCCGTCGAAGCCAAATGCGACCTCGTTTCCGTCCGCGTCTGCGAAGCTGAAAACTGAGCCCGGAGACGTGTTGTTCGCGTTGATGGCCTTCGAGAAATGGACGGTGACGAGGTCGTTGTCGAGGTCGTGAAAAGTGATGGTCGTCGGGTTCACGAGCACGGCCGGGGCGATGCGGCCCTCGAGCGGCTCGAGCGTCGAGGCGGGCTGGCGCTTGGCAGGTTTATCTGCGCGCAGGGGAGCGGGCTTTGCGCGTTTCGCCAGCAGTTTGCGCCAAATTTTCGAGAGGAGATTTTCGCGGGAAGCCATGCGGGAAAATTAGTTGATATTGACGTTCGTGACCGTCACCGCTGCTCCCACCGCGCCGTTGAATTGCGGCGCGCTGCTCGTCGATGGGCCGACGTTGATTTTGTAGGCGATGTTTCCGTCGGTGATTCCATCGGGCTTGCCGGTGACGGTGACGGTTTGCGGAGTGCTGTAATTCGTCGAATCGAACACGAGCGATGCCGTGCTCAGCGTGCCCTCGGTGGTGTCGGTATTCGTGATCGGGATGGTCACGTCCATGCCGACCGGCGGCTGTTTGTCGAGCTTCACGCTGAATGACGCGGATGTTCCATTTTCCGAAGTCATGAGTGTCGTCGGAGAGACGATGATTTTCGGCTCGTCGTCGAGATTGACGGCCTGCACGTCGGCGGGATCGAGCAGCGCGAAACGCGGGTCGGTGGTCGCGGTCGCGTTCACGGTGATGTTGATGCGATAGCTCGTGCTGCCGCTCGGCGCGTCATTATCCACGCCGGTGACAATGACCTGCTGCGGCGTCTGCCAGTTGCTCGCGGTGAATGTGAGCATGCTCGGCGAGACGGTACCCGCGGTGATGTTCGAGCTCGCGACATTGAGGACGAGCACCTGATTCGGCGCGGGTGCTTGGTCGATTTTCACGGTGAATGTGCCTTGCCCGCCGGCCTCGGTCGTAGTGATGGAAGTCGGCGAAACGGTGATGCCGTTGAATGGCCCCACGACGATGTCGTGCGCGATCGGCTCGTGATCGGCGAGCGGGTCGGAGTAGTCCATGTGCGCGAGTAGGCTGAGGCCGGTGCCGGTCTCGCCGGGCGGTGGTCGCAGGCGCGTGTCGAATGCGAGATTGTCGAATGTGAAGCGCAGCGACTGGCCGGGCTTTAGCGCGCGGATGGTCGTCTGCGTGAGGGCTGCGGTGCCGATGACGAGCTGAATGTCGCGCGGTTCTGTGGCGGTGGGAGAGGTGTTCAGCACGTTGTCCCGGGAGAGATAGAGGCGGAGGGTTCCGGGCTTCGAGGTGACGTTGCCGCTGTTCAGCACGAGCACGGAGCAGGTGAAATAGGTCTGGCTTGCAGTGCCGGAACCGGTGGTGACGCGGAGCGGCTTCGGGAGAAATGTCTGGCCACTCGGATCGGACGGATCGCGCGTCGTGGATGCGATGGAACTGATCTCGCCGATGAGATGAGTTTGGTCGAAAGGCGGAAGATATTGCTGCGCCTTGAAGCCGCTCAGCGAGACGCGGCTCCATGCCAGCGCGTCTTGATCGGCGGTCGTGTTGATCTCGTGGATTTTGACCGAGACGGAGAAGTCCTCGGGATCGCTGTAAACATGGGTGCCCAGCACCGCGAACGCTGACGCGCCGGCTTTTTTCACGACGCCGGCCGAAGTCTTGCCGTCACCCCAATCGATGGTCGCGAGATACGATTTTTTCGCCGAAGGCGTGGCATCTGAAAATGTGGCGACGACACGCTGGACGACTTTCGCGCCGCGGACATCGAGCGACTTGCCGACTGCTTTCAGTTCCTGCGAAGTGACGACGACAGTGCTGCGAGCAGTGGTGGCGAAACCACGATTTCGCGCGACATCCACGGTCACCGTATAGACGCCCTCTTTCGCAAAAGTATGCGTGCCGCGGACGACGGACGCGCCGAAAACGGGACGCGTGAAATCGGGCGCGAGCGTGCCGTTGACGATCGGCGTTCCGTCGCCCCAGTTGATCTTCACGGAGGTGAACGCTGCGAGGCCGCCGCCGGGATTGGTATCCACCAGCGTGGCGACCGCGGCATCGGTGAGCGCGGCGGCAGGCTCAGCGAAAAGCTCGGTGGATTTCAGTGCGAAGGTCTTGTCGCCGATGCCGACTAGGATTGATGCGCGGTCGTCGAAATCGCGTCCGCCGCCATCGACTGCGCCGCGGTAGCTCGGATCGAATTGCGTGACGCCGAAGGCGAGCCGCACAGGCCCCGTGTAGCCGGACGCGCCCTGCACGCGCACGGTGCTCCCGGGTTGATCGCTCGCGGCGTGCGGTGTGGTGTCAATGAGACCACTGCGGACGATCGGGTAGTCGTATTCGAGGTCGATCGCTTTCGGCAGCGGGAGGGTCAGAATGCCGGGGTTGATCGGCCCGACGGTGTTCTTCGGCCGGACGAAAAACGGCGGCGCATTCACCTCGTCATCGAATGCACTGACCGTGAAACTTTTCGTCGTAACAGACTGCCCGTCGCTCACGCGGACGGTGATCGTCGCAGTGCCCGGTGCTTTCGCCGAAAGCACGAGATGAGCGTCGCTGAGGAGATGAGCACCGCCATTTTCGCCGACCGCGGTCTGGTGTTGTGCGACGACTTTCGTCGAAGTGATGACGACGTCCGAGTCCGGCGTGCTGCTCGTGAACGGAGTGTGGCGCAGCTTATTCAGCACATCCCAGCCGTGCGTGAGTTGGGCGAAAATCGTGTGATTGAAATCGAGATGGCGCGGTCCGCCGGGTGACGCGGTGCCGCCGGAGACGGCCGGTTCATTTCCCTGAGTGATGAAAAACTGAGAGTTGTTCGTGCCGTTGAATAGCGTCTGGTTGTCGCCTGCGTTGGCCATCGCGAGCTGGCCTCGTCCGGTGAAAATCAGCGGCGGCTGAAATTCGTTGTCGAAGTTGAAACCCGGCAGGGTGCCGCGATCGCCGCCTTGGTAAATGAAGCTACTCTCCCCGCTGCCCGCGGTGAGGTCGGCGATGCGGTGAAAGATTACGTCATTGTAAAACCCCGATTGCGCGAATCCGCCGATGAAGCCCGTTGTGAGCGGAGTCCAGTCGCGGAAAAGCTGAAAAACCAGAGTGCCCGTGTAGGCGGGGTCGCTTTCAGGATCGTCGCCGGCTTCGTGCGAGACGGTCATCTCGAGTAGCGGATTTCCCGTGCGCACGCGGGCGAAGATTTTGGGGTTGTCACTGGTGACAGTGAAGTCGAGCGGCTGGCCCTCATCCGAATACGCGCTGATTGGATAGATGAGTGTCTTGCCGACCGGGACGAGGGCCGGAACTGCGGTAATCGGGTCGGATGTGTCGGTATCAGCGTCGGTGTTTATCACGCGGAGCATCGGCGCGGCTGTGAGCGACGAGAGCACGAGAAGCGAGGCCGCGACGCCCGCAGCGACGCGTTTACAGAGGAGAGGAAAGGCGTGGGTAGTCATTTCGAGAGCGAAACCGAAGGCCACTATGGGAGAATGGCGAGCACGCCGCAAGCGTTAATATATTTTTTTTATCAAAGCGTCACTTGCTCCAAAAATCTGAGACTGAATTCCGGCAGACCCTTGAATTATAGGGACGGAAGCACGGAAGAAGAAAAGCAGGAAGGCGATGTTGCTGTTTTGGTGTTTGCACCCCCGTCTGCCCGGCCCTGAGTGACCTGCGTTTCAAAAAGCTCTTAATCCCGGAAGACGATCGCGCGATTTCCGTGCATGAGGACGCGGTCATCGATGTGCCAGCGGACGCTGCGGGCGAGGGCGAGGCGTTCGCAATCGCGGCCGATCCGCACGAGGTCGTCCGGGGTGTGGAAGTGCTCCACGCGGATCACCTCTTGGTCGATGATCGGCCCGGCATCGAGCTCGGCGGTTGCGTAGTGGCAGGTGGCGCCGATGAGCTTCACGCCGCGCTCGTAAGCGCGTTGATACGGATTTGCCCCCTCGAACGACGGCAGAAACGAGTGGTGGATATTCATGATTTTCCCATGAAACTCCCCGCACAGCTCCGACGGGACGATCTGCATGAAGCGCGCGAGCACTACCAAATCCGGCCGCACCGCGCGGAAGACCTCGGCGATCTCCGCAAACGCCTCCTCCTTCCTCCCGAGCATCGGGATGTGGAGAAAATCGAGCCCCTCGCGCTCCACGAGCGGCCGCAGTTCGTCGTGATTCGACAGCACCGCCGCGATGTCAAACGCCAGCTCGCCCGAGCGCCAGCGCCACAGCAAATCCGCGAGGCAATGCCCCAGCTTGCTCACCATCAAAATCACGCGCATCGGCGACTCCGCCGCGCGGATCGTCCACTCGGCCCTCAGCTCCGCAGCCATCGGCGCGAACCGCTCCCGTAGCACCTCCAGCGGCACCGACAGCGTCTCCGTCTCGATCGCCATCCGCGTGAAAAACCAGCCCGCCTGAGCATCCGTGAACTGATGCACCTCAATCAAATTCCCCGAAAACTCCGCCACAAACCCCGACAACCGTGCCAGTAACCCCACGCGATCCGGGCAGGAAAATTTCAGCAGAGTCGTGGACATGGAGGCCCCATACATTTGAAGATAACTACCCCCTCAAGCGAGCGCGAATCTTCAATCGCACGCCTTGGCTCATGGCCGCCACGGCGGGAGCTTCACGGGTATTTGAGTATCACGCTCGGCGGCGGCGGAGGCCAAGGAGCACGCCGAGGCCACCGGCCAAGAGGGCGACGCTGCCGGGCTCGGGGACGACGTTGAGGATGATGTCATTGGTGCCGTCGCCGAAGCCGATGGTGCCGGTGAAGGTGCCGCCGAGCGAGCCGGTGAGGTTTGCCGAATTCGTGTCGAAAGTGCCCGCGATGGGATTGACCCCATCGAAGAGCGTGTAGGTCCCAACTTGAAGCCCGCCGACGTTTGTGAATGTGAAGTCATCGAACGCCAGGCCGCTGTTCGCGCCGCCGGTGCCGATATTCAGGACGCTGGAGCCGAGAAGCATGACTTTGTCGCTGGCAGCGATCGGGCCGAGCTCAAAGACGAGCGCGTGGGTGGCGGTGGCGGCGACGCCGGTGCTGATGTCCAACTGCGCGATGCCGGTATCGACGGTGAGAGTTCCCACCCCCGCGCCGGGCGAAAGGAATCCGCCCGCGGCGAGAGTCACCGGCTGGCCGGTCGTGCTGATGGTGCCGACGCCTCCGAGAGTGCCGCCAGCGTTCACATTCACGAGCGAACCGTTGATGCTGCTGCCGACGAGCAGGGTGCCCGCGTTCACATTGGTCGCGCCGGTGTAGGTATTCGCGCCCGCGAGGCGAAGCGTGCCAAGGCCCGATTTGGTGAGCGCGCCCGCGCCGGCGTTGTTGCTCTTGTTGATGAGCCCGGAATTGATGAGGAGGTCCACGGCCGGGCTGCCCGTCACGTCGGCGACGTTGAAAGTGACGCCACCCGCTTTTTCAAGATGGATGCCGAGGAAACCGGTGGTGCCGGTGCTTGAGATCGTCGAGGGCGTGGAGCCGCCGACCGTGACGTCCGCTTCAAAGGTGGCGCTTTGGAAATTTGCGCTGCTTCCAGCGACGGTATTGCTGGTGTTGATCGTGCCGCCATTCAACGTGACAGGCCCAAGCCGCTTGAATGCGCCCGCTGTGATCGTGCCGCCATTCACGAGGAAACCGACGCTTCCGAGCCCGATGTCGCGGCCCTCGAAATCAACGGTCGCGCCAGTGGCGATGGTGACGAGCCGGCCAACGGTGTTCGCACCGAGCGAGTTTGTGGAAGCCTGCGCGGTCGCATCGGCACCGAACTGTAGCGTGCCGGCGTTGACGGTAAAATTCCCGGCAAAGTTAGTGTTGTTGCCGGTGAGGATTTGGGTGCCGGTTCCCGCTTTCACGAAATTGAAGCCGCCCGTGCCGCTGGCGAGCGAACCGCCGTAGCTACCGCCTTGGTTGTTCGCGCCGACGGTCAGCGTGGCTGAAGTGGCGGCGAGCGCGTTCGTGATCGTGCCGTTCCCGCCGCCGATCGCAGTGATGCCGCTTTCATTGTGGCCGTTCAGGTCGAAAGTTCCGCCGTTGTTGATCGTGAGGTTCTGGCCGGTAAAGCCGGGCCAGAATTGGCTGCCCCCGGTTCCCGTGACGCGCACGGTGGCACCGCCCGTGATGTCGGTAATGGCATCGACGGCGACGGATGACGCAGCGTTGCTTTTATCGAGATTCAATGTGCCGGCGGCGACGTTGAATTGAACCGCCGTGTCATTGCCGGTGCCGCTGAGGACGAGCGTGCCGGGGCCGATTTTCGTGATGGCGTTGCCACCATTGCCGGTAAATATGCCCTGCGCATTTCCGACGAGCGTCAACGTGCCGGCCACGTCGCTCACCTCGAACTGCGCGCCCGTGGCGCTGACGGTGACGTTTCGCGTAGTGGTCGCAGCGCCCGTGCCAGTGTAGCGCAACGTCGAACCGCTCCCGGTGAGACTCAGTGCGGCAGTGCTGATATTGCTCGGGCCTGCGTCGGAGATCTGGCCGACCGCGAGGACGCCGCCACTAATGGTCGTCGTCCCTACATAGGTATTGGTGCCGCTGAGTGTTTGCACGCCACCGCCACTTTTCACGAGGTTGCCGCTGCCGGTGATCGGCCCCGCGTAGCTCTGCGTTCCGGTCGTATTGAAAGCGAGCGTGCCGTTGTCCAGCACGCCACTGGCATTGATGGTGCCGTCGGTGGCACCGTCGCCGAGCTGGAGCGTGCCCGCATTGATGGTCGTGCTGCCATCGTAGCCATTCGTGCCCGCCAGCGTGACCGTCGCAGCGGGAGCATTGACGGTGAGCGATGCACCCGTTCCGTTGATCGAGCCGGCGAAGGAGGCGCCTCCGGTAATCGTGAGAGCGGTCCCGCCGACGAGCGCGAGCGTGCCGCCGCCGGTGAGGGCGGTCAGAGACTGCGCCGCCGCATTGATCGTAGCGGTCCCGGTGGCGAGGACGCTGAGCGCGGTCGGAGTGAGTGTGGCACCGGACGCAATCGTCGCCGACGCCCCCGCTTTCACGTTCAGCGCGGGCGTGGTGAGCGTTCCATTCACGGTGAGCGGCGCGCCCGTGACATCGAGTTTCGACGTCGAGTTATAAGTCGTTCCCACGCCCACGGTGACAGCGCCGCCGGTGATCGTCGTGATCGGCACGGTCACGTTGGAGTTAAAGGTGACCGCCGCGCCTTGCTGCTTGGTGAGGTTTGTCGCGATCGTGATTGTGCCGCCGCTGAAGGTGTAGTTCGTCGCGCTGTTATCGATCAGCACCGAATTGGGCAGCACGCCGGCGGCATCCACCACCACGTTCGGGCTGCCGGTCAGGTTCTCGTCAAAGATGACGTTGTTCGTATTCGCGAACGCCACCGCAGCACTGCCGTTGTTGAAGTTGGCCGGACCGCCATTCTGGAATGCGCTGCTGCCATTGCCGATGTAAGTCAGGATCGGATTGCCGGCAGAGACGGTAAGAACCAGGCTATTGCCAGAAGACGCGACCGCGTAGTTGAAGTTGTTCTTCCCGTTGATCGTGAAGGTCGCGTTATTGGTGAAAGCGCCCGTCGGCGCGGTCAACAGATTGTAAGTGCCGATGCCAAAGCCGGGCAATTGCGTGATGTTCAGAATATCAACCCCGGCATTGAGCGTCAGGTTGAAAGCACCGCCCACGGTGACCAGATCACTCGTCCCCGGATTGCCAAGCGCCCCGAAATTGTAGTCCAACGAGGCTCCGGCATTCAGCGTCAGGTTCGCACCAATGGTCAGCGTGTTGGTCGTCGTCGCAGACATCGCCGGCGCGAGATGGCCGGTGGAAGTCACAATCACCGCACCGCTGATGGTGCCATTGCCGCCGAGCGCACCAGTGAGCGTGCCGTTGCCCACGGTCACGGTCGAGCCCGTCAGTGATGCCGTGCTGGTTGTTGTCGTGCCGCTGCCGATCAGCAGAGTCCCGCCGATAATGCTCGTCGGGCCGGTGTAGTTATTCCGCGTTCCTGCAAAGGTCTGCGTGCCCGAACCCACCTTGATCAACGTGCCGGTGCCCGCGGGCGAGGTGGTGTCAGAGTTGGAGGTCTGCGCCGCTGCCCCGTAGAGCGAACCCGTATAGACCGTCGAAAGGTTGTTCGCGCCAAGCGTCAGTGTCCCGGTGTTAAAATTCCGCAGGTTCACATTCCCCGCCAGCGAGCCAAAGTGATCCGTCTTCCCAGCGAAGTCGGCCGACACCCCAAATGTCCCGGCAATGCCACCACCGGTGTTCGCCAGCACGTTATGCGCGGCAGTGTCATCGACGATATTCATCGTGACCGCTGACTGGGCGGGGATCTGATTGTTCTGCCCCCAGGCGATCTTGCCATACTGGGTTCCCGAGCCGAAGGTACCGTCGCTAATACTCCACAAGAGATTCGTGGCACCTTGGTAGTCGGCGTTTTGTGCGGCCGCCGTGGCCAGGTTGATTGTCTCGTTGGCGCCGCCGCCTGCCGATCGAGCGTAGAAGGTAAATCCACCGGCACCGGTAATCTTGTTTTGGATGTTGGAAGTGCCCCCTCCGGTATAAGAGAAGGCTCCCCCACGCGTGCCGACCGTCCAGCCCTGGGTTGTCGAAGTGCTGGTGCCCGCAAACGTCCGCAGTTCACCGCCGTTGAAGGTCACGTTGTCGGCGGCCGCGGCGGAATTGCCGAGCTGGCTCGCCTGGCCAATCAGCAAGATACCTTCGTTGATGGTGACTTTACCGGTGAAGAGGTTGCTCGGCTTGTTAGTCTGCGTGTTGCCATTGCCAATGTCCAGAATGCCCGGACCGGACTTGGTCAGGCCGAGGGGAGTGCCGTTATCCACGATCTGTGAGGCGATGCGCAGGTTGCTGTCAGTATAGACCACGAGGTCGGCCACTCCCGCACCCGCGGTAATCTGCCCGGAATCGCCATTGGTCTGCCCGCCCGCCGTGTATTCGCCGAACTGGTAGCCGATGAACGCCATGTTCGCGATATCCGCCTTGTTATTGTAATGCCCGACATTTGTCGCCGGCACTCCGCTCGCGATGATGCCGCCGCTGGTGACCACCAGCTTCTTCGTCAGGTCCGCGGTGATGCCAGTGCCGAAGGTGATGCCATTGTAGAAAGTTGAAGGTGCCCCGGCCGGCCCGCCTGTCACGCCGCTCAAGGTGCTGCCACCTGTGAGGTACAGCGAGTTGATCGTCGTCACGGCTGCCTGCAGCCGCACGCTGTTATTCCCCGTCGCGTCGTATTTCGTATTGTCGGTGCTGGTGATGACACTGTTTAGCGCGCCTGTGCCGTCCGCGGTCAGGGCCGTGTAGGCGGCGTAAGGCACGACGTTGTTGCTCCCGTCCGTGGTTGCGAAGTTCAAGCCTGTGCCCGCCGCCGTGCCCGTCACCGCCCAGCCGCCGATGATGCCGTTGTTCAGCGTCAGCGTCGGCGCATTCACCGTGGAGCCCGCTCCGACCGCAAAGAGCGCCGTGCCACCCACTGAGCGGCTGAAGCTCGCGATCGGGGTCCCGCCCGCCGCACCGAAAGTCAACGAGGAGACTGATCCGCTGGTCTGCACGACCGACGCGCCGCTACCGACGGCCAGCGTTCCCACGGTCTCCGCAGTCGTCCCGGCGTTGCCTATGAAACTGATCGTCGCCCCCTTTGTCGTGATGGTGAGGTTGTCGGCGATGCGGTTGGCGACATTGGTCGCGGTGTTATCGAGCACGAGCGAGGTGCCGGCGTTCAGCGAGATGGCGCTCGTATTGAGGATGCTGCCGGTGCCATTCAGGGTGAGACCACCGGTGAAGACGCTCGTGCTGCCAGAATACGTATTGGCATTGCTAAAGGTGAAGGTGCCGCGCCCGCCGAGAGTCAGGTTGTTCCCCGCCGCGCCCGAGAGGACGCCGCTGAGGGCAAAGGGCGTCGCATTATTATTTGCCCAAGTCTGCACGCCGCCGAGCGCCACGTTCGTGCTCAGAGTCACGGTGGACGCGGAGCCATTGGTGATTCCGCCGGTGCCGATAGTCAGCGTATTGGCTCCGCCAATGGTGATTGGCGACGTGCCAAAGGAGTTGAAGGTGAGGCTTTTGATCGAGAAATCCGCGCCGAGCGTATTGGTGAGATTGCCCGCCCCGTTGAGGATGAAAAAGACGTCGTCATTGATGCCGGGCAGCGCGGTGGCGCCGCTGGTGCCTTGGTTGAAATCGCCGGATGACGACCAGTTCGACCCGCCGAGGCCGGTGAGGATATTCCAGGCGGAGCTCCCCTGGTTGTCGCCGGCCCAGTAGTAGCTGGCGGCGCGGGCTGGGGTGCCGAGGGCGAGGGCGGCGAGGGCGGCGATGCCGAGGGCGAGTGGGGCGCGGCGGGTGCCGGTGCGACGGACGGAGGCACGGAGGCAGGAGGGAGTCTTCATAGTTTCGAGGGAAGGAACGGGGTTGGGGAAACTCGGGTGCGAGAGTCACTCGATAAATCAACATGGCAGATTTGCAACCATAATATTACGCGGGGAAAAAACACGGTTTACCCCTGCCTCGCGGACGCGAAATTTATCGATGGGTCTGTAAAAAATCGTGTCGCAAAGTGGGAGCTGAGCGGACGCTACGGTTTTCAACATGACGCGGGCCATTAAAGGTGCCGAAGAGAGAAGCGCTCGCGGGAATAAAAGTGACGGACTAGGGGGATTCTCCGAACGTCACCTCCTGCGCCGCGCCAAAGTGGCGAAGCCTTCCGGTCGAGATCGAGCGGGGAGGTGCAGCCACAGGGTCGATCGCGTCTCGTTCTATTTCCAAAATCTCATGTCTGTCTCATCCACCATGCTTCCGCTCGGCACTGCCGCGCCTGATTTTTCACTGCCGGCTGTCGCCTCGGCTCGTTCGGTTTCGCTCGCCGATTTTTCGGAGAAAAAGGCGCTTCTCGTGATGTTCATCTGCGCGCACTGCCCGTACGTGGTG
This sequence comes from Chthoniobacterales bacterium, assembly GCA_038207335.1. GTDB lineage: Bacteria > Verrucomicrobiota > Verrucomicrobiia > Chthoniobacterales > Chthoniobacteraceae > CAIURC01. The sequence continues at coordinate 95,953 of JBBQZX010000002.1, read as the reverse complement.
CATGTTCAGCCGGAACTCGTCCGCCTCGCACGGGACTACGGGGATCGAGACGTTGCGATCGTCGCGATTACTTCAAACGACATCGAAAATTACCCGCAGGACGCACCCGAACCGACCGCAAAAATGGCTCGCGCGGCAGGGTTAACATTTCCCATTTTATTCGATGAAACGCAGGCCGTCGCACGAGCTTACACAGCCGCGTGCACGCCGGATTTTTTCCTCTTCGATGCGGAGAGAAAACTCGTCTATCGAGGACAGCTCGACGGCTCGCGGCCGGGGAAAGGGGTGGCGACTGGCGAACATCTGCGCGCGGCGATCGAGGCCCTGCTGGCGGGCGGGGAGGGGTCGGCAGAGCAGCGACCGAGCGTCGGCTGCAATATCAAGTGGAAGCCGGGGAATGAGCCGGAGTATTTCCGCCGGTAGCAGCGGGGCGCGCTGTTCTACTGGGTGGCGCGGAGGCGGACGAAGTATTTGTCGCCGAGCTGAGCGGCGGGGAGGGCGCTGCGGTAGGTGACCGTCGCTGTGCCGCCGACGGCGGGACTGTAGCCGACGAACTGGAAGTCGGTGCCCGACCACGCGGCCAAATCCGGCGATGACTCGACGGTGAGGGTGGCGGCGTCGGCGGAGAGATTTCGCGGGAAACGGAGGAAGAGGTATTTGTCGGTGCCGCCGCTCTGCGCGGTGTAGAGCTCGGAGGTGAGGACGGGCTGTTGATTCGCGCCGAGCATGAATTCGATGACGTTGGCGAGGCCGTCGCCGTCGTCGTCGCCGAAAAGATTGGCGGGCGGGGTGAGTGTGTCGGCGACGCCGGGCGCTCCATTGGTCTGCGCGCTCGGATGCCAGCTTTCCGGCAGCGCGTAGTCGGGATGGGCCGCGGGGTTATTGAGGACGAGGCTGCGGTTCGCGACATCGGCGTCGGTGGGCCAAGGCGCGGTGGGCGAATACGTGAAACTCGCGATGACCGCGCCGCTCGCGGAAAGGAGGGTCACGGTCTCGCCGCTGTTGTCGAGACTCCCGGAGAATGGCCCGGCGACGCGCACATTTGGCAGCGCGCCGAATCTCGCATGAAAGGCGGTCACATTCGCCACGACGACGATGCGCTCACCCGGCGGGAGGACGGTCAGCGCGGGATTCGCCGATGGGAAGGTGAATGTCACGCCCTGGCTGAAATTTGCGCCTGCGAGATCGACGTAGCTCGAACCGGCGTTAAACAACTCAACGAACTCGAAATCTTTCTGCTCGTAGCCAGCGTTGGCCTCCGCCGTGCTCGCGTCTGTCGGATGGTAGAGTAACTCGGAAATCACGATATTCGCAGCAGTCGCGGGCGTGGCATTCACGACAAAAGTGGACTCGGTGATCGGACTCCAAATTCCACTCGACAGCAGCCTCGCCCGGACGGTGTATGCGCCGCTCGAGGTCAGCGTGATCGGCGAGCCGAGCGTCGCGGTGCGTGTGAGTTTCAGCCGTGCGTCGAAGCGCATGTCGGCGGTCGCAGTGCTGGTATAGAGCGCCTGGTGGACTTCGATGGCGATGGTGTTCGTGCCTTCCACGAGCCTCGTCGGATCGAGGCGGATGAAGTTGTAATTCGTCTCGGCACGCGAGTCGTCCACTGCGCCGGTGGCGTTGGTCGTAAAACCGATCGTGGTCGGCGGATACGGCATTCCGGCGCGGGCGACTTCGTTGCCATTGAGGAAAACGACTGCTCCATCATCGTGCAGGAGCTCGAGCTGCAAGCCGGTCACCGTGGCTGCATTCGTCACGTTGAAAGTCTTGCGAAAATACGCGGGCGAGGGTGGCGTGGAGGTGGTTTGCGACGGCGTGGAGAGGACCGTGTTAAGGCCGCTTTCGTTGTAGCCGATCGGCGTCGTGCCGATGCTCCAAGTCGAGTCGTCGAAAGCCGAGGCACGCCACGCGGTGCCGGGGTCGGTGGAGGGCGTGAGATATTTCCACCCGCTGCTCGCCGAGGGGAGCGCGGTGGTGAAAGGCAGCGCGCCGGCCGGGATCGTCTGCGCGCCGGATGCGAGCCCGCCGCCGGTGGCGCGCGGATCGGCGCCATTCACGGAGTAGTAGATGGAGCCGGTGGCGTCGTTCGGATTCACGAATGCGACCTGAAACCCGGGCGGCACCGCGCCGCCGAATCGCGTGGTTCCCGTGCTGGCGTCGAGAAGGTCGGGCGGGCGTAGATTGCTGGGCGACTGCGCGTCGAACCAATCGACGCGGTAGGTGAGAAACGACTTCATGAGGTCGAGTTCCTTGCGATAGGTGTTGCGATCGGGCTGGCCGACAGGACCGCTGCCGTAGCTCGTTGTGCCGAGCGTGACCCATCTTTTGAAATGCCGCGACGCGGGTGTCTGCGTGGCCGCGGACGAGTTTGCGCTGGTGTTTGTCACGGTGGCCGCATCGACGACCGCGCCGAGATTGTTCGTCGTGAGCTGCGCGGCGGTGGCCTCGATGCGGGCCATGAGGGCGCTCGTGGCGAAAGTGCCCTGCCGCAATTTCCACCAGCGGTCCCAATAAGCCTGAGTGAACTCCGCGTCGGTGAAGAGCCGGTTGAAATAGACGTAGCCTGACCCGACATTCCACCAGCGGAAGCCGAGCGCGTTGTCCGCGGTGCCGTAGTTCGCATTGCCGAGCGAGCGATCGACATCCCAAAACGGGAAGGCCCGCAGCGGCTGCCCGCGATCCTTCGAGTAGTAGTAGGAGTAGTTGTAGCTATCGACCTCGCGGCACGTCTCCTGCCAGATTTGCCGCTCGATCAGTGAGCGCCAGTCGAGCCATTTGCCGTAGTAGTTTGCGGAGGCGGGATTCGCGAAATCCGACTGGGCGAGAGCGGTGTCCGTTTGGTTGAGATATGTCAGGAGCGCGCTGCTCTGCGCAGCGGTCGGCAGTGGGTCTGCGATGTCATAGACTAGGCCACTATTGAGCGTGATCGGCGCGGTGTAGGGAGTCTTGTCTTTTTTATAAATGTAGCCGCCTGTGATGAGCGCGGGAGCGGTCATCTCCGAGTTCAGCTTTTGCACATCCACGCGGTCGGGGCCGCGGCGAATGGCCTCGATAAGGAGGTAGATGCCGCGATAGTCGTTGCTGGTGCCGCTGCCGTAGTCGCACACGGTGTTGTTTTGATTGAAGAACACCTCGACGAAGCGGCAGCGGCGTCCGGCGTACGGGCCATTCTCCTGAAGCATGAGCTGCTGCATCGTGTAGTTGCGCATGAAGGTCTTGTCGGTCACGACCGTCTGCAGCACCCAATCGGAATCGGCGGGCATGCCGAGAAGAGCCACGTTTTTGTCGTCGTCACTGTGCTCGTTCCAGAATTCGAGCGCGTAAGGCTTTTCCGAAAATCCCGCCGAACTCTGCCCGCGAACGTGCGTCCCAGCGCGAGAGATGAGCGTTGGTGTGGCGCCGATCGAAGCGCGTCCGGTCGCGGGGTTCAGATCGTACACGGCGACTTGCGTGAAACGGCCGGGGCGAACGGAGTTTGGATCGGTGGTGCTGTCGATTGCGACGCCGTAGCTGTCCATCACGAGAATTGGGAGATTCGAGGTGAAGGGCGCGCCGGAGGAGTTGAAGCTCGTCGCGATGTCGCTTCCCAGCAGGATGAATGAGCGATGGCTCACACGGCTCGGCAGCCGCCCCGGCTCGAAAACGCGCAGCGCGACGGTCAAGCTGGCGGTGAGGTTGAAAGGCGTGGTGTACAGCGGCGAGGATTCGTCCGGCGAGTTGTTGTCGAGCAGATACCGGAGTTGCGCGCCCGCGCCTGCTGTGGCTGGCAGCGCGACGCTCAGCGTCGTCGTCGGCGCGCCGCTGACGAGCACGCTGCTGGCGCGATCGAAGACTGGGTCGTCGCACGGTGGCCCCGCGGCTTGGCGTCCGGTATTCTGGATGCCGGGCGTCGGCGTCTCAAGATAGCCGAGCGTTTGCGCCGCACCGACCGCGCCGTACGAGATGTCCTGGACCTGCGCAGGGTAGGTGATGTTCGTCACCACGGTGCCGTCCGGCTTGCTGAGCAAGACTGTGCCACCCCCTTTCTTGAGCTTGAAATTCGTGTGCGGGTGCGCGCCGGTAAATTTGTTTTTTGCCGAGCAGAAAACGTAGGTCGAGGCATACGGCTGGAGGGTAATATTCGGGAATACCCACTTCGCCGGCAACGCGGGATCGTCGCTGAGCTTCCAGCCTGAGAGGTTCGTCGCGATCGCTGAGCCGTTGTAGATTTCCACCCAATCCGGATGCGCGAGATCTTCGTCCTCGAGCGTCGCGCTGTTGTCGGCCATGAGTTCCTCGATCACCGGTCCGCCCGTCTGCTCCGGCGGAATGATGAGCCCTGCGACGAGCACCGGGTCGATGGCTGCGGCGTCACTGGTGGAGGTGATTGTGATCGATGTGATGCTCGCGCCGCTGGCGACGCCGAAGTTTGAAAAATCGAGCGCGACGCCGAAGACGGTTTGGTTGATGTCCGCGCTGTTGAGGCTCGTCGGCGCGCTTTCCAGCGCGGAGATCGAGTTGACCGTTGCGTTGGCGTTGTAGAGATCCGCGCTGGTGATCGCGTATCCGGTCGAGCCCCAACCGGACGCGCTGACAGTCGTCGGGACCGTGAAAGTCTGGCCGTTGATCCGCACGATGAACGAGTCCGCGGTGGTTCCGGCATTGATCTCGAAAATCATCACGTCGGGGCCCGGTTGATTCACGATGGGCTGCGGGAACGTGATCGTCATCGAGTCGGTCGAGGCACCGGGATTGATGATGCCGGTGTCGAGGTACCAGTCGCCCGTGAGCGTGCCGCGACTGCCGGACGCCGGAGGCTGCGTGCCGCCGCGGACGAGGATGCACGCAGCGGAACTCGGCGTCGTGCCCGAGGATGTCGTGGTGGTGAAAGTGGAGACGTTTCCCGGCACCATGCGATTGCGGCCATAGACCGTGCCGTTGGTTGTCGCGGTGAGGATTTCCGAGCCCGTCGTGGAGATGCTCGTAACCGGATAAATCGTCTGCGCCCGAGCGTCAGGCACGGCCGCCAAGACGGTGAGGATCAGCAGGAGTACGTTGTGGAGGGGAGCACGACACATCGTTGCAAATATGCGGCAGATGCCCTTCCTCGCCACTACCCATTTGGATAATGGTTGGTTTCCACGTCCACCTCTCTTGCTCACGAGCCGGACTCTTTTCTCGCAGCAAGTCTCTTCCTTCCCTAAAGTGCCGCACGACGATGACCCCATCCGAGGCCAAACACCCCACCATCACTGTCGGCGAATTCTATACCCGACACTCTGAGTCCCTCGAGATGAAGCTTCTCGGCTCGCCCGCGGGCTTCGACCGTCGCATCCGCGAGCCCACCATCAATCGCCCCGGCCTCGCACTCTCCGGCTTCTACAGCTACTTCGCGGAAAAGCGCATCCAGATTTTCGGCAGTGCCGAGCTTTCCTACCTCAAAAGCCTCTCCGCCAGCCAGGTCCGAGAGCGCTGTCGTGCCCTCTGCGAGCGCCCCATCCCGTGCATCGTCGTCTCGCGCGCATCGAAGCCGCCCGCCGCGCTTTTAGAAGAAGCCGAGCGCGCGGGCATCGCCGTCTTTCGCACCCCGGCGGTAACGATGAAATTCATCAACGCCGCCACGCTCCTGCTCGAGTTCGACTTCGCGCCGATGAAAAGCGAATACGGCTCGATGGTCGATATCCTCGGCGTCGGCACGCTCATCCGCGGCTCCAGCGGCATCGGAAAAAGCGAATGCGTCCTCGGCCTCGTCGAACGCGGACACAGCCTCGTAAGCGACGACATGACGCGCTTTCGAGCGCTCGAGGGGCGGGACTTGGTCGGGACATCGCCCGATCTCACCCGCCACCACATGGAGGTGCGGGGCATCGGGGTGATCAATGTCATGTCCATCTTCGGCATCGGCAGCGTGCGCGTCGAAAAGCGGCTCGACCTCGTCGTCACGCTAAAAGAGTGGCAGGAAATGGAAGAATTCGATAGAACCGGACTCGATCAGGAGTACTACGAAATCATCGAGATCCTGGTTCCGCATATCACCATCCCTGTGCGGACCGGTCGCGACCTTGCGCGGCTGGTCGAGGTGGCTGCGCTGGACCAGAAATTGAAGAGCATGGGCCAGAACAGTGCGCTCGCGTTCAATCAGAAATTGCTCAACGTCATGCAGAAAACAGATTAAATGGGCTTCCTCGGCCGCAAACCAGACACCTCCACGCAGGCGAAACTCTGCAAGGAACTCACCGTGCAAAACCGGCTCGGACTGCACGCGCGTCCCTCCGCGATGTTTGTAAAAACGTGCAGTCGTTTCAAATCCGAGGTTTGGGTGGAAAAGGACGGCGAGCAGGTCAATGGCAAAAGCATTATGGGGCTGATGATGCTCGCCGCCGGCCTCGGCTCGAAGCTGAAAATCACTTGCGAAGGCCCAGACGCCGAGCGCGCCATGGCAGAGATCGAGGCGATCGTTCAGAGGAAATTCGATGAATCCTGACGGCGACTCGCTGCGCGTCCCTCCCACCGCCCGATGAGCGACGAGGTCGCCAGTTCCACTCAGGAAAAACGATTCCACGGCGTCGGCGTCTCGCCCGGCATCGCGCGCGGCACCGTCTTCGTCTATCGCACCGACGACGAAGAACCGCCCACGCGCCGCATCACCGCTGAGGAAATTCCCGGCGAAATCGCGCGCTTCGAAACCGCGCTTCTCGCCACGCGCGTCCAAATTCTTGAGATGCAAGAGCGCATCGCCGTCTCCGTCGGGGCAAAAGATGCGAGCATTTTCGACGCGCACCTCCTCGTCGTGGAGGATCGCACCCTTATCGACGAAGTCCTGCGCACCCTCCAGCGCGACCATCTCAATATCGAGCACATCTTCGGAAACGTCGCAGGCCGATACGCGAAAACGCTGAGCGAGATCGACGACCCGTATCTCCGCGAGCGCGCCCTCGACATCCATGACGTCACCCGCCGCGTCATCCACAATCTCATGGGCAAGCGCGGGCGCGACCTCTCCGCGCTCACCACGCCTTACATCGTTATCGCGCATAACCTGACGCCGTCCGACACCGCGCAACTCAACCGCGAACTCGTACTCGGCTTCGCCACCGATGTCGGCAGCAAGACCTCGCACACCGCCATCATGGCGCGGTCGCTGAATATCCCCGCCGTCGTCGGCCTGCACGATGCCAGCGTCCAACTCGCCAGCGGCGACCACATTCTCCTCGATGGCTACAACGGCCTCGTCATCGTCAATCCCAGCGACCAAACGCTCTGGGAATACGGCGAACTCGAGATCAAAAAAACCGCCGTCGAGGAAAAGCTCACCGACCTCCGCGAGACGCCTTCCACCACGCTCGATGGTCGCCACGTCATCCTCTCGGCGAACATCGAAATGCCCGAGGACATCCCCGCGGTGAAGCTCGCTGGAGCCGAAGGCGTCGGGCTCTATCGCACCGAGTTTTTCTACCTCAACCGCACCGAGCTCCCGACCGAGGAAGAACAGCTCGAGGCCTACCGGCGCGTCGCAGATGACGTCCGCCCGCACAGCGTCATCATCCGCACGCTCGACCTCGGTGGCGACAAATTCATGAGCGCGCTCAACCTCCCGGAAGAGCTAAATCCCTTCCTCGGCTGGCGCGCAATCCGGTTCTGCCTCGAGCGCGTCGAAATCTTTAAACCACAGCTCCGCGCCATCCTTCGCGCCAGCGCCGGCGGCAACGTCAAGATCATGTATCCGATGATCTCCGGCGTGGACGAACTGCGCCGTGCGAATGCCGTCCTCGAGGAATGCCGTGCCGAACTCCGCGCCGAAAACATCCCCTTCGACGAGAACATGGAAGTCGGCGCCATGATCGAAATCCCGAGCGCCGCTGTCTCCGCCGACATCCTCGCGCGCGAGTGCGATTTCTTCAGTATCGGGACCAACGACCTCATCCAATACTCGATCGCCGTCGATCGCTTGAACGAGCGAATCAGCCACCTCTACGAGCCCACGCACCCGGCCATTATCCGCCTCATCCGCATGGTCGTCGATGCCGGCCACGCGCACAGCCTATGGGTCGGAGTCTGTGGTGAAATGGCCGGCGACATTGTGCTCACCCCGCTCCTCCTCGGCCTCGGAGTCGATGAACTTAGCGCCGGCGCAGCCCTCGTTCCGCGCGTCAAGCGCGCCGTCCAAGCTCTCGACCTTGCCGCCTGTCTCCAGCTCATCGACGACATCAAGCACGACGACTCCGCCACCGCGATTCTGGCAAAATGCGAAGCCGTCGCGCAGGCCCACTACCCCGAGTTGCTCTGAGGCAGTTGCGGGTTGTGGGTTGAAACTCGAAAGCCGGCTCCGCGATTCTTCACCTCGACGCTCACCTTTTCCCTCATCCAGATCAGTCGCAAAAAAAACTTTCGACCTCATCAAATGCGCTTCCTCCTGCTCGCCCTCTGCACCCTCCTCACCTCCTGCGTCCTCGAGTCCGAGTTGCCGCTATCGATCCCTGCCGAGGCCACCATCGACGACCACCTCGACGGCGTCTGGGCGCTCAAGCACGACGGCGACACCGCCTACATCCACTTCCGCCAGCACGACGAACACTGGATGGATATCGCCCAGGTCATTCACGAAAAAGAGAACGGCATCGACGTCACCGGCTACACGATGTTCACCACGAAGATCGGCGAGCGCACCTACATGAACATCGTCGGCAAGCCCGTCGGCGGTGAAAAGCCCGACAGCGAAGCCTACACATTTGCGCGCTACGACTTCGACAAAAGCGGCGACCTCACCATCCGCATCATCTCCATGAAAGCCGTCGCCGAGTCCATCGACGCCGGAAAACTAAAAGGCAAAGTCGAGCGCAACGCCGCCACCGACGCCGTCGAGCGAGTTGTTCTCCACGAAACCACTGAGACCCTCGCCGCCTACCTTGCCACCGCCGACGACGCAAAACTTTTCCCCGACATTTACGTCGCCCCCTTCAAAAAGCTCCCCGCGCCCTAATCCCGCGCTTCACGCATTCCTCGATCACGGCGACCTGCGCGCGCACGCGTTGATCGAGCGCGAACTCCGACGGCGTCTCCAAAGTCAGCGATCGCTGCGCATGTTTCAAGTGGAGCCAGATGGCCTCGGGATATCCGATCTCATCGAACATCGCTGCGCGAATCTTCCGCCGGATGATCCCCGCCGCAGCCTTCTTTCCATCGACCATCGCGCGCCCCTCGATCGGGATGAATGGCCGCGCAGCATCGAGCAGCGCCTCGCCCCAGAAGCCCTTCACCTGCTGCACTTCGTACAGATAGAGTCCCTGCGCGTCGAAGTCTTCGTGCAGCATCAGCGCGACTTCGAAACGATACGGCGCGACCATTTTCCGCATCGCGGCCACGACCGGATTCGAGTCCAGATGAAACAGCCGATTGAGGTCCGAGCCGTGCGCATCGACGCGCGTATTGTTCACGAGCCCCCACGGATTCAGGCACGGAAAAAACAGCGCCGGCAGCTCGCGCAACCGCGAGACATTTGTCTCCGCCCACGCGATCAGCGCCTCGCTGCCCGCCGGCTCGTCGCCGTGGATTCCCGCGGAGATGTAGATGCCGCCTTGATTCCCGAGCGACGGGTTTTTCAAAAAATGCACGCGAAAACCGCCATCATCCGCCAGCGTCTGCATCTTCATCCGCGCCGCTCGAGCCACCGCGCGCCAGCGTTTCATGAGAAAAGGATAATCGTGAGCGCGGTGAGAAAGCATCGAAATCAAAGATCGTTCTCGTCCTCCTACTCCTCCCCGTCCTCGATCCGAACATCCAAATTTCGAGGATGAGAACGAGAATGATCTGCGCACCGTTTTCCCCTTTTCCCCATCCCCGCGCCAGCTAATCTCCGCGCCTCTCGAACCGCGTGAAGCACCACAAACCAACCCATGAGTGCGGCGTTTTCGCCGTCTTCGGCCACCCGAACGCCGCCCTCCTGACCTACTACGGTCTCTTCGCTTTGCAGCACCGCGGGCAGGAGAGCGCAGGCATCGTCACATCGACAGGATCGAATACCCCATTCATCCGCCATGTGGCCATGGGTCTTGTTTCGCAGGTCTTCCAGCCCGCCGATATCGACCGCCTTACCGGCACGCGCGCCATCGGTCACGTCCGCTATTCCACCACCGGCTCGAGCACGCTGACCAACGCCCAGCCGCTCATGGTCAACTGCGGCCGCGGCCAACTCGCCATCGGACACAACGGCAACCTCGTCAACGCCAGTATCCTTCGCGACGAACTCGAGCAGCGCGGCTCTATTTTTCAGACCACCGTCGATAGCGAAATCATCCTCCATCTTCTCGCACAGCCGCGCGACACCAGCGGCGTCCTCGCCGTGCTGCGGAAAATCCAAGGCGCCTACTCGCTCGTCATGATGAGTGAGCGCGAAATCATCGGCGTCCGCGATCCATTCGGCTTCCGCCCGCTCGCGCTCGGGATGCTCGATGGCGCATACGTCCTCACCAGCGAGACGTGCGCTCTTGATCTCATCCACGCCGAATTCATCCGCGAAATCGAGCCAGGCGAAGTCGTCATCATCGACGAAAATGGCATCCGCTCCGAGTTCCCGTTCAAGCAGGAAAAGAAGGCATTCTGCATGTTCGAGTACGTCTATTTTGCGCGGCCCGACTCCATTATCAGCGATGTGAATGTTGCGCGCGTTCGCACCGAAATGGGCCGCGAACTCGCGCGTCAGCATCCCGCCGAGGCGGACATCGTCGTCCCTGTCCCCGACTCGGGGAACTACGCCGCATTCGGATTCGCCGAGGAACTCGGAATCCCGTTTAGCCAATCCTTTGTGCGCAACCATTACATCGGCCGCACCTTTCTCCAGCCCACGCAGCTCATCCGCGACTTCAACGTGCGCGTGAAGCTCAACCTCATCAAAGAAGCCGTCGCCGGAAAACGCGTCGTCGTCGTCGATGACTCCATCGTCCGCGGCACCACCGCCCGCGCGCGAGTCGTGAATATGCGCGAAGCTGGCGCGAAAGAAGTCCACATGCGCATCTCGTGCCCGCCGCACCGGCACGCGTGCCACTACGGCATCGACTTTCCCGACCCCGAGAAACTCATCGCAAACCAGCACACGCTCGACGAAATCCGCGACTACCTCGGCGCCGACTCCATCGGGTACCTCGATGTCCCCGGCATGGTGCGCGCCACGCAGCAGCCCGCCAACGACTTCTGCCTTGCCTGCTTCAACGGCGAATATCCCGTCCCTGTCGATCCCGACCTCGACAAATTCATCATGGAGCGCCGCAGCCAGCGCGTGAATCTCCTAGCGAGCGACGATGAGCACCCGGAGCTGTTTTGAGGCGTGTCTGAAAGTCGAAAGTTGAGAGACATCCGCACCCCATTTTTGAACTCATGAAATCTCAAAAAGCCTACGCCGCCGCCGGCGTCGATGTGGACCTCGGCAACAAAGTGAAGAGCGGAATCCAAGCGCTCGTCAAAGGCACGCACGGCCCCGAAGTCCTCGGAAAAATCGGCGGCTTTGGCGGCCTCTTCCGCCCCGATTTCAAAGGGATGCGCGACCCCGTCCTCGTCTCCAGCGTCGATGGCGTCGGCACGAAACTGAAGCTCGCCTTCGCCCTCGACCGCCACGACACGATGGGCCAGGACCTCGTCAACCACTGCGTCAACGACATCGCCGTCCTAGGCGCGCGCCCGCTCTTTTTCCTCGACTACATCGGGGCGGAAAAGCTCGAGCCGCGCGTCTTCCGGCAACTCCTCCGCGGTTTTGCCAAAGGCTGCAAACAAGCCGGATGCGCGCTCATCGGCGGCGAAACCGCGCAGATGCCCGGCATGTATCAGGCGGGCGAATACGACCTCTGCGGCACCATCGTCGGCGTCGTCGATCGAGTGAAAATGATCGACGGCAGCCGCATCAAAAACGGCGACGTGATCCTCGGCCTCCCGTCAAATGGCCTCCACACCAACGGCTATTCCCTCGCGCGAAAAGTCCTCTTCGAACAGATGAAACTCCCGATCGAATCCAAACTCGACGGCGTGCCAAAAACCATCGGCGACGAACTCCTCCGCGTGCATCGCAACTACCAACCGCTCCTCGCCAGCCTGCCTCAGCGCTTGATCAAAGGCCTTGCCCACATCACCGGCGGTGGTCTCATCGACAACATCCCGCGCGTCCTCCCAAAGAGCTGCGACGCGGTCATCGACACCGCTTCGTGGAAAATCCCCGCGATCTTCCAGCACATCGAGCGCGGCGGAAACGTCGAGCATTCCGAGATGTTCCAAGTCTTCAACATGGGCATCGGCATGACGATCATCACCGCCGAAAAAGACGCCCCCGAAATCATCCGCCTGACTAAAGCCCGCCCCATCGGCCACATCGCCCCCGGCACCGGCGCCGTCAGGCTCGTGTAACAGCCACGCTTCCTCGCTCCGGGTAGCGCCCGCGCTCGATCGATATCGCGCAACGCAAATCTACGGCGTGACCACGAGATGGTAGAAGCGCTGGGTGCCCGTGGCGGCGAAGTCGTTGAAAGTCTGCACCGCGCCGTTTCCCGCCTTTAACGCGCCCACATCGGCCCAATCGGCGAGCGCGAGCGAGGTGGCGCGCTGGAGTTGGTAGTTGTGCGCGCCGATCGTGAGCGCGCTCACGGTCACGGTCGTTCCCGATTTTACTGCAGACAACGTGGAGAGGCTGCTGGAGTCGATAACGATGCCGTTGTTCTCGAGATTCGGCGGGAGACTGGAAGCGCCGGTGAGCAGGTCGAGCGTGCCGTTGTTGACGAATGCGCCGTTCGCAATGAGCGCGGTTTTGCCGGCGATGCGCATGATGCCCTCGTTCACCACGTCGCCGGTGATCGTGAGCGCGCCACCGAGGTGCGCATCGACGAAGCCTTTGTTCGTCAGGTCACCGTTGATCGTCCCTTTTCCGGTGAGCCTGCCGGTCGTGGAAACTTGCACGTCATCGGCATTCACGGAGCCGCCAGCGAGGTCGAGCGTCGCGCCGTCGAGCACGTTGAAATTTGCGCCGCCGCTGGCGAGCGAACCGCCGATTCGGAGCGTGCCGGCCTGCACCGTCGTGCCGCCATTCCACGAGCACGCGCCATTCAGCGTCCAGATGCCCGCGCCCGTTTTGATGTAGCTAGTGGCGGTGCCGGTGTTCTGCTCGGCGATGGTACCCGCGAAAATCACCTCGTTCACCGCGGGCGTTTTCGCGCCGATCGTGTAGGTGAAATTTCGCCCGCCCGTCGGGCCGCCAAGCAAGTAGCTAAGGGGTCCGCCGGACAACTCACCTATCTCGATGAACGTCCCCGCTCCTTGCGAAAGTGTGCCGTCGAATCGGAACGTGACGCGGTTCGCGAGATCGACCGAGGCCGCGCCGAGCCCCGGCCATCCGTACGACGCCGTGATGCGGAAGTCGCCCCCATCGGCATCGGTGATCACATTCACTCGGCCCGAAAATGCCGACCAATCGCCGGTCACATCCGCGCGGACGTACGGCGTGAAATAGTTGAAGACGCCCGAGCCGCTCACGCGTCCGCCGAAGCCGCAGCGCGGGGCGGCGTAGAGCGTGCCGGTCGTGTTGATGACGAGTTCATTAGGCAGCGTGCCCGAGTGGGTGCCGTTGCCGAGGCTGAACATCGTGAGCGACGTGCCGTCAAGCGTGACCGGCCCCGTGCCGAGCCCGCTCGCATTCGCCTGCGCGCTGCCGAGCACGACCGTGCCACCGGAGATCGCCGTGCCGCCGGCGAAGGTATTCCTGCCGCTGTTGTTGATCGTGAGGACGCCGACGCCGCTTTTCAAAAGCGAGCCTCCATCAAGCGAGCCCGTGCCGCCGAGAGTGTAGCCCGAAGCGGTATTCACCGTGAGCGTGCGCGGGGCGAGGCTGCCCGCGAGCGCGACGGTGCGGTTGGCGCTCGTGTCGTCGAGCGTTACCGCATCGAGATTGTAAAATGTGCCGCCCGCCGCGCCGTTAAAATTTGCCGTGTTCGAGAGGTCCCATGTTGCGGAATTTAATGCGCCAACCCACGTGAGATTCGCGGGCGCCGCGCCACCGACCGTGAGGCGCGCATCGCCTCCGCCAGTCCCGCTCGAACTCCGGGAGATGGCAAAAGTCTGCCGAGTGCCGGCTGGAAGATTGGTGATGTTAAACGCCACTCCGCTCTGCGCGCCGAAAGCGATGCCGGTCGCGCATTCGACGATTTTATAGACTCCGAGGCCGAGCGCACCGTCGGTGAGGTTGAGCAGGACGGTGTTCGCGCCCGCGACGAAGCTACTTCCGCCAGTCACGTAAATTTTGTCGTTCGTCCCGCCGGGCGAATTCGACCAGTCGAGCCGATAGGTAATCCCCGTCGCCGAGTATCCGCCCAACATCGTCGCGACGCCGCGCACACCTGTCGCGCCGGGCGCGATCGTCGCGCCGCTCACCAGTGTCGTCGAGCCGCCGAAGCTGCCGCCTCCGCCAAGCGCCGCTCCGCTCGCAACGCTGACCGGTCCAGTGCCAAGTGAGCCATTCACGATGAGTGCCCCGGCATTCACCGCCGTTGCGCCAGTGAGGCTGTTTGCGCCGCCGAGTGTGAGCGTGCCGCCGCCGCTTTTCGTGAGCGTCGCATTGCCGTCGATGCTCCCTGCAAAGCTCGTGTCCGTCCCCGCCGCGCCGATGAAATAATTCACGGTCCCCGCGGTGCCGCCGCCGAGACTCGCGTTTGTGCTGCTGCCGGAGAGCGCGCCGATGTTGAAAGTGTTGCCACCGCTATTCGTCTGCGGCTGCAGGCTCACGCTGCCGCCGACATCCACGCTCGCGCCGTCAAAGCCGTTGAACGCGCCGCCGTTGAAAAGCAGTCTCACGCCCCCGCCCGGCGAGCCGCTACTCGTGAATTTCAAACTGCCCGTGAATGCCGCCATCGTTCCTCCGAGGTCCGCGCGGCTCACTGTCGTCTGTATGTTGTAATTGATCGTCCCCGCGCCCGTCACCGCGCCGGTCAGCGCGAAGCGATTGCCAGAGTTGAAAGTCACGCCATTCCCCGCCGGCACGTCGAATGCGATCGCCGCGCTGCCGCTCGTTCCGGTCGGATACGCGTTCGTGAAAGTCGTGCCGTCGAGCATGGTGAGCGCCCCGCCACTCAGGTTTCCGCCGCTCGCGATCGCGACCGTCCCTGCCTCGAACGACCCGCCGCCCGTGTAATTCTGCGCGCTCGCCATCGTCAGCGTCCCCGTGCCGCGCTTCGTCAGCGTGCCCGTCGAGACGACCGATCCCGTGCCACCCGCGATGCCGAAAGTGTAACCACCCGGCGAGTCCACCACGACCGTCGTGGGAGACAGCGACCCGACGAGATTCACCGCCGGCGACAGCGAGCCCGTGCTGTCGAAGGCCACGCGGTCACCCGAGCCAAACGCTGTTGGAGAGCCATTCCGCAGCCAGTCAGTCGTCGTGGCGTCCCACGGATTCGCAGAGTTGTCGCCTTTCCAGACGAGGTCGCGCGGCAGGCCGGAATTCGTCACGACAAGCGCGCAGGTCTGCGTCCAAACACTCCCCTGCGAATCGCTCACCGTGAACTCGAACCGCGCGCGCCCCGTGTATCCGACCGTCGGCGAAAACGTAGCGATCGCATTCCCCGGCCCGCTTGGCGCGACCGTGCCGCCGATCACATTGGCAGTCGCAAACGTCGGAGTCACGGTGAAGCCGCTTGTGAATTTCCGCAGGTCGATCACGATGCTCGTCAGCCCGCCGTTCACGCTCTTCGCCACGAAGCCGTGGGGGATCGCGAGGAAGTGCAAATACTCCTCCAGCCGCGTGTAGCCCGCGGGCGTATTCACGGGAAAAAACGAGGCGTTCGTGGGAGTGGCGCCGGTCGCCGGGACCGCCGTGTTGTGGTCGTCCACCGTCTTGTTCCAAAGCAGCGCGTCCTCGTAAAAATCCGGCATTCCGTCCTTGTCCGTATCGACCGGCGCGGCGGTGGAGGCGAGCACGCCAAAGCCGCCGTTGCTCGCGCCGATGCCCGCAGGACTGCTCACATGATGATGCGTCTGCGCGACGAGTTCATTTGCCAAGATCGTCGCGAGTTCGTCCCGCAGCGGCTTTGCGGGATCGACGTCCAGCCGCAGCGGCCCGGCTGCGGAAGCGACCTTTTTATACGCGAGCAGCGGATCGTCCGCCGTCACGGGGATGCCCGTATTTACAAGCGCGGAGGCGAGGTGCTCCACGTCGCCACTCAGCATTCCGTAGCCTGTGTCGGTGCCATCGACGATCCCGTTTCGGTTCCCGTCGAAGCGGTTGTTGTTGAGAAAAACGTGAAAATTCCAGTTGCCGTTTCGGTCGCGTGCGCCCTTCTCGAGCGCCTTCGTTTTTCCCGAAGTCCCGGCGATGAAATAATTCCCGACGACGTTCGTGTTCCAGTTCGCCGGCGTCTCGGAGTCGCCGAGGATGAAGCCGATGTCCCAGTCGAAGGTCACGTTGTTCACCCAGTCCAGCAGCGTCGGCCGCGCCTTCGGGTTGCGCGTGTGATTGTGCGCCCACAGTGAGTGGTGCGAGGTCGCGTGATTTTGATCCCACAGCCCGCCCGCCGAATGCGACTCCATGCCCCACGCATTCACTCCCCATTGCCACGACATATTTTCCGGCGGGCTGCCGAAACTCGACATGTTTTCGTCGTTCGAGAGCATCGCGTCGCAGTGGTCGAAAATCGAATTTAGCGAGCCTGAGTCGAGGTCGATCGCGTCCGCGGAGTTTCCATTTCGCAGGCGCAGATGCCGGATCACGATGTCATCCCCCGATACGCGC
This sequence comes from Chthoniobacterales bacterium, assembly GCA_038207335.1. Taxonomy (GTDB): domain Bacteria; phylum Verrucomicrobiota; class Verrucomicrobiia; order Chthoniobacterales; family Chthoniobacteraceae; genus CAIURC01. Next base: position 79,218 of record JBBQZX010000002.1, on the reverse strand, counting down.
AGCGTCCCATCTTTCAGCCCAAATCCATCCCCCGGCGCGGTCTGCCCGGCGATCGTGATTTTCCCCGCCGTTATCCGCAGCTCCTTGCTGATGTGCGCATACCCGCTCACGTCGAAAACGATCGTCCGCCCCGCGCTCGGCACGCCCGTCGTGAGGCCGTAGGCGAGCGAACCCGCGCCCGATGGATTCGTATTCGTGACGTGATACACGTCGCCGCCGCGCCCGCCCAGCGCCCGCGCGCCCGCGCCCTCTGCGCCGGGGAATGCCGGAATCTGCGCCTGCGCCTGCGGTAAAAAGTGGAGCAGCAACGCGGCCGCGCAGATCGCGAGCGTCTGAGATATTCGAGAAAATGGGAGCAATGGCATGGGGAGAAATGTGAGCCGTTTCTCGGCGCAGCGGGAGGCGCGCACCGTTCACGGCATCCACAGCGTAGCGTCGAAAGCGCAGATTTCCACGCGGCGGCAGTAACCCGTTTGGGTTATAGCCCCCTCCTGAAATGCACGGGCGAAGATTCACTCGCGCATTCAACGCGAGAGACGCGAGGGTGTCCGTTCACCCCCGGCCTCGTTTCGCCACAACTCATGGACTTTCTCACCCATCCCGAATTCTGGGCGCGCTGCCTCGGCATCGTCCTCATCGATCTCACCCTCGCCGGCGACAACGCCCTCGTCATCGCCCTCGCCGTCCGCAGACTGCCGCCGCAGCAGCAATTCTGGGGACGCATCTGGGGGACGCTCGGGGCGGTCATTTTGCGCGTCGCATTCATCGCCATCGTCTCGCATCTGCTGCGCATCCCGTTCCTCCAACTCGTTGGCGGACTCGCCCTCATCTGGATCGCGATCCGGCTCGTGCGCCCCGAGGCCGATCACGGCGAAAAGGTAAAAGCCGGCGCGTCCCTACGCGAGGCGATCGGAGTCATCATCGTCGCGGATGTCGTGATGAGCCTGGACAATGTGATCGCGATATCCGCGGCATCCGGCGGTGACCTGAAGCTTGTCATCTTTGGCCTCGCGCTCTCGATCCCGCTCGTGGTCTGGGGCAGCGGCGTGCTCGCGAAGCTCATGGAGCGCTTCCGCTGGATCGTCTGGCTCGGCGGCGGTGTGCTTGGATACGTTGCGGGCGAGATGATCTTCAAGGACCACATGGTCGAGCGCGGGCTCGGGGACGGCGCGCACGCGTGGGCGCGGCCGGTGGCGATCGTGCTCGGGTTGCTCATCACCGTGCTCGGCTGGTGGCTCTCGCGTGGCGCGATTGAAAAGCGCATACCTCCGGCCGCATGAGCGTCGAGCCGGGCGGACGCCTGCTCAAAGTCGAGCCCGCGCCGCCTCCGCGACGGCTCTCCGCTGACCTTCGAAATCTCCTCGAAATCGCCGGCGGACGCTCCCTTACGCTAGGCGAACTGGAGGCGATCTTGGAGGGTCGCGGCGTCGCGATATTCCTCATCCTGCTTGCGCTGCCGTTCACATTTCCCATCCCGCTGCCGGGGCTCTCGGTGCCGTTTGGGATCGTCATCATGCTCATGGGCATCCGCATCGCGTGGGGTCGAAAGCCGTCGCTGCCCGCATTCATCACGAAGAGAATCGTGGGCGCAGAAGCCCTTGAAAAAACGCTCACCATCGGGCTGCGGCTGTCGGTTAAACTGGAGAAAGTCATCAAGCCGCGGATGCACTTTCTCCAGCGCTGGCCTGGCATGATCAATCTCATCGGCCTCGGCATCGCCACCGCCGGATTCCTCATGTGTCTCCCGCTCCCGATCCCATTTTCAAACGGCGTCCCTGCCATCGCCGTCGTCTTCCTCGCTGCCGGCATGATCGAGCGCGACGGCCTTCTCGTCCTCATCGGCCATCTCGCAAATTTGGCTGGCTGGATTTATGTCGCCTGCATGGCCGCCGTCATCCACCGCAGCGCTCTGCACCTCTGGAACTTGCTGGGTTTCTAAGTTTTTGGGAAAAAGTGCGCGCCTCTCGAAAATTGCAGTTTGCCATCGGTGAAAAATTCGGTGTAGCGTCCTCAAAACGCATGAAAATTCCCCTCTGCCTCGCCATTTTTTCCGCACTTTCCGTCTCCGCCGTCGCCGACATCCAGGATCCGCCGGCCAATGACTACGGCCCCACGCGCAAGCTTGGGCGCGGCATCGCGAACGTCGCATTTGCCGCCACCGAAATCACCGATGCCGCGTGCGAGATCAACGAGCGCGAAGGCAATGCCGCGGGCTTCAGCTACGGCGTGGTCAAAGGCGTCGGCCGCTTCTTCGCCCGCATCGGCTTCGGCACCTACGAGATCGCCACCTTCCCATTCCCGAGCTACCGCAGCTCCTACCGCCCGCCGTATCGCAGCAATATCCCGTGGATCCATGGCGGCTACGAGGAGTTCCCGCCGGAACTCGGCTTCGACACCAAATACCGCTACGTCCGCACCTACTACACCTACACGCACTAGCCCCCGCTTTTTGCGCCCCTCTCCGAGGCTTCCGTTTCGCGACGGAAGCCTCTTTTTTTCACCATGAAAGCACGCCCCGGCGCACACGTTCCCCTCATCGTCTCCGATGTCGCCTTCGGCGGAAAAGGCGTCGCCCGGCACGATGGCAAAGTCTATTTCGTGCCGTTCACCATTCCGGGCGAAGTCGTCACCGCGCGCGTTACTCGCGACAAAAAAAAGTTCGCCGAAGCCCAGGTCCTCTCGCTCGAAACCGCGTCGCCGTCGCGCGTCGAGCCGCACTGCCCATACTTTGGAAAATGCGGCGGCTGCGCCTACCAGCACATCGCCTACGCGCGGCAGCTCGAGATCAAAGCCGCGCAAGTCGCGCAGACTTTGCGCCGCGTCGGGCGGCTCGAGAACGTCCCGATGCAGCCGATCATCCCTTCGCCAAAAAGCTACGGATACCGCAACCGCATCCGCGTCCACGTCGAGGGCGGAGTCGCCGGATTTTACGCGCACGGCTCCCACTCACTCATCGACATCGAGCAGTGTCCCATTGCGCGTCCCGAGGTGAATGAATCGCTGCGACGTCTGCGCCACGCCGCGCTCCGGGACGGCGATTACTCGCTCCGCGCGCCTGGCGGTGGTGGGCCGTTTTTTGAGCAGACAAATGAAGCCGTCGCCCGCGAAATGGCCGCGCTCGTCGAGCGTACCGTACGCCGAGGACAGGTGCTGCTCATCGACGCATTCTGTGGCTCCGGCCTCTTCGCGAAACAGCTCGCCCCACTCTTCGAGAAAGTCATCGGCATCGACGAAAACTCGCACGCCATCGAAAGCGCCCAGTGCACCGCCGAGCCGCATGAACACTACATCTGCGGCGATGTGTCAGAGCATCTCACCGCGATTTTCTCCGAGCACGACGTCGCGCGCACGACCCTCATCCTCGACCCGCCCGCGATCGGCATCGCGCCCGGGCTCATCGAGCAAATCCTCGCCGCGCATCCTGCCGAAATCCTCTACGTCTCCTGCGACCCCGCCACGCTCGCGCGCGACCTCGCCGCCCTCTCCCGAGACTACCGCCTCGAGTCCGTGACGCCACTCGACATGTTTCCGCAGACCGCCGAGATCGAAGCCGTCGCGCACCTCTCGCTCGCGGTGTGAGCCGCGGTCGCATGGACGACGACGAACCGCCGCCCGACGCGCTTTTTCTCGCCGAGGCCGGCCGCTATCCGCGCCTTTCCGAGGCCCGCGAACGCGGCCTCGTCGTCTCCGCGATGGAACGCCCGCACTGGATCCAGCGCGAGGGAAACGACTTCATCCTCCGTGTCGAAGCTGCCGAACTCGAAGCCGTCCGCGTCGAACTCGCCACCTACGAAACCGAGCGCCGCGACCGACCGCTCCCACCCGCCGCCGAGCCGCCCGCCCCGCCGCTCGAAACCTTCTCGCTCTACATCGCCGGCCTGCTCATGAGCATCTTCTGGCTCACGCAAAATCTCCTCCCGCCCGGCTGGCTCGACCGCGGCGAGGCCAGCAGCATCCGCATCATCCGCCACGGCGAATGGTGGCGCACCCTTACCGCGCTCACCCTGCACGGCGACATCGCGCACCTCGTCACGAATATGGCCACCGGTCTCCTCTTCGCCGCCCTGCTCCTGAGCCCGCTCGGCGCCGGGTTCGCCTGGCTCGCGATCGTTCTCAGCGGTGCGCTCGGCAATCTGATGAACGCCGCATTTTACGCCCGCGAGACGCACGACTCCATCGGCGCATCCACCGCCGTCTTCGGCGCGCTCGGCCTCCTCGTCGGCGGCGAATTCTACGCGCGCTTCGCCTCCGCGCACACCCGCACCCGGTGGCAACTCGTCCTCCCCATTGGTGCCGGCCTCGCATTTCTCGCCTACCTCGGCGTCGGCGACGGGCACGACCAAATCGACTTCATGGCCCACCTCTGGGGCTTCCTCGCGGGCATCCTCCTCGGCCTCTGCGCCGGATTTTTTCAGTTGAAAAAGCGCGCCTCACCGGCCCTGCAAACCATTGCCGCACTCACCGCTCCCGCCATGCTCGTGCTCGCTTGGTCGTTCGCACTTCGCAGCCATTGAGGATGTAATCAGAGTGTGGGCCGCGCCTTGTGCCAGTCGGTCGATTGCTCGTAGGCGTGGGCGATTTTCAGGAGCTCCGTCTCGCGGAAGGGCTTGCCTAGGAGCTGCAATCCGATCGGCAATTGCTTTCCGTCAATGCTCGCGAAGCCGCATGGCAGGCTGATTCCGCAGATGCCCGCGAGATTTGCGGCGATTGTGAAAATGTCCGCGAGATACATTTTTAGCGGGTCGTCGCTGCGGTCGCCGATCTTGAAGGCGACCTCCGGTGAGGTCGGACAAATGATCGCGTCCACCTTTTCAAATGCCTCCGTGAAATCGCGCCGTATGAGCGTCCGCACTTTCTGCGCGCGGAGATAATACGCGTCGTAATAGCCGCTGCTGAGGACGTATGTGCCGAGGATGATGCGTCGCTTCACCTCCGGTCCAAAGCCCTCCGCGCGCGTGCGGCCGTATTGCTCGATGAGATTCGGCGCAGCCGCGCGGTGCCCGTACCGCACGCCGTCGAAGCGCGCGAGATTCGCCGACGCCTCCGCCGTCGCGACGATGTAATAAACGCCCACCGCGTGCTCCGTATGCGGCAGCGAGACTTCCACGATTTCGGCCCCGAGCGCTTCGTATTGCTTGATTGCCGCGCGGATCGCCGCATCGACCTGCGGGTCGATTCCGTCGATGAAGTATTCGCGCGGCATCCCGAGTTTCACGCCGCGCAGATCGCGCCCGAGTTCCGCCGTATAGTCCGGCACCGGCTCGTCGAGGCTTGTAGAATCCTGCGGGTCGCGACCCGAAATGGCGTTCAGCAGCAGCGCGGAATCGCGCACGGTTTTGGTGAACGGGCCGATTTGATCGAGCGATGAAGCGAACGCGATGAGCCCGAAGCGCGACACGCGGCCATACGTCGGTTTGAGTCCGACGCAGCCGCAGAGCGCCGCGGGCTGGCGGATCGAACCTCCCGTGTCCGAGCCTAGCGCGGCGAACGCTTCATCCGCCGCGACGACCGCCGCCGAGCCGCCGCTGGAGCCGCCGGGAATGCGAGTCGGGTCCCAAGGATTCAGTGTCTTCTGATAAGCCGAATTTTCGGTCGAGGAACCCATCGCGAACTCGTCGAGGTTCGTGCGCCCAAATGGAATCGCGCCCGCCGCGCGGAGCTTGCGAATGACCGTCGCATCGTACGGCGAGACGAAGCCTTCGAGGATTTTCGACGCTGCCGTGCATGGCTCGCCGACGACATTGATGACGTCCTTGATCGCGATCGGCACGCCGCCGAGCGGGAGCGAAATGTCGGCGGTTTCCGCGAGCTTTTTCGCGGCTTCGAAGTTGCGCGAGAGGTAGCCGTGAACCTGCGAATCGACGCTCAAAATTCGAGCTTCCAGAGCTGTGAGGGCCTCGACCGGCGACAGCTCTTTTTCGCGCATCGCGCGCTGCAAATCGGTGACGGAAAGCGTGGCTGGGTCCATCCGCTATTCGATGACTCTAGGCACAATGAAAAGCTGGCTCGCCTGCCGCGGCGCATTTGCCAGAGCCACTTCCGGGGTGAACCAGTCGCGCGGCTCGTCGCTGCGCAAGACGTTGAAAATCGGGTTAGTGTGCGCCGTCGGCTCGACGCCGCTGACATCGACCTGGCTCAGCTTCTCCACAAACTCGAGCACCTGCGAGAGCTGCGCCTGAAAAGTCGCAATTTCCGCCTCGCTGAGGCTCAGCCGCGCAAGCTGCGCGGTGTATCGGACGTCGAAATCGGCGGTCATGTTTTGATCTAACCGCCAAGACGCCGGAACGCCAAGAAAGCGGTTGGGGAGTTCAAATCCCCGAGTTCACGCCGCCGCTTCGGTTTCGAGTTCCAGCAATTTGCGTTTCCAGTCCAGCCCGAGTGCGAAACCGCCGAGCCCATTTTCCGCCACGACGCGGTGGCATGGTACGGCGACCAGCAGCGGGTTCGTCGCGCACGCCTGGCCGACTGCCCGCGCGGCGCGCGGGCTGCCGACGGCTGCCGCGAGCTCGCCATAGGTCATCGCCGAACCGCGTGGAATCTGTCGCATCCGGGCGCGCACCTTTTGGACGAACGGCCCGCCACGATCCGGCGCGAGCGGCAGCGCGTCGAGTTGCGCGGCAAAATCGGCGAGGGCCGCTGCGTCGAAGTCGGCGGGAATTTCCGCAGGCAATTCGACGGCGCTGAGAGCGCCGGAATCATCAAGCGTGATTTTCGCCGCAAGCGAGCCGGCGCGAAGAGCGAGCGTTTTCATTGGATTCGGATGTATTTGAAATAGAGCCAGCAGACGACCGCCGCGAGGATGAGGCAGAGGGCAAAGAACTGATACATCCCCTGATTGCGATGCTTTCGCAAGCGGCGCGCGGGCACCATCGGCTCGGCGGTATAGGTGTGCCGCGGATCGTGGATCACGACTGGATTGAAGCGCGCCTCTGTCCGCACGCGACGAGCAATGAGCGCCTCACGCCGCCTTTTCGCCACCTCCTCAGCGCGTCGCGGCGCGTCGTCGATGAGCTTCTGCCGCTTGGCGATCGCGACCTCGTTTTTCGCCTGCATCTCGGCGAGCGCGCGCTTTTTCGCGTCTAACATCGAGTCGAGCTTTGCTGCGGGTTTCCGTTTCGTGGCCATGGGAATTATTTCAGCGCGGAGATGATGACGATGACGAGGATGACACCGATGCCGAAGAGCGGCAGGGTGAATGCGAAGCCCGCTTTCAGCCAGTAGTTGAAGTCCTTCACGCCCTCCGCGCGGTAGTCCAACTGGTATCCAGCCGACGCCGCGACCGGGTCTGATTCCCCGTCGGAGGCCGTGCTAATTTTCGGCAGCGAACGACCGTATTCCGCGCGCGCGTCGTCGATTGCGCTGAGCGCGCGTGTGAGTTCCTTGCCCATGTCGAGGCCCTCCCACGCCTTCGGATTGATCGACTCCATGACGTCGAGATGCTGGTGAAACGAATCGTGCACCGAGTGCAATTGCTCGACCCGCTTCTGCGCATCGTACGTCTCGCGCTCGAGCACAACGAGGGCGCGCTCGAATTTCTCGACCATTTCCGCTTTTCCCTCTTGGAGCTGATCCTGCCGGCGGCTGAGTTCCTCGAGTTCGCGCTTCTGTTTCTCGATCTGTTCCTGCTGCCGCTTGAGCGCGAAAAGCTGCTCCTGCGCCTTTTGAACCTGCGAATCCAGGTGTTCTCCGCCGAGCGATTCATCGTCGGGGAGGTCGAGCATTTGGTCGTCGTGACGGATGGGATCGGGCATGTGGTTTGGGTGCCGCAGAGCGTATTGAGGAGACGTGAAAATTCCAGGTTTTTCGCCGCAATTTCGCGCGATCGCCGCTTGGAATTGCTCCCGCCGCACGAATACGCTCCGCGCTCCTTTTTTATGATCGAGCCTCCCATCACACCCGCACTCATCGCGAAGCACGGAATCACGCCGGAGGAATTCACGCGTATCCAGGCAATCCTCGGACGCGATCCGAATTTCACCGAACTCGGCATCTTTTCCGTGATGTGGAGCGAGCACTGCAGCTACAAAAACTCGAAAGGGGAGTTGCGAAAATTCCCGACGACGGGCCCGCGCGTGCTGGTGAAAGCGGGCGAGGAAAATGCAGGGGTCATCGACATCGGCGACGGCTGGGCGGTCGCGTTCAAAATGGAGAGCCACAACCATCCGAGCGCAGTCGAGCCATTCCAGGGAGCTGCGACTGGCGTCGGCGGCATCATCCGCGACATTTTCACGATGGGAGCGCGCCCGGTCTTCTCGATGAATTCGCTGCGCTTCGGCCCGATTCACGGCGATTCAGCCGAGCAAAAAACGAATCGCCGGCTCTTCGCTGGCGTCGTCTCCGGCATCGCGCATTACGGGAATTGCATCGGCATCCCGACGATCGGCGGGGAGATTTATTTCGACGAAAGTTACAACGGCAACCCGCTCGTTAACGTCCTGAATCTCGGCGTCCTGCGGCACGAGCAGATTGCGCGGGGCGCGGCGCGAGGCATCGGAAATCCGGTCTTCTACGTCGGCGCGGAAACGGGCCGCGACGGGCTCGCGGGCGCGGCGTTTGCGTCGCGCGATCTGACCGAGGAGTCGAAGGAGGATCGCCCCGCTGTGCAGGTCGGCGATCCATTCCGCGAGAAACTGCTGCTTGAGGCGTGCCTCGAATTACTCGCGACCGATGCCGTGGCCGGAATCCAGGACATGGGCGCCGCCGGGCTGACCTGCTCGACGTGCGAAACCGCGAGCCGCGGCGGCACGGGAGTCGAGATCGATCTCGCGAAAGTGCCGCAGCGCGAGACGGGTATGACGCCGTATGAAATCATGCTGAGCGAGTCGCAGGAGCGGATGCTCATCATCGTAAAAAAAGGGCATGAGCAGACGGTCGTGGACATCTTTGAAAAGTGGGACCTGCCGTACGCAGAGGTGGGCGTGGTGAAGGACGACGGCATGATGCGCGTGCTGAACCACGGCGCACTCATCGCCGAAATCCCTGCCGCAAAACTCGCCGACGACGCGCCGCTTTACGAGCGCGAGGCAAAGGCAAAGAAGACCGCGGATGTCGCCGATGTCGCGGATTTTTTGAGTTCAAAATCCGCGTCCTCCGCGCAATCCGCGGTCGATTCTCTCCTCGCGCTTTTGGCCGATCCGACCATCGCCTCGAAGAACTGGGTGTATCGCCAATACGACCACATGGTGCGCGCCGGCACGATGGTTCTGCCCGGCAGCGACGCCGCGGTTTTCCTCATCCGCGAGGCGGGAAAAATTGTGGCCGCGACGACAGATTGCAACGCGCTCTATTGCGCCGCTGATCCGCGCCAGGGCGCGCGCATCGCGATCGCGGAAGCCGCGAGGAATCTAGCTTGCAGCGGCGCGAGCCCTCTCGCAGTCACGGACAATTTGAACTTCGGCAACCCGTACAATCCCGAGAATTTCTGGCAGCTGCGCGAGTCGGTCGAGGGGCTTGCGGAAGGCTGCCGCGCGTTCGATGTGCCGGTCACCGGCGGCAACGTCTCCCTCTACAACCAAAGCCCCGCGGGCGCGATCGACCCGACGCCAACGGTCGGAATGGTCGGCCTCATCGACGACGAAAAACACGTCACCACTTCGCATTTCAAAATCGCGGGCGACGTCATCATTTTGGTCGGCGAGCCCGGCGACGAACTCGGCGCATCGCATTTTCTGAAAGTCGTTCACGGCAAAAAAATCGGCGCGCCGCCGCGACTGGATTTTGCGAAAGAAATCGCAGTTCAAGACGCGGTGCGCTCGCTCATCAAATCGCGGCTCGTGAAAAGCGCGCACGATTGCAGCGAAGGCGGAATCGCCGTGACGCTGGCGGAGAGCTGCATCAGCGGCGGGGAGCAGCAGATTGGCGCGGATATCGCACTCGATGTTTCTGTCAGCGCCGAGGTCGCGCTCTTCAATGAAAGCCAGTCTCGCATCGTGATCAGCGTCGCGCCGACAAATGCCGCATCCGTCCTCGCGCTATGCGAATGGCGCGGAGTCCCCGCGAGCCGCATCGGCGTGGTTGGCGGACGCGATTTGAAAATCAATATCGCGGGCACCGAACTCCACTGGCCGTTGGCCGCCCTCCACGACGCTTGGTGGAGCACCATCGCCCGCGCGATGGCGTAGTTCGCGCGGTTTGGGTGAGGGGAGGCGAAGCCGTGCAAGAAGGCGCGCTCTCCCGCGCAAGAAGGCGCGCTCTGCGGAGAAGAGTCGCGCACGCAGGGCGTTACGGCGTCGCAGGCGTGAGCAATTCCCGTAACGCTGGCCCGCTTGTCGCGGCGCGGCGGTAGTCGGCGATGATCTTGGGTGCCTGCTTGTTCACCGCCAAATCCTTGTAGCCATCGATCCCGTCCACGATGGCCTCGGCTACGCGAGCGCGCCACGCGGGCGAACCGATTTGCGCGCTCTCCGGCACATTCGTGACAAAGCCGCATTCAACCAAAACTGCAGGCACCGTGGAGAGCCGCAGCACGGCGAAGCGCGCGTGTTTCAGCCCGCGATCAACCGTCGGAACATGGCCCAGCAGCGAGTGGTAGATGGCGCCTGCCAGCGCGGCACTCGGAATTTCGTTCGCGTTTCCGGGCTCTTCGCGGAGCAGGCGCGCGCTGAATGTGTTGTCGTTCGTGGCCGGCGCGCCACGCGGAGCCATCGAGAAAATTTCGAATCCGCGCGCGTCGTGATTTGCGTCGGACGCGTTGAAATGGATGCTGACGAAGATCGAATCCGGCAGCGATTTCGCGAGCTTCGGACGCTCATCGAGTGGGATGAAAATATCGGTGGAGCGCGTCATTGCGACTCGGTAGCCGCGCTTTTGCAAAAAATCCCGAGCACGCAACGCGACATCGAGCGCAAAATCTTTCTCGTATCCGTATCGCGAGACTGCGCCTTTGTCCTGCCCGCCGTGTCCGGGATCGAGCACGATGGTTGTGATCGGCTGAAGGCCTTGGATGCGCTCCGGGCGCAGTCCCGGCTCGATGATCTTGGAAAGATCGAGCCGCGCGACGAAGACATGCCCATCCTGCACATGTGTCGGAAACGCGAGCCACTGCTTTGCGCCATTGATCGCGATCTCGCGACTGTTCAGGCCGAGCTCCATCTGCGCCTTGTCTGAGTCCAACGAAACCGTGGCTGGTAACGGCGGAGTCGGTGCCGCCGGCGTCTCAGCAGTCTGCGGCGAGGCTGTAACCGGGATCGCCGCTCCCGGCGACTGGCTGATCACTGGCGGCACCGGGAAGCCATAAAACGTGGCGATGCTCTCTAGGGAAACGTAATCGCGCCCGTCGAAGCGAGTCAGTGGCCAATCCGCGCCGCGCGCACCCTGCAAACCGGCGACCGCGCAGACGGCTGAAATGAGCGCGAATTTCATGGCGACAATTTTCCACACGCTCGCGCGCCTGCAATCGCGCTCGTGATGAAATGAAATGAAGATTTGGCGGGCATCGTTGCCATCGTGAGAAGATTTCGTGCCTCGCATCGGCTGCGGCCCTGAAAACTCCGTCGCGCCCAGGGATGCACCGTAGTCGGCATTGCCGATCCCGGCGCGGAGCGAGCACGTAGAATCCATGAAAACTTGAGCGCAGTGGCTGCCGCTCAGGCCTGTCGGGATCAGCGATCCCGGCTACAACCGAAGATTTCGATGGTGCTATTTCTTCTCGAAAAGCGGCAGATATTGCTCGAGACCGGCCTCTCTCAACTTGTCCAGCGGCACAAATTTCAACGCGGCGGAATTGATGCAGTAGCGGAGTCCTGTCGGCTTTGGGCCATCGGGGAAGACGTGGCCGAGATGCGCGTCGCTCGATGCTCCGCGCGCTTCCGTGCGCGTCATCCAGAGCGTTTTGTCGTCTTTCGTCGCGACGGCTTCCTTCTTGATCGGCTCCCAAAAACTCGGCCAGCCGGTGCCGGATTCAAATTTGGCGGTGGAGGAGAAAAGCGGCTCGCCGCTGATGACATCGACGTAAATTCCCGCCGCGTGGTTGTCCCAGTATTCGTTACGAAACGCGGGTTCGGTGCCGTTTTCGCGGGTGACGTGGTATTGCTCGGGAGTGAGTTGTTTGCGGAGTTCGGAGTCGTCCATTTTCGTGAGGTCTTTTGGTTTTCCGCCGGCGTAGGGCTGCGGTCTCGGGCTCTCGGCGTGGCAGCCGGCGGCTCCGAGCGCGGCGAGAAAAAGTGCAGCAGTTTTGGCAGCGATGTTCACCGAGACATGAGCCGCAAGCAGCGCGCTTTATTTCAAAAAATGCGAGGCGAATGCACGCGTTTCATCCGTTCCAGATCGACGCGCTCCTGCTGCTCGCGGCGCAATCTGGCACGGGAGTCGCGCCACGATTTGGCGATGCTCAGCGCGATGAAAAGCGCGGGCAACATCATTAACGCGCGCGCTTTGTTCGGCAGGATGATGAAAGCGAGAAGGAATAAAAAGCCGCCGAGCCAGACCGCTGCATTCGTGCGAATGACGAATGTTCGCTCGCGCTCGGTCTGGCACGACTTGAGGCTGTGGTTTGTGCGAAAGATCGCGAAAATCAACGCGCCGAGGAGGAGGTAGGTAACGATCTTCATGCGGCGGAGGTGCGTGCAAGAAACCAGCGCCGAGCCGTGTGCGCAAGCGGCGAGCGGCCGGATGACTTTGCCGCTCGCATTGACTTCCACCTGTAATCCCGTTGCCTTTCCACCAAATGAAAGCCCTCCTCCTCTGCCTTCTCGCGCTTTGCGGCGCGGGCGCGTTTGCCGCTGAATTCCCGACGCTCGCGGTCGGGTCGCCTGCGCCGGATTTCACGCTGCCGGGGGTCGATGGGCGTGATTGGTCGCTGAAAGATTTCGCGGATGCGAAGGCGCTCGTCGTGGTCTTCACGTGCAACCATTGCCCGACGGCGCAGGCGTATGAGGAGCGGATGAAGGCGATCGTCGAGGACTACAAGGCGAAGGGCGTCGCGGTCGTGGCGATCATGCCGAACGATCCGAAATCCGTGCGACTCGACGAACTCGGCTACACCGATTTGGGCGACTCGTTCGATGAGATGAAAACTCGCGCCAAGGAAAAGGCGTTCAATTTCCCCTACCTCTACGACGGCGAAACGGAGCGCGTCTCGCAGGCATACGGGCCGGCGGTGACGCCTCATGCGTTTGTCTTCGATGCCGCGAGGAAGCTGCGATATGTCGGGCGCATCGACGACAGCGAGCGCGAGACTTTCGCGAAAAAGCAGGACCTGCGTGAGGCGCTCGATGCGCTGGTCGCTGGCAAAGAGCCGGAGGTCGCGCAGACGAAATCTTTTGGCTGCTCGACGAAATGGGCGGGCAAGGAGGAGCTGGTGAAGGCGTTCATGGAGAAGCTTGCGAAGGAACCAGTGACGCTCGAACCGGTCGATGCGGCTGGGCTCGATGAGCTGAAAAAAGGGGAGGGAAGCAAGGTGCGGCTCGTGAACTTTTGGGCGACCTGGTGCGGGCCGTGCGTGACGGAATTTCCAGATCTCGTGGAGATCAATCGCATGTATCGGCGTCGGGATTTCGAGTTCGTGAGCGTGTCAGCGAATTACCCGGACGAGAAGGCAGAGGCTCTGAAATTTCTGACGAAACAGCAGGCCTCGAATCGGAATCTGATCTTCGGGAGCACTGATAAATACAAGCTCATCGAGGCGTTCGACAAATCGTGGAGCGGCGCGCTGCCGTACACCGTGCTGTTCGGCGCGAAAGGCGAAGTGCTCTACAAACAGGAAGGTGCGATCGACGCGATGGAGGTGAAGCGCGCAATTTTGAAAGTGCTCGGACGCTCGATGGTGAAGTGAGGTCGGATGGCGCTGGAAATCGAACGCAAATTCCTCGTGGTCGGCGATGGCTGGCGGGGGCTGGCGGAGCCCGTGCTCATCCGGCAGGGATATCTCGCGCGGGAGCCGCGATGTGTTGTGCGCGTGCGCACGGCGGGCGGGTGCGCGTGGCTCACCGTAAAGGGGCGCACGACTGGGATCGTGCGGAGCGAATACGAAGTCGAGGTCCCGCACGAGGATGCCGTGGAGATGCTGGAGACGCTGTGCATTCAGCCTCAGATGGAGAAGCGGCGTTCGCGGATCGCGATGGGAAATGTGACTTGGGAGGTGGATGAATTTCTCGGGGAAAATGCGGGACTCGTGGTCGCGGAGGTCGAGTTGGAGCGCGAAGATCAGCAGGTGGAATTGCCCGAATGGGTCGGGGTGGAAGTGACGAGCGATCCGCGTTATTTTAACTCCAACTTGCTCGCGAATCCTTTCCAGCGCTGGAATAAATGACACCCGACCCGACGAATGAACCCGAAGGAATCGAGGTGCGGACATACTTTGTCCGCGGTCGGAATGCCCTGCTGGCGCGCGCGGATTTCGGCGAGCTGTATGTCGATTACTATCTGCATCAGGGACAGCACGGGTATCAGCACACGCCGAGTCACGATGGGATGCTGAAGGAGGCGCTCGCGGCGATGACGCTGCACTGCGCCTCGCGTCCGCGGAACGAATCCTGGGCGTGGACGATCCATTTTACCGATCCGCTGCTGAATCTTTTCGTCGCGGGGGACAATGGGCGCGAGGCAGTGGTCGGACAGATTTTCACGGAGAATGTGAGGGACGATGGGCGCAATCTTTTCCTTGCCGATGTGGTCGATGGACGTGCGGAGGCGCGACGGAGCGCGGTCGATTTTTCGGGGAGCGATCCGTTTGGAATCGTGGAGGAGTTTTACCGGCAAAGTGAGCAGCGGCCGGCTCGATATTTCCGGCACGGCGAGGAGGATTTCATCATGCTCACGGCTCAGCCGGGGTGCGACTTGGAGTGGCTGGAATCACTCGATGACGCGCGGATTCGCGAACTCGATGCGAGCGAGACGCTGAGCCTGCTGGAGACGCGGCGTTACCGTTGGGAGTGCGGCTGCACGCAGGCGCGGATGTTTGCGGTGCTCGCACCGATCATGCGGAGGGATGCGGAAGGATTGTTTGAAAATGAGCCATCTCTGCGGATGAGCTGCCCGCGGTGCGGCGCGCGGCACACGATTACGCGCGAGGCGCTGGAGGCATACGTCGCGGCGGATCCGGAGGCGTGACTGCGGAGGAGGATTTTAAGGCGCGGTTCGGCGGGGTCGCGCGGCTTTTCGGGAGCGCGGGCCTTGCGCGGCTGCGGGCGGCGCATGTTTGCGTGATCGGGGTTGGAGGCGTGGGGTCGTGGGTTGTGGAGGCGCTTGCGCGCTCGGGCGTCGGAGCGCTTACCATGATCGATCTCGACGATGTGTGCCTGACGAATGTGAACCGGCAACTGCCCGCGCTCGACGGGCAAATCGGTCGGACGAAAGTGACAGTGCTCGCTGAGCGCGTGGCGCTCATCAATCCGGCGTGCCGTGTGAATGCGGTAACGCAATTTTTCACGGCGGCAACGGCGGATCAGCTGCTGGAACCGGCGTTCGATTTTGTCGTCGATGCGATCGACAAGCTTTCGCACAAGTGTCTCATCATCGTGAAAGCAAGAGCCTGCGGGCTTCCAGTGCTTACGGTTGGCGGGGCGGGCGGGCGGCGCGAGGCGAGTGCGGTGAGGGTGGTCGATCTCGCGGATGCGACCCAAGACGAGCTATTGCGGCAGGTGCGACGGAAACTGCGGCGCGAGTGTAATTTTCCACGCGGGAATGGGAATGAGTTCGGCGTGCGATGCGTCTATTCGCCGGAGAAGCCCGTGTATCCTTGGTCGGATGGCAGCGCGTGCCTCACGCCCGAGCCCGGCAGCGACTCGTCGCTGGACTGCTCGAGCGGGTTCGGGACGGCGACGTTTGTGACGGGCGCATTTGGTTTCGCGGCCGCGGGTGAAGTCGTGAGACTCATTGCGACGCGCGGCGATTGATCGTCTAATTTTCCCGCCGCAATCCCGATCTTTTCAAAACACAATCCCTCCATCCCATGCGTTTCTTTCTCTCTCTTGTCCTTTTCGCCTTCACCGCAGCCGCATCCGAAAACTGGCCGCAATTTCGAGGGCCGGATGGCGACGGGCATTCCGATGCGACAGGCTTGCCGGCTCAGTTCAGCGAGACGGAGAATGTGAAGTGGAAGACGGCGATTCATGGAAAAGGGTGGTCTTCGCCGGTTATTTGGGGCTCACAGATTTGGCTCACCACAGCGACGGAGGACGGGACGGAACTGTCGGTGATGGGCATCGACAAAGAGTCGGGCAAGGTGCTGCGCGACGACACTTTGTTCCACGTCTCGAGTCCGCAGTTCTGCCACAAATTCAACAGCTATGCGTCGCCGACGCCTGTGATCGAGGAGGGGCGGATTTATGTGACTTTCGGCTCTCCGGGCACGGCGTGCGTCGACACGAAGACGGGCAAGGTGCTGTGGCAGCGCACGGACTTCGTGTGCAATCACTACCGCGGCGCGGGATCCTCACCGATCGTTTGGGGCGATTTGCTCATCATGAATTTCGACGGGAGCGATTTTCAGTTCATCGTCGCGCTCGACAAGAAGACCGGGAAGACGGTTTGGAAAACGGACCGCTCTGTGGATTACGCGGACTTCGACAAGGAGGGAAAGCCCAGTGGCGAAGGGGATTATAGAAAGGCGTTTTCGACGCCGCATGTGATCAATGTCGGAGGGCGTCAGATTTTACTCAGCAGCGGTGCGAAGGCTCACTACGGCTACGATCCCGCGACGGGAAAGGAATTGTGGCGCGTGGATGATCCGAATCATCACAGCGCGGCGACGCGGCCGGTTTTCGGCGACGGGATGATCTTCATTTCGTGCGGGTTTTCGCAAGGCGAGGTGCTCGCAATTCCGATCGCGGCTGATGGACAAATCTCAGTGACTGAGCCGGTGGCGTGGCGTTTGAAGAAAGGTGCGCCGAACAAGCCGTCTCTCATCCTCGACGGTGCGTTGCTTTACATGATCAACGACGGCGGCATCGCGACGTGCGTGGAGGCGAAGACCGGCAAGGTGATGTGGTCGGAGCGAGTGCAGGGAAATTATTCCGCAGCACCACTCATGGCGGATGGACGAATCTATGTGAGCAGCGAGGAGGGGAAAATTGCTGCGCTGGCTCCAGCGCGGGAATTCAAGTTGATCGCGGAGAACAAGCTCGACGGCGGGTTCATGTCATCGCCGGCAGTGTCAGGGAAGTCGCTTTTCCTGAGGTCAAAAACGCACCTTTATCGGATCGAATCCCGCTAAATTCGTTGGGCTGCTAATCGGTCGCGACCGGGAGTCGATCCCGGTTACAAAGTTACGAGAGCGCCTTGCGGGCTTGTTTGATGGCGCGCTCGATGGCGGAAACGGTTTTGTGAAAGTGCTTGTCGGCTTTTTCGCCAACTTGCTCGCGGAGGTTTGAGAGGTGGTCGTGGATGTCATCGAGCGGCCCGTCGATGTAGCGCTCGCGGACCGTGGGCTCGCGGCGCGACGAGACGAGGAGCGCGATGACGATGCCGGCGATAATGGCACCAACGACCGCGACGATCGGATTTTCGCGGGCATACCGGACGCCATCTTCCATGGCGTGCTCTGCGCGATTGGAGGCGTCAGACCACGCATCTTGCGCGCGATGAGGGAGGTCGTTGGCTTCGGGTTGGAGGTTCGGGTCGAGGTTGGGATCGATCATAGTGTTGGTGAAATCGGTGGCGGCGTTTGAGCCGGTTGTCTCAATTCGACTGATCCTGCCGCTCAGCTCTTCTTCGCGGTGCTTTGGATGTAGAGTTCGCGGAGTTGCTTGAAATCGACCTCGCTTGGGGAGGTGCTCATCAGGTCCACGCCGCGGTTGTTTTTTGGAAAGGCGATGACGTCGCGGATGCTCTCGGCGGAGCAGAGGAGCATGATGAGGCGGTCGAGCCCGAGCGCGAGTCCGCCGTGCGGCGGCGCGCCGAAGCTGAACGCCTTCAGCAAATGCCCGAACATGACCTGCTGCTGCTCGCCGGTGACTCCGAGCACGTCGAACATCTTCGACTGCAACGCGGGCTCGTGGATTCGGATGGAGCCGCCGCCGATCTCGACGCCATTCAGGACGACGTCGTAGGCCTCGGCGCGGACTTTTGCAAAATCACCGGCCTCGAGCAGCGCGAGGTCGTCGACGTGCGGGCGGGTGAAGGGATGATGCACGGCGTTCCATTTGTTGTCCTCGGAACTGAACGCGAGGAGTGGGAAATCGGTGACCCAGAGGAAGTTCAGTTTGTCGTCGAAGTCGTCGTGCTGGTGCGGCTGGAGCGTCTCGCCGGGCAACATGCGCCCTGCGCGCTTTTGGCCGCGCTGGATTTCCATGACGCGCAGCCGGATGCGGCCGAGGACTTCGCAGACGATGTCCCATTTGTCCGCGCCGAAAAGCAGGAGGTCGCCTTCTTCGAGTTGCATTTTTTCATTCAGCGCAGCGCGTTCGGCGTCGGTGAAGAATTTGACGATGGGCGATTTCCACTCGCCGTTTTCGATCTTGATGAAGGCGAGGCCTTTCGCGCCGAAAAGCTTTGCCATCGTGGTCAGCTCCTCGATCTGGCCGGTGGTGATGCTGGCGAATCCTTTGGCGTTGATCGCCTTCACGCAGCCGCCCGCGTCGAGCGCGCCGCGAAAGACTTTGAACTGGCTGGTGGCGAAGACGTCGTCGATCGCGACGAGTTCCATGCCGAAGCGGGTGTCGGGCTTGTCGCTGCCGAAGCGGTTGAGCGCGTCGGCATAGGTGAGGCGCGGGAAGGGGAGGGAGATGTCGATGTCTTTCGCGACTTTGAAGACGCGTGCGAGAAGGCCTTCGAGGAGGGTGAAAATATCTTCCTGCTCGATGAACGAGGCCTCCAAGTCGATCTGCGTGAATTCCGGCTGCCGGTCGGCGCGCAGGTCTTCGTCGCGGAAGCATTTGGCGACTTGGAAATATTTGTCCATGCCCGCCACCATGAGCAGTTGCTTGTACTGCTGCGGGGCCTGCGGGAGCGCGTAAAAGCTGCCGGGCGTGAGGCGCGACGGTACCAGGAAGTCGCGCGCGCCTTCGGGCGTGGATTTCGACAAGATGGGCGTCTCGATTTCCAAGTAGCCAGCGTCGTCGAGGTAGTCGCGGATGGTCTTGGTGACGCGGTGCCGCAGCTTGAGATTGCGCGCCATCATGGGGCGGCGCAGGTCGAGGTAACGGTGGCTGAGGCGGAGGTCTTCGTTGCCCGCGTCGGTGTCGATGGGAAAGGGCGGAACGTCGGCTTTGTTCAGGACGGTGAGGGAGGTGGCGACGACTTCGATTTCGCCGGTGGCAAGGCGCGCGTTCTCGCTCCCGGGGAGGCGCGCGGCTACGGTGCCGGTGAGCGTGATGACGTCCTCGCCGCGGAGGGTGTGCGAGGCCTCGGCGACGGCGGCATTTTCCTCGGGACGGAAGACGACCTGCGTGAGGCCATCGCGGTCGCGGAGGTCGATGAAGATGACGCCGCCGTGGTCGCGACGTGAATTGACCCAACCCGCGAGCGTGACGGTCTGGCCGATGTGTGCAGCGCGCAGGCTGTTGCAGGTGGTGGTGCGGAACATAAAAGGGCGGGGAGTCTAGCGAGGCGGCGCTGGAATGGGAGGAGAAGTTTTGACGGTGCGCTACGGTTCAGCGCGATGCCAGCCCGTGCGGATTTACACGAGCGGACGTTTCATGACGGCGATCACATCGCGCGTCATTCCTTGCGCCATCGCAGTGTCGAAAACGGAGACGAGTTCCCATCCCGCATGGCCGAGCTGGTTGAGGTTCTCGGTGAGTTTGTTCAAGTCCACTTTGCCGCCGACAAAGAAGCCGGTGGCGGGGATCGAGAGTGTGTAGTATTCCCATTTCATGGGCTGAATTAACCAGTCGGTCGCCGAGTGAGCGACCGGATTTGGAGTGGGCTGTGAGACCCGGAACTCGGGCGCTGGTTACGCGAAGATTCCGCTCACCGCTTTTCCATCCGCAGCGAGGACGGGGCGGCCGGAGGCCATCTTCAATTCGCTGTGCGGGTCGATGCCGAGGGAGTGAAAAATCGTGGCGGCGAGGTCGTCGGGGCGCACGGGATTTTCGCTCGGGTAGGAGCCGGTTTTGTCGGACGCACCGTGGACGTATCCGCGCTTCACTCCGGCGCCGGCGAGGAGCGTGGTGTAGCACTGCGGCCAGTGGTCGCGGCTCGCGTTTTTGTTGATGTTCGGGGTGCGTCCGAATTCCCCGGCCCAGACGACGAGCGTGGTGTCGAGGAGGCCGCGTTCGTCGAGCTCGGTGAGCAGCGTCGGCAGTGTCTGCTCGGTTTGCGGGAGATGATATTTCTCGATGATCGGGAACATCCGCGTGTTGTTGAAGCCGTGCGTGTCCCAGCCGCCGCCGTCGGTTTTCTGCCCGCCGATGGTGTCGGAAAAGTAGACGGTGACGAACTTCGTCCCGGCCTCGACAAGCCGCCGCGCGAGCAGGCAGCTCTGCCCGTAAGTCGAGCGCCCGTAAGCCTCACGCATCTTTTCCGGCTCCGCGGAAATGTTGAAGGCCTCGCGCAATTTCGGCGACTGAAGCATCGCGATCGCCTTGTCGTAGTAGCCATCCATTCCACGCGCAGCGGCGGAGAAATCCATCATGCGCGCCTGCGCATCGACGAGCTGCTGGAGTTCGCGCCGCGCTTGCATTCGCTCGAATGGGATGTCTTCCGGCAGGCTCAGCTCGGGAAGCGCGAAGCTCGGCGAATTCGGGTCCTGAACGACGAGCAGAGGGTCGTGCGATTTTCCCAGAAAGCTCGCGTGCTGTCCCGGCGTGACGGAGCCGTCGCTGATGACGTGCGGATACGAAACGCCGGTCGGCATGACGCCGCCGGAGGGTGCGAGCTGGTCCACGACGGAGGCGTATCCGGGGAAAAGATCGAGCGAATCGCGCAGCCGCTGATCGTCGGTCAGCGGCGCGTGCCCGGTCAGCGCGTAGTAGCCGGCCGAGTTGTGATTCTTCATCGAGTGATGCATCGAGCGGATGAGCGTGACCCGGTCCATGACGCCCGCAGTGCGCGGCAGATGCTCGGAAACCTGGATGCCGTCGGCTTTGCTGGAGATGGGTTTGTGCGGGCCGCGGATGCCCTCGGGCGCGTCGGGCTTCATGTCGAACATATCGACGTGCGATGGGCCGCCCCATTGGAAGAGGAAGATGACGGACTTCGCGCGAGCCTTGATTTTCGCGAGCTCCTGCGCGCGCAGCAAACCCGGCAGTGTAAGGCCGAGCATCCCGAGCCCGCCGACTTTGATCGCATGCCGGCGCGAGAGCGCGGTCGAGTGAAAGCTGGAGCAGGCGTGGCTGGGCATGGGGCGCGTGGAGACAACTTTCAACGTCCCGTCATATTAGAAAGCGCGGATTCAGTTCGCGGCTGGGAGGGCGGGGAAGCTGTTTACGACGTCATCGGCGCGGGCTTCGCGGCCGATGCGACGGAGGTAATTGGCGTATTCGATGCGGAGGCGGTAGAGCCGCGGATCAAGCTGGATGGCTGATTGGAAGGCGGCGTCGGCTTCCTGGAAACGGCGGAGTTCAGCAAGCGTCTGGGCCATTCGGATCATGGCATTTTCATCCTGCGGAAAAAGGCGGAGCGTCTCGCGGAAATCGGCGAGGGCGCTCGTGAGCAGGCGCTCGCGGTCGGCGCTGAATGTCGAGCGAAGAGCGGTTACGCGGAGAGCGAGGCCGCGCACGAAGTAGAGTTCGGGATTCTGCTTCTCGGCGGCGATTGCTATTTCAGAAAAATTGATCGCGTCTCCGAGCTGATCCTCTCGCAGTGAGATGCGCGCTTTTTCTCCAAAAAATGCACCGCGCCAGTGCGTGACCGTGACGAAGATCAGCACGGAGCCCGCGATGGGCGTGAGCCAGCGCAGCCATGCGATGCGACGGCGCGTGGCGTCCGCGAGCGGCGGCGCGTCGGGCGATGCGAGTAGGCCGCAAAGGAATGCGGCGAGGAGGGCGTTGCCGGGGATGTGGAGATTGAAATCGACGGCGGAGTGGACGAGGAGCGCGGCGAGGCCGGAGAGAGCGCCGATTTGCAGGGCGAGGCCGTCGTGGCAGACGCGGACGGCTTCGTGCGTGTCGTGGAGTTCCTTTTGCACGAGCCAGCGGCAGGCGCGCCAGCCGCCGATGAGGTGCGCCATTATAAAAAGCGCGGCAGCGGCGGCGCCGAGGATGCCGTATTCGGCGAGCAACTCGAGGTAGTCGCTGTGCGCGTGGATCGGGTCGGACTGGACTTCGACTCGGCGGAACTGGCGTCCGTAATAGAGATGAGTCCCCGGGCCCGTGCCGATGAGCGGCGCGAGGTGGAACTGGTCCAGCGCCGCCTGCCAATTGTAAATGCGGATGTCATATTTCCCCTCGAACTGCGCGCCGAGGCTGCCGATGCGATTTTCGAGCGCGGGGTTTTTCAGCATGAGCTTCACTCCGCCGCCGAGCGCGGCGATGCCGAGAAAAATCGAGAACGCGACGCCGAGCGGGAATTTTCTCGGACGCGTCTGGCGCTGCACGTAAAGGCTCAGCAGCGAAAATATCGCTAGCGAAAATACCGCGCTCGCCCAGCCGCCGCGACTCCCCGAAATGACGATCCCGACGTAGCAGAGAAGCCCCGTGTAGCCCGCAAACGCGCGCTTCCAGCCGCTCCACGAGCCCCACGCCGCGAAGCTCACCGCGAGCGCGCCGAGCATCTCAAGCATTCCCGCGTAGTGGTTTGCATTGATGAGTGTGCCGGCGGCTCTTTTCGTATCAAGGAGCGGACGCGACATGCCGAACGGCAGCCACGTTTCGCCCGTCGCGTATTGGCGAAGGCCGAGGAAAATCTCGCCCAGCGCGAGGAGGGAAAGCGCCGTGAGCACGACACGCCGATCTCGCGAATCCGGGATGCAAAAAACCGTGAGCAAATAAACTGCGATGCAGCCGAGCATCGTGAACCCATCTGCCCACCCTAGAAAGACGCCCGATGAGCCTGCGGCGCGGGCAAGCGCGTATCCGATGAATAGGGCCGTCGCTGCGAGGCATGTGGGGCGCGGCGCGACCTCGATCCGTCGCCGGAGAAGGGGCGCGAGCAATGCCAGAAGGCCGAGCAGCGCGAGCGTTGGGAGGCTGAAAATCAGGCGCGTCCCACCAGCGAGTCCTTCGATCAGCAGCAACGCTGCGGCGAGCAAAATAGCGGTGAAAACTCCCACGGGCCGCGAAAGCTATCGCCGAACGGCGCGCTGGCAATTGTGGAATCGTGAATCTCTCGTGTGCTGATGCGCCGGGGGAGCTCGCGAAATGAAGCGATTTTGGGCATGGGACAAAGGCCTGAAATTTAGTTTCAAAGGGTCTGAAAAAAGTCGTTGACATGGCTCCATGCCCTACCGACTCTGCGCCCGCCCAACCCCGTGCCCCCGCATCCCGCGGAGTGCATTCCCCCCCGCCAGAAACAGAACAACCAACCCAGCCGCCTGCTTAAATCCATGAACACGCTCGCACTCAAACGACTCCGCCCCCAAACACTTCGCGCCACATCGGCAAAACGGTCGGCTTTCGCGATCGCTCTCGCCCTCGGGCTCAGCGCTGCCTCCGTGCTTGCGCAAGGCTACTACCCGGATCCTAACAGCCCGGTCGCAGGGAATCTGGATCTCCAGATGATTCAGGACAAGCTTCATACGTTCGCACCTACCAAGACCCTCATCGTCCCGCCGCCGACAGGTTTCGAGCTTGCAACCGACAAAGAACTCGCCGCCGCAACTGCGCTCGTGGTGGA
This sequence comes from Chthoniobacterales bacterium, assembly GCA_038207335.1. GTDB lineage: Bacteria > Verrucomicrobiota > Verrucomicrobiia > Chthoniobacterales > Chthoniobacteraceae > CAIURC01. Next base: position 55,566 of record JBBQZX010000002.1, on the reverse strand, counting down.
GGAGGAAGTAACGTCCGATATCGCTGGCGTTACGGTCGCGAGCCTCGTTCGTGAGGCATCGCAGTGGCTGCCCTCGAAGGCGGCATCGGTTATCAAAAACGTCGCGGCAACGCTCGCCGCAATCCCGGGGACAAGCCAAAGCGCCGCACAGCTCGAAGCGAATCTCGAGGCGGCCACTTTTGAGGCGTCAAAAGCATTGCCAAAGGGCGCGCCAGCCGTCGCAGGCGCCGCGATCAAGGCGATCACGGCAATTGGCGACAACGTCGATGCGGACAATATCGCCGAGCAAGCGATCATAGCGTCCAGCGCGTTGGCCGCGAAAATCACGACTGCGGCAATTGCCGGTGCATTGAAGGGAGGTGACTCGCAGACCCTCGCTATCACGACTACCGTCGTGACGGCCGCGATCAACAACGGTGCCGGGTATCTCGTCGAAGAAATTACCTACGCAGCGGTTCGCGCTGCGAAAACCACCGCTACGACGACTGAAGTCACGCAAGCGGCACTTTCCGCAGCCAACGCGGCTATTGCGGCACTGGCTCCTCCGATGCAACCGCCGACAGTCGCCGCCGCAATTAAGCGTGCGACCACGATCGAAATTGTCGCTGCTGCTGCCTCCGCTCTGCCGACGAGTTCGGCTGCAGATGTGAAGGCTGCGGTTTCGATGGGTGATGTGAACAAGACAGCGGCTGACACAGCGGTGGACGCTTACGTTGCCGTCCGCGACGCGAATCCGACGGATACGACAGCCGCAGTTGCTGCCGTCAACGCTTACCTTGCGACTGCTCCTGCGAATCATGAGGACGCCGTTGCCGCTGGAGCGGTTGTGGGTTACCTCAGGTATTCCCCTGATGTTCTCGGAACGGTTATTAGCTACGCGACGAGCCATGCGAGCACTGTGGGCACGGCAGACATCACTGAGTCCGGGGTTCGCGCATATCCGAAGGCGGCTGCAAAATTGACGACCGCATCCGTTCTGGCGGCACCCAACGAGCCGAGTGAGGCCGTTCTCGGAGCCATCAAAGCGGCTCCGCCAATTCTTGCCCAGGCAGTCATCACGGCGGGCCTGAAGGCTGCAATTGCAGTGGGTGGCTCCGATGTCACCGAGGCTAACGACATCGTAACGAAATCCATCAATGCAGTGCAGGCAAGCGGTAACCCCAATGAAATTGGTGCGATCACCTTGGGTGCCGTCAAGGCGAATAAGGCGCTCTCGAAGGAGATTGTCCAAGCAGCCGTTCAAGCGATCGATATCAGCACAAACGCTACCTACGTCGGAGCGGCAGTCGCAGCCGGTATCGTCGGCGACAAGAAGAACGTCACTGCCATTATCGACGGTGCGAAGACCCAGCGCTTGGACGATAACGATAATTACATCGACCAAGCCGGTGCGCTCGCCAGTCGCATTTTGAATGGCGACCCCGTCGTTGGAAGTCCCGGTAAATTCACGAAAGTCAGCTTTTATACCGCCGTCGAAGAAGCTCTTGCAGCGGCCACGAACGCCAACGAAGTGCTGATTGTCACGAACGCCGGCACCCGCGCCAATCCCAAAGGTGCGCAAGCCATTGCGGCAGCCAGCGCCGTGGCGAGCCCAGCCTCCGCCGCCGCTATTGTGACTGCCGCCGCCGGTGCGAATTACAAAGCGCAGCCGAATATCCAAATCGCCGTCGATACTGCGGTGCATGTAGCGGCCAGCACCTCCGATCTGTTTGAATACGTCGCCGACCTCGTCTTCACGAACCAAGCGTTCGCAGTGGACATCGCGACCGGTGCCACCGCTGCCGCTCCGCAGTATTCCCACGTCACCGCTCATGCTGCCGCGTTCCGTGCGCCAAAAGCTGCAGGAAAATCTGTCGCTGCGATCTTCGCTTACTCCCGCGTCGATACCGCGCTCGTGACCGATAAGCCCGCCGCCGCCGCCGCGATCACCGCCGGGGCGACCGTCGGCATCCTTGAGGCGAATCTCGATGGAGCCAAGACCGGGACAGACCGCAAAAAGGAAATCGCGGCAGTCAAGGGCGCTGTGGCATCCGCAGTCAAAGCAGCACTGAAACTGACTGGTCCGAACATTAGTCAAATAGACGCCGCGGGGAACGCTACCTCGCAGCCTTCACAAGGTTCTGCAGGTGTCGTCACCGGTTACATCGCTCAAGTGACACAGAGCGGCGATACCGATATCCCCTTGGCGGTGCAAGCCGTTCTCACCGCCGCAGGCAAAGCTGCGAAAGCGTATATCTTGGAGATCGCCCAAGCTGCAGCGACCGCTGGAGCGACCGTCTCCGATGCGCCGAGCCTGTATAGCGGTGCCGGAATCGTTACGGCCTTGGCGAATATCGCAAAGGGACTAACCAACGCGCAAATTCAAGCAGCGGTTGATTTCGGTAAATCACAAGCTGTCGCGATGATCCCTGGTGCAGGCGCAGCCGGCATCAACAACTACGGACACAGCAGCGGAACTGGGGCACCTGTCACCAGCATTTTCGGACTGTAATCCGAGTGCTCCTCACGAACGCCCCTGCAACGCGTGTTGCAGGGGCGTTTTGTTTTTTCGCGCCCTTGTTGAGAAATGCCATCCACCCCTGACAGCGCCGAAGTTCCAACTGAGAACTCAAACGACGCTCCCGAACCGTCCGGCTCGCGCAGGCCGAGAAGATCGCTCTCCCGCGCACTCATCGTCGTCCTGATCGGGCTAGCCTTCTGCATGATCCAAGTGCTGATCGGAGGGCCGCGGCTCGTCTATTCGCTCGCAGCCTACTCACTGCTAGGCGTCGCCGGCCTCATCGCTTTGTTTGGAGCAAAGGGGCGTGATTTCGGAAATCCCGGCCGCTGGTGTACGGCTTCGGCGCTGCTTCTAGCGGCTTACGTCTCCACGCGAGCCCTTTTCTCACCTGTCGAGTATCTCGCGCGCACGGACTTGCTTATGGCCGTCGGAGCGCTCCTAGTTTACTTCCTTTCCGCGGTTCATCTGCCTCGGAACCGCCAGCGGCGCGCGATCGTCTGGTTGCTGTTCGGCATCGCAACGGCTCACATTGCAGTCGGCGCGGTCCAATTCAAGGAGGGCAACAACTTCATGCTCGTCCCGACGATCTTCAGGCCCGACTACGGGGCGCGGGCGAGCGGGTTCTACATCTGCCCGAACCATCTCGCCGGTCTTTTGGAAATGCTTGGGCTGCTCGCCCTCGGCTTCGCCTGCTGGGCTCGCGGAAAAGTTTGGCAGCGAGTCCTCGCAATCTACGGCGTCGTCATCTGCGTCGGCGGCATAGCGATCACGGGCAGCCGGGGAGCCTACGTCAGCACGGTCATCGGCCTCGTCGTCTTCTCATTTCTCTCCCTCCGAGTCATCCGCCGGACGAACCGCCGCAAATTCGGACGCCTTCTCGCGGCAACCATAGCCGGATGCACGTTGATTGTGGTCGGAGCCGCTTACCTGATGCTCTACAGCACCTCGCTCAAATCCCGCCTCGGGCAAATCTACGACCCCGGCAACATGCGCCTGCAACTATGGGAGGCAGCGCTCCGGCAATTCGCCCTCGCGCCCGCATTCGGCACCGGCAGCGGCACCTATTTGTACTTCGGTCGTCAGCTTCGAGACGCCTCGGTTCAAGGCGATCCAATCCACGTCCATTCCGACTACCTCGAAATGCTCGCCGAGTACGGCATCGCCGGAGTTTGCGTGATCTTCTTCTTCCTCGCCGCACACCTCCGTCGCGGCTGGCTCGGCATCCGTTCCATCCTATTCCGAAAACTCCTGCCCGCGAAGCGCACCAAAAGCAGCGAACTCGCTTGCGTTATCGGCGCATTTTCCGCCGTTGTGGCCCTGCTCGTCCACTCCGTCGTCGATTTCAATCTCCATATCCCGGCCAACACCCTGCTCGTCGCCTTCCTCTTCGGAATCCTCGCGACGCCCACCGACGCGAACGAAATGGTGACGCCCGATGCCCCGCGCAAAGCGTGGATGCTCTGGCTCCCCACGGCGATTGGAGTCCTGCTTCTTGGGCTCACGCTTCCTAAAATCCCCGGTGAATTCGCAGGTGAAAAGGCGCGCGTCGCGCTGCGGGACCTTCAATACGGTGAGGCGCGAGACTGGGCTGAAAAGGCGTTGAATGCCGAGAAAAAGAACCCCGACCTTTATTACTATCTCGGCGAGTCGCAGCATTACCTCGCGATGGATGCCAGTGATTCGGCGGAAAAGCTGCGGCTTCACGACGCAGCAGCAGCCGCGTTCGTCGAAGGCCTCCGCCTTTACCCCCAAGATATCGGCCTCCTGCTCAAACTCGGACGCACTTTGGACAATCTCGGGCGCTTCGCCGACGCCGACAAAGTCTTCGAGCGGGCTATTGCCGCCGATCCAAATTCCGGCGCAGTCTATGCAAATTACGGCCTCCACTGGCACCGTCAGCGTCGCTACAAGACGGCGCAGCGTTACTACACGAGAGCCTACAATCTCGGCGAACGAGAGCTCACCGCCGCAGCCAGCGCCGACCTCGCGCGCGACAGACTACACCCACCCGGCGAGGTCTTGGCCCCCTTCGATTCGAATTTCGACATGGACGAAGACGACACCGAGGAACCCGCCGTCTCGCTCCCACTGGAGGATCGCTAATTGCCACGAACTTCTGCAGCCGATCCGCACGCGCATCCAGAGCAGCCTCCGCCGCTGAGCCGGAGCGCGCTGCCTTTCGCCAAAAGTCGCACCCTCCTCTCGCTCGCGACCGTCGGCTATCTCGCCGTCCTCGTTGTCCTGCTGATTTCCCTCGAGTGGTGGGGCGAGTCCCAGTGGCTCCTCAGCCTCCTCATCTTCGCCCCGGCGCCGATTTTCCTCGCACCCGTCGCCATCCTCGCGCCGCTCGCGCTGCTCATCCGCCCCGCGCTTTGCCTCTGGCTCATCGCCGCCGTCGCGCTCGTCACCATCGGCTACATGGGCCTCCGCCGGCATTCCCCCGGCGCGGCCGGGCGGCAGACCTTTACGGTCGTCACCCACAATATCGGCCAGGGAAATCGCCCGCAATTCGCGGGATTCCTAGCCGCGCAAAAGCCTGACGTCATCCTCCTCCAAGACGCCCGTGGCCGCGGCATCCCGTTGCAAAGCGCCTTCCCGGACAGCTCCATCGAGAGCCGCGGCGAGTTTAGCATCGTCAGCCATCACCTCATCCAGGAGACCCGCCTTCTCGCCGAGCCGCGCTGGCGGGGCCGCCCGGTCGCCGCCCGATACGTCGTCATTTTCAAAGGCAAACCGCTCGCCATCTACAGCGTCCACATGCCCACTCCGCGCCATGAATTCACCCGCTTTCTCAGCCCGCGCATCGCGAAAGACCTAATCGAAGACGGCGAGCCCTCCAACCAACTCGTCAACTACCGCGAATGGATTGGCGAGCGCGCCCAACTCTACGCCGCCCTCGCCGAAGTGTTCCGCTTCGAGCCGCTTCCATTCATCGTCGGCGGCGATTTCAACATGCCCGACCACGGAGGCAGCTACCACGTATTCGCGGATGAAATGTCCGACGCTTTCGCAAAAAGTGGACGCGGTTGGGGCTTCACATTTCCCGGTGGAATGCATTTTCCCACCTCCCTGCTCGGGCCTTGGATTCGCATCGACTACCTTTTCGGCGGCCGCGGCTGGCGTCCCATTTCGTGCGCCGCCGAGCCCGGCACACTCTCCCAGCATCGCGCCGTCGTCGCGCGATTCGACCCCGCCCCATGAACCTCGCCCAGCTCCGCCCGTGGCTCATCGCCGCGCTCGTTTTCGTCCTAGCCTTCGACGCCGCGTTCCTGTGGCAGCGGACTCTCCGGGCCGAACGCAGCGAATTCGGCGCACACCCCGACGAAGCCGCGCACTACGTCACCGGCCTCATGATCCGCGACTACATCGCCGCCGGATTCCCCGGGTCGCCGATGAAATTCGCCGACGACTACTACGCCCATTATCCAAAGATCGGACTCGGCGTCTGGCCCCCATTTTTCTACCTCGTCCAGTCCGCGTGGATGCTCCCATTCGGTGTCTCGCGCACCTCCATTCTGCTCCTCCTGTGCGCGTTAGCCGCGGCAGTCGCGACCCTCATCTACCTCGCGCTCCGTCGCGAATTCGGCCACACCGCCGCCGCGCTCGGCGGCCTTCTCTTCCTCTCTCTTCCCCTCGCTCGCGAATACTATTCGATGGTGATGGCCGAGACACTCACCGCTGGGCTCATGCTCGCCGCCGCGCTCGCCTTCGGAAATTTCCTCGATCGCGAGAAAAAGTCCGACGCCATTGCATTCGGAATCCTCGCCGCGCTCGCGATTCTTACGAAAGGCACCGGTGTCGCGCTCGTTCTCTTGGTGCCGCTCGCGATTTGCTTTTCGCGAAAGTGGCATCTCCTCGCAACGCCCATTCTATGGGCGTCCGCGGCCCTCACCGCCATCCTCGCCGGTCCGTGGACGTGGTATTTTCGGAACGAAGGACGGTTGAAAGGCGGCTGGCTCCAGCCAAATCCGTCGTTCAGTTTCACCCGCGAAGCCGCGCCATTTTACGCGAACAAACTTGTCATCTCGCTCGGCGTCGTCGTCACCATCCTCGCCTGCATCGGCTTCCTCTGCCCGCTGCTGTGCCGCCAAAAGAATCAATTGCCCACCACGGTTCCTTGCAAACGCCTTGGGCAATGGCACGCCGCCGCCGCGCTCATCGCCAGCGTCTTCCTCTTTCAAATCATCATGCCCGTCGGTCTCGAAGCGCGGCACCTCATCTCCGCTCTGCCCCCCGCCGTCATGTTCGCCGTCGCGGGCGCGGCAACGCTCACGCGTCGATTCGTCCCTGAGCATCTCGGCTCACCCGTTTCCACCGCCCACATCCTCGGCGTGATGCTCCTCCCGCTCGTCATCGCCATCTCGATCACGACCCACTTTTTCCGCATCTATCCGAAGCTCTGGAGCGGATTCGCGCCTATCGCGGAAGTCGTGGTGAGCGAATCTAAAGCCCCACACTCGACCATCCTCGTATCCTCCGACGCGAGCGGCGAGGGGATGTTCATCTCCGAACTCGCGATGCGCGAAAAGCGCCCCGGCCACATCGTCGCGCGCGCCAGCAAACTCCTCGCATCCATGTCCTGGAGCGGCGCGGATTATCGCGCCCGCTTTTCCACCGACGTCGAACTCGCGGCGTTCCTCACGAAAAGCGACATCGCCACCATCGTCCTCGACGACTCCATGCCGCCCGCAAAGCGCGGTGCTCACGCCGACATGCTCGACCGCGTCTGCGAGGAAAATCCGGCGCAATTCCATCTCATTGCCGACTCCCCGGTCGTGCGCGGCGGACGCACCGATTTCCCTCCGATCCGCGCCTTCAGGATCGTGCGCGGAAATTGACTTTCGCCCTCTTTCTTCGCGTCCATATTTCGCACCGCTCATGTCCGCCGCCGCTGCGACATTTCAAAAGCTCTCCATCCTCGTCGCCGCTTACAACGAGCAGGAATCGCTGCGCCCGTGCCTCGAAGCCGTCCTCGCCGCTCGGCTTCCCGCCGGTCTCGCGCGCGAAATTGTCGTTGTCGATGACGGTTCGCGCGACTCCACATTTTCGCTCATGCAGCAGCTCGCCGCCGAGCATCCCGAAGTCCGCATTTTCCAGCAGCCGCACAACATGGGCAAAGGTGCCGCGCTCCGCCGCGCCATCGCCGAGATGACCGGCGACCTCGCGATTTTCCAGGACGCCGACCTCGAGTACGACCCACGCGATTATCCGCGAATGCTTAGGCCGATCCTCGAGGGTCGAGCCGACGTCGTGTTCGGCAGCCGCTTCACCGGCGAGGAGCGCAAGGTCCTCTACTTCTGGCACACGATGGGCAACCGCGCGCTCACGCTGCTAGCCAACATGCTCAACGACACGAACCTCACCGACATGGAGACGTGCTACAAAGCCTTTACTGGTGAGGCTTTGCGGGCGATCCCGCTCGAGTCGGATCGCTTCGGCATCGAGCCCGAGATCACCGCGAAAGCTGCGCGCAACCGGCTGCGGATGTTCGAGGTGCCGATCAGTTACAACGGCCGCCGCTACGACGAGGGCAAGAAAATCACCTGGCGCGACGGCTTCGCGGCGTTGTGGTTCATTTTCAAATACCGCTTTTCGAGCAACTACGCCGACAGCGGAAAGGTCACGCTCGACGCGCTCGAGGCCGCGCCGAAATTCAACGAGTGGATGTATGAAACCGTGCGCCCGTGGCTTGGCCAACGCGTCGCGGAACTGGGCGTCGGACGCGGAAATCTCAGCAAACACATCCGGCATCACGGCGAAGTTTTGCTCACCGACTACCGCACTGATTACCTTCAGGAGCTGAAGGCAAAGTGGAGTCACCAGTCCGGCCTTCGCATCGGCAAACTCGACATGTCGCTCGCCGCCGACTACGCGCTGCTGCGCGAATTCGCGCCGGACAGCGTCGTCTTTCTCAACGTCCTCGAGCACATCGAAGACGACCACGCCGTCCTCCAAAATCTCTTCGCAAACGTCCCCGCCGACTGCCGCATCGTCGTCCTCGTCCCCTACAGTCCGCGCCTTTACAGCGACTTCGACAAACAGCTCGGCCATTTCCGCCGCTACGATTTCGGCGAACTCGAGGGCAAAATGGCCGCCGCCGGATTCCAAGTCGAAAGGCAATTCTTCTTCAACAAATTCGGCGTCTTCGCTTGGTACATCGCAAATACCCTCGGTGGGCAAAAAGCGCTCACGCCGTTCCAGCTTCGCATCTACAATTTTCTTACGCCGCTCTTTCGCATCCTCGATCGCATTCTCCCGACTAGCGGCCTCTCGACCGTCGTTATCGGGCAGAAGCTCGTGAAAATGCGCGCGCCTGTTGCGGAGGCTGAGGTGCCCGCAGCCGCCCGCGCATGATTTCGCTTCGCCGCCTCGCATCGAGTTCAGTCCTTCGCGGCGCGGATGTCGCCACGCAGGTTCTCGCCGCGTTGTGGATCACACCTCTGCTCATCCACGCGCTCGGGCCGCGCTACGGCGTCTGGGTCATCGTCCTCACGCTCGTCAGTTACATCGATATTTTTGACCTCGGTCTCACCTCCGCCGTCACGCGGTACGTGTCCCGAGCACTCGGCCGCAACGACCTCGACGAAGCACGTGACACCGTCCGCTCCGCATTTTCGCTCCTAGCGATCTTCGGCGGCGGTTGCCTGCTCATCGTCGCTGCGCTCGCATGGGGCGCGCCGTTTTTCATTCGCGATGCCGCGCAGTCCGGCCCCGTGCGCAGCCTTATTCTCATCCTCGGGTGCACCGTCGCGCTCAGTTTTCCGACGCGCGTCTTCACCGGCGTGCTCGAGGCATTCGTCCGCTACGAGTGCACCACCTTCACCTCCATCGCGCGCACCGTCCTCACGAATCTCGCGCTCGCCGCTGTCCTCCGCGCCGGCGGCGGCCTCGTGCCCGTCGTCCTCGTTTCCGCCAGCGGCGGCCTTTTGCAGCGCGCGCTCAATTACTTCTTCGCCCGCCGCACTCTCCCCGGCATGAAGCTTTTCCCCCTTCGCTCCGCCGCCGCGTCGCGCGCGTCGCTCCTCTCTTACGGCGGGAAAAACTTCCAGATGAAGCTCATCGAGCTCGTCCGTTTCCGCATCGACAACCTCGTCGTCGCCGGCTTCCTCGGCGCGGCGCAAGTCCCCGCCTACTCGATCGGCATGTCGCTCATCCGCTACTTCCGCGAGTTCATCGAGTGCTTCGGCGGCGTCCTAATGCCCGTCTTCAGCCACGCCGACGGCAGCGGAAATCGCGACCGCCTCCGCGCGCAATTCTCCGCTGCGACAAAAGCGAGCGCTGTCCTCTCCACATTCGTCGCCGGCTCGCTCGCGCTCTACGGCGACTTTTTCATCGCCCGCTGGCTCGGCCCCGGCTTCCGCGACAGCTACCTCGTCATGCTGCTTCTTGCTGGACCGTTCCTCATCGCGATGGCCCAGAACCCCGGTATTTACATGCTTTACGGGCTATCGAAGCAGGACCGCCTCCTTCGCCTGAATATCGCCGAGGCCTTTCTCAACCTCGCGCTCAGCCTCCTGCTGGTCACGCGATTGGGCATCTTCGGCGTCGCCCTCGGCACCGCGATTTCGCTCCTCCTCACGAAGCTTTTCGTCCAGCCCTACATCCTCTGTCAGGAGTCCGGTCTTCCTCTTCGCGCTTATTATTTGGAAATGCTGGCGCTCCCGATGCTCGTCACCGCAGCACCGATGCTCGCGTTTTACGCGCTGATTTCGCGATGGCTGCGGTCCGATTACACCGTCCTTTTTCTCGCCGTCCTCGCTCAGGCGATCGTGGTCGCGCCCGTCGTCTATTGGCTGCTCTTCCGCCGCATCGACAGCGCCGAGCGCGCCCTCCTCTCCCCCCAAAAAGCGACCTCATGAATCCCGGCCCACCTCAAACTCTCGGCCTCGGCCTCGACCCGCGCGCGCAGATCTTCATGCGTCCCGGCGCGGTGCTCCGCGGCATCCGCGCGGGCCACGAATCCTTTGTGGCGTCTCTTCTCCGCGAACCGTGCATCCAGCAGCTCATGGCCGACGGCCTGCTCGTCCAGACGCGCGTTTCAGATGAAAAGCTCGACGGCTTTCCACTCGTCCTCGAGCACGCCCGCATCGACCCGCTCACGCTCCCGTTCGAGTGGCCCGCGTCCATGTTCCGCGCCGCCGCCGCCGCGATCCTCGAGTTGAACGTGCGTCTCATGGAGCACGGCTTTTGCACCGTCGATGGGCATCCTTGGAACATCGTCTTCAACGGCACTCAGCCGTGCTTCGTCGATTTCACCTCGATCGTCCGGCTGCCCGCCGATGGCCGTTGGCACGAAGCGCTCGAGTTTTACCGCACCTGCATCAGCGCGCTGCGGCTCATGGAAAAAGGCTACCCGACCGTCGCGCGTCAGCTCCTCCGCGAGGTGCGCGGCGGCCCCGATCCGGCGCTTGCGAATGCGATCGTCGTCAACGGCAAGCGCTTCGAGCGACTGCCCGCCGGAATGCGAGAGCTGAGAAAGGGCGGCGAATTCATCGGCCACTTCGCGCGCAAAATTTCCAAGCGGCTCAGCACGCGCGGCGTCGCCGCCGGATCGCTCGATCAAGTCCGCGCGCTGCTTCGCGAGGTGCGCGCGATGGATGTTGCGCCCGGCGGCGAAATGTGGAGCGGCTACTACGACGGCCGCGCCGATGTCGGCTACTACGACGGCACGCGCGCCAGCCTCGACGCCCTGCGCGAGAAGTCGCCGAAGCACAAAGTCATCGACCAGCTCCTCGACCGCCTCCGCCCCGCGAGCGTCCTCGACATCGCGTGCAATCGCGGACCGTGCAGCCAGCTCGCCGCGTTGAAAGGCGCGCGCGTCATCGGCCTCGACACTGATGAGAGCGCGCTGGACGCCATGTTCCGCGACTCCTCCGCACTCGGCACCGGCGCGCTCCCGCTCTACGTGAATGCCGTTACGCCCGCCGAAGCCGTCGGCCTCCGCGACCGCCCATTCCCGACTGTCGTCGAGCGCCTCCGCAGCGAGTGCGTCCTCTGCCTCGCGCTTGTGCATCACCTCGTCTTCAAGCAGCACCGCATCTCGTTCGCAGACGTCGCGAGCATCCTCTCGTCGCTCAGCTCGCGGCATGTCGTCGTCGAATTCGTCCCCGCCGAAGACCGCGCGCTCAGCGACTTTCTAAAGACGCGCGACGCTGAATTCCGCGCCCGCTTCGGCTGGTATTCGCTCGAAAATTTCCGCGCCGCGATGGCCGTGCATTTCCCTTCGATCGAACTCTTCGCCTCCTTCCCGTCGCCGCGCGCCCTGCTGCTTTGCTCTCGGTAGAGCTTCGCTCCGATTTTCTCGAAAAGTGACGCTCTGCTTTGTCTCCGACTCGTATCCGATCGATCGCCCATTCGGCGGCATGGCGATTTACACGCAGACCGCCGCGCAAGCGCTGGCGCGGGTCGGACACGAATGCCACATCCTCATCGACCGCCCCGGCGAGCCCCGCGATACGATGGATGGTGTCGTCCACGTCCACTCGCGTCCCGTGCGCTGGCTGCCTCTTTTGGGAAAAATATTCCCGTCCCTCGGCGAGAGCTGGTGCCTCGCGAAAGCGTTGCGGGAGCTGCACCGCGCGCACCGTTTCGACCTCGTCGAGTTCCCAAATTGGGAGGGCATTCCACTCGTCGCGACGCTGCTGAATTTCGTCCCCGTCGTCGTGCGCCTGCACACCACGATGGCCGAGTCCGTCGAGGTGCAAAATCGCGCGCCGCAGTGGGGCGAGCGATTCATGATGTGGGCCGAGCGCATGTCGTCGCGGAAGGCGAGGGGAGTCGTCACGCACAGCCGCGCGCACCGCGATCGCCTCGCGAAGAGCTACGCGCTCGACGGCATCGAGATCATCCCGCACGGCATCGATCTGCCCGAAGCGCGTACCGCCGAACCCGCGCAGCCGCTCGTCCTCACGCTCGGCCGGCTCAATGCGCGCAAAGGCGGCACGACCCTGCTCGCCGCGATTCCGATCATCCACGCCGCCGCGCCGGATACTACTTTCGTCATTGTCGGAGCCGATGATGATCACCCGCTCGCGCGCCAATTCCGCGTCGAGCATCGGCACATTCCGCGCGAGCGCGTCGTCTTCCACCGCTTCCTCGCGGGCGAAGAACTCGCCGCGCTCTACGCCTCCGCGACGGTCTATGCCTCCGCGTCCATCTACGAATCCTTCGGCCTCACATTCGTCGAAGCGATGGCGCGCAGCATCCCAGTTGTCGGCTGCGCGACGAGCGCGATAAATGAACTCATCGAGCCCGAAATCAACGGCCTCCTCGTCCCGCCTAGCGATCCGGAATCCTTTGCCAGAGCCATTCTCCGGCTCCTCCAAGACGCGCCGCTCCGCCAGCGCCTCGGTGCGAGGGGCCGCGAGAGCGTCGAAAAGCACTATACCTCCGAACGCATGGCCGCCGACATCGAGCGGTGGTATCGCAGCGTGCTTTCCAAATGATCCCTTTCGCAAAACGCCTCTTCGAATTCTACGCCACCCGCGTGCCCTACCACCGCGGCAAATGGCGCATCATCGAGCGCGCGCTCCAGATTTCCGGCATCGAAAAAGCCGAGCAGGGCCGCGTCTTCGAGGTCGAGCGCGCTGGGCTGAAGTGGCGCTTGGAAACCCGCTGTTCCTTGCAGCGAAAGCTCTATTACCACGGCGTCTTCGACATCCACGACCAGCGCGCGCTCCTCGACCGCGTCCCGCGCGGCGGTGTCTTCTTCGATGTTGGCGCGTATTTCGGATACTACTCCATGCTCGCCGCGGAACGTGGAGCGCGCGTCTTCGCCTTCGAGCCGGTGGGTGAAAATTTCGCGCTTCTCGAAACGAACAAATCGCTCAACCACTTCGACCAAATCCACGCCTCCCGCATCGCCCTCTCGGACTCCGCGGGCCGCGTCACCTTTGCCCTCCCCGACGCCACCAACCGCGGCCGCGGCCACATCGCCAATGCAGCCGCCAACGACGCCACCGAGCAAGTCGAAATCGTCACCCTCGACGCCTTCGCCAAATCACAAAAGCTCGACCGCCTCGATGCCTTGAAAATGGACGTCGAGGGCGCCGAGCTGAAAGTCCTCGCCGGTGCCCGCGACACCCTCACCCGCTTCCACCCCGCCATGCTCATCGAGCTGAACCCTCCCGCGCTCGCCCGCTTCGGCGCCACCGGCGACCAACTCCTCGCCGTCATTCGCGACCTCGGCTACGCCATCCACCGCATCGACTCCCGCGGCCTCCGTCCCTTCACCGGCCTCGCTCCCGGCGAAGACTACACCAACATCCTCTGCCTCCCTCGCTGAGCCACGCGTCGTAGCTTGGGCTTGGAAAGCCCCTCGGCTCGCGCCACTCTCCCCTCGGAAATGTTTCTCGTCGTCGCGTTCGTCCTGCTTCTGCTCGTCGCTGCCTCCGCGCTCTTCTCGGCCATCGAGACCGCCCTCTTCTCCCTCCAGCCCTTCCACATCGAGCGGCTCAAGGCCCGAAAGGCCGACTTCGCCACCGCCCTCTCGCGGCTCATGGAAAACCCGCGCCGCCTCCTCAGCGCCATCCTCATCACCGACGCCCTCGTCAATCTTCCCCTCATCGTCCTCGCCCTCCACCTCATCCGGCGCTTCACCACACTCGTCCCCTTCTGGCTCGAGGCCCTCCTCATCTTCACCCTCATCGTCTTCATCTGCGACCTCGTGCCAAAGCTCCTCGCTCGCGCCCAGCCCGAACGCGTCGCACGCGTCGGCGTCCGCGTCATGAGTGGAATCATGCCCGTCATCGACCCCCTCGCGCGCGTCCTCCAGCGCTGGAGCGAGCGCGCCGCCGATGCCCTCACGCCGCGCTCATTCCAACCCACGCAGTTCCTCAGCGAGGACGAACTCGAAACGCTCGTCCAACTGAGCGCCGAGGAAGGTGCCCTCCACGAGACCGAGTCCGAGATGATCCAGGAAATCATCAAGCTCGGCGACAAAACCGCCAAAGACTGCATGACCCCGCGCGTCGATGCCTTTTCCATCCCCGACGACCTCACCCCCGCCGAACTCCTCCCCATCCTCCGCGCCCGCCGCTACCGCCGCGTCCCCGTCTATGGCGACACCCCCGACGACGTCCTCGGCGTCCTCGACGTCCCCGACTTCCTCCTCGCCCCCGACGTCGCACCCTACACCGAGCGCCTCGCCCCGCCTTCCTTCGTCCCCGAGACCATGAAGGCCATAGATCTCCTCCGCCGCTTCCTCGCCCATCCCCAGGGCCTCGCCGTCGTCGTCGATGAACACGGCGGCATGGAAGGCATCGTCACCCTCGCCGACCTCATCGAGGAAATCATCAGCGACGCCGTCCCCCAGGCCGACCACGCCCTCTACATCGAGCCCCTTGGCGGCGGAAAACTTCTCGTCAACGGCAGCGCACGCATCGACGACATCAACGAATCCCTCCGCACCGAACTCGAGCAGGACGGCATCGACACCATCGGCGGCCTCGTCTGGAACCGCCTCGGCCAGCTCCCCAAGCCCGGCGCCCAGCTCCGCCTCCCCGGCCTCACCCTCACCATCCGCCGCACCTCCCGCAAGCGCATCGAGGAAATCCTCATCCAGCAGGACACCCCCGACACCGGCGACGACGAGGACCCCGCCCCATGATCTGGCTCGCCGTCGTCCTCTGCCTCCTCGTCTCCTTCATCTTCTCCGGCATCGAGGCCGGCATCCTCAGCATCAACCGCATCCGCCTCCGCCATCGCGTCAAAATGCGCGACCCTGCTGCCATCCGCCTCCAGCGCCTCATCGCCCACCCCGAGCGCCTCCTCGTCACCGTCCTCTTCGTCACCAATCTCGCCAACATCTTCGCCATCACCCTCACCACCGAAGAGGGCCTCCGCCACCTCGGCCCCCGCGGCTACCTCGCCGCCCTCATCATCCTCCTTCCCATCTACCTCTTCGGCCTCGAGCTCCTCCCGAAGTCCCTCTTCCGCCGCTTCCCCTACCGCGCCCTCGCCGCCCTTGCCGGCCCCCTGCGCCTCGCCGACCTCCTCCTTTCGCCCCTCCGCTGGATCGGCGTAGCCGTCTCCCGCCGCCTCCCCCACCGCACCGACGGCCACGCCCAAAAGCTCTTCGCTGCCCGCGAAGAATTCAAATACCTCACCATCGAAAGCGAGCGCACCGGCACCCTCACCCCCGCCGAGCGCCACATGATCCACAACGTCGTCGACTTCCGCGCCATCACCGCCCGCGACATCATGCTCCCCATCGCCGCCGTCCGCACCATCCCCGCCGACACCGCCATCCCCCTCCTCCTCACCCGCGCCGCATCCGAGAAAATCTCACGCTGGCCCGTCACCTCCGAGCTTGGCGAAATCATCGGCGTCATCGACACCTTCGACATCGCCCTCGACGGACGCCGCCGCGGCCCCATCCACCCCTTCCAGCGGCGCATCGTCAAAATCGCCCCTGGCGAACCCGCCTACACCGTCCTCCGCAAACTCCGCGCCGCCCGCGGCACCCTCGCCGCCGTCATCGGCGAAGGCGCCCGCCCCCTTGGCATCGTCACCTGGGAAGACCTCATCCGCCGCCTAGTCTCCACCGGCACCGAGTAGAAAAGCGCACCCTCCCCCTTCCCGCAGGGTTCATCCCTCCCGATCACAGGGCCGGACCCTCCCGACCGTAAGGGCCCGGCCCTAACACTGGCAGGGCCCGGCCCTGACGCTCCCGACCCCCACCCCTGAACACCCTGACCCCCACCCCTGAGAGACTATGTGAGCAGTTGTAGGGCAGCGATCTTCGCCGCCTGGACCCAGACGGCCAAAATGGCCGCCCCGCAACGCTGGAACACCGGCCGCGCGGTGCCCTCCAGGGCACGCTTGAGGGAAGCGCGCTGTCGCTTCCGTCCCTGCTAGCCCCCTTACTTCGGCTTCCCCAGCTCGCTCAGGTATCGGAAGAGATCGAGCAAGTCCGCGCGGGGCAGGGGATCGACCAGCCCGGCGGGCATGAAGCTGCCGAGGGGCTTCACGTCGGCGATCTCCGAGGTGGCGAAGCGCGTCTCGGCCCCGGTCGCCGGGTCGCGCAGGACGAGGACGTCGGCATTTCGCTGGACGATGTAGCCCGCGCCGCCCGCGCCGCCGCTCTTGAGGGTGACCTGCATGGCCTCGTAGCTCTCCTTGATCTCGCGCTGCGGCTCGAGCACGGCGCCGATGATGAAGTCGAGCGGCTGCCCGGAGCCGATGGAATCGAGCGGCGGCCCCACTTTCCCGCCGATATCCCCCACGCTGTGGCACCCCGTGCAGGCCAGCGACGCCCGGCGGAAGAGCGTCGCCCCACGCGCCGCGTCCCCCTTTTCCCCCACCTCCTTCACCAGCCCCGCCACCACTGCCGGCGTCGCCCGCAGCTTGCCAGTGGGAGGGAGAGGGGTGGCTTGGATCGCGGTCTGAGACTTTATGAGTGAACGTGCCAACAACCCTTGCGGCGGCGCGGCGAGCTCGTTGAGCCTCGAATAATACTCGTCTGGCCAATGGCGATCCACGAGATCATCTGGAAGAGAGGGGTCATCTTTTCTGAGCGTCCGAGCCCCGTCCGCTTCGGCAGCAGGCAGGAGTGCAATGGCGGCAGTGTGCAGGGCGAGATCGATAAAACGATCCGTGTGCCGATCGCTATCGGGTGGCTTGCCTACGACGCCATCGACGATGAGGAATGCTCCGACAAGGAACTCAGACGCAAAATGGCCGAAATGGCCTGCGGCCACAACCGTCGCGAGCCGGACGCGAGCATCTGGATCTTGCGCCATTCGCATAAGAATCCCTTCGATCCCTGACTGAATTCTGAAACGGGACCAGAAGCGCGGAATTTCGGCGGTAGCGTAAGCGCGAACCCGGGGATCAGTGGCTGCAATCAGACGCTCCAGGAGGTCGCGGTCACTGACTTCGCGCGCTTCCAAAACGCCGAACGCCTCGACGAGCGCGTGCTCAGCCCCCAGGTAGGGACGGCTCTCCGAGCCGATCCCGGGCGAGCGCAGCGAGGCGGATGGAGCCCCAAGCGAGGCGGAGGCCGCCCCCGCCGCCTCACTTCGTTCGCCCGAGGGACGACTCGGAGAGTCGTCCCTACCTGTGTCGGAGTCGGATCGCGCTGCTCTGGATGTCATATCGAGCGCGCGCCACCAAGCGTCGAGCCCCTTCACGACGGCGTCCTTTTCCCTCCCCATGAGCTCCAGCCGGGTCATCTCGCGCACCCAGCGCTCGGGGCTTTTGAGATTTTCAAAGAGCTCGGTGAGCGGCGCGCCGGCGATGCGCGGGGGCTTCACGAGGGGGCGACCTTTATACGTGATCCGCCAGATGCGCCCGTGCGTCTTGTCGCGCCCGGGATGCCGGAAGCTGGCCTGGTAGTGGCCGATGATGGGGTTGTACCAATCGCAGAGGTAGATGGCGCCGTCGGGACCGATTTTCACATCGACGGGGCGAAACGCGGTGTCGGTGCTGGTGAGGAGCGGGGCGCGGTCGGTGATCTTGAAGCCCGCGCCTTCGTCCGCGATGTCGAGCGCCCAGACGGTGTTGTTGATGTAGCCGCCGCTGAGCATGACGCCCTGCCACTCCGGCGGGAGGTGCGCCGTGCCGACGATGTCGGGGCCGCTGCATTTGCGACCGCGCGCATTCACCCAAATCTGCTCGCGCCGCCCGCCCTGCACGCCGCGGATCATCTCGGGGAGGGGGTAGTAGATGCCGCCGTTATTGCCAGCGACCATGAGCATCTGGCCCCAGTCGGTCCAGACGAAGCCCCACGGGTTCTGCGGGTCGGCCTGCCCGCCGTAGAAGGCATCGAGCTGCTGCTCGCGGGGGCGGTAGCGGAAGAAACCGGCCTCGTCGAGCTTCACGATGCCGTGCGGGGTCTCGACGCGGGCGTGACCGTGGAGGCCCTGGGAGAAGAGGAGTTCGCCGCCGGGGGACCAGCGAAAGGAGTTGATGCACTGGTGGTTGTCGCCCGTGCCGAAGCCGCGGAGGACGACCTCGCGCTTGTCGGCCTTCCCGTCGCCGTCGGTGTCGGTGAGGAGGAGGAGCTTCGTCCCCTCGCCGACGTAGCAAGAACTGGAGAAAAGCGCATTTTTCAAGGCCAGTTCATGCTTCTCCAAGTCTGCCCGGGCGTCGTCCACCTCGGTGCGTTGGGGAAAATCTTTGATCACATGCTCGTCGGCCTCGATTGCCCAACGTTCGTGCAGCGCGGCATCGCCGATTTCTCGGGCAGGCGCGATTTCTAGGCCGGTGGGGATTTCCAATCCCTCTGCGAAGACGGTGGTCTTGTCGGCGCGGCCGTCGCCGTTAGTGTCTTCGAGGATGAGCACTTTGTCGTTGGCCACTTCGCCGGGCTTGATCTGCGGGTAGGTAGTCGAGCCAATGACCCACAAGCGCCCCCGGGTGTCCCAGCGGATTTGGATCGGCTTTTCCACCCCGTCCTTCTCGGAGGCGAAAAGGTTCACCTCGAAGCCGGGGGCGACTTTGAAGGAGGCGAGTTCGGAGGCGAGTTCGGCGGGGTCTGGTTCGGATGCTACCGTCCCGGCGCGAAGGCCGAAGAGCAGAAAGCCGGCGCTCACGGTTCCGGCCAAAGCTCGGCGGAGACAATTTTGCCCACCTGCAGTTTTGCAGGTGCCTTTCCTAACGTCCCTTTGGCCGCTGCAAGTTTTTACAGTGCCTTCCGACGCGTGTGTTTGGTCGTTGTCAGTTTCCGCAGGGCTGCTCGGGGCGTTGGCTGGATCAGTCATTTCGCGGCCTCCTCAGGGTGAAGGACTGCGGCAGCGGCCCAGATTTCTTTTTCTTTGGCGCCGATGAGGGGGAGCCACTGCTCCATCTCGGCGGGGAACCAGCGTTTGGTGGGGTCGAGGTAGTCGCGGCTGCTGGGCTGGTGGGTGCGGTCGCCGGCGAGGAAGGCCCAATTTGAGGGGCGGTAGTAGTGATACCAAAGGCGGTTCTTTTGGATGATGAGCTGGCGGAGGGGCTCATACTCGGGCGGTTTCGTCACCTCACCGCTACTGATGAAGGTCTGGTTGGAGTTGGCGTGTCGGAGTTCCGGCAAGGTGGCTTGGAGGTGCTGCTGCAAGAGCACGTAACCGTTGCCATTCCTATGGACCCCATCCCGGGTATTCATCATGGTCGGCCATTCTTTTCCTTCAATGGCGTCTGGGTAGCCGGTCTCCCGCAGCTCCTCGCCACTGAGTTGACCTAGAACCACGGGATAGTGATGCGTTTCGGCGATGGTGCGGATGGCGGCCCTGTAGGCGTCGAGCACGAGGTTGGGCTTGGCAATTGGAAACGTTCGATCGGGATAAAGGTTGGGAGGGCGAACATAGGGCGGCTCTCCCTTTTCAAAATAGCCCGGTCGGATTAAAATGAATCGCCTGTTTCCTCCTCCGCTCACCCGCGTGATCAGCTCCTCATAAGCGGCGATGAAGTCGGGCAGCTTCTCTTTCCCCGCGAGACTCTCCATCTGGCCGAACTGGCAGATGACCACCGTCGCGCCGATCTGGTCGAGTTGCTGTTCGAGCGTCGGGTAGTTCAGGTCGCGCCGCTGCTCGAAGACGGTGTCGCCCTCCCACGCGAGGCTGCGGACTTTGAGGTGAAAATCGGGCAAAGCGCGCTGGAGGAGGAGTTCGAGATATCCGTATTCGCTCGCCGACACCATGTCCTCCCCGCCCACGAGCGCGACGACATCCCCCGCCTTCAAAAAAGGCTCCTTCCCACGCACCGCCGCCCCTGTCCACAAGCCCACGACGCCGCAAACCAAAGCCGCAAACGCAAGTCGGGGAGACATGCCCCACTCTGAGCATTCCAACGTCGCCTGCAAACCAATCTTCCGCCCCAACCACAAAAACGCGCATTCATCCGCGACAGAGGCTCGCGTGATCGCGGAAGCTGCGCTGCCGAGCGCTCAACGCTTTTCCCCCAGCTCCCGGTTCGCGTCTCGCATTACGCGAGATTTTGCAAATTTGAGAAGCGAGATTTCTCAAAGTCCACACTTTTGAGAAAGTCCTCGATCCCCTTCGCAGCGAGAGCGCCTGCACTCCCGAGACAGGCCGCGCGAAGCCTCGTCGAAAGCTCAACTTTCACCAAAACCACCGCCCATGGCACAGTGGAAGCTAATGGAGATTATGGAAATTATCATTTCCTGATCATCCATGAAACTCTCGCTCCTCACTCTCTCCGCTCTCTTCCTCGCCAAACTCTCCGCCTTCGCCGTTGTCGATCTCGGCACCCACGCCGCCGCCACTCCTTACGAGGCCCACATGCAGCCCGTGAAGCAAGTTCTCCAAGCCATCCCCAGCCAATCCGCCCCGATGGAGCGCGCCCAGGAGCTCATGCGCATCGGTCGCGGCTTCCGCTATTCCTACACGAGCCCCTATACCCCAGCGCTCCCGAGCGAAACGGCAACCACGCACGCCGGCGATTGCAAGGCGAAGGCGCTCTGGCTCTGCGACCAGCTCGGCGACGAAAACGTGCGCTTCGTGATCGGCAAAGCGGTCGCCAACTCGAAGATCAGCCACGCGTGGGTCATGTGGAAAAACGAAGGCCGCTGGTGGATCCTCGATCCGACCAATGTGAGCCGCCCGCTCGCCGCCGACACGATGTCCGCTAGCCGCTACATCCCGCTCTACTCCTACGACAAGAGCGGCGCCTATCGCCACAGCCAGACCGCCGCATACGCCGCGATCGCCGCCAAGCGCGCCGTGGCCTCCCGCAACCGCTGAAATTCTAAAAAATCTCAACCCAACACCCGCCCAAGCGCCCCGGTCCAAAAAACCGGGGCGTTTTTGCGTCCTGGCGTCGCCGTCTCATAGCTGGATCACTCACGTCTGCGGCAACCTGATCGAGGCACCACTGACGCTTAAAAAATCAAAAATGCTCGCTGGCCTCAAGCACAGCCGGGACTCAAGCCAGCCTTCAGGGCTTCGCCGGTTCCGTCGCCGGCGCTTCGGGTTTCGGCGGCACATCGTCCGGCACGGGAGCCGGAACTGGCGGCGTAGAGACAGGTGCCGGCGGCGCGGGTGCTGAGGGCGCGACCGGCATTGGAGCCGCGGGCGGAATCGCCGTTGGCGCAGGCGCAGCCACCGCAGGCTTATCCACAAGCGGCAGCTCGAGCGCGCTCTTATCCGGTCCGTTCACCACAAGTGTCCCCACCACTCCCTCCACCGTCGCCAGCGTCATTTCTTCCGGCGACGGCGCGCCCAGCGTCAGCTTCCCAGCCGTCGCGCCCGCCTTGAAACTCACCACCAAAGCCGGCTTGTCGAACCCGTCTTCCGGCTTCGTCGGTCCAATCCAGCGCACGGCACGTAGCCCCGCGAGCGTATTCACGAGGGACTTCGCATTCGTCTGATTCACAGCCCCGTCGCCTTTCGCCAGCTTCCACACATCCTTCTCACGCTCCAGCGCGACCGGCGCCTGCCCGCTCTTCGTTACCTCGATCGAAGTGACTTCCTCCGGCTTTACTTTGAAAATCTCAAGGCTTTGCCACCGAATCGCATTCGTCGGGATGGCTTCCAAAATGGCGCGATCCACCTTCACGATGAAAGGCTCATCGTCGAGCTTCGCATAAACACTCCCGCCCTCTTCCTTCCCGAAAAGCACCGTCACGATCGGCTTCTCCCCGGCCTTTTCTTCGGCGGTATTTTCCGAGGCAAAAGAACTCAGCGTCAGCTTCACCTGCGGCTGATCGAGCCCATACTTTGGCAAGTCCGTCCCAATATCCGCCACGAATTCCACGACTTGCTGCGTCTTCAAAGTCGAGAGCAAACCCGCTGCGAGCGCGCCATTCGCCGCGGTGTCCTTCTCTCCTTTCCGCACCCAATCCTCCCCTTTCCGCGCCAACACGATCTTAGTCCCACCCGCGGGCTCGATCGTGATCCGATCCACGATGTCCGACTCCACGCGCACGAGATTCTTATCCCGGAGATCATTCGGCTTCACCGTTAAAAGCGTCTCGATCGTCTTCGGCAACTCCACCACCGATTCACGCGTCGAAAGCTTCGCATAGGTCTTGTCCTTCTCCTTGTCGTCCTTCGGGTTCGCCCCGATCTGCAGCACCACAGGCTCCTTCGCATCTTCGAGCGAAAGTGAAACCGTGCCGCGTGGTTCTTGTAGTCCGAATGCTGCGAGATTCGTCGAGTCTCCGACAAATGATTCGATGTGGGCTGTCGTGGCCTGAGAGATCAAATCTCCGATCTTCGAGTCCTCTCCGCGAGCCTTCATCGGCTTCAAAAGCGTCCAATGCCCATCCTTCTTCACCACTTCGATCTCACCTGCACTGCTCTTGAAAGTCGCCTTCTTCACCTGCGCCACATTGACTTCAGTTAGCCGATGATCGCGAAAGTCATCAGGCTTCTTGGAGAGCTGATTCTTTAACTCATTTGAGATGACATACACCGCGCCCGAGCTTTCCAGCTTCGCATACACTTTCCCCTCCACCGCGGAGTCCTTGCCGATCGTCAGCTCAACCGGCTTCTCATCGCCCGAGAGCGTCAGCTTCGTGTCGGAGTTCGTGAGCCCGAACTCTTTCAACTTATCCTTGCTGACACCTTTCCCGTCGTCACCGATCACCGCGTCGTGTTTTAAAGATTCGGCAGTGGTGAATAGCTGATTGATGACCGTGCTATCGGCGCGGTCTTTGATTGGCTCATTCAGAAACCATGAACCCTCCTTCCGCTCCAGTTCGATCTTCGCTTCGCTGTTCTTGATGACGATCTTGTTGACCTTGTCGCGGTCGATTTGCGCCACGCGCTCGCCCCGCTCCTTGGCTTCCGCGACGTTCGGCCGCTTGTTTTCTACAAAAAAGACATAGGCAAAGATGCCCGCCATTACGATGAACAACAAAAATGTCGTGCGAAACTTCATAGGTGTTTGAAAGGTGAGAGCTACGAGCGGCGCATGAGCCAGACGCCGATTCCGATTGGCAGCACCAAGCCCGGAATGATGAGAATGACAGTCAACGCGAGCTTAGTGAGCTTGTTTTCATCGAGGTCGAGGTGCACCGGCTGCTTCGCCTTTGGAGGAATGGCGATCAGTTGCTCGCGATTCAAGAGCCAGTTAAGATTCCCCATCGCAAAATCCACTCCGACTTCCGCGATGCGCAACCCTTCGTCCGTGAGCCACCCCGCATTGCCCACCACGAGCATCCGCTGGGTGTCCACCTTCACTCGAGCATCGTCGAGCGCGCCTTTTTCAACTGCTGCGGCGACCGTCAGCGGGCCCTGATGATCCTTCTTCGGATCGAAGAAAGGAATCTCTTTGCCGCCCGTGTACTCGGTTTCGCCCCAGAAC
Source organism: Chthoniobacterales bacterium (assembly GCA_038207335.1). Taxonomy (GTDB): domain Bacteria; phylum Verrucomicrobiota; class Verrucomicrobiia; order Chthoniobacterales; family Chthoniobacteraceae; genus CAIURC01. Next base: position 31,817 of record JBBQZX010000002.1, on the reverse strand, counting down.
TCTTTCGACGAAAGGATCAACGGCGTGATCTGCAAGTGCGCCGCCTTGGCCAGCTTTTGATCGATCTGGAGCGACTCCGTCGGCCCGAGAAGGCTGGTATCGATTCCCGCGAGGTCTTTGGTGATCGCGCGGCTTTGCTCGGCGATCACTCCCGTCGGCGAACTCACCACGATCGTTTTCAAGCCGATCTGCTGGTTGTCGCCCATTCCGATTCCAGTGCCGGTTCGCAGCACGCGGTCATGGGTGGGAGCTACTCCGTTCGCAAGAAGGAATGCGTCGAGGCGAGGTGTGCGGCCTTCGGGATCGAGCAGGATGAATAGACGCCCGTTCTTGATCCAGAAGTCTCCGAGCAACTTCATCTCGCGGTCCGAGAAATCTGCGCGAGGGCCGAATAACATGAGCGCCGTCGCGTCATCCGGCACCTTCTCCACATCATTGAGCTTGAGGGTGTCGAGCTTGATGTTTTGCCGCTCCGAGTAAGCCTTGAAAGTCGCGACATTCGGCGAATTCAATTCCGGTTCGCCGTGCCCTGAGAGCAAATAAACCTTGTTCTGCTTGTCCTCGATGATCTCAAGCAGCGCGGCAGTGATGACTTGCTCTCCTTTGAAAGCTTTCAGCCGCGGCTGCTGGCCTGACATCATTGCGATCTGATCGAGTTGATCGAACACCGCCATGTCCTGCGCGTTCACAAACTTCGTGCGGCCGTTGTAGTCGAGGATGACGATGTTGTCGTTGGCGCCGAATTTGTACTTAGACGCGAGTTCCTTTGCCCGCAGAATGTTGTTGTAAGGATCGACAAATTCGACCTCGAACTTCTTCTTTGAGGAATACTCGTATTCCCGGAGCAACTGGCTCACGTCGCCCGCGATCGGCACATTAGGACTGAAAAACACGACCGCCTTTACGGGCTTTTGGAGGTTCGCCAAAAGGTTCGTGGTCATCGGGCTTAGCGCATACTTTTGGTTGCGGGAAAAATCCCACCGCTTGTATTGACGGAACGCGATGAAATTGATCATCAGGATGATGCACACCACGATGAAGATTTGGACGACGACGTTTAGACCGATCTGAATGCGTTTGATGCGAACAGTCTTTGCCGGTTTCGTTGCGGAAGTCTCTTGAGCCATGATAGGAAAAGTTGAGTCAGTGAGACGGGATCAGGCTTTCCACTTTCGATACTGGAAGACTTGAAAGTTGATGAAGAGCAGGAGGGCAGTCATCGAGAGATACCAGACGATGGGTCTTGAATCGACGAGCCCTCGGGAGAAATCGGCCATGTGCTCGATCGCCGAGACGTAGCTGATCATGTCGCGCAGCATCGGGTTCGTGACATTGAAAATGAAGGTGACCAATCCGCCGATGAAGACGCCGAAGATGGCGACGAAAGTCATCACCGCCGCGTTGATTTGCTCGGTCGTGAGAGAGGATGCGAGGCAGCCGATTGAGATATAAAACATGCCTAGCAGCGCGAGGAGGAGATAGCTCCCGCCGTATGCTCCCGCCGCGATGGCGGCCTGCTTGCCGGTGATGAACTGAAACGCGGCGAAGTAGGTGGCACTCGGCGCCCAGAGGATGCAGTAGAAGATGAACGCGCCGAAGAACTTTGCGAGCACCACCTGCCAATCCTGCACAGGGGCAGTGGTGACGATTTCAAAGGTGCCCATGCGAAACTCATCGGAGTAGGTCCGCATCGTGATGAGCGGAAATATGAGGATGAATGGGAACCAGAACAGAACGGTATTGAACGCCGCCTCGACGACGGTGACTTCCGCTTCGCTGCGGTTCAAGAACATCACGCCGGAGTAGAAATTGAATCCGGTCGCGATGAGGAAGAAGAAGATGACGACGTAAGCGATGGGCGAGTAGAAGTAAGACTTCAGTTCGCGTCCGAGGAGTGTCAGAAAGGTTCTCATTGGATGGAAAAGGTTCAGCTATCGGAGTGGGTGAGATCGACGAAGACGTCTTCGAGTGTCGCGCGGCGGCGGGTGAGCTCTCTAAGGCCCCAGTTGCGGGCGGTGACGAGACGCATGACGTCTTCGCTCGGGTCTGCGTTGGCTTCAAGCCGGAGGTTGAAGGTGCTGTAGTCGCCCACTTTCTCCTCGGTCACATCTTTCACTCCAGAAATCTGAGTGAGGAGTTGTTTCGCATCGTCGGATTTTACCTTGGCTTCCATCCGCATCGCGCCCGCAGTGCGGTGGGCTCGCAGGAGATTTTCCGCGGTGTCGGAGGCGCGGATTTGGCCTTTGTGAATGACGATGACGCGGGAGCACATGATCTCCACCTCGGGCAGGATGTGAGTCGAAATCAGCACGGTGCGTTTGTGTGCGAGGTTCTTGATGAGTTCGCGCACTTGCCGGATTTGATTTGGGTCGAGACCGATTGTCGGCTCATCGAGAATGAGCAAGTCCGGGTCGCTCACGAGGGCGTCCGCAAGACCGACTCGCTGCCGGTATCCCTTCGACAACGCGCCGATGAGCTTCCGCTCGACTTGTCGCAGCGTGCAAAGCTCGAGCACATCGCCGACGCGCTCCTTCATCTTGCCGCGCGCGACGCCTTTGAGCGCGGCGCGATACCTCAGATACTCATCGACGCGCATGTCGTGGTAGAGCGGCGTGTTTTCCGGGAGGTATCCGATGTGGCGCCGGGCTTCGAGCGATTGCTCGAAGACATCGAAGCCGGCGATCGTGGCCTTGCCGGAAGTGGCGGGAAGATAGCTCGTGAGAATCTTCATCGTCGTGCTTTTGCCAGCACCATTCGGCCCGAGAAAGCCGACGATCTCACCTTTCTCGACCTCGAAGTTGAGGTTGTTGATGGCTGTGACCCCGGAGTATCGCTTGGTCAGGTTTTCGACTTTGATCATGGGAGTGTGGGTGAGCTATCGGGCGGTGAGGGGAATGGGCTGGAGCTGGAGTAAATTTTGCCCGCGCACGCGGCGCACGACGCCGACGGTGAAGTCCACCACGGAGCCCGAGCTGGCTTGCTCCAACAGGTCTTCCACCTGCTTGAAGGACGTGACTTCGTACCGACCGACTTGATGAATGACAAGCCCGCGCTTGAGCCCCGCGCGCTCGGCGGGACTTTTGGGATCGACATCGGCGACGAGGACGCCCGGTGTCTCACCTTCGCCCAATGTCTCGCGCAACTCGGGAGTGAGGTCTTGTAGCTGCAGGCCAAAGTATTTTCGCGCCAATGGCTCCGCGCCTGCAGGCTTTTCCGCGCCTTTGTTCGCGGCGATCTTCTTGAACTCGGCGACCTTTGCTTTCACGACGTCGCCGGAGATCGCAAAGCCCAGTCCTTGTGTCGGCACGCCTTGTGGCGTGAAGGCCATTTTGACGGAACTGATGCCGACAAGTTTGCCATCGAGATCGACGAGCGGGCCGCCGCTGTTCCCAGGATTGATCGCTGCGTCGGTCTGCAAGAGGTCTTTGTATTCGACGTTCTGCACGGAAATGGAGCGGCCTTTCGCGCTCAGGATGCCGCGCGAGACGGAACTGCCATAGCCGAGAGGGTTGCCGAGGACTAGCACGGTCTGGCCCAAAAGATTTGGCGACAGATCCGTGGGGCTGATGAATGGCAGCGGCGTCTTGCTTTCGATCTTGATAAAAGCGAGGTCCGAATCGGGCGCGCCGGTGATGTATTTGGCGTCGTAGGTCTTGCCGTCGGGAGTGGTGACAGAAATTTTCAGGTCTGCTGCGCGCTCGACGACGTGTTCATTAGTCACGATGTAACCCGCGGGATCGACGATGAATCCGGAGCCGAGACTTTGCACTTTTTGCCGGAGCGTGCGCGCCGGCCGGGCGGCGCCGCCGAAGTAGTTGTTGAGAAACTCTTCGTAGGGGTCGCGAACGCTCCGCTGCACGATGCGCTCGGTGTTGATATTGACGACCGCGGGCAACGCCTTTTTCACCGCCAGGACACTAGGTTCGCTGGACGGGGAGCTATCCGCCAGCGCACTCGGAACGAGGCTCACCGCGAGAAGTGCGGGGAGCAGGACGCGAACTTTCAGGCAACTCAGGGTCATTAAAAATGCGGGGCAGTCTCAGACAGCGAAGGCTGCGATGCGCTCAAATTTTTTTTGAGTTGAGGCAAACGGCACGTGCATTTGTCTCCGCTCGGGGACGCGCGAGAGCAGGCTCGCGCGATTCGCTTTCATGAAAAAGCTGATACTCCTGATGATTGCTGCGGGTTCGATGCTCGCGGTGACGGGCTGCGTCGAAGATGTGGCGGTACAACACACGACCAATGGTCACTCCGGTTACTACGGGCGGCCCGGATACTCCGACCACCACTCAACGACCTACTACGAGACGCGCCCTGGCTACCGTGACTCGCACTATCGCGAGGGCTACGACTACCGGGATGGCCAATACTACCGCAGCAACGGCTACCACAGCAACGGCTACCACAACGCTCCCGCCTCGCGGCACACCGATGTGCGAGTGGTTCTGTAAGCCAAAAAGCCGGCGAGCACCTGCGCGCAGGCCACCGGCCGCAGGGTCGCCGATACTGATCATATGAATACCCTCTATACTTCTGTCTCCGGCATCTTCATCGCCGGTCTTCTTGCTGGCTCCGCCGTGGCTCAGATCACGGTGCCTGCCATTCCTGTTAAGCCGTTGGCACCTGCGGTGCCAGACACGGGTGCTGTCGGACTTGGCGCTCGTGATGGCATCACCCTGTCCGGCTCGGATGTGCTCATAACCCGCAACGGGGTGATCGAAAAGATGACAAAAGTAACGAAGTTGCCCAACGGGTTAGTTGTCGGCATGGATGGAACGGTGACCACGGCCGAGGGGACGAAATTTCCGCTTCGGCAAACGCAGTTGGTGACTTTCGACGGGACGATCATCGACCTTGAAAAGGGCGGAGCCGGCAGTGGCGCAACTTCGCCAGCAAGTAATATCATCCCAAGAGCCGCAACTACGACGACAACCACGGTAACTACGCCCGTGACGAACGCCGCGACGATCACTCCGGTTCCCACGACAGGGACGTCTGCGGTCAACGAGAAAGCGGCCGAGATTTCCAAGGAAGAGGCGAAGCGGCGGGCGCAAGGAACGGACGCGGCAAAGTAGTATTGTTTTCTGGCGAATGTCTGGTGGCCAGCATGCGCCGCTTATGTCCGACGCAGCCGTGGCGGCGGGGCTGCGCTACGTTAACGATGCCGAGCCGGGTCTTACGCGAGAGGCTTGGCGCGGCTCGTTTCGGTATCGCAATGTGAAAGGGGGCATTCTCCGCGAAGAGGAAACCCTTCGGCGGATCAAGGCGCTCGGAATCCCGCCCGCGTGGACGCACGTTTGGATTTGCGCGAGGGAAAACGGGCACATCCAAGCGGTGGGGCGTGATGCGCGGGGACGAAAACAATACCGATACCATGCGCGCTGGCGGGAGGTGCGGGACGTTTCGAAATACAGTCGGATGATGAAATTCGCGCGGTCGCTGCCGCGGCTCCGAAAGCATGTTGCGAGGGATTTGCGGCGTCGCGGAATGCCGCGGGAGAAGGTGCTCGCGGCAGTGGTTCGGCTGCTGGAGACGACTCTGATCCGGGTTGGAAACGAAGAGTATGCCGAGGCGAATGGGAGCTACGGGCTGACGACAATCCGGAACCGCCACGCTCGAGTGCGTGGCGGCAAGGTGCACTTTTCCTTTGTCGGGAAGAGCGGCAAAAAGCACGAGATCGACCTCCGGGATGCGAAGCTGGCGGCGATCGTGAAGCGGTGCCAGGAGCTTCCGGGGCAGGAGATTTTCACCTACCTTGATGCGGAGGGAAAGGCGCGCGACGTGACTTCCGACGACGTGAATTCCTATCTGCGCGAGATTTCGGGTGAGGAATTTTCGGCGAAAGATTTTCGCACATGGGCTGGGACCGTCCTGGCTGCGATTGCGTTGCGGGAGTTCGAGGAATTTGCCACGACGCGTGAGGCGAAGCGGAACATTACACGCGCGGTGGAGGCCGTCGCGAAGACGCTCGGGAACACGCCCGCGGTGTGCCGCAAATGCTACGTGCATCCGGCGGTACTGGATTGCTATTTTCAAAAGCAGACGATCGCCACGATGCATGCCGCCGCCGGGCGTCAGGTCGAGCGCTCGCTGGCGCAACTCAAGCCGGAGGAAGCCGCGGTGCTGATGATGCTCCGCGAGCGATTGGGCGAGGAAGGTGGCGGACGGAAGGCGAGCGAATTCGTGAAGCCCCGGAAGCCGTCCGGGCGGCGCGCGTGCGGCGATTCAAAGGCATGAGCGAACCCATCTCCACGACCGACCAGCGCGAGCATTTTCACAAACTCCTGAAGCAATTCCACACGGCGATGCTCGTGACGCACACCGGCGGCGGCAGGCTGCGGGCGCGACCGATGGCAGTGGCGCAAGTGGAGGAAGATTGCCGGGTATGGTTCTTCACGAGCGGCGCGACTTCGAAGGCGCACGAGATCGAGTCCGACACACGTGTGCACCTAGTCTGCCAAAATGATCGCAGCGCGTATCTCTCAATCAGTGGAAATGCGGAGCTTATCCGCGATCGGGCGAAAATCGCGGAGCTGTGGCAGGAGCCGTATCGCGTCTGGTTCCCAAATGGAAAAGAGGACCCGGACATCGAACTGATCGCAGTGCAGCCGGAGGAAGGGGAATTTTGGGATAACGAAGGCTTCAACAAGATCAAATACCTCTTCAAAACGGTGAAAGCCTACGCGGCGGGCACGACGCCGGAGCTGGAAGAGGGCGAGCAGCACGGACGAGTGAGGCTGTAGGCGGGCTGGTTGATACTGGCTGCGCACGAATTTGATTCGCGAGCCCGGGATGCTCGGAGTATGAGGGCCGCTCGCATTTCATTTCATGCCGCTCCTCGAAGTCCGCAATCTCCGCACTTGGTTCCCTGTCCGCACCGGGCTTATGCGCCGGCACACGGACGATGTGAAGGCGGTGGATGACGTCTCTTTTCAAGTCGAGGCCGGGACCACTGTGGGGCTCGTCGGGGAGAGTGGCAGCGGGAAATCGACGATCGGCAAGACGCTGCTGAAACTTGTGCCTCCGACGAGCGGGCAAGTGTTGTTCGAGGGGCGCGATATTTTGCCGATGCGCGAGGGGGAATTCCGGCCGCTGCGGCGCGAGATGCAGATGATTTTTCAGGATCCATTTGGGTCGCTGAATCCGCGGCACCCGATCGATCAAATCGTCGGCGAGGCACTGGAGATACACTTTCCAAAAATGAGCCGCAGCGAGCGCGCGGATCGCGTGGCGGAACTGCTACGGCAAGTCGGGCTTCAGCCGGAGATGCGGCATCGGTATCCGCATGAATTCAGCGGCGGCCAGCGGCAGCGGATCGGCATCGCGCGGGCGCTGGCGGTGAAGCCGAAGTTTATAGTATGCGACGAACCGGTGAGCGCGCTCGATGTGAGCGTCCAGGCGCAAATCGTGAATCTGTTGCAGGATTTGCAGGAGGAACTCGGGCTGACCTTCCTCTTCATCGCGCACGATCTCGCGGTGGTCGAGCACGTCTCGGATCACGTGCTGGTGATGTATCGCGGGAAAATCGTCGAGTCCGCCTCCGCCACTGAAATCTACGAAAACCCGCAGCACGAGTACACCAAAAAGCTCCTCGCCGCCGTGCCTGCATTCGCGTGAAGAAGCGCGGGAAGCGGCGAACTGCCAAGTCGATTCGGCAACGTGCAAACGCTAAATCCTAAATCCCAAATTTCGTGACTCCCTTTCTCCGCAAATTGATCGGCATGAACTGGCTGCTTTTCGCAGCCATGATGGCGCTAGCGGTCTTCGGCGTCATCGCCGTTTACAGCGCCACGTTTTTCAAGCCCGACGAGAAGTATTGGGAGAAACAGATGATCTGGGTGGCTACCGGCACGGTTGTCTTTTTCGTCACGAGCCTCATCGACTATCGCTGGATCAAATGGATCGCGCTGCCTCTGTATCTTGTGAGCATCGTCTTCGTCGGGTTGACTTACACTCATCTTGGGGAGGAGCACGGCGGTGCGAAATGCTGGCTGAGGCTGCCGGGCATCGGCACGTTTCAGCCGTCGCAGCTTTGCCTCATCGCGGGAATCATCGTCGTCGCGCTTTTTCTGAGCCAATTCCGTAAGCTGCACCCATTTATCAAGCTCTGTCTCGTCGGCGCGATCGTCGGAGGACCGATGGCGATGATCTTGAAGCAGCCTGATTTTGGCATGACTCTCGTCTGGATTCCCGCGGTCCTCGCAATGCTTTTTCTTGGCGGCATCCCAAAGCGTTACCTCATCGCGATCCTGCTCATCGGGATCGCCGCGCTGCCGATCGCGATGAATTTCGTGTTGAAGCCGTACCAGCGTCAACGGCTCGTGACTTTCATGGACCCGGATATCGACCCCAAAGGTGCCGGCTGGGCGATCAATCAATCGCTCATCGCGATTGGCTCGGGAGGCTTTTCAGGCAAAGGGTTCAAAGCGCCGAACACTCAGGTCGAGCAGGGCTTTCTTCCCGGCACCACCGTGCATACGGATTACATCTTCTCGGCGATCGGGGAGCAGTGGGGGTTCGTCGGCGGAGTGGTGCTGCTGGGCGCGTTTGGTGTGCTGCTGCTCACCTGCCTCGTCACGGCTTATAGCGCGGCGGATGAGTTTGGCTTGCTGATAACGATCGGGTTCACCGCGCAGATTTTTTTTCACGTCTATCAAAATGTCGGCATGACGATCGCACTCATGCCGATTACGGGACTACCGCTTCCTCTCATCAGCTATGGCGGCACCTTCATCTGGATGATCATGTTTGGTCTCGGGCTGGTGAATAGCGTCTGGGTTCATCGAAAGATGCTCCCTGCGTGAGGCTCGAGTTCGCGGTAGAAAACCCTGCTTGACGCGCCGGGGCCGCGTCCCTCTAATCCGCGCCTTTTCCGCCCCGGGATGCTTCGGGGAGGAATCTATCCGCACACATGCTCATGAATTCCAGGCTCATCCAGACCTTCCTCGCAGTGCTTCTCACCGCGTGGATCGGCACCTTATCGGCATCCGCACAGCAGCCCGCGGCACCGATCGTTCGCTCGATCCAGGTGCAGTACGCCGGCGGCGGTACGATCGCAAGGGAGAAGATCCTCGCGAACATGCAGACGCGCGTTGGGAAACCCTACGACGAGCGGACCGTCGAGGATGACATCCGCAATCTTTACGCGACTGGGAACATCACTAACGTCCGAATATTTGGGGAGCCCGAGGCAGAAGGGGTGAAAGTCATCGTCGTCGTGCAGGCCAAGGCGCAGGTCACCGAAGTCATTCTGAATGGCGTCAGTAAAGTGAAGCCGAGCCGCATTCGGAAAGAAATCAGCGTGAAGCCCGGCGACACTCTGAACGAGGCGAACTTGGAGGCCGATCGCCAAAAGATCATCGACTACTATGCGGGGAAGGGCTTCACCGAAGTCGATGTGCGTTACAACGTGGAGATGAACGAAAAGCTCGGCACCAGCCGTGTGATTTTCAATGTGAACGAGGGAGGAAAGGTAACGCTGCGCTCGGTGAAGTTCGAAGGCAACTCGGTCATCAAGGATTCAGAACTCAAGAAAGTGGTGAAGACCAAACCGAAGAACATTCTCAGCTTCTTCACCAAGACCGGGCGCTTCAACAACGAGGGGCTCGACCAGGATGCCACTGCGATCCGCGAATTGTATCAAAGCCGCGGATACATCGACGCCGAAGTCGCCGCGCCTTCCATCACGCGAAATGGCGAATACGCTGACGTGCTTTTCAGCATCCGCGAGGGCGGGCAGTATCATGTCGGAAATGTGAATTACAGTGGTGTGCAGGTCTTTAGCCAAGAGGAGCTTACGCGCGGGCTGAAAATCAAATCCGGCGAGATCTATTCGCCGCAGGGTGTACGCTCCGACGTGCGCGCGATGCAGGATCTCTACGGCTCGCGCGGGTATCTCGAGTTCCAGGCCGCAGCCGATCCGACGCCCGCGGGGAATGGTACCATCAATGTATCATACCGCATCGACGAGGGTGTGCAGAGCTACCTCGAGCACATCAATATCTCCGGCAACGTGCGAACGAAGGATAAAGTCATTCGTCGCGAAATCGCGGTTGCGCCGGGCGATGTTTTCAACACCGTCCGAGTCGATGCTAGCAAGCAGCGGCTCCAGAACCTGAACTACTTTTCAAAGGTTGATAGCTATCCTGCGGACACGCTGGTTCCGGGGCGGAAAGATCTCAACGTCGTGGTGGAAGAGAAGCGTACGGGATCGCTCAACTTCGGCGCGGGCTTCAGTTCGATCGACAACTTGCTTGGCTTCGCGGAAATCACGCAGAGCAATTTTGACGTGACCAACTGGCCGCACTTCACCGGAGGTGGCCAAAAATTCCGCGTCCGCGCGCAATACGGAACGAGTCGAAAGGATTTCATCGTGTCGCTCACGGAGCCTTATTTTCTCGACTACAAGATCTCGCTCGGCGGCGAGCTGTTCTACCGCGACGCATCGTTCGTCAGCTCGGTCTATGACGAGCGCCGCTACGGCTTCGACCTGAATTCTCGCAAGGCGTTGAACGAATTCACGTTTGTCCGCTTCGGATATCGGCTCGAGGAAATCGACATTCACAATGTTGATAACGATGCGTCACAGACAATCAAGAGCGAGGAAGGAAACCACCTGAAAAGCCAAATCTCCGCGGGCATCACTTACGACACACGCGACTCCGTTTTCCTCACTCGCAAAGGTGAGCGCGTGGACTTGCAGGTCTATGTCGCCGGCGGCCCGCTCGGCGGCAACACCGACATTTACGGCTTCGACCTCGAAGGGGCGAAATACTTTCACCTCCCGTGGGACACGATTCTGACGCTGAACGCGGAGGTGGCCAGCGTCTCCACATGGGCGGGGGGCGACGGAGTGCCAATCTTCGACCGGCTCTATCTCGGCGGGGCCAATAACCTTCGCGGTTTTAACTTCCGCGATGTCGGTCCCAAGGACGAGCACGGCGAGCCGATCGGGGGCAAGAGCCTGATCCGCGCGACCGTGGAATATACCTTTCCGATCGTGGAGAAAGTGCGCGGCGCAGTGTTCTACGATGTCGGCGGCGTGAGCTCTGGGAGTTACAGCTTCGGCGGGAATATCAACAGCGACGCAGGCATCGGCGTTCGCCTCGACCTGCCGATCGGCCCGATCCGCATCGACTACGGCATCCCGATCACATCGGATCGCTACAACGATTCCAGCGGCAAATTCAATTTCAACATCGGCTATCAATTTTGAACAATCCGATGGCCTCGTGGTCTGACGCCACTCGAATTTGCAACCCATCACCATTCCTGACATGAAAAAATACATCCTCCTCCCACTCATCGCCGCGACTCTCGGGCTCGGAATTTCCTCCGCTACTGCGCAGACTTTGAAAGTCGGCACTGTGGACATGAAGAAGGTCTTCGAGAGCTACTACAAAACCAAGGACGCGGAATCCCGCATCAATGAGGCGCGGAACTCCGCGAAGAAAGAACTTGATGACCGGATGGACGTTTACAACAAGGGCGTCGCGGACGTGAAGAAGCTCAACGAAGAGATCGACAAGCCCGAGTTGAGCAAGGAGGCGAAAGACCAGAAGTCGAAGTCGCGTGACGAGAAGGTTTCCGAGCTGAAGAACATGGAGCGCGAAATCAACGAATTCCGCGCGACGCGCGAGAAGCAGCTTCAGGATCAGAGCGTGCGGATGCGCGGTGGCATCGTCGATGAGATCAACAAGGTCGTCACTGACAAGGTGAAGGCGGAGAACTACCAGATGGTCTTCGACAAGTCGGGACCGAGCCTCAATGGCGTGCCGGTCGTGCTTTACTCGAAAGATGAGTACGAATTCACCAACGACGTGATCACGGCGTTGAACAAGAACAAGGGCAAGGAAGACGCGGCACCTGCGAAGGAAGCTGCGGCTCCTGAGAAAGCGCCCGCGAAGAAGAAGTAAACCCGCTTCCTCCGTGCAGTTTACGGTTTATGAACTGGCCGCCCACTTGGGCGGCCAGTTTGCTTCCAGCGAGGATGGTTTGCGCGCCGTCACCGGTGTCGCGGCGATTGCTGAAGCTGGCGAGGGAGATGTGACGTTCTTTGGGAATACGAAATATCTGGCCGGGCTAAAGGCATGTCGGGCGACTGCGGCGCTCGTGCCTCTTGATTTTTCTGAGGAGATTTCGCCCATTGCGATCCGAGTCGAAAACCCATCGCTTGCCTTTGCGCGCTTACTCGAAAAATTCGCATCGCCTCCGGTTCAGTTTGCTCCCGGGGTGCATCCGACGGCTGTCGTAGGGATCGACGTCGTGCTAGGTGAAGGCGTGAGCATTCAGCCAAACGCGGTGGTCGAAGAGGGCGCGGTCATCGGTGCCGGGAGTGTGATCGGCGCGCAGAGCTACGTGGGGCACGGCGCGCGGGTCGGGACGGATTGCCACTTGGCGGCGCGAGTGACCGTCGGCGCGCGCTGCGTGGTCGGCGACCGCGCGATCTTGCACAGCGGAGTAGTCATCGGCAGCGATGGGTTCGGGTTCGAGTTCTCAAACGGGCGGCACGTGAAGATTCCGCAGACGGGCATCGTGCAAATCGACAGCGATGTGGAAATCGGCGCGAACACGACAATCGACCGTGCGCGTTTTGGCAGGACTTGGATCGGGGAGGGGACAAAGATCGATAATCTCGTGCAAATCGCTCATAACGTTGTGATCGGCAAGCACTGCGTGATCGTCGCGCAGGCGGCCATCTCGGGGAGCACGAAGCTCGGGAATTACGTGACGATGGCGGGGCAGACGGCGGCGGTGGGTCACATCGAAATCGGGGACCGCGTGACGATCGCCGCTCGCAGCGGGGTCAGCAAAAACCTCGGACCCGGCGAAGTGGTGTGGGGCTCCCCTGCGGTGCCGATCCGCGACGCTAAAGAGCAGCACGTCTGCATGCGGCGACTTCCGAAGCTTTTTGCGAGAGTGAAGCGGCTCGAGGAGGCGCACCCGGAGATCGCAGCAGCCGCCGAACCTGCTTCACCGCTTGTTTCCAAAGCGACAGGCGACTGAAACCCATGCCGCGAATCTCTCGAGTCGTGCCCGCACGGAAGCGAAAAACTTCGACACTCAAACTGCCGATGCAGCGGCAATTTGTGTTTCACGAAAAGGGGCGCTACTTCGATCTGCGGATCATCTTCGCGAAGCTCAACGCGCGCTATTTTCGCAACCGGCTGAAGAGCTACACGATCGTGTGGGGCAGGCGGAGAAAAGGTCGGCCAAAGGACGAGATCGTCTTCGGCTCGATCCAGGAAGAGGACAAAATCATCCGCATCCATCCTCTCCTCGACCGGTCATTCGTGCCGGTCTGGTTCTTGGAATACGTGATCTATCACGAGATGTGTCACGCAGTGGTGAAGGACCTATACGATGCTCAGGGACGGCGGATCGTGCATCATGCAAAGTTCTACGATCGCGAGCGGAGATTTCATTGGTTCCGCCGTGCGAAATCCTGGGAAGAGGATAATCTCGCACGCTTTTTAAGGTAGGCCCGCACGGCGCTTGGAGTGCGGTGTGAGCGGGTCCGAGACTCTGGTGCGTTTTTCTTCCGGCTACAAACTCAGTCTTGCCGATGCCTTTGCCGCAGCGCTCGGCATCGTCGGGCGCGCGACGCTCATCGGGCTCTCCGAGGACGAACTCGATGAGCTGCGGAAGCGCTTCACGTAGTCGCCGAAGCACATCCCAATATCGGCTGATTCCGATATGACCACGTCGGCTTATGCCGATGTCCCGCAGGCTAGAAAGTCACCGAAAACATCGTCGGAAATCGTGACTTCGGCGGACAGCGACAGCTCATCGGCGTATCCCGTCATCGGCTTATCGGCACAGGCCGAAATCCTCACTTTCGCGGTCGGAACGTCATCGCAAACCGCACCGATCTCCGCGTGCGACGCGGCTGCCGAAACTCACGTGAAATCGGCCAAAATACACTTTTTCCACTCGATCAATTTTGCAGTGAGTTTCGCGCCGTATCGCCCGCAAAGCCTGCATTTATAAGGCTTTGGAGCGCACGAGCTACTCGCGATGGGGGTGAGATTGCCCTGCAAAAAGTGGAAGGTTCAAAAATCGAATCCTCATAGAATTGGAGTGATGGTCCCCCAACCCAAGTGGAGGATTCTCGCTCGAAATAGATTTCCTTGCCTGCCAGCGCTGGGGCGCGGCAGCTCTTGATCTATCGCTCGCTGGGTTCTCTGGAACGGGACAGAGCCTTTTGAGAAACGTGCAGAAATGCGCCGGCCCGGCGGGTTAGCGCCACGATGGATTGCACAGGTGGGCCGAGTTCGTGTTGATGCAACTGAGAGACGAGCATGGGCGAATCATCGCGTTCCGCCCCAGGGGTTTCGTTGCCGCACGATCTCCACCTGGACCGCTTCGCCGCCGAAATAGAGCGACGCAAAGCAATTGTTCACACACTCGTTCGGCCCACGATAAACAGCCACTAACCGCCCGTTCGCCGTGACGGTAAAAAGTGCAGAAGTCAGTCCGCGTTCCACCGCTTCCGTCGGCGAACCTACGGCTTCGATGGGCGGTGGAAAAAGGGCCGGCGGAACATCCCCGCAAAGTGATGCGGACACACGCCGCGCAAGGTGATCGTGTTGCGTCCGGGCTTGAGCGTGCCGGTGAGATCCACGTCCCATTCGAATTTGTAGTCGGCCAGCCACCACGGCTCGTTGAACGCGCGATGTGCGATGAGCGCGCCATTCACGTAGAGCCAGCATTCATTGAAGAGGCCGGGGAACATCAGGCTGACTTTCCTGGCGGTCTGCGCGGCGTCCAAATCCACCGAGGTCTCATACCAGTAGTGGCCTGTGTAGCTCTGCCCATCGGGGTGTCGCACGCCCTGGCCCTGCGCGTAGATGTCGGTGCGAAGCATCTCCCACGCGTCGGGATAATCCTTGCGCTGCTCGCTCGTGAGGGCCGCGCCTTCTTTCTTCCAAGTGGCCAGATCCGGCTCGGCGTAAGCCCATCCGCGCGGCAGGCCGGTGTCGTGCGGATCGCGGCGAAAGGCCCACTCGACCGGCGTCTTCGCGACCATCGTGCCGCTCGTGCCGTCGGTCTTCGCGAGAAGATCGCGGTATTGCTGCACCTCGCCCGGCCACCATGCCGAGCCGTGCTCGCCGATGTTTTTGTAGGTGGTGAAAGCCGGGTTCATCTTCGTCAATTCCTCGCGCGCCGCGAGGCCGCGCTCGCCATGGGCCACGGCGGATTTGAAATCCAAATCGCCCACCGCGCGCTGCATCGCCATGTAGCTCTCGCTCACGGCAAAGCTCAGTTCGGTGAACCGCAGCCGGTCGAGATAGAGCTGTTCGCCCGCACCCAGTTTCGCGCTCGCGCGCAGCGGCTCCATCGCCTTCTGCGCCTTTTCCAGACTTGCTTTCAAGGCGGCCACCAACTCCGGCGTGTAGATCGCCGGCGCGACGAAATACTCGTGCTCCGTGGAAAGCGTCTGCTCCCACGCCGCGTAGATCGCGCCCCAGTATTCGCTCATCGGGGCCGCCGCGGGGCCGTAGAATTTCGGATAAAACTCAGCGAGTTGCGCGGCGATATCGGCGTCCGGATTCCACATGAGCTGCCCGCGGAAAAAGAGATTCAGGAAGGTCGTCGCCGTCGCCCCGCGGCTCTCCGTGCCGATGCCGAGGATGCCCGCCTTCGCGTAGTGCTTCACGTCTTTCGCGAAGACGAAGTGCGACGGATTCGGCAGGTCGCGCCAGACGAGCTGGCTCTGATCGTAGTCGTAAATCGCGAGCCGCCCCTCCGTGATCTTCGCCCAGCGGTAAAGCATCTCGCGATACTCCTGGCGCGGCGGCGAGCGCGGATCGTCCATGCCGTGATTCGGGTCGATGTCGATCGGCGCCAGCCACATCACGAGGTTCGGCTCCATCGTCAGCACGCGCTGCGGCGGGAGCGTGACGTTCGCGTAAGCCATCCCGCCGAGCAACGTTTTGCTCGCGGGATATTTCGTGCGAAGAGTGCGCGCGACGTTGTTGTAGAGCGTGATCATCGCGTCCGTGTTCGAGGGCTGGAGCGTGTATTTGTCGTAGAAGCCGGCCTGCAATTCCTTGTCCCACGCCGACTCGCTCACGTAGTTGCCGTCTTCGATCGCGAGGGAAATCCCATCGATGCCCTTGGCGTATTCCGGCTCCACACGCGCCGCCACTTCCTGCGCCGTCGCCTCCTCGGCGAGCGGCACATTAAACATAGTCTTGCCCGCCGGAATCAGCGCCTTCGTGTATTGGCCCAGCGCGTGACCCATCCCCGCGAGCCGCGAGCTGCTCATGAAATTGCGCCGCTGAAAATCCTCCACGCCCACGCCGTCCGCATTCCAGCTCAGCCAGTAGTGGCGGATCTCGAAAGGCGGCGCATACGCAAAGTCGAGCGCGCCCACCTTCAGCGTCGGCTGCGCCGGGATGCACTCGCCGAAGTCCCCCGGCAGATACCAGCGGCAGCCCCACTGCTGGAGCAGCCACGACGCGGCGAAGTAGTGCGACTCGTCATTCGTCCCGACGAGGTAAACGTGGTTGTTCACCCGCCGCACTGCGACCGCATCCGCCCGTACCGTCGGGTTCTTCTTCGCCACGGCGGCCAGCGCACTTTTCAACGAAGGCTCTGCCTCGATCGCCGCCTGCCCGACGACGATCAGCGGTCCGGCAGCCTTGAGCGCCGCGACGATGGTGTCCGGCTGATCGGCAATCGCGACCTTCGCCCCGCTCATCCGCTCGATGTATTTCTGCAAATCACCAGCCGCCTGTTTCTCCCAACGCCCAGCGCCGGCAGCGACAATCAACGTCGTCCCAGTCGCGCCACCTTGCGCGATGATGAGATCGTCGGCACCCGGCTTGCCCGCGGTCTGGGCGTAACCGGCAGGCGAAAGGATGATGAGCGTCCGTGCAATAATGAGGAGTGCGGTTTTCATAAAAAGGATTACGGCGCGTGCCGCTGCTGCACCTCGACGTTGATCGCCTCGTAAGCCGCGACCTGCATGACGCCGCTCGGCGGCAGAATCGGAATGGGATAGCCGGGGATGTAAACGCACGCGTCGCCGAAGGCGAAGCCCGGATCGGCGCGCAGTTCGTAGCCCGCGGGGATGGCGAACTCCGCGCGCGGATTCTCCGCCGCAATGAGCATCACGCGCTGCTGCTTGCGCTGGAAAAGCGCGTACAGATCGCGGTGTAGGCCGACGTAGCCGAGGCGCAGGACGAGCGCGCCGTCGGGTGCTTTTTCGTAGCTCTTCATCTGCGATTCGAGGCCATCGCTCACTTCGTCATTCACCGCCCAAAGCGCATCGTCGAAGCGACCGATGAAATTCATTCCCATGTGGCCCATTGATGCGACGACGGTCTTTTTTCCGGCGCGCAGCTCGGCATCAATGTTCGCCGCCATCTTTTGCAGCTTGGAAAGTTCGGTGCTGCGCAGGCGCGCGACCATGTAGCGGATGCGCTCGAGATAACGGCGGCCCAGCTCGCCCGGCGCGACCGGCGGCACGGTCACGTCGTCGTGAAATTGCGCGCCTGCGTAGCGAGCGTTCCAAGCCACGCCATCAATCGTCATTCCGCTCTTCAGCATGATCGGCATTTTGCCGCGACGCGTGAGCGCGGCGACGAATTCCCCGGTGAAGAGCCAGCCGTTCACCGCGTTTGTGAAAGAGTTCGTCTTCCCCGCGCGCCGTCCGCCGCCGAGATCGACGGCGCGGTCATCCTCGCTCGCGCCGGAGTCGATCCACGCATCGCAGGCGGCAGCATGCTCCGCGAGCAGCGGCGACTTCAGCGCACCGAATCCGAGGACGAACAAACCCTTCGCCTTCGCGTCCTGCACGCGCTTCAAGTCCGCCGCTTTCGGCGCGTCGTCCCACGCGAAAATGATCGCGTCGTTCGCCTTTTCCTCCGCCGTCCGATCCTTTGTCCACGGGCGTTCGAAGCCGATGTGCATCAGCCCGCCGCTGCGGCCGATCAATTCCTGTTCGAGCGTCGAGCCGATCCACGGAAAGCCGATCATGCCGCCGCGCAAATGCCGCTCCGCGAGTTGCTCGGCGAGTTTCGTAATCTCCGGCAGCCGCGCTTCGGCTTCGGTGAGTTTGGTGGCGAGCGCGTCGAGATATTTGGCGGCGGCGGTCGGCGCGGGCGCGGGCAATTTGAAGCCGTCGATTTTCAGCAGCGTGTAGGGATAGAGAATCGTGGCGTAGAGCGTGCCGTCGCGCGCGGCGAGCAGCGCCATGTGCGCGTGGAGCGGCGTGAGCGTGCCGTCCGGGAGTTTGTGAAAACCATGCGTCCACGGCTTCGGCTTGCCGTCGGCACCGGGCGACCAGTCGAAGAAATCCGGGTTGCTGACTTTCAGCACGCCGAGGTCTTCGTGCCGCTTCGCCGCGGGATCGTAGCGGACGAGGTGGTGGAGGTAGCCGGTGCCGAAGCCGGTGGTGTTGTCCACTTTCACGAAAGCGTAAATCTTGCCGTCGGGATGAATGGTCAGTGCGCTGCGGCAGTCGGGATTCTTCCCCTCGAGCATCAGCCCGCGGTTCTCGGCGGCGACTTGATCGCCGGGCGATTGCAGGTCGATGAGCAGCAGCGTCGGATCATTCATCAGGATGAGCCACGCGTGCCGCCCGTCCGGGTCGAGCTGCCAGATCGGGATCGAGCTGGTGCCCGCGCGCGCCCACGTTTTTCCGTCGAGCGAAATGGGCCGCATCGTCACGCGCTCCGTCGCCGGATCAAATTGCGCGAGCTGGAAGTCCTTCGTCAACGCGCTCGCCACGCCACGCGCATCCACGAGCGTCGCCGCGTAAGGCGTGAGCATCGGCCCTAGCTCGCGCCACGGCGCGCCGGCGAGTGTGCCGAGCATCCAGTGCTGTTCCTCGCACGTCACCGCATAGAGCCGCCCGCGCGCTTCATCCGCGACGACGTCGATCACGCCCTCCTTTGCCATCGGCATCCCAAGATTCTCCGTCCGGCCAGTGCGCGGATCGTAAGTCATCACGTAGCCGCCTGGATACTCCGACGGGTCTTCCTTTTTGAAATAGCCCTGCTTCGAGCCGACATACACGCGCCCGCTCGGCCCGGTGAAATTGCGCGTATGAATCTTCGCCTGCGCCGCGTTGCCCGTCGCCGTCAGCCCGCACGTCTTGTTCGTATCGAGCACGATTCGCTGCTTTCCCGTGCGCGGATCGAACTCCACGAGGAAGGCGTTGAAATTGTATTTCGCCGTCCCGACGTGGATCGCGCCATCGAGCGATTCCGAGAGGGAAAAGTATCCCGACTCATCGCTCGTCGTCTCCTGCAGGATGTGAAACGCCGTCGCCGGCACGTAAGCGGGCGGCTCGGCGCAAATGCCAGCGGTCGTGAGCAGAGATAGTGCAGCGAGAAAGTAGTGGAGGTTTTTCATCGGGTAAAAAGGACGGCACGCAAACTACCGCCGCCGCCCGCGCTTCTTCGCCCCTATTTCCGCAGAGACACGATCCACTCCACGAGTAGGTGCATGCCGTCAGTATCGACTACACGACGGCCAGCCGCTGGAGCCGACGCACGGCGGCGCGTGAAGGCGCTGCAGAAACTCGCCGCCCGCGTCATCCCTTTGTTGAAGGCAAAGACCTAACTCCTTCGCCAGAAAAGCCTCCCGATGGGGCGAAGCGCTCACCACCGAGAAGATGAAAGAATGCCGCTGGCTAAAGCCCAAGCTGGTCTGCCAGCTCGCCTTCGTCGAATGGACCGATTGCGAAAAGCTCCGCCACTGCACCTTCATCCCCATGCGCGAGGATTAAAGGACTACAGAGATCGTGCGGGAAACATGAGGCGATTTCCAAGCTCTTCGACGATCCGATCGAAAAAATGGTCGCCGTGCGGTCATGCAACAGCCCGAATTTCTTCACTCACTTCTTTTGAAAATGGGGTGAGAGCTAAGAGACGAATAGGACCTACACCAACAGTGTAGCTCTCGGAGGAGCAGAAACCGCTGGAGGTCGGATAGACAATCTGCACATCGCGAACCCATGCTCGAAACAACCCCACTGCGACCGATTGCATCTTGCTCCCCGTTGGCGACAGAACGATCCGCTCGCGGATGCCGTGCTTCGCATACAGACGGAGTAGGCGGTCGAGCGTGTCGCGGTAGTCTAGCGTGCTGGTCATCTCGCGTTCGGCGCCGGTTTGCGTCTGGAGCCGTTCTAGTTCATTGATTTGCGCGATGATGCCGGGCCGCCATTGATTAGCTGGGCTCGGCGGCTGTCCTTCGATGACGGTAAGTTGGCCTGGCTGAAGCTCGGTCAACAGCGCAGTAAGGTGGACGGGGTCAAGCGTCGGGAAAACGATCAGCCGCGTTGGCGAGGAAGCGAAGCCAACCGCAGAGAGTTCCGGCAATACGGTTACTTCAAAAACGCCGGAGGCCAGAAAATGGATCGGTTCGGCGGGGTTCTCTTCCGCCGCGCGCAGTGCTTCCTGGGCAACTTCGAGTGTCGGCGGATATTCGGCAGCCTCGGTGTAGATGACGAACGTGCGTTGCAGGCTCTCATCCGACTCGTGCAGCGCGACCAAAGTCTGCACGATGAGCAAGCGCGACATTCCCGAGATGTCGATGAAGGTTCGTCCAGACCGATCGCCAAGAGAGGTACTAAGCACATCCCCGAAGCCGGCCGGGTTCTCTCGATCATAGGTGAGGACGTCGACGGTGATTTTATGCTCAGCACACGCCGAGAGTGCGGCAGCGATTCGATTCTGCGGATTTTGCGGGAGATAATCGACCACGATCACACGGAAGCTCCGCCCGCTGGCCAACGCAGTATTTAAGAATGCAGACGCTCGATCTTCAAAACCTGCGCTGAGCACAAGAGTGTCCCCTTCCGTAAGCACGAGATCCCCCAGTTCCGCTAAAGACGGCTTTGAGATCGCGAGCAGAGTTTCGTCGGGCGTCGAGATGTTCATAAGTTAAGTGGGCTCAAAATTGAAGGTCGGATGCTCATCGTCTGATACACCCTTCAAGCGCTTCGCCTTCAAAAAGATTTCGGGATCGGTGAGCAGCACTTCGATTTGGGATGGCTCCAATTCGATAGAATCACGCGTGCTGAAAGTAAGGCTGAAATGGGGAATCAGCAAGCGACGCAGGTAAAGTCGCGCCACGACGTGCCCTCGGCGGCTCTTGCCCCGCACATCTTCGATGAAAACGGAATAGCGCAGGAGTTCGTTGTATATGCGCTCGGCATCGGGAGTGAGTTTTGGCTCCTCAAGCGGCTCAATTCTTGTCGCCTGCTTCGGAATCGGTAATTGCTCATTTTTTGGTTCGGCGCATCCCGATAGAGTAGGTGGGTATAAGCGACGGTTCCGAAGGCTTCGACAATTCTCTTGAGTCGATCCCCGTGCTTCACGATGCCGGTAAGGCTTTTTAGGAAGGCGCCCGCTGCAGTTCGAATTTCGCGATTCTGATCTTCCTTGGGAACGCGTGGCGTTGCGAGGGACTTCTCAATCTCGGCGGTGCCGCCAGTGCGCACCACCATGTCGCGAACCAACCCGATGAGATAATGGATGTCACCGCTACAAAGTTCGCAGAGTGTCTCTTTGCCCCAGAGCAGAAGTTTAGGTCCACCGCCCAACGCACTCTCCCGAATCTGCCGTGCATGGTCGTTATGTGATTGCTGCCGATTGCTACCGAGCAAATCCTCCAAATGCGCGACGGGGAACTTGTCAGTAGCTTTCGCAAAGCGACGCGTAAATACGTCCTCGACAAAGCTGAGCTTTGCATCGTCGCTCGCTGCCAGAAACACGACGCCGAGATTTAGAAGCTCGAACTCGCGACCTTCAGGGTAATGCTTGCCGTCCACATCCTCTCGCTCAAACGATACCGGGCTTTCCGTTGAGATTTTAAAAAAACAAAACGACGTCCGTTGTGTAAGTAAACGGTTGAGGTTCCGCTGCAAATTGACGCTAATCTTGGGCGATGAATAGTCGTCGACAAAGAAGTAGATCGGTCGCTCCCGCAAGAAGGGGAATCCCTCCGAAATCACCTCGCAGGCTTTGGTGAGAACGCCAACTCCGCAATTGTATCCAAGGCCGCGATCAAGCTTGTGTGCGACCTTCTGGCGCTCGGTCGCTTTCTTGCGCTGCTTCTGTAGCTCGCGGGTGAGAACGGCGAAGCTGAACGCCCCTGGTTGCTGCGGCGGTGGCAATCCGATCGCTTCCCACAAGCGCTCGCAGACTGAAGGCTGAATCCGATGGAATTCATCTCGGAAGTGAATTTCTGCCCATTCGCCGACAGCTTCCAGCAGGAGAGCGAGTAACGTGGTCGTGATGAAATGCAGCGGAATGTCCCACGCTTCACGACGCTCAGGCAATCGATAGCTCGGAAATGCGAAATACAAATCATCGCATCGGTAATAGATTCCGATGAATTTCACGCCTGCGGGTGACGCATCGGTAACCTTGACGCGGTGCGGCAAACTCAGACTCTTGAAGACCGTCGATTTTCCGCACCCGCGCGGGCCGGTCAGGACCATATTATTGCGTCCGCAGACTTTTTCGATTCCGAGGAACAGGTGAGAATACAAAGCCTCAAGCAACGCGGCATCCCCGATCTGCTCGCAACTTAGAAAGTCGAAGGGCGAAGTCATCTCCACCTTGCCTCCGTGGGAGTTGCGGAACTTTGCAGGCAGCGATCGCAACTCGGTGAAGAGCAGCTCCGCTTGCCTCGCAAACCGATTGCGGGTCGGATCGTCGTCTGTCAGGCTGCGAATGAACAAATCGCGCAGCTGAAGGAAGGTGTATTTGTCCTCTGGTGCGCCTGGTGCCTGAAAATCCACGGCGGCGAGCATTTCATGCAGGACGGCGCCGACTTGATGAAAGTCATCGCGGGGTCCCGGATCGCTCGTTACGTCGGCTACTCCAAAGTCAGTGACACGAAATGCATATGGTGAGTCCCTGAGTGCGAAACGCTTGTGCTCGACGATGATATTTCCCGTATGGAGGTCGCCGTGGGAAATGCCAAGGGCACTCATCTCGGCGAGGAGTTCAAGTAATGTCTCAAGACAGACCGAGATGAACGCCATCGTGATTGGCGAGCTTTTGTCCGCAAGGGTATCGCGCAGATTCCGTCCTTCAATGAAGGGAAAGACCAAGACGATGCAATCAATCCCAGCCTCACTGTCTTTCCACTCGCTGACCCCTTCGCATTTCACCACCACAGAGTTCTCCAAGACGTCAGCTTTCCTGACCTCATCTTCCCAAAGTGCGGTGTCTCCACCACCCGCGAGATTTTTGCGCGGGATGATCTTGCACGCTACGTCCCGGCTAGCTCTCTGCCTTGCCTTGAAGACGTGTGCGTTATTTCCACTGTTCACATACTCGGTGATGAGCAGGTCGGCACGACCGGGAACCTGCTTCCCTTTGAAATACTGTTTGTCGGGCAGGTTGGCTCGCATCGGTTCAGCGGCGCTTGAAGACGAGAATCATCTCTCGCTTTACACCCCTGCACTCGCGCCGTGTCCGGCGCACGTCGGGAATATAGTCGGCGATCACCTGCTGCAAGCGCAGCGACGGTGCGTGCTGGCTCATGGTGTCGATTACGCTCTGCGCCGGGTGCGCCTCGAATTTTCGCTTCGACTGCTCGCCGACAACGAAGACGCAGTGGCCCGAGGTGCGCAGTCCACGCTCGGCTTTCGTGGCGACGCTTTCGATCGCTGAGACGAAAGACTCGCGAGTTCGCGTCGCCTCATCCATCGAAGAATCGACAAGGCGTGGGTCGATGAACCAAAGCCGCAGTCGGTTGTCGCGCTGGTAGTCGAGCGCGTTCATGTATGGCGGGCTGGTAATCAAGGCGTCGAAGCGCGACGGGAAACGCAGGTTCTCGACAGCACATTCCCGAAACGCAGCAGACCACTTCGCATTTGCCGGTGAGCGTCGGAAGCTCCGGCGAACCTTCGCCAGGAGTCGCGGCAACACTGGCCGATATTCGTAGAGTTCTGGGAACCGCTCGCGCGGGAACTTATTGCTCCTCAAATACGGCACCAAATGACTGCTCGGATATGACAGAAACCCCGGGCGCTGATGATGCAAAATCCCGAACAAACACGCGAAGTAGAACTCGTTTCCCGGATTCCGGCAGACGGCGGCGAGCCTCAGTGCCTCACGCAAGGTTTCTTGGTGAAAAAATCGCCGCACCCACTGTGGCACGGTTCGGAGATCCGGCTCTGGTAGTTCACCCGAATCCTCATGCAAACGCACTGCCTTCGCGAGCGCCCTTTCAATCGAGGTGGGGGGGTGTAGTTTCGCCGAAGAAAGCACTCGGGCATAAGGGCTGATATCCGCGCCGAATGCACGCCTGCCCCTAAGCACAGCCTCAAGCGGCACTGTGCCCGCGCCACAAAACGGATCGACGATCAATTCACCGATTTTGCTGAACTGCGCGATTAGGTCGCCCGCGATCGAACTCTTTAGCTTACCGATGTAGGGCGAGAGTTGATGCAAAGTGCACTCGCTCCCCGTGGCAGCCTCACGCCACCGCACCGGCGCCGATTGCGGCTTGGGTGCTGATGAAAGTGTGCGGCGAAACATGCCCTTCATCTATCGGCCACCATACCAATTGCCAACACCCGCATGATTCTCCGCATTTTCCGGGACGATCGGGACCTGAAGCATTAACTTTAGCTCACCGCCGAGTTGCCCGCGGGCTTTGGGCTGCGCCTCCACGCGGATGCGCTCATGCCGATGCATTATCGCCTGATCGTCGAAATCGGGTTCGCTGCTTCCCGGTGCGCGGATCGAACTCCACGCGGAAGGCGTTGTGATTGTATGTCGCCGTGCCGACGTGGATCGCGCCGTCGAGCGATTCGCGAAAGCGATAAGTATCCCGACTCGTCGCTCGTCCCCCCTATTTCCGCAGAGACTCGATCCACTCGACGAGAACGCGCACGCCGTCGGGGTCGGCGATGCGGGTGCCGAGCGGGGGCATCTGGCCGGGGCCGCGGATGCTCACGCGCGGGATGACGACGCTGCGCGCGGCGGTGCCGGGGGCAATCACGCGCGCGTCGGTGAGGCCGAAGTCGCCGTGCTTCGCGGGCTCGCCGAGGGCGTGCATTTCGTCGGGCGGGAGCAGCCAGTCGAAGTCCATCGCGCTGTTGCCGCCGCCGTAGAGCGTGTGGCAGTGGGCGCAGTTCACGCCGAGATAAGCGCGGGCGCGCGCGTCGAGGCTGGCGTGCAGGTCATCGGTTGCGGCGAACTTTTTCAGACGATCCGGATCGCGCGGAAGAAGCGATGATAGCGCGGGCTTGCGCTGGTCTGGGGCGGATTCTGCGGGACGCGGAAGTTTTTCGGTGAAGTTGCGTTCGCGCTCAAAAGCGACAGCGTCCGCGCGGAGCAGGCCAAAGCTTTCCCAGCGCGCGAGTTGGTCGCCGCGGTTGAGCTGCGCTTCGTGGAGGGTGAGGGAAAAATTCGCCTGCCGCGAATGGCACATCATGCATTCGGCTCGGCTCGGGACGCGCCACGGCTGCGCGTCGGCGAGTTCGATGTCCGCGCCGGATTTCTCGGCGAGCGCGGCGTCGGTCTGCGCGGCGTTCCAGACGTAGATGTAGGCGGCGCAATCGTTCTGCTCCTTCACCAGCACGCGCGTCTCGATGCGCTTGCCGCCGAGCGTGAGCGTCTGCGCGAGCACGGTGCCGTTCGGAGCCTGCCAGCTTTTCGCGGGGCGGAATTCGAGCGTGCCGTCGCCAGGCAGCGCGAGGTGATACTCGGAGGTCGCGCCGTCGTGCCAGCCGGGCGCGTTGATTTCGTAGCGAAGCACGCCGGGGAGCGGCGCGAGTTTTTCCATGTCGGAAAAAAGCCCCGTCTCGCTGAGCAGGCGCGGAAACTCGGGCGGCGCAGTCGCCAGCGCAGGCGCGCGCTCGAGGCGATAAATGCCGCCGCTCACGCCCGCGCCGTAAACCGGGCTGCCGTAATCCGCGATGAGCAGCTCGCCCGCGGCGTCGGCGCTGACGTGCGTGATCGCGAGCGGCGTGTCGAGCAACTCGCGCGTCCATTCGAGCTTTGTGCCGTCGTGTTTCGCCGCCCACACGCGGCCCGTGCCGAAGTCGCCGAAGACATACGCGCCCGTCAGCTCCGGCAGATTCTTCCCGCGATAAACCTCGCCGCCGCTGAGCGAGCGGAGATAGTGCGAGCTACTCTGGCGAGTCGTGCGGTCGTCATCGCCGCGCTCAACGCCACCGGGAGGCTTCACATCTATGGCTACGCCCCACTCGGCACAGAACCTACGGCGGGCGAGGCTCGTTTCGCCACGAAGCTGAAGTATCGGTTCGGCTTCGGCCCGGTCTGAGCGTTGACAGCGATCCGATGTCATGCCCGCCAACGACGTAAAATTCGGCATCAGCCGCCACACCGGTACGCTCATTGATTCGGTGGAAACCGACGACAGCGTGCAGGTCAAGGAACTACCCGGCAGCGATGGCGAGATCGCCCGCGTGAAGCCGTATCGCAAAATGACGGAGGGCAGTGTGAAAGGCCACGGCGCGCTCGCGGTGGTGCCGGGTGTCGGCGATCCGGGCGTGAGCGGGCTTCCAAATGGCGGAGTGACCGTCATCACCAACGTGAGGCAGAGCGAGAACAACGAGGACTTCGACGGCTGGGAATACAGCTTCAAGCACTACCCAACCGCGGAGGCGGTGAACTGATTTATGAAAAAAGGCGACCAACTCTGCATCCTGCGCGCCGAGGTGAAAACCGAAGCCAACGCGCTCAATCTCCTGCGGCTCGTGGCCGCGCTCACCGCCATCGGCATCCGCTCGATGACGATTGCCCGTATCTTGAAACCCGCGAACTGGTCGAGAACACGGAGCGACGGCTCGTGACGTGGACGCTCAAGGCGAAGAGCATTTGCGGCCAGCACGACGCCCGGAAGCTTATCGAAGCATGGCACGATCCGGTGTGGGCCACTCAGAACAACGAGCATCCGTTCGCCTATATCGCGACGGCTTTCCGCAACGCGGGCTTGCTCGCAGCGGAGATTGGGCGACTCGCTCCCGTCGCGCTGATCCGCAAAGGCAAACGGTTCGTGCTCGTTCCCTTCGATGCGACGCCAGAACGCCGACAGAAACTCCTCACCGCTCTCGAAAAATGAACACTGACGAACGGACTCAGACCAACATCGACACGTTCATCACGCCCGCGCCCGAAGCAGGCGGCATCACTCTGCGGCCATTCTCGGCGGGCACACTCACGATCTGCCGGGCGCTCGGCCTCACGATGGTCGTGGGCGGCGACAAGGAGCAGGTCGAAGCGCTCTCCGCCGATGACAAGCAGCGCCAGCTCACGACGTTCCTTTTCATCCAATCGCAGCCGCTCGACGTGGTGAAGAAAGCGGTGAAGCTCGCACGCGAAAACCGCCAGGCATTCGAGGACGAGTATCTGCTGCCCTTCGAGTTGGAACTTCCGGTGACTGCGATGTTCACGGCGATGCAGCAACTCGAGAACAACCTCACCGCCATCGAGGCCGCGCAGATCGAAGTTATCAGCCGGCCAAATGGCGGTAAAAAAGAGGCGCAGCCTCCCCCAAACTGATCGAGCCGGTGTGGACGGCGAGCTTCGTCTTCACACTGGCGTGAGAAACGGGCTGGTCGGAACACTTCATCTTCTGGGAGCTGCCGCTCGCGCGGCTCCTGCAATACCAGCACTGCGCGCTGCGGGCGCATGACGTGTGGACGGTGCCGGTCGCACCGCCCGCGACCACTCAGCTTGAAGCCCTGCTGACGAACTGGCGACCCGATGAACACACGAGTTCGTTTTGATCTCAAAACCGATCCAGCGCGGCATCAAAGCGCTCGCGCCGCATGTGAAGAAGTCTCGGCGCGAGCTTGCCGAGGAAGCCGCGCGCGGCTTCGTGAAAGAGGTCGTCGCGATCACGCCGCCGGCATCGAAAGGCAAGCGTGGCAGCGCGGCGAAGAAGGCGGGCGAAGGTGCCATCATCGCTGACCTTGCCCGCGTCATGGTCGCAGCAGCGCGGCGCAAAGGCGTGACGCTCGGCGACCCGGTGGCGATCCACAAACACCTGCGCGATCCGCACTCCGGTCGCATCAATCCGCGCAGTCTCAAGAGCCCGTATCCAGTGGATGCCTAGGCGCTGCGCGCACTCAAACGCGATTCGCTCAAGCGGGTCGGCGAACTCGCCGCCGGCTGGAACGCGGGCGCACAGAAGCTCGGCGTGAAGCTGCCTGCGTGGGTCGCGCGTCATGGCTCCAAGCGCAGTTCGGCGGCGGTGCTCAACACGTTCAGCCTCTTCCGCATCATTCTCACCAACGCGGTGAAATACGTGACCAACGTGGAGAGCTATGACCGCCGCATCCAGTCGGCCATCAACATCCAGGGAAAGAAGATGCAGCGCCGCGCAGAGTTCCTTTTGACACGCGCTCTCCAACGAGCTGGCTGGAAGTAAGTTGTCTGGATGAAACGCCCAAAACAATCGGAACCCCTGCGCCCAGCGGTTCCAAAGACGGACTCCCTGACCACAATCACTACATTTGTCGTTGACGAGTCACTACGGACGTAGTAGTGACTCGACCTTATGCAACCGCCTGACATTTCCGAATCTGAATGGGTAGTGATGGAGGCGATCTGGGAGGGCGCGCCACAGACTGCTTCGGAGATTACCAAAACCCTGCGCCCCACCATGAACTGGGCGGAGAACACGGTCCGCACGCTACTGACGCGACTGGTGTACAAAGGCGCGCTGAAGACGGGCGAGAATGCCAGCGGCACACGTGTCTTCTCACCTGCGGTGAAGCGCGAGGCGTGTGTGGGCGCGGAGAGCGAGTCCTTCATGCAGCGCATTTTCCGCGGGGCGTCGAAGCCGCTGCTCGTCCACTTCGCGCAAAACGCGCAGCTCACGCCGGCAGAGGTGCGCGAGTTGAAAAAGATGCTCGATAAATCTCTCAAGAACCAATCCTGAACCCTCCACGACAACCTTATGAACACCCTCGATTCTTTCATCCCATGGCTCCTGTCCGCGAGCTTGCGCGCATCCGTGCTCGCACTCGCGGTGCTGGGGCTGCAACTCGCATTCAGTCGCTGGCTGCCCGCACGGTGGCGTCATGCACTGTGGCTGCCGGTGGTTCTGGTGCTCCTCGTGCCGGTGCTGCCTGCGAGCCGCTTCAGCGCGGAGAATGGTTTTCTTTCAAAGCCGCTCATCGTTCAAGCGGTCGCATCGTCCGCCGAGGCACAGTCCGCGGTGGAGCAGGAAGCGTTTGCCGACATCACGGCGGTAGCAGAGCCGGCATCGTGGCGGACGGGCGGGTGGCAAATCGTTTTCGCGGCGTGGTTGCTCGGGGCTTGTGGTGTGCTGGTCGTCGGTGGCGTCGGGTATCGGCGGAGCCTGCGCCGGATCGCGCGTGATGCGGTGGTGACAAGCGCGGAAATCGAAGAGTCGGTCGCGCGGGCCGCGCAGCAACTCGGCGTGAAACGTTTGCCGCGCGTGATTGTGTCCGCAGCAGTGGACAGCCCGGCGGTGGCGGGTCTGCTGCGTCCGGTGCTGCTGCTTCCGGCGAGTTTTCCAAAGGGATTTTCCGCTGGTGAGGCACGCATGGTCTTGCTGCACGAACTCACGCACCTCAAACGCCACGACCTGCCGTTGAACTGGCTGCTGTGCGTGCTTCAGGCGCTGCATTGGTTCAATCCGCTGCTCTGGCTGGCCTTTGCCCGCATGAGGGCGGACCGCGAAACGGCGTGCGATGCGCAGGTGCTCGGTGCCGATGCGGAAGACCGCCGTGCCGACTACGGCCATGCGTTGCTGAAGCTGCAAAACTCCGTTTCGCACTCCGCGCTTGGCCTCGCCTTCGTCGGCATCTTCGAGCGCGCCGGGATGCGCTCGCGCATTCGCGCCATCGCCACTCATCGCCGAACACATCCCGCGTGGGGCCTGGCTGCCGCATTCATGATTGCCGCGCTCACGCTGGTGGGTGCAACGCGTGCGCAAGAGGTCAAAGCCGAGCAGCCGAAAGAGGCTCCGGCACTGGAGAGCACCGACCAGAAGAACAAGGCCGGAGGAGGCGCGTTCGTGTCATTCAAAGACGGCACGCTGACGCTCAAAGGCAAGTCCGGCGGATTGGTCTGGCATGACATTCCCGCGAGCACGGCGGTCGTTCTTTGGAACGATGCCGCAAATGCGAACCTGCCGTCTGGCACCGTGGAGAGCATGAATAAAGTGGAGCGAGGGACATGGATCGGCGTCCCCGCGATGGAAAATGGACGCCGGGAGAAAATTTATGTCGGCGGGAAAAATGGCAGCGTCACCGGCACCTTCGTGTCTTTCAAAGACGACCAGATGCTGCTGCTGGGAAAAGATCTCACTCCAACAGCTTCACCAAGAAATACGGCAACCAGCTTAAGTTCCAAAAGTTTGCCGAGGAACTCCCGGTCTTTGAAAGCATTGATGGCGGTGACTATGTGCGGGCGGGCACGCCCTCCGCCGCTTTGCCGAAGATCCAGGAAGGGACGCTGGTCACCGTTCACTTCGGGCCGGGCGATGGAAACTTCACGCGCATCGAAATCGGCGTGAAGAATGGGCCGCCGGCGGGCAAGGCATCGGAGACCACCGCAGCACCGGACAAGGCCCGCCAGAATGAGAAGGGCGGATACGGCAAATTCGTGTCGTTCAAGGACGGCACGCTGACGCTCAAGGGCAACTACGGCGGATTGGTCTGGAATAACATTGCAGAGAAAACGCCAGTCGTGAGCTGGGACAATGCCTCCAACTCCTACATCTCTGCAGGCACCGCTGAAGTCTTGAGCAAGGTGGAAGCTGGAACGTGGATCATCGTCGGCGGGAACAAGGCGCTCGTCCGTGTCGGTGCGCGAAAAGGCAGCACCACCGGCACCTTCATCTCGTTCAAGAATGAGCGGCTGCTGATGCTCGGCAAAGACCTCGGCCCAGCCTACACCAAAAAATACGGCAATCAGCTTCACATGAACAAGTTTGCCGATGATGTGCCCGTTTACGAAAGCATCGATGGCGGAGCATTTGAGTTTGCAGGGAACCCGGCGACGGTTTTGCCCAAGATCAAGGAAGGCGTGATCATCACCGTTCACGGCGCGGGCGACGACAACATCACGCGCATCGATATCGGTGTGCCGAAAAAGTGAGCTTCAAGGTCGGGAAATCTGCCCGACCGCGTCCGTGCCGACGGATCGTCCCGTGCGAATCATCTTGGCAATGAAACAATATCAGCTCTTCAGCCTGTCGAGCGAGAATACCCCGAGCGCGGAGGGCAAATCATGAAAGCGACCCACCCACTTTGCATCACTTCACTATTCATCTTCCTCGCATCCCTCGCGCTGGCTGCTTTCGGATGCGGCTGCGCGCATGCGGCGGAAGTCGAACTCGCGCTCGTCCAGGAAAGCCGCAGCCATTTTGTCATCGTGCATGCGGCGGACGCGCCGGGGTCCGTCCGCAAGGCGGCTCAAGAGCTGCAGCGCTACATTGAGAAATCCACGAAAGCTAAGTTGGCAATCGTGGCAGGCAACGCACCGGTGCAGAGTCCGTTCATCGCGCTGGGCGACACGCCGGAGGGGCGCGCGGCTGGCCTCAGCGTGAGCGATGTGCCGCTCGAAGGGTATCGCCTCGTGAGCCGTGGCGGCAATCTCTTCATCGCCGGACCTGACACACCCGACAAAGAGCTAACGCCCGAAGGCGGCACGAGCACCGGCACGCTCAATGGTGTCTATACATTCATCGAAGATTACCTCGATGTCCGCTGGCTGCTCCCCGGTCCGATGGGCGAGGATGTGCCATCGCGGGCGACTGTGCTCGTGCCGGCAGTGGATCGGATGGAGCATCCATTTTTCCGCAACCGGCGCGTGCCCGGCATGCAGAACGAG
>JBBQZX010000001.1:0-419872 GCA_038207335.1 Chthoniobacterales bacterium | reverse complement strand
CAGATACTCTCCGGCGTGGACAAAAGAGTCGGGGGACCGATCTAACGAACAGGGTCGCGGCGGAGCGATCACTCCGCCGTGCCCTCAGGCGTCTGCGGCCTCCCGAAAGCGCATGCATCTTCTCCCAAAACCCTTCACGCTGGCAGCTCGTTTTCGGCATGAAGACGAGATACAAGGCGTCGCTCGCACATCGTGAAACGAAAGGCCGCTACCGCCATTATTGTAGTCGCGCTCCTTCTCGGAGGCGTGTGGTTCGTTCGTTTTCACCGCGCAGCAAGCTTACCACGCATCCCGCTTGTCGGTGGCGGCGAGTTTCGCGTCTTCCAGGTCAGCTACGGAAGCGGAGATGAACATCACCTCGGAGGCGCACCTATGCCGATTCTGTGGCTTTGGAACCACCTTCCGGGGCCAGTCCAACGCGCAATTCCTCAGCCACCTACCGGCGACACCGCACTGGTTCCAAGCCCCACCCATACCGCCCTCTCGATTTACTGGGCGTGGATTTATCCTGCGACCCAGAAGCCAGAAACCGGGCCGTCGGGCGATGTTATCATGACCACCGATTCAGGGGATCAGACCAACTTGGGTTGGCCTGAGCCATTCGACGATCGAGCCGGCGGCGGATTCCGCCAGATTTTCGTGGACGAGCCGCCACGAAACTCCTCCAAACTCCGCTTTCGAGTGCCAGTCGAGGACGAGACTGTAGAGTTCACCATCGAAAACCCGGCTTACAACAAATGACAACAGCCGCAACGCCTAACTATGCGCTGCCGCGAACGGCTCCGCGTGTCACGGCTCGATGGGGCGGTGAAGCGGGCCGACGGGCATGATGAAGCGGGCCGCTGCAGGGCACTGTGAAGCACTTTGGAGATGGCGTGCTTTTTCCCCACGGCAGTGACGGGGTGCTGGGGGGAAGGGCGAAGTCTCGGCTTTTCAAGGGGGGGAAGGCGTGGTCTGGTCGGGGGAAGTAATCCCATGCCGAACGCGCCGCTGTTTGATCCGATCGAGGAAGTCCTGGCTGAACTGCGCGCGGGGCGGATGGTGGTGGTGACGGATGATGCGGACCGGGAGAATGAGGGGGATCTCGTGATGGCGGCGGAGATGGTGACGGCGGAGGCGGTGAATTTCATGGCGACTCATGGGCGGGGGCTGATCTGTGCGCCGATCACGGAGGAGCGCGCGGAACGGCTGGGGCTGCCGCGGATGGTGCGGGAGAATCGCGAGAGCCACCGGACGGATTTCACGGTGTCGGTGGATGCGGCGGAGGGGATCACGACGGGGATCAGCGCGCAGGATCGGGCGCGGTCGATCCGGCTGCTGGCGGATCCGAAGGCGACTGCCGGCGATCTGGTGCAGCCTGGGCATATTTTCCCACTGCGGTCGAAAGCGGGCGGGGTGCTGCGTCGCGCGGGGCACACGGAGGCGAGTGTGGATCTGGCGCGGCTGGCGGGGCTGGAGCCGGCGGGAGTGCTTTGCGAGATTTTGAACGCGGACGGGACGATGGCTCGGCTGCCGGAACTGCTGAAATTTCGAAGGAAGCACAAGCTGAAGCTGTGCAGCATCGCGGACTTGATCGCGCACCGGAGGAGCCGGGAGCGGCTGGTGGAGCGGGAGCAGGTGGTGAAGCTGCCGACGGAGTTTGGGGATTTCGATCTGCACATGTATCGGGCGACGCTGGATGGGACGCATCACCTGGCGCTGGTGAAGGGGACGATCGCGAAGAACAGCACGACGCTGGTGCGTGTGCACAGTGAGTGTCTGACGGGGGATGTCTTCGGGTCGCTTCGGTGCGACTGCGGGAATCAGCTCCACAGCGCGCTGGCGCAGATCGAGGCGGCAGGGTGCGGGGTGCTGCTTTACATGCGGCAGCACGAGGGGCGCGGGATCGGCCTGGCGGCGAAAATTCACGCCTATAAGCTGCAGCAGGAGGGGCTGGATACGGTGGAGGCGAATGAGAAGCTGGGCTTCCCGGCGGAGCTGCGGGACTACGGGATCGGCGCGCAAATCCTGGTGGACTTGGGGGTGAAGAAGATGCGCTTTTTGACGAATAATCCGAAGAAGGTGATCGGGCTGGAGGGCTACGGGCTGAAGATCGTGGAGGTGGTGCCGATCCGCTCCGCGCCGAATGCTCACAATGCGAAGTATCTGGAGACGAAGCGGTTGAAGATGGGGCATTTGCTCTAGGTCGCGGGCAGATACTCGTTGCTCTCGCGCGGGCGACGCCTAGACTCCCGCTCCTTTTTTTATGGCCAATATCCTACCATCCCGGCCGCGCCAGATGAGTCATCGGCGCACGATCTCGATTGCGATCGTGGCGAGCCAGTATCACCCGGACTACGTGAATGCGCTGGTCGATGCGGCGAAACGCGAACTGGAGGCGATCGCGCCGGGGACGAATGTGAGCATGTGGGAGGTGCCGGGGGCGTTTGAGATTCCGCTGGTCGTGCAGGAGCTGGCGTCAAGGGAGTCGCGCGACGGATACGACGCGATCATGGCGCTCGGGGTGATCATCGAGGGCGAGACGGCGCACGCGTCGCTCATCGGGAAGACGATCACCGACTCGCTGCAGCGGCTCTCGCTGGCGCATCGGGTGCCGGTCGTGCATGAGGTTTTGCTTTTGAAAAACGAGGAGCAGGCGCGCGTGCGGTGCCTCGAGCCGGAGCTGAACCGCGGGATCGAAGCCGCCCGCATCGCGATGCGAATGGTGCAGGTCATGTCCGGCCTGCCACGCCGCTGACTGTTAATGGGAATGCGACGCGAGGGCCGCGAGACGGCCGTTCAGTTTCTGTATCAACTCGACCTCAACGGCGAGGAGCCGGCACTGCTTTACCCGCATTTTTGGAGCCTGCGGACGGCGCCGGACAAAAAGGAGACGCCCGCGAAGACGCGAGCATTCGTGGAGACGCTCGTCGCCGGGATCGTCGCGAATCGCGAGGAGATCGACGCGCGGATCGTAAAGTGGGCGGCAAATTTCGAGCTACACCGGATCGCGCCGGTCGATCGGAATATCCTGCGGCTCGCGATTTACGAGATGCTCTTTTGCCCGGACGTGCCGCCGGTGGTGTCGATCAATGAGGCGATCGAAATCGCGAAACGCTTTGGCGGCGAAGAGTCGGGCCGCTTTGTGAATGGCATCCTCGACCGCATCCGCGGCGAGCTGAACCGTCCCGCGCGGACGGCTACGATGCCGGGAGTTTAGAGAATCGCGGGCATGGCATTCGGGTTTTTCAAAACGCTGATTCAGAAGTTCACCGGGCGTCCCGTGGACTGGGACGAACTCGAGGAAGCGCTCATCCGCGCAGATCTCGGCGTACCGATGTCGATGCGGATATTGAAGGCGCTGCAAAGCCGCGAGGATGTGGCGAAGCTGACCGCGGAGACGGTGGCGGCGGTGGCGAAAGAGGAGATTTTGAAAGTGCTGCCGCGCGACTCGCTCATGCTGCGCCCGCTGCCGTCTAAGCCGAAAGTCGTGCTCGTGGTCGGCGTGAACGGCACAGGCAAGACGACCTCGACCGCGAAGCTCGCGCATTTTCTCAAGCAAAAAGGACACGGCGTGATTCTCGCGGCGGCGGATACTTTCCGCGCAGCGGCGATCGAGCAGCTCGATGTCTGGTCGCAGCGGATCGGGTGCGAGATAATCAAGGGGCAGTACAACAGCGATCCTGCGGCGATCTGCCACGACGCGTATCAAGCAGCGGACAGCCGGAATGTGGAGTTCCTCATTTGCGACACCGCGGGGCGCCTCCACACGAAGACGAACCTGATGGGCGAGTTAAACAAAGTGCAGCGCACGCTCGCGAAGTGCGACGCCGCCGCGCCGCATGAGCGGCTGCTCGTCGTGGATGCGACGACCGGCGGAAACGCGCTGATGCAGGCGCGGGAGTTTCACCAAGCGGTCAACCTCACCGGCATTATCGTGACCAAGCTGGACGGCAGTGGGAAAGGCGGCTGCGTCGTGGCGATCCAGAACGAACTCGGCATCCCGACGCGCTTCATTGGCACGGGTGAAAAGCTTGGAGAACTCGCGTTTTTCGAGAGCCGGGTGTTCGTCGAGCAGATGCTGTAGGCGGATCGGTGAGCCCCCTACTGCGCCGCACCGAGCGCGCTGAAGCCGCTCTCCTCCACGCCGAGAAAGTATCCGAAACCGGCGTTTTGTTTTTGGAAAATCACGCCATTGAAGCGCCGCATTGCACCGCTGACTGGATGCGTGAATGTCCCGGTGTAGCGCCCGTTCGCCGGGTTGATCGTGACGCTCAGCCCGGCGATTTGCGGCGCTGGCATCACGATTCGATTATTCGTCTGTAGCGTCGCGGGCTGATCCACGCTCGCCTCAAAATCACCATCGCCAAATGCGAGCCGCACATTTTCCTCCGAGTCGGGTGCGGTGATCACGCGAGTCGCGGCGGCAGGCGGCGCATAGCGCGAGCCTAGCACCGGATTGTCGTGCTCGATCGCAGCTTTTTGGAAACGATCTAGCGGACGCTCAGGCTTCGACCAGTGGATCGTCCCATCGAGATCGCTCACGCCGCTATCGCGAAAACTCACGATGCCCGCGACGAAACCGGTGCCGTAAAGCGGCGCGAAAATAGGCAACGAGCCGTCTTTCGAGATCGTCGCCGATTTTGTAAAGAGTTGCCCATCCGCGAGCTTGCCGGTGAGCGTCGCTACACCCTTTTTGCTCACGCTCAAAAGCGCGTAACCGTGACCGTGCGGCTGGCTCGCATCCGGGTTTTCCACGTCCGCCGGAAGTGAAACCGTGTAGCGCCCGGCGTCCGCCGAATCACCCTCATCCGGCTGCCGCGCGCGGTCGGCGGAAATGTCGGCAGTCGATTCGCCGTCACTCACGGAGCCTGTGATTTGCTGTGTCTCGCCCACGAGGTCGGCGTGCAGCGTGACCACGAGCGGCGCGAGATTTCCGCGCCGAATCGTGAGCGACGCGTTCCCGCCGTGATCGAAACGACCGCTCAAATTGTAACGCTGCGAGCCAATGCGAAGCGCGCCGGTGAAGCGTCCGCCGCCGGTCATCGTGACCTTCAAAAATCCAGTCATCCCGCCGCCGCTGACGAGGCCATTGTAGCCGCCGGTGTGCGCGAGATACGGGTTCGGGATGA
The DNA here is from genome assembly GCA_038207335.1 of Chthoniobacterales bacterium. Classification (GTDB taxonomy): domain Bacteria; phylum Verrucomicrobiota; class Verrucomicrobiia; order Chthoniobacterales; family Chthoniobacteraceae; genus CAIURC01. The sequence continues at coordinate 414,761 of JBBQZX010000001.1, read as the reverse complement.
AGTTCGCGACGAGCTGAAGCCCTTCCTCCATCGTGAATGTGAGCGCCGTTGCAGAAGACTGCGCGCTGCCGCTCCAGCCATCGAAAAGCCAGCCTGCTGCGGGAGCTGCGGTCACCGTATATTTGCGTCCGACTTCGCGCAGCGTCGTCCCGGAAAACGCCGCCGGGGCAAGCGTCCCCTCTCCCACGCTCGACACCGTCAAGTCGCGCAGCACGACGTATCGCACCTCGCGCGTTTTTTCCGCGAGCACTGCGCCCGCGGAATCGAGACTGCGCACGCGAATCGTGTTTGCGCCGGGCGCGAGCGCGAGCGAACCGCTCCATGCCGTCGTCCCGGTTGCCGTCTTGAACTCACCAATCCCCGCGCTGTTTTCCACGCGATAGCGCACGCTGCTCGCAGGCTTCGTCCCGCTCGTCGTGCCCGTGATCGCGATGGCCGGAGTCGTGAGAGCCGCGTTCGCCGTCGGCGTCAAAATGCCGATCACCGCGGCAACTGGAGGCGGAGTCGGCGGCGGCTGTGCGTTGGCATTCGGAGGCGCGGTAAGCACGACCCAATAGTGGATGTAAGTGCTCCCCGGAGCCTTGTAGTATCCCACTCCGTAAGAGGTCTGGTCCGCGTAAAATGGAATCTCCGCGAGCAGGTGCTGCTTGTGCCCGGAGGAATCCATCCAGGCGCTCCAAGTCGCGGATGGCGAGGTCGTGCCCGCCGCGATCGACTCCAGATTATTGCCGTCGCTCGGGTAAAAAGATGGAAGCCCGTATCCCGCTTTTCGCACGAGATAGTTGGCGCCGTGTCCGTCGGGATTCGTGTGACTGAAGTAGTTCCGGTTCGCCATGTCCGCAGCCCTCTCGCGCGCGACTTTCGAGAGGATGGGATCGAGCACCATGTTCTTGCGCTTCTGCCCCGACGCGGACGTGAGGAGATTCGCGATCGCCTGCTCCTCGGAATTCAACTGCGCAACCGCATTCGCAGGAATCGCGGCGACGAGCGCGAGGATGCTGAATAGCCAGCAGATGAGAGTGCGAGATGAGAAGGAATTCACGCGATGGGAGCCGCGGGGCGGTTTCGTATAGGGCGGAGGCACTCATAGCAAGCGGGTGTCGTGCCATCGGTGAAAAACGCGCCAACGACACGACTTTTGACACCGCGCGGCGCGGCGAGATCAGCGGCGGAAAAGGAACTCTTTCGAGTTCAACACGGCCCACGCGATGTCTTCCATTGCGCGATTTTTGTCGGCGGAGTTCGCGAGAAAATCTGAGGTACGGTCGAGTTCGATCGGAGTCGGCGGGCGCGAGAGCGCGGTCCAGAAAAACTCTTCGATCATCTCACGCTCCGGCTTGCCCTCGGCGATCCAGCGGTCGAGGCGGCTCCCTTTTCGCGAGAGCAGTTCTTGCATGAGCGGGCCGCTGATAAGCTGGAATGCCTGAGGAATCGCCGTGTCATTTGTCCGCTCGCAGTCCGATGCGACAAGCCGCGGCGGCTTGCCAAAATTCGCGGCGAACCGGTCGAGCGCAGTCTTGATCGGGTGATAATGTTTTCGCCCCTCCGGCACCTGCGCGAGCCGCGTGCCGGTCGAGAAGCCGTCGATTTCAAGCGGCGTCGCGAGCGCCTCGCTCATCGAGTCGATGAGCTGCTCGGCAGTGAGCCGGCGCACGACCGCGTGCGAGAGATTCGTCTCGTCGTCGGCGTTGGTTTCATTCGGCTCGGCGGCGAGTTGGTAGGTGCGCGACTTCATGATCGTGCGGATCACACGACGCAGGTCGTAGCCGTGCTCGGAAAAGTCAGCGGCGAGATGCTCCAGCAGCTCGGGATGCGACGGCGGATTGGTCGCGCGGAAGTCATCGACTGGATCGACGAGCCCGCGACCCATGAGATGAAACCAGATGCGATTGACCTGCATCTTCGCGAACATCGGCGTGTGCGGGAGCCAGTCGGCGAGCGCGAGCAATTCGTCGCGCTCCTTGTCCACAGGCGGCTTCCCGGCTCCGAGGAAGCGCGGCGTGGCGTCCTCGCCGGTGCGCGGATTCAGGATCGCGCCGGTCGCTTTGATGAGCACGGTCTGGTCGCCCTTGAACTCCTTTTGGTCGTTTTTGTCCGTCCGTTTGTTATCGTCGATTTTGTAGTCGATCCGCGCGAAGAGCGCCGACCAGTCGTAGTAGTCGTCCTGCGTCCAGCGCTCGAATGGATGGTTGTGGCACTGCGCACAGTTGAGCTGCGTGCCGAGAAAAACGCGCGCGGTGTTTTCCGCACGCGTGGTCGTGTCGCGATTGGCCCGCCACCAGTTCGCGGGCGGATTTTTGTAGGTGCTCCCGCGCGCCGCGATGAGCTCGCGCGCGAACTGATCGAGCGGCTTGTTTTTCGCGATGCTCTCGCGAATCCAGCCGTGGAAAATTCGCATCCCTTCCGGGTCGAGCTGCCTCTCCTCAATCTTCAAAAGATCGGCCCATTTCAAAGCCCAGAAATCCGCGAACTCGGGCCGCTCCAGCAGCGCCTCGATGAGCCGCGAACGCTTGTCTGGAGCCGATTCAGCGACGAAGGCGCGTGCCTCGTCCGCACTCGGGAGGATGCCGAGAAGATCGAGAGACGCGCGCCGCAGATACACCGCGTCGTTGCACAGCTCGGACGGATTCATGCGAATAGTCCGCAGCTTCTTGAACACCTCGTCGTCGATGAAGTTCGACGCCGGCGTGTCGCGCCAAGCGAAGTCTGGGCGCGCCGGGACAAATGCGAGATGCACGGGCTTCTGCTGGTCAAGATAGCGCACGAGCACGGTCACTTCGCCCGCGATTTCCTGGCGGACGAGGCCGTCGATGGAAATTTTCGCGGTGAGAGTGTTCGGCTCATAGACCGCCATCCGCGAGACGTCGCGCTCGGTGCCATTGGAGAATTTCGCGACGGCGTGCAGACGCACTTCGGCCTCCGGCTGGATGAGCACCCGCTCAGCGGGCGTCACCTCGAGGCCGGTGAGTTGCGCGCCGTGGACGCCTGAGTCGGGCGCGCCGTCGCGGAGCCACGCGAGCAGGATCGCGTATTCCGGCGAGTCGATCGCAAATCGCTGGCCGCCCTCGTGCGCAATCGCGCCCGTAGCTTTCAAAAGGATGAGACTTTTCTCAGGCTCGATGGAATTCATGCGCCGCCCGCCCTGCTCGCGCGTGAAGACCTGCCAGTCGAGGTCTGGGTCTTGTCCGCGGAGCGAAAGCTTCATCCCACCTTTACCCGTCGCATTTCCGTGGCAGCCGCCGAGATTGCATCCAGCTTTCGAGACCACAGCCATCACATCGGTCCGAAATGCCGGCTCCACAGCGGCCGCTTCGTGTGCCGCGGCGAGGAGGAGGACTGTGAAGATCACCCTCACTCGGCCGTTTGCCTTTAGCACCCAGTCCGGGAAGATAACGTCACAGGACATGGAATGGAGCGGCGGAAAGAATGGCTGGAGCCGGAATCGAACCGGCGACACGAGGATTTTCAGTCCTCTGCTCTACCAACTGAGCTATCCAGCCGCGGAAAGGGGCGGCTACTTTGCATCGCCGCAGGAGCATGGCAAGCGTTTCGTGAAAGAATCGCGGGATTTCCGCGAATCGGGGCGCGCCACCGATGCGATGTTGGGCGCGGCCGCGCGGAGGAGAGCTTGCAAACGAGCAATCGGCGGCTACAAACACACGCATCTAAAATCTATGATGTCCTCACTTCGTTTTATCGCACTCAGCATTCTGGCAGTCAGCACGATTCCGTTTGCACACGCGGGCCATCAAGTCGTCGAGGCCAAACAGACCGTGGACGTCCGCGGGCCTTTCGATCGCGGCAGCAGCGAGTTTCAGATCGGCGCCGGCGCTTATTTTTCCGTCAATAACAGCAGCCGCCAGCGGCCGGAGCTCAATACCGTCGATGGCGCCGCCCGTCTTGGCTGGATGCTCTTCGATCCGTCCGGCACGAATTTCCTCCGCGGCAATCTGGAACTCATGGTCGAGGTCGCGGGGGGCGGCATCGTCTCCGGGCCGGGCAACGTCCTCACGGATGTCGCACTGCTCTTCCGCTACAATTTCGTGCAGCCCGGCGCGAAATTTGTGCCCTACATCCAGCTCGGCGGGGGCGGCTCTTACAACGACGCGTATCACGACCAGGAGCAGCGGCTGCTCGGCCAGGCATTCGAGTTCAATCTCCAGTCCGCGATCGGCGTGCGGTATTTGTTCAGCGACCGTTGCGGAGCTTTCCTCGAAGGTGGCTGGCGGCACAACTCAAACGCCGGACTCGCAAGCCGCAACCTTGGCTTGAACCAGTTCGGTGGCCTGCTCGGCGTCAGCCTTTTCTACTGACCGCCCGGCGCGATCTTTTAAAAGCGGAAACGCAAAAATGCGCGCGCAACTACCGCAGTGTTGCGCGGTTTTGCCGTCTGTGCCAGATATCAACAACCCATTATGAACCCAGAACAACCCAGCGCTCCTTCCGACAAATTTCTCCGCGAGCATTCCCCTTCGCTCGACGACATCATTTTCACCCGGCGCGATTTCCTCATCCGTAGCGGCATGGGCTTAGGGGCGATGAGCCTCGCGTCGCTTTTCGGCATGAATCCGTATGACGCGATCGGCGCGCCCGCTGCTGCGAAAGCTCTCTCGCCGCTGCTCCCCAAGCAGCCGCACTTTAAGGCGAAAGCCAAATCGGTCATTCACCTTTTCGCCTCCGGCGGCCCCTCACAGGTCGATACGTGGGACCCGAAGCCGGAACTCACGAAATACAACGATAAGACCATCCCGGGGCATGATGGGCTCGCTTACGGATCGCCTTTCAAATTCACCAAGTCCGGCAAATCGGGCGTCGAGGTCAGCAGCGTTTTCCCAAAACTCGGCGAGTGCATCGACGACATGACGGTCATCCGCTCTCTGTGGACGGACATCCCGGCGCATGACGTGGCGCAGCGGTTCATGAACACGGGGTCGCTCCAGTTGCCGAAGCCTTCGATGGGTTCGTGGGTGGTCTATGGCCTTGGCACTGAGAATCAGAACATGCCGGGCTTCATCACGATCGGCGGCTCGCCGGAGTGGCGGCAGGCGTCGTTCCTGCCCGGCTTTTACCAGGGCTGCAACGTGAACTATAACACCAAGATGAATCTCGATGATGTCATCTTGAATATTCGCAACCAATTCACGCCGATGGATCGCCAGCGGCGGCAGCTCGACCTCGTCCACAAACTCAACGACATGCACGCCGCGGCGCTGCAAAAAGACGCGCAACTCGAAGCGCGCGTCGAGGCGTTCGAGATGGCATTCAAGATGCAGACCGAGGCCACCGACGCGTTCGATATCGCGAAGGAGCCCGAGCAAATCCGCAGCCTTTACGGCAAGACCGAGACCGGCGCGAAGCTCCTCGTGGCGCGTCGGCTTGTCGAGCGCGGAGTGCGGTTCGTGCAGGTGGATGTCGGCGGCTGGGATCACCACGGCGGCCTCGAGACGGCTCTCGCGGCGAAGGCAACGGACATCGACGGCCCGGCTGCAGCGCTCATCAAAGACCTCAAGCAACGCGGGATGCTCGACAGCACCCTCATCATCTGGGGCGGCGAATTCGGGCGCACTGTCACTCGCGACCGTAACGGAAACGCGACTCCTGGGCGCGACCACAACGGTCGCGCAATGGTTTCGTGGATGGCCGGCGGCGGCATCAAAGGCGGCACGACTTACGGTGCGACCGATGAATTCGGCGCGCGTGCAGCGGAGAACAAAGTCCACGTCCACGACCTCCACGCCACGATCCTGGCGCTGCTCGGCTTCGATCACGAAAAGCTCACCTATCGCTACAACGGTCGCGACTTCCGGCTCACCGACAACTTCGGAAAAGTCGTTAAGGACATCATCGCCTAAGTCACCCCTCACATCTCGAAAACCTTTCGTGCTCGTGCCTGGAAATCCGGGCACGAGCACGATGCTTGAAAACCCCGGAACACCGAACTCATGCGCACGCCCTTCATTTGCCTCGCTGGAATCGCCGCTACCGCCTCGCTTCATGCAGCGGAATTGACCAAAGACCAAACCGATTTCTTCGAGAAAAAGGTCAGGCCGATCCTGGCTGAAAACTGCTACAAATGCCACAGCACCGAGTCCGGCAAGTCGAAAGGCGGCCTGTTGCTCGACACGCGCGAAGCAACATTAAAGGGCGGCGAGAATGGCCCCGCGGTGAAGCCCGGCGACTTGGCGAAGAGCCTTCTGATTACCGCGGTCAACTACAAAGACAAAGACCTTCAAATGCCGCCGAAGGGCGACAAGCTGTCCGACGCACAAATCGCCGCACTCACCGAGTGGGTGAAAATGGGCGCTCCCGACCCGCGCATCGGCGCGGCGACTGGCGGAAAACTCAGCGGCCTGACTGACAAAGCCCGCCAGCACTGGGCTTACAAACCCGTCGTGAAACCGGCGATCCCAGCCGTGAAAAATCGCGCGTGGTGCATCACTCCGGTCGATGCATTTGTCCTGCAAAAGATCGAAGAGAAAGGCATGGCGCCTTCTCCTCTCGCCGACAAAGAAACCCTCCTTCGCCGCGCAACCTACGACCTGACCGGTCTGCCTCCCTCACCGACTGAAGTCGCCGACTTCCTTAAAGACCAAACGCCGAATGCGTTCGTGAAAGTCGTGGATCGTCTCCTTGCTTCCCCGAGCTACGGTGAACGCTGGGGACGCTTCTGGCTCGACACCGCACGCTACGCCGACACCACGGGCGACCGCAACACCAACGACAACAAGGACTACCGCTTTCCCTACGCGTGGACCTATCGCGACTACGTCATCCGTTCCTTCAACGACGACAAACCCTACGACCGCTTCATCGTCGAGCAGCTCGCAGCCGATAAGCTCACGGATCTCAAGTCGCCCGCCGATCTTGCGGCACTCGGCTTCCTGACAGTCGGCCAGCGCATCGGCAGCGAAAATGACATCATCAATGACCGCATCGACGTCGTCAGCAAAGGCTTCCTGGGTCTCACCGTCGCGTGCGCACGCTGCCACGACCACATGTTCGACCCGATCCCGACAAAGGATTACTACGCGCTCCACGGCATCTTCGCGAGCGTCGTCGAGCCAAAGGACAAGCCGGTCATCGTCCAAGTCAACAACAAGGCTCTCATCAACGAGTTCAGTCAGAAAGTCGCGGTTCTCGAGCAGCAAGACCGCGACCTCTACTACAAGATGGTCGATGACCTGAACTGGAACTTCCGGCAGAAGGCTTCGGACTACATCCTGGCAGCCTACTATGGCCGCGGCAATGCACCGGAAGATCAGCAAAAGAAATCCGTCGATCTTCGCACCAGCGAGAAGCTCGACGGCCCGCTGGCGCGCCATTTGGAGACACGGCTGAGAAAAGGCGATTCGGTCTTCCTGCCTTTCAAACGTTTCGTCGATGGCGGCGACAGCATGAAGGCAATCGCCGCTTCCGTCGCTGCCAACAAGGACAAGAAGATCAACCCGCTCGTCGCGGCTGCTTTTCACGACATGACTCCAAACAACTTGGAAGAAGTCGTGGACATCTACGCGAAGCTCTTCGCGAGCGTCGATGGCAAGGGCAAAGAGTTCGTGAAGGCTGCCACAGCGGCGAAAGGCAAGGACGACAAGATCACGGGCTTCGACGCCGCCGAGATGGAACTGCTGTCCGAGCCTTTCGGAGTCAGCCTCGCCGCAACGCTCGATACCAACACGCTGCGCAACGAGACTAACACCTGGCCGCTCTTGATTCGCAACCGGAGCACCTGGCTCTTCGCGAAAGTAAACGAGCTTCAGCTCACGAGTGGCGGCAACGACGTGCGTGCGATGGTGGTCAATGACTTGCCGACGCCGAAGGACTCCAACGTCTTCATCCGCGGCCAGGCCGACGTGAAAGGCCCCGTGGTGCCCCGGCATTTCCTCGAGATTCTTTCCGGCGGAAAACCGACTTCTTTCAAGCAGGGAAGCGGCCGTTACGAACTCGCGCAGGCGATCGCAAGCACAAAGAACCCGCTCACCGCGCGAGTCATCGTGAACCGTGTCTGGATGCACCACTTTGGCGAAGGCTTCGTCAGGACGCCCGATGACCTCGGCACGCAGAGCGAGGCTCCGACTCACCCGGAGCTTCTCGACTATCTCAGTTCCTACTTCATGGAGCAGGGCTGGTCGCTGAAGAAGCTCCATAAGCTCATCATGCTTTCAAAGGTCTATCAAGAGAGCAGCTACACCGTCCCGGCTTACGAAAACATCGACCCGTTCAATCGCCTGCTCTGGCGCGCGAATGTCCGCAAGCTGGAGTTTGAAGCCGTGCGCGACTCCTTGCTCGTGTTCAGTGGGCGGCTCGATTCCACGCTCGGAGGCCAGCCGGTCAATCTCGCCGATGAGCCCTACACGTATCGGCGCAGCGTCTATGGCTACATCGACCGCGGCAATCTGCCGGAAGTCATGGCCCACTTCGACTTCAGCAATCCCGACATGCCCAACAGCAAGCGCGCCTCCACTGTCGTGCCGCAGCAAGCGTTGTTCTTGATGAACAGCCCGATGTCGATCGACGTCGCGCGACGCATCATTGCTCGGCCCGAGGTCGTCAACTCTCGTGACAATCTCAACCGCATTTTCAACATCTACCGCATCATGTTCCAGCGCGCACCTAAGCCGACGGAAATTCAGATGGGTCTCGAGTTTGTCGGCAAGGAAATGAAGGAAGAGCCGCAAGTCCTCGCTGCTGCAAAGGAGATCACCGAGCGCGCGACGAAATCGGTCGCCGAATCGGAGAAGAACAGCATGAAAGGGATGGGCCGCAACGAGGCCGTCCGCACTATCAGCAACGTCGGCGACTACGTGGAGCGGAAACCCCTCACGCCGTGGGAAACCTACGCGCAAACGCTGCTCCTCTCGAACGAAGCCGCCTACGTGAACTGAGCTACTGTAGCTTGGATCGTTGAGCCCGGTGACGGACTGCTGCGACGTTCAGCCCGACGGGATCACTGATCCCGGTTACAACTCCCGGTCGAGCATCTCTTTCTCTAGTCGCTCGCTGAGCCACTGCTTGATCATGCTCTGATAATTCAAGTAGCGCGACCGCGCGATGCGCTTCAACCGAGCAAGCATCCGCGGGTCGAATCGCAACGTGATCGTCGTCGATTCACGCGTGTCGGCTTTCAAAATCGCGCCGTTCATCAGCCGTCCATCGAGCCGCGACTGGCTCCAAAATGCCGCCTCCTCCTCCTCACTTTCAAACGCCGGAATCTCCGACCATGCAGCGATGACCTTCATCGGTCAGTAGCTCGATTCCGAGTTTTTGCGTTCATAAAAAGCGCTCTCTTCCGGCGCCATGTCGCGCGCGAGGATGACACGGTAGCGTTTCCCATCCGTCCAAAATACCGAGAAAATCGCACGCTCGCTGACGCATTTTCCGAGGTTGAAATAGCGCGCGCTTTCCTGCTCTTCCGCTCCCTCCGGCAGCAGGCGGATGCTGAACGGATCCTCGAAAGACTCCTCGATTTCATGCGGCGCGATTTTCTTCAAATCGAACGCCGGCTCCAACCAGTCAAATTCCATTTCAGCGGGCTCGCTGGATGAGTTCGATTTCGTAGCCCTCGGGCGCGTCGAGGAATGCGATGATGCTCCCGCTGCCGGTTTCCGTCGGGCCGTCCGAGAGCGGATGCCCCTTGCTTTCGGCCTGCGCGGCGAATGCCTTCAAGTCATCCACTTCAAAAGCCAGATGCGTGAGGTCCGGCCCGACCTGCACCGGCCCGCTCTCGTCGAATTTGCAAATCTCGATCTCCTCCTCGCTCCGCGGCGCCTTGAAGAAAACGAGCTGCGACCCGCGCGGTGACGTGTGCCGCCGCGTCTCCTCGAGCCCGAGGATGTCTTTGTAAAATGCGACCGTCTTTTCCAAGTCGTGAACGCGGTATCGAGTGTGGAGGAGTCGGGTAAGCATCTGGATTTTGGATTTAAGATTTGAGAGTTTGGAGTTAAGAACTCCGCCCAAGTCGCGTCCGATTTTATCCAGAAATGCCAAATGCTAAATCCCAAATGCTAAATTCATGATCTCTCTCGGCATCGACAGCGGGACGCAGAGCACGAAAACGATCGCGGTGGACATCGAGTCGGGGCAAATCCTCGCCTCCGCCTCCGCCTCGTACGGGCTCATCGCCGGGTTGCCACCGGGGCATCTGGAGCAGCATCCGCAGGAGTGGGTCGACGCTGTGGACGCGACCGTCCGCGACTGCTTGAACCAGCTCGGCGAACGCAGAAGCGAGGTGCAGGCCATCGGCGTCAGCGGCCAGCAGCACGGCTTCGTTCCGCTGGATAAGAAAGGCAAAGTCATCCGGCCCGCGAAACTCTGGTGTGACACTTCCACCGTCGAGCAGTGCAAACAATTCGAGGCGGAATTCGGTGGCGCAGAGGGGGTCATCAAGCTCGCAGGCAACGCGATCGTGCCAGGCTACACGGCGCCGAAAATCCTGTGGTTGAAGCAGAACGAGCCGAAAAACTACCGCTCGCTCGAGACGGTTTTGCTCCCGCACGACTTCATCAATCTCTACCTCACCGGTGAGCGCAGCATGGAATTCGGCGACGCCTCCGGCACGGGCCTCATGGATGTCCGGGAGAAAAAATGGTGCGAGCCGCTCATCGAATTCATCGACCCGGATTTGCAAGATGCGCTGCCAGCGCTCTCGAGTTCCCGCCGCGCTGCTGGACTACTGCGCGATAATTTGCGCGAGGCGTGGGGACTCGCAAAAAGCCCGGTCGTCAGCGCCGGTGGCGGCGACAACATGATGGGCGCGATTGGCACCGGCAACGTGCAGCCCGGCGTGGTGACCGTGAGCCTCGGCACGTCCGGCACCGCCTACGCATTTTCCGCCGAGCCTGTCATCGACCCGCAGGGCGAAGTCGCCGCTTTTTGCGACAGCACCGACCGCTGGCTGCCGCTCGTCTGTACGATGAATGTGACAGTCGCCACCGAGCAGATTCGCAAGATGTTCGGCTGGAAGCACGAGCAACTCGAAGCCAACGTCGGCACCGCTCCGGCAGGTGCGGGTGGACTGCTTTTCCTCCCCTACCTCACCGGCGAGCGGACGCCAAATCTTCCGCTCGGCAGCGGCGTGCTCCACGGGCTCACGGTCGAAAATATGTCGCCAGCGCACCTCGCGCGCTCCGTCATGGAAGGTGCCACACTCGGCCTCGCCTACGGCCTCGCGCGCTTCCGCGAGCTCGGCATTCAGCCCACCGAAATCCGCCTCACCGGCGGTGGGAGCAAGAGCCGTGTCTGGCGGCAAATCTGCGCCGATATTTTCGGCGTCCCGACCCTTTGCCTCGCATCCGCCGAGGGCGCAGCGCTCGGTGCCGCGATTCAGGGCGCGTACGCCTCGCTCGCCGCTCACGGCAAACCCGCAACATTCCGCGATTTATGCGCGAAAATCGTGGTCGCGGACGAGACCACGCGCTCCGAGCCGACTGCAGACAACAAAGAAATCTACACGCAACTCTTGATGCGCCAGACGGACCTCACGCGCCGGATGCACGCAGTCGGTTATCTGTGATCGCACTTTTAGCTTCTTAATAATTTTCCATGAAAAACCGTCCCATCATCATCCTCGCGATCATCGTCCTCGCCATCTGCGGAGTGGCGGTTTGGTATTTGCAAACGCAGCCGTCGAAGGCTGCCCCGCTCCCGCCTGCGGCGACGACGAGCGCCGTGCCCGAGGTCACTTCCACCGGTCCGAGCGTGCCGGCCGTTCCCAAAACGCGCTCCGCCGAAGCGGCCAAAACAGCACCCGGTAAACCCGCCGAGCCGGCGACACCGATGGCGGAGTGGGAGACGAAAATCGACCAAGTTCTCCGCTCGAACGTCCCGGAAAAAGAAACCGCTCAGCTTTTGATCAACATGCTGCCCACGCTGCCGCCGGAGGGGCAGGAGGAGGCCGCCCAGCACATCTCGAATTTAATTTCCGATGAGGATTACAAACTCGTGCAGCCACTCGTGAAAAACGCCTCGCTCCCAGAAGACGTGCTCGATGTTTTCGTCACCGACCTCATGAATCGCGACGATTCTGTAAAGCTCCCGACGCTGCTGGACATCGCCAAAATGCCGAATCATCCGCACCACGAGGAGGCCATCAGCGACCTCCAGATTTTCCTCGATGACGACTACGGCACCGACTGGAACAAATGGGATGCAGCGACAAAAGCGTACCTGAAGAAGCAGGCCGAAGAGAGCGCTGCCGACGCCGCGACGCCGCCGACAAAATGAGGCTCGTCATCGCCGCCACAGGCGCGAGTGGCGCGATCTATTTCCAACGGCTACTCGCGAAAATCGACGCGAGCGCGCACGAGGTGCATGTCGTGATGAGCAGCTTCGCGAAACAGGTGATTCACGAGGAACTCGGCGAACTCACGCTGCCGGACGGCGTGCGGCAGCACGGCGACAAGACGATGAACGTGCCGTTCGTCAGCGGCTCCGCGCACTTCGATGCGATGGTAGTCGTGCCGTGCTCGATGGGCACCCTCGCGCGCATTGCGGCGGGCACCGCCGACACCACGATCCTGCGCGCCGCCGATGTTTTTTTGAAAGAGCGGCGCAAGTTAATCCTGGTGCCGCGCGAGACGCCGTGGAATCTCATTCACGCGCGCAACGCTGTCGCTGCGACCGAAGCCGGCGCGGTCGTGCTGCCGGCTTCGCCTTCATTTTACAGCCGTCCGCGGACGATCGAGGCACTCGCCGACACCGTCGTCTCGCGCATTCTCGATCAGCTTGGCCTGCCCGATCCCGGCGCATTTCGCTGGGCGGAAGCCGAATGACTTCGGCAAAGAAAGCCGACCTGCTCGCCGCGGTCGGCTGCTTTTTCATCCGCTTCTGGCTGCACACGCTGCGCTTCAAAGTCGTGGATCACGCCGGCGTCCTACGCGTGCCTCCGGAGCGCCCGCTGCTCTGGACCTTCTGGCACAACCGTCTCTTCGTCATGTCGTTCATGTTCCAGAAATTCTTTCGCGGACGCCGTGGTACCGCGCTCGCCAGCGCCAGCAAAGACGGCGAGATCATCGCCGCAGTGATGAAACGCTTTGGCATCGACGCCATCCGAGGCTCGAGTTCCAGGCGCGGCGCTACGGCGCTAGTCGAAATGAAGCGCGCGATCGAGGCTGGCTCGATCATGGCAATCACGCCCGACGGCCCGCGCGGCCCGCGTTATCACATCAATCCCGGCGTAGTAAAACTCGCGCAAATCACCGGCGGCACAGTAATGCCGATCCACGTCACCTTCTCACGATTCTGGAGGCTCAAAAGCTGGGACAGCTTCATGATCCCAAAGCCATTCGCGACTATCGAGGTGACATTCGCCGAGTTGCATCACGTCCCTCCGACCAGCACGGAGGAGCAATTCGAAGCCGAGCGCGAGCGCCTTGAAATTGTGATGCGCTCCGTCGCCGGGTAAGGTTACACCAAGTCCGGCAGCCGCCCCCCGTACGCCGCGCCCTTTGCCGTCTCGCTATTCCCAAAACGATCCGTCTTCGCCCCCATGCGATTCAGCATCTCGATGTAAAGATTCGCGACCGGCGTCTTTTTTTGAAAGTCGATCTGCCGCCCGCCTTTCAGCGTCCCGCCGGCATTCCCGACGAGCAGCGCCGGGCACTCCTCGCGCCCGTGTCCGCCATCCGCCATGTAGCTCGTGAAAAGCAGCATCGAATTGTCGAGCAGCGTCGAACCTCCCTCGTCGATCGCCTTCATCTTCCGCACCATCTCGGCGAAAAGGCTCGTGTACCACGCATGAATCTGCCGGCACGCCTCGCGGGAAATCGGATCGGCATCCGACGGCGTGAACGAATTTCCCTGATGCTCGAGCGTGTGGCAATGCCGCTCGTAACCGACCGTGACGACGCCTGGAAACATCGCCTCATCGCTCCCCGCTGCGAACGTGCAAACGCGCGTCGTATCGGTCTGAAACGCGAGCACCATCAAGTCCGCCATCAGCGAAATATAATCGCCGTGCCGCTCAGGATCGTGCCGCACCGCCTCCGTGTTTTTCCAAAGATACTTGCTCTTTTCATCCGTGAATCGCGCGTCGATTTGCAGCTTCGACGGCCCCGGATTCTGCGCCTCCAGCAAGTCCAGCCGATGCCGCGATTCGATGAAACCGAGCTTCTGCTCCACCGCGCGGACCGCCGTCAGATATTGATCGAGCTTCTGCTGATCCCCGCGCCCGAGCTTGCGCTGGAGCGACTTCGCATCGTCGAGCACCAAGTCGCACACGCTGCGATCGTAGCTCTCGGACTTCGCGCCCGGCTTCGTCGCAGCGGCGAGATTCTCCGCGCGGTGGCTCCAATTCGGAACGCCCGGCGTGCGACCGCGAAACATCCGATCGAACACCAGCCGCGGATCCGACTCGTAAGGCACCGTCGAGCCGTCGCGTTTGAACGAATAAACATTTTCACCGCCCGTGAGCCCAAACTCCAGCGACGGCAGCAGCGTCTCCCGCCCCGCGACCTCGGCGACTGCTTGATCTACGGAGATCGACGCAACCGGCTTGCCTCCGACGCGCATCGCCTTTTCCGTCGCCGAGAGATGCGTGAACGCGCACGACTCATGGCCGTTCAAATTGTCGCAGTGCCCGTCATTCGCGAGGCCCGTGAGCAGCAGCAGGTCGTCTTTGCAAAAATCGAGCGCGCGCAAAATCGACGGCAGCTTCGTGAGCGGCCCGCCCGTCGGCAGCTTCCACGACTCCAGCACCGTACCGCCCGTGACCGTGAAAATGCCCATCCGCAGCGGCGGCTTCGCGACCGCGCTCGCGCCAAATGCGGAGACTCGCGTGAGCGACTCCATGAAAGGCAGCGTCAGCAGCGCGCCGGCGCCGCGGAGAAAATTGCGTCGGGAGAGTGTGGGGCTGTGCATGAGATGAGGCGGTTAATTGGCGGCGACGGAATCGGCGGAGTCGGAGTTGCGGCGGTTGAGAAAGCCGTAGCTGTTCACGATCCCTCTCACGAGCGTGGAAAATTTGTGGCCGTCACGGTCGAGGCCGGCCTTGATTTTCGAGACGCTGCGCACGTCGTAGTAATCCAACTGCCGCCCCAAAGCATAGGTTAGCATTTGCTCGACCACGTTTCGCTCGAACTCGTCGCGCTTGCTCCACAGCACCTTTTTCAGCTCCACCGCCCCGCTGAATTTCACCCCGCTCGGCAGCACGCCGCTCGTGTCGAGATCGGCGCTCGTCTCGCGCCAGGCACCGATGGCGTCGTAATTGTCCAGCCCAAACCCGAGCGGATCGAGCTTCCGATGACACCCCGCACACGTCGCATCCGACGCGTGCTGCGCGAGCTTCTCCCGGAAATCTTTCGGCTCCTTCGTCTTCTTCTCGTCCTTGAACATCCCGGCGTTCGCGGGCGGCGGCGCGGGAGGCGTGCCGAAAATTACCTCCAACACATATTTCCCGCGTTTCGTCGGGCTCGTGCGATTCGTGTGCGAAGTCTCCGCGAGGATACCCCCCATCCCGAGAATTCCGCCGCGGTGGTTCTCCGGCTTGAGCGCCACGCGCTGCAGCTCTTTGCCCGTCACTCCCGCGATTCCATATTCCTTCGCGAGCGCCTCGTTCGCATACGTGTAATCGGCGTTGAGCAAATCGAGGATGCTGTGGTCTTCCTCGCGCAGCTTTTCGCAGAAAGTCACGACCTCGGCACGCATCGCCTTTTTCATGTCGTTGTTGAAGCTCGGGAAAAATTCCGTGCTCGGTCGTGCCGTCTCGAGCTTGTCAAGTTGAAGCCACTTCGTCGTGAAATTTTCCGTTAACGCTTTCGCCTTCGGATCTGCCAGCATTCGCTTGATCTGCGCGTCGAGATTCTCGGGTTTTGAAAGCTCATTCTTCTCCGCGAGCGCCAGCAGCCCCTCATCCGGCGCGGACGACCAGAGGAAATACGAGAGCCGCGACGCCAGTTCGACATCGCTCACTCGATAAACGCTCCGCGAATTCTCCGTCGCGCGATTTTCCTCCACGCGATAGAGGAAATTCGGCGACACGAGCAGCGGCTTGATCGCCCGCCGGATTGCGCTCGGAAACGGATCGTTGCGCGCGATTGCCCCGTCGAAAAACTCCAGCGCGCGCTCGATCTCCGCGGTCTCAGCCGGGCGGCGAAACGCAACGCGGATGAGCCGCGAAAGCAGCGCCCTGGCTCCCTCCCGGTCGGTTGTCGCCTTCTCAAAGAGCGTTTTGAATGCTGCTTCGTCGCGCTTTTTATTCGGCGATTTCGTGTCCGGGTCGGAGTAAAGCCGCGCGAGAATCGCGTCCGCCGCGTCAAAATATTTCTCCATCACCACCGGCGGGATGATGAGCGCGCTCGCGAGGTTCGCGTATCCGTCGCCCGTATTGTCCTCGGGCATCCCGACCTCCTTTGCCGCATCGAATTCGATACCGAGCAAATCGCGGATCGAATTGTTGTATTCCGCCCGGCTGAGCCGCCGCAGGTCGCCTGGCCCGGGGTCACGCAGCGACGGATGATCCGTCTCCAGCAGCGCCAGCGTGCCGCGAATGCCGCCGAGCAGCTTCGTCCGTTCGGCATCGTTAAGCGGCGTTTCGTCATCCGGCGGCATGTCCTTCAGCTCCACCTGCTCCAGAACACCGCGCCACAGTTTGTATTTCTTGAGCACCGCGTCTTCGTTCGCAAACGACGCGAGTTCGACGCCGCCTTTCTGCTTCTTCTCGCCGTGACATTTGAAGCAATGCTCCTCCAGTAGCGGGCGAAGTTCCTTCGCAAAAGCACCGCCGCCATCGTCCGCAAAGCCGCGCTGCGACAGCAGCGCGTTGGCAATTAGCAAAATGGGCAGCAGGGATTTCGACATGAAGAAGTCGCGCACTTTCGGCTGGAAAGCGCGGTGAGCAAGTAAGCCCGAGCGAGCGGCAATCTTAGGCGATGTCCCGGCGAGCTATTTCAGGCTGGCGACGTATTCGACGATGTCGCGGATTTCACGGGGACTGAGGAGGTCGGGCATGTTGGGTGGCATGCCGGAGGGAGCGTTTTCGCGGGTCTTGATGTCGGCGGTTTTTACCGTGACCGGCGGGATGCCGGGAGCGGGCATTTGGACCGTCGTCTCGCCGTTGGCCTCCTTTTTGATGACGCCGACTTGCATGTCGCCGTTCTTCAGCGTGAGCAGCACGGACTGGAATCCATCGGCGATTTGCGCGTTGGGATTGACGATAGACTCCAGGATGTAGCGGCGGTCTTTGCGCGTGCCGATGCCCGCGAGGTCAGGGCCGGCGTCGCCGCCGACTCCGCCGACTTTGTGGCAGCGCAGGCACGCTGCGGCGGGTTGTTCCTGGAACAATTTCATCCCCGCGGTTTTGTCGCCGCCGAGCAGCGACGTTTGAAATTTCGCGACGAGGTCGCCTTTCGGGATGCTGGCGTTGTATGCGGAGAACTTCGTTTTCACTTCGTCACTGGAACGCTTGGCTGCGGCTTCGAGCAGTTCGAGTTGCACTTCTCCGGGGACCTTTTCGGCGATCATGTCGTCGAGCAGCGTGCCGATTTCTTTGTCGGCCGCGGCGCTTTGGATGTCGCCGAGCGCGGTGAGGATCACTTTTTTCTCGGAGACGGCGGCGGCGGCGTATGCGGCGGAGAGCTGCTTCGCGGCTTCGTTCGGGTCGAGCTTGGCGAGGAGCGCGGTGGCCTCGACTCGGAGCGCGGCGTCTTTATCCGTGAGTGCGAGTTTCACGGATTCGGCGAGCTGCGGGTCATTGAGCGCGGCGAGGGCTTCGAGCGCTTTGCCGCGGATTTTTGCCGAGAGCTTTGGCTGCGACATGAGCGCGGCGATTTCGGTCGTCGCGTCCTTGAGTTGCAGCGCAGCGGCGGCGTCCAGAGTGGCGAGTGCGACGGCTTCGGATTTGCCCGAGAGGAGTTTCGGCAGGACGGCTTTCAGCGTCAGCGAAGCGGGTGCGGCGTTGCGCTCCGCGAGCGGACGAAAGACACCCGCGACGCGGTCGCGCTGCGGCGGCTTCGGCCATGTTTCCAGCGCGCGGAGAGCCTCGATGCGGAGCGGCTCGGCGGCTTCGTCAGCGGCGAATTCAGCCAGCGCTTTCGCGGTCTCGGCGGTGCCTGTGCGGTAGTTGGAATTGATCGCGCGGAGCGTCACGGCTTCGCTGCCCGCGGTCGCGAGAAGCTTTGCCAGAGCGGGTTGCGCGGCGACGATGCCTTCGTCGTTGATCGCCATCGCGGCTTCTTTCACGAGCGCGGGGTCTTTGTCCGCGAGGAATTGCGCGATGTCCGCGCTCTGCATACGGCGCATCGCGAGCAGCGCGGCGCGGCGCACCGCGACCGACTCGTCTTTCGCCGCGGCGGCGAACGCTTTTGTGTAATCGAGATTCAACGGCACGCTGTCATTCACGGTGGCGGCAACGATGTTTGCATCGCCTAGCTTCACGAGCGCTACGACTCCGGCTAGGCGCAGGAATTCATCCCTGTCCGCATTTTCGCGCAGCATCGCGATGACCGGCGCGGCGGCGCCCGGCTGACCGAGTTTGCCGATGCTTTGCGTGGCGAAAAATTTCACGCGTCCATTCGCATCGCCGAGCGCCTTCACGAGCGCGGGAAGTGCCGCAGCGACTTTGCCGTCGCCTAGTGCTTTTGCTGCTTGGGCGCGGACTTCGGGATCGCTGTCCGCGAGCAGCGGGAGCAGCGGCGAGAGGATCGCTTTTTCCGCGCCCGCGGTGTTGTAGCCGGCGAGCCGCGCGATGTGGCCGAGCCCCCAAATCGCGTGCAATCGCGCGAGCGGCTCCGCGTTTTTCACGGCGACTTGCGCGAAGAAACTCTGCCCGTCTGGCTTCTCCGCCAGCGCCCATTGCGCGTTGAGGCGGATGCGCTGATCGGGGTGCGCGAGCAGCTTTGCGAGTTCCGCGGCGGGGCGCTGCTTGAATCCCTCGCCGAGCAATTTTTTCACCTCAGCGACCTGCGCCGACTTCGCCGCGAGCGCGGCAGTGTTGCCGAGCCGGTAGATGCGTCCGCGGCCCGTACCCTCCCAGCCCTCGCCCCACTCGCTGAAATAAATCTGCGAGTCGGGCCCGAAATCCACGTCGGTCGCCTGCACATGATCGATGAACGCCTTGGGCTCCTGCACAACCGAAAAGCCCGCACCGTTCTCTTTCACCTGGAGCTGCGCGATGGCGCTGCGGGCGCTCGATCCCTTGAATCCGCACACGAAGAAATGGTCCGCGAATTCAGCAGGGAGGCCGGTTCCCGGGTAATGCGTGACGCCGCTCGGCCCGTCCGGCAGCAGCAGGATCGGCGACAAAACATACGCCGGCGTCTCCGGCTTGCGCGGCTCCCACAGGTGCTCGGCCATCCACGGATTGCGCGTTTTGTCCTGCGGATTGTGCTGCCAGCCGATGCGCCAGCCGTAGTCGCCGCCCTCGACGAGATATTCCCAGCGCTCGCGGTCACCGATGTCGGCGTCGTTGTCGCCGGTGAAAAGATTGCCGTGATTGTCGAACGCGAGCTCCTGCGGATTGCGAAGCCCGCGCGCGAATGCCTCGAGATGCGAGCCGTCCTGCTCGCAGCGGAAGACGCCGCCTTCATCGGAGAATGCGATCGTTTTTCCCTCCTTCGTTTTCACGTAGGCGCCGCGGTCGCCGAATGAAAAATAGAGCCGCCCATCCGGCCCGAGTTGCAGCCCGTGCATGTCGTGCCCCGTGAAGGAAAATCGCACTCCGTATCCGAAGCTGAGCGACTCGCGATGCTCCGCTTTTCCATCCGCAGTCATGCCGGTGAAGAGCCACAGATTCGGCATGTTCGTGGACCAGACTTTGCCGTCGTGCGCGAGCACGCCGGAGTTGATCCCGTCGAGGATCGTGCGCATGTCGGCGGCGTATTCGGAGGAAGTGTCCGCCTTGCCGTCGCCGTCGCGATCCTCGATCAGGCGCACGACTTCAGTCTCTTTTTCGAGCTGCTGCCACTCGGTCGGGAAATTCTTTTTCGTCGTCGCAATGCGGTCGTCGGTCGTGCGATTCGCGAGGTCGTCCTCGAGCATGAACATGTAGTGCCGAATATCGAGGACGCTGGTGCGATAGCGGAAAGTTTCGGCGGCGAAGATGCGCCCTTTTTCATCGATCGAAAACGCAACCGGGTTTCCGAGCATCGGCTCGGAGGCCCACACATCGAGTTTGAACCCGGCGGGGATCGTCATCTTTTTCGCCTGCTTTTCCGGCTCGTCGGACGCCGCCTGGCGATGCGGCTCGGCGACGCGCTCCGGCGGCTTGAGTCCGCTCTTGCCGGGCTCGGCGGGAGCGATGTCGGCGGCGCGGAGGGCGAGAGGGAAGGTCAGGGCGAGAGTGAGAATTGAGCGGGTCATGGGTTTGTGAACGGTGGGAGGGTTGTGGGGAAAGACGAGGGATGCGGCGGACGATGAACGTCGAACGCCGAGACGTTTTCTTCCGCCGGTGTCAGGCGGTTATTTGCTCTCGATCACCCGGATCTTCAGGCTCCGGAAGGCAACTTCATCGCCGTGATCTTGCAGCAAAATCGGCGAGCTGCGCTTCTCTGCGAAATTCGCAGCGCCCTTGTATTTGCTCTTCGCCACGAGCGCTTTGAGTTCTTCGCTGCCGATCTCGAAAGTCACGGTCTTTGCGCCGTTGAGCCATTGCTCGACGTGGTTGCCATCGACCAGCAGGCGACTCTCATTCCACTCGCCGACGGGCTTCACTTTTTTGTCCTCTGGCGGCTCGATAAGGTCGTAAAGCGCGCCGGTCTGGTGCAGCCGTCCGCCGCGAATTCCATCGGGATGATGCGCGTCATCGATGACCTGATATTCAAAGCCGAGGTCCTTCTTCGGATCGACGAGATTGTATTTCACACCGCTGTTTCCGACTGGGCCGATCTTCCACTCGAATTTCAGCTCGTAGCTCCCGTAGCTCTCCGTCGTCACGATATTCCCACCGCCGCCTTTCTGCGCGTGGAAAAGCGCGCCATCGACGACGCTCCAGCCCTTTTCGGGAAATTTCGTGCCGCCGAGCACGACCCATCCGGCGTCGGAAGTGCCGTCGAAAAGCAGCTTCCAGCCGGCTGTCTTTTCTTCGGGCGTGAGCGTGTTGGGTTCGCCGGCGAATGCTGCGATGGCGGCGGTGAGTGCGAGCGTTTGGAGGAGTAGTTGGCGGATCATTGGGAGACGGGTGGGAGTAGTCGGATTTTGATGTTTCGGAAAGCAATGTCCTCGCCCTGGTCGAGAAAAATAATCGGCGCTTTGAACTTGTGGCCGAAGCCCGTTGGCACTCGCACGCGACTGGCCATCACCGTCTTTTGCAAATCGATCGAGCCCAGCTCGTACTCGAGGACTTTCGCGCCATTGATCCAGTGCTCGACGTGATTTCCCTGCACGATGAGACGCGCTTCATTCCACGCGCCGTCGTTGAGCTGCTTCTCGTCGTTCGGCGGCAGGATTTCGTAGAGCGAACCCGTCCGCTTGATCGGCCCGCCCTTGAGCCCGTCGGGATTTCGCACATCGTCGATGAGCTGGAACTCATGCCCGACCGGCTTCTGCCCGAGCCCGGCGCGCGCGAGATACATCACGCCGCTGTCGCCCGAGACGCCCATTTTCCACGCAAAGCTCAGTTCAAAATCCTGATACGCCTCGGTCGTCATCAGGTCCCCGCCGGTCTGCTTGCCGGACTGCTTGACCTCCTTCGTGAGAATAAGCGCGCCGTCTTCGATCCTCCATCCGGCCTTGAGAAAATCGGGCTTCTCGAGGCCGCGCAGGCCCGTGATCGACTTGCCGTCGAAGAGCGTTTTCCACGGACCCGGCTGCGGAGGCGGAGGCGGCGCGGGAGTCGCGCGCGGGACCGGCGGCACGACGGGCGCGACCGGCACGGCGGGACGCGTGCCCGGCGGGAAAAGGTCGGGCGGCGGCGGCGGCGGCGGGATCTGTGCGAAAATGGCGGGCGCGACGAGCACGGCGGCGAGGAAAATGGCGCGGGAGAAATTCACGGGGCGCGAACGGTAGAAGAGGTGTGCGCCCGGCTCAACCAAATGCTAAATCCCTTTTTCCACATGAACACGCCCACCACCATCTACCGCAGCGCGACCGGCCTCATCGCGCAGCGCGGCGAAGATTTCTTCCAGCTCCGCGAGCCCGATCTCGACGCGCTTTTCCTCGCGGAAAATCCCGCCGCTTGGGTGGCCGAGCAGCTCGCGGATGCTGTGCCAGCGCAGCCTCCCGAGCAATGGCTCCCGCCGATCCAGAGCCAAGAAGTGTGGGCCGCGGGCGTTACGTATCTGCGCAGCCGCGACGCGCGGATCGACGAGGCGAACGTCGGCGGAAATAGCGGCAGCTTTTACGACAAAGTCTATGACGCCGCGCGGCCCGAGCTCTTCTTTAAGGCCACTCCGCACCGCGTCGTCGGCCACGGCGGCACCGTCCGCATCCGCTCCGACGCGAAGTGGAACGTCCCCGAGCCCGAGCTGACTCTCGCCATCAACACGCGCGGCGCGATCTTCGGCTACACCATCGGCAATGACATGAGCTCCCGCGACATCGAGGGCGAAAATCCCCTCTATCTGCCGCAGGCGAAAGTCTATAGCGCGTGCTGCGGGCTCGGCCCCGGCATCGTCGTGCGCGAGCCGCTGCCGCACGCCACGGAGATCCAAATCCACATCTGGCGCGGCGGCGCGCCGGTCTTCTCCGGCCGCACCGCGCTCGACCAGATGAAGCGCCAGCCCGTCGAGCTCGCGGACTACCTGTTCCGCGACAACGACTTCCCGCGCGGCTGCTTCCTGCTCACGGGCACCGGCATCATCCCGCCGAATGAATTCACCCTCGCCAGCGGCGACGAAGTCCGCATCCACATCGCCGGCATCGGCACCCTCACGAATGTCGTGGCGTAAGATAGCGCCCGCCTGAATTCTTGCTTCGCTCCACACCAACTCCCACCTTTCATCATCATGCCTCCTGCCGCTCCACTCGTCCTTCACGGAAAAAGCCTCCTCGCCGGCGTCCAGCTCAAGCGCGGCAAACGCACCTTCCACGCCGTCTCCCCGCAGACCTCCACCCGCCTCGACCCCGCCTTCCACGAGTGCTCCCTCGCCGACGTCGAGCACGCGCTTCAGGTCGCTGACGAAGCCTTCGCCATCTACGGGCGCACCAGCGTCGAGCAGCGCGTCACCTTTCTTGAGCGCATTGCCGATGAAATCATCGCCCTCGGCGACAAACTCCTCAACCGCGCCAACCTCGAAACCGGCCTCCCGCTCGACCGCCTGAACGGCGAGCGCGCGCGCACCTGCGGCCAGCTCCGCCTCTTCGCAGACCTCATCGCCGAAGGCTCCTGGATCGACGCCCGCATCGACACCGCTCTCCCGAATCGCAAGCCCATCCCGAAGGTCGATCTCCGCCGCATGCTCCGGCCCCTCGGCCCCGTCATCGTCTTCGGCTCCAGCAATTTCCCCTTCGCCTTCTCCGTCGCCGGCGGTGACACCGCCTCCGCCCTTGCCGCGGGCAATCCCGTCATCGTCAAAGCCCACCGCTCCCATCCCGGCACCTCCGAGCTCGTCGCCGGCGCCATCATCCGCGCCATCGAGGCGTGTAAGATGCCGCCCGGCGTCTTCTCCATGCTCCACGGCAGCGGCCAGGAAATCGGCACCGCCCTCGTCCGCCATCCCCTCGCCCGCGCCGCCGGCTTCACCGGCTCCCGCGTCGCCGGCCGCGCCCTCTTCGATGCCGCAAACGCCCGCCCCGACCCCATCCCCGTCTTCGCCGAGATGGCCAGCCTCAACCCCGTCTTCATCCTCCCCGGCGCCATGCGCGACCGCGGCCCCGCCCTCGCCGAGGCCCTCAAAAACTCCGTCACCGCCGGCGTCGGACAGTTCTGCACCAAGCCCGGCCTCGTCTTCGCCCTCGGCGGCCCCGCCCTGCAAAAATTCGCCAACAAGCTCGCCAGCCACATCGCCGATGTCCCCCCCGGCACCATGCTCCACGCCGGCATCTGCGAGGCCTACCACGACGGCCTCGAGAAAGTCGAAGCCGTCAAAGGCATCACCAGCTTTGCCATGAGCGAAATCGAGCCCGACAGCGCCGCCACCCACGGCGAACCCGTCATCTTCACCACCGACGCCAAAAACTTCCTCCGCCACCCCGAGCTCCACGAGGAAATGTTTGGCCCCGCCACCATCCTCATCGACGCCCCCGACATGGCCAGCCTCCTCCGCGCCGCCCTCAGCCTCGAGGGCCAGCTCACCGCCACCGTCCACGGCACCGAGGAGGAAATCGCCGACGCCACCGAGCTCCTCGCCATCCTCGAGCGCAAAGCCGGGCGGCTCATCATCAACGGCTTCCCCACCGGCGTCGAAGTCTGCCCTAGCATGAACCACGGCGGCCCCTACCCCGCCACCACCGACGTGCGCTTCACCAGCGTCGGCACCGCCGCCATCCAGCGCTTCGTGCGCCCCGTCTGCTACCAGAATTTCCCCGGCCCCTCCCTCCCCCCCGAGCTGCGCGACTCGAACCCCCTCAAAATCATGCGCACCCTCGACGGCACGCTCACCCGCGCCGCCGTCGGGGCGTAGCAGCCGCATCCGCGGAAAATCACACGGGGAAAAAAGATGGACAACCAGCGGGCGCGGTGAAATCTTCCCCGCTCGCAAATCTTGG
Source organism: Chthoniobacterales bacterium (assembly GCA_038207335.1). Lineage (GTDB taxonomy): Bacteria > Verrucomicrobiota > Verrucomicrobiia > Chthoniobacterales > Chthoniobacteraceae > CAIURC01. The sequence continues at coordinate 390,188 of JBBQZX010000001.1, read as the reverse complement.
GGGGTATAGCTCAGTTGGTAGAGCGTCTCGTTCGCAATGAGAAGGTCTGGGGTTCGAATCCCCATACCTCCACCAAGATCCCCGGCGGCCGCCGGGAAAATTCCCACCGCCCTGGCAGTCGCCCGTGCTCGTGGCCCGGAGGCCCGGCCGAATTGAGCCGGTGGCGTCAGTCACCGCACCCCGGCGGCGGGCGCGCGGCTCAGGAGTGGTGGGCTGCCCAATCGATGGCGTACTTCACCATCGCCGCCGAGTCGGCGAAGCCCAGCTTTGTCAGGATGTGCGCGCGGTGGGTTTCGATGGTCTTCACGCTCAGGGACAGGGAGTCGGCGATGCTTCGCGTGCTCGCACCTGCGCCGTATTGCTCGAACACCTCCATCTCCCGGTCGGAAAGCCCATCGAGTGGCGTGGCCAGCTTCCCCTCCTCCGCCATGATCGTCTTGAAAATCAGCAGCTCCCGCAGCGTCGGCGTGATGTAAACGCCCTTTGCCACGACCTCGCGAATCGCCACCACCAGCCGCTCGGATGCTTCGCGCTTCGTCACGTATCCTTTGGCACCGGCCTTCAGCGCGCGCACGGCAAAGGTGGACTCCTCATGCACGGAAAACGCCACGCTACGCACGTGCGGATGCTTCTCCTGGATATGCCGGATGAGATTCAGCCCATTTGGCCCCGGCATGGAGAGATCGATGAGCGCAACGTCGGGCGACAAATCCGCGAGCGCCCCAACAGCTTCGTCAAAGCACGACGCTTCCCCGCAGCACTCCATATCTGGCTCGGCGGCTAGCAATGCCTTCACCCCGGCGCGGAGCACCGGGTGATCGTCCACGATAAGGACACGAACGATGGAGGGGAGCGGGGAGGCGCCGACTGGCGCGCAGGTGGAGAGCGCGGACATGGGGGGGTCCAACCTTTGTGGCCAAGTCACAAAAAGCGAGCGTAATCATCAGTCAGTGTCTGGAAAGGCTCGCCTCGGAGACCCCCTTCAGTTACGAGGCGGTTCTACTCTGTAGAGTTCACGGTTATTCTGTCTGACTGTGCGGTTATTCTGCCTGACCGTGCGGGGATTGTATCTGACCGTGCAGATATTCTGTCTGACCGTGCGGGGATTCTTTCTGGATGCGCGGTGGAGGGGCTGACCGTGCCGGGATTTTGTCTGACTGTGCGGTTATCCTCTCTGACCGCACGGAGCTTTTGTCTGACTGTCCGGGGATTTTGTCCGGCTGCGCGGAGGGAGAGCCGACCGTGCGGGGATTCTCCCTAGCTGTGTGGGAATTTATGCTGCCTTTGCGGGGGCGGACGCTGGCTGCGCGGGGGATGATGCGGGCTATGGGCGAGACGTAGTGGGATGGGATGCTGGTTTGCGGCGCGGTGCGGCTGCGGAGAAGACGGAGGGCAAAAGAAAAGAAGAAAGTGCTCGCCTTTTACCGACAGGCAGGCTTTTCTCGCCGGGCGATGGGCGCGGGGCATGGTGAGGTGCTCCCCTTTTTAAGCCCCTCATAAGCTCCAAATACTATGGCTAGAGAAGATTATATCCCCAGCGACGAAGATACGCTGTCCACTTGGGCCGGCGTTTTAAAGGTGGAGTCGGTGAAGACGGCAAACGCAAATGCTATGGGCTGGGGCAGCGGGGCGAGTAATGTGGAGGCGGCGGCACAGCAGATCGAGGATGCGGTGGCGGCAAAGAAGGCCTCGCGACAGGCATGGCTGGCGGAGAATGCGGCGCAGGACACAATCATCGCCTCAGCGGAGGGGGTGATCCGCACGATGGTCGGGCAGGGCAAGAAGGAGCCGACTGCGACGGAGGCGATCCAGAAGGCGCTGGGAGTGTGGGGGACGGAGGTGGAATTTGATCCGGCTACTTACAAAGCGGAGCTGCGGAAGGTGGAGGCGACGGGGGGTGGCGTGCTGCAGGTGAAATTCGCCAAGGCGAGTGGAGCACTGACGGGAGCTAATCTTTATATCCGCAAGACGGGGGAGGCGGCGTGGACGATGGTGGCGGTGATGCTGCGTTCGCCGTTCGTGTACCATGGGACGCTGACGACGCCGGGTGTGCCTGAGAGTCTGGAGGTGCGGGTGCGGGGCTTTGTGGGCAATGATGAGGTGGGGCTGGTGAGCGACGCGCAAACGGTGCTGGTGAACTGAGCACCGTCCTCGGGCAAGCAGAGAGGTCGCCCTCCGATGCAGGGCGCTCAGCGACTCACTGAGGGCGCTCGCTTTTCCACAGGGAGGCTGGGAGGGTGGCGATATGCGATTCGACTCCGATGAATTCTGACTCTCTTCAATTCGATGTGGTGATCCTCGGGGGCGGGTTTTCCGGGGTCTTCGCGGCGCGGGCGCTGGGGAAGAAGCTGGGGGAGTCGGGGAAGAAGCGGGTGGCGCTGGTGGCGGATCAGAATTTCATGGTGTTCCAGCCGCTGCTGGCGGAGGTGGTGGGGTCGTCGATCTCGCCGCGCCATGTGGTGAATCCGATCCGGCTGCTGTGCCCAAATGTGACGGTGCTGCGGGGGGGGATTTCGTCGATCGATCTGAAGGGGCGCAAGGTGATGGTGAATGCAGGGGATTACACGGGGCAGGTGTCGATCGGCTTCGAGCATCTGGTGCTGGGGCTCGGCGGGATCGTGGATCTGAGCCGGGTGCCGGGGATGCCGGAGCACGCGTTTTTGCTGAAAAATGTGGGGGATGCGCTGAAGTTGCGGGCGGCGATCATCGACCGCTTTGAGGAGGCGAATCTGGAGACGGATATGGAGAGGGTGAAGCGGCTGCTGACTTTCGTGGTGGTGGGCGGCGGCTACTCGGGCGTGGAGGTGGCGGGGCAGATCGATGATTTGGCGGAGGCGATTCTGCGGTTTTATCCGCGGCTGTCTCATGACCATTTCAAGACGGTGCTCATCCACAGCGGGCCGCATCTTTTGCCCGAGATCAGCGAGTCGCTGGGGCGCTACTGCGAGGAGAATCTGCGGAGCCGCGAGATCGAGGTGGTGCTGGGCGCGCGGGTGTCGGGGATGACGGCGCGGAAGGTGTGCACGGCGGATCGGACGATCGAGACGCACACGGTGGTCTCGACGGTGGGGAATGCGCCGAATCCGCTGATCGAGGAGCTGTGCAAGGTGAATGAGATCGAGTGCGAAAAGGGGCGCATCCTGGTGGGCACGACACTGCGGCTGGGGTCGCACCCGGAGGTGTGGGCGGCGGGGGATTGCGCGGCGGTGCCGATGGCGCCGAAGGGCGCGGCGTCTGCGACGAGTGAGCGGAAGTTTTGCCCGCCGACGGCGCAATTTGCGGTGCGGCAGGGGACGCTGCTGGGGGAAAATATCGCGCGGGTGCTGACGCGGGATGAGGCGCCGAAGCCGTTCACTTTCACAGGACTCGGGGAGCTGGCGGCGATCGGGCATCACGCGGCGGTGGCGGAGATCATGGGGATGAAGTTCTCGGGGTTTTTCGCGTGGTGGATGTGGCGGACGATCTATCTCTCAAAGCTGCCGGGGCTGGAGCGGAAGCTGCGCGTGATGATCGACTGGACGCTGGATCTTTTCTTCCCGCGCGACATCACGCTCTTCCAGTCGCGCCCGACGCAGGTGGTGAAGGAGATGCACCTGCACGCGGGCGACAAGCTCTTCGACGCGGGCGATCCGGCGTTCTCGTTCTACATCGTGAAGAGCGGGCGGATCGATCTGCAGGACGCGGAGGGGAAGGCGACGCGCTCGGTGCTGCCGGGCGATCACTTCGGCGAACGCGCGCTGTTGAACGATCGCGTGTGGCAGCTCACGGCGGTGGCGGCGGAGCCAACGGTGCTCCTCGCGCTGGGTGCGAGCGTCTTCGACACGATCACGCGGGCGGATAAATCGATCCGGGACTTCCTGCTCGGCAGTGCGAGTGACCGTTCGGAGAAGCCGCGCGCGTGAGGCTGCTGCGGATGCTGCGCGGGCAATTCCGCGCGATGTCCCCTGCCCCGCATCACCCGGAGCCGTCGGGCTGGTCGGATGAAAAGGTGACCGCCGCGTGGCTCGGTCACGCGACCGTGCTGGTGAATTTCCACGGCGTGAACATCCTCACCGACCCCGTATTCTTCACGCGCATCGGCCTGCGCCTCGGCCCGCTCACGTTCGGCCCGAAGCGCTACATCGCGTGCGCGCTGAAGCCGCGCGAACTGCCGCGCATCGATCTCATCCTGCTCACGCACGCGCACATGGATCACCTCGACCTGCGCTCGCTCTCGCGGCTGGATCGCGACTGCCAGGTGGTGACGGCGAGCAGAACGGCAGACGTATTTGAAAAGCTGCACTTTCGCCGCGTGGCGGAGCTGGGCTGGGGCGAAGAGCGGGAATTCCAGACGCCGCGCGGGGCGGTGACACTCGCGGCTTTCCAACTCCGGCACTGGGGCGCGCGGATGCACCACGACGATCACCGCGGCTACAACGCCTACCTCCTCGAGCGCGCCGGCCACCGGCTCTGCGTCACCGGCGACACCGCGCTCACCGATGCGAGCGCGCTCGGCTCGCGCGGGCCGGTGGATCTTTGCATCGTGCCGATCGGGGCCTACAAGCCGTGGGTCCGCTCGCACTGCACACCCGAGCAAGCCATCGCGATGGCCGATCAGGCGCGCTCGAGGTTCGTGATGCCGATCCACCACGAGACATTCCGCCTCAGCAGCGAGCCGATGGAAGAGCCGATCGCGCGCTTTTCCGCCGCGCTCTCCTCGACCCCCGAGCGGATCGCGCTGCGCGAAATCGGCGAGACCTTCGTGCTGCCGGATTAAATCTCGAGCCGGTATCCGAGCCCATGGACCGTCAGCAGATGGCGCGGCTCGCCGGGCGTCTCCTCGATCTTCTGTCGCAGCTTCACGATGAGCTGGTCGAGGGTGCGCGTGGTGCCGAAGTAGTCGATGCCCCAGACTTCGTTGAGGATCGTGTCGCGCGAAACTGCGTTGCCGCGTTCGTGATGCAGCAGCGCTAGCACCTTCAACTCGCGCGGCGAAAGCTCGAACGCCTCCCCGCCTCGCCGCCCGCGCAATGCCCGCGAATCGACGCGCACTTTCCCAAAACGAATCTCGTCCGGCGCCTCCACGCCCGCCGCGCCGGGCTGCGCGCGCCGCAGGAGCGCATGCACGCGCGCGAGCAACTCGCGCACGCTGAAGGGCTTCGTCACGTAATCGTCCGCGCCGAGTTCGAGCCCCACGACTTTGTCGATCTCCTGGCCTTTCGCCGAGAGCATCAGGATTGGCACGCAGTTCTTCGCGGCGCGGATTTCGCGGCACAGGTCATATCCGCTTTTTCCGGGCAGCATGATGTCGAGCACGACGAGATGCGTACTGGCCTGCCGTAGGGCCGAGATTGCCCGCAAGCCGTCGCCGCACGCGGTCACTTCATACCCTTCGCCGCGCAGCGCATCGCACAGCCCGAGCCGGATGTGCGCGTCGTCTTCCACCACGAGGATGTGTTTTTTCATGCGGGTAAAATGCGTGCGTCCGGTGCGAGCGGGAGCTTCAGCGTGAAGCTGCTGCCGCCGCCTGAACGGCTCTGGTAAAGGATCTCGCCGCCATGCTCACGCGCGAGCCGCTGCGCCAGCGTGAGCCCGAGCCCCGATCCCTGAATGCCGCTGGAGAGCGAATCGTGCGCCCGGTAGAACGCCTCGAAAATCTTCCGCTCCTCGCCCTCCGGCACGCCGCTCCCGCGGTCGAGCACGCTCACGCACACGTGCCCGGCATCGAGGTAACTGCGCATCTCGACCTCCTTTTTCTCGGTCGAGTATTTCTCCGCGTTCGAGAGCAGATTGACCAAAATCTGCGCCAGCGCGTCCTCGTCGCCGATGATCGGATACGGCCCATCCGCGGCTTCCCATCGAGTCGCGAAGCCGCTCTCGCGCAGATGAAGCTCGTGATTTTCCCAGACACTCGCGAGCGCCGCGCGCAGGTCGAGCGGGCGCATGTCGAAGCGCTTCTGCCGCCGCTCGTGCCCCGCGAAATCGAGCACGTTGTTGATGAGCCGCGTGAGCCTTTCCGCCTCGACCGTGATGATCCGCAAATACTGCGCACGCCGCTCCGGCTCGACGCGCCCGCCCTGCATGAGTTCCGCAAACATGCGGATCGAGGTGAGCGGCGTCTTCAGCTCGTGCGAGACATTCGAGACGAAGTCCGTCTTCTTTTCCGCGAGCACCACCTGCCGCCGCGTGTCGGCCACCACGAGCCAGCCGCCGCACCCGATCGCGCCGAGCGCCGCGCAGATGAGCAGCGCCAGCGTCCGTCGCGCTCCGCGCGCCGCCGACTGCAATTGATCCGGCCTCGCGAGATACAGCGCCGCCTCCCAGTGCGGCAGAGCCTCGCCGATTTCTGACGCGACGAATGGGTGCTTCAAATCCTGCATCGCCGCGCCCGCGGGCTCGGTCGCCACGGCGCGAGCCTTGTCATCGAGCAGCGCGAGCACGTAGTCCGGGCGCCCCGCCCGCGCGCTCCCGTACTCGGGCGCCGGCAGCGCGCGGGGCCACAGATCGCGCAGGCTCTCCGCATCGATCAGGCAGCCGAAGATCAGCTCTGGCGCTTGTTCCGGACGCATCCAGAGCAGGATCCCTAGCCGGTCATCGACGAACCGCGTGACCATCCCTTCGCTGCTCCCGGCGGTGATTTCGCGGAAGCCCGTCGTCGCGACGGAGAGCTGCGACCACGCCGCGCGTTCGTTCATCGCGAGCATCTGCTGCGGCGCGACATTCCGCAGTTGCGCAGCCCGCTGCGCCGACGCCTCGCTCGCAGCCGCCGCGGGCGCGGGCGCGGAAGCTGCCTTGTCCGCGGCCTGTTTTGACTTCGGCGCACTGCTCATTTCCTTTTTTAAATACTCATCCCGCTCCACTTCCGGCGCGGCGCTTTGCTTCATGCCGGCTGCGCTCTGCGACTCCTGCGCTTTTTTGCGAAGCGGCTCCGGATAGCTCAAATTATCGACCGCGACGGGGAAAACGCTGACGACCATTTTATTGGAAACGAATGGGCCGTGATCCCAAAGGAACCGCTGCCAGTCCGCGTGCCCCGCCGCCGCGGCGGTCGTCGGCGACAGGATTCGCCCATCCGCTGCGATCGAAAAACCGACCGATTTTCGCGGCCACGCATCCGCCAGCGAGGCGGTGAAACTTTTCGCCACCTCCGCTGCCGGTCTCGCGGCGATGAGCGTCCGCACAGCCTCCGCAAAGGCGCGGCGCTCATCGTCGATCAGCGCGCGCACCGCCACAGCCGCATTCTCCGTCTCGCTCTGGTAGAGTTCCGCGGTGCGTCGTTCGAGGATGATCTGCTGCTCCTGCGCATTGCGCAGCGCGAGCCACCCGAGCACCGCGCTCGGCAGAAGCACCGCTGCGAGAAAGATGAGGACGCTCTTTTTCATCCAATCGGATCATGTCTGCGCATCGCCGCGGCGGCGAGCGCCGGAACGCGCGCGCTCGTTCGAGCGCGCGCGGTCGCCGCACACACTCACCGCTTCTGATATTTGTCCTGCCAGTTCTCATTCTGCATCTGCTTCCGCCCCGCCTTGCTCAGCGTGCCCAGCGAATCCACCTCCGACGCGCTCGCTTCAAGCTTCTGATTTTCCTGCTCGAGTTGCGGAATCTGCGCTGCCGCCGGTGCCGCTGCGTTATCGATCGCCTGACGCCGCAGCACCTCCGACGCCTGTTTCGCCTTGCCCTCGTCCGCCAGTTTCACCGCGAGTTCCTTCGACGCGCGATTCTTATAAACCGACACCTCCCGCGCCACCTCGCCGCGCAGACTCTGGTCGGACTTGTCCCGCTCATCGGTGAATTTCACCCGCGCCGTCTGGCTCTGATTTTCCGACTTTCCACTCTTCGCATCTTCATACCGGAGCGCGACCGATGCAAACTCCAGAGGCTCCTTGCGCGACTCCTCTACTACGCAACGTGCGAGGAAGCGCCGATGATCCGAGCCGAAATACTCCGGCAGTGTGATCTCCGCGGATTGGCCCTGGCACTTGATCTCCGGGTGGCCGAGAATTTCACGCAGCCGCACGCCGTCCGGCACGGTGATCCGAATCGTGACGCCGCGGGCGAGCACCGTGCGCGCCGCGCCGAGCTCCTCCGAGAAGATGCCGGGCAGCTTTTCCGCATCCTGAACGTAGTAATAATTGGCGTGGCTGGCCTCCGCGAGCGCGGTCATCAGGTCTTCGTTGTAATCGTCGCCGAGACCGATCGTCGTGACGCTCATCCCGTCTTCGCGCAGCTCGCGACCGAGCCCGGCGAGGTCGGAGACGCGGCTGGGGCCGACATTCGCGAGCCCGTCGGACATGAGGACGACGCGGTTCACGCGCTCCCGGTCGAAGTGCTTGCGGAGCGCATTCGCACCGAGTTTCACCCCGTCGAAAATGGCCGTGCCGCCGCCGGGCTGGATGCCCTGGATTCGGCGCTTCAGCGCATCGCGTTCGTGCCGCGACTCGATGCGTTGCGGCGGGATGAGCACCTCGGCGCGGTTGTCGTAAATGATCAGCGAGACGACATCATTTTCATCGAGCTGATCGATCGCCACGCACGCCGCCTGCCGCGCCTTCTCGATCTTCGCGCCGGACATCGAGCCGCTGCGGTCGAGCACGAGCGCGAGATTCATCGGCGCGCGCTGCACGTGCACTGGTCGACGGCCCTCGAGTTCGATTTGCACGAGCGCCTCTCGCGAGCCGCCGTTGTAGATTAGGTCGCGCTCGGGCGACACGCGGAGCGTGAGCGAGTCGGGCGCGGCGATGGACGCTCCCGCGGCGAGGCCGGAGAGCAACAACACGAGAAGGGATGTTTTCTTCATGCTGCGAAACTACGCGCCGCCCGCGGATCATGTGTCAGAGCCGCATACGGAGTTTGTAAAAAATTTGTCAGGCGTGCGGACGCGCTCCCCAGATAGACTGCGGCATGTCAAAATCATGCACCGTGGAAGCGCCCGCGGAATTGCTCTCGTTCCTTTTCTCCCAATGGCCGGAGGTGAAGAAAAAGCAGGTTCGGACGTGGTTGAAACATCAGGCGGTGATGGTGAATGGACGCGCGATCACGCAATTCGATCACGCGTTGCGTGCTGGAGACACCGTCGCGATTCGCACCGGCCCGTCGGCGAAACCAAAGGCCGTGCTCGGCGGCGGGATGAAGATTTATTTCGAGGACGCGAGCGTGATCGTAGTCGAGAAGCCGGAGGGACTGCTGACGATGGCGACGGATTCGGAGCAGGAGCGGACCGCGTATTTTCAGCTCACCGAATATCTGCGGGGCGGCGACGAGCGCGCGCGGGATCGCGTGTGGATCGTGCATCGGCTCGATCGCGAGACGTCGGGACTCATGGTTTTTGCGAAATCAGCGAAGATGAAAGAGACGCTCGCCGCCGGTTGGACGGACGTGGAGAAACGCTACGAGGCGATCGTCGAAGGCGCGCCGCCGAGCGAGAGCGGCGTGTTCGATTCTCACTTGAACGAGGCAAATGTGCTGCGCGTTTTCAGCGCGCCGCCGAGTGAGGAGACGCGTCGGGCGATCACGAAATATCGCGTGCTAGCACGGAAACATCAGCGCTCCCTCGTCCAGCTGACACTCGACACAGGCCGCCGCCATCAAATCCGCGTGCAGCTCGCAGATGCAGGCTGCCCAGTCGTCGGCGACAAAAAATACGGAGCGAAAAGCGACCCAGCGAAACGCCTCGCACTGCATGCTTGCAAGCTGCGCTTTAAGCACCCGGCGACCGGCGCGGAGATGCTCTTCGAGTCACCGCTGCCAAAGGATTTGGCGCGGATGGTGTGAGCAAGGAATCGCTCAGCTTTTTGACTTCGAGCTGCTGGACGATGCACGCCGCTTCGGCTTCGGTGTCGCTGCGGGCTCGTCCGCATCCTTCTCCGCCGCCGGAGCCGCCTTCGCCGCGTCGCCGGATGCCAACCCCGGGATGTGCGCGTAGCCGATGAAGTCAGTCTTCGACACAGCTTCCCCTTCGGTCACCCGCGGCATTTTGAAATCGAAGACGCTCACGCCCCAGCGCGATTTCCCGTCGTAACTGCGCCCGTCGCTGGAACCGACCATAATCGGCTGGTCGCGCCCTTTTTCTTTGCCGAGATAGATCATGGTGTGCGTCACCGGCGGGTCGCGATCGACTTTGTAAGTGCCAGTCCAAAACATCAGATCGCCGGGACGCATGTCGTCGAACTCGAAGCCGCCCGCCTTTTTGCTAACGACCGGGAAGACTTTTCCGCGCTTCCGCGCCCACACGTACTGCCCGCTCGCATCGCGCGGCACGTCGTTGAGCCCCATCTGGCGGAGCAGGTAGTAGATCGTCCCGGAGCAATCCATCCCACCATTCGACGGCTCCGCGGAACCGTACGTGTACGTAAGATCCTGTTTCGTGAGCGCGAGCGCGCTGATGATCAGTTTTTTGACTGCCTCAGGCTGCGAATCAAACCCGTCGATCTGGCTCGGTTCGACGGTCGCGTTCGGCGCGGACGCCGCTTTTCGCGCGCTCTCGCCGTTGCTGGGAAGCGCCGGTTTTTTCTCGCTCTCGTCGTCCACTGTCGGTGCCGCTTTGGGCTTCGGCTTCGGTGTCGCGGTGGAGGGCGCCTTGGGCTTTTTGCTCGATGAAGCACTCGACTTTTCTGCTGCAAAACATGTGGCCGACAACCCTGCAACCACGAGGAAAACGAAAATGAATCTCATCGCGCAGGTTCATTCGAGCGACGCCATTTCTCAAGCGCTGGCGCGATTTCACGACAAAAAAAGAGACGGTCCGAAGACCGTCTCTTTTCAAAAACAAACTATCGAAAACCCGTTACTTCGCGGTCTTTTCCTCAATGTATTTCACCACGTCGCCGACGCTCTGGAGCTTTTCCGCGTCTTCATCGGGGACCTCAACCGAGAATTCCTCCTCGAAAGCCATGACGAGTTCGACGGTGTCGAGCGAATCGGCTCCGAGGTCGTCGATGAACGAGGCGGCGGGGGTGACTTGCTCGGGATTCACCCCAAGTTGCTCGACAATGATGTCCTTGACGCGTTCCTCGATCGTTTTGTCTGACATAAAATTTTTGGTGCTGCTGAAGTTGGTTGGTTGGTTGCGGGGAGAGGCTTTAGAGGCGTCGGAAAATGTTGGCAACATCTAAAATGTGCCAGTTCAAAACGGGGGCCGAAGCAGGCTCATTTACATTTTCCACGCGAGGCCTTACGAACGGAAAACCATGAGCGACCTGCCCACCGATCTCGACCTGAAATTTCTGCCGGACTGGCTCAAGGAAGGCGCTTCGGAGAACCGTTACGCCGACTATCAAGGCGACACCGGCGGTCGCTCGGATCGCGGCGACCGCGATCATCGCGACCGTCCTCCGCGGCGGCCCGGCGGTCCGGGTGGGCCGGGCGGAAATCGCGGCGATCGGCGCGGCGGCGGGCCACCGAAGCCGGGCGGAGATCGGCGGGATTCGCGTCCGGGCGAGCGGTCGCGTCCGGGCGGGCCGGGCGGAGATCGACGGCCCGGTGGACCCCGTGGCCAGATGGATCAGCGGCGCGGAGGCGATGCGCCGCGCCCGCCAGCACCACCTGCACCTCCGAACGTGCGCGTGGAATTTTTGCCAGAGCCAAATGGCATGGCCGGGATCGCGAAGCAGATAAAATCGAGCTGGCGCGCTTATCCGCTTTTCGGCACGGCGCGGCTTTTTCTCGAGAAGCCGGAACGGCATCGCGTGCGGATTATTTCGCTCGATGCGACGCGTCCACTTTTTCAAATTGACGACGGCCCAGTTTCATTTGATCGCGAGGCGCTGGAGCGCGAGGCGTTTCGGCATTTGCGAGACGAATTTTATCGCGAGGAAGTGGTGCAGAGTGAGCCGCTGAAAGGGAAGTTTGGGAACGTCGCGCGCAGCCGCTCGACGGGAATTCTGCTCGGGCCGACGAATTATCACGGTTACCAACCGGCGCTGCGGAAACTTTACGACGAGCGGTTCAGCAGGCGCATGTCGTTTGGCGAGTTTCAGCACGAGGATGTGCAGGTCGTGACGGACGAGCAGACGGTCAATGACTGGAAAGAGCAGGCGCGCTCTGCGACGACGTTTGTGACTTTGAAAGAGGAGGAGCCGGTGACTTTCAAATCGCTGGCAGAGGCGGAGCAGCATTTCCGCAAGACGTATCTGCCCGCGATGGTGAAGAGCGGGACCACGCTGGAGACTGGCGGTGCGGCGAGTCGCGCGAGCGGCGACCGCGGGATCACGAATGCACTCCGAGACGGATGGGAGCGGGAGCGCGGGTTCCCGTCGAATCTTGTGAACGCGCTGCGTCCGACTTTCAACGACATCGGGCTGCACTTTTTCAAGCATCGCAAGCGGATCATCTACCTCTCGGCGGTGCGCCCGGAGCGGCATGTGGAGGGGCGCAATTTCTCCGCCGGAATCGCGGCGATCCTCGGTGCGGTGGAGGCGCAGCCGAAGATCACGCGGCCTCAACTCGCGGCGAAGTTGCTCGGCGAGGCCCAGGAGTCCGAGGAATTCATGGCGAAGAAATCCGCGCTCGCCTCCGATCTGCACTACCTGATCCACGTCGGGCACGTGATCGAATTTCACGACGGCACGCTTGACCTGCCGCTTTCGCCGCGGGCAGAGCGGGAGGAGGAATCGGGAAAACCAACTGGCACTCAAAAGCCGCAAAAGCAGGTGGAGCAGGCGCAAAAGCAAGCGCCGGAATTCGCGAAGGATGCGAGCACGCCGGTGGAGGAAGCAAGCATCTTGCAAAGCGAACCCGCGCCTTCCGGGGAGGAAATCGCCCCCACCGAAGAGCTGGCAGCCTCACCGGACTGCACCCCGGAGCCTGTCGCAGTTATCGAGAATTTCGCCTCGCCTGCGGAGATGGCATCGACTTCTGCTGACGATGCGCCGGTAACAACTGACGTGATGAGCGATCCGATTCTTTCGGGAGTGGAAACTGGAACGCCGCATGCAGTAGAGTTCGTGACCGGAGCGATAGCGCCCGAAACGGAAGCCGATCCATCGGTAATCGAAGGGTTGTAGCCGGGATCGTTGCTCGGCGGGATTTGCACGCGGCGCCCGCCCGTGCCTTCGAGCTCACGCGGGCCGGTCGCCGATCCTTGGTAAAGGGTCGCCAAAATTGAGCGCGATCGATGTGCGGACGGCCAAACATCGGAGCGGCAGCGAATTGGTTGCGAAGTATAAAACAAATCAACCAACCAAAATTATGATCTCCTGGGCCATTACCTTCCTCGTCATCGCTCTCATTGCGGCAGTCCTCGGCTTCGGCGGCCTCGCCGGCACCGCCATCGGCATAGCGAAGATTTTGTTCTTCGTATTCATCGTGCTGTTCATCATCTCGTTTCTGATCGGTCGACGCGGGCCGACTGCGTAAGTCAGTTCACTACGCCTTCACTAAAACGCAAAACAGGCGCGCCATCCGCGAGTGCGGACGGCGCGCCTTTTGCGTTTCTAAATCGGAAGCGGACTTTTTAGCCGAGTGACTTCACCGCGTCGACGACGTGCTGCGCGGTGATGCCGAGGACTTCCATCACTTTGTTCCCCGGCGCGCTGAGGCCGAAGCGGTCGATGCCGATCACTTTTCCATCGAGCCCGACGTAGCGGTGCCACACGTCGGAGACGCCCGCTTCGATCGCCACGCGACGGCGGCAACTGCGAGGCAACACGCACTCACGATATTCCGCCTCCTGCGCGTCGAACCGCTCGAAGCACGGCATCGAGACGACGCGCACGCCGTCGCCGAGTTGCTTCGCCGCGGCGACCGCGTGCTGCAACTCGCTGCCGCAACTCAGCAGGATCGTCTTCAATTCACCGGTCTCTTGGATCGCGATGTAGCCACCTTTTTGCACCCCTTGGCGCCGCGTTTCCATCGAGATTTCATTCAACATCGGCACGGCTTGGCGCGTGAGCGCGATGAGTGTTGGCCCGGTTGTGCGCTCGATCGCGGCGACGAATGCGCCCGCGGTTTCCTCGGGATCGGCGGGGCGGATGACATCGAGCTGAGGGATGATGCGGAGGCCGGCGACGGTCTCGACCGGTTGGTGCGTGGGACCGTCTTCGCCGACGCCGACGGAGTCGTGGGTGAAGATGTAGATCACCGGGAGTTTCGAGAGCGCCGCGAGGCGGATTGCCGGTCGGGCGTAGTCGGCGAAGACGAGGAACGTCGCGCCGCTCGGACGGAAGATGCCGTCGTAGGCAAAGCCGTTCAGCATCGACGCCATTGCGTGTTCGCGGATGCCAAAGCGGATGTTTCGGCCCGTCGGATTCTCGGGCGTGAAATCCTTGTCGGAGTTGATGTAGTTCAGCGTGGAGCCGTGCAAGTCCGCGCTGCCGCTGATGAGCAACGGCATGGCCGCGGCGAGCGGCTGCAGCACGTCGCTGCCGGCCTTGCGGGTCGCAATTTTTGCATCCGACGGGAACGCCGGGACGCGCAGCATTAGATCGTTGGGCACGACATTCTCCAGCCCGTCTGAGAGTTCCTTTGCGCGCACCGGATGCGCCGCCTTCCACACCTCAAAACGCTGGAGCCACGTCTCGTATTTCTCGACGAGCTTCTGTTTGTGCTCGGCGAAATACACGCGCGTTTCTTCCGAAACGAAGAAATGCTCATCAGGCAGTCCGAGCCCTTTCCGCGCTGAATCGATAAACTTCGCACCGCCTTCACCGTGCGCTTTGCTCGTGCCGGCGACCTCGGGGATTCCTCTACCGATCAGCGTCCGCGCGACGATGAATTGCGGCTTGCCCTTCGCTGCTTTCGCCTTCTCGAACGCACCGAGGAAAGCGGTCATGTCGTTACCATCGACGGTCTGCACATCCCAGCCATACGCCTCGTAGCGCTTTGCCGTGTCCTCGCTTTGCGTGGCCTTTGCCATCGCGTCGAGCGTCACGTCGTTGGAGTCGTAGATGAGGATGAGATTATCGAGGTGAAAATGCGCAGCAAAAGCGGACGCTTCGGCGGAGACGCCCTCCTGCAGGCAGCCGTCGCCCGCGAGGCAGATGATGTGGTTGTCGAGAATCTTGTAGTCGTCCGTGTTGAAACGCGCCGCCGCCATTTTCTGCGAAACCGCCATGCCGACGGCGTTCGCCACGCCCTGCCCGAGTGGCCCCGTGGTGCATTCTACGCCCTCGGTTTCAAACGACTCCGGATGCCCCGGAGTGTGACTCCCAAACGCGCGGAACTTTTTCACCTGATCCAAAGTGATCAGCGGGTATCCGGCGAGGTGCAGCCAGCCATAGAGGAACATGGATCCGTGCCCGGCACTCAGGATGAAGCGGTCGCGATTGAGCCAGCATCCGTCCTCGGGATTGTAGTTCATGGCGTGGCCGAAGAGGACCGCACCGATCTCCGCGCAGCCAAGTGGGAGGCCGAGGTGTCCGGAGGAGCAGGCATGGACCGCGTCCATGGCGAGGCCGCGCGCTTCGTCTGAGGCACGGGAAAGGGCGTCGAGATTGAGTGTCATATAAGAAGGGCGCGGAGCGTAGGAGGCCGAGCGAGCGGAAGTCAAGATTGCCTCGCTTTACGAACAAATGGCGAAATGAAAAAAATATTTTCCTTTACTGTGGGCGCATTTTGATAAAATATTTTGCAAAAGCACGGCCAAGGCGATTTGCAACCCCGAATCATCTTCAGGCCGCGAAACTAGAAAGCACCAAAAATGAACTTCAAATCCGCCGAAGACTCCGACTCCGGAATCAAAATCTACCTCCGCGAGATTGGAAAAACTCCTCTGCTCACCCCCGATCAGGAAGTGGAACTCGCCGCTAAAATCAAAAAAGGCGATCGCGAGGCATTCTCGCTCATGGTGCGTTCGAATCTGCGCCTCGTCGTTAAAATCGCGCAGGATTACGCAAATCTCGGGATGCCGTTGCTCGACCTCATTTCTGAGGGGAACATCGGGCTGATGAAAGGCGTCGAGCGTTTCGACTCCACGAAAGGCGCGAAATTCAGCACGTATGGCGCGTGGTGGATCAAGCAGTCGATCAAGCGCGCGCTGGCAAACCAGAGCAAGACGATCCGCCTGCCGGTGCATCTCGTGGACAAAATCTCGAAGATCCGTCGCGTAGCGCTCCAAATGAGCGAAGAGCTCGGACGCGAACCGACCGACGAGGAACTCGCAGAGGAGGTGGGTATCTCTCCTAGCAAAGTCTCGCAACTCAAGACGGTTTCGATCCGCCCGGCGTCGCTCGACGCGCCGGTCGGAGACGACAATGCGACCGAATTCGGCGAACTCGTCTCCGACGTGGACGCGCAGAACCCGTTCGAAGAACTGCGTGACCAAGACCTTCGCGACGAAGTCGGCGACCTGCTCTCCGTTCTTGATGATCGGGAGAAAAAGATCATCTTCTCACGCTTCGGACTCGATGGTGGGAAGTCGAAGACCCTCGAGGATGTCGGCGAAAAGTTCGGAGTCACTCGCGAGCGCATTCGCCAGCTCCAAAACATCGCGATTTTGAAAATGCGCCGTGCATTGGCCAAAAAAGAAAGGCCGATCGCGCACCTGATTCCCGCCACGCTTGAAGAAGCGTAATTCCCCCGAATGCGGGTCAAAAACCCACCGTCGTAACCGGCGGTGGGTTTTTAATTTCCCGGGTTGCATGGGGTTTTGACCGCGGATTCCGCAGAGGGCGCGGATGTGGAGATGAGTTGACGCTGAATCTTGCCCGGCGCGCGGCACCGGGGCAGAGTGCGCAGATGAATTTTCGCGACTTCGTTTCCACCATGCAGGCAGGCTATGCTTTTAAGGGCGATGCGGTGCTGCTCGGCGCTGCGATGAAGGACGGCGTCGCCCACGCGGAAGCGCCGGTGCGGCTGCCGCTGCGCACGATGAACCGCCACGGGCTCATCTCCGGCGCGACCGGCACGGGCAAAACGAAGACGCTGCAGATGATCGCCGAGCAGCTCTCGGAGGCCGGCGTCCCGACGCTTTTGATGGACATCAAAGGCGACCTCAGCGGGCTCGGCGCTGCCGGAACTTCGTCGACCGGAATCACCGAGCGGCACGCGAAGATCGGCTCCGAATGGGCACCGGGCTCGTATCCGGTGGAGTTTCTCACGCTGCTCGACGAGGCCGGCGCACGGCTGCGAGCCACGGTTCTGGAGTTCGGCCCGGCACTCTTTTCCCGCGTTCTCGGGCTGAATGACACACAGTCGAGCCTCGTCGCGCTCGTCTATAAATTTTGCGACGACAAGCACCTCCCGCTACTAGACCTGAAGGACTTCAAGAAAGTTCTCGAATACATCACGGGCGAGGCAAAGGCCGACGTGAGCGCGGAATACGGGCTGATCCCGACGGCATCGGTCGGACTGATTTTGCGAAAGCTTATCGAGCTCGAGTCGCAGGGCGCGGAGACGTTTTTTGGCGAGCCGTCGTTCGAGGTCGATGACCTCTGCCGCTGCGTCGATGGCTTTGGAGTCATCTCGCTGCTCCGACTCGCCGGAATGCAAGACCGCCCGAAACTTTTCTCCAGTTTCATGCTCCAACTCCTCGCGGAACTCTACGCGACGCTCCCGGAAGTCGGCGATGTCGAGAAGCCGAAGCTCGTCGTTTTCATCGACGAAGCGCACTTAATTTTCGACGGCGCGGAGCGGTCGCTGCTCGATCAAATCACCACGGTCATAAAGCTCATCCGCTCAAAAGGCATCGGCATTTTCTTTTGCACGCAGCTCCCGACGGACGTGCCGGACGACGTGCTCGCGCAGCTCGGGATGAAAATCCAGCACGCCCTCCGCGCCTTTACTGCAAAGGATCGGAAGGCGATTAAGCTCGTCGCCGAGAACTATCCCGAGACGCCATTTTACGACACCGAGAGGTTGCTCACCGACCTCGGCATCGGAGAGGCGCTCGTCACTGTGCTCGATGAGCGCGGCTCCCCCACCCCGCTCGCCGCGACGCTCCTCTGCGCGCCGCGTTCTCGCATGGGCCCGCTCACCGAGGCCGAGCTTCAGGCGCTCGTCGCCTCCTCGCCGATCGCGGAGAAATACAACACGCCGATCGACTCGCGAAGCGCCTACGAGATCCTCGGCGGCAAAATCGCGACCGTCGCCGCCACGCCATCCGGCGGCTCCGCACGCCGCACCTTCACGCCCGGCGCGACGGGTGGATCGCCCGAGACTCCCAATCCCAAACTCGCCGAAGCACTCGGTCGCCCGGACGAACCCGTCGGCGTGCCGTATCAGCGCCCGGCCGCACCCGCGCGCAATTACGTCGGCGAGATCTTCGGCAGCAGCGTCGCGAAATCCGTCGTCCGCAGCGTCGCCGTAAATATCGCCGGCACCCTCACGCGCTCGCTCCTCGGCGTGCTCGGAGTCACCGGCCGCCGCCGCCAATAAGAATCACGCTCTCACCAAGCCCGCAAACGCCGAGCGGTAGCTCCACAGCAAAAACAGTGTGAGCGCGGAAAACACGGCGGCAATCGGCAGTCCCGAAGGGTCGAGGAAGATGTGGAAAAGCACGATATTCACAACGACCGGCCCGAGCAGTGTCAGCCCGAGCGGCACGAAGCGCCCGATGAGCAAAAGTGCGCCGCCGATGAATTGCAGTGCGCCGACCACTAGGATGTAGTGGCTCTCCATCAGCGCGCGACTGAAGTCGATCGCGAGCGGCGGCGGCTTCACATCTTTTGGCATTGGGATGAATTGCAAAAAGATATTTGCCCCGAACACGACGAACGCGAGGCCGAGCAAGACACGGACGATGATGGTTGCGACTTTCATGCGGGGACACTTGGCAAAATTCTCCCCGCGACACAATCGCAGATCGCGCGCTGCGGCCCGCTTCGCCTCGACCGCACTTCACTCACGGCTATTGTCCCCGCAATGCTTTCCAAGCCGCACACCGAATCCGCCGATCACGCCGCAGTCGATGCCGGCGACACCGATATCCGCGAACTCGCCGCGCGTCTGCGCGACGCCGCTGACCTGCTCGAAGCCGTCGCCGCCAATCGCACGCTGATCCTTTCCCTCCCCATCGGAGAGCGCACCCGGCTTCTGCGCGCGGCGGGCGACGTCTATTGTCCCGAACCCGCCGAGCGGCGGCGGCTCGTGAAAGCCCGCAACCGCCAGCGCAAGTCCGACAAGCGCGTCCGCGACGAAACCGTGCTCTCCGAGACCGGCATCCGCGCCCTCCGCAGCAAGCCCGTCTTCACCACGCCGAATCCCCCGCCCCCGCCCCTCCTCGAGCCGCAGGAAGTCGAGAACGATCCCGATTTCCGCGACGTGCTCGAGCCGCAGAACTGCTACATCTGCAAGCGCGACTACTCCCGCATCCACCCCTTCTACGACCAGCTCTGCCCCACCTGCGCCGAACTGAATCTCCGCAAACGCACCGAGACCGCCGACCTCCGCGGCCGCGTCGCTCTCCTCACCGGCGGCCGGGTGAAAATCGGATACCAGGCCGGCATCAAGCTCCTCCGCGCGGGCGCAAAGCTCATCATCACCACACGTTTCCCCCGCGACTCCGCCGCCCGATACGCACAGGAAGCGGACTTCTCCGAATGGTCCGATCGGCTCGAAATCTTCGGCCTCGACCTGCGCCACACGCCGAGCGTCGAGGCCTTCTGCCGCCACCTCCTCGCCACGGAGGACCGCCTCGACTTCATCATCAGCAACGCCTGCCAGACCGTCCGCCGCCCGCCCGACTTCTACGCCCACATGATGGAAGGCGAGACCGCCGCCCTCCACACCCTGCGCCCCGAAGTCCAGCACCTCCTCGGCGCCTACGAGGGCCTCCGCGGATACCATCTCCTGCCCGAGGGCGAAGCTGCGCTCACCGTCCCCGGCGCACCCGGCCTCACGCAAGCCGCCGCCCTTTCCCAGACCGCCCTCCTCCCCGACGAACGCCTCGCGCAGCAGCACCTCTTCCCCGCCGGGCGGCTCGACCAAGACCTCCAGCAGGTCGATCTGCGCGACCGCAATTCCTGGCGCCTGCTCCTCTCCGAAGTCTCCTCCGTCGAGCTCCTCGAGACCCAACTCGTTAACGCCGTCGCCCCCTTCCTCCTCAACGCGCGCCTCAAGCCCCTCATGCTCCGCACCCCCGAGCGCGACAAACACATCGTGAACGTCTCCGCCGTCGAAGGGCAGTTCTATCGAAAATTCAAGACCACGCGCCACCCGCACACCAACATGACAAAGGCCGCGCTCAACATGATGACGCGCACCTCCGCCGCCGAATATCACGCCGACGGCATCCACATGAACAGCGTCGATACCGGCTGGGTCAGCGACGAAGACCCCGTCGAAATCGCCGTCCGCAAACAAGCCGAGCACCGCTTCCACCCCCCGCTCGACATCGTCGATGGCGCCTCCCGCATCGTCGATCCCATCATCGCCGGCTTCAACACCGGCACCCACATCTGGGGCAAATTCCTCAAAGACTACGTCCCGACGGATTGGTGAGCCTTGATGACCAAAGAGCGCGAGCCCGACGTCTCTGAAAAGCGCCTCCGCTTCGGTTGCGGCTTCGTCTTCGGTGCGCTCGTCGCCTTTCTCGCCCTCCTCAATTACACGTTCGACCACGCCGGAGCATTCCGGGCAGCGGTCATCCTAAGCGCCCTCGCCTCCGCCTACCTCGCGGTGTGATACGGCGACCGCTACTGGTTGAAGTTGATCGAGTGGCTCTCGAAATGGGGATGGTGGTTCTAAGCAAACCCCTTGCAACCCGGCCTACGAAAAATGCCGCACGCCGTCGCTCGCCCTGCCCGCTCGCCGAGTGGGAACGCCAACGGCGTTCCATCATCCAGCCCAGGGTTGCGATCTGCGAGCTACCCTGGGTCGCACATAGTGGGAGGGTGTGATTATCATCCGATCGGCACCGGAGTGCGGTTTCGCGTGCGGATGGGCTGCGAAGCGCGGCGCTTTTGGAATAGACGGTGCGCGGGAGATGAGGCGCGGCGGCGGGAGCGCCGATCCCGGCATGCCCTGGGAGGGCGGGGGGCTTTCGAATCGCGACGGATTGCTCGGCTGCTTGCCAAGCGGCGGGGGTTTGGCGTCCATTTGCTAGATGGCATTTCACGAATTTATCCGCGCGCGCGAGGGCTGGCGGACAGTCTCGGACGAGACGCTTTTTGCGAATCCTTACCTCGAGGTGCATGGAGTGAAGGTCACGTCTCCGGCGCGCTCGGAGCCTTTTGAATGGACGGTCGCGCATCGGAAAGGCGCGGTCGTGGTGGCGCCGATGACGGCGGAGGGAAAGTTCCTGCTCGTGCGCCAAGAGCGGGTGCCGATTCGGGCGACGATCTGGGAATTCCCCGCCGGCCAAATCGACGAGAGCTCGGGGCACGATGAGGCGGCGATTCGCGCGACCGGACTGCGGGAATTGCGCGAGGAGAGCGGGCACGAACTCGCGGCGGGCGGCGAGGTGATTTCGCTCGGGCATTTTTTCCCGAGCGCGGGTTTCACCGATGAGCACAGCCATCTCATCTTCGCGCGTCCTGTCGAACCGAGCCCGCACGGCCACGCGCACGACGAGGCGGAGGCGATTACCGATTGCCGCGCATTTTCACCCGTCGAACTCCGCGAAATGATCGCGACCGACGAGGTTCGCGACGCAAATACGCTCGCCGCATTCGCCCGCCTTGTGGCGATGGGTCTGCTTCAGTTCACGTAGGCCGACTCGTTCGAGAGCAGGAGCGCTTGGGCGTAGGTTTCCCACGGCGTGAGCGGCTTGCGCTCGACCATGTCGCCCTCGTTTTGGATCGGGCGCGTTGCGCTTTGCCGGCCCTGCTTTTTGGCGTTTGCCACCCGCGCTTTCTGCCGGTTCGCGGTCTTCTGCGCGGCGGGGGACTCGGATTCCTCCTGGATTCCCGGCTGCGATTTCACCTCGCTGCCGACGAATTGCAGCGCGAGCTGAATCTCCTCGGGCTTTGGCGTGCGCTGGAATATCACGCGGTAAATCGCGAAGACGCGGGAGAGGTTGTTCGGTGCGTTCGCGACCTCGTCGCGGGTGATCACGTTGCGTGCGACATCGACGGACATCGCGCTATTCATCAGGAAAAGCGCCTGCTGCGGTACGATGGTGGAGGCTCGTTTCGAGTTCGGCATGTCGGGGTCGCTGAAGTCGAAATTCGACATGATGTCGGGCAGATTTCCGCGGTCGATGTAGCCATAGACGCTGCGGCGGTAGCTGTAGGGCTCCTCGGTGAGATTGATCGGCTTGCCGCCGATGGTGCCGTCGAGTTTGCCGCTGAAGACGAGCAGCGAATCGCGCGTGGACTCGAAGTCGAGCCGGCGGATATTCGCGCGCCAGAGCATGCGGTTGTTCGGGTCAATCGTCTCGTATTCCGGCAGCGTGCGCGTGCTCTCCTGATAGACGCGCGAGAGCATGATGAGCTTGTGCAGCTTTTTGAAAGACCACCCATTATCCATGAAATAGCTGGAGAGATAATCGAGCAGCTCCGGGTGGCTCGGCGGCTCGCTCTGTGTGCCGAGATCGTCCGGCGTAGAGACGAAGCCCTCGCCGAAATGGTGCATCCAGACGCGGTTCACGATGACGCGCGCGGTGAGCGGATTCGATTTGCTGGCGATGGCGTTTGCCAGCTCGAGACGTCCGCTGCCGTCTTTGAAAGGCTCCGGCTTTCCACCGGAGAGGATTTCGAGAAAATGGCGTGGCACCAAATCTCCCCGAACGTCAGCCTGGCCACGGATGAAGACGTTCGAATCTTTCACACGCGGCGCGTCGGCCACGAGCATGGCGCGCGCAGGTGCGCCGGGGTGGGTGAGTTCGAGCTCGTTGATTTTCGCGGAGGAAAAGGTCGCGCCGTAGCCGATCTGGTTCGGCAGTTTCTTCGCGAATTCGCGGATCGCCGTGCTGTCGAGTTCCGATGCGGGGAGGATATCGAGCGGGCTCTCGATGATCTCCACCAGATCGCGGTCGAATCCGGTGACCGGACCGGAAGTGGCTTCAGAGCAGGCTTTGATATAGGCCGCACGCTTCGGCGCGAGTGAGGTAAAAAGGCGTCCGTAGATGTCGGCGACATCCGTAATCGACGAAATCGAGGCGTCTTTGAACGCCGCGGCAACGATCGGATTGATGTGCCGTTTCATCTCCGAATTCGCGGCGATCCTCGCTGCGAGCGCGGGCGCTTTTTCGGAGAAGTCGGAGTCGTCCAGGTTCATGAACATGCGGAACGGGCCAAAGACAGATTCGTGTTCTCTCGAGCCGCGAGTGACCATCTGGATGAGCTGCCGGTCCTGCTTGTCGAATTTCAGCTTCGCCATCAGCTCATTGCGGGCCTTGATCATTTCAGCGTCGTTCTGCTTTTTCCCGCCATACTGACCGACCTGCAGGAAGCCGCTCATGCGGTTCTGCACCGAGCCGAGCGTGCGCTCGATGAACTTGTAATAGCCGTCGCGGTTTTCCTGTTCCAAGGCCGCGAGCTTTTGCTGAAAATCAGCCTGCTGCGCCGCAGTGGTGTCGTTGAGGAGTGGCTTGTCCTTCGGTTCGAGCGTCGAGTTAAAGATGCCGTGGAGCGCGTAGTAATCCTTCGTGGGAATCGGATCGAACATGTGATCGTGGCACCGCGCGCACGTGACCGTCATGCCGAGGAAGCCTTTGGTCACGACGTCAATACGGTCGTTGATGATGTCGTTGGGATTCTTGAACCGCTCGCCGACCGTAATGAATCCAAGCGCTGCAAGCCGGGTCTTGTCTTTTGCAATATCCGGCAGTTTGTCGGCGGCAAGCTGCTCGACGATGAATTTGTCGTATGGCTTGTCGTCGTTGAAGGCCTTGATGACGTAATCGCGATACGTCCACGCATACGGGAAACGATACTCGCCGTCCTTGATCGCGTTTTTCTGTCCGCCCGCCGTGTCGGCGTAGCGCGCGGTATCGAGCCAGAATCGGCCCCAGCGCTCGCCGTAGTGTGGCGATGCCAGCAGGCGATCGACGACTTTCGCGAAGGCATTCGGCGACTTGTCGGCAAGGAAGGCATTGACCTCCTGCGGCGTCGGAGGGAGTCCGAGAAGATCATAGGTCGCTCGGCGCAGGAGCGCTTCTTTGTCGGCGTCCGGCGAGGGCACCATGTTCTTCGCGTCGAGCTTTTGTAAAATGAACGCATCAACCGGCGTGCGGCACCACTGCGGGTTTTTCGTAAGGGGAATGGCGGGCTTTTTGACCGGCTGATAAGCCCAATGCTGCCGCGCTTTGTCGGTGAGGCCGGAGAGTTTTCCCGAGCCGATTTTCTTCGCATCGAGCCGCGGATCGGGCGCGCCCATTTTCACCCACTCGGTGAGATCGGCGATCTGCGCAGCAGTGAGTTTCTCGCCTTTCGGCGGCATTTGAAGATCGGCGTCTTCGTAATTGATCGCGGTGACGAGCAGGCTTTTCGCCGGGTCGCCGGGGACGACTGCCGCGCCATTTTTACCGCCCTTCAAAACCGCGTCGCGCGTGTCGAGCGTAAGGTCGCCTTTCGCCTTTCCCTTCTCGGTGCTGTGGCACTTGTAGCAATTCTCCACGAGGATCGGCCGCACCTTTTTCTCGAAAAAATCGAGCTGCTCTTTCGGCAAATCCGCGGTCGCTGCGGCGAAGGCCGAGCCGTGGATTATGAAGAGTGCGGCGACTGGAAAAATGCGGGGGCTCATGGTGTTTCTTTCTGTGTTCCAAAACTCGAACCACCGCAACGGGGATTCGTCGCATAAGAGTGTGGAAATTCGGCAGGCGCGCGTCTGGGATGTGGTGAGCTTCTGACGTAGGGCAGCAAAATGAAGCGCCGACGCTGCTTGGGGATCGCCTCAAGCGATGACGCGCAGGGCGCGCGGGCGGATGCGGAAGTGGAGCGGGAAATCCATGCGTGTCACTTCGCCATCCGTCGCGATGTGGCGCGAGCGTTTGTGCGTCTTGACGTGGAACTCCGGGACGTTCAGCACCTCGAAATTCTTCGCTTGTCGGAGTCGCCCGATGAGCGAACGGCACGCGAGAGGGATGAGTCCGAGCCGCCCTGTGCCGCGTGCGAAATAGGCGCTAAGCACACCGCCGTCCATCTGCTCACGACCGCCGACTTTCAGAAGATCCATGCGGTATGCGTTGTTGCCGACGAAAAGAAACGGCGTGCGTACCTCCATCACTTTTCCATCGATGTGGAGCCAAAGCCGCTGCGTGCGAAAAACGTGCAGCGCACTAAAAAGCGCCAGCGCAAATGCATGCCACTTTCCTCGCCCGAGACGCTCCTGCTGCTGAGTGCGTGAGCGGACAATGCGCGGATACAGGCCGAGGCTCGCGTTGTTGAGAAAGACGCGCCCATTCACCTCGCCGACATCGACCCAGCGCTCTCGCCCGGCGGCGACCGTGGCCGCCGCCGCGTCGAGCGCGGGCGGGATTCCGAGGTCGCGCGCGAAGTGGTTCAACGTGCCAAGGGGCAGCACGCCGAGACGCTTGCCGGTGCCGAGCAGCGCGCCCGCGACGCAGTTGATCGTCCCGTCACCCCCGCCCGCGACGATCGTCTCGTCCGCGCTATCAACCGCTTTTTTTGCGAACGCGAGGATCTCTGCACCCCCTTCGGCGAGCCAGATTTCAGGAGCCAATCCGTGTGCCCGGAATGACTCAGCGACCTGCTGCCGGAGTTGTTCGCCGACGGTAGGGCTCCCAGCCGAGTTGTTCAAGATGACGATCACTCCTGCAAATCGGGCGCCGGGCACTGCCCGGCTCCGACGCTGCGAAAATTCCGCGGCTACGCTGATCGCGAGGTCACTGAACGAGTCGCTGGCGCGATTCGCAGTGTTCCTTCCGGCGACTCTCGATTCAGTGTTTGGGTTCCGTCGCTTCCGGTAGGAAATCGACTTTTCGTAATTCCACCCAGACGTTCCCCACGAAGATTTCCGCTTCCACTTTCAGCAGCATCCGGTCGGGGTCGTCGGTGAGCCAGGCTGTTGCGCGCTTGAAACGGTCGTGCTTTTGCAACTCAAGTTTCTTGCTCACACGCCGCAGTTTGATTCCGAGCTTGATCGAGTCATACCACGCTCCGCCGGCTTTCACTTTCCCACGCCCGAGCACGGTGATCTCCGCGAAGTAGGGATCAACGGACGGATAGACCACGAGCCGGTACGTTTCTCCGGTCGGCAGTCGCTGGCTGCGGATGAAAAGCAGCGCAGTGTGCAGGTCGAAAAGCGGGGAAAATTTCAGCCGCTTTTCATTCCCGTTTCCCGGTGTCGGATGATCCGAAGTCCGAGTGCGACGCACTCCATCGGGATCGAAATCCAGGTTCGTTTTCAGCGTCTCGTCTTTGTAAATCTCCGTTTGCCGCACGCTCACGGGACGCAGCGTGGCGGCGGTTGCCACTGCGGTGTGCTGCGCGTCGAGACGGAAAAGTTTTCGCACCGCGCCCGTCGTGTTGACGGACATGTCGAGTTGCGCCTCGCCGGTTTTCGTTTTCGTAAAATCGAACGTCGAATCCGCTGCGGAAAGCGCGCTCCAGCCGAAGCGATAAGTCGCGTGGAATGGCCGGGAGAGCGGAAATTTCCCTGGGGCCTCGGGAGATAGCTCCTGCCTCCAATCCGCACCCTGCGCCACGACCGCCAGCATCGAAGTGACGATCACCGCGGCGATTTTCATCCGCGTGAAAGTCGGATCTTTTCCAGCGCTCCCGACGGCAGCCAGCCGAGCCCCTTGCCCGGCAGGTCGCAGTAAATCCACTCTCCGCGCTCGCTGCGGATGCGCACACGGCTCCCCGGCGGCAGCGACTCCGCCACACCCGCACGGTCTGCCGGCGCGAGACGCGCCTCGACTTTGTCGCCCACGATCACGGCCAGCGACGAGTCCCGAGCATCCCGCCAGAGCGCAGTGCCCGCGTAACCTGCCAGCAAAAGGCTCGCGATGCAGCCGAGCCACAAACCCGCGCCTATTCCGCGCGCAAACATCAGGACCAAAAATGCGACCAACGCCGTCACCGCAATCGCGCCCAGCACCGCATAGACATCCGCCGAAACGCGCGGGAAAAGCCGGTCGATCCACGTCATCTCAGCGATATGGGCGCCCGACTGCTCGCGCACCAGCCGCAGATTCGCAGTGGCCTCCGGGTGGCTCGGGTTCAGCGCGAGCGCGCGCTCGTAGTTCAGCGCGGCACGCCCTTTCTCCCCGAGCCGGAAGTCCGCATTTCCGAGATCGTAAAACACATTCGCGCTCCACTCACCGCGCGCGATCATCTGCTCATAAGCCTCGCGAGCCGCACCAAATTTCCCCGCATCGTAGTTCTCGTTCCCAGCCTCAAAATCTCCCGCCCGCACGCTCCCCACGCACCCGAGGACAAGCACGAGCAGCGAGAGCAGAATCACTCCCCGCAGTTCTCCAAAATGTGTGGTAAAAAGTTTCATCGGCTCGGGATTCCCTTGCTCTTTTCGTACCGCTCGAGCGCCGCGACAATCCGCGTTCGATCCTGCTCCGGCAGCCCACCGTCGCTCGCCGCAGTCCCGGCGTAGAGCAGCTCTGCGCGGCTCGCAAAAACCTCGTCGATGGCCGTCGCAGTCTCGTCATCGATCCGCGCGACGCTTTTCACCAATGCAGCATCGAGCGTCGCCTCCGGAAGGCCCGACTTAAGCGCGGCATCGAGTCGCAGCAACTCCGCAGCGGCGTCCAGAAATCCTGAGCGATCCCGCGCATTTCGCAGCGCGCGCCACCGCTCCGATTTCCGCTTTTGCAAGCGCGCCACTCGCTCCGCTGCCTGATCTTTCCGCCGCGAACGCAGCGCCGCAAACGCCAGGATAAGTGCCGCCGGCGTCGCCGCCGCAATCGCAAAATTCCGCGACCGATACCGCGGCTCAAACGACCCCCGCCCCTCGCCGAAATCGTATCGCAATCCGAGAATGTCGTTCACCACCACCGGCTTCGGAGGCACGGGAGTCGCCGCGGCCGCAACCGAGTTGGCTGCCGCGCTCGTAGCCAGGGGTGCCGTTCCCTCCACCTCCAGCGGCGCGGGCGCGCTCGTGAGCGTCACATATTTTTCCGTGATCGGGCTAAAGTAACTGAACGCGAAAACCGGCATCGCCGTCTTCTTCACCTCCGGGATCACCGCCATCTCAAAGCTCTTCGTGCCGCTCGTCCCCAGTTCGTCATCCGCCTTGAACGCGCCCGTCGATGGATACGCGTGCCACCCGTCCGCATCTCGGATTTGTGCCGCATTCACGCGATCGAAATTCCCGCGTCCCGTCACCGTCAGCTTCATCGTGAGCGGGTCGCAGACCTTCACTTTTCCCGGCGACCCCTCCGCCGAAAACGTAAACGTGCCGATCGCGCCTGAGAAGCTCGCGGGCCGCCCCGCCGCCGGCAGCGGCTTCACATCGAGATCCACCGCAGGTGCCTTCGCGGTCACTTTCTTCGCCCGGGTTTGCGCAAAGAACGGGTCGTCGAAAAATCCGTCGCCCAGCAGATCGTCGAATGGCGACCGCCCGCGATTTCGCCGCGGCTGCGGCACCTGCGCGATGTACTCGATGTCCGTCGGCCCGACCGTGATTTTCCCTGCTCGGCTCGGCGTGATTGCCGTCTTGAAAACCACGACTTCATAATCCTTCCCATCGCGCCGCAGATGCTCGCGCCCCGGCTCCGGCATCTTCTGTTTCGTAAATCCGTCGCCCTCGAAAACCGGCATCTGCTCCGCCCGCCAGCGCACTCCCGACGGCACAAAAAGCCGCAATTCCGCGGGAACCATCTCGCCGACATACGCCGTTTTCTTCCCGAGCGAAATCTCCGCAAACCCCGTCCCGCCACCCGCATCCGGCGGCGCGTTCGACCCCGCCGGATCGACCGTGAAAGCCACCGGCTCCGTCCGAATCGCATTCCCATCCGAACGCACCTCGATCACCGGGATCGTGTACTTCCCCGGTTTCTCCGCCTCGACCGTATAGATGAGTTCCGTGCGCAGCGAACCGCGTCCGTTCGCGAATTCCGCGCGCTGCGCCCGCTGACTGTAGCGGATCGTGAGCCCTTCGACATCGATTTCGCGTGGCGCGCTGAGTTGCCCCGCGCCCTCGATCGTCAGTGTTAATTGCGCCGCATCGCCGACCGCCATCGAGTTCGGAGAGAGCGAAGCCGTGACGGCCGCCCCATGCGCACCGCGCGGTGAAAAAAAGAGCGCAAGCAGAGCGAAAAGGACGGCCACGACAGGCGCGCGCAGAGCCAGTGGATTGTTGGGAAAAATGGGCGCTTTCATGTCATTCGTGCGGTTTCACCAATCGCGAAAATCTCGCCGCATTCGTTTCGCTTCTCGCGGGTCCGTGAGCTGCACGCGCCGATCTTCATTCTTCAGTGAATCCAAAAGATTCTTCGCCTGCTGCTCCGTCATCTTCCCCTCGGCCGCGGCGAGCGCTTCCGCCTCCTGCTGCTCTTCCGCGCTCGGCTCTCCCTGCTTGCTGTCCCCTTGCGCCGCCTTGAGTTCACCCGCGCGCTTCTTCTCCGGCTCGCCCTGCCCGGGCTGTGGTTGCGGCGGCATTCCGTCCTTTTTCTCGTCGCCTTCCTTCCCAGGCTGCGGAGCCTGATCCTCCTTCTTCTCCCCGCCCTTCTCTCCCGGCTTCTCGCCGTTTTGATCTTTCGGTTCACCCTCCTTTTTGTCGCCGGGCTCTCCCCGCTGATCCTTCTGCTGCTGGTCTTTCGACCCGGATTGTTGGTCTTTTTTCTCCTGCTCTTTTTGATCCTTCTCGCCGCCCTGCTGCTGATCTTTCTGATCCTCACCCTGATCCTGTTTCTGATCTTTTTTTTTGTCCTTCTTTTCGTCCTTCTTTTCGTCCTTCTTTTCGTCCTTCTTTTCGTCCTTCTTTTCGTCCTTCTTTTCGTCCTTCTTTTCGTCCTTCTTTTCGTCCTCTTTCTTCTTCTCGTCTTGCTTCGGCGGCTCTTTCTCCAGCTCTGCGATGAGCTTCGCGATCGCGTCGCGATTGAACTCCGCGTCCCTGTTTTGCGGATCGACTTTCAGCGTCTGCCCGTAGTGCTGCAGCGCATTTTTCCATTCCTGAATCTTAGGCTCCTTCT
This sequence comes from Chthoniobacterales bacterium, assembly GCA_038207335.1. Lineage (GTDB taxonomy): Bacteria > Verrucomicrobiota > Verrucomicrobiia > Chthoniobacterales > Chthoniobacteraceae > CAIURC01. The sequence continues at coordinate 360,283 of JBBQZX010000001.1, read as the reverse complement.
CCTTCTGCGCCGCACCTCGCTCGAAAAGCGTGTTGCCCAAATTGTATTCCGCCTTCGCGCGGAGCTGCGGATCCGTCGAAGTCACCGCCTGGCTGAACGCGTGCAGCGCCGTGTCCAAATCACCGGATTTGTAAGCCGCGTTGCCGAGATCGAAATGCAGCGCCGGCGACTCCGGCTGGAGCTTGAGCTGATCTTTGAAATACCCGAGTGCGTCTTTGTATTCCTGCCGGTCATAAGCCTCGACCCCGCTGTTTTTTGCCCATGCGGAACTTCCAAACGCTGCCACGAGCAACGCTATCGCGAGCTGCGTTTTCAGCCGTGAAGCGGCGCGCCGTTCGCCAATCAGCATCGACGCCGCGAGCAATAGCGCACCTGCGCCCAGCGGCCATTCATACCGTTCGATCGGCTGGCGCGAAAGTTTCGCATCAATGTCTTGTTCGTTCATTTTTCCGAGGCCGTCGCGGACGAGGCGCTCGGTGTCGGCGCGCCCGCTTTGGAGCTGAACATAAAAGCCGCCCGTGGCTTCCGCAATTTTCCTGAGCCGCGCCTCATCGAGCCGCGACTTCACGATTTGCCCGCTCGCGTCTTTCACGAAACCGCCGCCACCACCGTCCGGCACCGGGATGAGCGACCCCTCCGCCGAACCAAGCCCGACTGTAAAAATCCGCGCCGCGTCTTTCAACTCTTCCGCCGCCTGCTCGCCAGCCGCCTCGAGGTCTTCGCCATCGGTGAAAATGATGAGCGCGCGGTGATCTCCCTCGCCTTTCCCAAACGCATCGCGCGCCGTCTTGATCGCCGACGCGATGTTCGTGCCGCCCTGCGGGATGATCCCGGTATCCAGCTCGTTCAGCGCACCGACGACCGCGCTGTAATCAACCGTGAGCGGCGCCTGCAAAAACGCCGTGCCCGCAAACGCGATGAGCCCCACGCGGTCGCCGCCGAGCTGATTGATCAAGTCCTGCGCCGCGAGCTTCGCACGCGTGAGGCGGTCCGGCGCGAGGTCGGTCGCGAGCATGCTTTTCGACGTATCGATCGCGATGATCACGTCGCGCCCATTCCGCTTGCTCTGCTCCCACGTGTAGCCATAGCGAGGCTCCGTGAGCGCCAGGATCACGCCCGCCATCCCGAGCAGCACGAGGAGGAATCGCGCGCGCCGTTTCGCCACGCTCACCGTCCCCGCGAGCCGATCCTGCAGCCGCGCCGCCACGAGCTTTCGCACGAGTTTGCCTCGCTGCCGTTCATTGGAAAAGTAGAGCGCGATCAGCACAGGAAAAATCGCGAACGCCCAAAACCACAGCGGCTGTCCGAATGTCATGGCAGCCTCCTCAGCGTTGTTTGAGCGAGCACGACTTGCAGCGCCAGAAGCGCAAAACCCGATGCGATGAACCACGCGAAGAGATCGCGATATTGCGTGTAGCGATTCAGCTCGACCGTCGATTTCTCCAGCTTGTCGATCGACTCGAAAATGTCCTCCAGCGACTTCGAATCCGTCGCGCGGTAAAATTGCCCGTTCGCGATTCCCGCGATTTTTTTTAGCGTCTCCTCATCCACTTCTACTTTCACATTTTGGTAAACGGTGCGGCCAAACATGTCCTGCATCGGCATCGGGGCGTATCCGCGCGTCCCCGCCGCGATCGTGTAAACCTTGATTCCAAGCGCCTTCGCGGCCTCCGCAGCCGTGACCGGCGTCACTTTTCCCGAGTTGTTATCGCCGTCTGTGAGCAGCACCACGATTTTGCTTTTCGACTCCTTTTCTTTCAACCGGTTCGCCGCCGAAGCGATCGCCGAGCCGATCGCAGTGCCGTCTTCCACAAGCCCGATGCGCACGCGATCCATGTTTTGCAGCAGCCAGTCGTGATCGAGCGTAAGCGGGCTCACGAGATATGGCTGGCCCGCGAATGCGACGATCCCGATGCGGTCGTTCGGCCGGCCCTCGATGAATTTTTTCGTCACGTCCTTCACCGCCTCGACCCGGTTCACGCGGTCTTTTCCGATCGTGAAATCCTCCGCCAGCATCGAGCGCGACACATCGAGCGCGAGGATGATGTCGATCCCGCTCGCCTGCACCTGGCTCATCTGCTTGCCCTCCTGCGGCCGCGCGAGCGCGACGATGAAAAGCGCGAGCGACGCGAGCAGCAGGCTAAGCAGCACCGAGCCCGCGTGCGAATGGCGTGGACGCCCGCTCGAGCGCAGCGGCGCGAGCGAGGAAAAGACGATCGCAGGCGCGCTCCCGCGCCGTCCGCGGAGCCACGCGAGCAGCGGCAGCGCGAGCAGAAACCAGAGCATCCACGGATGCGCAAACGTGAGTGAATCCTCGCCGAAAAGTTTCATGCGCGCGCCCCCTGCACGAATGCCACCGCGCTGCCGAGCAGCTCGCGGCTGTCTTCACTGTCCGCCTCGACGTGCGCGAATTTGATCATGTCGCACTTCTCCAAAAAGCTCGCGAGCAGCACTCGATCGTCGTCGCTGAAGCGCGGCGTGCCTCCGATCGCCGCGAGGAATTCCGGCGACGTCTGCCGCGTGGCGTGCAACCCGAAATGACCGCCCACAAAGCGCCGGAGTACATCCGACACCGCGATGCTGAACTTGTAGGGCGGCATCTTTTCCACCTGCTCCCGCAGCGCATCCAACTCACGGGTCGCAAGGACACGCGCGCTCGGCGGCGGCGCACCAGGACGCGATCGCACCCATCGGATGACCAGCCACACAGCGATCCCGAGCAGCACGAGCGCGAGCGCCGCTGCTGTCGCAACCATCCACGGCGGATACGGAAAGACATCCACCGGCGGCGCGATGTCGCGGATCGGCGAAGGCGTCGCTGCGGGCGCAGCAGGTGCGGGCGTGGCGGCGGTGAGCGCGGCGAGGAATGTCATCGGACCATCAGTCGCCTCTCGCGGTTTCGGAAAAACGTGCGCAACGCCGGGACGTAATCTTCGTCCGTCCGCAGCGAAATCGCGTCGATCCGCTTCTTGCGAAAATCGCGCAATCGCGCCTCGCCCCGCCGTTCCACCGCGCTGAGATATTTCTGCCGCACCGCGCGGTCGGACGTGTCGATCTCGATCTGCTCGCCCGTCTCCGCGTCCTCGAGCGTCACCCGCCCTACATCCGGCAGCGCCTCTTCTTTTGGGTCGATGATAGGCACCGCGATCAAGTCGTGACGCCGGCTGGTGACCGCGAGTTGTTTTGAAAAATCCGGCGTCTGAAAATCCGAAATCAAGAAAACAACAGACCGCCGTGTCACGAGTTTATTGAGATAATCCAGCGCCGGCCCCGGCTGTGTGCCGCGACCTTTCGGCTCGAAAAAGAGAATGTCCCGGATCAGCCGCATCGTGTGTGCGCGCCCTTTTTTCGGCGTGATGAAATGCTCGACGTGATCCGAAAACAGAATCAGCCCAACCTTGTCGTTGTTGCGAATCGCGCTGAACGCGAACAAGCACGCGACCTCCGCCGCAAGTTCTCGCTTGCTCAGCTCCACGCTCCCGAAGTCTCCGGACGCACTCACATCGACCACGAGCATCACCGTCAGCTCCCGCTCCTCGGTGAATTTTTTCACGTAAGCCGCGCCATGCACCTCGCTGAATTTCGCCGTCACATTCCAGTCGATCGCCCGCACCTCATCCCCCGGCTGATACTCGCGCACCTCTTCAAAATTCATCCCGCGCCCCTTGAACACGCTCCGATACTGCCCCGCAAACGCGGCCTCCACGATGCCCCGCGTCTTCAGTTCCAGCCGCCGGATTTTTTTGAGAATGTCGCGCGCGTTTTCCATGCGAGGCGCAGTCAGGGCACTGCTAATCCCGCGAAAATCCGCTCCACGATCTGCTCGCTCGTCAGCTCCTCTGCCTCGGCTTCGTAGCTCACGATGATGCGGTGCCGCAGCACGTCCGCGCCGATCGATTTCACATCCTGCGGCGTCACGTATCCGCGGCCTGAGAGGAACGCCCGTGCCCGCGCCGCCAGCGTCAGCGCGATCGTCGCGCGGGGCGAAGCGCCGTAACGGATCATGCCGTCCAGCTTCAGTTTGTAAGCCCCCGGATCGCGCGTCGCGAAGACCACATCCACGATGTAATCCTTCACCCGATCATCCACGTAGATCGTGTTCACCAGCGCCCGCGCGCGCAGGATGTCGGCCGGCTCGATGATCCGCGTCACGTCGAGATTCGGCGTGCTCGTTCCCATGAGATCGAGGATTTGGCGCTCCTCGACTTTCGTCGGGTATCCGACGTGCAGCTTCAGCATGAAACGATCGAGCTGCGCCTCCGGGAGCTGATACGTCCCCTCCTGCTCCAGCGGATTCTGCGTCGCGAGCACGAGAAAAGGATCGGCCAATTTGTAAGTTGTATCCCCGATCGTCACCTGCCGCTCCTGCATCGCCTCCAGCAGCGCACTCTGCACTTTTGCCGGCGCGCTATTGATCTCATCGGCGAGGATCAGATTGGAAAATAGCGGCCCCTGCTTCGTCGTGAATTCCCCCGTCCGAGGATTGTAGATCAGCGTCCCGATCAAATCCGCCGGCAGCAAATCCGGCGTGAACTGAATCCGCTGAAACCCCGTGTGGATGCAGCTCGCAAGCGTTTTGACCGTCAGCGTCTTTGCCAAGCCCGGCACCCCTTCGAGCAGCACATGTCCATTGGTAAGCAGCGCGGTGAGCAACCCATCCACGAGATATTTCTGTCCCACCACCACTCGCCCGATTTCCGCCTGCAGCGGCGCGATCCATTGACTGTTTTCTTTGACCTGTTGCGTGATTTCCTGAGCGTTCGACATGGGTCGGAATCAGACCGTACCGCCGCCATTTCGTTCAAGCTCCTGCGTTCCCGAAGTAGCTGGAGATTCGCGGTGCTGGTGAGTTCGATACCGGCATCAGGGGATCCACCACCACTTGGAAAGCATTCGATGTTGGCGTGCCAGTATCGGGTTCCGTATCTGACCCGCGCATTGTTAGGCGCTCGGTGGATGACATGAACGGGCTTGCATCTAACCCAACGAGCTCACGGGATCGCATTCAATGACGCGCAGACCAGTTCCTCGCCACTTCTCGCAAACACATGCCGGTCGGCGAAGGCGGGTGGCGACCACAGCAGCTTGCGCCCGCCAAACGAGCAGGTGGGATCCAACAGATGAGCACGGCCCAGTTCCTCGTAACCGCGGGCCGTGAGTCGCGCACGGACCAGATCGCCCTGTTCGGTGAAGATCCAGACGCTGTCGCCATTGAAGATGAGATGGAGGCAGGCCCCGTTCCTGGTGTCCGTCACCTTATCTTTCTCCCACACCTGCCGGCCCGTGCGGGCATCCAAGCAGGCGAGGCGCCCCTGCGACTTGTGGGAATAGACGTAACCACCCTTCAACGTCGGCCCCGACGTATTGCTGAGGGATCGGCGCGCCTTGACAGTATCCTCCGGCCACAGCACGGAAGCGGCCGGCTTATCCGGATCGAGTTGAAACATCAGACCTCCCGCGAGCAGGAGCCCTTCCCAGACCGTCGGCGCGGCCACCGCGAAGTCGCTTTGCAGCTTCCGCGGCTCCCGCCACCAAGTCTTGCCCGTGGCGGGATCGAGCGACGTGATCGCCTCCGGCGTCCAGACGATCATCTGCCTTTTCCCGCCAGCGGTGATGACGATGGGCGAGCTGTAAGTCCACGTGTCACTCAACGCTCGCCAGACTTCCTTTCCCGTGTCCTTGTCAAAAGCGAGCACGCCGGCATCCGGTTGCCCGCCCGTGACGAGGATCAGGAGGTTGCCCTCGATCACCGGCGAAGGCGTTGTGCCGAAGGTGTCCCCGATACCGCAATCCTTCGGCAAATCCTTTCGCCAGAGCACCGCGCCATCGCGGACATCCAGACACACCAGATTACCCATCCTGCCCACAGCATAAACTTTCCCACCCGCGACGATAGGAGTGCCATCCGGGCCGGTCTCTTGCCCGGGGCTAAATGCCCATTCGGGATAGCTCACCTCATCCGTGTGCGTCCACAGCAGCTTGCCTGATTTCTCGTCAAAGCAGTGCATGCGCTCCCAAGCCTGCGGTTTCTTGCTCTCGGCGTCGCACAGGAAAACGCGGCCCTCGCTCACGATCGGCGAGGACAATCCGTTGCCCACCGGCGCGCGCCAAGAGACCTTCAGCCCATCGGTCGGGAAGGTCTGCAGGATGCCGGTCTCCCGCCAAACCCCATCACGATTCGGCCCGCCAAACTGCGGCCAGTCGTCCGCAAGAAGAGGAACGGTCGAGAAGAGGAAGATTAGGGAGACTGCCTTCATTAAAATCAACGCGAGTAAAGCGAATGAGGCGACCTCACTTTCACGCGACGACCCCAATCCCAGCGGTGAGCTTCACCGCTTCTCGGCGATGCACCAGAGGCTCTTGTGCGTGCGGATGAAAAGCTCGCCGCTGCTGGGGACGATCGATGAATTGCTCCGCTCGCCGAGAGGATTGGTGGAGATGAGCTCGAACTGCGGACTGGCTCGGAAGACGAGGCAATCGCCGCCCTGCGTTATGGTGTAGCACTTGTCCCCCGAGAGCAGGATCGACGACCAGTTCTGCCCGCCACGCAAGCGCTCCTGCCAGATGATCTCGCCCGTCTTGATGTCGAGGCACACGCGGTGCCGGGGTCATTTTGAATGTAGATGTGCCCCTCGTGCACGACCCCGGAGCCGATCCGCTGCGGTGAGTGCGGTTGGAACCACACGCGGCGCGACTCGGTCACATCGCCGCTGCCGCCGGCGCGCACGGCGAACGCGCTTCCGCCGAAGCCAGACAGCGCGGCGACGATGCCGTCGCCGTAAATCGGCGAGGTGTAAACGAGCGGCGTGAACCCCGAGCAGCTCCAGATCTCCCGGCCCGTCGCCGGGTCGTAAGCGGCGAGGCGGCCCGGCCAGCTCATGAGGAGTTGCTCCTTTCCCTCGACACTCATCACCACCGGCGTCGACCATGAGCCGACAAAAGTCTGATTCCCCGGCTTGTCTCTGGTCGCCTGTCCGTAGCCGCTCTCTTCGTCATGCTTCCACACCGTCCGGCCCGTCTTTTTGTCCACCGCGAGCAGGTAGGTCGTCTCGCCGGGGCCGAAGTTGAGAAAGCAAAGGTCGCCGTGGATCACGGGCGAGACTCCCGCGCCCCAGATGTGGATTTGACGCCCCAGATCGGTGCGGCTCCACAGCTCCTTGCCGTCGAGGTCGTAGCAGAAGAGCCCGTCGGACGCGAAGGACACGATGACGCGCTCGCCATCCGTGACCGGCGATGCCGAGCAGTACGGGTTGGTCGGGTGGCTCGACTCCTTCTCCTTTGCCGTGACGCCCTGCTGCCAGAGCAGCTTCCCATCGGCGCGGCTCAGGCACATCACCGTCCGGCGGTCGCCCACGGCTTGGGTGAGGAAAATGCGGTCGCCCCAGACGACGGGCGTCGAGTTCCCCGGCTCCGGGAGCGGCACCCGCCACTTCACGTTCTCTGTCGCGCTCCACTTTACCGGGAGATCCTTCTCCTCCGTAATGCCCGTGCCGAGCGGGCCTCGCCACGCGGGCCAATCCGCCGCGAAGGCCGCGGAGGCAAGGAGCGGAAAGATGAACGCAAGGAGGAGAACTCGTTTCGTGGGGTGGATGTGCAGGGTCATGTTGTCAGTTCCGATGACAGGAGGAAACGCCAAACGGCCCCAATCTCCACCACCCGCCGAGTGCGGCGCGGGTGGAAAGGTGACGCACGGAGCGGTCGCTGCAGCGAGTCCCCATCGTCACGGATTGGTTCGTTTAAAGACCTCCCTGATCTTGGTGGCAAACTCTGGTGGCAGCCCGGAAAGCTTCGTGCCTTGCTCGAAAGTGCAAGTTCCAGACTTCGTTGAATTCGGGGTGTGGTAGTCGATGAATCCAATCTGGCTGGGAGCAGCCCACCAGAGCGTTCCGGTGGCAACGTCCCAATAAAAGACATACGGCTGTGTGAGCGCACACGCCGTGACACAGCCCGTGGAGGGTGTGTAGGTGCCCTTCCCGTCCGGCAGCGATACCACGCCTCGCAAGGTAAGCTCAATCGTGCCGGAGTCGCCCTTGGCGAGCAGCAGGGTTGTATCGTGTGATAAAGGGTAAGTGCCAAGATGGGTAATGAACTCCGGTGAGGGTGCGGCAAATGATCGAAAAGCGGACGCTGCAATCACAAGCAGTGCAATAAAGTGGGTTTTCATGGATGTGCGCGAATGATGCCAAAGGGTCCCTGGCTCAGCGGCTATCAGCCTTCCGATCTAGCGGCTTTGGAGGATTTGGGCGAGTTCGGTGAGGAAGACATGTTCGGCCAAGGCGGCGCTGGGGGTGGCAGGGGGGAGGGATTGGGAGTTCGTCCAGACGGAGGGGTCGCTGGGCATCCCGGCGGCGGCGGCGGCTTTGCGGCGACGTTCGATGTCGGCGGCGGTGGCGGTGAGTGGGAAGAGTTCGACGCGCGGGGGGCTGCGGAGGGCGGCGGTGTCGGCGAGGACTTTCCAGAGGGCAGGGAGGTCGGTGATGGAGCCGTATTTTCCACGCACTCCGAGGTCGGAGAATCCGTGGTCGCCGTGGCGGCTGAGAGGGTCGAGTCGCAGGATCGCAAGGGCGGCGGCTTGGCGGTCGGCGCGCGGGATGGCGATGCGGGAGGCGAGGGCGAGGAGCTTTTCCCAGGCGTTGAGGTATTGCGGGTCGAGCTTTACGGCGGCGCGGTAGAGCTTTGCGGCTTCCTGGTAGTTGCCTTGTTCTTCGCGGAGGTATGCGAGGAGGTAGGAGACTTGGGGCTTGTCGGGCATAGTCTGGGCGAGCTTGGTGAAGACTTTGTCGGCGATGCTCTGGGCGCGCGTGCCATTGAAGACGCCTTCGCAGCCGAAGCAGTGGCTCTCGACGCGGCCAAAGCTCTCAGGCATGAGCTCGTAGGCGCGTCGGTAGTGGAGCTCGGCTTTTGCCTCGTCGCCGAGCTCGGAGTAGTGCAGGGCGAGGCGGGACTGGATGCAGTAGGCGTCGGCGAAGTGGCCGAGCGCGGCTTCGTACATTGTCACGGCGCGGGTGAGGAGGCCGGCCTCCCACCAGTCGTCGGCATCCTCGGAGAGCCGGATGGCCTCGACGGCGCCGCGCACGGTTTTGGCCTGCGCCGGGTCGCCGCGTTTTTCGAGGATGTCGCCGAGGATGGCGTAGGCGCGCATGCGGGTCCCCTTCCCCTGCTCGCCGTCGCTGGGGTCGATGGCGATGGCGGCACGGATGGTTTTCTCGGCGTCCTCGAGCTGCCCGGCATCGAGATGGAGTTTGGCTTTCCAAATGAGGGGGCGCTCCTCGAAGCGATCGCGCGCGGCGAGGCGGTCGAGGGCGGGCATGGCGGCCTGGCCGTCGAGCTGGAGGAGGAGCTCGTAGCCGGGGTCGAAGCCGCCTTCGACGCTGAGGAGCGCGATGACGGTCTTGCGCGCTTCGTCTTTGCGCCCGGTGGCGGCGAAGGAGCTGGCGGCGAGGTAGCCGAGCGACTGTTCGCCTGCGGCGGAACGTGTGAGCACGTCGGCGAGGTCGAGGGCTTCCCAGTCGGGCGCGTCGGTGAGGAGCTTTACGACATCCTCGGGGCGTCCGGCGCGGTGGTAGATGGTGAGGAGGCTGGAAAGGTATCTGTCTTGCGCCCCTCGGAAGGTTTGGTTCTCGGGCGCGGCTTTCGCGGCTTTGACCGCGCTGGCGAGGGCGAGCGCTTCCGCTTCGTCGCCGCGGTTTAGGTTCAGGAGCAGGGTCGTGGTTTTTGCCAACGCGTCGTTCGAGTCCGAATCTCCCGCGCCTTTTTCCGCGAGGATGGTCTTAACGTTCTTTAGGCCCTCCTCGATCAGCTCGGGTCGCTGGAGGAGGCGTCCGAGTTCGCAGAGCTTCAGCGCGAGATCTGCCGCTTCGTCCGCGACCGTGGGCGAGGAAGTCCCCAGGCCGGGGAGGCCGGGGACGCGACCGGTTCCCGGGGTCTTCGCAGCCGCCTTTGCCATCTTCGCAGCGAGCGCCTCGTGAAGGACTTTCACGCCTTGTTCCACGTCGTCCGCCGCCAGGAGCGCGGCCCACAGGCGCGACTCCACTTCTTCCCGCGCCTCGGGCAAGAGGCCCGGACGGGCCGCGGTCTCGCGCAAGAACGCCAGGGCCCCGGGTGCGTCGCCCGCCCGTGCCGAGAGTCCGATGAACTCGCCCCAGAACGGGAGCCCGGGGTCTTTCGAGAGCATCTCGCGCATGAAGGCCTGCACTTGCGATGTGAGCCCGGCATTGATGAGGGGAGTCACGTCGGAGAAGGTCGATGTGCGCTCGGCACTGCGTCCGCTGGTCTCGATTGCAAGCTTCGCCGCATCGGCAGTGCGCCCCGCGGCGATGAGGCCGTAGAGGTATAGGTGCTCGGCCAGCGAGCGCTGATAGTCGCGGGTCATCTCGTCGGGCGTCGGCGGGAAGCGCTTCAAGAAAACCTCGTAGAGCGCCACCTCCGCAGACGAGATGCCGTGGATGAGCCCCCAATGCGGGCGCTTGAGCTCCGCGCCCATCGCGGTCGCGAGCCGCACCGCCTGCTCCCGCGTGGCATCGCCCAGCGGCACGTAAAGCTCGGCGCTGCCGAGGCTGAGCAGCCGCTTCAACAGCGCCTCGCTTTTCTCCGCACCGATGAGGGTGACAAGGTCGGGCACTTCCAACCCCCCGCTCATCTCCCCCTTTTCAAAGCGCGCGATTTCCTCCTCCAAGTGGCCCAGCACGCCCGCATCCTCAGTGAGCGTGGCGACCCAGCTGGCGAGGCCGTTCGTCCGGTAGCCGTTGATCGGCACCGTCGCCGTCTCGCTCACCGCGGCTTTCTGGAGGTCTTTCATCGTGGGCGAAAGTTTCGCCACGTCCCCGCTCAGCATCTCGCCGAGCATCCGCAGGGCGTTGCCGCGCACGGCGTCCTTTGCATTCAAGGGACGCGCCGCGATTGCCGCCGCGAGGGCATCCCAAGTCTCCGGGCGCGGCAGCACGGCGAAGAGATCGGCCATGCCCGGCGTGCGGTCCGACGGGTCGTACTCCCTCCGCCGGAAGTCCGCGAGCACGTCCGATTCGTCGAAAAGGGTGAGCCACCGAGCTGCGGCGTCTTTCGGCTCGAGGGTCGGTGAAATGCGGGCGAAGTCTTTCAGCCGAGCGGCCCACGCCTCGGCTGGTGTCTTTTCTTTTTCCTCGCCGGGCGTCCTTTTCGCCGCCGCCGCGAGCTGCTCAAGCACGCCCGCCGCGCCGATATAGTCGGCCGCGAAAGCCGGCGAACCAAGTGCCAGAGCCATCAGGACCGCAATGGATGTTTTCATAAAGGGGAACCAACCGCCAGCCCCACAGGAGTTCACCGGAGGGCCGAGAAGGAGCAGAGACGAGGGGAAGTGCCGCTTCAACACTTAAATACTCTGCGTGGGCGCTGTAGCTGGCTGGTGCGGACGGCTAGGGGTTGGTTGCCATAAGGATCGCGCTTTTGCGATGTCTTCGAGGTCCCATTCTTCCCCGTTGAGGCTCTACGAAGGCGAGGTGATCGCTGATGGCCTGCTTCTGAGGCTTAGTATAGCCACCCACTCGGATCCATTCGGAACAAATCGGAGAGCATGAATAGGACAAACGCAGCGACGTTGGAGTCGCGATTGAGAGCGCCGACGCGCAGGTATGCGGGGAGGTAGTATTGCTTGGCCTAGTCGGAGAGCAATGGGAGCTGGTCTAAGCTCTTTTCGATCCATTCGTCGGAAAGTTCGTCCGGTGTGTGGCCGCGGACGTCATCGCGGAGGGCGCGGCACTCATGGTAGTCGTGGCAGACGATCGTTCCGTCAGCGGGAGGGGGCACTTCGGCAAATGCAGCCGTGATTTGTCCGATGGATTGTGCGTATTCCACGGTGACTAAGAGCGTTCGGTCGCGCTTGTGCAAGTTTAGGTGGGGCGGGGAGGCGGGTCGGGCGTGTGGATTTGGAGAAAGGTGGGGCGTTTTGGCGCATCTGGCGGCTTTACTCTGATCTAGGGCTGCCTGACCGGCCTCTTCTTGCGCGCGATCAGCCTCTTCGTCTGACCGATCGACCTCCTCGGGTGCCCGACCGGCTTTTTTTTGTGCCTGATCGACCAACTTTTACGACTGACCGACATCCTCGGCTAACGGACCGGCCAACTCTCGTGCCTGATCGACCTTCTCTGGCGACTGACCGACTTTCTCTGGCGCCTGACCGACCTACTCAGTATTGAGCGTTCGGGGCTGCGGGGCCGGCGGGGGCGGGTGGTGCGGGGAAAATGGGCGGGTTCTTGGGGAGGGGGGGCGTTGTCGGGGGGCGGGTGCGCCAGAGGGCGGTGGCGGAATATTGGGCCCAGCCCCAACGGAGCCAGCGGATGAGGGCGGCGGCGAGCCAGAGCGCCCACAGGAGCATGAGGAAGCGGTAGGCCCAGATGGTGACGCTGAAGATTTCGGGTCTCGGCAGGAGCATGGGGCTGCGGGCCTGATACCAGTTGAGCGTGCTGCGGCTGGAGGCGTTGCCGATGACGAACATGTCGGGCTGGCCAAGGAGGCCTTCGCCGACGGCGGTGATGAGGATGATGAGGGCGGCGGCGGTGAGGGCGGCGAGGATGACTTGGAAGGCGTTGAAGCGATGGCGGGTGAGATTTTCACCGGAATATCGGCCGCGGCAGGCGAGGAGGAAGAGCCAGGCGACGACGAGGACGGCGCATGGGAGGGGGACTTGGGTGAGGCCGATGGCTAGAAGGAGCCAGTCGATGAGGCGGAGGGGTGGGTGCGTGGGGGCAAGGTCGAGCCTGGAGGCGCCGGGGGCGGTGCTGGCGACTCCGAGGGTGCGGGCGGGGAGGCGGACTCGGGCGAGGGCGGCGGCGATGAGGAGGGAGGTGATGAGGATGCTCCAGAAGCGGACGGCGGGGCCGCGGAGGGGGCCGTGGGCCCAGAGGAGCCAGCGGTCGTCGGGGAGCTGGATGGTGGTGGTGATGTTGGCGCTTTCGACGGGGAGGCTCACGGCTTCGCCGGTGGCTCGGAATGCGAGGGAGGTGTTGCTTTTCCACGAGAGGGAGAGCTGCTGCTCGCCGGGATGGAGGGGGACGATGAGGCGGGTGCCGTCGTTGCGGACGGGGAGGGCTTTGGTGTCGAGGGTGAGGGCGGTGATGTCGGCATCGGCGGGGAGGTCGATGAGGAAGTCCTCGCCAAGCGAGCAGCGGAGCGCGACGTCGAGCTGGGAGGTGCGCTGGCGCTGGCCGAGGGTGATGGTGTGGGTGCCGCGGCTGACGGTGACGGTGGCGCCGGGGATGGCTTCGGGGCGGCTGAGGGTAAGGGTGACGGTTTCGCCGGGCCAGGGCTGCCAGAGGGGGATGAGGTCGGCGCCGGTGGGCTCGAAGGTGGGGGGGAGGCCGGCGAGGGTGACGTTCCAGACGGGTGACGTGACGAGGTGCCAGCGCTCGACCCAGGTGTCGGTGGGGCGGGTGGCGAGCTGGAGGGTTGAGGTGATGGGGAGGCGGCTTTCCCAAGTGAAGGTGGTGTCCTGCGCGCCGAGGCGGATGTCGATGGCGCCGTCGCGGACTGTGGCGGCGGAGGTGAGGACGTTTTCGCCGGGGAGGAGGGGGACGCGGAGGGAGACGGCTTTGCCGGGGGGGGAGAGGCGGGTGACGGTGGTGCGGACCTGCCAGAGGAGGCCGAGCTCGAGGGTGCGGTCGATGGTGGCGATGGTGGCGAGGTCCTGGCGGTCGTAGCTGGCCTCGGCGCCGGTGGTCTGTTGTTTTTGGGCGAAGAAGACTTGCTGCTCGGGGATGCCGTCGGGGCGGACGCCGGTGACGGTCCAGCCGGGGGCGTCGATGGTGACGAGACGGGGACGCAGGAGGAAGGTCCACTCCCACTCGGTGCCGGGCGCGAGGAGGCCGGTGATTTTCACACGATGGACGCCGGGGGCGAGGACGACCCAGAGGTAGCCGTCGTCGCGACGGAGTGCGGAGGCGGGCTGGTCGTCGATGAGCACGGCGACGGGCGACCACGCGGGGAGGCGGCCGGGGAGGGCGACGGCGGTGCGGATGGCGGTGTGAATCTCGGCGTCGATGGTGATGCGGCGCTCGGCGATGGTAAGGGCGACGGTGGGGATGTCGGCGGCGGTGGGGTAGGCGTCGGAGGGCGCGAGGAGGCGCTCGCGGAGTTTGTCGAGAGTGGGCTGGTCGGGGGCTTGGGCGCGGGTGCTCTGGGTGAAGGTGAGGAGCGCGACGACGACGGCGGCGGCAGCGGGGACGGCAGGGACGCGGGGGGTGCGGAGTTTGCGCGCGCCGAGGAGGATGGCGGCGAGGGCAAGGAGGAGGGCGACGCGGAGGAGGGCGAGGCCGCGCTCGACGGCAAGGGGGATGAGGATGGGGCGGATGGTCTGGGTGGCGGCGACGGGGCCATTCCAGCCGAAGGAGACGGTGCGCCAGTTCCAATCAGGCACGCCGGGGCCGGTCTGGATGCGGGCTTTGGTGTCGTATTGGAAGTTGGCGTTCTGCATGGTGCTCGCTTTTCGCGAAGGGGCGGTGGAGGCGAGGCCGAGGCTGAGCGCGGAGGTGGCGTATCCGGCGACGCGACTTTCCTGCGGCGGGGGCGGGGCAGGTGCGGAGGGAGCTTGCGCTGGCGCGTTCTCCACGACGCCGTTGTCGAAGTTGCGCACCGCTCCCGCTTGCGCAGCCCACTCCATTTCGTTCGTGGTCGCAAACACCGGTCTTCCGAGGATACCCCCGCGCGTATTCACCACCTCCAACTGCGGATACAGCGTTTGCTGCACTTGTTGCGCGACGAAGGGCACCAGCACGAGCACGAAGCACAGGACGACTGCCCACTTTAGAAAGACGACCGCACGGCGGGCGCGGCCCTCGGGGACGACTCGCTGGAGGGCGAGCGGAACGAGGAGGGCGAGCCAGAGGTAGCGGGGCGCTCCGGGCTCGTGGTAGGCGATGCCGAAGGCGACGAAGGCCAGCGCGGCGGCGGGGGCGCCCCAGAGCCGGAAGACGGCGAAGGTGAAGACGAGCAGGAGGAACAGGTCGAGCAGCGACCATGCGGTGAGCCAGTCGCCGCGCACCCAGTCGGCCCCGAAGAGCGCGAAGAGCCGCCAGCCGGGAGGCAGGTTGAGCGTGACGTTCAGCGCGTCGGCGTCGGCGCTCCAGCCGGTGGCGGGTAGGCCATGCACGCGGTTCATGCGGCCGGTGGCTTCGAGGTCAAGGGTGCGGGTGCGGATTTCCACGCCGGGCGCGCCGGTCGCGGGATTGAGCGTGATGAGCTGGCCCTGGCCGCCGCTGCGCACGCTGCCGAGGTCCTGCCCCGGCGCGGCGTCGAGTCGCCAGATTTGCTGCTGCGCGCCGGCGATGCGGTCGCGGAAGGTGAGCGCGCGGCCGCCTTCGTCGAGCCACCACTCGCGGTTGATGGTCAGGCCGGCGGGCTTTTGATCCCCCATGCCGCGCATCCGCTCGGCGAAGGTGAATGGCTGCGTAGTGTCCCATCGATAGACGGGGAGCTCGCGCCATTTGTCGGGGAAGGCGGTCTGCGAGACATCGATGGACGGCGCGCCGGTGATCTCGACCATGCGAAAATCTGGCCGGGAGCGGAAGGCGAGGAGCTCCTCGGGGACTGCGGGCTTTGCGCCTTCGGCGAAGCGGAAGTCGGTCGGGTTGTCGAGGCGGAAGGCATCGAGATGGACGGTCCATTTTCCCGCGCGGACCTGCGCCTTCATGTGCCCGGCGGCGTCGATGGCGACCGGGATGGGACTCTCGACGGCTGCGAGCCGCCAGCCGGCGGGGAGGATGGTGCCGAGGTCTTCCTCGCGGCTCTTGCCGGAGACGATCAGCTCGACCTCGGTGCGCAGCCAGAGCGGGATGCCATCTTCGAGGAGCGCATAGGCTTTCACCTGAAGGAAGGGCTTGTCGGCCTCCTCCCCTGCCCCGTCGCGCCGGAGCCAGAGGGCGCCCGCGGCATCCCAGACGGGTGCGGCCACGGGTTTGGCGTCGAGGGTTAAAGTGAGGACGCCGATCTCGCGGGGGACGGAGATCTTCTGCGGGAGGTCGGCCCAGCGGAAGGTGCCCGCGAGCTTGTGGATGCCGGGCGGGAGCTGCACCGATGGCACGCCGCCGTGCTCGACGACGGCGATGGGGGTGCCATCCGCCAGGACGGTGAGCGGCCAAGCGTCCGCGCTGCCGGGGAGCGGGACCCATGTCTCGGCGAAGACTTCGACGCCGAGGTCGAACTTGCCGCCGGTCTTTTGGACATCGAGCGCGAGCTGCGATGGCCAGAAGCAGACGTGCTTTTTCGGGTCGGAGTAAGGTGTGGGGCAGTCGCGATGCGGCGAGTCCCAAGTGGCCCACGCTTCCCACTGCTCCAGAGGCTCGGGGATGGGGGGTTTTTCGGCGCGCGCCGGGGCTTGGGGGAGGAGAAGGGCAAAGATCGCGAGGACGTGGAGGCGGGTCATGGCGCGTGGGGATTACGGACGAGTAAAGAGGGATACGCGCGATAAGGCGAGGAGATTAGGCGGGGGTTATCCGAGGCGTTTGGATGGAACGCGGGTGCGGCGTTGAAAGACGGGCGTGCAAGTGAGGAGGGGCGCCGGGCTTCAATCGTCGTCAATCTTGCCCCCACTCACGTCGTTCGTGCTCCCACGGACGCCGTTTGTGGGTGACATTTGGCGTTCGTGCTACTGCGGACGGGACCGCGCCACCGCAGATGGCGTTTATGCCCCCAGGGGCGAAGTTCGTGCTATCGTGGACGGCGTTCGTGCATCCTCTTTCGGCGTGAGTGCCCCCACTAACGCCGTTTGTCGGCAACAAACTTATTCAGTGCTATCACGGACGGTGTGAGTGCCCCACTTTCGCCGTTCGTGCTCCCACTTTCGCCGTTTGTGGGAGCACAAACGGAGTTTGTTGAGGCTGCTTCAGGGGCGTTGCCCCCGCGCTAGGGGATGCGGGTGCGGTAGAATGCGTTGCCGACGGGGGGATTTGGGTCGGTGAAGGGGAGGAGGCCGTCGTCGCCGGGGGTGGCGGTCTGGAGGGTCTGCCACACGCTGAAGTCGAGGGTGCGCTCGATGATGTAGCTCTGACCGGGGGTGCCGTAGAAGAGGAGGTCCACTTTCCCGTCGGCGCGGACGGTGACGGTGGACTGGCGCCCGGGGTTGAGAGGGGCCGAGGTGACGGTGGCGTTGATGTTTCCAATGACGCTGCCACCTTTCCCGTCGCCGATGGTGAGGGTGAAGGTGTCGGCGCCCATGAAGGCGGTGGCGGGGGTGTAGAGGATGACCCCGCTATTCAATGAGACGGTGCCGCCTTGGGTGCTGCCGGGGCCGGCGGAGGTGACGGTGAGGGTGTCGCCGTCGGGGTCGGTGGCTTTGGCGAGGATGTCGGAGGCGGCGATGGAGGCGGGCTCGTTCACGCCGATGGTGAAGGCGAAGGAGGTGAAGGCGGGGTTGGCATTCGGCAGGGAGAGGACGGCTCCAAGGCTGGTGGTGCTGACGCCCGCGGCGCTGGTGACAATGACGTCGTAGGTGCCAGCTTTCCCGCTGCCGAAGCCCGTGATGTCGAGGAAGGAGTCGGTGGCGCCAAGGATGGCGACGCCATTTCGACGCCATTGGTATGTGTAGGGGCCGCTGCCCATGACGCTGACGGCGAGGGTGGTGGAGCCGCCGGCTGCGACGATGCGGGAGGTGGGCTGGGAGAAGAGCTGGGGCGCGGGGCCGACGGCGGTGCCGCCGGGGCGGACGAGGACGTAGAGGTTGCGCGTGGTGTAGGTGCCGGCGTTTTGGGTGAACGTGTAGTCGGGCTGCTGGGTGCCGCCGACTCCGGGGCTGCCAGCGGTGGGGTTGTTGCCGATGCCGAGTTCGCTCGGGTTAACGTTTCCGCCCCAGTTGTTGTAGGCGAGGATGGTCTGGCCGGCGATGGCGGGGCCGCTGCCGTCGAGGTCGTAGTTGTGGACCTGCATGGAGCCGAATTGGCCGGCGGTCATGACGTCGCCAAAGTCGTAGTCGGTGGCGCTGGCGTTGGGGATGCCGATGGCGTTGGCGGGCTGGTAGTTGCCGCCCCAGAACTCGATGTTGCCGGTGGCAATGTCGGTGCCGGTGGCGATGCCGGCGACGTTGGAGGCGACGTTCATGTGGGCGACGATTTGCTGGAACGGGGTGGCGCTGACGGTGAGGGTGGGGACGCCGACTTTCGCCAAGGTGCTGGTGACGGGGTCGAAGGAGGCGTAGACCCAGTTGCCGTCGAGCTCCATGAGGTATGCGACGCGGTCGAAGGGACGCTCGCCGTATTTCGCCTCGTCCACGGAATACGGGATGGTGTTAAGATTCCACAGGCCGGAGGCGGCGGGGATGGCAAGGCGGTAGATGAGCTGGTATCCGGCGTCGGGGACATTGGCGAGGACGGCGGGCGGGGTGTAGGCGGTGAACGTGGCGGTGGCGCTGACGGTGACGTTGCCATTCGGCGAGCGGTCGCGGATGCCGCCGGCGGAGACGGTGTAGAGGGTGCCGGCGGTCTGGGCGCTGGTGGTGAGGGCGATTTCGCGGTTGCCGGGGAGCAGAGTCGCGCCGGTGACGTTGACGCTGCCGTCGAGGGCAAAATTGGCGGGGTTGGCGGCGCCGTCGGCAACGGTTTCGCTGAAGGTGACGACGAGGCGGTTGAGCGTGGTGGAGGGGGTGATGCGGGTGATGGCGGGGCCGGTGAGGTCGCTGCTGCCGGGGAGGACGAAGACGCGAAGGACGCGCTTCACGTCGTAGCTGGAGCCGTTGTTGGTGAGGGTCCAGTCGGGGGCCTGAGCGCCGTTCGGGTTGTTGCCGATGCCCATTTCGAGGGAACTGGTGGCGCCGGCGCCGGCGGTGCCCCAGTGGTTGATGGCGAAGAGGGTCTGGGCGGCGCCGTAGTTGTGAATCTGCATGGAGCCGTGCGCGCCGGTGGTGGTGCGGGTGTCGTTGAAGTCGTAGGCGGTCGTGCTGCCGGGATTGCCGGGGAGGACTCCCGCGACGACGGGCTGGGAGTAATTGGTGGGCCAGAACTCGATGTTGCCGGTGGTGATGCCCGTGCCGTTGACGACACCCGCTACATTCGAGACGACGTTCATATTGGCCACCGGCCCCTGAAAGACCGCGCCTGATGCGGGCGTCGGGACGCCGACTTTCAACGGGTCGGTGGAGAAGGCGTCCATGGAGGTCCAGACGTATTGCGTGGAGGCGTCGCCCGTTTTCTGGAGTTCCATGAGGTAGGCGACGCGCTTGAACTGGCCGACGTCGGCGGCGTTATTAACTGTGTAAGGCTGGAAGCCAGTGCCGCTGACGAGATTGCCCGTGGTCGGGATGTCGAGCGTGTAGAGGAGTTGGTAATTCGCGGCCTCCGGGACGATGGCGGTGACGGCGGGCGGTGTGGTGACGCCGGGGAGGACGAGCACGTGCAGGATGCGGCGGGAGTAGGTGCCGGCGTTGCTGGTGAAGGTCCAGTCCTTCTGCCCGTTGGAAGCGTTGGCGGAGGCGTTGGGGTTCGTGCCGATGCCGACGTCGAGAGGCTGGCCGTCCACGCCGAAGTGATTGATGGCGAGGACGGTCTGGGCGGCGCCGTAATTGTGAATCTGCATGGAGCCGTAGCCCGCGCCGGTGCTCGCGCCGCTGTCGCCGAAGTCGAGGGTGGCGTCGTCGGCATTGGCGGGGCTGGCGGCGGCTTTCGCGGCGGCGTAGTTGCTCGGCCAGAACTCGAGGTTGCCAGTAGCGATGCCGCTGCCGTTCACGACGCCGGCGACGTTGGAGACGACCTCCATGTTCGTCACATTCCGCTGGAAAAACGCGCCGCTGGCGACCGTCGGCACGCCGAGCTTTTTGCGCCCCGCACTGAAGGCATCCATGGAAACCCACGCGAATTGCGAAGGCTGGCCGGTCTTTTGCAGTTCGAGGTAATAGGCGACACGGGTGAATGGCGCACCGGCCGTCGAGTCATTGACGGAATACGCAGCGGCACCCGCGGCGTTGAGATTCCCGGTGACCGGGACATCGAGCGAATAGACGAGCTCGTAGCCGTTCGAAGCCGCGCCGACATTCGCGACGATCTCGGGAGGGAGCGCGGGTGCGGAGACAGCGATGGTCGAGCCGGGCGCGATGAGATTGGCATTCGGCGAGGAGTCGCGGATGCCGCTGATCGTGAGAGTGAGCGGCGCGACAGGCTGCGTGGTGGTGGTGAGGATCACGTCGCGCTGATTAGCCGCGAGGGTGGCGCCGAGGACGACGACGCCATTGTCGATGGTGAAGTCTCCCGCTTTTACCGAGCCCGCCGCGAGCGGCTCGGAAAAGCTGACGGTGACGGTGGTGCGGCCGAAACTCGCGAATGCCGAGGCGGCCGTGGGGCCGGTTAGGTCACCTGTGGTTTGCACGAGCACCTGGATGGTCTTGATCGAGTAGTTGCCGGCGCTGTTGCTGAAGGTCCAGTCGGGCTGCGGGCCGCTTCCATTGCCGCTTGCGCCGGGATTCGTGCCGATGCCGAGGTCGGCGTTCGTGTTAGTGGTCGCGCCGCCCCAGTTGTTGAAAGCGAAAAGCGTCTGCCCGGCGGCGGCGTTGTGGAGCTGCATCGAGCCGTAAGTTCCGCTCGGCGTGATGGTGTCGCCGAAGTCGTAAGTCGCGTCGCTCGCGCCGGAAATCCCCACGCCATTCTCCGCGCTATAATTGGTCGGCCAGAACTCAAGATTCCCCGCCAAGCCTGTGCCAGTCACGATTCCCGGGACATTTGATACGACATTGAGACTCGCCACGTTCTGCTGAAAGACCGCGCCGGTCGCCGCCGTCGGCACCGCGATTTTATTCACGTCGCTCGTGAAGGCGTTCATCGACGTCCACAGGTATTGCAAGTCGCCGCTCGCGCTCTGGAGCTCGACGTAATAGGCGACGCGAGAAAACGGCCCGACGGCGCTGCGGTTGTCGATGCTGTAGGTGGGCTGCGCGGTCGAGTAGTTCGCGAGATTCGGCACGTCGAGCGAGCAGGCGAGCGTGTAGCCGACGGATTCCGGCACGTTGTTGAGATAGCCGCGCGGGGTGGCGGCGGCGAAGGTCTTCGTGCTCCCCGGTGCGATCGAGTTGGGGGCGAAAAGCCGATCTTGCACGCCGCTCACGGTCGCGGTGTAGGTCGTGCCGAGCGTCTGCGTGCTCGTGGTCAAAGTGACGACGCGCTTGTCCGCGCTGAGCGTCGCGGCGGAGACAGTGATCCCCCCGCTGAGGGTGAAATTCGACGCAGTCGCCGCGCTGTCCGCGACCGGCTTGCTAAAGGTGATCGCGACGTGCGTGCGATCCGCCGCGCCGCGAGCTCGGGCGATTTCCGGCGGAGCCGCATCGCCATCCGGTCCGATGATCGCCTCGATCTTGGGCAGCCACGCAGCCGCCATTTTGACGTATCCATTTTGATCCGGATGCAGCGAATCCGGCATGTCCGAGAGCGGCACCGCGGAGCGCATGTCGAGGAATGTGACGCGCCGCCCGGCAGCCGCGTGCGCATCGACGCGAGCCTGCACGTAGGGATTGAACTGGGCCTGAATCGCCGCGTTCTGGGGCTCGCCGCGCTCCATGAGATTCGTGACGACGATATGCGCGTAGGGCCGCAGTTGCGTGATCTTCAAAATCAGCGCATCGAGCCGGTCGATCGCGGTCGTGGTGTTGAGATTCTGCCCGAAATCGTTGGTCCCGATATGCATGAGGATCACGTCCGGGTCGGGGAAAGTCTCGAACCAGCCGGCAATGCCGGAATCGAGCTGATCGATGCGCCATCCGCTGTGTCCCTCGTGCGATTTCTCAGCCAGTGGACGCAGCGTGCTGTTGATCGTGAGCGAGCCGACAGACTCCACATTGTAGCCGTCAGCCGTCAGCGCATCGAATAGCGGCCCGCGATACCCACCCGTCCCATCCGGCGAATCGTACGACGAACCATCGGTGATCGAATCGCCAAGCGGCATGATCCGAATCGGCGCAGCGCCGTGGGAAGAAACCGCGAGGACGAGAGCGCAAAACAGCGCAGGGAGGGGACGGACAAGACTCATAATTCTAGGGAGTTCTGAATATGACCGACACGACGCCGATCTTCGCTGGCTCTAAGACACATTGATCGCTTCCACAACCGCTCATTTCTGGAAATCGATATGATTGCCAAAATCTAAAGAAGTTGAGGGCGCGTTGCAGCCGTTCGGTTTTCGGCGTGCTCTCCCGCCCTATCTCAGCCCCACCATTTTCCCCATTTCGTCTGCCGTGCTCGCCCGCTTCAACATAGCGGCGAGATATGCATCTTTCCCGAGTCCCGGTGCGGCGCTGAGGCGCTCAGGATGCTCGAAGCGAGAGAACAGCGTGCGCTTGACCTTCGTTAGCTCCACGACTCGCTCGCCGTAGCCGCCGGGTTTGTTCGACGACCAAAATCGGATCGCCGGAGCGCCCGCCGGAGTCGCCGCGCGGCCGAGGAAAATCACCGAATGCCCGAACTCGCGGGAACCGATTTGGTCGTTCCAAAAAATCTTCAAGAAGTCGCCGGGAAGCGCATCGTCGATGGAGGTGAAATTTCGCCCGAGTCCGAGCTCGTGAAAGAGCCGCGCGGTGCCGGGTCCGTTCGCATTCCAACGGCCCCAGACGCCTACGCCATCGGCCTGCCTGCGGATCGGCAGCGCGGCGATTGCCTCGGTGGAAAGTGGCACCCGCTGCTCATCCACGAGCTTTTCGACCACTTTCAAAAAGACGAGATACGTGGCGCCGGAGCAGAAGCTCGGCGTCGCCGCGGCGGTGTGAATTTCGAGCATCCCGGGCTCGGCGAGCGTGGCCTCCTGCAGCTTGTCCATCGCGCTGGAGGTCGTGGCGTAGCCGCCGCCAGAGGGCATCCTGCGGATTTCGGCGAGCACGGCGTCGTTGATCGTGCGGATGACGGGCGTGGCGAGCATGACGCGCGGCTCGGCAACCTGTGCGCGCAGAGTTGTGCAAACGAGAGCGAAGCCGGTGGCAAGAAGCGCGATTTTGCGATTTGAAAACACGGCGGAACCGTCGCGGTGCCCCAGCGATTGGCAAGGCGATTTGCAGGGGCCTCGATGGTGCGCGCGTCTCGCCGCACGGGTAGCGCAATCCTTCTAATCCCTGCCGCTTGCAGCGGTTATCCGCGTGCACCACACTCTAGTGCCAAAAATGCAGCCATTTTCCACCAGCGTCCGCAGCGTTTTCCTGGGCTTCCTCGGCTCGGGGATGCTCGTAGCTACTGCCTCGGCGGCCGATGGACCCGTCACGCTCGACGGGCACGTGAAGCCACTCTTACAGGAGTTTTGCTACGATTGCCACAACTCCAAAAAGCAAAAGGGAGACGTGAATCTCGAAAGCGTCGGCGGAAATGCGAAGCTCACCGACAATCGCGAGGTGTGGGAGAAAGTCGCCGAGCAGCTCGAATCCGGCGACATGCCGCCCGAGAAAAAGCCGCAACCGACTGAGGCGGAGCGGGCGCTCGTGATGAATTACATCGACGGCCAGCTCTCGCAACTTGACTGCAAGGCATCGCCAAATCCTGGCCGCGTCACGATCCGGCGGCTCAACCGCGAGGAGTATCGCAACACGATTCGCGACCTGCTCGCCGTCGATTATCAGCCAACCGATTTTCCGAACGACGAGGTCGGCTACGGCTTTGACAATAACGGCGACGTGCTCTCGCTCTCGCCGATGCTGATGGAGAAATTCCTCGCCGCCGCTCAGGAGATCGCCGAGCGGGCGATCGTGCTGGAGTCGGCCCGGAAGCCTGTATCGAATCGAATCGACGGCACGCGCTTCGCCGCGCAGGATGGCGCGAATCATCCGACGGAAGGCGGTGCGTTCGGGCTTTATCGGGAAGGCGAAGCCGTCTCTGAGTTTCAATTTCCCACGACGGGGGAATACGTTTTCCACATCCGCGCATACGGTGAGCAGGCGGGGAGCGATGCCCCCAAACTCGCGCTGCGTGTTGGCGGAAAAGAGCTGCGCGTTTTCGATGTGCCAAATGAAAGGGCGGCGAATTTCGAGGTGCGCGCCAAGATCGACGCGGGCCTCCAGCGGGTCGCGATAGCGTATCTCAACAACTACAACGACACGAAGAATCCCGACGAAAAGCTTCGCGGCGACCGGAATCTTTTCGTCAACTACATCAACATCGAGACGCCCTCGACCGACGGCCCCGCACTGCCGGAGAGCCATCGGCGGCTCGTCACACGGATGCCCTTGCCGGGCCGCGAGCATGACTGCGCGGCGGATCTGCTTCGGCCGTTTGCGCAGCGCGCGTATCGACGCCCGGTTACCGATGCGGAAGTCGAGCGACTCGCGCATTTCGTCGATCTCACACTGGAGCAAAAGGGGACGTTTCTGGAAGGGATGCAGGCAGCGGTGCAGGCAGCGCTTTGCTCGCCGAATTTCCTCTACCGCTGGGAACTCGACCCGCGCGACACGAAGCCCGGTGAGACGCGCGCGCTCACGGACGTCGAGGTCGCCTCGCGGCTCTCCTATTTCCTCTGGAGTTCGATGCCCGACGCCGAACTGATGCAGCTCGCGGAAGCCGGCGAACTTCGCGAAGACAACAATCTCGAGAAGCAGGCGGCGCGGATGTTAAAGGACTGGCGAGCGCGGCAATTCGTCCACAATTTCGCCGGCCAGTGGCTGCAAATCCGCAATATCTGGGATGTCGCGGTCGATCCCGAGACTTTCCCAAAATGGGACAACTCGCTCAAAGGCGCGATGCTCGAGGAGACGGAACTTTTCTTCCAAGCCGTCGTGCAGGAAGACCGCGACGTCCGCGATTTGCTCGATGGCAACTTCACGTTTTTGAATGAAAAGCTCGCCCGATTTTACGGAATCGACGGGGTGTCCGGGGACAATTTTCGGCGCGTGAATTTACCAAAAGATTCGCCCCGTGGCGGTGTCCTGACACAGGGCAGTGTGCTGCTTTCCACCTCCACGCCGACGCGCACCTCGCCGGTCATCCGGGGAAAATGGATCCTGGAGCAAATCCTCGGGACGCCCCCTTCCCCACCGCCGCCCGACGTACCGCCGCTTGGCGAGCAGAAAGCCGTGAATCAAAGCGCGTCGCTGCGGAATCGGCTCGAGGAGCACGTCGCGCGGCCCGAATGCGCGAGCTGCCACAAGAAAATGGACCCGCTCGGATTCGCGCTGGAAAATTTCGACGCAACCGGTGCCTTCCGCACGGTGGACGGGAAATTCCCGATCGACGCCTCCGGCAAACTGCCAGGCGGAAAGGAATTCAAGGACGCGCGCGACCTCAAGGTCGTCTTGAAATCGGGCAAGCCCTTCGTGACGAACTTGACCGAAAAGCTGATGACCTACGCACTCGGCCGCGGACTCGATTACTACGACCGCTGCGCCGTGCAGGAAGTCGTGAAAAAAATGGGGCCAAACGGCAACCGATTTTCCGCGCTCATCGCAGGCATCGTCACGAGCGAGCCGTTTCTAAAACGCAAAGCCGACACCGTGGCGCAAAACTAATCGCCCGCTCAGGCGTTCACCCCCCGACCTTTCTTCCTGTTTTTTCGCTTTCCTGCTAAAAATCCTCATCCGCATACGCCATGACAAATCACCTCCAAGTCCCACGCCGCACTTTCCTCCGCGGCCTCGGCGCCATGATCGCCCTGCCGATGCTGGACGCCATGCTCCCGACTCGAGCTCTGGCAGCCGCAGCGGCGAAATCCCCCATCCGCATGGGTTTCTTTTTCGTGCCGAACGGCGCGAACATGGCCGACTGGACGCCTGCCGCGGAAGGCGCGGTTTTCGATCTCCCGCACATCCTTCAACCATTGCAGGCACATCGAAACGACCTCCTCGTGCTCAGCGGACTCGCGCAGGACAAAGGCCGCGCGAATGGCGACGGCGGCGGCGATCATGCGCGCTCCGCCGGAAGCTGGCTCACCGCCGCGCAGCCGCTGAAGAGCGAGGGGTCGCAGATTCGCGTCGGCATTTCCGCCGACCAGGTCGCGGCGTCGGTGCTCGGAAAAGAGACGCGCTTCGCTTCGCTCGAGCTCGGTCTGGAACCTGGACGACAGGGCGGGAAGTGTGACACCGGCTACAGTTGCGCGTATTCGAACAACATTTCATGGCGCAACGAATCGACGCCGATGACGCATGAGATCAATCCGCGCGCAGTCTTTGAGCGGCTCTTCTCAAGTGCGATTCCGGGCGAGGCAGGCGAAAGTCAGGCGCGCCGAGCTGCGTTGAAAAAGAGCATCCTGGACTTCGTGCTGGAGGACGCAAAATCGCTCGGCGGCAAAGTCGGCGGGCGCGATAAACAGAAGCTCGACGAGTATCTCGTCGCCATTCGCGAGATCGAGCAGCGCGTCGAGCGGGCGGAGAAAACTGTCGCCGGTGCGGACATATCTGCCGCGGCTGGATACGAGATTCCCGACGGCATCCCGGAGAGCTACGAGGAACACGCACGGCTGATGTGCGACATGCTCGTGCTCGCGTTTCAGGCCGATGTCACGCGCGTCTCGACATTCATGCTTGCAAATGAAGGCAGCAACCGGAGCTACCGAAACATCGGCGTGCACGACGGCCATCACAATCTTTCCCACCATCAAGGCGACCCGGCGAAAAAGGAAAAGATTCGCGACATCAACACCTTCCACATGCAGCAGTTCGCCTACGTGCTCGACCGGCTGAAATCGATCCCCGAGGGCGACGGCACCCTGCTCGATAATTGCATGCTCGTGTATGGCGGCGGCATCGGCGACGGCAACCGTCACAACCACGAGGACCTGCCCATAATCATGGCCGGTCGCGGCGGCGGCTCCATCACTCCCGGCCGCCACATCCGCTACTCATCCGAGACTCCGATGGCCAATCTGCTCGTCTCCATGCTCGACCGAGTCGGCGCCCCGTCCGCGCATTTCGGCGACAGCACCGGATCCCTCCGCGGGCTGAGCGCATAGCGCCCCCCGCGCGCAAAAGTCTCCCGCGTCCCCGCGCCCTTTTGGGGAGCACACGCGCCGTCGCGTGTTGGTTTGGGTGCGCTCGCCGAGACGAAGTTTTCCATCCCGCACCGATGCACCGAATCCCACCCAAATCCCGGAAGCGATCTCTCGCTCAATTCGTGGCGGCGATCCTCCTCGTCTTCGCCCCCCCCGCACCTGCCGCCGAGCCTGTCCCAAACCTCATCCAGCAGCTCTCCGGCTCCGATCAAAACAAACGCCGCGAAGCCGCGCTCCAGCTCGAGGCCGCCGGCCCTGCGGCGAAAGAGGCCGTCCCCGCGCTCATCAAAGCCCTCGACGATAACGACAAACAGGTCTGGTCCAACTCCATCGCCGCACTCGCGAATCTCGGCCCGCTTGCCGAGCCCGCGATCCCCGAGCTCATCAAAACGATGGACAGCCGCACCCCTCGCGGCGGACGCGAGCGCGATCGCCAGCAGGCCGTGCTCCGCGCCGCATTCGCCCTGTCGCGCATCGGAAAAGCCGCGATCCCAGCCCTGATCGAATCGCTCTCCGCGCCCGACACCTCGCTGCGCGCCGGAGCAGCCGCCGCACTCGCCGGCATCGGCCCCGATGCGCGCGACGCCATCCCCGCGCTAATTTCAAACTTCGGCCACAACGACCCCGCTGTCCGCGGCGCAGTCGTCGACGCCATCGCCGCGATCGGAACCGACGCGCTGCAGCCCACCCGCGACGCCCTCGCGGCGACGGAGCCGCTCGCCCGTGCCACCGCCACGCGCGCAATCGCCCGCCTCGGCGCGAAGGCGCGCGACACCGCGCCCGCGCTCATCGATCTCTTGAAAACCGAGCGCGACCCTGTCACACGCGCAGCGATTTTCTCAGCCCTCCCAGCCATCGAAGCAGACGCGAAAAACTGCATCCCTCCCCTGCTAGACGCGCTCAACGACCCAGACGAATCCGTGCGAAACGCCGCCGTGGGCTCCCTCCTGCTCTTTCACTCCGAGCAAAAGGAAATCGTCTCAGCGCTTTCCACGCTCCTTCAAAATCCGAATCCCGCAATCGCTGGACGCGCCGCCGATCTCCTCGGCCGCATCGGCTCGCCCTCCGCAAGCGCCATCCCAGCGCTTCTCGCCGCGATGGCGAATCGACAGCCTCCACCGCCGCCATTCATCGACGCACTTGTCCAAATCGGCCCCGCCTCCGTCCCCGAAATCCTGCGCGCAATTTCCACCGAAATGCCCGACGCCATCACCCGCGAACACTGGAGCGTAAAGACTTTGCAGTCGATGGGCGGCATGGCCGCGCTCCCGCTCGGCACCGCACTCTCCGATCAAAATGCCACCATTCGGCTCACCGCAGCACGTGCACTTGGCGAGATGGGCGCGCCCGCGCGACCCGCGATCCCAGAGCTTGTCAAAGCGTGCGCCGATGCCGCTCCCGGTGTGCGAGCCGCCGCACTCGGTGGCCTTGTCGCCGCACGCACAAATTCCAAAATCATCCTGCCGCTCATGCAGACTGCCATGCGCGACGCCGAGCCCATCGTGCGCCTCACCGCGCTCCAGCTCATCCCATTTCTCGGCGAGGCAGCGCACCCGCTGGGAGATGCGATGCTCGCCGCGCTACGCGATCCCGACGCCACAGTCCGCCGCACTGCAATCGAAAATGTCGGCCCCGCGCAGCCCGAGGCGATTCCCATTCTCCTAGAAAATCTCGGCGACGCCACGATGCAACCCGCCCTCCTCGATGCGCTCGGCCGCATCGGAACCGGCGCGGAGAGCGCCGCTCCGCGTCTCATTGAATTGCTCGGCTCAGCCTCGAAAGAACGCCGTGTTCAAATCTTCGCGACACTTTCAAAAACCGGCGCACCTGCCGTCGCACCTGCTCTGGAACAAGCATTGCACGATCCTGATCCCGAAATTCGCGCCTCAGCGCTCGGCGCATTTGCGCGCACCGAACACGACAAAAAGAAGCGCCTCGACACACTCACCGCCGCTCTTGCAGACGCCGACCCGCAGCCACACCACGCCGCCGCCGCGGCTCTCGGCGCACTCGGCAATTCCGCGCGCGACGCCGCCCCGCAGCTCATCGCACTGCTCCACAACGACGCCGACCGCGCCGCCGCTCTCGATGCTTTGAAAAAAATCGAAGTTCGCTCCGTTCCACACCT
This sequence comes from Chthoniobacterales bacterium, assembly GCA_038207335.1. Taxonomy (GTDB): domain Bacteria; phylum Verrucomicrobiota; class Verrucomicrobiia; order Chthoniobacterales; family Chthoniobacteraceae; genus CAIURC01. Next base: position 331,263 of record JBBQZX010000001.1, on the reverse strand, counting down.
CATGGAAGCCCTCGCGATCGACAATCCCGAAGTCCGCATCTTCGCCTGCGAGCGCCTCGCCGCCGTCGGCCCCGAAGCCCGCGAAGCCATCCCCGCACTCAAAGCCCTGCAGGAAAACCAATCCGAAGACGTCTCGCGCGCCGCTCGCCGCGCACTGAAAAAGCTGTGATACCGCGCGGCCTTTGGTGGAAGTGCACGCACCCCGCTGTCACTGTCGCGATGAGCCGCTCGCAGCCTGTAGCGCGCAGTTAAAAATACACCACTCGACCGAAGCCGCGGCTTGTCGGTTTGCGCGTCGTCCGATACTTCGATTTACTATGCTCCAACGCCTCCGTTTCATCCTCCTCATCGTCGCGCTTGCCGCTCCCGCCGCGCTACATGCCGCGCCATCTCCTGCCGGAAACAACCCCGCACTCGAATACGAGCAGGTAAAAAAAATCGCCCTGCGCGATCCGAAAGTAAGAGATGCCTACGAGCGTGCCGATGCACGGTTGGATGCGAAAATTCTCGAGATCGATCCCACGCTGCGCCCATATCTCAACGCCAAGCGCCTCGGCCCCGTGAAGACCGACGGTCCCCGCCCCACGGCCTCGTCGGCCCGCCCCCCTGCGCCGAGATCAACGCCGCACCCGCTGCCCGCCCCGGCATCGCACAACCGCTCTCATGTGGTCGCAAAAGGCGAAACGCTCAGCTCCATCGCCGTACAAACTGGAGTGAGTGTAGCCGAACTCCGGCGCGCCAATCACATTATCGACGACCGGAAACTCGCCGTCGGCACCGCACTCGTTATTCCCGCCGGGAAAACCGTGGCAGCACCGCCTCACGATCACACGCCGACCCAACCGGCGAAATCGAAAAGCTCAGGCATTTCTAGCTGGTTTCAATAAATGGCATAGTCGCAGCCGCTTGGCTTACGATCCTCGAAGCCCGCTGCGGATACGCCCAACGCAGTGATTGCAACGCGAATCTTGAAAGTGCCGGCGGAGGGGATCGAACCCACACACCCTTGCGGATACCAGATTTTGAGTCTGGCGCGTCTGCCAATTCCGCCACACCGGCTTAGCTGCGAATCAGATTAAAGTAGGGAGCGCGGAGGCGTTTGGCAAGCCTCTCGGTGGACCGAGAATTTCGCGCAGCAGCACGATGTCCCGCAGGCTGCGCGGAGTGCGCAGAAGGTCGCGGATGCTGTTGCCAAGCTGCATGGAGGGCAGCTCAGGGGCTTGGCGAAAGGCGTCCCAGACTTCGGTGGCGGGAGCCTCGAGGGGGATTGCAGAGACGTGAGAGGAGGTCGTCTCGAACTCGGAAACCGGCGGCGTCTCCAGCGGCGGAATCGGCACGGCGAATTGCGGCTCAGGAGGCTTTTCCGCGAAGACGACGCGGCGCTTGGGCGGGAGGACGGGCGGTTTGCGCTGCTTCGTGTAAGAGGGGTAAATCGGCTGTGCGACGACTGGGCTGCGCGATTGGATTTTCGGCAGAGGTTGATTTCGCGCGATGGTCGGACGCGGCTGGATCGGCGGCGGGCCTTGATCCGCGGGAACGCCGAGCGCCTCGAGGAATTTCCGCATCCGCTCCTCCTCGCCGGTCCCACCGCGAGGCAGACTCGGGCTGGCACCGGAGCCTTTTGGCGTCGGCTTCGTGCCGGACGATTCGTTCTTTTTCGTGAGCCAATTGATCACGCCGATGACGGCGGCGATCATGACGAAAAAGAGCGAACCGTCGATGGATGCGAGCACCGTCATTTTGCGTCTTCGCGCGGGCGGTCATTGCCGGCGATCGACGCACGCATGTCGGTGTCCGCCTGCACGTTTTTCATCTTCACGTAGTCCATGATGCCGAGATTGCCGGAGCGGAACGCATCGGCCATCGCCTGCGGCACCTGCGCCTCGGCCTCGACGACTTTCGCCCGCATCTCCTGCGTCCGCGCGCGCATCTCCTGCTCGACGGCGACGGCTGCCGCGCGGCGCACTTCGGCCTTCGCTTGCGCGACGCGCTTGTCGGCATCGGCCTGCTCGGCCTGCAATTTCGCGCCGATGTTTTCACCGATATCGACGTCCGCGATGTCGATGGAAAGGATCTCGAACGCGCTGCCGCTATCGAGGCCTTTTGCCAGCACGGCTTTGGAAATGCGGTCGGGATTTTCGAGCACAAGCTTGTAGGAATCCGCAGAGCCGATCGCGCTGACGATGCCCTCGCCGACTCGCGCGACGATGGTTTCCTCAGTCGCGCCACCGACAAATTGCGCAAGGTTCGTGCGCACGGTCACGCGCGCTTTGGCTTTCACGCCGATGCCATCTTTCGCCACGCCGTCGATGGTCGCGCGACCGGAGGCGGGATTCGGGCAGTCGATGACGCGCGGGTTGATGCTCGTCTTGACGGCGTCGAGCACGGTCTTTCCGGTGCCTTTCGTCGCGAGGTCGATTCCGCGCGCGTGGTCGAAGGAGAGTGCAATGCCAGACTTCTCAGCAGCGATGAGCGCGAGGATGACCTGGTTCACATTTCCGCCGGCGAGGTAGTGCGCTTCGAGGCCGTTCGTATCGACGGGCAGGCCGGCTTTCACCGCGGTGATGCGCGAATCGACGATGAGTGCGACGGGGACGCCGCGGAGTTTCATCGCGATGAGCGTGCCCATACCGACAGGCGCGCCAGAGATGCGCGCGCGCAGCCAGAGGCCGAAGAAATTGAAAATGATGATCGCCAGCACGAGGCCGACAACGAGAACGAGAACGAGGAGTGCATTGCCCATAGGTGCGCGGATTGTAGCCGGTCGATTCGGCACGGCGAGCGAAAGCGGTGTCTGAAAATTAGCCCCGCCGGACGACTACTTTTTTCCCCTCCACTCGCACGACTCGGATCGCGGCGCCGCGCTCGATCATTTCGCTTTCCGCGATCACGTCGATGCGAGCACCTCCGATCATCGCGGTGCCGGCGGGGCGCAGCTCAGTAAGCGCGGTGCCGGTGCGGTCGGCGAGCGCGAAGAATGCGGACTGCGCGGGATCGTTTGGCACTTCGGAATGGAGCGTCCATTTGCGGCCGAGTGCGCTGTTTGAAAAGCTGCGCATCCACCAGATGAGCAGAGCCGCACCGAAGACGATGACGCATACGAGCATGATGTTGCCGCGATCGACCCCGTATTCGTTGTAGGTCAGCGCCACCGAGACGAGCAGCGCCAGCGCGCCCGCGATGCCCGCGATCGCACCCGGTACGAACAATTCCACAAACACGAGCAGCACACCGACTGCCGCGAGCGAGACGATCAATTCAAACATGCGCCCATCCTGCCACGCATCGCGGCAGACGGCGAGCACGCGCGAAGGCTATTCGTCGCCAAGGAAGAAATTGCGAATCTGCACGCCGCGCCGCTCGAAATGGTTTTGCGCGCGCCGGAACAAACTCGGCACATCGTGGATGTGCTCGTGCGGCCGCTCGTAATCCTCTTGATCCCGATAATCTTCCCGCCGGTCGAGATACTCGCGATCCTCGGCTCGCCGATCCACCGGCTCGTGCCCGACATATTCGCGCTGCGCCGGCGGCGGGGCGACGTAGTCCCGTTCGGTCACGGGCGGTCGTTGCTCAATCTTCGGATACGTCTTCCCGCCGCGCACCGCGAGCCCGTCTTCGTGCAAAATCGCACCGCTATCCGCCGCGATCTGGATCGTCGCCGCGCGTCCACCGGCGGCAGTTTGCAGTTGCAGTTCCCACACCGGCGCGCCGCTGCCGCTCCCGCTCTTCAGCAAATAATCGACCCGCTCAAAAGCCACACCCGCCTTCTTCGCCTCATCGTTCGCGACCGTGAATGCCCCCTCCGAATCCAGATTCAACGCGCCGAAATTCATCGGCGCACCGAGCGGCCGCCCCACCGGCGTCTTCTCAGAAATCACCCGCCCGCCCTGCACCTCCAGCTCCCGGACCCCGCCGCGCGAGCCCGCATCGGACAGCACGATTCTCCACACGGCCGGCGCCGGTGTTCCGCCCCGCGCGCGCATCTCCACCACGCGATTCAGCGAATCCGCGCCGCGCCCTTTTCCCACCACTCGCAGCGCCGTGTAGGCAGTCTCGGCAGCTCGACCAACGAGCGGGGAGAGGATGAGTGCGGCGGCGAGTAGTGCGACTTTCATGGGCTAAAATGATGCCGCTCTGACGCGCGGAGTTCCAGCGATATTCAGACGAACTGCTCTCGCATTCACTCCTTCCGCACGCCGCCATCTTGCCTACAATCCACTCCCGATGACCGCCGAAATCGCCCGCCTGGAGCGCCTGCTCGAGATCTACAAAGGCCTCGTCGAAGTCAGCGCGCTCATCAACGGCATCACTGATTCCTCCGCGCTCCTCTCCGCCATCCTCGAGGTCGCCCGCCGCGTCATGCGCGTCGAGGCCGCTTCGCTTTTCCTAGCCCAGCTGGACGGCAGCCTCGAGCTCGTCAGCACCAGCGGCGGCAGCATTGCGGTCGCCGACGGCAGCATCGCGAAAATCATCATCCCGCGCGGTCGCGGCATCTCCGGCTGGGTCATGGAGCACCGAAAGCCCCTCCTCATCCCTGACGCCTACGCTGACGACCGCTTCTATCGCGAAGTGGACAAGCAGACCGGCTTCCGCACGCGCGCCGTCCTCTGCGCCCCGCTCCTCAGTGGCGACTCCGACATCGGCGCCCTGCAGATTCTCAATCCCATCGGACGCGACACCTTCGACGAGGCCGACCTCGAAGCCTTCACCGCATACGGCACCCTCGCCGCCACGGCCATTGATAAGCTCCGCACGACCGAGCGCCAGCGCAGCCAGGAGCGCCTCGCCCAAGAGTTCGCATTCGCCCACGAAATCCAGGCCAGCTTCCTCCCCCAGACCCTCCCGCACATCGCCTGCGCCGAATTCTCCGCCGTCTATCAGCCCGCCCGCAACGTCGGCGGCGATTTCTACGACGTCATCGAACTCGGTCCCGACGAAATCTACTTCGTCATCGGCGACGTCTCCGGCAAAGGAATGCCCGCCGCCCTCCTCATGGCCCAGGCCCTCAGCATTCTCCGCCTTGTCTTGCGCCCCGGCATCTCCCCCGTCGCCGCCATGGCCCGCTGGAATTCCATGCTCACCGGCCACACCATCCGCGGCATGTTCATCACCGCCCTCATCGGCCGCGTCGTCTGCTCCACGCGCCATGTCGAGATCTGCAGCGCCGGGCACTGCCACCCATTTCTCACGGGAGTAAAAAGCGGCGCCCGCCAGATCCCGGTCACCGGCTCGCCGCCTCTCGGCCTCCTCCCCGAACTCCCCGGCCGCTCCCATACGCTCACCCTCGAGCGCGACGAATGGCTCGTCCTCTTCACCGACGGCCTCGTCGAATCCTTCAACGAAGCCGACGAACTCCTCGACCCCGCCGGCGTCGCCCGCCTACTCTCGCGCGAATTCTCACACGCCTCCGACCTCACCGACGCCCTCCTGCTCGGCGAGGCTCAGCACCGCCGCAGCGCACCGCGCCACGACGATCTCACCATCCTCGCCTTCGGGTTCAAATGAAACGCGCCATCGGCCTCCGCCGCGAAATCGAATTCGCCAGCCATCCCGGCAATCTCGCCCTCGTCCGCGGCTTCGTCCGCGAATTCCTCGCCCCCCTCCCCTTCACCCCCGTCCAGCGCGACCTCATCATCCTCGGGCTCGACGAAGCCTGCACCAACGTCATCCGCTACGCCTACCACCACGAGCCCGACCAGCTCATCAGCCTCATCTGCGAGCAGGGTAAAAAGGGCGTCATCTTCCGCCTCCGCGACTTCGGCGCGCAGGTCGATCCCAGTGCGCTCAACGGCCGGCCCCTCGACCTCGTCCAGCCCGGCGGCCTCGGCATCCACCTCATCCGCAAAGCCTTCGACTGCGTGGACTACAACCTCAAAAAAGAAGGCACCGAACTCGTCCTCGCCAAAGACTTCGCACCCTAGAGCCCGATGCCCGACATCCTCCTCGTCACCCTCAACGCCCGCTACATCCACGCCGCCTTCGGCCTGCGCTACCTGCTCGCCAATATGGGCGACCTCCAGCCGCGCACCGCCATCCTCGAGTTCGACATCAACCAGCGCCCGCTCGAAATCGTCGAAGCCATCCTCGCCCACCAGCCCCGCATCATCGGCCTCGGCATCTACATCTGGAACGTCGCCCTCAGCACCGAAGTCGTCGCCTTAATCAAACGACTCAGCCCCCAAACCCTCATCATCCTCGGAGGCCCCGAAGTCAGCCACGAAACCCTCGGCCAGCCCATCATCCAGCTCGCCGACCACACCATCACCGGCGAAGCCGACACCAAATTTTCCCAAGTCTGCGCCCAGCTCCTCGCCGGCCACACCCTCCCCAAAATCCTCCCCGCCGACCTCCCCGCCCTCGACACCCTCGCCCTCCCGTACGACCTCTACACCGACTCCGACCTCTCCCACCGCGTCCTCTACGTCGAAGCCTCCCGCGGCTGCCCTTTCACCTGCGAATTCTGCCTCTCCTCCCTCGACGTTCCCGTCCGCGCCGTCCCACTCCCCCTCTTCCTCGATGCCCTCCAGCGCCTCCTCGACCGCGGCGCCACCCAGTTCAAATTCGTTGATCGCACCTTCAACCTCAACCTCACCAGCAGCCGCGCCATCCTCGACTTCTTCCTCGCCCGCTGGCGTCCCGGCCTCTTCATCCACTTCGAGATGGTCCCCGACCGCCTCCCCGAGCCCCTCCGCGAAATCATCGCCCGCTTCCCCCCCGGCGCCCTCCAGTTCGAGGTCGGCATCCAGACCTTCGACGACGCCACCGCCAAAAACATCAGCCGCCGCCAAAACATCCCCCGCCTCGAAGACAACCTCCGTTACCTCCGCCAGCGCACCGGCGTCCACATCCACGCCGACCTCATCGCCGGCCTCCCCGGGGAGGACCTCCCCACCTTCGGCCGCGGCTTCGACCGCCTCCTGGCCCTCGGCCCCCAGGAAATCCAAGTCGGCATCCTCAAACGCCTCCGCGGCACCCCCATCATCCGCCATGACACCGAGTGGGCCATGACCTACGCCCCCCAGCCCCCCTACGAAATCCTCCAAAACCGCCTCATCGACTTCCCCACCATGCAGCGCCTCCGCCGCTTCGCCCGCTGCTGGGACCTCATTGGCAACAGCGGCCACTTCCCCGCCACATTGCCCCTCCTCTGGGTTGCAAACCACACGCCCACGTCCTCCGACGCCCCGCCTGCAGTCGAAAATCCCACGCCCTTCACCGCAATCCTCGCCTTCACCGACTGGCTCGCCGCCCGCCTCGGTCGCCTCCACTCCGTCCCCCTCGCCACCCTCGCCGAATCCCTCCACACCTACCTCACCACCCAGCGCCACCTCCCCCCCGACCTCGTCTCCGAAGCCCTCACCCGCGACTGGCACCGCACCCCCAACCGCGAACGCCTCCCCTTCACCCAGCCCCCCGCTCTCACCCCCGCCTCCCCCGCCCCCAAAAGCGCCCCCGCCCGCCAGCAGCGCCACCTCATCGCCTGAACGGCCCCCCGCCTTCCAGCGAAATCGCATCCTCCACGGGACTCCTCAACCGTCATAGCTGCGCCCGATTCCGCGGCTGCTGCGTGCTCAGCTGTCATTCCCGCGCCCGCACCTGAGGCTCCCGCAGACGCGTTTTTGGAGAAAAACACGCCCACACTTTGCCTCCGGAACCACCTCTCCTCTGAAAGCTTCCACTGCGCAAATAAAACCGCTCCCATATCCGCCCCCCTCTCCACCAACGCCGCACCCGTTGCCCACCAGTCCCACCCCTACCCACGCAATGGTGCCACCGGCGACGAGCGGACTGACCGCTCATGCCTGCCTCAAGCACTCCACCTAAGGGCCCACCTCCGCCGTCTCGAGGATCCGGTCCCAGTCCCTACCCGCTTCGCCATCTAGGAGCGGATTGCCGCAGCGGACCCAAGTGTCAGGCGTGCCGGCGCAGTCGGCGCTGGGGCAGCGCAGGCGGATGGGCCCCGTGCCCGGCATCTCCAGCAGGATCGCGCTGCCGCGAAAGGTCTTCTCACAGAGGATGCAGTGGCGCTTTTCCCCGCACGAGCCCCACGGCGAGTGCGGGTCGCCTAGATTTAGGAGTCTGAGACGGTGGCTTTCATTCGAGGGGGTGACGTGCATTCCGGATTCTTTCGTTCTGGCTTCTGGCGCGACTGCAGGTCCCCGTGGGAACGCGTGCCGCACGATGTTAACCTTCCCCATCAAATCGGTACGCGACAGTCAGGAGGCAGGCTGAGAGGGTGGTCGGGAAATCTCCCGACCCCCGCACACGCGCGAGGGAGCGGGCCGTCACGTTTTCAACACAATGAACGATCCTCTCTGGTTTAAAGACGCAGTCATCTACGAGCTGCACATCAAGGCATTCGCCGACAGCAATGGGGACGGGATCGGGGACTTCCGGGGGCTCATCAGCCGGCTGGGATACTTCGAGGACTTGGGGATCACGGCCATCTGGCTGCTCCCATTTTACCCCTCGCCGCTGCGCGACGACGGATACGACATCGCGGATTACTACAACGTCCATCCGAGCTACGGAGTGCTCGAGGATTTCCGCGCATTCCTCGCCGAGGCGCACAAGCGCGGCATCCGGGTCATCACGGAACTCGTGCTAAACCACACCTCCGACCTCAACCCGTGGTTTCAGCGCGCCCGGAAAGCGCCCGTCGGCTCGCCGGAGCGCGACTTTTACGTCTGGAGCGACGACCCGTCGAAATACCGGGAAGCGCGCATCATCTTCAAGGATTTCGAGACCTCGAACTGGACCTACGACAACGTGGCGAAGTCGTATTTCTGGCACCGCTTCTACTCGCACCAGCCGGATTTGAACTTCGACAACCCGGCGGTGCATGAGGCGCTCTTCAAGGTCACCGATTTCTGGCTGGAGATGGGCGTGGATGGCATCCGGCTCGACGCGGTGCCCTACCTGTATGAGCGGGAGCAGACGAACTGTGAGAATCTCCCCGAGACGCACGCTTTTCTCAAAAAGATGCGGGCGCACATCGACGAGAAATTTGGCGGCTCCCGGATGCTGCTGGCCGAGGCGAATCAGTGGCCGGAGGACGCGGCGGCGTATTTCGGCGACGGAGATGAGTGCCAGATGAATTTCCACTTTCCGCTGATGCCGCGCCTTTTCATGTCGCTGCAAATGGAGGACCGCTACCCGATCATCGACATCCTGGAGCAGACGCCGGCGATCCCGGCGAATTGCCAATGGGCGACCTTTTTGCGCAACCACGACGAGCTGACGCTGGAGATGGTGACGGATGAGGAGCGCGACTACATGTATCGCGTCTATGCGGCGGACACGCGGGCGAGGATCAATCTGGGCATCCGGCGCCGGCTCGCGCCGCTGCTGGGGAACTCGCGGCGGCGGATCGAGCTGATCAATTCGCTGCTCTTCTCGCTGCCGGGGACGCCAATCATCTACTACGGTGATGAGATCGGGATGGGGGATAATTTTTACCTCGGCGACCGTAACGGCGTGCGGACGCCGATGCAATGGAGCCCGGACCGAAATGCGGGATTTTCCACGGCGAATCCGCAGCAGCTCTACCTGCCGGTGATCCTCGACCCGGAGTATCAATACGAGTCGGTGAATGTGGAGAATCAGCAGCGGAATCCGACGTCGCTCTTCTGGTGGATGCGGCGGCTGATCGGGGTGCGGAAAGATGTGAAGGCGTTCGGGCACGGGACCATCGACTTTTTGCCCGGCGACAACGGGAAGGTGCTGGCGTATCTGCGGCGGCACGAGGACGAGACGGTGCTGGTGGTGGCGAATCTGTCTCGGTTTGCACAGGTGGCAGAGCTGGACCTGTCGGAGTTCGTGGGGCGTGTGCCGGTGGAGCTTTTCAGCAGCGGGGAATTCCCGGAAATCCGCACGGGCAAGACGGTGTTCACGTTTGGGCCGCACAACTTTTTCTGGTTCATGCTGCGCGCGAAAAGTGAGCACGCGGCGCTGGCCGCGGAGCGCGTAGTGCCGACGCTCGCGAATGAATCGTGGGGCGCGGAACTGCGCGAGGAGCTGGAGGATGAGCTGCTGTCAGGCTACTTGCAGACGTGCCGGTGGTTTGGCGGAAAAGGGAAGGCGCTGCGCGAGGTGAAGATCGTGAACGAGGTGCCGGTCGGCGAGGCGCGGGTGCTGGTGGTGGAGGTGGCTTTCGTCGAGGGGCTGCCGGAAACGTATGTGCTCCCGTTGGTATTTTCGGAGGGCGATGCGGCGGCGGAAGTGCTCAAGGAATTTCCGCAGGCGGTGCTGGCGGGCGACCGGGCGCGCGTGCTGCACGATGCCGCGTGGGACACGGAATTCCGCCGCGCGCTTTTCGAGTCGATCGCGCGGGAAAGCAGCGGCAGCGGGGCTTCGCGGCTCGTGGCGAAACGCGGCGCGGGTTTCGATCCAGCGGAAGCGGAACGGCTTGCGGGGGATTCGCGCGTACTGAAAGCAGACCAATCAAACACGGCGATCGTATACGGCTCGAGCTGGCTGCTGAAGATTTACCGAAAGCTGGAGCGCGGCCCAAATCCCGACGCGGAGGTGACGCGGTATCTTAGCGAGGTGCGGCAATTCCCCAATGTGCCTGGCTTCGGCGGGACGATTGCGTTGGAGGATTCCGGCGGCTCCGCAGTGCTCGCGCTGATGGTGAGCTTTACCCAAAACGAAGGCGACGGCTGGGCGCACGCGCTGGATTCGTGCGCGCGATATTTCGACCGGGTCTTCGCCGCGGCGACTCCCGCGAGCCGCACCTCTGGCGAGGCACCGGAGATCGTGTCCGACTCCGAGCAAGTGCAGGACTTGATCGGCGGAGTGTACCCCGAGCGCGCGCGGCTACTCGGCCAGCGCACGGGCGAGCTGCATCTCGCGCTCGCGGCGGGCGCGGACACGACGGGCTTCGAGCCGGAGGAGTTCACGACGCTGTGGCAGCGCTCGCTGTATCAAGCGATGCGCGGGTCGATCGGGAAGACGTTCCGCGTGCTCCGCCAGCGGCTGCCGGCGCTGCCGGAAAGTGCGCGGGAGGTCGGGCAGACGGTGCTCGATGCGGAAGCGGATTTGCTTGCGCGGCAGGGGCGCTTGCTTACACGCAAAATCCAGACGCTGAAGACGATCGTCCACGGCGACTATCACCTCGGGCAGGTGCTGAACACGGGGAAGGATTTCGTGATCATCGACTTCGAGGGCGAGCCGCGACGGTCGCTCGGCGAACGGGTGCTGAAGCGCTCTCCGCTCATCGACGTGGCGGGGATGCTGCGGTCATTCGACTATTCCGCGCACGTCGCGGTGTCGAATCGGCGCGCGGAGGACGCGGCGTTCCTGCAGCCGTGGGCGGCGGCGTGGGCGACGACGATCAGCGATGTCTTCCTGAAAGCGTATCTCGAGACGACGAAAGGCGCGCCGTTCATCCCGGACAACGAGACGGATCTGAATCTCCTGCTGGAGGCTTTCGTGCTCGACAAGGCGATCTACGAGATCGGCTATGAGATGGCCTACCGCCCGGATTTCGCGTCGATCCCTCTGCGCGCGGTGAAGGGGATCTTGGAGAAAAAGCCCACGCCGTAAGACGCGCTACACATAGCTCAACTCACTGCCGTGCACTGCGACCAAGCCGTGCGCGGGCAGCAGAGCGCGGAACTTTTCAACTGCCTCCTTCTCCCGCGCGCCGAGTCCAAAGCGGATGTGCTCGGTGAGATAGCGCTGTCGAAACGCCGCGTCGAACTCCGTCGCGCTCACGACGATCTCGGGCAACCGCGCGAGCCCGTCGCGCTGTAGTGCGCGGAACGCTTCCGCGATCTCCACGACGCCCGCCAAACCCGGTCGCAGCAGCCACAGCGCAAAGACGAACGGCAATCCGGTGCAGCGTTTCCACTCCTCGCCGAGATCGAGAAAGCGATGGGTCGCGGCATGCTCGCGCCTGAACTCGATCGCCTGATTTCCGATGAGCAACTCGGCGTCAGCGGGAACTCCTACGTCCACGAATTCGGGACGCATCCCGTGAAACTCCGAGAGCAACACTTTGAGCAAATTCACCGAGGTTAGCGACGCCGGGTCGAGTGCGATCGTGCGCACATCCGCGAGCGCGCCGCGATACGCGAGGAAGACGCTGAAGACCGGCCCGTCGCACGCAATCGCAACGCCATCGACAGCGAGATAATCGCGCGCCCCGAGCGCCTCGAAAATCGGCACGAGCCCAGCATCCAAATCGCCACGCGAGATGCCGCGTGCGAGCGCGGATGGATGATCGAAAACCACCTCGCCGTCGTACGCGTGAATGAGCGGCTTCGCGTTGAGATACTTCACGCACCCAATGCGAAGCGCGTGCAGCGCAGTCCAACGATTCACGCGAAAGCCAGTGCTGGAACGGGTTCGCGGGTGATGCGGCGGTAACAGGTGTCGCGCTGCATCGGCTCGCGGCCGGCCTCGCGGATCGCTTTTTCCATCGCGGCGATCGACTGCTGCTGCGGCGTAGTCGCGCCGGCCATGTGGAAGATTTTCTCCTCCGCGATGGTGCCGTGCAGGTCGTCGATTCCGTAGTTCAAGGCGACCGAGGCGAGAGGCAGTCCGAGGCTGATCCAGTAGGCGGTGATGTGGTCGAAGTTGTCCAAATAGATGCGGCTGATCGCGAGGTTCTTGAGGCACTCGTGCGCAGTAGCGTGCGGGATGTGCTTCAGCTCGGGGCGCGCGCCCTCTGGCTCGAAGGCGAATGGGACAAAGCCGGTGAAGCCGCTGGTTTCATCCTGCAACTCGCGAAGATGGCTGAGGTGATCGACGCGATCGGCGTGCGTTTCGATGTGGCCGAAAAGCATCGTCGAGGTGCTCCGCATCCCGAGTCCGTGCCAGATGCGATGGACCTCCAGCCACTCCTCAGCGCTCTCTTTTCCACGGCAAATCTGCTCGCGAATCGCGGGGGCGAAGATCTCCGCGCCGCCACCCGTGATCGCGCCGAGGCCTGCTTCCATCAGGGTTCGCAGCGTTTGCTCGATCGGCATTTTAAAAACGCGCCCGGCGAGATGCCGGATTTCAATCGCGGTGAATGCCTTCAAAAAAAGCGCCGGGTCGAGCGCGCGCAGACGCGTGAGCAACTCGAGATACCACTCCTTTTTCAACGTCGGATGCAGCCCGCCGACCATGTGGACTTCGGTGATTCCATTCGCCACACCCGTGCGCACTTTTTCCACGATCTCGTCGATGCTCAGTTCGAAGGCGTGGGCCTCGCGCCGCTTCGCGCCGAACGCGCAGAACTGGCAGGAGAGCAGGCAGATGTTCGAGTAGTTGACGTATTGGTTGTGGATGAAGGTCGCGACGTTGCCGTTTTTTCGCTCGCGGATGATGTTCGCGATCGTGCCGAGCGCGTTGATTTCATCGGATGCGTAGAGCGCGAGCGCGTCGCTGTCGGAGATGCGGATACCGGCGGAGACTTTATCGAAAATCGGGCGGAGTTGCGTCGGTATGAGCTTGGCGGCGAGTGGCATCGGAGGCGGGAAAGCTAGTGGCGCAGGTGGTGATTGCAAGATGCCGGGCGGGCTCGATTTTTAATGCAGCGACCGCCACGAGCGCGGCGACGGATTTATGCGGAGCGCTTGCCCTGCGAGGCTCGCGGCTTCAATTTTCCAATGCCCCTCGATGACTGACGCGCCGCTCACTCCGCCCGAATCGCCCGATTCCAGCGCGCAGGATTTTCTGTGGATGGAGCGCGTGAAGACGGGCGACACGGAGGCGTTTCGCGAACTCGTGGAGGCGCATCAGCATCAGGTGATTGGCGTGGTGGCGAAGATGCTCGGCGATGCGGCGGCAGCGGAAGACGTGGCGCAGCAGGTCTTCATCCGCGTGTGGCGCGCAGCACCGCGTTACGAACCTACGGCGAAGTTCACGACGTGGCTTTTCAAGATCACGCGCAATCTGGTTTTTAATGAAATGCGACGGCGCAACCGGCATCCCGTGCATTCGATGGACGCCGTGTCCGAGCCGGGCGACGCGCCGATGCAGTATGAGGACGCGGGGACGAAAGCGCCGGACACGGCGATGCTCGACGAGGAGATGCAACGGGCGATCCAAGCGGCGATCGACGAGCTACCGGAGACGCAGCGGATGGCGATCATCTTGCGACGATATGACGAGTTTTCTTACGAGGAAATCGGGGAGATTCTCGACCTCACGGTGCCAGCGGTGAAGAGCGTGCTCTTCCGCGCTCGGACGGATCTCCGCGAACGGCTGAAGCGGTATTTGGAAGGGTGAGGCTTCGCCGTAGTCGGGATCGTTGATGCCGGCGTGGAGTTGTCTGCCGATACGGTCGGCGACCAAGCTCAACGATCACAGCTACAACGGAAAGCCAAACGCCGCTCCGGTGAACCGGAGCGGCGCTTCAAACTTGAAGCAAGATTATCGGACGAAACTCCGAACCCTCTACTACAGACTCTCAACTCTCCCGCCGGCGGCGGCTCATGCCGGCGAGGATGCCACCGAGGGCGAGCAGCGAGAGGCTCGCTGGCTCGGGAACGACGCTGTATTTCAGCGTGACCGCGCCCGCATTTTCCTGAACCCAATAGACGCTCTGCGCTGCCGGATTGTAGGTCGTGGTCTCGCCAGCTGTTTCTGAGATAAAGGTGGCGCCGGGAGTGTTCACGAGGCCGGTGATGAAGTCGGTCGCGGGGCCGAAGGTCCCGACAATGCTGCCGACGGTGCCGAGCGAGAAGGTGCCGGTGTCGATGCCCGCGCCGCTGTAGGCCGGGATGGTGAGGCCGGTGAGCTCGAGCGTGATGCCGATCGTTTTGTCGAAAGCGCCGCTCAACGCGAAGGTCTTGTCGGCGTCGAGCTTCAGCGTCGCGGCGGAGTTGCCGGAGGTCAGGTTGCCATTGAGGGCGATGGAACCGGCAGTGCTTCGGGAGACTTTGCCTCCGGTGAAGGCAAAGGTGCCGTTCGTGAGGTCAGCCGTGCCGTCGATGTTCAGGCGCCCGCCGGAGAGGCTGTAGGTGCCGGTGCTCAAGCCTTGCACATCAAGGGTGTTGGAGACAGTGACCGTGCCGCCGTCTTGCAAGAAGTTCGAGGTGCCCGCATTGCCGCGCGCAATGAAGAGATTCGCCGCCGACAGTGTGCCGCCGTGGATATTGTAGGTTTCCGTGCCGGAGATGTTCTGAACATTGGTGCCGTCGAATCCGCCTCCGAGCGAAACGTTGCCCGCGGTGGTGAGCGAGCCGCTGTTGTGATTGACCGTGCCACTCGCGGTGCCGCCCCAGCCCACGACAAAGTTGCCGCCCGCGTTGAAATTGATCGCACCGCCAGCGATGGTCAGCAAGCCCGTGCCACTATTGTCACCGATTTGGAAAGAATCGCCGGCTCCGGTGATGTTGATCGTGCCCCCTGCGTTAACGGTCGTCGTTCCCTGCGTGAGACCGCCACCTGCGTTGCCCCAGCCATCGCGGATCGTTCCCGCGGTGAGTGTCCCCGTGCCGCCGACCGTGAGGGCACCTTTCGCACTCTGGCTGATCGCGATATTGACCGCACCCGCAACGGTCGCCGTGCCGGCGGTCAGATTCCACGCGCCGTCGCCCGTTCCGTTCTCACCGAGTAGCACATTCGAGGCTGCGTTCAGTGTGCCGCCGGTCTGGATGATCTTGCCGACGCCCCCGGTGCCCGTGCCTACCGTGATGTCGCCATTGCCGGTTTTGTTAATAAGACCTGTGCCACTGATGTTAAGATTTCCAGTCGCACCATTCCGCCCCACCGCGATCCAGTTGTTGGTCCGAAACTCACCCGCACTGACAGTCGCATCGCCGGTGCTCCCAGCGAGGTCCCCAACCCATGTCTCACCAGTGACGTTGACGAGGCCGCTAGCTCCGTTGAGCGTTAAACTGCCCTTTCCTGCTCCGACAAAATTCGCATCGCCGTTTCCTACAAACCCCTCGTTGCCTCCGATCGCGAGCAACTTGTTCACGTTCAGCGTGCCGCTGGTGACTGTAACGCTTGGCGTAGTGGCGTTGGCCAAGTTCTTCGCACCGACAGCAAATTGAGTGTCGTTATTGTCCAAGGTATTGTTGTAGATACCGCCATTTAAAACGATCGAGCCTGTTGTGTTTCCAAGGCCAACAAACGTACGTGCGCCATTGTTGGTGAGGGTGCCGCCGCTCATGATTACCGTGCCATTTCCCCCATCGAGCGCCGGGCCATCACCGCCGTCGGACCTGCCGATGAAATTCCAGCCGCCGGTTGTCACGGTGCCGCCAGACATGTTGAAAACGCCCGTCCCCGCGTTGACGCCGACCGAGAGGTCGTTGCCGATCGCGAGTGTGCCGTTGTCCAGTCGCAACGTTCCCATCCCGTTTTGCGTGCCGACATAAACCCGATTCCCGACATTCACAGTCCCGGACGTGTTGATATTAAAATTACCAGTTCCTCCTGCGTTATCGAACGCGACGCCGCCAACGTAAATTCGATTCGTCTGGAGACTGCCAGAACCTGTCCCAAACCCTGTCAGCGCACCACCGGTAGCACCAACGTTCGCGAGATTGTAAGTGCCGGTGGCTCCCGCAGTGCCGATGTCCGTCCAGTTACCGCCACCCGTCACCGCCGCACCAGCCAAATGGTTGAGCACCCCCGGTCCACCGCCGCCGCGCGCGACTTGGAGGTCGATCACTGCGCTCGGGAAATCTTGGGTGATCGTCGCCGTAAAGGGCGCTGCGACACCTCCGAAGCCGCTGCCCGGGATGCCGATGTAGGCATTTTGGCCGAAAGGCGAACCGCCGGTCCAGTTGGCAGCGTCATTGAAATTATTGCTGACGGAGCCGTTCCATTGAACATCAGCGAAGACGGTCACTGCGGAGCCTGCGAGGATGACGGCGGCGATGCTGGTGGCGAGGACTTTGGAGGGACGAGAGGTTTTCATAAGACTGAGTGGGTTGTGGGCGGCGGGAGAGGGCAGCGGAATGAACTGGCGATGCCACGGAATGTAAATCGCGACCTTACGGGAAAAGTGGTCGTGGATCCGGCTTACTCTGTAGCGTGACCGGATTTCTCCAAAACCTGACCGGGAACCTCCTATAAAGTTATTTTTGAGAGCAAGGCTGAGTGCACGTCAAGGCGGTCGATTCGGATGCGAGAGACGATAAATTCCCTCGAGTGTAACGCGTCTGCGACATTCGATTACAGAGGGCCAGTGACCGGGAAACTCTAAAGTTTGACCCGGAAACTCCTTGAATGCGCGGCAGCATCGCGGACGCTTACAGGTTCCCCTCGCCGATGTTCACGAATAAGCCACTCCTTCGATCTTACGAAATCCGTCCGAATGCTGCGTCGCGGGTGAGGAGCATTCTGCTGCTCGCCTGGCTGATCGGTTTCCTCTGTGGACAGGCGCACGCGGCCAAAGTGGCGGACTGGGTCGCGGACAATTACACGAGCGGGAACTGGGTGAGCACCTCCGGCGCGACCATCTCGGCGTCGCCCGTGAACGCGCCTGTCGTCGTGGCGAATGCGTTCGGCTCGCACAAGGGGATCAACTTTTCCGGTGGGCGATATTTCATCGTGGCGGCAGGCTCGAATCCGATCGCGGGGAAGACGTCCTTTACGGTCGCGGCGGTCTTCAAGGCGACGAGCGCGGGCGCGGGTGCGGGGAATTGGTATAACGGGAGTGGCCTTGTCGGCGGAGAGCAGGGCGGGGTCACGAATGACTTTGGCCTCGGCTGGAGCAGCGGCTCGGCGGCGATTGGCGGCGCGGGATTTTCCGGCAACAGCGACTACACGATCACCTCGGCCTCGCAGACACTGAACGCCATTCACGCCGCGGTGCTGACGTATGACGGCACGACCGGAAAGCTCACGCTATTCGTCGATGGCACGCAGGTCGGCACGCCGACGAACGTCCCCTCCAACGCCGCCCGGAACTCCTCCGCCTTCGGTCTCGGCGCGATGACCGGCACCGGCGGCAATCCCTTCCCAGGCCTAGTCGCCGACCTGCAAATGTACGACACCGTGGAAGACGGCGTCGCCCTCAGCAATTCGCTCAAGGCCGCCTTTAGCGCGCCTCCGCTGGTCACCTCGTTCACGCAGGATAAAGTCACGGCCTACGAGGGCGACAACGTCCAATTCGGCTGGACCATCAACACCGCGCCCATCACCGGCACCCTCTCGGTCGTCCTCAAGCGCGGCGCGACCACCATCTACTCCGGCTCCAACGCCACCGGAACTTTCACCACCTCCATCCCCGATCTCGCGGGCGCCGCGCAGACTTTCGCCTACACCCTCACCGCCACCGAAGTTGGCGGCGGAGGACTCACAGACAGCAAAACGCTTTCCGTCACCGCCGACCCTGGCATCCCGATCGCCAGCGCGCAGGGCGGCATCTTCGTCAACCAACCCGCGGCCCGCACAATCACCCTCGTCGCCACCGACCCGAATGGCGGCGCACTCACCTACTCCATTGTCACGTCCCCGGCGAAAGGCACCGTCAGCCTCGCCGGAAACGTCGCCACCTACACCCCGGCGGCAGGCACCATCGGGGCGGATTCGTTCACGTTCAAGGTGAGCGACGGCAAATATAACTCCGCGCCAGCCAAGGTCTCCGTCATCCTGAACCCTCCCGCCGCCGCCCCGACCGGCATCGCCCTCGACAACACCGTCGTCTTCACCGCCGCCACGACCGGCGCCTTCATCGCGAACATCCTCAGCACTGACGCCAACGTCAACGACGCCCACACCTTCACTCTCGTCGCCGGCACCGGCTCCACCGACAACGCGCGCTTCTCCATCATCGGCCACCAGCTCCGTGCCGCGCAATCCTTCGCCGCTCTCGCGGGCCAGACCTTCGCCATCCGGCTGCGTTCCACCGACTCGGGCGGCCTCTTTTTTGAGCAAAGTCTCACCCTGAGCTGCGCGGCGAGCGCCCGCGGCATCGTCATCAACGAAATCCACTACAACGGCGGCAACAACGCCTCCCTCAACGAATTCATCGAGCTCTACAACGCCGGAACGACCACGGTCAACATGACCGGCTGGCGCCTCTCCAGCGCCGTCGATTTCAACTTCCCCTCCGGCACCACCCTCGCTCCCGGTGCGTATCTCCTCATCGCGCAGTCACCCTCCACCATCCAGACTCTTTATGGAAAAGTGGCACTCGGTCCGTGGATCGGCAGTCTTTCCAGCAGCGGCGAAAATGTCCGCCTCCGCAATGCCGCCGACGCCGTCATCAGCCAAGTCGATTACAAGCCCAACTTCCCCTGGCCGAGCGCCGCCGACGGCGACGGCGCCTCCATCGAGCTCATCAATCCCCAGCTCGACGAAACCATCGGCGGGAACTGGCGTGCATCCGCCTTCCCCGTCACCGGCGCGGACGTCGTTTCGCCCGGCGCGCAGAACCTCCAGTTTTCCACGAACGCCCCGCCAGCCACCCGGCAGGTCGCCCTTTCTCCCGCGCAGCCCACCAGCGGCGACGCGATCGTCGTCACAGCGAAAGTGACCGACCCCGACGGCGTCGCAACCGTCGTGCTGAAATATCAGATCGTAGCGCCGGGCAGCTTCATCCCGAGCACACTTCCCAAGGCCATCTCCGGCGGACAGTTCGTGAACGTCAATGCCCCGCTCGCCGCCAACCCCGCCTTCGAGGATCCGGCAAATTGGGTCACGATTCCCATGAACGACGACGGCATCGGAGCCGACGCGCAGGGCGGCGACAGCATCTACACCGCGACGATCCCCATCCAAGCCAAACGCA
The DNA here is from genome assembly GCA_038207335.1 of Chthoniobacterales bacterium. Lineage (GTDB taxonomy): Bacteria > Verrucomicrobiota > Verrucomicrobiia > Chthoniobacterales > Chthoniobacteraceae > CAIURC01. The sequence goes on along the minus strand of JBBQZX010000001.1, from coordinate 311,579 downwards.
CGCTCATCCGATACCGCATCGTCGTCACCGACAACCCCGGTGCCAGCGTCCGCGTCCCCTACGCCGACGACCCCTCGCTGAACTTCGCCGCCTACGTCTATGACGGCGTCCCCGACTACCAAGGCACCCCCTCCTCCACCCTCACCTCCCTCCCGACTTACCACTTCCTCACCCGCTCCGGCGATTGGGATCAATGCGTCGCCTTTAGTGCCGCCGACCAGCTCACCCCTGCCACCGTCAGTTGGACATTCGAGAACTGGGAGGCCGCGTTCGTCTATGAGGGAGTAGTCCACGATCATATCCAATACCGCCTCCACGGTGCTAATGGCCGATACAGCGCGAGCGGGAGCCCTGGTGCTGCCGCCACCAGCAAACGCGCCTTCAAGTTCATCTTTAATAAAGGCGCCTATCTCCAAGCCAGGGACAACGACGGCATCAACTACCCGACGACATGGAAAACCATGATCACCGAGAACCTCTGGGAGAACCGCGGAACCTACACCTTCTCCCTGAACGAAGCCCTCAACTTCTATGTTTGGAACCAGCTCGGCGTCCCCGCCCCGTTTGCCAACTTCGCCCACTTCCGCACCGTCAAGCAGTCCGCCGAGCAGCCCGACCAATGGCACGGCGACTTCTGGGGCCTCATGTTCGTGCATGAAGATTACGACGGCCGCTTTCTCGACTCGCACAACCTGCCGAAAGGCAACCTCTACAAGCTGACCAAAGACACCGCTGTCGGCGTCAGTCAGCAGCGTTATCAGGCGGCGGGCGCTCCTACCAATGGCAGCGACCACGACGACATCAAGAACACCCTGAACGGCTACAGCACCGAGGCGTTTATCACCGGGCGGGTGAATGTGGACCTCTGGTCCCGCTACCACGCTTTTGCGGAGGCCATTCGGCACTACGACTACTGGCCGAGCGGCGACAACAACGCGGCTTACTACTTTTACCCCGACTACAACGCCGCCAACAACAGCAAGGGCGTCCTCTGGTATTTCCCGAACGACGTGGACGCCACATGGGGCCCCACTTGGAATAACGGCCGCGACATCGTCCACAACTCCATCTTCGACGACACCATCGACAGTTCCGGCAGCCGCGGCGGCGACAACGGCACCCACCCCAATCTCTACCCCCGCTACTACGCCCAGGTCCGCGAAATCCGCGACCTCCTGTGGCAGCCCGAGCAGATCAATCCCCTCATCGACCAGCTCGCCGCCGTCATCCAGCCCTTCGTCAATGCCGACTTCGCCCGCTGGTATGGCGCGCCCGCCGACGCCGGGAATTTCGCCGGGCTCGCAGGCTTCGGCCAGAGCAGCAGCGTCGGCACCACCTCCCTCGCAGCCTACGTCGCCGGCATGAAGGACTTCGCCTTCGATGCCGACAACAACGGCAGCACCTGGCCCGGCGGCGACGTCTCAACCGGAGGCCGCGCCGCCTACCTCGACTTCCGGCAGGCCGAAAATGGCGAGTCCGCCGCCATCCCTGCCACCCCCACCCTCACCTTCACCGGCCCCGGCACCCACCCCGTCAGCGCGCTCGATTTCTCCAAAAGCGCCTTCGCCGACCCGCAGGGCGCCGCCACCTTTGGCGCGGTCCAGTGGCGCATCGCCGAGGTCAATACCACCGCCAACTACATCCCCGGCACCAAGCGCCTCCTCGAGATCCACGCCGCCTTTGACACCGGCCCCGTCGCCAACAACGGTACCACCTTCCACTTCCCCGCCTCCGCCTGCGTCCCCGGCCAGCGCTACCGCGCCCGAGTCCGCCAGCAGGACAGCACCGGCCACTGGAGCCATTGGAGTGCCCCAGCCGAGTTCACCGCCGCCGCCGCCGACCTCTACCCCTACACCTCCAGCCTCGTCATCAGCGAGATCATGTATCACCCCACACCCCCCACCACGGCCGAAGCCTCCGCCGGCTGGGTCGAGGACGACTTCGAGTATCTGGAAATCCGCAACGTCGGCCCGGCAGCCATCGACCTCAGCGACGTGCGTCTCACCAAAGGCGTCGATTTCGACTTCCCCGCCTATCCCGGCAACATCCTCCTTCAGCCCGGCGCCACCACCCTCGTCGTGCGGAATATCGCCGCCTTCAACTCCCGATACGGCACCGGCAAACCCATCGCCGGCCAGTGGCAGGCCGGCGACTCCCTCAAAGACACCGGCGAAGAAATCAAACTCAGCTTCGGCGCCGGCACCCCCATCATCGATTTTTCCTACAAAAACATCGCCCCCTGGCCCACGCAGCCCGACGGACTCGGCTACTCCCTCGTCCTCATCGCCCCCGAGACCCTCCCCAATCCCGCCCTCGGCGAAAACTGGCGCGCCAGCCGCGTCGCAGGCGGTAGCCCCGGCGGCGACGACCGCTTCACCTTCTCCTCCTGGGCCACCGCCCACAGCGTCACCGGCGGCCCCGACGCCGACGACGACTCCGACGGCATCTCCAACCGCGTCGAATACGCCCTCGGCACCGACCCCCGCACCGCCGACCGCACCGGCGGCCCCGTCACCGCCCTCACCGCCTTCGACATCGGCGGAGGCCAGACCGCCGACTACCTCACCCTCACCTTCCGCCGCCAAATCGGCGCCGAGGACATCAGCTACCACGTCGAGTTCGCCACCACCCTCACCGCATGGGGCGAAAACGGCACCCTCGCCGCCAGCACCTTCAACGGCGACGGCACCATCACCGAACTCTGGCGCGCCTCCATCCCCGCGAACGGCGCCCCCGCCCAATTCGACCGCCTCCGCATCACCGCCCCGTAGGAACGGGCCGCGGTTCAGGGCGAAAACTCCCCCATTTTCGTGCTCCCCATTCCGGAGTCCCGGAACCTCACCCCAAAAAAAACCGAACGCCTTTTCCGGTCATCGGAAACCTCATTCGGAAAAAACCAAGTTCCTTTCCGGCTGCCGGAAACTTCGTTCGGATAAAACCGAATGGCACTCCGGCGACCGGAAATGCCATTAGGAAAAATATGGATAGGATTTCACACCTCCTCTGAGCCCTCAAAATTCTCCGCTGTCGCTTTTTGCTCACTCCAGAGTAACCCCGCACCGATTGCCCGACCCGCCGACTTTCCAAAAACCCGATCAGGGGCCCTGGGGGGCGAGGGCGGTCTCGATGGCGGCGGTGACTTCTTCGGAGGTGATGGCTTTCATGCAGCGGAAGTCGATGGGGCATTCGCGGAGGAAGCAGGGGGAGCACGCGACGTGGTGTCGGAGAATTTTGTGCCGCCCCGGGGGGCCGAGGGGGCCGGTGAGGGCGGGCTCGGTGCTGCCAAAGAGGGCGACGACGGGGATGCCGAGGTGCGCGGCGAGGTGCATGGTGCCGGTGTCGTTCGTGAGGAGGAGGTCGCAGGTGCGCAGGTGGGCGATGAGCTCGGCAAGGGTGGTGCGGCCGACGAGGTCGGTGCAGGGGGTCTGGGAAAGGCCGACGATGTGCTCGGCGTTGGGCCGGTCTTTTTCGACTCCGAAGATTTTCCACTCGCACCCGGTGCGCTCGTGGAGGGTGCGGAGGACTTCGGCGAAGCGCTCGGGGAGCCAGCGCTTGGCCGGGCCGTATTCGGCGCCGGGGCAGAGGCCGAGGATAGGGGCTCGCAGAGAAAGGTTGGAGTCGAGGCAGCAGGCGTCGGGCGTCGCGGGGATTGAGGGGAGTTCGGCGCCGACGAATTTCGCGAGGGCGAGGTAGTGGTGGACTTGGTGGCGGGGGGGCTGGAGCTTTTTGGTTTTTTTGGGACGGAGGATTTGGTCGAGGAGGTAGGCGCGGCGGTGGCCGGGGTAGCCGACGCGGCGGGGGATGCCGGCGAGCCAGGGCTCGAGGGCGGTGCGGAGGGAGTTGGGGAAGACAATGGCGGCTTCGAATTGACCCCGGATTTTCCTCGCCACGGAGATGAGATTTTCGCCCCGCTCAATGGGGATGATCGCATCGACCCCTGGCACGGAGCGCCAGAATTCGGCGAGCTTGGCGGGGGTCAGGAGGGTGACGTGGGCGTCGGGGCGTCCGGCTTTGATGGCGCGAACTGCGGGGACGCTCATGACGGCGTCGCCGAGCCAGTTGCTGGCGCGGATGAGGATTTTGAAGGGCTGGAGGGTGCGCTCAGGGCCGAAGCCGGTGGGGATGAGGATGCCGCGTTTGTAGGTGGCGAGGAGGAATTTGGGCTTGGGGGTCTTCCAGCGGTTGTGGACCCAGAACCAGTCGGCGGGCTGGCGGCGGATTTGGGCTTCGAGGAATTCGTTGATGCGGGCGGTGATGGCCTCGGCGGTGTGCCCGTGGGGTTTCATCTGGCCGAGGAAGACGCAGCGCCAGCGTGCGACTCCGTCGGTATAGACGGCGGCGGGGACGAGCCACGCTCCGGTGCGAAGGGCGAGGGTGGCGGCGAGGGTGGAGGTGGATGCGAGGCGGTTGAAGAAGGGGCTCCAGAGTCCGGCGTCGCCCGCATGTTGATCGACGAGGACGCCGCACGCGCCGCCTTCGCGCATGAATTTCGCGGCGGCGGTGAAGCCTTCTTTTCGCTCGAAAAGGGAGAGTCCGAGGCGCGCGCGGTCGCGGCGGACTTCGGCGTCGAGGAAGGCATTGCCGAGGCGCTGGTAGATGGTGCCGACGTTGCATTTGAAGATGATCGGGGAGAGCTGGGCGAACATCTCCCAATTGCCGAGGTGGCTGATGACCATGACGAAGCCGCCGTTCGCGATGATGCCGGCGTCGATGGTTTCGATGCCTTCGACCTTTACCCGTGCCTCGATCTCGGCGCGGGAGAGCATGGGGAGCTTGATGCTGGAGAGGAGGTTCGCGCAGAGCGACGCGAAGTGGTCGCGGGCGATTTTGCGCAGCTCGCGGGGGGACTTTTCAGGAGCGAAGGCGATCGCGAGATTGTGCAGGACGAGGCGGCGATACGGCCCGGCGATGTAGTATCCCAGCCAGCCGAGCGCCCACCCCACGCGGAAGATGGCCTCGATGGGGAGGAGTTTCGCGATGAAGGAGACGAGGCGGAAGAGCCAGAAGGCGAGCCGGTCGGTCATCGCTTCCAGAACATGTTCTTGAGCGGGTGCTCGTCGATGAGGTTTGCCTGAACTCCGCCGAGCCGCGAGCCGTCGTAGAATTGGATGCCGACGTAATAGAAGAGGGGGACAATGGGCGCCTGATCGACAATGAGCATGTGCTCGGCCTCGCGGAAGAGGGCGAAGCGCTTCTGGGAATCGAGCTCCCGGGCAGCGTCGGCGATGAGCTGGTCGTAGGTTTTGCTGGACCAGCCGGTGCGGTTGTTGCCGCCGTCTGTGACGAAGCAGTCCATGAAGGTGTTGGGGTCTTTGTAGTCGCCGACCCAGGAGGAGCGCGCCATGTCGAAGTCGAGCGTGGTGAGGGAATTGAGATAGACTTTCCACTCCTGCTGCGCGAGCTGGATGGAGACCCCGAGCTCGCGTTTGAAGGTGGCCTGAAGCTCAACGGCGATGCTGGCGTCGAGGTCGCTGCCGCCTTTGTAAAGGTAGTAGGTGAGGGGGAACCCTGCGCCACCGGGGAAGCCGGCCTCGGCAAGAAGTTTGCGCGCGCGCTCGGGGTCGCGGGTGAGTCCGGGAGGGCTTTGGTAGCCGGCGGTGCCGGGCGGGACGAGGCTGTCGGCGGGGAGTTCGCCAGCGCGCGTGATGTTCTCGCAGAGGTAAGGTTTGTCGATGACGAGGCTGAAGGCGAGACGGACACGGGGATCGTCGAAGGGCTTCCGGGTGCAGTTGAAGCGGACGAAGTAATTTCCGAGGAAAGGCGCGGCGTGGTAGTCGGGGCGCAGCTTCAGTTTTTCCATGAGCATGGTCGGCGCGAGGCCCTTGTCGGCCATGATGTCCGCGACGCCGGTTGCGTAGAAATTGAACGCGGTCATGGGCTGCGCTGCGGGGAGGATGTCGATGGTCTTCATGCCGACACGGGCGGCGTTCCAGTAGTATGGATTTTTCTCCACGCGGATGCGGTCGAAGATGCGCCATTCCTTGAGGACAAAGGCGCCGTTGCTCACGAGGTTGCCGGGACGGGTGAAGGATTCCCCGCGTTTTTCCGCCGCCTCGAGGCTCGGCATGTGGACGGGAAGGAGTGTGGCGAAGGCGCAGAGATCGATCCAGAAAGGCGTGGGATTTTCCAGCGTGACGATGAGCGTGCTCGGGTCAGGAGCCTGCACGCCGACCTGGCTGAAGTCCTTCAGCGTCCCGTCGTTGAAGGCCTTCGCATTGCGAATGTAGTGGAGCTGATACGCGTACTCGCACGCAGTCTCGGGTGCGAGCGTCCGCCGCCACGAGGCGAGAAAATCGTGACTCGTGACCGGATCGCCGTTGCTCCACTTCGCATCGCTGCGGAGGTGAAAAGTATAGACGCGCCCGTCTTCCGAGATGTCCCACTTTTCCGCCACGCCCGGCCGCGGTGTGCCGGTCTCGTCGAAAGCCGCGAGCCCCTCGAAAAGAGCGTATGCAATGCGCCCTTCGGACTGTCCGGTGAAGCCCGCGGGGTCGATGCTTTCGGGCTCGGCGCCGTTCAAGAAGACGAGATCGGCGCGGTCCATCGGACGGGAGCAAGCGGCGAGCGCGACGGCGAGGAGGAGCGCGAGAAAAAGAGGCGGACGGGTCACGTTTGGTCACGCACTTTGTCGCAAAAGCCGCGCGGCGTCCAAGGACAAGGCGCGGCGCATGACATTTAGCTTTCTCGTAATACCTACTTGCCGGAGACGGTCGCGCTTGGCCCACGGCGCGAATCTTTCGCAACATGAAAACACTGACATTCCTCTTCGCAGCCATCGCCTGCCTCAGCCTCGCAGCATGCTCCACCAGTGCTGACGCTCAAGTCGGCGGCACCCACGCTCACGGCTCCGCACTCACGCACGGCGGCTCGAGCGGCGGCACCGGCGGCACCGGCTCAGCGGCCGGCACGGTTAGCCGCTAAATTTGAGCGTGCGAATGGCACGCGAAAATTTCGGTTGAGCGCTCCGGCGAACGCGCGGAATGTCCGCGCCGCCGTGAACGCTTCCGATTCCACACTCACTCCAACGACCCCGCGAGCACGCGTGGTCGTCGGCATGAGCGGTGGCGTCGATTCCAGCGTCGCAGCCTTTTTGCTGAAGCAACAGGGCTACGACGTCGTCGGCGTCACGTTGAAAGTCTGGCCGCAGGACTGCATCTCGCGAGCCGAGGACAAATGCTGCGGCCCGCAGGCAATCGCGGATGCGCGCAGCGTGGCGCACGCGCTGGGGATCCCGCATTACGTGGTCGATGAAGCGGATCAATTCGAGAAGCTCGTCATCGATTATTTTACCGCGGAATATCGCGCCGGACGGACTCCAAACCCGTGCGTGATGTGCAACGAAAAGGTGAAGTTCGGTAACCTGTGGGGAAAGGCGAAAGCCATCGGTGCGGAGTTCATCGCGACCGGGCACTACGCGATCATCGAGCATCACGCCGACCGCGCTGTGCTGCGCAAAGGCAAGGACCCGCGCAAGGACCAATCCTACTTTTTGTTCAGCCTCCGTCAGGCGCAACTCCAGCGCGCGCTTTGCCCGCTCGGCGCGATGGAGAAAAGCGAAATCCGCGCAATCGCCCGACAGCTCGGCCTCAAGACAGCGGATAAAGTGGACAGCCAGGAGATCTGTTTCGTACCCGGAAACGACTACAAATCTTTCCTCAAATCCCACATGGGCGAGGCCGAATTCCACCGCGGCGGAATCTTCGATAAATCGGGCGCGCGCCTCGCCGATCACGATGGCATCGAGCTCTTCACGATCGGCCAGCGCAAAGGACTCCCGGGTGGTAGCGCCTCGCCGCGATACGTCATCGACATCGATCCCGCGACGAGCAGAGTCATCGTCGGCGAGGCGGAAGATTTGATCGTCGAGGAGTTTGAAATGACGCACACGACCTGGCACGCCGAGCCGACCGAGCCGCTTGAGGTCACGGTGAAAATCCGCTACGGCCACGCGGGTGCCGGGGCGACCGTTTTTCCAGGTGAAAATGGCGAGGCGCGCGTGCAATTCGACGTGCCGCAGCGCGCCGTCACTCCTGGTCAAGCCGCTGTCTGCTACCGTGGCGATGAAGTCCTCGGTGGCGGCTGGATCGCGCGCCATGCCTCACTCGTTTCCGCCAACCCGCAGCCCGCGCTCATCGGCGCTTGAGGTCGCGAAATCCCACTGGCATCGTCCGCGCCGTGCAACTCCTCCGGTTCTCCCTCCTCGCGCTCATCCTCACTGGTTGCCAGACGACCTACACGAGATTAAGCGTCACCAACTACCGCGGCGAGCGCATCGCCGATTGGATTGCCGAGGGCCACGTTGAGAAAATAGGCCCTGTCTATAAAATCAAAGCCGTCGAGCGCACGAGCGGCCCGCCCTACTCGCAGTCCACTCACTATCCGAATGGCTGGACCACCTTCGTCACCGGCCCGAATATTATCCACTACCAGACCGGCAAGCCCTTCTGGCTCTACGAGATGGACGGCTACTGATCTCCGCGTCGTTACTTCGCCGCCACGCGCTTCATTACCGCGGAAAGTTTCGACACTTTCTGCCGCATGATCTTTCCGGATTTGAACTTCACCGTCGCGCGCGCCGGGATCGGAAAGCTGCTCCCCGGCACCGCGGGATTTCGGCCCACGCGCGGCTTCGTTAGCCGCACCTCGAACACCCCAAAATTTCGCAGCTCCACGTTCCGCCCCTCCGCGAGTGCGTCCGTGATTTGATCCAGCGTCCGCTGAATTACGTCGAAGACTTGATTTTGCACGAGTCCCGTTTCGGTGCTGATCTGCAAGACTAGGTCCCGTTTCGTCAAAGTGCCCATGTCGTGGAGTTAAACAACCTCATCGGAACCGGGCAAGGCAGGTTTGGTAAAATATTGCGGTGCGACCTCAGCGGCAGTTTTGAAATGTGTTTTCGCGACTTGCGTAAGAACCTCCGGCCCATGCGCTGCGACCAATTCACGCGCCGCCGCCTTTACCGCTGCCGATGCTCCGCGCGGCAGTTCGCGCCGATACTCGGCGCCTGCTTTTTTCAGCCAGTCGATGAACCGCTCCCGCGCCAAAATCGACGCCGCCGCCACTGCCACATCGCTCTCGGCTTTCGTCCGCTGCTCCAGCACGATCCCGCGCCCGCGTTCCAGCAGTGCGCGCTGGATCAGCTTCGGATTTGCAAACTGATCGCTCAGCGCCCGCGGGCAATCCGGCCGCGCCTCCGCGAGATTCTCGATCACCCGCGCATGACCCCACGCCAGCAGCCGATTCAGATTCTTAAACTTCGCATAAAGCTCGTTGTATTTCTCCGGCCCGATCGCGATCACGCTGCCGATCGCGCCCTTCGTTTCACGGATCATTTTCGCCAGCTCGTGAATGCGCCGATCGCTTCCGATCCGCTTGCTGTCTTGAATCCCGGCCTCCACGAACCGCCGCGCGATCTCCCCATCCACATATGCCCCCGCGATCACCAGCGGCCCGAAAAAGTCACCTTTCCCGCTCTCATCGATCCCGAAATGCGGCTCGAACATCGCCGGCTCCCGCGCCTCCTCGTAATCTGAACTCACCGCCCCGAGCACCTCCGGCTCCAGCGTGAATTCCACAAACTCCCCCGTCCCCTTCCCCTGCAGCACAAGCTTCGGCCCCTTCTCGTACACCGCCGCAGTTAGCTTCTCGGCCTGCGCAAAATAGAGCGTGTACGGCCGCTCCGAAAACTCCCACCCGCGCGCCAGCAAAATGCCGCGCAGCTTCTGCGCCTGCTCCGCGGTGAGCGGGCACGTGTGGATGGTTTTCGGCGCTGTTTCCATATCGATTCGATGCGAGTCTCAAGCCCGCCAGTGCATCCTTCAAAATCCTCCTTTCAAAATCCAGCCGCACTCCGCGATGCGCTCGCACGCTGGTTCCGCGCTCATGGACGCGTCCTCCCTTGGCGCCGAACGCTCGACCCCTACGCCATCATGGTGTCCGAGTTCATGCTCCAGCAGACGCAGGTCGTCACCGTCCTCGGGTACTTCGATCGCTGGCTCGCGCGCTTCCCCGATTTCACCACCCTTGCCGCCGCGAGCGAAGACGAAATCCTCCACGCATGGCAGGGCCTCGGCTACTACTCCCGCGCCCGCAATCTCCACCACGCCGCGCGCCAAATCGTCGCCGAGCACGGCGGCAAACTGCCCGACGATCCCGCCATCATCGCAAGCCTCCCGGGCGTCGGCCGCTACACCGCAGGTGCCATCGCCGCCTTCGCATTCGACCTCCCTATCCCCGCCGTCGATGCGAATATCGCGCGCGTTCTCGCCCGCCTCACCGACCTCCGCGAGCCCATCGACTCAACCGCCGGCAGCGCGCGTCTCTGGCAGAACGCCACCGATCTTTTGCCCGAAAATCACGCCCGCGAGCACACCTCCGCGCTCATGGAACTCGGCGCTCTCATCTGCCTCCCGCGCAAGCCGCGCTGCGAAATCTGCCCCATCCGCGCTGGCTGCAAAACGCCAGATCCAGAGTCCCTGCCAATCAAAAAACCCCGCGCGAAAACCATCGCTCTCGAGGAAAATTGCGCCTGGATCGTCTCCCGCGACCGCATCCTCCTCGAGCAGCAGACGGGCCCCCGCTGGCGCGGAATGTGGAAGCTGGCTGCTGTCACCTCGCCCACCGAAAGCCTCCCCATTCTCCAACTCGACTACCCCTTCACGAACCACCGCATCACGCTCCGCGTCTTCGTCCAGCCACATCCGCTCTCGATCGGCGAAAATCAACGCTGGCAACCCATCCCGCGCCTCTCAGCCCTCGCTCTCACTTCCCCGCATCGCCGTGCTGTCGAGCGCATCCTCGGCGACGCAAACACCCAAATCTGAGAAATCTTTGCGCTTACTGAGACTGACTAGAGCCACTTTTTCCTCCGGAAAAAAATGATCTGCGCAGTCGTAATGGCGAGCATGATCCCGATGCAGATGATGTAGCCGTGGGGCTTGTGAAGTTCCGGCATGTTCATCGGCATGCTACCGTCGCCGTAGTCGAAATTCATGCCATAGACTCCCGCGACAAACGTGAGCGGGATAAAGATCGAGGAGATGACTGTGAGTACGCGCATGATCTCGTTCGTGCGCAGGCTCACGCTCGATAGATACATTTCGAGCAAGCCTGCGGTGACGTCGCGGTAGCTTTCGATGAGATCCATGATCTGCACCGTGTGGTCGTAGCAATCGCGGATGAAAATCTTCGTCGGCTGCGCGATGAGGCCGGTCTCGTCGTGGAGGAGCGCGCTCAGAACATCGCGCTCCGGCCACACGAAACGGCGGAGCTGCATGAGCGTGCGGCGATGCTCGTGCAGGACGTGGATGCAGCTCTGCGAGGGCTTGTCCATGAGCTCGTTTTCCAAGTCCTCGATCGACTCACCCAGCTCCTCCAGCGCGGGAAAGCAGTGATCGACGATCGAGTCGAGCAGTGCGTAAGCGAGGTAATCGGTCTTGAGTTTTCGGATGAAGCCGCGCCCGCCGCGGATGCGCTCGCGAACGGGCTGGAACGTATCGATTTCATCCTCCTCCTGGATCGTGACGAGCACGCTTTTTCCGAGAAACATGCTGACCTGCTCACCGCACAGTTTGCGCTCCGGGTCGCGGTAGATCATCTGCGCCACGATGAAAAGGTGGTCGTCGTACGGCTCCATTTTAGGACGCTGGCCGGTATTCAGCGCATCCTCGAGCGCGAGCGGATGGAGGCCGAATCTATGACCGAGAGCGCGAAGCTCATCGACATCGCCGAGGCCGTTCATCTCGACCCAGCGCACGCGTCCGTCGTCGGGAAAATCGGGCAGTTCCGCGACGCTCGGTATGACGCGCTCGTCGAGATGCGTGAGGTCGTATTCGATGAGACGAATGACCGGCTTGCGGGCACATGCCGCGGGCAGCGGATCTAGCGTCGCGGGGGCGGTGCCCGGCGTGGCGTAGCGCTTTTGGAACATGGCGCGGGACGGTATGCGGCGGGTTGCGCGATGGAAAGGAAGGACGTGGATTGTCGTACCTGATCCCGCACTACAGCCGCCGCAGCGCGATCACCGCGAGATCGTCGGGCAGCGCTTCTCCGCCGGCACTGGCGGTCATCGCGTCCACAGCGCGTTGGAGAAACTCCGCCGCCGAGGCTGCGTTCGGCGGGAAAAATGAATGCACATCATCGGGCGTCATTCGGTCTTTGTGCCCACTTTTCACGCTGTAAAGACCGTCGGTGTAAAGCAGCAGCGTGTCGCCTCTCTCAACGCGCACCAGACTCTCGGTGCCATCGTGCTCCGCGCGGATTCCGATCGGCGGCGCCTGCGAGATCACCGAGTCGATTTCCCCGTCCGCGCGCGCGATCAGCAGAGGCGGATGACCCGCACCAGAAAAGCAGAGTTCGCCCGAATCTGGCCGCAGCACGAGACACGCAGCCGTCAGAAACGAGCGGCCTTTGAACACAGAAAAGACGTCCGCATTCACCGCATTCAAAATCTCGCGCGCGGTCTTCCCCTCCGCCGCCGCGTGGCGAAATACGAGCTTCGTGAAAGTCGTGAGCAGCGCTGCGGCGGCACCGTGCCCCGTCGCATCAGCGATCCAGATCAGCCACGAGCCATCGGCGAGCCGGAGCCAGTCGTACATGTCGCCGCCGACTTGGATGAGCGGTTGAAAGTGCGACGCGAGCTGCCAGCCCGCGATCGTCGGCGGGCGTGAAGGCAGGATCGCCTGCTGCGTAAGCCGCGCGGCATCGAGATCGAGTTCGTGCATGGCTCGCGCGCGCTCGAGTTCCGCATTCTGCTCGCGAAGCTGCGCGCGCAATGCGTGGAGCCGGAGATGCGTCTCGATCCGCGCTTTCAAAATCGCGGTGTTGACTGGCTTCGTCACGAAGTCATCCGCGCCCGCCGCGAGGCATTCCAGCTCATGCTCCTCGCCCGAGTGCGCTGTGAGCAGGATGATCGGCAGCGACGCGATCGCGGGATCGGAATCCCCGCGAACCCGCTCGCACACTTGCGCGCCGGTCAGGTCGGGCATCGAGTAGTCGAGCACGAGCAGCATCGACTCGCCGCTTTTCACGAGATCGAGCGCCTCGCTTCCGCTCGCGCACTGAGTCGCGACGAAGCCCGACTTTTCCAAAGAACGAACCAACAGACTGCGACTCAGCGCATCGTCATCGACGACGAGGATGGGAGTGGAAAATTGGGTCATTGCTCGCTTCAATCATTCGCACTTCGCTCCCCGGCCGGCTTTCCTCATGAGGCAAATCACCGGCAAATTTCACGCATCGCAGCGGCGCACTTTAGGCCTCCCGTTGACAACACTCCGGCGCATTTCGATAGTTCACAGATGAGCCTTGATTTGAACGATCTGCTGCGCGATTGGGCCCATGAACCGGGCGTGATCAAGGTGCGCAAAATCCTCGGCAGCGACGGCAAAGAAAAGCTGCAACTGCGAATTGATCTGGGGCTCATCCAGATGGAAATGACCGGGCGCCCCGACGGCACGGAGCCGCACAATTGCGAATCGCTGCTCGAGTTTCACCAGCGGCGCATGGCGCGCGCGGCGAAGAAAGGCGAGGAATTCGCGCTCACTCCTGAAGAGGTCGGCGAGTTGCAGCAGGAAGGCATCCAATACTATCACCGCTACGTCTCGCTCTTTCAGCTCAGCGACTATCTCGGCGTGATCCGCGACACAAACCGCAATCTCGAGATGTTCGAATTCGTCTCGAAACACTCGGCCAGCGAGGATGCGGCGTGGGCCGTGGAACAGTTCACCCCATACGTGCGAATGATGAATACGCGGGCGAAAGCGACGATCGCGATCGAGCGCGAAGACATCCCCGAGGCGGTGAAGCTGATCGAGAAAGGGATGGAAAAGACGCGCGCATTTTACACCGACTCCGGCAACGCCGAGATGGAAAGCCAAAGCCCCGAGCTCACCTTCCTCGGCGAATGGCTGGAGGAGATCCGCTCGAAGCAGCCGCTGACGAAACTCGAGAAAATGCAGCGCGAAATGGACAAGGCGATTGCCTCCGAGGCGTATGAAAAAGCCGCTGAACTCCGCGACGCCATCCGCGCGCAAGAGATGCGTAAGGCGAAGCGGCCGTAACCGCTTTCGATTCGGCAGGCGGTCGGCACGGTCGCTACTCGATTAGTCGCGAGGCAGCGTGTGAAGGCTGTGCTCCACGTCTTCTAATATCCTCGCGCGCTGTTTTCCAAGCTGTCCGCTGGCTCGGAGCGAGTTGAGGATCTTGCGGGCTTTCTCAAATGAATAACGGGCCTCAGCAGTCGATTCAATCTGCGCCTGCAGCGTCCCCATCTTCCGATAAATCTCGGCCGAATCGAGTTGCGCGCCAGGCTCGGCGGAGAAGCGCTTCGCCGCCGTGAGCGCACGCGAATAAGTCTGTAGCGCGAGAGGTAGATCACGCTCGACGACGAGCGCATCGGCGCGAGTCGCGAGCGCCGATTTCTCACGGCGCAGACGAGCGTCTTCAGCGGCGGCGAGATCGGCGGCTGTCGGTGGCGGCGGGCCGAGGAATTCCGCTGGTGGCGGCTCGAGTGGCGGCGGCTCGACAGCAGTTTCGGGTGTCTGCGGCTGGGTCGCAGTGAGGTCGGTCGGCACACTCTTCTCGAGCGGCTGCGTGACCTTCGGCAGCGCGCGGAGCGGAGCCGCCACCGTTGCTTGTTCGCGTGCCTGTTCGACTTTCGGGGCCGGCAGATCCGCTGCGAGTTTCATGTGGTTTGTCCACATCGCCGCGATCCCCGCGAGCACACCAATCGTCGCTCCGATGACCAGCCCCCGATGGCGACTCGCACGTTTTGCGATCGCAACGGGCGCGGTTTCGACGAGCATTTCATTCCCGGAAAGCGCAACCACCTCCTGCATCGGTGCCAACGTGGGAATCGGCGCGAGAGTCGCATTTTCCAACTCCTCCAACTCCTCGGGAGTGATCTCCAGCAGCGCTGCGATGAGCGCGACTTTCACCTCGTCCAGGCTCGCCCAGCCGGGTCGCGCCTCGACGATTTGCGGCTCGGTGTGATCGGCTAAGAAGAATGCCCCGTCGTCGCTAAATCTCCACTGGAGCCAATTCGGGAGCCATTCGGAGTTCGGGGAGCGCGGCCACTTCTCTTGGCCCGCGTGCGGTTCGCGCGCAGCGATCAACGCGATGATCCGCTCGCCGCCACCCGCGTCCTTGAATGCACGGATATGCGCCTCGATCTCAGGCGAACCGGAGGATTCCGGCGTGCAGACGA
This sequence comes from Chthoniobacterales bacterium, assembly GCA_038207335.1. Classification (GTDB taxonomy): domain Bacteria; phylum Verrucomicrobiota; class Verrucomicrobiia; order Chthoniobacterales; family Chthoniobacteraceae; genus CAIURC01. The sequence goes on along the minus strand of JBBQZX010000001.1, from coordinate 296,374 downwards.
CGATGAGAAAGCGGCTGGTAGCGAGCGCCTCCGGGTAGCGCTCGAAATGATCGGGATCGAAGCGATCGGGAAAAGCGGTGAGATATTCCGGCAGCGGCGTGCCGTCGCGCGTCCCCTGACCCGAGAGGAGGAGCGGGACTTCGTGGCCTTGGAGTTCGCCGTATATCCAGTCGCACCAGCCAAGATCATCGGGGATGAAACTGAGCACCGCCCAACATGGCGGTCGGGATGCGAGTGTGGCGCGAGACGAAAAGTTCAGATTGGAATGCGCGGACGTCCGATTGCTGCCGGGACTAAAGGGTACGCGATTCACACCTACAAGCGGAGCAGATGGGGTGCCGCAACATTCCCGACGCTAAATAATTGCCGCGATGTAATGCTTCCAGCCCCTTTGGTCCCGCTGTGGCTGCTTGACCCGCGCTCACCCCTTCACGTCGAATCCGCTCCGCCATGAAACTTCCTCCCGTTTTCGCCCTCCTCGCGCTCACGTTCGCCCACTCGATTTTTGCAGCCGAGAAGCCGAACATTTTACTCATCTACGCCGACGACCTCGGCTACGGCGACGTGAGCTGCTACGGCGCGACACGCATCGCCACGCCGAACATCGACCGGCTCGCACGCGAAGGTCTGCGCTTTACCGACGGGCACTGCGGCTCATCGACTTGCACGCCTTCGCGATACGCGATGCTCACTGGCGAATACGCGTGGCGAAAGCGCGGCACCGGCGTGCTGCCGGGCGATGCGCCGCTCATCATCGAGCCAGGCCGCACGACGCTCGCGAGCGTCCTCAAAGGTGCAGGCTACACGACTGGCATCATCGGCAAATGGCATCTCGGGCTCGGCCGCGGCGGGCTTGACTGGAATGGTGAAATCACACCTGGCCCGCTGGAACTCGGCTTCGATTATTGCTTTCTCATGCCGGCGACAGGCGACCGCGTGCCGTGTGTTTATGTGGAGAATCACCGCGTGCTCGGACTCGACGCTGCGGACCCCCTGAAGGTCAGCTTTTCGGAATACATCGGCGAGGAGCCAACGGGCAAAGAGCATCCCGAGTTGCTGAAAGTGCAGCCCAGCCACGGGCACGATCAGACCATCGTGAATGGCATCAGCCGCATCGGATACATGAGCGGCGGAAAGTCCGCCCGCTGGTCGGACGAAGACATGATGGGCAAGTATGTCGAGCGCGCGACGGCGTTCATCGAGCAGCATCGCGAGGGTCCGTTCTTTCTCGAGCTCGCAACGCACGACATCCACGTGCCACGGGTGCCGCATTCGCGCTTCGCGGGGAAAAGCGAACTCGGCGTTCGCGGCGATGTAATCCTCGAACTCGATTGGTGCGTGGGAGAGATGATCGCGGCGCTGGAAAAGAACGGGCTAGCAGATAAAACGCTCGTGATTTTCAGCAGCGACAACGGGCCCGTCGTCGATGACGGATACCGAGACGGAGCGAAACTGAAGCTCGGCGATCATCGGCCCGCGGGGCCGCTGCGTGGCGGCAAATACAGCATCTTTGAGGGCGGGACGCGCGTGCCATTCATCGTGCGCTGGCCCGGCCGCGTGAAGCCCGGCGTGTCGGATGCGCTCGTCTCGCAGGTTGATTTTCCGGCGACATTCGCGTCGCTCGCGGGTCGGGAGTTCGATGCAAAGACTTCGCCCGACAGTCAGAACGTGCTACCCGCGCTGCTCGGCGATTCGCCGACGGGGCGCACGCAGTTGATCGAGCATTCCGGCGTCGTCGCCGCGCGCAGTGGGCAGTGGAAATTCATTCCGCCACGCCCCGGCATCGCGCGAAACAAGGACACGGACACGGAGACTGGCAACGCGCCCGCGCCGCAGCTTTACGACCTGGCCACCGACCTCGGTGAGACGAAAAACGTTGCATCGGAACACCCGGGAAAAGTGGAGGCGCTCGCAGCGCTACTCGCCGCCGAACGCGCACGCGGCGAAGATGCCGTGGGCTTGGAGAAGCGCGCGAGAGTCCTAGCGAAGTGATCTTCTGCCAGCGGCGATTGGAATGAAGCCGCCGAGGCGCGGAGACACAGAGAGGGGACGTGGCGATGCGGAGACAAAAGTCCCCGTAGTTCGCGCCGTTCAGCGTATCCCTCCGCTCCTCTGCACCTAGACGGTGAAGAACACGCCCCGCGAGCAGTCGCTCGACTTCACGCGTTTCCGGTTTAAAGTCCGCGCCCTTTTCCATGTTTTCACTGCTCGCCGATAAACTTCAGGACGTTTTCAAGGACCTTCGGGGCCTTGGGAAAATCACGGAGACGAATATCACGGATGCGATGCGGGCGGTGCGGATGGCGCTGCTGGAAGCGGACGTGGATTTCAACGTCGCGAAGGGATTCATCGCGAGAGTGAAGGACAAGGCGCTCGGCGAGGAAGTGCTGAGGAGCGTGTCGCCGGGGCAGCAGATCGTGAAGATTTTCCACGACGAACTCACCGCGCTCCTCGGCGGCGACGAGTCGCCGCTGAATCTCGACAAGCCGGCGCGCATCCTGATGGTCGGACTCAATGGCGCGGGCAAAACGACTTCGTCCGCAAAGCTCGCAGCCTATTTGAAAAAGCAGGGACGCGCGCCGCTGCTGATTGCGTGCGATCTTTACCGCCCCGCTGCGATCGAACAACTCGCGACGCTCGGCAGGCAAATCGGTGTCCCCGTTTTCATCCCCGCTCCGGGCGAAACCGATGTGCTGCGAAACGCGCGCGCGGCTGTCGAGTGGACGAAAGAGCAGCCGGGAAACGTGCAGATTTACGACACCGCCGGGCGGCAGGAAATCGACACCGTGCTGGTCGAGGAGCTGAAACGACTGCGGGAATTCCTAAATCCAAACGAAGTGCTGCTCGTCGCCGACGCGGCCACGGGACAGCAGGCGGTGAGCGTGGCCACGCACTTCCACGAGGCGCTCGATATCACCGGGCTCGTGCTCACGAAGCTCGACGGCGATGCACGCGGAGGCGCGGCGCTATCGATGCGCGAGGTGACGCAGCGGCCGATCAAATTTGGCGGCATCGGCGAGAAGATCGAGCAGTTCGAGCCTTTCCACCCGGAGCGGCTCGCGGGGCGAATCCTCGGGATGGGCGACATCGTGGGGCTCGTCGAGAAGGCGGCGCAGATGATCGACGAGGACGAGGCGCGGCGCATGGAGGAGAAAATGCGGACGGCGTCGTTCGACCTAAACGACTTCCTCGCGCAGTTCAAAATGCTCAAGAAACTCGGGCCGCTGGAAAATATCCTTGGCATGTTGCCGGGGATGTCTAATCTAAAGGGCTTTTCGGTGGACGAGAAACAGATGAAGCGGGTCGAAGCCATTGTGCTTTCGATGACGCTGGACGAGCGAACCAACCCGGACATTTTGAATGCCCGTCGCCGCCAGCGAATCGCCCGCGGAAGCGGTTCCTCGGTCACAGAAGTCAACGACCTCATCCAGCGCTTCGGCCAAATGAGGAAGATGATGAAAGACATGGGCCGGATGAAGAAAATGATGTCGCGCCCCGGCGCTGCAAAACGCTTCAAACTGCCGCAGTAAATTTTACCCAAACAAACCAACCCGCAGAAAACACGAACATGGTCAGCATCCGTCTCCGCCGCGAAGGCGCCCTCAATCATCCGTATTACAAAGTCGTCGTCGCCGATCAGCGCAGTCCGCGCGATGGCAAATTCATCGAGATCATCGGCAACTACGATCCGAAGAAAGCCGGCGACAACGCGAACATCGACGTCTCGCGCGCCGACTACTGGATCAGCAAAGGCGCGCAGCCGAGCGACACCGTCCGCAGCCTCATCAAGCGCATCCGCAAGGCCACGCCTGCGGCTGAGACGGCGAAGTAATTCGCACGCGCTCGTTTCGGGACGAGGAGATTTTTATGCACCAAGCCGCCATGCTCGAATTCCTCGGATACGTGCTGCGGCAACTCATCGACTTTCCCGAGGAGATGATCCTCGTGAAGACCGAAGCAGGGCCGAAAAAGGCGGTTTTCAAACTGCGTCTGCGCCAGAGCGACATCGGGAAAGTCGTCGGCAAACACGGGCACACGATCATCGCGATCCGCAATCTGCTGGCAGCCGCAGCGGCGCGGCATGGAGAGCGCGCACTATTGGAAATCGTGGAACCGCCGGAGGCGTGACGGGGATTTACGGCTCCCGCGTTTCGGTTGCCGATTGAGTCGGAGTTTCGGTCGCGGATAGGCATTTCGGGCGAAAATCGCGCTCGATCAGCGACTCGAAATCCGCGAGCGAACGGGCGAGTTCCTCGCGCAGCGCGACGGCATTTTCATCGGAGGAATCGAGCGGGACGGCGAGGAGTTTTTCGGCGCGAACGGTGAGCGGGCCTTTCGCCTTCACCTCGCCTGCCCGGCGAAAGAGCGCGTGGAGATTCGCGATCTGCGCGAACGCTTCACGGATTTTCTCCGCAGCCTCAGCCTCGCTCGCCTGCCCCGCAGCCACGCGCTCGAGCTGCTGGCAGACGAAGAGCCGGCACCGCTCAGGACGCGCCGCGTAAATCGAACACCGGCACTCACGATACGCCGGGCACGGCTGCTGGATGAGCGTGCGCTTGTTCTTGCGTTTGAGCTTCAGCCCGAGCGCAGCGAGCGCCTTTGCCGAGTCGAGTGGCTGGAGCCGGACGGTGTGGAAAATGGAGCCGTCGCAGCACATCCCGCAGCCCGCGCAGAGCCGCGACGCGACTTCGTTGGTGGGCGTCATCGGGCCGGTTGTGCAGCGATCTCGCCGACCGGCGGGAGCGGGTCGGTCGTGATCTCCACCCGCGCGCCGACGCCGAGCGTATTGAAAAGCGAGACGACATCTCGCGACCGCATCCGAATGCAGCCGTAGCTCGCAGGCGTGCCGATCTTCGCCTCCTCCGCCGTGCCGTGGATGTAAATCGTTCGCGCATACGCCGCGTGATTTTGCGGCTCCAACCCCCTCAGCCATAGAATGCGCGTGACGATCGGATCGCGCCCCGGCGCATCGGCAGGCACGATCTCTCCAGTCGGTTTGCGGTCTTTGAATTTCATCCCGAGCGGCGCTCCGTTCCCGATTTTCTTCGCGATCTCGAGCGCACCGAGCGGCGTTGCACAACTGCCCGGCCGGTCGCCCAGCCCAAACTTTGAGGTCGAGACATCGTATCGCGCGATCGGCACGCCGCGTTCCGTGACGAGCATCTTTTGATCGGGAATGCTGACGCGCACAGTGTGAATGCGATCCCGCGCGCACCCCGCAAACGCCAGCGCCGCAACGAGGATGAGTGGTCGAAAATGAAGCACGCCGCACGGTAGCCCGGCCCGCGCGCTGGAACGAAGAGGAGATTTTCACCCGCGCACGCAGAAGGCGCGTTGACAAGGAGGGCACGCCCGCTACGCTCCCGTCCCTTTTCCAAAAATCCGACCTATGGCCAACACGAAATCCGCCGCCAAACGCGCCCGCCAAACCGAGCGCAAAACTCTCCAGAATCGCCGTGCCCTCACCGGCGTGAAGAACCGCCTCAAGACGGCGCGCACCTCGGTTTCCGGGACGGATAAAGCGTCGGCGAAAACGGCGGCCCAGGCGTTCATCTCGTCCATCGACAAAGCGGTCAAAAGCGGCCGCGTGCATCGCAATTCCGCCGCGCGCCACAAGAGCGCCATGAGCAAAGCGCTCGCGAAGCAGGCGTAACGGAGTTTGCCGGAGAAGGTCCGGCGGCGCAACCGCGCTAAAAAATTCGCCTGGAAGGCACCGCAGCATCGGTGTCACTGCCCTCTTCGTTCCACTGCGGGATGGGTCGCGCCGTTCTGACAGCGAGGCACCGACATCGCGGTATTGCATTCGGTGGCGTTCGTTCACTCCTCCCGGATCGTTTCCGCGATCATGCTGCGCGTGGCGCGGTTCGCGGGCAGCCACGCCGCTGCGATGGCTGCGGGAACGATCCACATCGGCGTCAGGATTAGCGCTTTCCACGGAACGCGGAGCGCAATGGTCCATCCGAAGAACGCGGGGTTCACCACTCGCGTGAGAACTACTGCGAGCAGCGCGCCGGACACCAGCCCAAGCCCGCTCGCGAGTGCGCCGATCATTGCCGACTCGGCCATGAACAAGCCCTGAATCTGCGCGCCCGATGCGCCAATCGCTCGCAGTACACCTATCTCCCGCGCGCGTTCAGTAACGAGCGTCGTGACGCTGAGGAAAATGCCGACGAACGCAACCAGCACGGCGACCGTGCGGAGGATGTAGGTCACCGCGAATGTCTGGTCGAAAATCGTGAGAATGCGGCGGCGAAGGTCGCGATTCGAGTAGATCGCAAACTCCCCCGCCCCGTTGAACTGGACGCGAAACGCTTCCGCCACATTTTCCGCGGCAGCGCCCGGGGCGAGGTAGATGGCCAGCGACTGAACTCGCGGATCGTCCCAAAATTTCTCGAACAACAGACGCGCGATGAGGATCACGCCTTGATCGCGCGTGTAGTCGGCATACACCCCGGCGATCTTGAACTCCTGTCGCCCGCGCGGGGTCGCGACCGCTATCGAGTCTCCGGCGCCGACGCGAAATTTGCGCGCAAAGCTCTCCGTCACCGCGACCGCCTCGCCTCGAAAAACGCGTCCCATTTTCTCTGCGGCGCCGCCGCCGTCGAATTCCATGTTGCTGCGATACTGCCCGCCGATCACCGCGAGCCGTGCCGCGAATCGCTCGGCGCCGCCCACGCCCGCCGTCTCCGGCGTCACTTGGATTTCGCGGAACGTATCGACGCCAGACACCCCCGGGCGCGCGCGGAGCCAGTCGATCGCGGCGGACGGGACGAACGCGTCGAGGCCGATGGCTTCATTGGACGCCGGCGCGATGAAAAGGTCGGCGACCACGCCGCGTGAGACCCACGCATCGACGCTGCTGCGGAAGGAAAAGATCATGATCGTCAGCCCCGTCATCATCGCGACTGCGCAGGAAAGCGCTGCGATCGTGATGCCGTTCCTTCGCAGCGATCGACCCAGATTTTCAGCCGCGAGGCGCAGCACGATCGTCCCGGAAACAAGCGCAGAAGCGGCTCGGCTGAAGATCACCGCCGCACCGGGCGATAAGGTCGCGAATGCCGCTAGGACGAAAAACGCCGCTGCGAAACTCGCCGCCGGCGGACCATTTTGCAGCGCGATCCATGACGCAACCGTCGCGCCAAGAAGCAAAAACGCGCCGAGCCACGACCCATTCCGCACCCGCTCCGGCGGCGCTCCCGCGTGCGCGCCGCGGCTCAGCGCCGTGATCGGATCGACCCCCGCCGCCTCACTCGCGGGCAGCCACGCGCCCGCAAAAACCGCCGCGAAACCGAGCGCACCGGCAATGATGATTTGCACTGCGCCGAGGTGCGCGTGGTCGATGCTGACGAGCAGGTAGAGCGACGAGATAGTCTTTGCCACCGCGCCGATGAGCGAGTGCGAGAGCAGCACGCCGCAAAGGCTGCCGACCGCGATTCCCACGGCTCCGAAGAAAAACGCCTCGCCGAGAAACAAGCAGCGCACCTCCATCCGCGTCGCGCCAAGCGCGCGGAGCGTGCCGATCTCCACGCGGCGGCGCGTCACATTCGCCGAGACGGAGGTGTAAATGAGGAACGTCCCGACGAGCAGCGAGACCATGCTGAGCGCGCTGAGATTGAGCTGAAATGCGGCGAGCATGTGCTGCATCTGAAAGCTCCGCTGCCGCGGCGCCTCCACCGTCAATGACCCGGGAATCATCTGCCGAACCACATCCGCGGCCTCCGTCGCGCGCGCTGGCCCGTCCAGGATGAGCGGGATCGACGACAGCCGGCCCTGCGTATCGAAGAGCTCCTGCGCCCACCCGATATCCATCGCGGCGAAGCGTGGCTGCGTCGCGGCGAGCGAGTCGCCAGGCTCCAGCACCGCAAGGACCGTGAGAAATCTCGACGCGCTATTCGCCAGCACACGGATGCTGTCGCCGATCGCAAGTCGATTGCGTTCCGCAAATTCCTTCGAGATCGCGACACCGCCGGGAGTCGCGAGCCACTTTTCAAAATCGAAACCAGGCATTTCCGCGCCAGGCGCAAACGTGCGGAACGGCCCATTCGTGAACCAATCCACACCGACGATCTGCAAATATTCGCCGGGGACATCCGGCAGCACGACGACGCCGCGCACCACCGGTGTCGCTGCGCGGATGCCGGGCGCGTGGGCGATCCGTGGCCACAGCGTCTCATCGATCTCGCCCGACACCTCGAGCTGCGCTTTTCCCGCGACAAGATCGACGCTCGCGGCGAACGACCGATTCGCGCTCTCATTCGTGATCTGGATCGCGAGATAGACCGCGATCCCGAGCGCGATGCTCACGACATTCAAGACCGCGAGAAGCCGATGCCGCGCGACGCCTCGCAGCACCTGCCAGCGAAACAGCGTGAAAAATCGCGGCGTCATTCCTCAACCATGATTCAATTTATCGAACGAGTGCGGACGGCAGGTCGCGCGTGAGGTAGTCGTTGAAGGTAAGGACAAAGAAGATCGCCAGCCAGAGGAGCGCTGCGATGGCGGCGAGGTGGAGCAACCTTCCACCCCATTTGATCTCCATGAAGACGAAGACGATGAGGAAGGCTTTCGTCACGGAAATCGCGAGCGCCACCGGGAGATGGAATTCTCCCATCGGCACGTAAGCCGCGGCGACTGTCAGGGCAAGGAGGAGGAGCAATGCTCCCCAGACCTTTAGATAGACCTTTATGGCGACGATGGGCGCAGACATGGCAGGAGTTCAGCGTAGGCCAATCAGGTAGAGCAGCGGGAACAAGAAGACCCACACGATATCGACGAAGTGCCAGTAAAGGCCGGACACTTCCAAAGCAATGTAACGCTCGGCATCGAGTCGCCGCTCGAAGACCGAAGCTGCGAGGACGAGCATGAGCACGACGCCGATGATGACGTGGAAGCTGTGCAGTCCCGTGAGCGCGAAATACAGCCAGAAGAACAACTGCGCCTCCGTCAAATGCGGCCCTTCAAATTGAAAGTATCGCCCGGGCACGAGATGCTCCTGCCATTCGTGGTAGTATTCCGTGCCGTGCAAAACTAGAAATCCACACCCAAGCGTCGCGGTAGCAAGCAGGAGGGCGATCGAAGGCAGGCGCTGCCCCAGTCGCAGCGCCCGCACAGCTAGCACCATCGTGAGGCTGCTGCAAAGAAGGACAGCAGTATCCACCGTCCCGAAAACCACACTAAGCCGGTGGCTCGCGAGGTCGAAGCCATGCGGATAGGCGTGCCGATACACAGCGTACGCGACAAGCAATCCGCCGAAGAACATAACTTCGGTCGCGAGAAAAATCCACATACCGAACAGGTCGGCCCCGTGCTGTTGCTCGACGGATTCGAACTGATCGCTCAACGCGCTCTCCGCGCGCCGGTCAGACATAGCCTTCCTCCGTTTGCGGACAAAAGGTGTTCTTCGCCGCATCGTAGTCGTAAGGCCCATTCAACACCGTCGGCACTTCGGCAAAGTTGTGTTCCGGCGGCGGTGAAGGTGTCTGCCATTCCAGTCCTGTCGCTTTCCATGGATTCGAGGTCGCGACACTGCCCCACTTCAGCGACCAAAGGAGATAGCAGAAAGGCATGAAGTATCCCACAGCCAGGATCGACGCGCCCGCTGTCGAAAGAACGTGGAAGAACTGGAACTCCGGCGGGTAGGCATGGTATCGGCGCGGCATCCCGAGGTATCCGAGAATGAACTGGGGGAAGAACGTGAGATTGAAGCCGAGAAACGTCGTCCATGCCGCGATCTTTCCCGTGAGTTCTGGAAAGGTCCGGCCCGTGATCTTCGGCCACCAGAAATGCAATCCGCCCATGAAGGCCATCACCATTCCTCCGACCATGATGTAATGAAAATGCGCGACGACGAAGTAAGTGTCAGTCACATGCACATCGAAGCCGAGCGCTGCGAGAAACAAGCCCGTGAGCCCGCCGATGGTGAACAATCCGATGAATCCGAGTGCATAAAGCATCGGCGTGTCGAAGGTGATCGAGCCTTTGTGCAAAGTCGCGGTCCAGTTGAACACCTTGATCGCGGATGGCACCGAAACCATGTAACTCAGCAGCGAGAAAACGATGCCCGCGAAGACCGACTGGCTAGTGACAAACATGTGATGCCCCCACACCACAAACCCCAGCAATGCAATCGCCATGCTGGAGCAGGCTATCCACGAGTAACCGAACACTCGCTTGCGCGCGAAGCAGGTAATGAGTTCGCTCACGACTCCCATGCCGGGGAGGATCATGATGTACACTGCGGGGTGCGAGTAGAACCAAAACAAGTGCTGGAAGAGCACAGGATCGCCGCCGAGACGCGGGTCGAAGATGCCTACGCCCCAGAAGCGTTCCAGACACACGAGGCCGAGCGTGATGGCCAGGACAGGAGTCGCGAGCACCATGATGAGGGCCGTGGCATACAATGACCAAACGAAGAGCGGGAGGCGGAACCAAGTGAGGCCGGGCGCGCGCATCTTATGCGTCGTCACGATGAAGTTCAGCCCGGTAAGAATCGACGAGAGGCCCGCGACGAAGATACCCATCGCCATGCTGACGACGTGGCCATTTGCATAGGTCGAGCTGTACGGCGTGTAGAATGTCCAGCCCGTGTCAACGCCGCCGTGGAGCAGTGACCAAAGCGCCAGCGTTCCCCCGGCGATGAAGATATACCAGCTCAGCAGGTTGAGCCTCGGGAACGCGACATCGCGCGCTCCGAGCATCAGCGGTAGCACGAAGTTTCCGAGGACCGCCGGGATGGATGGGATGAGGAAGAACCAAACCATGAGCACGCCGTGCAGCGTGAAGAGCTTGTTGTAGGTCTCATTGGTCACGAAGTCACCCTGCGGCGTGATCAACTCGATCCGCATCATCGCGGCGGCGACGCTGGCAATAGTAAAAAAGAAGAGGATCGTGATGAGATACAGGATGCCGATCCGCTTATGATCGGTCGCGAAAAACCACGAGCGGAGTGTCTGTTTCGTGAGGTAACTCATGGTCGCGGGGCGTCGGCGGAAAGGATGCGGAGATACTCGATGAGTTGCATCAGGTCGGACTCCGTGATGTGGCCTTTGAAGGTCGGCATGAGATTCTCGTAACCTGCTGAAATCTGCGCGGCAGGCATGAGGATCGAGTCGCGGATGTAACGCTCATCGGCCACGACGAAGCCGTCGCCTTGAACCGGCACCGGCTTGCCGAAGATCCCTTCGAGTCGAGGCGCTCGGACCGAACCGCTTCCCATGTGACATCCACTGCAACCAAGCTGTGTGAACAACCGGCGGCCAGACTCAACCATTGACACATCGACATTTCCGACCGTGAGCCAGCGCTGGTATTCAGCCGGTTGCATGACCACCACGCGCCCGATCATCTGGGAGTGTTCCGTGCCGCAATACTCCGCGCAGAAGAGATGGTACTCGCCCGCGCGTGTCGGCTTGAACCATTCGGAGGTGTAGGTTCCCGGAATCACATCCTGCTTCGCGCGAAATGCCGGAACGAAGAACGAGTGAATGACATCCTGTGACGTCATTATGAGCCGCACTGCGCGTCCAATGGGGATGTGCAGTTCATTGATCTCTCGCTTGCCTTCGGCGTGCTGAAGTTTCCACATCCACTGCTTTGCAACGACATTCACCCGCAGGGCATCGGCGGGAGCTTTGCGGAGATGAAAATAGACGGCAGCACCCCAACCAAAGAGACCGAGCGACATGATCGCCGGGATGATCGTCCAGCTTGCCTCGATCAAGTTCGAACCGCGGGCAGGGTTTTCGCGACTGGCCTTTGAACCGACCCGATACCTCACCGAGAAATAGACGAGCGGCAGGAAGACGATAAGGAAGTAGAAGCCAGTCACCGCTACGAGACCGAACGTCAGCCAATCGACCTCTCGCGCACCGCTGGAAGCCTGTTCAGGGAAAAGCTGAAAGGCGTTCATTGCTGTTGGCTCGAAAGGCGGCGGCGCGCGCTGACGACGATGAAGCAACCGATCGCGAGAACGGTGGCGACGCCGCAGATGCGCAGGAGCGAAAGAATCGCAAAGCTGTATTTGCCGGTAATTGGATTGTAGTGAAAGCAAAGCAGGAACACCTGCTCCACGGCGGCGCCGATCCGGTTGCGCCCGGCATCGACCAATGCCGCGTGCATTTCGTGCGGTGAGAAATTCACCCCGAAGAAATAGCGCGCGATTCGGCCTTCGGGCGTCAGAACGACAAAGCCGCTGGGATGCGCGTATTGCTTGGTTTCCGTGTCGTAGAGGTAGTGAAATCCGACGTCGGAGGCGACGCGCTCGATTGAAGCGATGTTACCCGTGAGAAAATGCCAGCCGTCTGCGGCGCCGAGACGTCCGTAGCGTTTCAGGTAGGTCGCCTTCTTTGTCGCTGCCTCGCGTGGGCCTTCGTGGGAATCGATGGAGATGTGGAGGACGGTGAAGTCCTTGCCGATGTCGGAGCGCAGGTCATGCAGGCTCTCGACCAAGCCGTTTGCGACGAGCGTGCAAAGCATTGGGCAACCGTAGTAACCCATGACGAGGAGCACGGGTTTCTGTCCGTTGCAGTAGTTGGCAAGAGTTACCGAGCGGCCCGACTCATCGAGGAAAGGTGCGTCGAGAGAGATGCGTCGATTTAGATTCTGATCGAACCGCACCTCGCGCAACGCCGCATCGGAAGCAGCACGAGCGGGCGAAAGCACCAACATCAGAGCCAGGATGGCCAGAAAAATTCTCACGGCATTCCCTTCCTTTCTTCGGGTCTTTGTTGCTGGAGTTGCAGCGGCGTGAGGCGCTCGGTGGTCTCGGGCAATCCGCGCTTTGAGAGCAACTCGATCGCTCGATCGATCGGGATGCGGACGACGCCGCGCTCACGGTCGATCCACGCGGCGGAATTGAGTTCTATCGCCTCGGATTTCCGCAATGCCTCCAGCGCAAGGCCGGGCGCGACTTGAAGCGCAGGCTCGGGAAAGGCGCTTTGAGTCGGTGCGGTGGCTAGCGGCCCGGAGTGTTTGTTGAGGATCACCATCGTCCCTTTGCAGGCCATGAATGCGAGAACTCCGCAAATGATAAAAAGCGCCATGATCCCGTAGAGCAGAGTTGTGTCCACGTCGCGGCGCTCCCATTTCGAGTTGCCGCTCATGTCGCGCGCGCTCCTTCCAATCGTGTTTCGATTTCGGCGTTCCTGGGCACGAGCGAGTGTCGCAGAAGATTCGTGATGAAGGTGGCTGACCAAAAGCCGCCGATGGCTAGGAAGGCTGTGAACTCGAGAGGAACGGAGTGGGATAGTCCGTGTGCTTGAAACGAAGGGACCACAAGCCAATAGACATCGACCGCGTGTGTCACCAGAACGAGCGCGGCGACTGCGCAAAGCAGCGAGATTTGAAATTTCAATCCTCGTGAAAGAAGCAGGGCCAGCGGGATGGCAAAGTGGAAGAGTCCGAGGATCAGCGCGACTGCTTTCCAGCCGGGACTACTCCTGTGGAGATACCATGAGATTTCATCGGGAAGATTGCCGCTCCAGATGATGAGTATTTGCGAGAACGCAATGTAGGCCCAGAGCATCACGAAGGCGAGAAGCAGATTGCCGAGATCGTGGAAGTGCTTGGGTGTCAGCATCAAGGCGAAGGACTCGGCTTTTGAAAAGACACGCAGAAGGATGATGCCGAGCGACAGCACGGCGAGAGTGTGGCCCACAATGATGAGGATGAGATAGACTGTGGAATACCAGTCGGGCTCCAGTGCGAGGATGAAGTCGACGTAGGCGAAAGTGGCGCTCAGAACGTAAAGGATGAGACCGGGGCCGCTGAGCATCCGGAGGCGGCGCGTGGGCGTGAGATCGCTGGTGATGTCTTGAGCGCGCGAGTAGTTCAGAAGGACGCGCGCGAGCCATATCCATGCGGTGAAATAGACGATCATCCTGACGATGAAGAACGGGAGATTCAAGTAGGCGTGGCGATGCTGCAGTACGGGCTCGACGGCGACCTGCGACGGCATGGCCCAGCCGTAGATTTCGTGGACTCCAAAGCAAAGTGGAATGGCTAGAAGCGCCACGAGCGGAAGCGTGGTAAGACCCGCCTCGTAGAAGCGCCGCGTGGCGTAACCCCAGCAGCCGCCGACGAGGTGGTGAAGCATGATGAGGCCGAAGCCGCCGAGCGTGAGGCCGAGCCAGAAAAGATAGGCGACGAGATAGGAGCGGATGAAGGTGCCGGCGCCGAGCACGGCGCCGAGAATGCAGACGATCGTGGCCAGCGCGCCGATGCCGAGAGCGATTGTGCGGAAACGCTTCATGGTGTCGCGAGACTCAGTGTACGCTGCTCGGTGGGAGTCAGATCGGCGGGCGCGGCGGTGACGGCGAACTGCAAGGCGCGGATGTAGGCAGCAATGGCCCAGCGGTCATGCGGCTCGATGCGTGAGGCGTAAGAAAACATGACGCCGTAGCCATTCGTGATGACGTCGTAGAAATGGCCAATGGGAGCAGCGCGGAGGCGCTCGACGCGGAGCGACGGTGGCTGCGGAAAGCCGCGCTGGACGATGATTCCGCGGCCCGAGCCGGTGCGGTCGTGGCAGACAGAACAGTAGATGTCGTAGCGTTCGCGACCGCGTTCGAGGAGTGCTTTATCGAGCGAGATGGGCAGGGTGGTAACGAGTGTGCCGTCCGGATGCGTGGCTGTGAACTCGGGGATGGGCGGATTGGCCTCGACGGCGATCGTGTGAGGCTGGAGCGGACGGGAGGATTGGCCGTCGGAGAAGAACTCGCTGTGGGAGAGAGGCTTTGCTTTTGGCTGGTCGTACATGCCTTGGCGGCAGCCTGTGAGGAGTAGGAGCAGAAGGACGGAAGTGAGTCTCATGGACGCACCTCCGAGACTTGGTGGGCGTTCTGACTTTGTAGGAAGCCGATGACTGTTTTGTGATCGAAGAGCGGGTCGGTGGCTTCGATGCAGAGGAAGAACTTGTCGGTCGTGGCGCGGTCGAAGTTCTTCGCGGCGAAGATGGGATGGTGCGGACGCGGGAGGCCATTGAGAGCGAGCATCCCAAAGACGGCGGCAAGCCCGGCGCCGAGGATGGTCACCTCGAATGTGATAGGGATGAACATCGGCAGACTGTTGAGAGGGCGTCCGCCGACGTTCAGCGGGTAGTCCACGGCCATGGCATACCATTGCATGAAGTAGCCGCCGATGCCGCCGGTGAGGCCGCCGATGAGGCAGAGGAGGGCCACGCGATTTTTGCGGAAGCCAATCGCTTTCGCGAGTCCCTCGATGGCGAATGGTGAGTAGGCGTCCATCTTTCGATAACCCAGGCGATAGGCTTCGCGGGAAGCTGCAAGGAGAGCGTCGGCGGTGTCGAATTCACCCACGATCCCATGCACTGAGACGGGAGTGTCCACTTAGCGCTTCTCCTTTTCCAAGTCGGCGCGCATCTCGGACATGGAGATGGCCGGGAGCAGGCGCATGAAGAGGAAGAGGAGCGCGGCGAAGAGGCCGACGGTGCCCCAGAATGTCGCGTAGTCCCATTTTGTGCCGCCGTACATTCCCCATGCCGATGGCGTGAAGTCGCGGCTCAGGCTGGTAACGACGATGACGTAGCGCTCAAGCCACATGCCGATATTCACGATGATGGCAATGACCCACAGGAGCGGCATGTTTGCGCGTACGCGCGACGACCAGAGGGCTTGCGGCAAGATAAGATTACAAGTGATGAGCATCCAGAAGGTCGTCGCGTAGAGGCCGGTCGCGCGGTTGGCCATCATGAAGGCGTCGTAACGGTTGCCGCTAAACCATGACATGAACGCCTCGATGATGTAGCCGTAGGCCACGATCCAGCCGGTCGCGAGCATGATCTTCGCGGAGTTATTGATGTGGGTGAAGGTGATCATCCTCTCCAAGCCGTAGAGGCGTCGCAGGGGGATGAGTAAAGTGAGGACCATCGCAAATCCGGAGTAGATCGCGCCGGCGACGAAGTAAGGCGGGAAGATGGTGGAATGCCAGCCTGGGACGATGCCGACTGCGAAGTCCAACGAGACGACGCTGTGAACGCTGACGACCAATGGCGTGGCTAAGCCGGCGAGTAGCATGTAGGCCTTTTGATGCCGCGCCCAATGGCTCGCGGAGCCGCGCCAGCCTAGCGCGCCGATGCCGAAAACGACTTGCTGCCAGCGATTCTTTGTGCGGTCGCGCAGTGTGGCGAGGTCGGGGATGAGGCCGGCATACCAGAAAGCGAGCGAGATGATGAAGTAGGTCGAGACGGCGAAGACATCCCATACCAGCGGGCTGCGGAATTGCGGCCACACTCCCATTGTATCTGGGTAAGGGAAGAGCCAGTAGAAGAGCCACGGGCGGCCGAGATGCAGGAGCGGGAAAAGGCCGGCGCAGGCGACGGCGAAAAGGGTCATCGCCTCGGCAAAGCGGTTGATGGATGTACGCCACTCCTGGTGCATGAGTAGAAGGAAGGCGGAGATGAGTGTGCCAGCGTGGCCGATGCCGATCCACCAGACGAAGTTCACGATCGCAAAGCCCCATGCGACGGGTACATTAATACCCCAGATTCCGACGCCGCGGAGGAATAGGTATGCGATCGAGAAGATCAGCACCATAACCAGAAGGAAGGCGACGGCGAAGCCCAGTATCCAACCGCGCGGCTGCTTCTGCTGAAGGACGATGTCGCTAACCTTTGCGGTGATCGCCTCGTAGGTCTCGGGCTTGCGCTTCTGGGTCATGCGCGCGCCTCCGGTTGCGGATTCGTGATGCGCCCGAGGTAGGTGGTGCGGGGGCGGGTGTTTAGCTCGGCGAGCATTCCGTAGTTCAACTTCGTTGCCTTGAGCTTTACAACGCGGCTCGTCGAATCGTTGAGGTCGCCGAATGTAATCGCCTCGGCCGGACAGGCTTGGGCGCAGGCGGGTGTGATTTCGCCGTCGCGGACGCGGCGCTCCTCGATGGCCGCGGTGGTGCGGGCGGACTCAATGCGCTGGATGCAGTAGGAGCATTTCTCCATGACGCCGCGGCTTCGGACGGAGACTTCCGGATTCTTGCCGAGCTTCTCGACGGGCGAGATGCCTCCGTTGTATTCGAGGAAGTTGAAGCGCCGGACTTTGTAGGGGCAGTTGTTCGAGCAGTAGCGCGTGCCGACGCAGCGGTTATAGACTTGCACGTTGAGGCCGTCGGAATCGTGCAAGGTCGCCGCGACGGGACAGACGACTTCGCACGGAGCGTTTTCGCAGTGCATGCAGGGCACCGGTTGAAAGTGAGTCCCGGGATTTTCCGGCACTCCGGCGAAGTAGGTATCGACGCGAATCCAGTGCATCTCGCGTCCGCGCTGGACCTCCTCTTTGCCGACGACCGGGATGTTATTCTCGGACTGGCAGGCGACGACGCACGCGTTGCAGCCGACACAGGTGCTGAGGTCGATCGTCAGCGCCCAAGCGTAGTGCTTTGAGGGGAACTCGTGCGGGTTGTAGAGCGTTTCGTCGGGGGCGGGAATCTTTCCCATGTCCTGAATGACAGTCGGCTTGTCACGCAGCTCGGAGAGTGTGGCAACTCGGAGAAGGTTGCGACCTTCCAGGCCAAAGTGCTGCTGGGTAGTGATTAGCGGATATGTCTCGCCGGTCTTTCGCAGCGTGACCTCGGTGCTGTCCATTGCGGTGGACATCCGAAGTGGGTAGGCGTCGAAGCCGTGGCCGGTCGCCGTGGCATTCCCGATGCGGCGACCGTAGCCGAGGTGTAGCGTGAGTGTGTCGTCAGCTTGGCCGGGGATGAGGAAGATCGCGGCAACGACCTGCCGCGCGGCGTTCGTGAGTTCCACGAGGTCGTTGGTCGTCAAGCCGAGCCGCGCTGCGGTGCGCGGGCTGATGAGGACGGCATTGTCCCAGACGAGTTTCGTGAGCGGCTTGGGCAGTTCTTGAAGCCAAGTGCTGCCGGAAAATGTGCCGTCGTGGATCGTTGGATCGGCGCGGAAGAGGAGAGTGAGTCCTTTGGGCGTTGCCTTCGTCTCGGGGGTAATGGTGCGCGCCTCGGCTGGCTTCGACGCAAAAGCTGTGTCCGCGATAGCTCCCCCGCGTACGGCTTTCTCCCAGCCGGCTTCGAAGTCTTCCCACACTTTCTGCTCGCGCCAGAAGTCCCGCACGATCTCGTAGCTCGACGGCACGGCCTCGCCGAGCATCGCCGCGATGAACTCGTGCGGGGTCACGGCTCCGGTATAAAGCGGCTCGATCAGCGGCTGCACGATGCCCGCGGTGCCGTCGAAGGCCCGCGCATCGCTCCACGATTCCAGCTCGTGCGCGGCGGGGATTTGCCAGTCGCAGGCTGCCGCCGTTTCGTTTGGGTGCGTGCCGAGAAAGACGCAGGTTTTTGCACGCAGCATCTTTTCGGCGAATGCGAAATCCGCGGGCGCGTCGAACGCCGGGTTGCCGCCGAGCACCACCAGCAGTTCGACTTTTCCCGACTCCAAATCCCCGACGAGTTCGCGCAGGGATGCGGTCCGATTCACGGGATTTTCATCGACGGGCGCGATGAGCCGTACTGTCTCGCCGACGTTCCCGAGCGCGGCATTCATTTGGTGCGCGAACGCGTGGATGTGCGCGGGCTGGCTCTCGCCGGCGAGCACAAGCGAGCGTCCGCGATGCGCGAGCAGGTCGGCAGCGGCGGCTGTGACAAAGGCCGAGTCGTAGGCGGCGTCGAGCTGTTTCGAGATCACGCCGAGTTCGGTGCCGAGAGCCTCAGCGATTTGCGAGAGGACGCCGGGTGCGGTGGGGATGCGGTGGTCGGCGCGCGCGCCAGTGATGGAGGGGGTGGGCTCGGCGACGTAAAGTCGGTTCAGATTTTCGACGCCTTCAGCCACGCGTCGGCGCTTTGCGAAGTCGCGCACGTATCTCGGCTGCGCCGGGCCCGTGCCGAGGAAATCGGCGTCCAGTGACACGACCAGGTCCGCCTTTTCAAAATCGCACACGACATCCAGCGGAACGCCAAATGCCAGCTCCGCACCGGCCCGCGCTGCGTCGCGATTGAGCGGTTCCCAGACGTGCCATTTCGCGCCGGGATATTTCGCCAGCAGCGCGCGCATTTGCGCGCCGAGCGTCGGTGAAGTCACATTGCCAGTCAGCACGCGAATTCCCGCCCCGCCTTGATTCGCGAGCCGCGCGAGTTCGCCCGCCAGCGCGGTGCGGAAGTCGTTCCACGTCACGATCGCGCCCGCGTGCGTCACCGTTTTGGCGCGGCCCGGATCGTATAAATCCAGCGTCGCAGCCTGCATGAAAACATCCGTGCCGCCGAGGCTCGCCGGGTGCGCGGGATTTCCCTCAACCTTCACCGGACGCCCCTCGCGACTCTCGATCAGCGCTCCGCGGGCGAAGCCGCCGAGCGTCAGCGAAGTCGCGAAATGCAGCGGCTCGCCCGGCACCATGCCGACGGGCTGAGTCACGTAGGGGACGATCTTTTCGAGAGGCTGACGCGTGCATGCGCCGAGCCCGGCCAGTGCCAGCGACGCGCCCATCAGCTTCAAAAACCGCCGCCGACTCACCGCGTCCTCCCATTCGGAAGCCATCGGCGCAAACTCGCGCTCGAGCCATTCGCGGCACTCCGGCGAGTCCGCATATTCTTCCAAGCTTCGCCAGTGATCGAGGCGCGCTTTCATCGGTGGCAGGCGGAGCAATCCATCATGTGCGTCGTGTCAAGATGCGCGGCCCCGGCCAGTGCGAGCCCGCGCGCGCGCTGCTCGGCGGGCCGCTCCCAGCTCATATTGAAGACCTCGCCGGGTGGCCGCACGTGCTGCTCGGGCGCGCGGTGGCATTCGAGGCACCACTTCATGTAGAGCGGCTTTGCCTGCCAGGTGAGCGGCATTTCATCGACGCGCCCGTGGCATTCCGCGCAGCCGACGCCTTTCCGCACATGGATCGAGTGGTCAAAATAAACGAAGTCCGGGAGGTCATGCACGCGCGTCCACTCGATCGCCTTTCCGTCGCGCCAGCTCGCGCGGACGGGCGCGAGCAGCGGCGCATCGGTCCAGATTTGCGAATGGCAGGTCATGCACGTTTCGGTCGGCGGCAGCCCTGCGAAGCGCCCGCTTTCCACCCCGGTGTGGCAGTATCGGCAGTCAATCCCGAGTTCACCGGCGTGGTGTTTGTGGCTGAAAGGCACGGGCTGCGCACGAGGCGCATCGACCCCGGTCATGTATGGCGACCACCAGACCGTGTAGGTCGCCCAAGCAACGCCACCGAGGCACAGCACAGCGAACACGATGCCTGCGCGCGCGAAGGTATTCGAGGCACGGGTGAAGATTTGCGGCATAACGCGGCGTTATCGCCGGGGCGATGTTCGCGCTGGTGAAAACGTGTATCGAGGGGAAAAGGAGCGTGTTTTTCCCAGAAAAAAGCACGCTGGACGAGCGCGCTAGTAGACCCGAAGAAACCCGCCGCCGGGATCACCGATCCCGGCTACAACTAATCCCAGATGAAGTGCGCGAGGCGGAGGCGCTTCGTCTGCTCGCGGGCCTCGGAGGCGCGCGGGCCTTCCAGCACTGCCATTTTTTCGTAGATGCCGATCGCCGGTTTCCACTGCTCCTGCGCCTCGAAGATGCGCGCGGCGTCAAAGCCGGCTTTGTAATACCAGAGGAATTCGCGGCCATCGGCGGCGGTCGTGGCGAGCACGTCGTAGTAGGCGGTGAGCGCGGCGGGGATGCGCGCGAGCTGCTCGAGCGCCTTGCCCTTTTTGTAGAGAGCTTCGTTGCGCCATGCGGGCGTGACGCCGTCGAGCCGCGCGAGCTGGTCGAACACGGCGACGGCGGCTTCGAGCTGCTTGGGCTGCTTGCTTCCGATCGCGAGAAAATTGTCCCCTTTTCCCCTTAACGCGGCGAAGCGCAACTCGGCGTCCGGCGGCGGCTGCGCCGCGAGGATGATGTCGTAGAGCGCCACCGCCTCGACCTCTTTGCCAAGCCGGCTCTGCACGATCGCCTGCTGCTGGCGCGCGTACAGTTTCATCGGCCCGTCGCGTTTTGCCACTCGATCGAACAGCTCCAGCGCGCGATCGACCGAGCCGGTGTTGATGCTTTTCATCGCGGATTCGCCGGCGAGAAAAAGCGCGGTCTCAGCGTACGGACCGTCGGGATTCTCGGTCGCCAGGATCGTGAATTGCGTCTCGGCGTTTGCGAAATCGGCGGCGCGAAAATAAACCTGCCCGAGCTTCATGCGCACCTCGGGGACGAGCGGCGAGCCGGGGCGCTCGCGAAGGAATTTCTGCGCGAGAGTGGCGACGTCTCCGTCGCGGCGCGGGGTCTGCGCCTCGGCGAGAAAAATCGCGAGAACCTGCGACTGGTCGGTCAGCTCCGGCGCGGTGCTGGCCTCGCCGACGGCGAGCTGGAAATGCGCGGCGTCCTGCATGTCGCCGGCGGCGAGCGCGAGTTCGGCGAGCGCGATGCGAGCCTCGCCGATGCGCGGGTGCGCGGGGAAATGCTCGACAAAACGGAGGAGCGTTTCGCGTCCGCGCGCATCGCTGGTGCGCGCCTGCAGCAGGCCTTGCTCCAGGATGATTTCGCTACGGAGGGGACTGGCGGGAAATTGCGCCGTGAGCTCGCGGTAGCGCTCGAGGAAGCCGTCGAAGTTTTTCTGATTCAGCGCGGCGAGCGCGGCGTTGAAAAGCGCGATCTCGCGCAGCTCCGGCGCGCGCTTTGCGACGGAGTCGAAGAGATTTGCGGCGAGCAGAAATTCCCCGGCGCGATAGTGCACGAGCCCGCTTCGCAGCTCGATTTCTGCGCGCATGGCATCGCTCCCGGCGACGCGCTCCGCGGCCTCCAACGCGCTGATCGCGCCCGCGAAATCGGATTTCAAAAGATGCCAGTCGGCGAGCCGTTCGTAGGCTTTCGGGAGGAGTGGATGGCCGGGATATGTCTGAATGAAAGTATCGAGCGTCGCCTTTTCTTTCTCGGTCTTTTTCTCCTGCCGCTGGAGCCGGGCGAGATAGTAGCGGGCCAGCGCAGCGCGCTGCGTTTGCGGCTTTTGAGCCCAGCGTTGCAGCTCGTTTTCGCGCGGGTCTTCCTCGTGCGAATACATGTCGTCGAGCCGACGGAACATCTGCGGCAGATACCCGCTGTCAGGATGCTGCCAGATGAAGTTTTCGATCGAACGATCTGCCGCGTCGTAGCCCTCGGTAATGATTCCTGCATCCGTGATACCGAAAGTCGCGGCGACGATCATCGGCTCCGAAATCCGCTCCGCCCGCTTCAACACTTGATCGAAGGCGTTGTGTGCGGCCGCGGGATTTCCCTCCAGCAGCAGCAGGCGACCCTCGATCAGCTCGCGCCATTGCGAATCGCTTCCGCCGCCGAGCCTCGCCGTCGCGAGGAGCGCACGCGCTTTTTTAGCCTGCGCGGATTCGATATATAAGTCGGCGAGTCGCAGCCGCGCGGCGGTCAGTTCGGGATGGGAATTCACGACGACCTCCAGCGCCGCGATCGCCTCCACTGCGCGCCCGAGCGCGTGCAGGCTCTCGGCCTCGCCGAGTCGCGCGGAGATGTCCGCTTCGGCGAGCGCGTGAAAGATCGGCAGAGCCTCTTGCCAGCGTTCCGCGCTCGCGAGAATCTCAGCGCGGAGCAGCAGCGCGGCGGGATCACGCGCATTCACAAGCGACTGGATCGCCACGAGCGCTTCGCCGTGTCGCCCATCGGCGCGGAACGCTTCGCCGAGAGTTCGCACTGCTTCCGCGCGCTCTTCTTCCTCGAGATCGCCGGCGACGAGCACCGCTTGGAGTTTGTGGATCGCAACCTGCGGGATGCCCTCGGCGAGAGCTTGGCGCGCTTGCTTCAGTTGGACGCCATTGCTCGCGGATGCCGTGGCGACGAGGGCGAGGAAAAGAGCGAGCGTTCTCATGCGAGCATCCTCCGCAAATACCTGCCCGTGTAGCTCTCCTCAATCCCCGCGATCGTTTCCGGCGTCCCTTCGCCGATGATCCGTCCGCCGCCCGCACCGCCTTCAGGGCCGAGATCGATGACCCAATCGGCGCATTTAATCACCTCCAAATTGTGCTCGATGATGATGAGCGTGTTACCCGAATCGCGCAGTTTCTGCAGCACCTCGAGGAGCTTGTGGATGTCGGCGTGATGCAGCCCCGTCGTCGGCTCGTCGAGGATGTAAACGGTGCGTCCCGTCGCGCGTTTTGAAAGCTCGCCCGCGAGCTTGATCCGCTGCGCCTCGCCGCCGGAAAGCGTCGTGCCGGATTGCCCGAGCCGTACGTAATTCAGACCCACGTCTTCGAGAGCGATGAGCTTGTCGGAGATCGTCGGCACGTTGCGAAAAAAGCGCGACGCCTCATCGACGGTCATCTCCAAAATGTCCGCAATGTTCTTGCCCTTGTAAGTCACTTCCAGCGTCTCGCGATTGTAACGCCGCCCGCGGCAGACCTCACACTCGACATACACGTCGGCGAGAAAGTGCATCTCGATTTTCTTCATCCCGTCGCCCTGGCACGCCTCGCAGCGCCCGCCCTTCACGTTGAATGAAAAGCGCCCGACTTCGTTGCCGCGGATGCGCGACGCGGGCATCCCCGCGAAGAGATCGCGGATGGGTGAAAACGCGCCGGTGTAGGTCGCAGGATTCGAGCGCGGCGTGCGGCCGATGGGCGTCTGGTCAATGATGATCGCCTTGTCGATTTGCTCGAGCCCGAGGATGCGCTCGTGCTTCCCGGGGCGGTCTTTTGAGCGGTAAAAATGGCGGAACAAACTGCGCCGCAGGATGTCATCGACGAGCGTGGATTTGCCGGAGCCGGAGACGCCGGTGACGCATGTCATGCAGCCGAGCGGGAACGCGGCGGTGACGTTGCGGAGATTGTTTTCCGTGGCATTCACGACGGTTATCCACCCCGCCACGGACGACTTCGACGGCTTCGTCGAGTATTTCGCATTCGGGTCAGGCGCGACGTATTGCGGTTGGTGGCGATGTTTCGGGACGGGGATTTTCGCGCGCCCGCTGAGGTATTGCGCCGTCAGAGAATTCTCGACTTTCAGAATGTCATCGAGGGTGCCTTGCGCGACGAGATTTCCGCCCCGCACGCCCGCGCCGGGGCCAAGGTCGAGGATGTGATCGGCGGCGCGGATCGTGTCCTCGTCGTGCTCGACGACGATGACGGAATTGCCGAGATCGCGCAGTCGCCGCAGCGTGCCGATGAGCCGGTCGTTGTCGCGCTGATGCAGACCGATGCTCGGCTCGTCGAGCACGTAGAGGACGCCCGCGAGCCCTGATCCGATCTGCGTTGCGAGGCGGATGCGCTGCGCTTCACCGCCGGAGAGCGTGCCGCTTTCGCGATCGAGCGAGAGGTATCCGAGGCCGACTTCCACGAGAAAACTGAGACGGTTCGAAATCTCGCGACGCACCTCGGTCGTGATGAATTTCTGCTGCTCGTTGACCACGAGATTTTCGATGAACTCCCGCGCCTCGGCGATCGTGAGCCGACAGAAATCGTAGATGCTCAGCTCGCCGGAAAGAGCGCGCGCCGCACGTCCGCGGAGGTCTTCGGCGTGTGCGACGCTGGCATCCGGGAGGCGCGAGCTTTTCACCGTGACCGCGAGAATTTCCGGCTTCAGCCGCGCGCCGTGGCAGGCCGCGCAAGTCCGCCTGCTCATAAAAAGACGGATGCGCTGGCGCGAAAGCTCGCTGTCCGTCGTGTCGTGCAGGTTCTGCAAATGCGCGACGATTCCGTCGAAGGGTTTGTCGCTGTTCGCCCCGCCGACATCCATCGCGATGGCGCGCTCGCCGGTGCCGTGCATCAGCGCGTTTTTGAAATCCGCGGGCAGGTCGCGATACGGCGTTTCGGTCGAAACGCCGAACGCTTTCGCCACCGAGCCGAGCACGCTGGCGTAATACTTTTGCATCCGCGCGGGGGCTTTTGCCCACGGCTTCATGGCGCCGGCGGAGAGCGGGAGTTCGTCGTCGGGGACGATCAAATCCGGGTCGCAGACCTGCTCGGTGCCGAGCCCGTGACAAACCGGGCACGCGCCGAGGTGACTATTGAATGAGAAGTGCTTCGGTGTGAGCTGCGGCAGCGTGTAGCCGGTCTCGGGGTTGCTGAAATCCGTCGAGAATTTCAGCTCGTGCCACGCCCCGGAATCAAGCTGCTGCAGGACTTTCAGGCGACTGCCGCCCCACTTCAGCGCGGTGTCCACGGAGTCCGCGAGCCGCGTCCGCACGCCCTCGCGGATGACCAGCCGATCGACCACCGCCTCGATCACATGCCGCGCGCCTTTTTGCAGCCTCACCGGCTCCGGTCCGCCGAGTTCCACGATCTCGCCATCGACCCGCGCGCGCACGAAACCCTCGCGCTTCAGCTTTTCCAGCACATCGCGAAACTCCCCCACCTCGCTCTGCACGACCGGCGCGAGCAGCACGATCTTCGACTCGGCCGGGAGCGCCTCGATTTGATCCACGATCTGCTGCGGGGTGAGCTTGAAAATCGGCGCTCCGGTGTGCGGGTCGTGCGGCTGGCCGATCGACGAAAAGAGCAGCCGGAGGTAGTCGTAAATCTCGGTCGTCGTTGCGATGGTAGAGCGCTGGTTTCCGCTCGAGCTGCGCTGCTCGATCGCGATCGCCGGCGAGAGCCCCTCGATGAAATCGACGTCCGGCTTTTGCATCTGATCGAGGAACTGCCGCGCGTAGGCCGACAGACTCTCCACGTAGCGCCGCTGGCCCTCGGCGTAGAGCGTGTCGAAGGCAAGGGAGGACTTTCCCGAGCCGCTCATGCCGGTAATGACGACCAACTTCTCACGCGGAATCTCCAGCGTCAGGTTCTTCAAATTGTGCTGGCGCGCACCGATGATCTTTATAGTCTGCGCGGGCATTTTCAGGGCAAAAAGCGAACCGCGAAACAAAGCAGAACCAACCCGGCACGACTAGAGGCAATATCCAATGTCCGACACCAAATTCCAGATGACGCGCGAAGAGTTCGAGGAAATGTTCGCGGTCTTCAGCAAGACGAAGCACGACATCTACAATGTCTTTTCGATCATCATGGCCCTCTCCGAACTGGGGCAGCGCAATCCGGCGCATCTTGAAAAGCTGGCGAAGACCGTGCTGGCGCGGAGCCCGGAGGTCATCGAGAAGCTGCAGGAGTTTCAGAACGCCATGAGCGCGAAGCTCAAGGCCGAGCCGCAGATGTAGCGGCCAGCGCGCGGGATCGGCGATCCCGGCGACAACGCGCTTTCCTCGCGCGGGGCCAGCGCGTTCAGTCCGCGCATGTCTCTCATCGTCGGCATCGACCTCGGCACTACTAATTCCCTCATCGGCGTCATGGACGCCGGCTTTCCCATCCTGCTCGCGGACGCGGATGGCGAGCGGCTCACGCCGTCGGTCGTGCATTTTCCAGCAGACAGCGAGCCGATCATCGGGCGCGCGGCGGCGCGGATGCGGGCGCTGGAGCCGGAGGCCACGGTCGCCTCGGTGAAGCGCCTCATCGGCGAGCGCGGGGCGAGCGTCACCATCCGGGGGCAGACCTTTTCTCCCGAGGAAATCTCCGCGCTCATCCTGCGCAAGCTCAAGTCCGACGCCGAGCGCGCGCTCGGCCACGCGGTCAGCCGCGCGGTCATCACGGTGCCCGCGTATTTCAATGACGCGCAGCGCAACGCCACCAAGACCGCGGGCGAACTCGCGGGCTTCACCGTCGAGCGCATCGTGAACGAACCGACAGCGGCCGCCCTTGCCTACGGCCTCGATAAACTCCGCGACCGCTCGAAGATCGCCGTCTTCGACTTCGGCGGCGGCACCTTCGATATCTCGATCCTCGAGCTGAACGCCGGCATCTTCCAAGTCCTCTCGACCAACGGCAACACCCGCCTCGGCGGCGACGACATCGACGCCGCGCTCGTCGCCTTCCTCGCCGCAAAAGCCGGCATCTCCGACAACCCCCGACTCCGCGAAGCCGCCATCGCCGCCAAGCACCGCCTCTCCACCGACTCCGAGACGCAGATCGACCTCCCCTTCTTCCACGAAGACCAAAGCCTCGCCCTCACCCTCACCCGCGCCGAGCTCGACGCCATCGCACTTCCCATTCTCGAACGCGTCCGCCCCCACTGCGCCCGCGCCCTCGCCGACGCCTGCCTCAAGCCGAGCGATCTCGACCAAGTCATCTTGGTCGGCGGCCAGACCCGCATGCCTCGCCTCCAGCGCCTCGTCGCCGAGATCTTCGCCCGCGAGCCCGACATCTCCCAGCACCCCGACGAAGCCGTCGCCCTCGGCGCCACCATCCAGGCTGGCATCCTCTCCGGCGCCGTGCGCGATGTCCTCCTCCTCGATATCACCCCGCTCTCCCTCGGCATCGAGACCTTTGGCGGCCTCATGAGCGTCATCATCCCGCGCAATTCCACCATCCCCATCAAGGCCGGCGAAATGTTCACCAACGCCGTCGCCGGCCAGCGCGCCATGCGCATCGCCATCCTCCAGGGCGAACGCGAAATGGCCCGTGACAACTGGCCCCTCGGCCAGTTCGACCTCGACTTCACCCCCGCCCCAAAGGGCCGCGCCCGCGTCGGCGTCCAGTTCGAGATCGACGCTAGCGGCATCCTCCACGTCCTCGCCCGCGACACCGCCACCGGCGCCGAGCGCATCGTCGAGGTAAAGAGCGCCGTCGATGTCAGCGACGAAGCCGTCGAGAAAATGCTCGAAGACTCCCTCGAGCACGCCTTCGACGACGTGAACGAGCGCATCTTCACCGAGGCCCGGCTAAAGGCCGACGAAATGCTCCCCGCCGTCCAGCGCGCCCTCGCCCAGGTCGGCTCCGAGCTGAGCGAAAGTGAACGCGCCCTCATCGCCACACACGTCAGCGCAGTCGAGAGCGCCCTCGCCGCCGGAGCCGCCGAGCCCCTGAAGCGCGCCCTCGCCGACCTCGACACCGCCACCCAGAGCCTTGCCGCCCTCATCGTCGAGCAGGCCATGCGAAAGTCCTAGCGCCGCACCCTTCGCCGCCCCCGCGCTTCCTGCCGCCAAAATAGCCACCCTGCAGCATTCCCACCCGCCTCTAAACCCGCTCCACTCCTCACCATGCGTCCCCTACTCCTCGCAGCACTCCTCCTCACCACCGCCGTCCTCCGCGCCGCCGACCCCGCGCCCTTCGACATCCTCGACGGCGACCGCATCCTCCTCCTCGGCGACACCCTCCTCGAGCGCGAAGGCACCTACGGATACCTCGAGACCCGCATCCACGAGCAATTTCCCACGCGCCACTTCACCGTCCGCAACCTCGCCTTCAGCGCCGACACCCCCCGCGGCTGGTCCCGCGCCAGCTTCGACCCCGTCGAAAAAGGCTGGGATCGGCTGAAGGAACAAATCGCCTCCGTCCGGCCCACGGTCGTCATCCTCGGCTACGGCATGGCCGCCAGCCTCCAGCAGATCACGGATGAAAGTGGCGACATCAGCCTCAACCCCGACCCCGCCCGCTACGGCACCGAGCCCATGTCCCCCGCCCGCTTCAAGCGCGAACTGGGCGACCTCATGAACGCCATCTCCGCGAATGCCAGCACGCTCACTCCTCCGCCCGCCGCCGCGCTCAAGATCCCCAGCCTCGTTCCCATCACCGGCTCCACCGTCGAAGCCTTGGGCGCCACCGCCGCCGCCGCCCCGACCGCTGTCCGCTTCATCCTCCTCGGCCCCATCCGGCACGAAGACCTCCGCGCCACCCGCCCCGGCCTCCCCGACCCGGCGGCGCACAATGCCCTGCTCGCCTTATATAACAAGGCCATCCAGGAACTCGCGCAGGAACGAGGGGCGCGGTTTGTCGATCTTTACTCGGCCCATCCCGACGAGCCCTTTTCGCCAAAAACGGAGGAGCAATACCTCACCGCCAACGGCATCCATCTTAACGAGAAAGGGTACCTCATCGATCTGATGCATAAGGTGTCGGGCGCAATGAATTGGCACGGCGGCGACGACTTCACCTCCTTCGAGCCACCGGGCGGGGACGAATTGAAGCGGGACGCACAAATCAAAGCCTCGAACACCCGCTCGCAGGCCCTCCGTGCCGCCATTATCGCGAAAAACGACCTCTACTTCCACCAGTGGAGGCCGGCGAATTCCACGTATCTCTTTGGCTTTCGCAAGAACGAGCAGGGGCGCAATGCCGCCGAGATGCCGCAATACGACCCCCTCATCGAGGCCGCGGAAAAGGAGATCGACCGGCTCAAAGCCCTCCCGGCCAGCGCAGCGGCGGGGACGAATGCTAATGGGGCCGTTTCTGCCAGTCCAGAGGCAGCATCCGCGCAGCCGCCTCCCGCGCCCGGAAATCCGGCGGGAAGTGTCGGGAAAAGCGACGCCAAAGCCGGGAATGAGCAAAACGAGACAGTTGGAGGCATTTCCGAGCCCGGAAATGTGAGCAATCCTCCTCATTATCGCAAATCCGTACTCGGAGGAGCAGCAGGAGATATGGGAAATCGCAAATCCGTACTCGGAGGAGCGGCAGGAGATACGGGAAATCGCAAATCCGTACTCGGAGGAGCGGCAGGAGATACGGGAAGTCGCGAATCCGTACTCGGAAGTGCAGCAGGAAGCACAGGAAACCCCAATTCCCAGCTCCCCGGAGCAGCAGGGAACGCCACGCCCGCCACGCCCCCCGCCTCCGAAGCCGCACCCCTTCGTCCGCTCCCGGAGTTCACCATCGCCGACGGCTACGAGATCACCCTCTGGGCCGAGAACCCCTACCTCGAAAAGCCGACCCAGATGAATTGGGACGCGCAGGGACGGCTCTGGGTCACCTCCTCCTCGCTCTACCCCATGATCGCCCCCGGCCAGGAGGCCAACGACAAGGTGCTCATCCTCGAAGACACCGATCACGACGGAAAAGCCGACAAATCCACCGTCTTCGCCGCCGGCCTCCTCGTCCCCACCGGCGTCGAGCCCGATTTGCAACCCGCCTCCCCCGCCCCTGCCGGG
Source organism: Chthoniobacterales bacterium (assembly GCA_038207335.1). Taxonomy (GTDB): domain Bacteria; phylum Verrucomicrobiota; class Verrucomicrobiia; order Chthoniobacterales; family Chthoniobacteraceae; genus CAIURC01. The sequence continues at coordinate 266,528 of JBBQZX010000001.1, read as the reverse complement.
GCGGATGCCACCGGCGACTCAAAACCCCGGGTTTCACCCGGGGCTAATATCCCACAGCCCTCCGGGCTGCCCGGAAAAGACGCCAAACCCGCGGCCCCTCTTCAGCCCGGAGGGCTGGCGGATATTAGCCCCGGGCAACGCCCGGGGTCACCCACCCCCGACGGCGCGCGCCCTGAAAGGGCGCAGGAATCGCCCGCGCTTTCCCTCTCCGATGTTCCGGTCGTCGAACCCTACGCCAATGTCGAGCCCCTCGACCTCAAGCATATGAAGGAGCTGATCAAGCCGTTTGATTACAAGCATTCCACCACCCCTCGCGCCGCCTGCTACGTGGGGCAATCCACGGAGTTGCTCCATTTCGCCGATACCACGGGCGATGGGCTCGCGGATGAAAAGCGCATCGTCCTGAGCGGCTTCGGCACGGAGGACACGCACCACATCATCCACACCCTGCATTGGGGGCCGGATGGACGCCTCTTTTTCAACCAAAGCGTCTATATCCACAGCCACATCGAGACGCCGTGGGGCATCGTGCGGCTCAATAGCGGCGGCATCTTCGCCTACGATCCGCGCACCGAACGGCTGGAGGTCTTCGCCAAGGGCTGGTGGAACTCGTGGGGGCATCAGATGGATGCGGCGGGGCAGTCCTTTGCCACCGATGGCGCGGGCTCGACGGGCATCTCGTGGGTGATCCCCGGCGGGGTCTATCCGGCCTACGAGGGGGGGAAGAAAATCGCGCCGCCGATCAGCCCGGGGTCGTATCCGAAATTCGCGGGGCTGGAGCTCATCTACTCGCCGGTCTTCCCCGCCGACTGGCAGGGAAATGCGATCACCTGCGACTTCCGCGCCCACCGCGTGGTGCGGTTTGCGATCGAGGATCTGGCGAAGGGGGAGAAGCCGCAGGCGGGTTACGCGGCGAAGGAGCAGCCGGATTTCATCCGCACGAACGACGTGAGCTTCCGCCCGATCGACGTGAAGCTCGGCCCGGACGGCGCGCTTTACATCGCGGACTGGAGCAACCCGGTGATCAATCACGGCGAAGTGGATTTCCGCGACCCACGCCGCGACCACCACAGCGGCCGCATCTGGCGCGTGGTGAAGAAAGGCGCGCCGGTGGTGAAGTGGGAGCCGCTGGGCGGGAAGACCGCAGCTCAACTCGCGCAGAGCGAACAGTCGGAGAATCATTGGGAGAAGGAGCAGGCGCGCCGGATGCAGTTCATCACCGGCGGGCTCACTCCTCATGACGCCCTACCTGACTATGCGTCTCACCTTGCCTATCCGGACCCGCGCCAAAAGGTCTTGGCCATCCGCGCACTCGCCCGGATCGGGACTGCGAAGAGCGCCGCGCTTGTGCTCGATGCCGCTGTGAAGTCGGAGGGCGATCCTTTCCTCGAGTACGCCGCGTGGCTTTCCATCAATGATCTCGCGAAGCCGTGGACCGACGCCATCGCGAGCGGCGAGTGGAAGGTGGAGGGGCACGAGAAGCAGCTCGCCTACGGGCTCGGCGCAATCGAGCCGTCGCTCGCCAGCGCCGCTTTTTCCAAGCTCTACGCCAGCGGCAAGATGCCGCTCGATGGCTCGGGGCCGTGGATCGAGCTGATCGGGAAGGCGGGCGGGCCGAAGGAACTCGGCGAGCTTTACCGGCGGCTCATCGCGGGGGTGAATCAGGACGGCGACCCCGGGCGGTGGGGGATCGCCGAGATCGACGACGCAGCGTTGCGCGTCCCCGGCCCGGTGGCGGCGCGGATGGCGGCGGCGCTGGCCGAGGCGGCGCGGGTGCGCGGAGTCCGGCCGGGGAGTCCTTTCAAAAACGGGAAGCTGGAGGCGTGGCAGCTCATCATCTACGGGCAGCGCGAGGCGCTGGGCGATGTGTGCCGCGCGATGGGCTACTGGAAGCTGGACGCGATGGCGGACTTCATGGCGACGGAGCTGGCGAGCGGCCCGGCGGAGCGGGATGAGCCGCTGGCGGATGCGATTTGCGAGGGGCTGCGCGCGCTCGGGAGCCCGGCGGCGGCACGCGCGGTGGAGGCGCTGCTCGACCCGGCCGTGGCAAAGGGCAGGCAGCCGTTCCTCTCGACGTTTGCCGAGGATGCATCGCCGATGAATCGCCGGAAGGCATTCGTGACGCTGGCGACGCTCAACCCTGCGGCGGCGGCGAAGCATCTCGCCGGAGTGCTGGCGCTGCCGGGTTTCGACCCGGAGCTGGTGGACATGTGGCGCGGTCTGCTGGCGGCAAAGGGCTTCGCCGAGACGCTGCCCGGCAAGCTGCCGCCCGCACTTTCCAAGCCCGTCGCCGAGGCCGGCATCCGCGCCTCACGCGAGGCGGGCAAACGCGGCGAGAAGCTGCTGGTCGCGCTCGCCCCGCTCGCCGGCATGACCGCGACCGATGCAAAGGTGCCGCGCGATGTCGCCTGGATGGCCGACTTTACCAAACGCGACGGCGACCCGGTGCTCGGCGAGCTGGTGTATCGCCGCGCGACGCTCGGCTGCACGGTCTGCCACGCGATCGGAGGGGCGGGCGGAAAGGTGGGGCCGGATATGACTTCGATCGGGGCGAGCGCGCCGCTGGATTACATCATCGAGAGCGTCGTGAACCCCGCGGCGAAGGTGAAGGAAGGCTACAACGCCGTGGCTTTGACGCTGAGGGACGGCACCGTGGCGACGGGTATCCAGGCGCGTGAAACGGCGACGGAGGTCTTCCTACGCGACGCCGCCGGGAACGAGCAATCGGTGGTGAAGGCGAACATCGCCTCGACGCAAAACATCGGCTCGATCATGCCCGCGGGCCTCGTCGATGCGCTGCCCGAGCGGGAAAGGTGGAATCTTTTCGCCTTCCTCGCGCAGCTCGGAAAGCCGGGGGGCTTCGACGCCAGTCAAGGACACTCAGCGCTGGTCTGGACGCTCTCAACCAAGGGGATGAACGACCTGGTGAAGCCGCGCCCGACCGTCCCGGTCTTCACGCTCACCGATGGGCGGCTGCTCCGGGAGGCGCTCGCGGAGGGCGTGAAGTCGCTGGAGGGAAGCGAGAAGGTGAGCGCGAGCGCGCAGTTCCAAGCGGGCGGCAAGATTCACCTGACCTTCACCGGCGTGAACAAAGCGTGGCTCGACGGCCAGGCGCTCGCCGTGGCGTCCGAGCCGAAAGTGACGGCCGACCTCGCCGCCGGCGTCCACACGATCACAGTCGAGCTCGACGCGAAAGCGCTGCCGGACGTGCTCCGAGTGGAGTCGCCGGACGCGCGCTTCCTCGGAAACTAAGCCGCAGCGCGTCAGTCCTCGAAGAGGTGCCGCAGGTCGTTCAGCGTCAGGCTCTGCGCGAACTTCTCCTCGCCCAGCACGTCGTCCGCCAGCGCGCGTTTGCTCGTCTGCAGCGCGCGGATTTTCTCCTCGATGCTGCCTTTGATGAGCAGCCGATACGCGATGACTTTATTCGTCTGTCCGATGCGGTGCGTTCGGTCGATCGCCTGATTTTCCACCGCCGGATTCCACCACGGATCGAACAGCACGACATAACTCGCCGCCGTCAGATTCAGCCCGAAGCCGCCCGCTTTTAGCGAAATCAGAAACACCGACGCGCCCTCCTGCGACTGGAAATCGCGCACGAGCTGCCCGCGATTTTCCGTCTGCCCGGCGAGGTAAAAGTGCGGCCATTTGCGCTTCTCCATCTCGGCCTTGAGGATGTCGAGCATCTGGACGAACTGCGAGAAGACGAGGACCTTTTGCCCTTCGTCGATGAGCGGCTCGAGCTGGTCGATGAGCGCCTCGAGCTTCGCGCTTTCCGCGCGCGACTCGTGCTTGATGAGCCGCGGATGGCAGCAAATCTGCCGCAGTCGCATGAGCGACGTGAGGACGTGAAAGCGATCCTGCGCAAGCTGCTTCGGCGAGTTGATGCGCAAGAGCATCTGCTGCGCGCGCTTCAGTTCGGCGCGGTAGAGCGTCTTCTGCTCGCCTTCGAGTTCGCAGTAAAGGTCCTCCTCGATGCGATCCGGGAGGTCAGTGGCGACTTGCAATTTCGTCCGGCGAAGCAGGAACGGGCGCACGCGCGCGGAGAGCCGGCGCCGTGCAAACTGGTCTTCTTTTCCGTCGTAGAGTTTGACGAATTGCGCGCGGCTGCCGAGCGCGCCCGGCATCGCGAATGCCATGAGACTCCACAAATCGAGCAGCCGGTTTTCGATGGGCGTGCCGCTCAAAATCAGGCGATGCGAGACGCGCAACGACCGCGCGATCTGCGCCGTGGACGAGCTCGGGTTCTTGATGAACTGCCCCTCGTCGAGGATGACCGCGAGGAATTCGGCCTTCGCCAGCGGCGCGCCGACGGAGCGCAGTTGCGCGTAGTTGATCACGTGCAAATCCGCGGTGCCGGTTTCCCGCGTGAGCTTCGACAAATCGCCACCGGACCAAACGCGGATGCGCAAGCCGGGCGCAAATCGCTCGGCCTCCGCGCGCCAGTTGTCGGTCACGCTTTTCGGACAAACGACAAGCGCGGGCAACGGCTCCACGGTCTGTTCGCGCAGCCAAACGAGCCACGTCAGCGTCTGCAGCGTTTTGCCAAGACCCATGTCGTCGGCGAGGATTCCGCCGAAATTATTCGCGCTGAGATACGCCAGAAAGTGGAACCCATCGCGCTGATACGGCCGCAGTTCGGCCTTGATCGCCTTCGGGATTTCCGGGTTCACACGCGCCTGCAACTCCGCCGCGCGCCGCTCGATCCGGTCGCACTGCTCATCCGGCAGGAAGCGCCGCGCCGCCTTGTGCGCGAGCTGCAGCGCGTGCAGCCGCTGAGGCTCGCTGGAGAAATCGCCGACGCTCAAGCCGAGCTGTGCGAGCTGGCCGTCGTCTTCATCGGTGAGATTGAATTTCAGCCGCCGCCACCCTTTCGTGCCGAGCCGCACCCAGCCGCCGCGCGCGTCCATCAGAAGCTTCAGCTCCTCTTTCGTCAGCTCTGTTTCCGACACATCGAGCACGACGCGCAGGTCGAACCAATCGACGCCCGCCTCCTCCACATCCAGCCGCACAGTCCCCGCGACGGCCGCTTTTTGAAAAGAAGCGAGCTCCCCGCGCAGGTCGAGCGGCAGGTCGGGCGGGAGGGATTGCAGCCACGTCGCAAAAACATCGGCGAACTTCTTCGTCACCTTCAAATGCCAGTGCAGCGCGTGCTCGTCCCATTTCATCGCGAGCGGCTCCATCGCGGCCGGCACGAATGCGAGCGGCGTCCGGTCGTAGAAAACATTCGTGTCGCGCTGCGCGTCGTTCGCCTCCACGCGCCGCCAGCCATTCGGCGCGAGCACCATCTTCATCCCGCCATCGCTCGACTCGCCGACGACTTCGATGATGCACGTCTCCTCTTTCGCTCCCGGCCACGTCGCCTGGATTTCGCACCGCACGAGCGGCATGACGTCGAACGTCTGGATTTTCTCCCGAAGCCGCTGTGGAATCTCCACGCCCATCCGTCGGAGAAAACGCACGCCATGTCCGCTCTCTAGGGCAGCCGCCGGGATGCGCGCTTCCGAGCCGGGATCGATCGCGCGGGCATCCACCTCCGGGCCAGTCCAGACCGTGTGCCGCATGAGATAAAGCGTCGGAGCGCCCTGAAAAACCGCGAGGAATGGCCCCGCCGGATCGCCATCCGGCTCCACGAGACGCAGCCGATAATCCTCCGCATCGCCCGCCGCCGCGAGTTCCCAGCGCAGGGGCTCAGCAGGTCGGGCAAGAGGTGCGCCATTCTGCGAGACGAGCCGGCTCCCGAGCCACGGCACGCGCAGCATTTCGCCGAGGATGCTCTGCGCGTCCGACTCGAAATACTTCAGCACCGGCTCGTGCCCGAACTCCGCACGCTCCGAAAGCCACTGGCAAAGCTGCGCCGCCTCCGGCGTGCATTCGCTCGGCGTGATCGTCTCCAGCGCGCGAAACTGCGGCGTCTTCATTGGCACAAACTCCACCTCGCCCGCGCGCCTCGACTCGATGACGACATGATCCGGCCCGAAACGCAGTTGCAAATCCAGCTCACGCGGCGGCGCCACCGGCACGTCCTCGTGCAGATGCGACAGCAGCTTTTGCCAGCGCTCGATCTCGCGGCGGCGCTTCCAATTTTCCACCGTCTCGCGCACCGGCTCCGGGTCGCTGATCGGCACGAGAAAAGCCGGGATGTGAATCCCCAGCTCCTCGAGATGCAGCGCGACGTAGAGCCAGAACTCGCGCTCATCGTCTGGAAAATAAGGCCACAGCGCGACCCGATCGCGGGAGTGACCCGACAGCTCGAAGCCGAGCTTTTCAAAATCCCCGACCGTCATCGAGCGCGCCACTTTCGCCTCCGCAAAAACACTCCCGATCGTCTCGAGAAATTTCGCCTCCGCGGCCGTGAGCGGACGCCCGAGCGCCTCGGTCAATGCCGGCGCGAGTGCGCTGCGAACCCGCTTCGCAACGGGAACGGCGGGTGTCGCCTCACCCGCGACCTCGCCGCCGAGCGGCACGACGAGCAGCGTTTTCATCAGCGCGTAGGCGTGCTTGCACTGAACGCCGATCGGGCAGTTGCACTGCGCCACCCATCGTTTCACAGCCGGATCGAAAGCCAGCATCGTTTTGTAATTCCGCGTCCCGCTCACGACCGCGCTGAAGCTCTCCTTGCCGTTCATCGGCATCACGTCCTGCACCGCACCGCCGACGAAATATCCCATGCCGCGACGCGCCATCTGCGCGGGGTATCGATCGAGGAATTTGTGCCCCGCGGCACGGGCTGGAGCGGAAAGGGTGAAGGACATTTGGGGCGGGGACTGTAGGGCAGAGAAGCGCATCGGCAAGGACGAGTCGCCCTCTTCATCGTTCTTGGCCCCATTCGCTCCTTGCCCCGCCCGCCGATTGTTGAATCCTCCACCACCCGCCGCCATGCCACGCACCCGCTCTCCGCTCCTCCTCATCTTCCTCACCATCTTCATCGATATGGTCGGCTTCGGGATCATGATCCCCGTCCTGCCGGTCTATGCCGAAGGTTCGAAATTTCACGCCTCCCCGATGCAGCTCGGCTGGCTCGTCGGCATTTACTCGCTGCTCCAGCTCGTCTGCGGGCCGATCTTCGGGAAAATCTCCGATCGCGTGGGACGCAAACCCGTGCTGGTTTGCAGCATCTTCGGCACTGCGATCGGATTCGCAATCTTAGGCGCGGCTAACACTCTTTGGATGCTCTTTCTCGGCCGCATCATCGATGGCGCGAGCGGCGGAAATATCGCCACCGCGCAGGCATGTATCGCCGACGTCACCGCACCGGAAAATCGCGCAAAAAGCATGGGCCTCATCGGTGTTGCATTCGGCCTAGGTTTCATCATCGGCCCCGCCCTCGGCGGCTGGCTCGGACACGCATACGGCGTCGCCGTCCCATTCTATTTCGCCGCCTGCCTCGCGCTCGTGAATGTCGCGCTCGTCATCGCATTCCTCCCCGAGACCCACGGCCCCGAGCACCGCGTGCAGGCTCACGAAAAGGCGACGCTCGGCGAAGTCTTCGAGACTGGCCACGGCCGCATGATCGCGATGCTCATCTTCGCCTACCTCGCCTCCATCGCGGGCTTTTCCATGATGACCGCGCTCTTCGCGCTCTTCTGCGAACATCGCCTCAATCTCAACATCGCGCACTCCAGCTACGTCCTCGCATACGTCGGCGTCATTGGCGTTCTAGTGCAGGGCGGGCTCATCCGGCGTCTTCTGAAAAAGCCGATCGAGAAGCAACTCGCACTCGCAGGCTCCGGCATCCTCGCCATCAGCATGTTCGCCTTTGCCCACACCGAAAGCCTCGGAGGGCTGCTCGCGGTCTGCGCCGGCATCGCGGTTGGCAACGGCTTCGTCACGCCCGTTCTCAACGGCCTCGCCTCCAAGCACACCACCCGACGCGCGCAAGGCCGCGTCCTCGGCCTCATGCAATCCGCCGGCAGCCTCGGCCGCTTCGTCGGCCCGATGCTAGCGTTTTATCTCCTCACCTTCGACGCCTCCGGCCCCGCCACATACTACGCCCGCATCGCATTCTACGCGAGCGGCGGCATCCTCCTTCTCGCGATGCTCCTCATCTCCGCCGTCGGCCCCGCAAAAGAAACCGCCCCAGCACCAGCGACGATCCCCGAGGTCTAGCGGCGCGTCGGCCCGCGAACTCCGCGGAGCCCGCACCCGTGCACCCGTTATCACCCGCGCGCTCGCCCGTTCGCGTGCGATGTTTCAACATCCCATCATGCGCATCCCACTCGAAGACAACGCCAGCGACATCATCTCCAAAGCGATGCGCGGCCTCAAACTTTCCGACAACGAACTCTCCGTCCAGACTGGCATCCAAGCACTCGAAATCCAACGTCTGCGCGAGGGTCATTTCAATGAAGTCGCCGCCCGCAAAGTGGCTCCAGTGCTTGGCCTCGGAGCCGACGCTCTCGCGGCGTCAGGTCACAAATCATGGCAGCCCGCGCCCATCACTCTCGAGGGTCTCGCGCAATTCAACACCTCGTACGAGGACATGAAAGTGAACGCCTATCTCGTCTGGGATACAGCGGCGCGTGAAGCCGCAGCGTTCGACACCGGCGCGGATTGCTCCGGCATCCTCGACGCCTTGAAAGCGCACGACCTCACGCTGAAATCCATCCTCCTCACCCACACGCACGGCGACCACATTTTCGACCTCGACCGCCTCGTCGAGCAGACCGGCGCATCCGTTTTTGTCGGAGAAAGAGAACCGCTCGACGGTGCCGAGTCGTTTGCGGAAGGCCGCGAATTCACGGTCGGAAATCTCACGATCAAGACGCTCCTCACGAGCGGCCATTCGGTCGGCGGCATCACCTACGTCATCACCGGCCTCGCACTGCCGCTCGCCATCGTCGGCGACGCCGTCTTCGCGGGCTCGATGGGCGGCGGCATGGTTTCCTACACCGACGCGCTCAAAAACAACCTCGCGAAAATCCTCACCCTCCCCGACCCGACAATTCTCTGCCCCGGCCATGGCCCCCTCTCGACCGTCGAGCAGGAAAAAATTAACAATCCGTTCTTCGCCACGCATCCGTGGCAGGAACGTGAGATGCAGGCGAACGAGCGCAACTAAATGAGCTTCCTCAAGCCTTCGCAGATCATCTTTCTCGTCGGCCTCTGCACCGGCTTCGTGCGCGCGGACGACGCGGCTTTCGCCAAGGTGAAACAAACCGTGCGCGATAAATTTCGCGACGTGCCTCAACTCTCCACCGCCGAGCTCGCGAAGTGGCTCCACGACTCGAATCGCGAGAAGCCGCTGCTGCTCGACGTGCGCACGAAAGCCGAGTTCGACGTGAGCCATCTAGTCGGCGCGAGCCGCGTAGATCCTTCAGCAAACCTCACCGACGTGCTGCCGACGCTGCCGAAGGGCCGCCCAGTCGTAACCTATTGCTCGGTCGGATATCGCTCCTCCAGTTTGGCAGAAAAGCTCATCAAAGCCGGCGTGCCGAACGTCTCGAATCTCGAGGGCTCGATCTTTCAATGGGCAAACGAAAACCGCCCGATAGTGGCCGACGGCCAGCCCGCCCAGAGAGTGCATCCGTACAATGAGAAATTTGGAAAGCTGCTCGATGAAAAGAAACGCGCGCAGTTGAAAAGCTCGCCGTTCTTCGATTTCCTCAAGTGACAGCTCCGACGGTGCTGCTGATGCTCAAAGCGCCCGTCGAAGGCTTCGTGAAAACGCGGCTCGCCCGCGAGATTGGCTTCCCTGCTGCAACGGACGCCTATCGCCGCCTCGTCGAGCATCAGCTCCGGGAAATCCCTCGCGGCTGGCGCACGCACATTTGCCTCGCGCCCGCCGATGCGGAACCCGCGATGCGCGAGTGGCTCGGCGACGCGCACGACTATTCCGCTCAAAGCAACGGCGACCTCGGCGCGCGGCTTTCCGCGGCGATGCTCGCGCACTTCACCCGCAACTTCGCGCCGCTCGTTTTCATCGGAGGAGATTGCCCGTATTTGTCGGAGGGAACGTTTCGGCAGGTCGCGAAACTCCTCAATTACGACGCCGTGATCGTGCCCGCCGATGACGGCGGATATTGCCTTCTCGCACTCCGTTCCACGCAACCCGAGTTGTTTCGCGAGATCGCCTGGAGCACAGCGAGCGTGCTCCAAGAGACGCGCGATCGACTTCGCGGAGCGGGTCTAAAATGGCGCGAACTCGACGCGGTGGAAGACGTGGACGATGCCGCGAGTTGGCTCCGCGCGGTCGCGGCGTTTCCGCATCTGGAGTCCTCGAAATGAGCACTCAAGCCGATCCGCGGCGCAAGCGCGCGCTGCTCATCGGCGCTGGACATGCGCATCTTTACACGATCAACCGCGCAGCGGAATTCACGCAACGCGGCTTCGAACTCGTCGTCGTGGCGCCGGAAAACTTTTGGTATTCCGGCCTCGCGACTGGTGTCGTCGGCGGCTGCTACACGCCGGAGCAGGATCAGGTCGATATTGCCGCGCTCGTGAAGCGAGGCGGCGCTGGATGCCGCTTCATCCGAGACCGCGCTGAGTCGATCGACCCGCGCAAGCGCACCGTGCGACTGGCGGGCGGCGAGTCACTTTCCTACGACGTCCTGTCGCTCAATCTCGGCAGCGAAGTCCACGCGATCCCCGGCGCGACCGATCGCGTCTTCCCGATCAAGCCGCTCCACGAACTCGCGCGCCTGCGCCGCGAACTCGAAGCCGCGCCCGGCTCGCCGCGCGTAGTCATCGCGGGCGGCGGCGCGTCCGGCTCCGAGATCGCGGCGAATGTCCGCGCGCTGCTCGGTGAGCGCGCGGAGATCACAATTCTCGCGCGAGGCAAGCGACTGCTCTCGGGGTTTTCAAAAGGCGGTGCCCGCACGCTGGAGCGTTGGCTGGCAAAACACGAGATCGCCGTGCAACTCGATTCCGGCGTCACACGCATCGAGGATCGTCACGCGGTCACCACGCGCGGAGACCGCGTGCCGTTCGATTTTCTCGTCAATGCCACGGGACTTCATCCGCCGCGAATACTCACGGAGACAGGGCTGCCGGTCAGCGACCGCTGCGAGCTGCTCATCGACCATCACCTCTGTTCGACCGGCGACGACCGCATCTTTGGCGGCGGCGACTGCGTGAAAATGCGCGACCGCGACCTGTCAAAAGTCGGCGTTTATGCCATCCGGCAAGCGCCCGTGATCTTCCACAATCTACTCGCGACTCTCTCGGGCGATCCGCTCCGCGAGTTTCATCCGCAAGCCCATTGTCTCCTCATCCTCAATCTCGGCAGCGGCATTGGACTCGCCCGCTGGCGTGGATTTCACTGGCTCGGGCGCGCTTCGTTTTGGCTGAAAGATCGCATCGATCGCGCCTTCCTCGCGCGCTACCAAACATCGAAATGAACCTCCGCCCGATCGCGCTTATCGCAGCGACTTTTCTTATCGGATGCGTGACGACGAAGCAGCCACCGCTCGCGGCACCCGGCATTTCGTGCGAGGAAAAGGTGAATCTCGGCGGCAGAGAGCAGACCATTTTCATCCGCGGTCGAAATGCCGCAAATCCTGTGCTGCTCTTCATCCACGGCGGTCCGGGCCTGCCGGAAATGCCGTTCTCGCACTACAACGCAGAACTCGAGAGCGACTTCACAATGGTGTATTGGGACCAGCGCGGCGCGGGTAAATCGTTCGATCCCGGCATCCCGCTCAGCGAAATGAGCCTCGCAAAAATCTCACGCGATGCGGAGCAGTTGACGCGGCTGCTCATGCGACGATTCGGGCAGAAGAAGATCGACCTCGTCGGCTTTTCGTGGGGCACCCTTGTCGCAGTCGAAACGCTGCACCGGGTGCCGGAGCTGTATCGCGGATACATCGGCATCTCGCAGCTCGTGAGTGTGCCGCACTCGGAGCTCCTGCTGCATCGCGAGGGCATCGCGGTGGCCGAGGCGCGGGGCTTTCAAAACGTCGCGGAGCGGCTCCACGAGATCGGCGAGCCGCCGTATGCCACGCGGAAACTCGAACGCGAAGTGAACAAGATCACGAAAGCTGTTCAGCCGCCGGTGAAGCACGAGATGACGCTCTCGCGATACATTTGGCTCGGGCTGCAATCGCCGTATTACTCGCTTGCGGACGACCTCGACACGCTGCGCGGGATCAAGTTTTCCGGACACGCGCTGGAGCACGATGCGTGGAGCCACGATCTCGAATACGAGGTACCGCAAATCGACGTGCCGGTCGCGTTTTTCCTCGGCCGCCGCGACACTGTCCTAAGTCCGACGCTCGGCGCGGACTATTTCGCAAAACTCCGCGCACCGCATGGGAAGCGGCTAATCTGGTTCGAGCGCTCCGACCACATCGTGCATCTCGAGGAAGCGGAAAAATTCCGAGCGGAGCTGCGAGGGTTCTTCGGGCGGTAGTCAGTGCAGAATTCTCGCTCCTCGCAGGTCACGAGCGCCGCTGCTTACTTGAAGATGTGGTCGAAGATCAGGTCGCTCTTCGAGTAGTCTTTGCCGAGGGCGCTTTGGTCGTTCAGACCCCAGTGGTAAGGAAGGTTTTCGATCTTGTAGCCGCCTTTCGCGAGGAACGGGCGCTGAGCGAGCGGGCCATACATCCCGAGGATTTTCGGCACGCCCCCGGCGGCTTCGAAGTCCTCCTTGAACCACTTGAAGATGCTCGAAATCTCGACCTGGTTTTTGTCGGGCTCGTATTTGTTGAGATCCTCGCGGGCGAGCCAGTTCGTATAGGCGACTTCGATTTGGCCATCGAGGCCGGCGGCGGTGTAGGCGAAGCGCCGGAGCGGCGGGCAACTGCGCGCGCAGCAGACGAGCGCGGCGTGCGCGCGGTATCCGAGCAGCGGGCGCATGGTGCCGTGCTCGATGTCGTTGAGGGCGACTTTTTTGCCGCCGATGAGATGGGCGCGATTTTCAAAGACGCCGGAGATTTTGTGGATGCTTTCGACCGGGTAGTTTTCAAGGATCGTGTGGATCGCGAAGGCGTTGTAGGCGTTTATCCCGGAAGCCGCGAGCTCGTCGCCTTTTGCCGCCGGCTCGGGCTTCGCCCCGAACTGAGCAAGGTAGTCGGCGAGCGCTTTTTGATCGGCGGCGTTTGCCTTCCATTTCGCGTAGGCCACGAGGCCTTTTTCGTTCACGTATTTCTTCACGAGCGCGTCCCACGCTTCGTGGTGGATGCCGGCGGGGAATGCGACGGTGATCGGCTTTTCCTTGGCCGTAGCGCAGCCGGTGGTGATGGCGATGAACGCGACCGCGCAGGCGATGACGACGAGCGATTTCAGGTTGTTTGTTTTCATTTTAGAGGAGTGAGCCGCCGCAGCTCGAGCCGGCGCCTGCGGTGCAGCCGAAGCAGTGGTCGGCGGTGGCGATGGGGAGACCTGCGAGCGTGGCGGGATCGAGGTCCCAGACGAAAGCGCGGCCGTTTCCGGCGAGCGGGAGCTTGAGCATTTGGTTGAAGTCGCAGTCGTGCGTTTCGCCCTGCCAACTCACGTTGATCGTGTTGCGGCACATGAGGCCATCGACAGTCGCGGGGTTGAAAGACTCGATCAGCAGCGCGAGATATTCGTCGTATTTCCCCTCGTGCCGCAGGTAGCTGGCGAAGCGCGAGATGGGGAGATTCGTAATCGTGTAGAGGCTGTTGAACGTGATGCCGAAATGCTCGGCGAGTTCGCGTTTGTAGTCGGCTTCGAGCTCGGCTTGCGGGCCGGGGAGCTTTGCGCCGTTCGGGTTATAGACGAGATGCAGCGGGAGCTCGGGACGCGTGCCGTAACCGAGGCGGTTAAGGAGTTGCAGCGCGGTGATGCTCCCATCGAAGACGCCGTCGCCGCGCTGCGCGTTCACGTTTTCCGGCGAGTAGCACGGCATCGAGGCGACGATCTCGACTTCGTTTTCGGCGAGAAATTCCGCGAGTCCGTCGTAGCCGGGCTCCAGCAGAATCGTGAGGTTGCAGCGGTCGATGATCCGGCGGCGCGGCGACATTTCGCGGACGCGCTCGATGGCGTGGCGGAAGTCGGGAATCATCTCCGGCGCGCCGCCAGTGAGGTCGAGCGTCGGGAGGTCGGTGTCGGCAAACCAATCGAGAATCCGGTCGAGCGTGTCCCGCGTCATGATCTCTTTGCGCGACGGTCCGGCATTCACGTGGCAGTGCGAGCAGGTGAGATTGCACAGCTTGCCGACGTTGATTTGCAGAATCTCCGGGGCGTCGCGATACAGTGTGCGACCGCGTTCGGCGATGGCGGTGTCGAACCGATTCATCGCATCAGCAGCAACCGCCGCCGTCCGAGCCGCAGCAGCTCGATTCCTCGCTCGTGGCGTCGTAGTCGAGGCCCTTGGTTTCGCGCGGATGCCGGAGTTCCGATCGCCCGGAATCAAATGGCAGAGCGGCTTCCGGGGCGATCGGGGTCAGCGGCTCGATGAAGTCGAAGTGCTCCGCATACGGCTCTTTTTTAAAGAGCTGAAACGTCTTGTCGCACACGGCATGGCGGACGCCGCGCGTGATGTGATGGTCGTCGTCGTCGAGCACCGCCTTGAACGGACCGCGATAAACGATCGCCTGATTGTGCTCGAAACACGCGCCCTGTTTGCCTTTCCACGCCTCGATCGTGACGGAGCGAAACTCGATGCCGCCGACCGTGCGCCACGGCTCCTCGTCGCGTTTCAGAATCCGCATTCCGTAAAATCCGGCGTTCTCGAATGCCTCGAGAAAATCGCCCTCGGTGAGCGCGCCGGAGATGCAGCCGCTCCAGAGCTCGGGGTCGTTCTGCATTTCCTCTGGCACGTCTTCATCGGCCACGATGTCGGAGATCACTGCGCGTCCGCCGATTTTCAGGACGCGGAAAAGCTCGTCGAACATCTGCCGCTTGGCGCGCGGCTCGACGAGGTTCAGCACGCAATTCGAGACGACGACGTCGATGGATTCGGTGGCGACGAGCGGGTGCTTGAGCCGCAGTTCCTGCGCGAGGTCTTCGGCGGCGAGAAAGGCGTCGGCGCTCGCGATGGGACGCGACTTCAGCTCGGCGTCGAGCTTTTCCAAATCGAGCGCGAGGTCCTGGATGCGGCCTTTGCGAAATTCAACGTTCGCGTGGCCGATGCGCTCGGCGACGATCGGCGCGTTGCGGCGCGCGACTTCGAGCATGGCGTCGGTCATGTCCACACCGATCACGCGGCCCTCCGGTCCGACGACCTGCGAGGTGATGAAGCAGATTTTTCCGGTGCCGCTGCCGAGGTCGAGCACCGTCTCTCCGCGGCGCACATGCTTGCTCGGATCGCCGCAGCCGTAATCGCGCTCGATGACTTCCTGCGGGATCACTTTCAGATATTGCGGATCGTAATCGACCGGGCAGCAGAGCGCTGCTTCCTGCGCCTGCGCACCTGCGGCGTAGCGTTGTTTGACGGCGGTTTCGACGGGCATTTCGGATGGGTTCATGTGTTGGAAAATTAGACGCCAACCGGCTCTTCGTGCGGCACTGTTGCTTGGATGCGGTTGGCTTGGGGCTTATTCCGCAGCTCGGGATCGGCGAGGCGTTCGTCGTACACTTTGCTCCAGCGCTCCTGATTCATCTGGCACATCGGCACGGCGGTCCACTCGCCGTTTTCGCGCACCGCGCCTTTGAAGACGCACGAGTCGAGGCGCGACTTGATGACCGGGTCGGTCGCCGCGGTGGCGACGACGGCGGCGTCCATGAAATTGTGCATCCCGATCCCGACGGTGTGCACCTTTCCACGCAAAAGATCGCGCGATACGGCGGCGGGGATCTTGCCCGAGACCGCGAATTTCGCCATGAACGCGAGAAGCTTCACCGCGAGCAGCGGATTGTGCGCGAGCGCGCCGAGGATGCGAAATGGCGGCGTACCGGCGTCGTCGTTCATCAACGAAATGCCGCCGATGCGCTCGAGCACGCGGCCGAGGATCGCGTCCCATTTCGAGTCGTCGGGGAGCGTGGGGAAGATCGCGCCGGTCGTCTGCGAGACGAGCAGCGAAGTCCACGAGTTGCAGTCGGGATGGCCGAAGATGCTGACATCCCGGCGCAGGTCCATGCCGACGCCCTCGCAGATTTTCTCCCAAGTCAGCGCCGGCGTGATCGGGCGCTCGGAGTAGATCGTGCGGCCCGTGTCGGCCTCGGGCTGAAAGCTGAGCATCCGCCAGAGCTGCGTGCGCCGCGGATCGGCGAGCGCCCAGCGGATGATCTCCGGCACGCCATCGATGTTCTTGCGCGTGACCGTGCAGTTGTGCGCGAACTCCAGCGCCGCGCCCGTCTTCTCCCGGATGCGCCATCCGAGCTCGGTGAAGGCCTCGCGCACGGGATGCAAGTCTGCCTCCGATTTGATCCGCCCGATCGGGTATCCGTGGCGGCCCGCCTGCGTCATATCGACATGCACGGCGACCTGCCGCAAGCCGCCTTCGACGACGAGCTTTTCTAAAAACTCTGGGTGCTCGATGAGCGTCTGCCCGTGGGTCATCAGCATCGGCACGAGGCCGGTCGAGTAGGCGAAGCGCACGATTTCCACTAGCTCCTCCTGCCGGCCGCTGCGCCAATACGCGTCGGCCACGTCGCCGCCCGTGATCTGCAATCCGCCGCCCGGACCCTGCATCCGGCGGTTCGCAGCGATCTGGTCTTTCATCTGCGCGAGCGATGGGAGCGGCACGTCGTTGGCATTCTGCGGGAGGTAGCAGTGCGTGCAGTGGAAGGAGCAAAAGCTCGCGCCGAGCGTGAAGCCGCAGTGCGTGAGATGCCGTCCGGAGATTTGATTCGGCGTCTGCAGCTCGGCCGGGAGCGAGGCCCAGCGGTCGCGCAGGATCGCGGCCTTTTCCTCGGCGACGGGATGGCGAAAGGCGTGCCAGCGGGCACGCCATTTGGATGGAGGCTGTGGGGTGGTGGCGGGCATGGCGAGCATCTTATCTCATGGCTTCGGCGCTCGCGCCACCTGCGACCCTCGAATGTCCGAAGTTTCTCCCGCAGATGCGGGGTAATACCATGCGTGCAGACGGCGCGGTGAGACGCCGACCGAGTAGAGCACAAGCAGCAGGATGTTTTGGAAAGTGGTGCGCCAAGACCCGCGCGCGATGTGTTTGCGGGGCGAGGAGGCGATCGGCGGATCGAGTAAAATCACGCGCCCGGCACGGCGCATTCGGCGCGTGAAATCCACGTCCTCCATGAGCGGCAGGCCGCGGAAGCCGCCGAGTTGGTTGAAGGCATCGCGGCGCGCGAAAATGGACTGATCGCCGTAGAGCGCGCCGGAGGTGCGGTTGCGGAAACGCTCGATCGGCTCCAGCCACATGAGCCGGGGATGCCGTGAATCGAAGCGGCGATAGAACGCGCCGCCGGGCACGTCGCGGTCCGACACGGCGGCGAGCGAGGCGATGTGCGCGGCGGTGATTTCGGTATCGGCGTGGTGGAAGAGCAGCCAGTCGCCGGTGGCCCCGGCGGCACCGGCATCCATCTGCGCGCCGCGGTTTGGAGTGCCCGCGTCGATCACTCGCGCGCCGAGATGCTCCACCGTGGCGAGCGCCGCGGGCGTGGCATCAGCGAGCGCGACGATCACCTCGCGCACGCTGGGCTGCGATAGCAGAAACGGCACCAAGCCGTGCAACGCTTCGAGGTCGCGCCAGACGGGGATTATCACGCTGATCGTCGGCGCGGAGGCGTTTGGCAATGTCACGGGTGGGTATCTAATGTGCGCGCATGAATCGGTCGCGCGCTTTCGTTCTTTGCCTCTCGGTTTTGCTTTGCGGGGCGGCGGGCGGCATCGCCGGCCCGTCGGATCCGGAGCTTCCCGTGTGGCTCGTGAGCAATGGCTTTCACTCCTCCCTCGCCTTCCGGGCGCGCGATTTTCCCCATGCGGAAATGATCACCACCGACCCGCGCCCCGACATCGTCGTCATCGGCTGGGGCGCATCCCGCTTCTACCAAGGCCATGTCGATCCCCTCACGATCTTTCGCGCGATTTTCGGCCTCGATTCGACCACCCTGCATGTCGTCCCGGTGCGCGGCGCGCTCGCGCGGAGATTTGCGCACAGCGATGTGATTCGCTTCGACATCCCGGCAGAAAATGCCCGTGCGCTCATCCGCGAATTCGACGCCACGTTCGCCCTCGATCCAGCGGGGAAGCCGATTCCCATCGGCCCGGGTTACTTTCCAGACAGCCGCTTCTACCTCGCGCGCGGCCACTTTTACTTTCCGAAAATGTGCAACCTGTGGGTCGCCCAAAAGCTGCGCGGAGCGGGTGTCAGCGTCGGGCTCTTCACCTCGATCGTGGCGAAAGATCTGGTCCATCACGCCGCCCAACTCGGCCGCCGCGAACAATATCGGCGCGCGCCGACGGATAGCTTTTGAAGAATCCACGCAAGGCAGCACGAGCTGACCCTGTTCACAAATGGCGCGTCCTTCGTGGTGGTAGTGAGCGTGGTTGTTGTCTGAGCTGGCTATCCAGAGGGCGCTGACGCCAGAACAACGCGGAAGCCGGAGGTGGGAGAGCGAAAGGTGGACGCATTTTTATTGCGGTGCGACGCCAGTAGTTCCCCAGGGTTGCGGTTATCCCACGAAGCTCCGCGTTCCACGCGGTCCTGTTGTAGGCTGTTGAACCTGTCTTCGCACCACTCCCACGCATTCCCACCGAGGTCGTAGAGGCCGAGCCCATTGGGCGTGAAACTCCCAACCGGCGCGGTGTGCGCGAATCCATCCGAATATCCGTCGATGACGCCTCCATAACCTGAAACGAATTTGCCCGTCTCGATTTCGCGCCTCAACTCCTCCGAGCCGTAATTTCCTGCTTCCTTCGGCGGCGGCCACGCGATTCCCCACGGACGAAGATTCGCGAGTTTCCCAACCTTCTCTTCGGCGGGACGCTCCGCATTTTCCTGCCCGCCAATGCCGACGGCGCAGCTCCACTCGTGATCGCTCGGCAGTCGGTAGGCTTCGCCCGCACTGATCTTACCAACCTTCCGCTCGCGTTCGGTGAGCCACGCGCAGAATGCCGTCGCATCCTCCCATGTCACATTCACTGCGGGATGCGTCGGCCCCTGCTCGAACTGGACCTTTGGCCAGAGGCGTATGGTTTCCTGGGAAAATACCTCGTAGTCCTGCACGCGCGTCTCCCACACGCTGAAGAGCACGGGCTGCCCGTCCGTCGGCCCGCCGGTGATTGGCACGGGGACGCACTTCATGCCGAGGGTGTTCACGAACGGTGCATCCTTGGTCGCGGCGGCGAGCGAGGGAAGCTGGGCGCTCGTGGCGTTTTGGGTCATTGCGTTGGGCTTCACCTTTGCGAAATAGATACCGCCGCCGATGAGCGCGATGATGGCGGCGGCGATGGCAACGTACAATGGCGCGCGCCCTTTCGCCGCAGGCGGCGGCAATGGCGCGAACGGACGCACGGGCTTGGCGAGCGCGCGCTGGGCGAGCGCGGGTGGCTTTGGCCTCGGCGCGGCGGGTTGCGGTGCGGGGACGATGCGCGGCGTGCGCGCGGCTTGCACGTCTGCTTTCATCTCCTGCGTGCTCTGGTAGCGGTGGTCGGGGGCCTGCTGCATGGCCTTGAGGACGATGTGGTCGATGCGCTGGTCGCAGCCGGTGCGGACGCTGGGATGCCGGAAGGCGCCCTTTGGCACTTCGCGGCAGAGCATTTCGTAGCTCATGACGCCGAGGCTGTAGATGTCGGCGCGGTGATCGACGTTCATGTCCCGCATCTGCTCGGGGGCCATGTAATCGGGCGTGCCCATGACGGTGCCGGTCGTGGTGCGGCCGAGGTCGGGCGCGGCGTTGTCGATGAGGCGGGCGAGGCCGAAGTCGGCGACCTTCACCTGACTTTCGGTGTCGATCATGACGTTGGCGGGCTTGATGTCGCGGTGGATGATGCCTTTGCCATGCGCGTAGCCGAGTGCAGAGCAGACCTGCTCGACGATGGAGAGCGACTGCGCAGCGTCGAGGCCGCTGTGGTGGATGATGTACGCGAGGTTCGCGCCATCGACGTATTCCATGACGATGAAGAGGTGGCCCTCGATGGTCGTGCCGAAGTCGAAGACGGCGATGATGTTCGGGTGGTTGAGCTTTGCCATCGCCCGCGCCTCGCGGCGGAAGCGGTCGGCGAAAGTGGGGTCCACGCTGACCTCGAGCGGCAGGAGCTTGATGGCGACGAGTCGGTCGAGCGAGGTCTGCCGCGCCTGATAGACCGCGCCCATGCCGCCGCGGCCGAGGAGGCCGAGCACCTCGTAGCCGGGGAAAAGCCGCGCAGTTTCCTCGACGGTCGGGGGCTCCCAGCCGTGCGCGCCGCCGCTGCTCATCTGGACGCTCTGCATGGCGCGGGCGAGCATTTCCTCAGGGGGCAACTGGCGGCGCGCGAGAGGATGCTCCACGCGATCCGCGGGTGCGCCGTCGTCCTCGGCGGCGGCCATGAGACTCGTGACCTGCTGCGGGGTGAAATCGCACGCGCAGAGCAGGGAGGTCATCTCGCTGGCGAGGTCCGCGGCATCGTCGAGCGTGTCGCGGATGAAATCGTGGAGGACTTCGCGGTAGCGCGTGCGGAACTCGAACACGGCCCGGTGCGCCGCGCCCACGCTCATCGCGTGCGCCGTGGCGAATGCCTTGTAGCGCTCCTCGCCGGTGCCGCCGTAGCGGATGAAGGGAACGAGATCCTCAAACATCTCGTCCCGATTCGCGGCGGCGTGTTCGTCGCGCAAAAGGTCGTGCGTGGATTCCAGAATCGTGAGCGCCCAGCGGCGGTGGAAGACGGTGTCGGGATCGCCTTCCGGCTCGCTGGCATAGCGGCGCTCGGCCGATTCGGGATCGATCGCGATGGCGGCGGGATCGGTCAGCTTTACGCCACGCTCGGCGAGTTCCGCGAGGCGCGCGGGCAGCCATTCGCGCATCCGCGTAGCATTGGTTTCCTCCCGCGCAGGAGGCTCGCTCGTGAGCCAGCGCGTGAAGCACGCGAGAGTGGCAGTGTCTGCTTTTTCAGCATCCACGCCTGCGCGCCGCCACCACGCATAGACACAATACCAATGCCGCTCAGCCAGCGGGCGTAGCGCGTCGCGGGAGGCCTCGCCTTGCCTATCGAGTGAGACATTCCATCGCCCGATGATTGCGGGTGAATCCTGTGATGCTGATGTCATCCGCTTCGGCGCATTCTGAATCTGCGGAGCGGAGAACTGTCAACCTCTAGGAACAAGCAGTGAAGCAGTAGAGTTGCATGAAATAGAATGCCGCTGAGACAGGCGCGGAGTTGTCATCGGAGGCGCGCTGTTTAGTGTCGGCGGTCCCATGCTTCCGATCGAACATTCCGACCCCGTCAACGCCCAGATCCTCGCGGTTTCCGAGGACAAGATCGCCGGCTTTGTCCGCGAGCCTTTTCTCGAAATTGCGCGTCTTTCAGGCGTGCCGATCGACACGGTCCACGCCCGCATCCGCGCGATGCTGGAGGCGGGGACGATCCGGCGCGTGCGGCAGACGCTCGTGGCGAGCAATCTCGCGGAGGGCGCGCTCGTGGCGTGGACGGTGCCGGAGGAAAAGCTGAATGGCGCTTTCGATTTCATGTTTCAAAAGGACCCGTTCAGCGGGCACGTCGTCGTCCGTTCGACCGACCATCAGACCGCTGGCAGCGAGTATCGGCTGTGGACGACGTTGAAAGTCCCGGTCGGCGAGTCGCTCGCGGCGCACTGCGAGGTACTGTTGCGCCACACGGGCTGCGAGCGTTTCAAGCTCATGCCAGCGAAGGGGATCTTCGCGCTCGGCGTCGGCCATGTGCGGCGCAAGACCATCGAGCCCGGCGACCGCATCCCCGAAACCGCGCGGATGATCCGGGTCGGCGCGGTGGAGCTCACGCAACAGGAGTGGGATGTCCTCCTCGCCCTGAAGCGCGAATTTACGCCGGACGAAATCGGCGCGAATCCGTGGGCGTCGCGCGCGGCGGAAGCGGGCGTGGATTTGGAGACGTTTTGCGCGACTGCGGAGGGGCTGAATTCGCGGCAGGTGATCGGGCGTTTCTCGACGTTTCTGGAGCATGTGAAGCCGAGCGCCGGCGGACAGCGCGTGACGCGTTTCAACGCGCTTTTCCACTGGGCCGTGCCGCCGGGTCGCGAGGTCGAGGCCGGGGGTGAAGTCGGACGCCACGAGTTCCTCACGCACGCCTATTGGCGCGAGGGCGGGGCGGGCTTCAAAAACGTCAACATCATGGCAGTCGGCCACGGGACGGAAAAAGAGCGCATCTTCGCCCACAAAGCCGCGATCGACGCGCACCTCGCGGACTGCGGCATCCCCGTCAGCTACACCAACGTCTTCTGGGGAGGTCGCAGCGAGATCAAGCCCTCCGAAATCTCCCCCAAAATCCACCGCGAATGGCTTGCGGCGATGGGATAACGCGTCGCAGCGCCCATTCAGCCCAGAGGCGACTGGCAGAAACGGCCCAGAACCATTCACGAGCGGGTCGTCCGGGTTGAAGGCGACTGTCTTATCTCAAATCGGGGTTGGCCGGGGCCGTCGCGGGCTGTTCCAGTAGCCAATCGAGCGGGAGGGTGGCGAAGACGATGCGTCGGTAATCGTCGGCTTCAAAGAGGCATCCGACTTTCCCATCCGCGAGGCGCGTGAGGACGCTGTAGGCGAAGGAACCGGGATAGAGGATTCTTTTCACGGGCCATGTCGCGCCGTCGTCGGTGCTCAGGTGGAGGGTGCCGGTGTCGCGCCGCTGGCTGTCGGGACCAGTGTAGAGGATGCGGCCTTTCGCCTCGTCGAAGTCGAAACGGAAGATGGAGGCCATGCAGCTCGGGTCCCGGAGCGCGGGGACGTCCTCGACGTGCGTCCAGGTCTGGCCGCCGTCGCGGCTGATGGCGTTCTTGCGCATTTTGGCGCCCGCGAATTGGCGGGAGTTCAGCCGCACGCTGCCGTCGCTGAGCTCGACCATCTGGACTTCATTCACCTGGCTGCGGTCGCCGAGGAATGCGCCCGGGACATCCGCGCCGCAGCGCCAGGTCTCGCCCGAGTCGTCGCTGAATGCCGCGTAGTTGTTCCAGCGACCGTAGGGGCCTTCGTTGAAGGGCACGATGAGCCTGCCGCGATGCGGGCCGCGCGTGAGCTGGATGCCGATGCCGGGGCCGCTGCAGACGGTGGTGGCGCCGGTGGGGCGCTTGGTGCCGCGGGTGATGTCGCGCGGGGGAGTCCAGGTCGCGCCGTCGTCGTCGGAGGTGACGAGGAGGGTGCGGTAGATGTCCGGGCCGTCGTAGCCGGCGGCGATTTTGTCTTTGCTGTGCTCGGTGAGGTGCCCGGGGATGCGCTGGTAGAGGAGGAAGATGCGGCCGGTGTCGGCGACGAGGGCCGTGGGGTTGTTGAGGGAGTTCGCGCCGTCGTCGTGGATGAGCTGGAGCGGTCCCCATGTGGCGCCGGCGTCGGTGCTGCGCTTGAGGACGATGTCGTTCTGCGCCTGATCGGTGCGGCTTTTCCGGGCCTCCGCAAATGCCAGCACGGTGCCGCTTTTCCCAACGACGACGGAGGGGATCCGATAGACCGGATAGCCATCCTGACCTCCAATGAAGACGGGCGTGAACCGGGGCTCGTCTGCGAAGATCGCGGTGACGGCGAGGAGAGATGCGAGGAGGAATCTCACTGCCGGGGAACGGTCTTGCGGATGATCTGCAGCACGCGGTCGCCTTTCTTCGGAGCGCCCGAGACGATGTCGGCCGCGAAAAATGGGCGGCGCTTCTCGGGGCTGAGGCGCAGGGTGCCGGTTTCGGTTTGGCCGGTGAGGGTTTTGAGTTCGGTGCCGGGCTCGAGGGTGCTCGTGTAGTCGGTGTCGATGAGCACGAAGCGATCGTCCTCATCGACGACAGCAACCGTGCCAACAAAGCTGGGAATGCCGACGACCTCGGCGCGCGGCGGCTTAGGCGGGTGCTTGAAAAGCGCGCAACCGGGGGTGAGCACGGCCAGAGCGAGGACGATGGGGAGGACGAGGGAGGTTTTCAGGGTCGGATTTCGGGGGTGATGAAGGCACGTTCAGTCCGCGATGACCCAGCGGATCGAATCGGCGGTGGGACTGGAGGCGTCCGCGAACGTCACCAGCGGCGCACCCGATGCAAACGCGCGGGTGGTGGTGGCGAGGCTGGAATCGCCCGTGAGCACGCGCGCCTCCGCATGAGCGCCAAGCGCGAGGAGGCCGGCAAGCCCGCCATATTTGGCCGCGCCGGGCAGAAAGCCGGGGTTGCGGAGGTCGAGGATGCCATCGAAACGGAAGCCGTGGATAGCGACCGCGACCCGCGAGAGCGCCGGGCCGAAAAGGGCGCGGGCGGCGACGGCGAGCGGGCCCGTGGAGTCGAGCGCAACGATCGAAATGTTGCGCGGCGCGTGGTCGTTTTTGCGGATGAACTCGATGGTGGTGAGGATGTCGTGGACGCGCTGCGAAAAGAGCGCGTCGTTGTAGCCGAAGGTGTATGCGGCGGCCTCGCGCGGGTTCGAAACGCGGCGCGTTTGGGTGGGATTCTCCGGCTGCTGGAAGAGGTCGAGGCCGATGACGCTCGCCCCGGAATCAAGCAACTGCCGGACTTCCGGGCGGATCGTCTTTTTGTCGAAGAGCCCGATCTTCCCGCGTTCGTCGAGCCAGATGACCGTCTTGCCGCTCCACTTTTTCGGATGTAAAAAGCGCGCGGGGACGTTCTCGCCGTAGGTCGTATTGCGGATGAGACCCGTAAGATCCCAGTAGTCATCTCGCTCCACTTTCGACTGGAGGTCGAACTCCACCCCGCCGACCTCCGCGAGCGTGCGCCCGAGGATGATCTCCCACGCGGGCTCGGCGATTTTGCGGAATTGCGCCGTTGAAGCCGTGATCTGCTTTTGCGCGTCGTCATTCCACCAGCGGAGCAGCCCGCGCTCGAAATCCGGACCGCCCGCGGGAGCCGGATGCGCGGCGTCCCAGACGGTGAGCTGGTCTTTTTGGAGAAGCGTGTACTCGCGCTCGACGAGCTTTTCCGGCGCGAGGCCCAGCGCGAAGTGTTCGTTGAACCACGCGTAGATTTTCGCGCGGCTGACGGCGTTGTAGTTGTGCCCAAATTGCAGAAATGGCCACAGCGCGACGTGCTCCGGCGCGCCCATCATCGCGAAATGGCGCTGCAATTCCGGGAAGCCTTTCGTCGGCATTTCCTTCGTCCAGTCATTCGCCGCGGTCATGCCGAGCGGCTTCGGAGCGAAGAGCGCAGCGAACTCGACATTACCCGTGCCAACGCGCAGCAGAGACGCATTTTCGCAAGTGCATCCGCCCTGCATCGCTGTCGAAACCATCACCGCCGGGCACTCCACCGCCAGCCGCGGATCGATCGCTCCGAGTAGCATCGTCTGCGTGCCGCCGCCGCTCGCGCCCGTGCAGCCGAGCCGCGCCGGATCGACGTCGGGGAGCGAAGTGAGGAAGTCGAGCGCGCGCACGCAATTCCAAGTCTGCAAGCCCATCGCGCTCTGCGCGTGCGCCTCCGCCTGCGGGCTGAAAAGGCCCCAATTTTCCCGCGTGTTCATCTCCGGACGCTGCTTCGCAAATTTGTGCACGAGTGCAAAATCGAGCTGCTTGCTGTCGCAATATCCGAGCATGTCGATAACGAACGCGACGCACCCCATGCGCGCGAGTCGCACTCCAAGCGACTGGAACATGCTGCGCCCGCCGTTCGGCAAAAACTCACCGCCCGAAGCAATTTCTTTCGCGATTTCCGCATTGCCTAGAACTTGAAAACGCGCCTCGTCCCAGTGCCCATGCGGACACAAAATCGCCGGCCTTTTCAACGCCGCCTCGCCGCGCGGACGGTAAAGATTTCCCGTAACGAAAAGTCCCGGCATCGACTCGAAGCTGACTTTTTCGACCGTGTAATCGTCTCCCTCAATCCGCCCATGCACCACCGCATTCAGCGGCGTCCGCGTCGGCTCCGGCCAAATGCCCTCCGCCACACGAACCCGCATCCGCACTTGATCCGCGCGCTTTTCCCAAGCCGCCCGCGACTCCGATGGAGCGAAGGGAAAATAACCGTCGAGCGTCTTCAGCTCGCCCGACCGCGCATCCGCGTCAGCGCCAAACGCTGCGCCCGAAAGCGCCGCCAACGCCAGCAGGAGCGGCAGCATCGCGCGTGGGAAACTCATCATCCTCTTCACTGGGGGAGCGCTTTGCATGAACCGCGTATTCATGCGCCGATTGTTGCAGGCCCATTCGGATTTGCGAGCATCCGCCGCGCGCGCCGGGTCGGTCGGAACCCCGGGATGAATTGCGTGGCAAAATTCGTATGTTTCTATCGGAACCATGCCTTGCTCGCTGCGCCTCGCCCTCGTGCAAATGCTCGTCGAGCCCGGTCGCGTGAAGGCAAATCTCGCACGCGCGGAGGAGCGTGTGCGCGAGGCGGCGGCGGCCGGCGCGGACCTGGTGCTGCTGCCGGAGACCTTGGATTGCGGCTGGACTCATCCGTCGGCGCGCGAATCCGCGGGGTCGATTCCAGGCGGTGCACCGTTCGAGAGATTACGCGCCATCGCCTGCCGCGAGCGGGTGCATCTCTGCGCCGGACTGGTGGAGGTGGCGGGCCTGCTGCGGTTCAATGCCGCCGTGCTCATTTCGCCGGAAGGCGAACTGCTCCTGCATCATCGCAAAATCCACGAACTCGATTTCGCGCAGGACCTTTACGCCCGCGGCGACCGCCTCGCCGTGGCGCACACGACGCTCGGCACGCTCGGCGTCATGATTTGCGCCGACGCGTTTGCACCCGGCGAAGCGATCTCGCGCACGCTCGCGCTGATGGGCGCGCAACTCATCGTCTCACCGTGCGCGTGGGCGGTCCCGTCCGATCACGATCAAGCCCGCGAGCCGTACGGCGCGCTGTGGCGCGATTGCTACGGACGCGTCGCGCGCGAGCACGGCATCTGGATCGCGGGCGCGAGCAACGTCGGGCCAGTCACCGCGGGTCCGTGGAAAGGGAGAAGCTGCATCGGTTGCTCCCTCATCGTGGGGCCAGATGGCAGCCCCGCTGCGCAAGCTCCATACGGCGAAAATGCCGAGGCGCTGCTCATATCTGACATCGCCTTGCATTGCCGCTGATCTCATTTACTCCCCAAAACTGCGACTTGCGCCCACCACACTCTTTGCGTCATCCCTCGATTTTCTCGGCTGTCGGCTGTGAGCTTCTCCGGTGAACGGCGTGTAGAACGCAGGCCGAGAAGGCGATTACCGGGAGGAAAATCGCGGACGCATAAACTCCGGTGCGAAATACGAAAACACGGAGCGCGGTGTAGCCTTCGAAAAGCGAAGCCATGCGGAGAGCCGAGGGAATGGCGCCGAGGAGTGCGATGACAACAAGCGAGCCGAGAAGAACATATCGCCAACCGTCGGAGGAAAAGCGGTCGCTCGCGGCAGGCGCACAGGGTTGTCGTCGGAGCCAAAGGAAATACATCACCGCGAGCACAGCGCCGCCACCGAAAGTGCTCGTTTGTTGCAAAACGTAGGATGTGGGAAGCGCCGTCCCACCGATCTGAAGGAGTGGTGCCCTCAATACGGCAAGGTGGCGCACCGTCCACGCGCCTTCATGGGTAAACGAATCCCAGATGGTGTGGCTCCACGCACCCAGCAAAAGGGAGGCAACGGCGACGAGCCGGCTTCGCCAGTCAAGAAGTGCTCGCACTTCAGACAACGGCGTAAGCGCGGCTCGGTGCGGCTGCGGGAGGATGAAGCAAAGCGGACGGCGCAGGCAGTAAAAGATGACGAGGGCCAGCAAGCCCGACGGCAGACAGATGGCGAAGCTGCCGGGAATCGTATGTGCGAATCGAGCTAACGGAAACTGCCCCAAGTAATAGCCGAAGTCCGGGGACATGCTGCCAACGACCAATGCCGCATAGCTCAACCTCGCCGGGCACAACCGGCGAAAAGGCACAACAGCGAGCGGATGAGTGAATGTGCAAGGCATGGCACCCAAGTCGCTTAACGACCTCAACTCACTGCGCAGGAACTTCAGCCGCCATGGCTTCAGAGCATCGCAGCGCGAATGCCAAGCGCCGCTGCTGCGGCTGTCACCCCGGCAACGGGTAGCGGCGCATCATTTCACGCACTTCGAGTCGGATTTTTTCAAGCTCGGCGGGTGAGTCTTTTTGCTGGAGTCCGCGGTGGAGGAGGTCGGCGATTTCCATCATGGACTCCTCTTTCATCCCGCGCGTCGTGACCGCCGGAGTGCCGACGCGGATGCCGCCGCCGAGCGTGATTTTCTCGGTGTCGAACGGGATGCCGTTTTTGTTCACGGTGATGCCGGCGTGGTCGAGCGTCTCTTGCGCGAGTTTGCCGTTGATGCCGGCGGGGCGCAGATCGACGAGCATGAGGTGGTTGTCGGTGCCGCCGGAGACGATGCGGTATCCGTTCTGCGCGAGGCGCGCGGCGAGTGCTTTTGCGTTGCTCACGATCTGCTGCGCGTAGGCTTTGAAGCCGGGTTGGAGCGCTTCGTGGAAGCAGACGGCTTTCGCCGCGATGACGTGCTCCAGTGGTCCGCCCTGGATGCCGGGGAAGACCTGCGAGTCGATGCCTTTCGCGTATTGCGATTTGCAGATGACGATGCCGCCGCGCGGGCCGCGCAGGCTTTTGTGCGTGGTGGTGGTGGTGAAATCGGCAAGTTCGACGGGACTTGCATGCACGCCCGCGGCGACGAGCCCGGCGATGTGCGCCATGTCCACGAAAAGCAGCGCGCCGACGGAGTCCGCGATCTCGCGCATGCGCTTGAAATCAATGACCCGCGAGTAGGCGGAAGCACCGGCGGTGATCATCTTCGGGCGGAATTCCGCGGCGTGCTGCGCGAGTGCGTCGTAGTCGATCCGCTCGTCGTTTTGGCTCACGCCGTAGTGCGAGATTTCAAAAAAGCGGCCGGAAAAATTCGCGCGGTTCCCGTGCGTGAGGTGGCCGCCGTGCGCGAGGTCCATCGTCAGGATTTTGTCGCCGGGCTGGAGGACGGAAAAATAGACCGCCATGTTCGCCTGCGAGCCGGAGTGCGGCTGGACGTTGATGTGTTCGCCGCCGAAAAGCTGCTTCGCGCGGTCGATCGCGAGTTGCTCGGCGACATCGACATTTTCACATCCACCGTACCAGCGGCGCGTCGGGTAGCCCTCGGCGTATTTGTTCGTGAGACAGGAGCCCTGCGCCTCCATGACCGCACGGCTCGTGAAATTCTCCGACGCGATGAGCTCGATGTTTTCAAACTGCCGCCGCGACTCTGCCTCGATCACTGCAAAAATCTCCGGGTCGGCCTCCGCGAGCGATTCGGCTCCGCGCACTGCCGCGCCGATTTGATCGAGTTTTTCGAGCCGGCGCGCGTGGCGTCCGCCCTCAAATTGCGTGACGAGAAACGCCTCGACGATGCGGTTGACGTTCACGGCTTCGACGTGATTCGACGCGAGGCAGAGGACGTTTGAGTCGTTGTGCATCCGCGTGAGTTTCGCGTCCTCGGCGTTATCGACGAGCGACGCGCGGATTTGCGGATGGCGGTTTGCGGCAATGCTCATGCCGATGCCGCTTTTGCAAACGAGGATGCCGAAATCGGAACCGCCCGCGACCACATCGCGGCTCACCGCCTCGGCAAAATCCGGATAATCGACCGACACGTCCGGCGTGTTCACGCCGAAGTCGGAGATGATGTATCCCTTTTTCGTGAGCGCGGCGTGGATCGTTTTTTTGAGTTCGACGCCGCCGTGATCTGCGCCGAGTGCGACGCGGAGGACGCGGGCGGGAGCTGCGGTAGCGGGTGCGGGTTGAGGCGTGGTGGTCATGGGTTTATCGACAAATTTGAGGACGCCCGGCAGTGCGATTTTCAGCGTGTCACGGCATTGGAAATAGGCGTCGATCCCGAGCCCGATCGGGTCCGGCACGTCGGGCGCGCCGCGGAGCTTCGGCTCAAATTCGCAGAGCAGGTATCCCTTTTCCGCAGCCTCGGGAAAGAGCGTGCGGATCGTCTCGAGATGCCCGCGCGTCATTGCGAAAATGTGCGTCGCTTCCTCGACCAAATATTTGCTCAGCGGCTGGCTGCGCTGGCGCGCGATCTCGATGCCCCACGGCCGCAGGACCTCGACGGAATGAAGGCTCGGCGGCTGCCCGTGGATTGCGCCGACGCCCGCGGAGCTCACGATCACGTCGCCGCGGCCTTTCACCATTTCGCGAAACATCCCCTCCGCCATTGGGCTGCGGCAGATGTTTCCGGTGCAGATGAAAAGGACGTGCTTCACGAGAAAAATGAGTAGCGCGGAAGATACGGAGCCGGGAAATGCAAGTCAACGAGACCGGGCGCGCGATTCGGCGCTTGTGGTTTCTCGTCGCGATTTGAAATAAACGGCGGCGTGCAACACGAGCTGCTCCCCCGCGCCGGCCTTGCGGATTTTTACCGATTCGCCCTGCTTCTCACGGGCGACCACGCAGCGGCCGAACGGGCGTTTTCTGAGACGCTGCGAGAAGGTGAGCGGCGCATCGCCGACATCCGCGATGAAGCGCGCCGCGCGGCGTGGCTGGCGACGCGCATCCGGCAGCGCTGCATGGAGATTTCCCGCGACGCGGAGAGCGAAACCGGCACGGTCGCGGATCGCTTCCATTCGCTGCCGGAGCCGGAGCGCAGCGCGCTGGCGCTGTTTTATCTCGATCCATTTTCGCCTGACCAAATCGCGCAAATTCTCGGGATGAATATCGACCGGTTGGCTGAGACTCTCACCCGCGCCCGCGCATTTCTGCAGCGCGCGCGGAGCCGCGAGGAGGCGGCGCAATGAGTCCGAAAGCGGCAGAGGCGCTGCTGCCTTGCTACCGAGCGGAGAGGCCGATGGATGCAAGGATTGCGAAGGCCGCGAAGATCGCGAAAGGCGACGCGGTCTTGGGAGCGAAGCTCGAGGCGCAGCTCGTGTTCGACCAGGAAATCATCGATGCAATCCGCGCGATCGAGCCACCTGAAACATCGTGCATTTGCGCTGGCGCGACGTCCGATGCAACCGCCGCGCCGGTGAAGCTGCGGACGCATATTTTCCACCCCGCGATCCTCGCAGCGCTGGCGGGGGCGCTGCTCACCATCGGCTTTT
The DNA here is from genome assembly GCA_038207335.1 of Chthoniobacterales bacterium. Classification (GTDB taxonomy): domain Bacteria; phylum Verrucomicrobiota; class Verrucomicrobiia; order Chthoniobacterales; family Chthoniobacteraceae; genus CAIURC01. The sequence continues at coordinate 235,565 of JBBQZX010000001.1, read as the reverse complement.
TCACGTGGACCACGCTCGATCATCGGGGCGATTTTCCCGGCCGCGGCGCGGTCGAGAAGATCGCAGCGGTGGCGGGCAGGATGAGCGGCGCGGAACTCGAGCGCACGCATTCCACCGCTGGCGAACTCGGCGATATCTTTTACATGCACGGCTTTGAAGGCTTTGCGCTGCCACCCGGCATCGCGCGCCTTTCCGCAGTCGGCGCGCGGGTTTTCAAGCAGGACGGGCATCCCGTCGCGCAGATCGCCATCGACAGCCACGATTCGCTCATCGCCGTTTTTCGCGCGGCGGATTTCGGCGTGAAGCTCGACGGCGAGCCGGACTGGAAGATCTTCGACGACGGCGGGCTGATCTCGGCGATCATCGAGAAAGACGGCATCTGCACGCTCGTCACCTTTCACGGCGACGAAGAGGAAATGCGCGTCTTCCTGAACGAAAACACCCAATGAAATCTCTCCTCGCAGCCACGTTCGCGGTCGCTCTCTCCGCCTGTGCCACACATGATCCCGCAGCATCGCGAAGCGCTGGCGGCGAGTCGGATCCTTTCGCTGGAAAATGGGTGGGCCGCTGGACCAGCGAGCATCATCAGAACTCCGGCGGTGCCCTCCACTGCACGCTCACGGCGCTCCCGCCGAACCCGCAAGCGAAGCCCGGCATAAGCCGATACTCTGCGCATTTCAAGGCGAACTGGCTCACCTTTTCCAAGAGCTACGACGTGCCGCTGGAGGGCCGTCGGCGCGGGGACGAGTTGCACTTTCACGGCACGCATGAGCTCGCCGCGATCTTCGGCGGCGTGTACACCTTTGACGGGACCGCCACGCCTGAGCGCTTCGTCTCGAACTACAAGTCGAGCTACGACCACGGGAAATTCATCATGACTCGACCCCCTGCGCGTTGACGCCGCCGCGCACATCCCCGCACACTCCGCCCCATGCTTCCAGAGATCGAAAAGCTCCTTATCCTCCAAGACCGCGACCGTAAAATCCGCTCGCTGAAACTGGAGCTCAAGCTCGCTCCGGCGGAGCGCAAGGACTTTGAGGAGCGCCTCGCGGCGAGCGGGCGGCAGTTCGAGGCAGGCAAGCTCAAGGGCAAGGAGATCGAGGTCGAGCGCAAGAAGCTCGAGGTGGAGGCTCAGTCGAAGCGGGACACGATTGCGAAGTACAACGTGCAGAAATTCCAGACGCGGAAGAACGAGGAATTCCAAGCGCTCACGAATGAAGTGAAACGCTTTGAGGATGAAATCTCGAAGATCGAAGATCGCGAGCTGGAGCTGATGGAGGCGACTGAGCAGCAAAAGGCGGCCACCGCGGAGCTGGAGAAAAGCGCGACGGAGGTGAAGGCGCAGGTCGCCCGGCAATCGCAGAATCTCGACGAGAAACTCGCGGCCATCGCGGCGCAGCTCGATGGGTTGGAGAGCGAGCGCGCGAAGCTCGCGGAGGCGGTGGACGAGGATTTGCTCGATACTTTCAACCGCCTCTTCGGGAGCAAGGGCGACAGTGCCGTGGTCGCTCTGGAGCACGATGTCTGCATGGGCTGCCACATGAAAATCACGGCGGCGACTTCAGCAAAGGTCCGTGCCGCTCGGGAGGTGACGCATTGCGAGCAGTGCGGGCGCATCCTCTACCTCGCGCACTGACCGGGGCGCGCCTTGAACCGCGTCGTCGGCATCGAAACCGAATATGGCTGCCTGGTCTCGGGGGCGGGGGTTGGCGGAGCGGATGCGTGGCCGGTGCGGGTGAAGGATTTTCTGTTTCGCGTCGATAAAGTCGGCGCGCTGGACCGGCACTATCGGGACTACGAGGAGCCGCCGGGGAATGGCGGGTTTCTGCGGAATGGCGGCCGCATTTACATCGATATGGGGCACCTCGAATACGCCTCCCCGGAGTGTCGTTCGCTGGTGGATGCGGTGGCTTACGACTTCGCGGGCGACCGGCTTTTGCAGGCGGCGGTGGAAAAGATGGGCGCGGACGGTGAGGTGGCCTTTTACCGGAACAATATCGATCACCGCACTGATGCGACCTTTGGCTGTCACGAGAATTACCTCATGCGGCGCGATACCGAGTTCGATGAGGCGGGGATCGGGACGCTCCTTTCCTTTCTCGCCACCCGGCAGATCTTCACCGGGAGTGGCCGGGTGGGTGTGGCGCGCGAATATGCGTTCGATCCGGGTTCCCCGCCCGCGGGCGTGAAGGTGGATTTTCAGCTTTCGCAGCGCGCGGACCACATGGTGAACGACATCTACCAGTGGGTGCAGTTCAACCGCTCGATCATCAATGCGAGGGATGAGCCGCTTGCGGATTTCCGCCGATATCGCCGGCTGCACTTGCTCGTCGGCGACTCGAATGTCTGCCCTTTTGCCACGGCGCTGAAGATCGGGACGACCTCGCTCGTGCTCACGATGCTGGAGGAGCGCTCGCTGCCTGTGGATGTCATTTTAGCCGATGCGGTGATCGCGATGCGGAAGATCTCGCACGAAGGAACCGGGCGGGCGGAGGTGATGCTGGAGGATGGGAGGCAGCGGGGGGCTTTGGAAATCCAGGAGACCTTGCTGGCGCACGCTCGGCGGGTTTTGGCGGGACGGGATGGGGAGACGGATTGGATTCTGGAGAGTTGGGGATTCACGCTGGAGGCGCTCCGGGAGGATCATTCGCGGCTGCTGGGGGGGGTGGATTGGGTGACGAAGCGGTGGCTGTTGGAGACGTTCCGGGACAGCGAGGGGGTGGAGTGGGATGATCCGTGGCTGGAGAGTCTCGATCTGGAATATCATCATATCGATCCGGCGAAGGGGTTTCTGGGGGGGATCGAGCCGGCGCCACGGATTGCGGATTGGAATGCGCGGATCGATGCGGCTGCGGCATCAGTTCGGCCGCCTGGGGATACGAGGGCGGCGGGCCGGGGGGCGGCGGTGGCGGGGCTGATGGGGAGTGAGGCGGCGTTTGTGGTGAATTGGGATTCGATCGCGGTGGATGGCTGCGCGCCTTTGTTGATGCCGGATCCGTTTGAGACGTGCGTGGGGGAGGCTGCGGCGTTGTTGGCGGAGGTGGCGGGTGGGTCCCCGCGTTGAGGCGTTTGGAAGGAAGGGCCCTGATCCATTCGCGGGAAGGTGTTCGGGGACGCATCTCCTTTACAGGAAATGGCTCCGTGGATTTCCCGCGCTCGACTTTCCAAGTCGCGATCAGAGCAGGACGGGCTCGCGATTTTCTCCCACACCGGAGGAGAGGCTCCGCCGGGTCAGCGGAGGGTGGCTTTTAGCCGGACGAAGAACGTGGGGGCTCCGCCGGGCGGGACGATTTGGTAGGTCTCAATGGCGGTGTTGCCCGAGGGCGTGGAGCTGATGAGGGTCGCGGCGGCGGTGGTGAACGGGGTGGCGAGGTCGGGGGTGCTCTCGATGGTGAGGGTGACGTCGTCGGCGTTCAGGGCGCGGGGGAAGGTGAAGAGCCAGCGTCCTTGCGCGTCTTTGATGAAGGTCCACGGAGGCGGGGTGCCGACGGTGTCACTGGTGCCGAGGGCGTTCTCGATGAGGGCGGTGAGGCCGTCGCGGTCGGCGTCGGCGAGGGGGACGCCGGTGAACGGGGAGGCGTCGGTGGTGCCGGGATTGCCGCCATTGGCGGTGCTGGCGCGCCAGGTGTAGTCGGCAGGGTCGGGGTGGGTGCTGGAGATGACGCGGACGAGGGTGCGGCCGCCGCCATTGGCGCTGGCGATGGTGGTGCCGTAGGTGAAGCGGAAGATTTCGAGGCCGCTGGCGGCGTAAAGGACGAGGGATTCGCCGCTGTTGTCGAGGGAGCTGGGGTCGTATTCGCCGACAGCGAGCTGGGCGGATGCGCCAGGGTACATGGTGAGGAAGGAGGCGTGATTTTTCGCGACGACGATGCGCTCTCCGGGGATGAGCTGGCGCGCGGAGGGGAAGGTGTAGGCGATGCCCTGGCCGGCTTCTTCGTCGAAGTGGCAGCCGGTGAGGTCGAGGGTATTGGGGCTGATGTTTTGGAGTTCGATGAACTCGGTGGTGTCGCCGCTGCCGGGGGGGTTGTAGTTCAGCTCGCTGACGATGAGGTCGCCTGCGGCTGCGGGGAAAATGCCGCCGCCGCCGGTGATGGTGGTGGAGATGGTGCCGAGCTGTCCGCCGGGGTTATTGAAGGCGACGAGGGTGTAGGTCTTGGTCCCGGAGCTGATGGGGAGCTGGAGGGAGAAGGTGCTCTCGCCGGTCCATGTGACGGCGAGGGGCTTGGTGCTGCCCTGGAGGCGGATTTCTGCGATGTCGATCCAGCCGGTGCCGGTGACGGTGGCGAAGGGGGCGTTGACGGTGGTGGGGCTGGGGCTGGTGCGGGTGAAGGAGACTGGGGGAATCCCTGTGCTGGGCTGGGAAATCTGCGAGCGGGCGTAGGCAGCGCGTTGGGTGAGGTAGGCGCTCACGTAGGCGGTCATGTTCTCGGTGCCAAAGCTCGAGTAGTGGTCGGCCCACGTCGTCATGTAGGTCGTGTTGAAGGAGCGGTTCAGGATGTCGAGCATGTGGCCGTAGAAGAGGCGCTTCCAGACGGGGTTTGCGATGAATTTGGTGACGTCGCCGCCGTTGGTGAGGGAGGTGGTGGTGACGTTGCTCGATTGAAGGTAATCGAGGTCCCACGGCATGAGGACGGCCTTCCGACCGGGAGGGAAATAGATGAGGGTATTGTGCCTGCTGCCGGAGAGATAGTTATCGGTGACGCCGTAGAGCGTAGCGGGGATGCAGGAGCGAAGCCATGTGCTGACATCGACGTACTGATCCACGAGGGTATTGAAACTCGAGGTGCCTGACGCCTGCCCGATGGCGTTAGTGACGTTCATGATGCCGGTGTAGTCGTCGGCATCGCGCCCATTTTGGAGGAGCCAATACCAGCGGTAGCTCTCTTTGTCGGAGCCAAGACTGCTGACGGGGACGCCGCCATTGGGCCCGGGACTATCCTGAGGGATTTTCGGCAGCTCGGCGACGGCGGAGAGGACATTCGCGGAGGTGATCGATGTGACGTTTCCCGCAGGGTCGATGGTCTGCGTGAGGACGTAGATCAGTTCGTATTTGTGCTGGGAGCCGCTGCCTCCGCCCGGCCACTGGTCGTCAAGGTATTGTTTGTCGAGGCGGGATTTGGAGAGGATGGCGATGGTGGAAAGATTGGCACCGTTGAATTTCGCGGGCGGCACGGTGCCGATGGGCGAGATGATGCGAGCGAGGTCGTCCTCCGAGGCGTAGATGCCGCCCGCAGTGTTTTCGAGGCGTTTGAGGAGGATCTCTCTTTGCCCGGCACTGGGTCCCCCGGAGCGATCCAGAGAAATGGTGCCGTTGATTCCGAAAAGGAGCTGGTCGGCAGGAAACTCAAGAGTGAGTCCGCAGCGCTGATCGTCAAAACGCCCGTGCTCGCTGCTTTTCAGGCGGACGCCTGCGCCGTAGAAGATTTCATTTTCGTCGAGGATCACGGTGCAGGGGCGGGCGGTGTCACCCATGAGATTTTCGGGTCTGTAGAGCTCGCTCGCGTCGGCGGTAGGCATCGCAACGCGGAAGTTATGCGGCCTTTTGCCGCTCCCTAGCACGAGTTGCGCACGGCCATCCTGCCAGGGGATTATCGCCCGAGAGGCGGCCCCGGCGGCTGGGAAGAACGACACTGCGCCGAGCGAATCAGTCGCGCGGATGTAGAACTGCACAAGCGCGCCCGCCGATTGCCCCGGGACAGTCCCGGTGTAAATGCCACCGCTCGCCGTCATGGCGGTGCTCGCGAAAGCCGCGCCATTGACCGAGGTGAAAAGCTGCACGCTACCGATACCGTCGGGGTCAGCGACGCGGACGGTCACGGTCGCGGTTTGTGCCGCGGCGGGGACTGCGGGCGCATGTGCGAGCGCGTCGAAAGTGGGGCCGATATGCGCGACGCGCTGGCCATTCACGGCACCGGGCGTGCCGCCGGTCGCGGGGCGGCTGAGGAGTATCTGTTTGGCGAGGCGATTGTGCCAGAGGCGAAGGTCGAGGCGGTTCGAGCCGCGGAGCCATTTGGCGCGGAAGCTGACGGCATACGTGTGAGGAAGAGTGTCGTATTGCGAGATGTCGTAGTAGCTGGAACCGTTTTTCAGCGTCGTCTCCGCGTGATTGCTCATGTGCTCCGTGCCGCCGGTGGCGCTGATTTTCAACGCCCCGCCGACAATACTGCCGCTGTGCGTCCCAATAATGCGCCAGAAGTCGGGCACGCTGCCGCTGAAAGTGCCGTTCTGGATCAGCTCAACACCGCCGAGGGTGGTGTCTTTCACGCTAATGTCGTCCATGAGGCACTCCCCGCTGTTGAGGAGGCCGAACACGAATTCGTTGTAGTTCGTCGGGTCGTTCGCGTTGCTCTTCGCGCCGGAGCCGGAGTAGCTGAAATTCTGCCAACTCGAGTTTCCGCTCTCGTCGCTGGCAGCCCATGCCTCGCCCTTCGAGTTGTCCGCACGCGGGTCGCGCAGTTCAAGGCTCGAGCCGCCGCCATCCGCCCACTCGCTCCAGCGCCCGCCATCGAAATACGGAACCTCGTCCGCGACGTTTCCGTTGGTGTCCTCCAGCCGGATCACCTCCCCTTTCCCACTCAGCGAACCGCTCCACGGCCCAAGCGCCGAGACACCGGAATGCGACGCAGCAAACGCCACAGGATCCCACGCGATGACGCGGTAGCTATCGGCGGGAATCGTCGTGCCGGCAGGAATGGTGAAGGTGACTCCGCTGGTAAATTTCCAGCCGCCGACGTCCACGGTACCGACGGATTTGTTATAAAGCTCGATCCACTGCTCCGGCGAGCCGTCCACGCCGTGGTAGAAGATCTCGTTGATCACGATGGCGTCTGTGACCGCAACAAGGTTCGCCGAGCCGGGCGTCGCGGTCGTGGGATGGCCCCACGCTCCTGTATTCGTCAGGCCTCGCAGGGTGCCGGTCACGAGGCGGGCGTCGTGGAATTCGCTCCCTCCCGGCGCGAAGAGCGACAGCCGCAACCCATCGAAAGTCGGCAATCCAAGCTGTGCCGCCGTGAACGACGCGAAGCCTCCCGCCGCCACAGCCTGCGCCGGGAGCGTGAATGTCCCGCCCGCGCTCGTCTTCAAAACCCACCCGCTGGTGTTTCCCGCGGTCGTAGAGGTATTCTGCACTTCGATGAAGAATCCCGGATCGCCGGCGCCGGAGATTTCGCTCAAGACGAATGCCGCCGAGGCATTTGGATCGGGCGGCGCCTCCGTCGAATCCAGCGCCGCATCGAAGAACGCGCGCGTGCTGCCGCTCGCTTTGTGCAACGAGACCGCAAGCACATTCTGCCCGCGCACCAGCACCGATGCGGGTACGGCGATTGGCCCGACTGACCCGGGATTTGCGACGATCGAAGACGCCCCGGTCGTGTGAATCACCGTGCCTCCCGGCATGTTCGCGCGGTAAATCTCCGTGCCGTTCAGGTAGAAGACTGCACCATCCGCGACTGTATGAGTCAGCCGCAAAGTCGTGCGCGCAGGCTCTCCGGAGTACGCAAATGCCTTACGAAAATAACTCGTCGGAGCTGTGCTCGACAGCGGCGTCGCAGCCGCGGCATCGGGGAACGCGGTATTGAGGCCGTACTCGGATTCGAGATAAGTGCCGACCGACAGGAAATCGGCGTCGCTGAGTTCGCTGTTGTAGATGAGCACCTCGGCAATGTCGCCGTTGAAGCCGACGCCATTGCTCGCGTGGCGTCCGATATTCACCGGGTCGGGCGTCAGCGCGCCGCCGGTGTCCGCGTTTGTGGATTCCATGACGCCGTTCACCCACATCTCGAAGCGATTCTGCGTCCGGTTGCGCCGCACGGCGACGATCTGGAAAGCTGTCGTCGAGATGGGCGTGGTCGAGACTGGCCCGCCGAGTCCGGAATTATCCGAGTAGCGCTTTTGCAGCGCAAACGCACCGCTCTGCGGCTTCAACGACATCAGCGGTGCGCCGCCGCTGGTGATATTTCGGTCGAGAAGATAGTTCCCGTCCGCCTGCGCACCGATCGCTCTCAGCACGACGAAGTACACGCAGCCGTTGGTCGCGCCGATCCCCGGCGAAGTCGTGGTCCGCAGCTCACTGCTCCCGTTAAATCGGACCACCGGTTTTCCGCTCGGCGTCACATTCAGCCGCAGCGTCGGAGAGGTGCCCCCGGCGCTCGCATTTTGTGAGACACCGTCGCCGGTCGCGCTGTCGAACCATGTCGAGACGACCGCACCATCCGCCACGCCCGTGATCGCGCTCGCGCGGAATCGCTCCACGAGATTCGCCGTCACCGTCAGCGTTGTCGCGCCGCCCCCGGGCGTGCCGAAAGTCGCGTTTGCCTGCGTCCAAGCCGAGTCATCGAAAGCGCTCGCCTGCCAGCCAGCGGGCGGCGCCGCATCCGCGTCGCGATATCTCCACGCCGAACGAGTCGCGATCAACGAACTATCCGTCGGCGTCGTGATGAAATTCGTCGCTCCCGGCGTCCCACCGAGCTGCGGGCTCGCCGTCCACTCGCTCGCCCCAATGCCAGCACTCGCGCGCCGCCGGACCAGAGTCACTCCCCCACCATCCGGGCCCACCGGCCAGTCGCCGCTGTCGCTGTAAGTCAGCTCATCCATCACGCGCCCATTGCGATTCAGCAGGCGGATCGTCTCTCCGCCATTCGCGAGTTGTCCCGTGAATGGCCCGAGCGCACCGGAAATTTGCCCGGGGGTCGCCGCGACGACCAAGTAACCGAGTCCCGGCATCACGGTTCCCTCGGGAAATGTGTAGTCGATTCCGCCTGCGATTTTCCACGCTCCTATGTCCACATCCACCGCCTGAAGGCTGCGCAGTTCCAGCCACTCCGTCTGCGTCGATTCATTCGCCGGATGATAATTCAGCTCATTGAAAACGAGCACTGAATCGCCGCCAAAACACGAAGCCGCGAACAGGAAAACCACGGCAGCGATCTGGGAAATCTTGAGCATGTAGGAGGGGAGCGACCGGCGATCAAAGAAACGATCTCACCGACCCCTCACACCTCACCCAGCCCGCGGCTTCTCGCAATGAGTTTCATCAAAAAAGCGCTCACCTTTCCCGCGAAACCTCAATAAACTTGCTTCTGCTCAGCCACGTTGCTCCCGTCCCGAAATGCCACGCGCCAAACAGCTTCCCCCAAAGAATTCCTCGGCAGCGGGGAAACCGAGCCTTTTGGCAGGCGGCAATCCGCAGATCGCGAAAGCCGAAGGGGACGCCCCTGTGCAGGCCTACATCGCGGCCATGCCGGCATGGAAGGGCGACGTCGGGCGCCACCTCGATGCGCTCATCGTGCGCACGGTGCCCGGCGTGCAAAAGGCCGTGAAGTGGAATACGCCTTTTTATGGCATTGAAGGCCATGGATGGTTCCTCGGGTTTCATTGCCTCACAAAGTATATCAAGGTCGCCTTTTTCCGCGGCACGTCGTTGCGTCCGCTTCCCCCCGGGGAGTCAAAGAACAACGAGACGCGTTACCTTCACATCCACGAGGATGAACCGCTCAACGAGGAACTGCTGGCGAGCTGGATCCGGCAGGCATCGGAGCTTCCCGGCTGGGCGCCGTAGCGCGAGGTGATAAAGCGGTAGCCGCGTCTAACTCCGCAACGTGAGCCAGAGAGTTTGCGCGGCGAATTCTGCCGGCACGTCGCTGAGCGGCGGCTGGTGGTGAAAGCTCGCGGTCTGGCGCGTCATCTTCAGACAGTGGCGCGCGACGGCTTCGAGCGCGGGGCGGTTCATGCGCGTGCAGTTCGTGGAAAGGAGCACGCGGGCACGAGGCGCGGCGACCTCCAGCGCGGCGAGGAGGAGTTCTTCCATATCGTGCTCGACTTGGAATTTGCGGCCCTTGCTCCCGCGCGAAAATGTCGGCGGATCAAGCACGATGGCGTCGAAGCGCTCGCCTTTCCGCGCGAGGCGCGGGAGCATCTCGAGCACGTCGTCCGCGTAGAAGCGGTGGCGCGCGGGGTCGAGACCGTTGAGGGTGAAATTGTCGCAACCGCGGTCGATGGATTTTTTGGAAAGATCGATGCTCGTGGTCTCCGATCCCGCGAGCGCGGCGGCTACGGAGAAGGAGCAAGTGTAGGCGAAAGTATTCAGCACTCGCTTCACGCCGAGCGCGCGGAGATGGGCGCGATTTTCCCGCTGATCGATGAAGAGCCCAGCGGAATATCCCGCGCCGAAATCCAGTCCGAATTTCATCCCGCTCTCCTCGACCACCGTCTCCAGCGACGCACTCGCATCGCCGCGCAGCAGCAGCGGAGCGGCTCGCTCTTCGTTTTTCGGCGGTAGATATTTTCCGAAAATCCGCCGCCAGCGGAGTCCGTGCGTCTCGCTGAATGCGGGCAACTCGGTGAGCACGGAATCGCGAGCGGCGGGGTGCTGATACGAAATGAGCGCGTCCTCGTGGAAGCGCTCGAGCCAAACGTCGGGGCTGGAGTAAAGGCGGTGGGCGGTGGTGCCGGCTGCGCGCAAATCGTCGAGCACATCGCCGCCGATCCAGGCAGCATGAGGCTTGCGAGGCGTGGGCGGGACAGGAAGGCGGTTCAAAAGAGGAAGTGGGAGTTTTTGAAGTGGAAACTGTGGCTGTGCGCGCGTGGGAGAACTGATTGCATCGGTTTAGCGTCTCAAGTAGATTCGCGCGCTTTTTTCCAAACCAGCGCCTCCTTTTTCCACTCCCATGCGGCAGTTCATCTTTTTTCTCATCGCCACGATCGCCCTCTCGCTTGCTCCGGCACGCGCCCAATCGACCGACCCTAGCGACTACTTTCTCAATGCCTACATGGCCTATCAAAAGGGCGAGAAGGCCGAGGGGCAGAACAGCTTCACGGCTGCGATGAAGGCCTACAAACAGGCCGTCTCGACGCTCGACACGATCACGCAGCGCTGGCCGAGCTGGAACCCGCCGATCGTGAAACATCGGCACGATCGCGCGACAGAGGCGATCGCGCGCATTCAGCCGAAGGTGGGCAAACCCGGCGACAAGCCCAACGATGAAGACATGGCCGGGCCCCTACCGGGCACGGGCGCGGCCGAAGGGTTGATCCCGGATGAATTACCGCAGAACCCACCGTCGGCTCGCATGACAGAGGCGCCTCGTAGCACTGGCAACGGCAACGACCCAATTAAGGAAATCACCGATCGCCTCGAGCGCCAGCAACGCGAACTTTCCGTGGCAAAAACTGAACTCGAGCGCGTGACTGCGGAGAAAGCGGATGTCGCGCACAAGCTCGAGGAGGCAATTCAGAAATCCGAGAAATCCGCGGAGATGCAAGCGAAGCTACAGACTCGCGCGGATCGCGCCGAAGAGGCGCTGATGAAATCCGAGGCCGAGGGCGCGAAAGCGATGGAGGCGACCAAGGCGCTGCGCACGGAGGTGGCGACGATTCGCAAGGAAATGCGAGATGCGCAGAGCGACCGGGATGCGGCGGAGGAGGTGCGGCAGCAGTTCGCGGATCGCATCGCGGCGGCGAATAAAGCCATCGGTGCGGCGATCGGCGAACGGGATACCGCAAAGAAAGAGAGCGCCGAGGTGCCCGCGAAAATCGCGGCGATGCAGAAGCAGATCGATCAAGTCATCAAAGAAAAAAGCGACCTCTCCACAAAGCTCGCGAAGACCGAGGAGATCGTGAAAAAAGTGACCAGGGAGCGCGACGATGCACTCGGCCAAGTCGAGCGGATGAAGGACGCGCAGAAGCAGGTGGACAAGCTCCTAGCTGACAACACTATGCTGATGGCAAAGCTCGGCGACGCGCAGAAAACGATCGCGCAGTTCAAGGCCGACGGGACGCAGAAAGACGAGCAAATCGCCAGCCTGAAAAAAGAGGTCGCGAACGTAAAGGTGCAGCTGGCCGACACGCAAAAACAGAGCGCCGTGTATCAGCAGCAGATGGCGGATTTGCAGGGCAAGCTGCAGGCGCAGGCAAAGGAACTCGGGCAGATGAAAACCGACGCCACGGCGAACTCGGAGGACCGCAAAAAACTGTCGGCGGAAAACGAACTCCTTCGCGGGATCGTCGTGCGCCAGATGAAAGAGCAGGCGCGCCGCGACCAGACGAAAAAGCTCGTGCTCGGCGAACTTTCGAAGCTCGAGCTGCAATCCAAATCGCTGCTGAAGCAGATCGATTACCTCGGCCAGCCAGTCGTGAAGTTAACTGAAAAAGAGCGCAAACTATTCAAGCAACCGCTCATCGAAATCAGCGACGCCGAAGTCTCCATATCCGCGCCGAAAGAAGGTGGACCGGCTCCCGATGCCGCGCCGCCAGTCGAGCCGCTTCCCACAGCCGAAGGAACTCCCCCGACCGCACAGAATCCCCCACCTGCGCCCGAAGCCAAAGCCGCGCCGATGCCCGAGGCACAAGCGCCTGAAGCGAAGCCCGCGCCAGAACAGAAGCCGGTCGCAAGCGCGGACTCGAAGCCAGCGCCGGAGGACAAGCCGCCGGTCGTCGAATCGACGACACCCGCGCCGGACAAACCAGCGATGGAAGTCGCGAAGGCCGATGTTCCGAATCCCTCGATCACGAATCCCGGCAAGCCCGCGCCAGAGGGTGACCTGCCTACGAAAGCCCCGGATGAAACCGCACCGGGCAAACCATCCGCGGGAGACGCCGCGGGCTCGCCAAATGTTCCGCCGGAACTCCTCACGCTCGCACGCGAGGGCAAGGATCAGTTCGAGCGCGGCAACTACCGCGAGGCGGAAAAAATCTACGACAAGATCCTGATCAAAGCGCCGAACAATCTGTACGCGCTCAGCAATCTCGGAGTCGTCCGTTTTCGCTCTGGCAAACTGAAACTCGCCGAGGAGTCATTCAAAAAAGCGATCGCCGTCGCGCCCGAAGATGCGTTCAGCCACTGCACTCTCGGCATCGTTTACTACAGCGAAGGCAAATACGACGAGGCGGTGAACGAGCTCACAAAGGCGCTCGCCATTCAGCCAAAAAATGCGACGGCGCACAATTATCTCGGCATCACGGCGAGCCAAAAAGGCTGGCAGGAAGCCGCGCAAAAAGAGCTCGAAACAGCGAGCGCACTCGACCCGAATTACGCCGACGCATTCTTCAATCTCGCAGTCGTTTACGCCACGCAACAGCCGCCGAACAAGGAGCTCGCGCGCAAGCACTACAAGCGCGCCATCGAACTCGGCGCGGAGCCCGATAGCGCGCTCGAACAGCTCATTAAATAGCGGCGGGCACGATATTTACGGCGAAGGCGCAGAGGCAGCCAAGTTGGGAATTCTATACCTGAAATGCGGATCGCATTGTACGGCGGGACGTTCGACCCGATTCATCACGGTCACTTGATTTTGGCGCGCGACGCCATCGAACAGTTGCAACTCGACCGTGTGATTTTCATTCCCGCCGCGCTCTCACCGCACAAGCCCGGCACGCGCCCAGCGCCCGCCGCCGAGCGACGCGAGATGCTCGCCGCCGCCATCGCCGACGAGCCGTCATTTTCGCTCGACGACTCCGAACTCGCGAACGACGGCCCGAGCTTCAGCGTCGATACCGCCGAGACGTATCGCGCTCGATTTCCGGACGCGGAGATATTTTACCTCATCGGCCACGACAACGTCGCGAAGCTCCACACATGGCGGCGCATCGGCGAACTGCAGCGCGCGGTGAAATTCGTCGTGTTCGATCGGGGTGAAAGCGCGGCGGAGCATGGGATGCCGAGCCTCGCGCGGCGCGTCGATATTTCCGCCACTGAGATTCGCGAACGGGTTGCGCGCGGTGCGTCGATCCAGTATCTCGTCCCGGAGCCGGTTCGCGCGATCATCGCGCGGCATCGCCTTTACCAGGAGTCTCCCTATTAAATCCGAACTACTCGCACAGACCATCGCCAGCATCGCGGCTGAAAAAAAAGCGGAGCACATCGTCGCGATCGATCTGCGCGGCATTTCGAGCTTCACCGATTTCTTCGTCATCTGCACCGGCAACTCCGAGCCGCATCTTAAGGCGATCATCGGTGACCTACAGGATCGTCTCATCAAAGAGCACAACGTCCGCCCAACCGCGATCGACGGCTTCCCTGCGAGCCAATGGGTCATCGCCGATTATTCCGACGTCGTCGTCCACGTCTTCCACGCGGACAAACGCGGCGTTTACAGCCTCGAAGACCTCTGGAGCGACGCCCCCCGCCTCGCACTGCAAACCTGATAATCGCCGAATGGCGCTGCTCATCGAAGCCGACATCCCCTGCCCGCACTGCGGCGAAGTTTTCCCGCTCAGCATCGACACATCGCAGGGCGATCACGCGATGATCGAGGATTGCAGCGTCTGCTGCCGGCCAATCCAGCTCGACGTTCAGTGCGAGCCCGGAGAGGTCGTGGACGTTCAAATCTCCAGCGGTTAAAGTGCGCGATGCTCGAGCAACGAGACGCGCTTTTTAAACTCCTTCGGGACGATGACCCCGCGACCATCGGTCTCGTCAAAGGTCAACTTGCGCGCGCCGGTGCCGGTGCTCTCGATGAGTTGCGTGTCCTTCTCGCCGAGGCGGATGCCGTCCCCGCGCGACATGTCCGCGACGTGATCGCGGTGATCGAGGAGCGCGAGTCAGACACGATTTTCGCGCGACTGTGCGCGGAATTCACAGACGAGAGCGATCTCGAGGAAGCGGCTTGGCGGCTCGCGGCGACATTCATGCCGGGGGATGATTTTCGATTCGAGCGCGACCAAATCGACGAGTGGGGCGCGGAGGTCGCGCACCGTCTGCTGAAGGCGCAAACGCCGCTCGATGCGGTCGAGACGCTCGCCGAATATCTCGCCGACGAGATCGGCCTGCGGGGCAATGCCGACGACTATTACGACATCGACAACTCGCTGCTGCCGATGGTCGTCGATACGCATCTCGGCATCCCGATTTCACTCTCGCTCATCTACACGATGGTCGGTCGCCGGGCCGGGATGTCCATCGATGGCGTCGCGCTTCCTGGGCATTTCCTCGTGCGCTGCGGAGAGATTTTTCTCGATCCGTTTCACGGTGGCCGGCGCGTCGGCTTGGAGGAATGCCGGGCGCTACTTCAGACGCGCGGCATCGCGCTGCGACCAGAGCACCTCGCGCCCGCGACACCGCGACAGATGCTGCATCGGATGCTCTCGAATATTCAGCTAGTCGCCGAGCAGAACGACCCGGACCTCGCCACAAAAATCGCCGGGTGGCTGGAGGTGTTGTAGCTCGGTGATCCCGGCTACAGCGCGTGAGGCCACGCTGGGTGCTCCACGATCAGCCTCAGTGCTTGATTCAGCAGCGTCTTTCCGGGCTCCATGCGGTGCCAGGGGGAGGCACCGGAGGGATGCGGGAGCGGCACGAGATCGAACGTGTGACCGGCTCGCGTGAGCGTGAACTTTTTCCCGATCACGTCGGTCAGCATCGCGGGCGGGAGAAATCTTTGGATCGCCAGTTTTCCGATCGGCAGCACGAGTTGCGGGCGCAGGATGTCGAACTCCGCGGCGAGCCAGCGATCACATGTCGCGATCTCATTCGGATCGGGCACGCGGTCGCCGCCAGCATTGTTTTTTCCTGGAAAACAGCGGCAAACCGCGGCCATGTAAATCGTCGCGCGAAACGTCTCCTCCGACATCCCGGACGCACGCTGGAACCAACCGAACAGCGTCTTTCCCGCCGTCCATGCGAACGGCTTTCCGATCACCGGCTCCTTCGTCCCAGGCGCCTGTCCGACGCTGATCACGCGGCTCACGACCGCGCCGCCAGAGACGCCCGGGCGGTGCATTTTCGGACAAAGCACGCAGGCGCGAATCTGCGACACGACTGCCTCGAGCCGCGCGCGCTCCGACTTCATTCCGCTGCGGAGCACAAGTCGTCTCGCGCGCCGAGCGCTGTCTCCGCCGCGATCGGATGCCCGAGCAGAAAATCCCGCGCGCTCATCCGCTTCTTCCCTTCGAGCTGAATCTCCCGCAGCAGCACGCCGCCTTGCGCCGCCGAGACGAGAACACCGTGCTTGTCCGCCCGCACCACGCGACCCGGCGCGCCGAGGTCGCGTGTGTGCTGGATGCACGAGAAAATCTTCAGTTTCTTCGGCCCCTCTTCCGTGGGGAGAAAAGTGTGCGCCGCCGGCCACGGATTCATCGCCCGGATTTTCCGGTCGATTTGCTCGCCGCTCGCGGCCCAGTCGATCTCGCCATTCTCGCGCGTCAGTTTCGTCGCGTAAGTCGCGCGCGCATCATCCTGCGGAGTGCGCGGCGCGCGGCCTTGCTTCAGCAGCGTGAGCGCCTCGGCCAGCGCGCCGGGCGCGAGTTCGGCGAGCCGGTCGTGCAGAGTGCCGGTCGTCTCGCGGCGGCCGATCGAGAGCGATTTCGCGAGCAGGATGTCGCCGGTGTCGAGCCCCTGCGCCATGTACATCACCGTGATCCCCGTCTCGCGATCGCCCGCCTCGATCGCCGCATGAATCGGCGAAGCACCGCGATGCCGAGGCAGCAGCGACGCGTGCAAATTCAAACACGCCACCGTCGGAATGCGCAAAATCTCGCCCGGCAAAATCTGCCCGTAAGCCATCACCACGATTACGTCGGGCCGCAGATACCGCAGTTGCTCCACCGCACTTTGCTCGCGGATTTTCTGCGGCTGGAAAATCGGAACGTGCCGCGCCTGAGCCGCGACCTTGACCGGCGACGGCTGCAACTCCTGCCGCCGCCCGACCGGCTTGTCCGGCTGCGTCACGCACGCAAGGATGTGATGCTCCGCCGAGCCGAGCAGGAGCCGCAGCGTCGGGACGCCGATTTCGCCAGTGCCGAGAAAAACGATCCGCATCCGCTCAGAGAATCCGCACCTGCCGTTGCCCGCTGCGGCGCGCAGCAAGCGCATCGGTCATCAGCTTGTCCGCCGCCGTCACCTCGCGCTGCCCGACCACACCGACGCACACCTCGCAAAGGTAGTCGAAAAGCTCCTTGTCCGGCAGCACGAGCAGCAGCTTTTCGCGCACCGGTTGCGCTTTTTCACACGCCGCGCAGTAGAGCGACGAAGCGCGAAATTGATCGAATTGCCGAGCGCTCATTCGCTGGCGTTGATCGTTTTCAAAATCTCCGAAATCACCTTCACCGGCGCTTGCGTCGCGTCGATTTCCGTCAGCAAATTCGGCCCGTAAAATTCCAGCACCGGCTTCGACTCTTCCTCATAGGTCGCGAGCCGGCGCCGGATCACTTCCTCATTCGCATCGTCGAAACGGTTCTCCTTGAGCGCCCGCTTTTTCAGCCGCGCGATCAGGGCCGGACGGTCCGGGCACGCCAGATGAAACACGCGCTGCACGTCGATGATCCCCGTCATGATCCGCGCCTGTCCGACGTTGCGCGGAATCCCATCGAGCACGAGCGCATCGATTTCCGGCTTGAAGACATGCGAGCGCACCACATCCGCGATGCGCGCCTGCCAGAGCTGCACCGTCAGATCGTCAGGCACCAACTCGCCGCGGCTCGAGTATTCGAGAAATTTCTGCCCCAGCGGCGTCCGCGTATCCAGCGCGCGGAAGACATCGCCGCACGCGAAATGAAAGAAGCGCGGGATCGCACCGAGGATCTTTCCCTGCGTTCCTTTGCCGCTGCCGGGCGCGCCGAAAATCAGATAAGTGCGATACTTCATCATAGCTGGAGGGGGTCGTGAATTAACGAAGCGCCGCGCGCCCGCGCAAGCGCTCATTGGAGAAGTTGAGAGTCGGACGACGGAACGGAACTTTCCAACCGCGAATTCCGCGCATACCGTCCCCGCCCATTTCGCCACGCGCTCATTCTTCTCTCAACTCCAACTCCAACTCTCAACCTCCGCCATGGACCCGCTCCTCACCATCCTGCGCCGCGACGCCCGCGCTTCCATCGCCGACCTCGCCCGCGAACTCGCCTCCACAGAATCCGCCGTCACCGAGCGCATCCTCATGCTGGAAAATGAAGGCGTCATCCTCGGCTACCAGACTCTCCTCGCGCCCCACGCCGGCCACGGCTGCGCAGTCACCGCCTGCATCGAAGTGAAAATCACACCCGAGCGCGATGGCGGGTTCGACCGACTCGCCGCGCGCATCGCGCGCTTCGATGAAGTGCAAAGCTGCTACCTCATGAGCGGCGGGTACGACCTCCTCGTCGTCGTCGAAGGCGAGACGTTGCAGGCCGTTGCCAGCTTCATCTCCGAGCGCCTCAGCACCATCAAAGGCGTCATCTCCACCGCCACCCACTTCCGCCTGAAAGCCTACAAGGAGAACGGCGTCCCCCTCCTCCGCGAAGAAAAGACCGAGCGCCTCTCCGTCACGCCATGAGGCCCTATTCAATTTTCGATTTGGAATTCTCAATCGCCGGAGCGCGAGCTCGGTAGCCGCGCGTCTTCGCGGCTCGACCACTCCCGGCTCGCGGAGAAGGCGCGGCATCCCGCCCTCTTCAAATTCAAAATCCCAAATCCTAAATCCTAAATTTCCATCGTCATGTTTTCCAAAAACCTCGTCGCCGACCACATCCGCGACATCCCGAAATCGGGCATCCGCGAGTTCTTCGACATCGTCGCGCAGCAGAAAGAAGTCATCTCCCTCGGCGTCGGGGAGCCCGACTTCGACACGCCGTGGCACATCCGCGAGGCCGCCATCTACTCCCTCGAAAAAGGCCGCACCCACTACACGTCCAATCTCGGCCTGCCCGAGCTCCGCAGCTCCATCTGCCGCTACGTCCAGAAACATTTCGGCATCGCATACGACCCGCGCACCGAGGTCATCATCACCATCGGCGTCAGCGAGGCCCTCGACCTCGCCCTCCGCGCTCTCATCAATCCCGGCGACGAAGTCCTCTACCACGAGCCCTGCTACGTCAGCTATGCCCCCAGCGTCACCATGGCCCACGGCATCCCCGTCGCCATCCCCACCACCGCCGACAACGACTTTCGCCTCACCGCCGAAGCCCTCGCCGCCCGCATCACGCCCCGCTCCAAAGTCGTGATGCTCAACTTTCCCTGCAATCCCACCGGCGCCACCCAGACCCGCTCCGAGCTCGAGAAAATCGCGCGCCTCTGCATCGACCACGACCTCGTCGTCCTCACCGACGAAATCTACAGCGAACTCCTCTACGACGGCGCGGAGCACGTTTCCATCGCATCCCTCCCCGGCATGCGTGAGCGCTGCGTCTTCCTCCACGGATTCTCAAAAGCCTTCGCCATGACCGGCTGGCGCATCGGCTACGCCTGCGCCCCCGCCGCGCTCACCGACGCCATGATGAAAATCCACCAATACGGCATCCTTTGCGCCAGCACCATGTCCCAGGACGCCGCCATCGAAGCCCTCGAACACGGCTCGCGCGCCGTCGAAGAAATGCGCGCCGAGTACGAACACCGGCGCAACTTCATCGTCAGCGCCTTCAACGACCTCGGCCTCGACTGCTTCAAGCCCCTCGGCGCCTTTTACATCTTCCCGAAGATCGCCTCCACCGGCCTCACCAGCCGCGACTTCTCCCTCGGCCTCCTCGAGAAAAAGCAAGTCGCCTGCGTCCCCGGCACCGCCTTTGGCCCCAGCGGTGAAGGCTTCGTCCGCTGCTGCTACGCCACCGGCATCGACCAGATCAAGACCGCCATGTCTCGCATTGGAGAATTCGTCGCGGAGGTGCGGAAATGAGCACCGTAAAAAAAGCGGTTCTGCTCGCAGCCGGGCGAGGGACGCGCATGCGCGAACTCACCGACGAGCTTCCGAAGCCGATGATCGGGGTGCGCGGAAAACCGATTCTCCAGCACATCGTGGAGGGGCTGCGCGGGACCGGCGTGGCGCAGATTCTAATCGTTGTCGGATACCGTGCCGATGTCGTGCAGGAGTTTTTCAGCTACGGCTCGCGGTTCGATGTTTCCATCGAGTACGTCACGCAGGTCGTGCAGGACGGGACCGGACGCGTGGTCGAGCTGGCAAAAGATTTCGCTGGCACCGATCCGTTCATCCTCAGCTACGGCGACATCCTCGTGAACCCTGATAATTACAAGGTTCTCGCGGCACCGGGCGACGCGGAGGCGATGATCAGCATCAAGAAAAACGAGGACGTTTCCAAAGGCGGCGCGGTGTTCGTGAACGAACGCTCGGAGATGACCGATCTCCGCGAAAAGCCGCAGCCCGGCGAGCCCACTTCTCCATGGTATAACGCGGGCATCTACACGTTTCGCCCGAGCATATTTGAATTCATCGCGCGCTTGGAAAAATCCCCCCGCGGCGAATACGAACTCACCGATGCGATCCGCGCGCTCGCATTATCTGGAGCCCGCGTGCGGGCTTATGAACTTGTCGGCGAGTGGGCCGATGTCCGCGACCCCGAGGTGCTCGCCGCGCTCAACGAAACCGCTTCATCCTGAGCGCTACCGCGCGTCGTTGAGCAGCTCCTCGCCCGGCTTTTTCTCAGACAACTCCGCGCGCCGCAGTGGAACGCTGATCGTCGTCTGATCCGATGCTTGGAGCTGGACCATGCCGTCGAGGATCCGCTGCACACGGATCCGTGCCACCGGGGCGTCCTTCACTTCCTTCCCGTCTTTCGGCTTCGGCGTGCGCACCACGTCGCCTTCCGTGTAGGCGCGGCCGTTGATCACAGCGAGCGATGGATTCCCGAGCAGGATGCTCGTGACGGTGAAGCTCGTTTCGTCGAACGCCTTCACCACCACGCCGGGCACCGGCGCGCTGCCATCGCGACGCGTCCATCCGATCGGCCAAAAAGGCGGCCGCACCGTGCCGGGCAGGTTGAAATTCGAGCGCGTTTTGAGTTCGTATTTTTCCCCGGGCGGCGTGTCTTGTGCCAAGGCGGACGCCGCGGTGACGAGCGTGAGTGAGAGAAAGGCGATGCGCGGGAGAATCATGGCGTGGCGGATGTCTTGATGATGCTGTTGACGTTTAAGGCCACATGCTGCGACTGCACGTCGTCGCGGGCAGGCTCGAGGACGACGCTCGTCACTTGGACGAGCGGCTCCTCATTTTCAAACTCGGCAAGCGCCGCCGCGAAGGAGACGAACTCGACCTTTGGGATGTCGATGCTCCACGAAGCGATGCGCACGGTCGGCACGTCCTTATCCGCGGCTTCCGCCAAATTGCGAGTCACTGCCTTCTCCGGTCCGGCGTCCTTGAAAATTTCCGAAACCTGCGGTGGAAACCACGCGATCGGCGCGCCTTCCGGGATGAGCGAGGAAATCTGCGCGAGTGCAGTAGCCGCCTTGGGCGAATTTCTCTCCGCGGTCTCGGCGGATTTGATCGTGGCTTTCGCACTGGCGAGCTTCGGCTCGAGTTCAACGATTTTCGCCTTCGTCGATTCCTGCTGGAGCGAAAGCGGACCGAGCAACATCGCAAAGTATCCGTAAAGCAACGCGACGAGCAGGATGACGCCGATGGCGATTTTCTGTTTTTCTTCTTTCTCGAGTTTCATCGTTTTCTCCTGGTGGGTGCTGGCGTGGCGACGACCTCGACCCCGGTGGCAAGTTTCACGCTGATGGCAAACGCCGCGGTGGGCGCATCGCTGCCGTTGAGTTTCACGGTTTCGTTTTTGTCTTCGAGAGTCGTGAAACTCGATGTGACGTCCTTATATCGTTTGGAAAATTCCTCCTGCATCGCCATGCGCATTTCCTCCGCAACCTTGCGCGCTTCCTTCCCTGCGGCGATCCCATCCATTTTCAATACGCACTTTTTCACCGCGTTTCCCTCCACCTCGCCGCTCAACCGCGTGATTTGAATCTGTGGTGGAACGAGCCGCGCCACCTGCTCGAGCATCGGAGCCCAGTAAAAACGATCCTCGATACGCCGCACGATCGCATCGCTCGCCTTGATCGTCGCGATCAGTTCGTTTTCACGTTCCTTCGCCGCATCGGCTTTCGGGCTGAGTGCGCTGAATTCCGCGGTTTTGGCCTCCAGCTCGTGCGTCGTCGCACTCGTCGAGCCGAGCCGTAATGCATAATACCCGGCCAGCAGTCCGCCGGCACAGATGAGCGCGAGAATCACGACCTTCATCGGGTCGCGGCTTTTGACCCGCTGCTTCTGTTCGATTTCGTGATGGAGATTAAGTCGCAGGGCCATGGTCAGCGGGCAGTAAGAAGTTCAGCCGCAGCACCGCACGCGACATGCAAGTCGAGAGCGTCCGCGGAAAATTGTGCCGCTTGGTTGGGCTTCAGTGCGATCTCACATTGCGCGAGCGCATTCCACGAGTCGCACGGCAGATGCACCTCTTCGCTCAGCACTTTCAGCAACGTCTTCGACTTAGCCGACCCGCCGGAGACATAAACCCGATCAATCGTCTCCTCGCTCCGTCCCTCGAAGAAGCCGATCGAGCTCCCGATCTCTCGCGAAAGAATCATCAGCGCCATTCGCGTATTCTCGATCATAATCTCATCCTCCTGCTCCAGCGCCTCGAGCACGGCCTCGCGACTTTCTCCGCTGAGCGCCATGAGCGTCTCGATGAGCAGATGGCCACCGAAATCAATTGAGCGCACTAGCACGAGTTCGCGCTTCGATCCGACCATCACCGTCGAAGTGTGGTGGCCGATATCCACTAGAAAAAACGAACCGTTATTGAACCGCTCCGAATGCGCAAACTCGAATGCGTTGAACGCGCAGATCGGAGCGATTTGCAGCGACCCCACCCCGAGGCTCGTCTTCGTGACTGCCTCGGAGACTTGCGTCACCTCGGTGCGCGGGATGCCGCCGACGAGATATTTATAACGAGGCACTTCACCCGGATCGCGCGACCCCGCCTGTCCGTCGATTTGATCGCAGTCGAGGACGAAATTTCGGCACTCCTGGTTCAGCAGCGTCATGCCGTTGAGCCGGAGTGCGTCGCGCAAAATGTGCGGCGGCGTGGCTGGCTGCTCGATGATTCGGATCAGTGCATCGGGGCTCGAAATGGCCACTGCACAGACTTTGGCGGTGCCTCCCAAGTTTTTGAGCAGAGTTTTCAATTCGTGCCCAAGACGGTCTGCGCCGTCGCCCGCGTCCGGGAGCACCCGGGAAGCGTAGTGGGTTACGAGAAAGCGGTCGCCGCCGCGGCGCTGGAGTTGCACCGCCTTCAGCGAATGCCGACCGAGGTCGAGACCGATTACGGAGTTGTGGGCTTTAGCCATTGAAAATGACCTAAGCAGCTGATGTGCCGCGGTTCATCGGTTCTCAAAACTTTGTGGAAAATCCGGGTTCCGACGCCTCATGCGCTGGCCACTCACCGCCAGCACTGGGCGATTTTCCAAAAATCGGAATCAAAAACAAGAGTGCCACCGCGATTGCTGCAAAAATGAGAAGTGCGATCGTCACGCGAATCACGGTGGCGCTTCCGGAGCCGCGGCTGCGCTTGCAGCGCTGCTGCGCGATCTGGGCATCCATGAATGAGAGGAGCTGCTCCGAAGTTGGTTCTGGCGGTCTTGGGTCGTTCACGATTCGGTTTTTTTGAAATGTCCGCCCTCTCGCATCAGCAGAAAGCTTACCTCGCTCCGTTTGTCGTTTTCATGCTCTTGCTGGCCGTCGGCGAACTCGTGGGAAAGATCTTCGACGGTTCCGCGTGGTGGGTCGCCGCCACTCCGAGATATTGGGTCTTCCCACTCCAGACATTGTCTTGCGGCGCACTGCTCGCTTTTTATTGGCAGCACTACCGGCTACGCCCGCCGTCCCAAATCGGCCTCACGATCGGCATCGCGATCGCGGTTTTTTTGATCTGGATCGCGCCTCAGCGATGGCTCGGTTTCGCTCCCAGATTGATCGGCTTCGAGCCCGATTTCTTCGGTCCGAACGGCTGGCCTTACGCTGCGAATCTCGGACTGCGATTCCTGCGTCTCGTCGTCGTCGTCCCACTTCTCGAAGAGATTTTTTGGCGCGGGTTTTTGCTCCGATACCTCATCCGGGACGATTTTGCCGATGTCCCATTCGGTTCATTCAGTTGGTATTCGTTCGCTGGCGTCTCGCTATTCTTCGCGCTTGCGCACGCCGGCCCTGATTTCGTCCCCGCGCTCATCACCGGCGCGCTCTACAACCTCATCGCAGTCCGCACGCGAAACCTGAGCGCCTGCGTGCTCGCTCACGCGATCACCAATCTTCTCCTCGGGATTTACATCTTGCGAACAGTCCAATGGGGATTTTGGTGATTGGGCAAGCGATCTGCTTTCCCACTGGAATGCTCCAAAGCACTTTTACGCAAAAATTCCTGATGATGATCTTTGCCGGCTTTTGCGCCGCGTGCCTTTTCTGGATGTTCCGCCACTTCATCGAGGAGGCGCTATGGGAAAGCTCCGACGCCGGCTACAAGCAAAGCCTCCACGGAAAGACGATGCAGTCGCAGTGACCGCCACGCGCCGCATCGACAGCGGCAGCGCGCGCCCGTAGCGTGCGCGTCGGCATGAGAATCGGCCTCGCGCAGATCAACACGACAGTCGGCGATCTCGCTGGCAACCACAGCAAAATCCTCGCGGCGTATCGCGACCTCGTAGCGCGCGGTGCCGAACTCGTCGTCTCCCCGGAACTCGCGATCACCGGCTATCCGCCTCAGGATCTCGTCTTCAAATCGCGCTTCGTCCCGCTCAATGGCGCCACGCTCGAGACTCTGCACAGCGAGGTCGGCGACGTGCCCCTTCTCGTCGGTTTCATCGACGTGAATGCCGGCCCGGGCCAGCCTTTTCACAATGCCGCCGCCCTCCTCCAGCACGGCCAGCCGATCCGTATCGTCCATAAAACGCAGCTCCCGACCTACGACGTTTTCGATGAAGATCGCTACTTCGAGCCCGCCACATCGACCGCTCCCATCGAGGTCGCCGGGAGAAATATCGGCGTCACGATTTGCGAGGACATCTGGACCGGAAAATACCTCCCACGCAAGCTCTACGGCTCCTCTCCGGTCGATCTGCTCGTCGCGCAAGGCGCGGAATTGATCGTGAATCTCAGCGCCTCCCCCTTCACCCTCGGCAAGGCGCAGCGCCGCGCGGAAATGCTCGGCGCAGTCGCTTCCCTCCATGGCGTGCCGATCGTCTATTGCAACGCCGTCGGCGGGAACGATCAGCTCATTTTCGACGGAAACTCCCTCGCCATCGGCGCGGATGGCGCTCTGCGAAACAAGCTCGCGGCATTCGAGGAAGATCTTGCTATCATCGACACCGAGCGCCACGCCGCTCTCGATTGGGAGTTCCAATCCGAGCCCGAGGAACTCTTCCACGCGCTCACGCTCGGCATCCGCGACTACCTCCACAAATGCGGCTTCAAGTCCTCCGTCCTCGGCCTCAGCGGCGGCATCGACAGCGCCGTCACCGCCGCGCTCGCCGCCCACGCACTCGGCCCGCAGAACGTACTCGGGGTCACGATGCCCACGCAATTTTCCTCGCAAGGCAGCATCGACGACTCCGCCGCGCTCGCCGCGAATCTCGGCATCCACTTCCTCAACATCCCGATCCAAAATTCCTTCGTCG
Source organism: Chthoniobacterales bacterium (assembly GCA_038207335.1). Lineage (GTDB taxonomy): Bacteria > Verrucomicrobiota > Verrucomicrobiia > Chthoniobacterales > Chthoniobacteraceae > CAIURC01. The sequence continues at coordinate 210,214 of JBBQZX010000001.1, read as the reverse complement.
TCTTCCGCGAGCAGTTCCGTGAAATTTTCGCCGATGTCGCCGAGGACGTGACCGAGGAAAACATGCAGCCGCGCCTCCGTGGAATGACGCTCATGGCGCTCTCGAATAAATTCGGCCACCTCGTCCTGAGCACCGGCAACAAAAGCGAACTCGCGGTCGGATATTGCACCCTCTACGGCGACATGTGCGGCGGCCTCGCGGTCATCAGCGATGTGCCGAAGACGCTCGTCTATCGCCTCGCCAGATGGATCAACCGCGACCGCGAAATCATCCCGCGCAGCACGATCGAAAAGCCGCCGAGCGCCGAGCTGAAGCCGGATCAGCGCGACCAGGACACGCTCCCGCCGTACGAAATTCTCGACCCGATCCTGCATCTCTACGTCCAGGAGCAGCTCTCCGTTTCCGAAATCATGGCGCACGGCTTCGACGAAAAAACCGTTCGCTGGGTGCAACGCCGCGTCGATCTCAACGAATACAAACGCGCCCAAGCCGTCCCGGGACTCAAAGTCACGAGCCGCGCATTCGGTCTCGGGAGAAAGATGCCGGTCGCGCAGAAATTCGTGGAGTGATTCGCGCGATCCCAAAATTCTTGCGCTGATTCCGGCGCTTCCCCTTAATCCCCGCCCTTCATTTCCGCCCTCCCCGGCGGACTCCCGCATCGAAAAACCCGCATTCAATTAATCACTCACATGGATCTCTGCATCATCGGTTCCGGTTACGTCGGCCTCGTCTCAGGCGCTTGCTTTGCCGAAGTCGGCCACCACGTCGTCTGCGTCGATAACGACCAGCGCAAAGTAGATATGCTGCAGGCGGGAAAAATCCCGATCTACGAGCCCGGCCTCGAAGACCTCGTCCACCGCAACGTCGCTGCAAAGCGCCTCCGCTTCACCAACTCCATCGAGGACGGCGTCGATCATTCGCAGGTCGTTTTCATCGCCGTGCCGACTCCGCCGCAGGTCGATGGCAGCGTCGATCTCACGTACATCGAGCGCGTCGCGCGTGAAATCGCCGGCGTTCTGAAAAAGGGCGAATACCGCGTCGTCGTCGATAAAAGCACCGTCCCCGTGAAGACCGGCGAGAAGGTCGAGGCCACGATCAAGCGCTACAATCGCGACGCGGAGATCGACGTCGTCAGCAATCCCGAGTTCCTCCGAGAAGGCTGTGCAGTGCCTGATTTGATGAACCCCGACCGCATCGTCATCGGCTCCGCGAGCGACCGCGCGACCGACCTGATGAAGCGCGTCTATGAGCCGTTCAAAGCGCCCATTCTCGTCACCGATGTGAATTCCGCCGAACTCATCAAGCACGCCGCAAATTCCTTCCTTTCGCTCAAAATCAGCTACATCAACGCCGTCTCCGCGATCTGCGAGGCGAGCGGCGCGGATGTCGAAATGGTTGCCGACGGCATCGGCATGGACAAACGCATCGGGCGCAATTTCCTGAACGCCGGGCTCGGCTACGGCGGCTCCTGTTTCCCAAAAGACGTGAAGGCATTCATCGCTATCGCGCGACAGCTCGGCACGCCATTCACGCTGCTCGAGGAGGTCGAGCGCATCAATGTGGACCAACTCAAGCGCTTCATCGACAAGCTCCGCGAGGCGCTCTGGGTCTTGAAAGACAAGAAGATCGCCGTCTGGGGCATGACCTTCAAACCCGACACCGACGATGTCCGCAGTTCGGTCGCGATCGAACTCATCAACACGCTTGCTAAAGAAGGTGCGCACGTCACCGCCTACGATCCGAAAGGCGCGGAAAAAGCCGTCGAGTGGAAGCTCATCGACACGGATAAAGTGAAGCTCGCGGCGACCCCGCTCGAAGCCTGCGCCGACGCCGAGGCGCTCATCATTGCGACCGAGTGGAGAGAATTCGCGAACCAGGATTTCGAGGCCGTGAAGGCAGCGATGCACACGCCACTGATGTTCGACGGACGCAATCTTTTCAGCCCCGAGACGATGCGCGAGTTCGGCTTTACCTACCACGCCATCGGGCGCCCCGGCCCGAAATAAACCAGAAAGCGGGCGTCCTCGCCTGCGTGTCTTCTTCTCAACGAACTCGTCCTTTGAAGTTGGACGCCGCACGTTGAACGTCGGACGTTGAGCCCGCTGCACGCGCCACGCGCCGCCGCAAAACCTCGCCGCCACAGATGCCCGCCAACGCCCGCCAATCCTGCATCCGCGCGCTCCTAGAGTGGGAAAAAGGCCGCGTTTTCTCCGATGAAATTCTCCACGAGACGCTCAATCGCGCGCACCTCTCACCGCTCGATCGCGCTTTTCTCATGGAGACGTTTTTCGGCGTGCTGCGAAATCTAGGCCGGCTCGATTTTCTCATCGGGCGCCTTCGCGAAGGAAAAATCGACGCCCCGACGCGAGCCGTTCTGCGCCTCGGCCTCTACCAGATTTTCCACATGCGCACCCCGCCGCACGCCGCGGTGAATGAAACCGTTGAACTTGGCGGACGCGCGCGCGGCCTCGTGAACGCCATGCTGCGTCGCGCCCTCCGCGAAAAAACGCAGCTCGAAAACCAGCTCGCAAACGCCCCCGCCAGCGATCGCGATTCGCATCCCGCATTCCTGATCGAGCGCTGGCAAAGGACATTCGGCCCCGGGCAAACGCGTGCCCTGTGCGCCTGGAACAACCAACCGGCCGATGTCCACGTCCGCGCCAATGGCCTGAAAGTCACCGTCGGTGAACTCCTCCGCGCTGCGCCCGAGGCGGAGCAATCGCCCGCTCATCCGCAGGCGATCAAAGTCCACGAGCTGCCGTTCACATGGATCATGCACGGCCTCTGCTACGTGCAGGACCCGAGCACGCTCATGGCCTGCGACCTCCTCACCCCGCAGCCCGGCGACACTGTCCTTGACGCCTGCGCCGCGCCTGGCGGCAAGACGACGTACCTCGCCGAGCTCATGCAAAACGAAGGCCGCATCGTCGCGTGCGACCTCTACGAATCCCGCGTCGCGCGCCTCCGCGAAAACCTCGCGCGGCTCGGAGTCGAGATTGCCGAAGCGCTCCAGCACGACTGCATGGAGGAGAGCGAAAAGCTCGCCCCCGCGAGCTTCGACCGCATCCTCGTCGATGCGCCGTGCAGCAACACGGGAGTCATCCGACGCCGCGTCGATGTCCGCTGGCGGCTCACCGACGAGGACTTCATCCGAATGCCCGCGCAGCAGCTCGCCCTCCTCCGCCGCACGTCCGATTTGTTAAAGCCCGGCGGCACGCTCGTTTACAGCACCTGCAGCCTTGAACCCGAAGAAAACGACGAAGTCGTCGCCCAAGCCCTCCGCGAAACCCCGACGCTGCGCCTGATCGAAAAGCGCCGCACCCTCCCCCAAATCGACGCCATCGACGGCGCCTTCGCCGCAAAATTCGTCCGAATCTAGCGCCCGGTCAGCTCACACCGAATCGGAACCGCGGATTTCGCGGGTGTCGCGGATGGGAATCAGGAAAGAGCCTAAACCGCCGAGACGCCGAGGTCTCCGCGGTAAAAATCCCGTCCTCTTTTCGACCCAATAATCCGCGTCATCCGCGCAATCCACGGTTTTCCCCCACCCTTACTTCACGTCTTCGACCTTCGTCAGCTTCGTCGAGATGTTCTGCTTCATCGGCAGCGACATCGACTCATCCGGTTTCACCGGATTCTTCATCGTCATCGTCATCTTCTGCTGCAGCTCCGAGCCGCGCGCCATGCCGAGCGCATTGTCGAACCAAATTGTCCCCGTCATCGTCCCATTCTCGATCTTCATCCCCATCGCCGCCATCGGGTTCGGAGCCGCGCCGGGCTTCGCATTAGCCGCCTCGCTCATGTCGAAATTGATCTTCGCATCCACCGCGATCTCCGCGCACGGCACCCCATCGTGCGGCTTCGTGCCTTTATACGTGTAAGTCCCTTTCACGTCGCCTTTGCCCACGCCCGCCAACGGCATCTCCACGCTGAATGGCCACGACTCCCCAGCCGACACCGGCTTCGTCGGCAGCGCCTGCAACGCGCTCTGCTCCACCGTGCGGCTGATCGACTCTTTGTTTAGAAAGGCCGACGTCATTGGATTCCCGCCGCCAGCAGCCTTCGCGATTTCGTCGAAATTCTCGAAGTCCGTCACCTTGTCGTTTTCATCGAGGAGCATCTTGATTTCCTTCCCCGTGAACGCTGCGAAAGGATTTCCCATCGGCCCGGCCTCAGCCGCCGGCTTGCTCGAGTCGATCGTCATCTTCTGCCCCGCCATCTCCGTGTTCATCACCATCCGATCGTATTTGATCGCGATCCGCTTGCCCTTCCCGTCCTCGCGCTTCGTCACCTTGGAGGTCATCTCCGCGACCATGTTCATCTTCTGGTCCATCTTCGTCTCGCCCATCGTGATGCTCGTGGACTGATCCATCGTCATCGTCTGCGAGTAACTCTTCCCGACCTGCCACTGCTGTTTCAAAGTGACCGTGTCCGCGGCAAAAGCAGACGAAGCGGCGAGCACGATGGCGAAGGTCGAAGCGAGGGGGCGAATGAATTTGTTCATAGTGGGATTGTAATAAATCCGAATCGCTACGTGCCAGCACCGGAAAAGTCGAGCGAATGAATTTGCGCCGTTTTCGTTCCCTCAGCGGTCAAAGAATAGATCGCTTCAACGCCTGACTTTCTTTTCGCTCAACGTCATGGGGAAACTCCCCGGAATTCTCGCGCTCGCTGCTTCGTCCGTCTTGAGCCTCTCCGCGCACGCAGAGCCGAAACTTTTTGGTAAGGGGTCGAACAACCGCACCGGTCCGAATCCGATGTTGGTCCGAAGCGCCGACATCGACACGGATGGTCGCCAAGATTTGGTAGTATCTTGTTATGGATACTATCGCGCCGGCGGAGGAGTTGAAATCCTTTACGGCAGCGGTGCGGGAGCTTTTCCTGTGCGCCGCTACCTGAACTTTCAACCTTGGGAGGTCTGGGCGACGGCTGCTGCGGACATCAATGGAGATGGTCGGCCTGACATCGTGGCAGCCTGTGGCGTGCTCTTGGAAAAAGGTCGCGTTTTGACAGCGCTTGCTACCGGCAGTCGGACATTTGCATCTTTTGCCACGACGGACGTCGGGAGCTTTGGCGGATACGATTATGCTTGGCCAACCTCTGTCTCCGCTGGCGACCTCAATGGCGATGGGAAGGCAGATGTTGTAGTAGGAATGTCGGACGGCACGTGCAGCGTGTTACTCGGCAACGGAAGCGGGCTCTCAACTGGAGTTCGATTCGAACCGACGCCGAACTACCTAGTGAACGATGTCGTATTGAGAGATGTGAATAATGATGGAAAACTTGATCTGCTTCTCACATCCACAAGTGACCGGGTTCTCGTCCTGCTTGGCCGTGGTGACGGATCATTCGGAAGTGCTGCCGCGTTTAACACTGGCCACAGCCCCACGAAGATGTCGGTAGGCGACCTTAACGGTGATGGAATCCCCGATGTTTGCGTCGCCTGCGATGGAGACGTTACTCAGGTTTCGGTACTCCTCGGGAATGGCAGCGGCAGCTTTTCTTCTCAAACGATCGACCTCGAGGGGTATCCCGGAGCGAGTGATATTTCAGTCGGAGACTTCAACGGTGACGGATTCAACGATATTGTTTTATCCCGCGTATCGAATGCCGGAGGCTTCGATCTTTTGACCAATGATCGAACCGGCGGCTTCACCGCCCGGCGGTTTGAAAGTCCCATCCGGCCAGCGGCACTCGCAGCAGTGGACTTGGACGGTGACGGGGATGCCGATCTCGTTCTGTCCGCGGGAGGTAAATTTGGCCTCGGTAACTTCGTGAGCACTTTCAAGAACCTCACGCCTCCGCGTGCGGCTGGGTTTAAACAACTCTCCTATTCGGTCAAAGAAGGTTCAAGCCCAGCTTCGATAGTCGTGCGACGAAAGGGAAATTTAGCGGGTATCCTCCGCGTCCCCTTTTCAATCAGTTCGTTGACGCCCAGCCGTAGGATCGATTTCTCCCCTAACGACGGTGAAGTCTTTTTCGACGAAAACCAGACCGAGGCCACGATTGAGGTTTCCGTTGTCGACAATTCGATTCGCGAATCAACGGGAAGGCTCAAGCTGACGCTTGACCGTCCAATTGGCGGCGGTTTCGTGCGTCCGAAATCCGCCATTTTGCGAATTATCAACGACGATCCGAAGACGCCGGAATCGCATTAGAGCGGCGTAGCACAAAGCCGAAGGGCGTCTCACGGCGGCACCGCCGCACGCCGCAGCAATGCCTCCGTCGTCTTCAATTCCTCCGGAGTCGCGAGGTGCGTCCGCGCGACGATCGCGTCGATCACCTCGTCATGAGTCCGCGCATCGAAATGCACCGTGTCCACGTATCGCCGAAAATCCGTCACGATCGCCTCCATACCCTGCAAATCATGCACGCGGACGTTCGACGTTTTCGCCCCTTCAGCAGTCGTTGCCACGTATTCCTTCCATCGAAATTCATCCTCGAACACATGCGGCGCAGTCTCGCGAATCAACGCGTGATAAGCCGCCGATACCGGCGGAAAAAACAAGTCAAACTTCACGTCCGGATGCGCCCTCACGACTGCGATCACATTCGCATCGAAACTCGCCCGCGTGCGTTCCGGTGCAAACTCCTCCGGGTGCTGCGCGAAAATGAATCGCCCGGATTTCAGCGCACGCTCAAACGCCTGCCGCACCGCTTCAACACTGGGCTTGCGTGCGCTCTTCATCCGGCTCAGCGATGTGACCGTGCGCCGCTCGTATCGCCCCGAGAGCACCCGCAGCGCGCTCTTCGTCGTATCCAGACTCAGCAGATAATACGGCACCTCGTTCCACGGATTCGTATCGTAGAAATACGCCGGGAATACGCCGTCCGTGTCCGAGGTCCAATCCGGCGCGCCGCAGAAAAACTCGTAATTCAAATCCCAAACGACATGCCGCACGCGCCCGCTCCGCAGCGCAAGTCCGAGCAGCTTCGATTGCTCATGCGCCGACGCTCCTGCCATCGCGAGATTCAGCGTCCGCGGGCTCAGAGCGGCTCGCAGATGCGTGGGATCGAAGCCCAGCGAAACCGATGTCCCGAGGATGAGCGTGTCGAAATCGCAGTGCTTCGCGAGCCCGGGATATTGATAGCGCGCCTCGTCGGAAAGCAGCGGAGGATATGCTGCGGCGCGGTAGAACTGGAGCGGATCGACGCGCCAATTCATCCACGCGACAGCCGCCAGCAGCGCGACGGCGAGCCCAGCGGCGAACGCGAGAAATGTGCGGGGTGCGATCGGCTTCACGGATCAGAACTGGAAGTAGAGAAACTCCGTCATCCGCGACAAATGCAGCACCGCGAAGACGAACGCGCACGCGACGAGGCCGGCCGTGATTGGCGTCAATACCCACCGCGGCCGAGGAGCCTCCGGTTGCGCTTTCGCCGGCAGCGCGAGCTCGAAAATCTCGTTCGTATTCGGAGCAAAAAGCGCGATGCCGCCCGCGAATGCTACCATCGCTAACCCTGATATTTGCAGACTCCCCAGCCCGCCAATCCCACGAGCGCCAGCCATCCCGGCGAGTATTTTCACCGCATCGCCCGCCGACGCGGCGCGAAAGAAAACCCAGCCAACGACGACAGCGAGCAGAGTGAGCGCGCGTCCGAAAAATCGCGCTGGCCGCGCTTCGCTCCACGCCGCGCCGCGCGTCACGCGTAGCCACGCATGATTGATCGCGAGATAGATGCCGTGCAGCCCGCCCCAGATCACGAATGTCCAACCCGCGCCGTGCCACAGTCCGCCCAGCAACATCGTGAGAAAGAGATTCACGTAGCGCCGCGCCGGGCCTTTGCGATTTCCACCGAGCGGGATGTAGAGATGGTCGCGCAGGAACGTCGAAAGCGTGATGTGCCAGCGCCGCCAAAAGTCGATGATGTCGCGCGCTTTGTAGGGCGAATTGAAGTTCTGCGGAAACGCGACGTTGAACATCCGCCCGAGCCCGATCGCCATGTCCGAATAGCCGGAGAAGTCGAAGTAAAGCTGGAGCGTGTAAGCCAGCGCGCCCGCCCACGCCGTCGCCGCGCCCGGATTCCCGCTGTCGAAAACTGCGCCCGCAATCGGCGACAGCGCATCGGCGATGACGACTTTCTTGCAAAGTCCCGCGACGAACAGCGACAGCCCGCGCGCGAAATTATCCGCGTTGAAACGCCACACTTCCGGTCGCGCGAACTGCGGCATGAGGCTGCGATACAGCACGATCGGCCCCGCGATGAGATGCGGGAAAAAACTCACGAACAGGAAATACCAGCGGAAGTTGAATTCCCGCGTCACGCCGTGCCACGCATCGACGAGGTAAGCGATCTGCGTGAACGTGAAGAACGAGATCGCGAGCGGCAGCGCGATGCGCCCGACCTGCCAGTGGGTGCCGAACATCGCGTTCGCATTTTGCGCGAAAAATGCCGCGTATTTGAACCACGCGAGCAGCGCGAGATTCGCGCTCACGCCGACGATGAGGAAGCCCCGCGCGCGCCTGACCGCGTCGCGCTCATTTGCCGAGCTGATCGCGACGCCGAGCACGTAGTTGCACACGATCGAGCCGACGATGAGCGCCAGATATTTTGGACTCCACGTCGCGCCGTCACCGGTCGGATTCCACCACGCGTAAAAAACCAGCGACGCCGCGCAGAGCCAGACCGAAGCCGCGCGATTCCAACCCCGGCCGCCGAGCAAAAAGAAGCCGAGGAGCGTCGCCGGCAGGAACGCGAAGATGAAAGTGTGGCTGTTGAAAAGCACGGTGCGTGGGGCGCGAGCGGTGTGCCGGATTCGCCGGGGCAGGAAAACAGAAAAGCAGCGCTCGGCCCATTTGCTGCGTTCCGTTGCTCCGGTTGCAAATCGCCGCGAGGCGCGCGAGCTTTCCGGCCTTTTTCTTGAAAACTCCGCCGCTAAAACTCGTCGAAAAGCCTGATGTCATCGAGATTCGCGGGGCGCGGCAGAACAATCTGAAGGGCTTCGATCTCGACGTGCCGATCGGGCGGCTGAACGTCGTCACCGGGCCGAGCGGCAGCGGCAAATCGAGTCTCGCCTTCGACACGATTTACGCCGAGGGGCAGCGCCGCTACGTCGAGACGTTCTCGCCTTACACGCGGCAATTCCTCGAGCGGATGGACAAGCCGAAGGTCGATGAAATTCGCGGCATCCCGCCCGCCATCGCGATCGAGCAGGCGAACCCCGTGAAGAGCACGCGCTCGACCGTTGGCACGATCACGGAGATTAACGACTACCTCAAACTGCTCCTGCCGCGCCTCGTCACCGCGCACTGCCCAGAGTGCCAGCGCGAAATTCGCCCCGAGACCGCGAAGTCGATCGTCGATCAGGTTTTCGCCGAGCATCCCGGAGAGCCGCTGCTCGTCACATTCGGCGTCCCGGTGCCAGCAAAAACCGACCCGGTCGAGTTCTTCAACTTCCTCAAAGAGCAGGGCTACCTCCGCGTTTGGATCGACGGTGTCATCCACCGCACCGACGAGCCACCGCCTGCAAAACGTCTGCCAGCCTTGATCCGCGTGATTCAGGACCGCGTCGCCGCCACCGAGGAAAACCGCTCCCGCCTCGCCGAGGCCGTCGAAACCGCGCTGCGCTTCGGCAAAGGCCAGCTCGCCTTCATCTCTCACCTTTCAGCTCAAAACACTCAACTTCTCCCCCTCAGCACTGGCTGGCATTGCGCGCATTGCGACATCGACATCGCGCCACCGAGCGCGGGTCTTTTCAGCTTCAATCACCCGCTCGGCGCGTGCCCGAAATGTCGCGGATTCGGACGCACCATCGCCATCGATCTCGACCGCGCGATCCCCGACCGGCGGCTCAGCATCGCGCGCGGAGTCGTGAAATCGTTCCAGTCCGAAAACGGCCGTGAATGCCAGCGCGACTTGCTGAAAGCTGCACGCTTCCGCGATGTCGATGTGAACGTGCCGTTCGAGGAGTTGCCGGCCGCGGATCAAGAGTGGGTCATGCTCGGCGAGCGACCGGGCAGCGGCGTGAGCGGCGAGGATCTGTGGAAAGAAGGGCACTGGTATGGCGTGAAGGGTTTCTTCGATTGGCTCGAATCGAAGGCGTATAAAATGCACGTCCGCGTGCTGCTGAGCCGTTATCGAACTTACACCGAATGCCCCGAATGCCACGGCGGACGCTACCAACCCGCGACGCTGAATTTTCGCTTCGCCGGCAAAACGCTGCCCGAATTGATGCGCCTCGCCATCAGCGACCTGCACGCGCTTTTCGCATCGCTCCGCCGTGAAGATTTTGCCTCAGATTCCACCACCACGCTGTTGCTGAACGAGGTCGCATCCCGCCTCCACTACCTCCTCGAAGTAGGCCTCGACTACCTCTCGCTCGACCGCCCGACGAAGACGCTCAGCGGGGGCGAGATCGAGCGCGTGAACCTCACGACGTGCCTCGGCGCGTCGCTCGTCAATACGCTCTTCGTGCTCGACGAACCAAGCGTGGGCTTGCATCCCCGCGACACCGGGCGGCTCATTCGCGTGCTGAAGAATCTGCGCGACAAAGGCAACACGCTGCTCGTCGTCGAGCACGAGGAGGCGGTCATCCGCGCCGCTGACAACGTCATCGAAATCGGCCCCGGTCGCGGCGAGAGCGGCGGCGAACTCGTCTTCAGCGGACGTCTCGACGCGTTGGAGAAGAGCGCATCGCTGACCGCCGATTATCTTACCGGTCGCAAGTCCATCCCCGTGCCCGCGCGGCGCCGCGCGCCGCGGGCCTTCATCACCGTCGAAGGCGCTTCCTCACACAATCTCCGCGGCATCGATGTCGATTTTCCGCTCGGGGTTTTCGCGTGCATCAGCGGCGTCTCGGGCTCGGGGAAGAGCACGCTGGTCCATGAGGTCTTGTTTCAAAATCTCGCGCCCGAGGCGACCGAGCGCGGCGCGTGCAGGCGCATCGTCGGCGCAGAGAGAATCGGGCAGGTCGTGATGGTCGATCAATCGCCGCTCTCGCGCACCCCGCGATCCAGCCCCGCTCTTTATCTCGGCGTCTTCGACACCATCCGCGAGCTCTTCGCCGCCACGCCCGACGCCCTCGCACGTGGCCTCACGCCGAGCGCGTTTTCATTCAACTCCGGCACCGGACGCTGCGAGCGGTGCGGCGGCAGCGGCTTCGAAAAGATCGAGATGCAATTTCTCAGCGACCTCTTCGTGCGCTGCCCCGAGTGCGAGGGAAAACGCTACCAACCGGAGATACTCGAGCTTCTGCTCGCGGGGAAATCGATCCACGACGTGCTCTCGATGACCGTCTCGGAGGCGATCCGTTTCTTCACAAGCCTCAGCGCGAAAAAGATCGTCGAGCCGCTCCGCGTCCTCGAGGAAGTCGGCCTCGGATACCTCACGCTCGGGCAGCCGCTCAACATCCTTTCCGGCGGCGAATCGCAGCGGCTGAAACTCGTCGAGCGACTCACCTCGCGCAGCGAAACGAACGCGCTTCTCATCTTCGACGAGCCCACGACCGGCCTGCATTTCGACGACGTCGCGCTGCTCGTCCGCGCCTTCGACCGGCTTGTCGAGCAAGGCCACAGCGTGCTCGTGATCGAACACAATCTGGAGGTCATCAAGTGCGCCGATTACGTGATCGACCTCGGCCCCGAAGCCGGCGCGCGCGGCGGACTCGTCGTCGCAACAGGCACGCCGGAGGAAGTTGCGGAGGTCGAGGAGTCCCACACGGGGCGGTTTCTGCGCGGGGTTCTGGGGAGATTGCTGAACGCCGAACGTCGAACGTCAAACGTCGAAGTGGAAGAGCCGAGCGCGCGCGTCGCGGAGGACCCGCCGGTGTACGGCGCTCCCGCTCTCAACTCTCAACTCTCAACTCTCAACTCCATCACCATCCACGGCGCGCGGGAGCACAACCTCAAGAACATCACCGTCGCCATCCCGCGCGACGAAATGGTCATCGTCACCGGCCTAAGCGGCTCGGGAAAATCCACGCTCGCCTTCGACCTGCTCTTCGCCGAGGGGCAGCGGCGCTTCCTCGACAGCATGTCGGCGTATGCGCGGCAATTCGTCGAGCAGCTCGAAAAGCCTGATGTGGACTTGATCTCGGGCCTCCCGCCGAGCGTCGCGATCGAGCAGCGCATCACGCGCGGGGGCGGGAAATCCACCGTCGCGACTGTCACCGAAGTCTTCCATTTTCTCCGACTGCTCTTCGCGAAAGTCGGCGTCCAGTATTGCCCCCGGTGCGATCTTTCCGTCGAAAAACAGACCCTCGCCGCGATCACCGCCAAGGCGCAGGCGCTCGCCAAAAAGGGCCCGCTGCGCGTCCTAGCGCCGCTCATCAAGGCGCGCAAAGGCTTCCACACCGATGTGGCGAAGTGGGCGCTGCGGCAGGGTTTCGAGGAACTGTGGGTCGATGGCAAAATTGTGCACGCCGAGGGCTTCGAAAAGCTCGAGCGCTTTCGCGAGCACACGATCGACGTGGTCATCGGCGACAGCCGGAAGAGCAAAGTCGGCGAGCTTTTGAAACGCGCCCTCGAGGTCGGCAAAGGCACCGCGCGCCTGCTCGATGCGCGCGGAAAATCCACCGTCGCCAGCACCGAGATGAGCTGCCCCGGCTGCGGTGAATCCTTTGAGGAACTTGATCCGCGGCTCTTCTCCTTCAATTCCCCGCACGGCTGGTGCACCACCTGCCGCGGCTTTGGCGAGGTCTGGAAAGCCGCCGTCAATCCCCGCCTCGAGTCCGCCATCGAGATCGAAATGGACGAGGAGCGGCAGCACGAGTGGCTCGATGAAGGCGACGCCGAGCCGTGCGCTGCGTGCGCCGGCACGCGGCTGAATGAAGTCGCCCGCGCCGTCCGCGTCCACGGCTGCGGCATCTCCGCGGTCGCCACCCTTTCCGCCGCCGAGGCACTCGCGTGGGCGCAGAAGCAAAAATTCTCCGGACGCGAAAAAACCATCGCCGCCGATATCCTCCCCGAGATCGCCCAACGGCTGAAATTCATGACCGAAGTCGGCCTCGGATACCTCGCGCTCGGCCGCTCCGCGAAGACCCTCAGCGGCGGCGAATCCCAGCGCATCCGCCTCGCCGCCCAGCTCGGCTCCAATCTCCGCGGCGTCCTCTACGTCCTCGACGAGCCCACCATCGGCCTCCACCCGCGGGACAACGCCCAGCTCCTCGACACCCTCGACGCCCTCAAGCGCAAGGGAAACTCCCTCGTCATCGTCGAACACGACGAGGAGACCATGCGCCGCGCCGACACCATCATCGACCTCGGCCCCGGCGCCGGCTCGCGCGGCGGCGAAATCGTCGCCACCGGCACCCTGGACCAAATCAAAGCCTGCGAGCGCTCCGCCACCGGCCGCAGCCTGCGCGAGCCCCTCGTGCATCCCACCCGCGGCGCGCGCCGTCCGCTCGACGAAGTCACGCGCTGGATCGAGCTCAGCGGCGCGCGCCTGCACAATCTCAAGAACATCACCACCCGCATCCCGCTCGGGCGGCTCACCGTCCTCACCGGCATCTCCGGCTCCGGGAAAAGCACCCTCATGCGTGGAGTCTTAAAGCCGCTCGTCACCGAGGCGCTCGCCCGGAAGCCGAAGAGCGCGACTTTCACCACAAAAAAAACCAAGAGCGCCGGGGACGCCCGCGGCTCCGTCCAGATCATCGAGGCGCCCGTGCAGCTCGCGCTCCCTGTCGGGAAAAAGCGCACGCCTTTGAAAACAAAGAGCTCCGCGAAAGCAGAAAAAAGCTCCCCCATCCGCGAGCACCTTGAGGCCGTCTATGAGGTCGATCAAAGCCCCATCGGCAAAACCTCCCGCAGCACCCCCGCCACCTACATCGGCGTCTTCGACGAAGTCCGCAAACTCTTCGCCCAAGTCCCCCTCGCCCGCATGCGCGGCTACACCGCCAGCCGCTTCTCCTTCAACACCGACGGCGGCCGCTGCGCCACCTGCGCCGGCCAGGGCGTCATCAAGATCGAGATGGCCTTCCTCCCGACCAGCTACGCCCCGTGCCACGACTGCGCCGGCGCGCGCTACAACCCCGCCACCCTCGAAGTCCTCTACCACGACCGCAGCATTGGCGACGTCATGCAGATGTCCCTCGACGAAGCCGCCGCCTTCTTCGCCGCCGTCCCCAAAATCCACCGCCCCCTCGCCCTCCTCTGCGACACCGGCCTTGGCTACCTGCGCCTCGGCCAGCCCAGCCCCACCCTCAGCGGCGGCGAAGCCCAGCGCCTGAAGCTCGTCAGTGAACTCACCCGTGGCTTCACCCGCACCGCCAACACCCGGCTCCGGGAAAATCGCGAACCCAAATCCATGCTCTACCTCTTGGAAGAGCCCACCATCGGCCTCCACATGGCCGACGTCGCTGAGCTCCTCAAAGTCCTCCACCGTCTCGTCGATGACGGCCAAACTGTCGTCATCATCGAGCACCACCTCAGCCTCATCGCCGAGGCAGACTACATCCTCGACATCGGCCCCGAGGCAGGAGCCGCCGGCGGCGAAATCGTCGCTTCTGGCCCCCCCGAGGATATCATTAAAATCACCCGCAGCCGCACCGCACCCTTCCTCCGGGAAACCCTCACCCCTCCCCGCTGAACTCGCTGCGACGAATCCGATTGTGTCCTGACGGTTCGTTCGTATTCGGAGATATGCACTCTCGGATGCCGGCATTTTCTCCTCGCCGCTTGCACCTATTCACCCTTGGTGCCCTTTTTGCCATTGGCGGCCTCTATTTCACCATCGCCGCCCTTCGGTCGCTTTCGCCCCTCGACGGATGCCGCTGCGACACGAATTTCAGGACCGAGATGATGTCGCTCGGCACCCAGTGCTATGTTTTCTTCCTCAAGACTAGCCGAGTTCCCACCAACGCAGAGGGATTCTCGGTCTTGATCGATCCGCCTCCCGGCGTCCCTCGTTTGGCGGATGTAATCTTCCCGGACCCCTTCGGCCGACCTTTCCAATACCATCGCTCCGAAAAAGGCCCTCCCGGCTTTGTGATCCTTTCGCTCGGACCCGATCCAAACGACCCCACCGACGACGTCACCTACGAGCGCACGCTCGATTCCTACGCGCGCGCCATCGAATCCCACCTGTAGGTCGGATTCCGAACTCGTTCTCAACGCTCCAGATGGGGATTCACCAGTCTTGGAAGCTCTAGTTTTCCCGGCACTCGCGCCCTCGCTTCGCGCGTCGCTTCGATCCGTGATTGCGGGAGACAGGCGTCCGGGATTTTGGAGAACGCCTGAACGAGCTTGGGAGCGTCGCGCGGGGTGGGCCAGAAGTCGGGATCGGCGATCCCGCCTGCAACCTCGCGACTACACCTGGACTTCGAGGTGCCTGATTTTGTCGCGCAGTTCCGCGGCGGACTCGTAGTTTTCCTCACTCACCGCTTTTTGAAGATCGCTTTTCAGCGTCCTCAACTCCTCCTCGACTTCGAGAGACTTCGCGATGCGCGACGGCTTTTTCCCGACGTGCGCGGTGCCTTTGTGCATCCCTTTTAGCAATGCCTCCAAGCCGTCCGCGAACGTCTCGTAGCACGCACTGCAGCCGAGCCGACCGGTCTTTTTGAAGTCCGCCTGACTGAAGCCGCAGACGGCGCATTTCTGCACCGTGCCGCCGCGTTCCATCTCCTGCGCGGCGCCGAGCCCGAGCAGCAGATCGGCGAGCGCGAAGCCCGTCGGATCGGTCACGCCTTTTTCTTTCGAGCAGCTCTCGCAGAGATTCACCTTCTGCATTTTCCCGTCCACGATTTGGGTCAGGAAAACGGTGGCCGCGTTTTGCTTGCAGACGTCGCAATTCATCGCTGGCTAGTAAACTGGCGTGCCCGTGCTCTGCGTCAAATCGCGGAACTTCTCCACGATGCGCGCGGTGATCGGGCCTAGCTTTCCATCGCCGAGCGCACGCGTGTCGAGCTTGATCGCGGCAATGACTTCCGCCGCCGTGCCGGTGAGGAAACATTCGTCCGCCGTGTAGATGTCGTAGCGCGTCATTTGGGCCTCGCGGATTGGAATTCCGAGCTCCGCGCAAATGTCGAAAACGACCTGCCGCGTGATCCCTTTAAGCGCGCCGGAGGAGATCGGCGGCGTCGTGATCTCGCCATTTTTCACGGCGAAAATATTGTCGCCCGTGCATTCCGCGACGTAGCCCTCCTCATTCAACATCAAGCCCTCATCAGCACCGGCGTGGTTCGCCTCGATCTTCGCCATGATGTTGTTGAGGTAGTTCAGCGACTTCACTGCAGGGCTCAGCGCGGCGGGAGAGCAGCGGCGCGTGCCGCACGTCACCATTTCCATGCCGGTTGCGTATTTTTCCGCCGGGTAAAGCTGGATCGTCGCGGCGATGATGATCACCGACGCGACTTTACACCGGTCCGGGCTGAGGCCGAGATTGCCGACGCCGCGCGTCACGAGGAGCCGCAGGTATCCGTCGCGCAGGCCATTTTCGCGGATGGTCGCGAGCGTCGCGGCCTCCATCTCCGCGCGCGTGAGCGGGATCGTGAGGCAGATCGCCTTTGCAGAATCCCAGAGCCGCGCGAGATGCTCGTCGAGCTTGAAGACGCGGCCGTTGTAAAAGCGGATGCCCTCGAAAATTCCGTCGCCGTAAAGGAGGCCATGATCGAATACGGAAACCTTTGCGTCGGCCTCCGGATGAAACGCGCCGTCGATGTAAATTTGGAGACTCTTCATGCGTAAAAGTAAAAGGGTCGTGAGCTTCGCCGAGACTCAGCTCGCGAGCAAGCCGTCCTGAATTTCGAGGCGGCGATCGCCGCGCACTGCCAGGTTCGCATCGTGCGTGACCACGACGAGTGTCTTGCCGTTTTGCTTCACGAGCGCGAGCAGCAACTCGATGATCCCTTCGCCGGTTTTCGAGTCGAGATTTCCGGTCGGTTCGTCGGCGAAAATGATCGTTGGATCGTTGATGAGAGCGCGCGCGATGGCCACACGCTGCTGCTCGCCGCCGCTGAGTTCCGGCGGCAAATGATGCAACCGGTCCTTCAACCCGACGCGCTCCAGCGCTTCCTCCGCGCGCTCGCGCTTGAGCTTCCCGCCGATCATCGTCGGCAGCAGGACGTTCTCGAGCGCGGTGAGTTCGGAGAGGAGAAAGTAGCCTTGGAAAACGAACCCGACGCGCTCGTTGCGAATCTTCGCATCCGCCGATTCACTGCCGTAAAGCTGGTGCCCCTCGAAGCTCACCGTGCCCGACTCGGGTCGCTCCAAACCAGCGAGCGTGTAGAGCAGTGTCGTCTTCCCCGCGCCCGATGCTCCGCACAGGAAAACCGCCTCGCCACGCCTCACATCCACGCTGATCCCGCGCAGCACATCAATCGTCCGCGACGCAAGCTTGAACGAACGCCGGAGGTCGCGCGCGACGAGATGAGGTTGCGAATTATTTTCCATCCAAAATGCGAGGGCCGCGGACGGTAGCGGAGCCGGCGTGGAAGGCAAGCCGATGAGGGGATGGCGGTAGCCCGCCCCATCATGCCGCCGTCATCGTCTCCGCTAGCGAGTCCACCGACCGCGCGAGCGTTCCCGGCAGGCTGTGGATCGCGTGCGCCAGCGTGAGAAACCCTGCCGCCGGAATCACGCCCGCCTTTCGCAACTCATAGATCGCAGAGAAATCCAAATCGCCGCGCGTGCGGTCGATCAGCGCCTCCATGCGGCGCGCTGCGGGCGCGAAATCGGGCAGCGCAGCAGGTCCCAGCGTGAAAGGCGGCACGGCGCTCGCGAGCCGCGTAGCGTCGCGCCGATAGTGGCGGCATTTCTCCGCGAGCGATTCGAGTGCGGCGTTGAAATTCGCGAGGTGCTCCGCGGTCCGCTCGATCGCCTCCCAAAACGGCACAAGCCCGTGCGTCACCAGCTCGCGCTCCGCATCGTCGAGCGCGATTTCCGCATTTTTGAGGAAAGTCGGGAGCTGCTTTGCCAGCTCGCGCGCACCTTCGAGCCGCGTGTCCAAATCTTTCTCCATGAGCCGCCGATCCGCCACCTGTTGCGACTCCTGCCGCAGCACTTTGATCACACCCGCGGCTTTTGCGGCACGCCTCCGAGCAGCCCGGCGCGACGCCCGCTCGACGGCCGCGTTCGCTTCTTTCGCAGCGCGCCAGCCGCCGATCGCTCCGCCGAAGATGACGACAGCCAGCGCGATGAGTCCATATTGGCGGTACGCCAGAGGCGTCCACTCGAGCAGCAGAGCGAGGAACACGAGCGTGGCGATCCAGACGGCAGCAGCGGCGAGGAGACCGGCGAAGAATCCAACGATTTTCATGGGTTTGTGGTTGAGAGCAAACTCCGAGCCGTCCCGCGCTCTCCCCTCACAAGCGACGCGTCCGCCCGCGTGCCGAAAAGCGACTGGCTCGCCCACGCTTTACATCCTACGATACGCGAATGCGCCCCACGGACTCGCCGCGATTTGCATCCTCCTCCGCCTGCTCTCGATGAAAACCAACCACCTCCGCCTCTCTCATACTTTGTGCGTCGCGCTCATCGCGATTTTCGCCCTGCTCCCCGCACGCCTCCTGCGCGCGGAGGGGGAGGACATCACGCCCCCGGAGACGAATATCACCAGCACCCAGCCGACGCCGACCGCGAGCACGGACTCGACGATCACCTTTACCGGCATGGACGACGTGACGCCATCCGAGGCCCTGACCTTTGAAGGGCGTTTGGACGGTGCGCCCTTCACGGCGGTGACAAGCCCCGTCAGCCTCAGCGGCCTGGCAGATGGCTCCCATACCTACGAAGTCCGCGCCATCGACCAATCCGGCAATGTGGATGCCTCCCCCGCAAGCGTCACGTGGGTCGTGGAGACCCAGCTGCCGCTCCTCGGCACCGACGACGCGCTCACCACGACCAGCGGCACCACCCGCATTTTCCCGCTCGCCAACGATCCTTCCCCCTCCGGCGCACTACTGACCCTCGTCAGCGTCAGCGACCCCGCGGTCCTTATCGACGGACGCGCGCTCGTGCTCCCGGCCAACTTCAGCGGCACGCTCACCTACACTTTCACGGACGGCAAGGCGACAGGCACCGCCACGATCGATGTCGCACCCAGCGAGCTTGCTGCCAAAAATCAACGCTGGGCTGGGCTCCTCTACGACGCCGATGGCGCAGTCGCTGGCACGGCCACAGCCAGCGTCTTCCGCAGCGCGGTCTATGTGAAAGTCACACTCGGCACTACCGCAAGCACGGCCCGGGTGCGCGCGAAAGGCAGCACTGGCGTCCGCTTCGCGCTCGGCACTCTCAGTGGGAAAGTGGACGGGCAGGGGCGCTCCGGGCGGTTCGCTGTCAGCGTCGTGCACAACGGGGAGACTTTCACCGGCTCCCTGCGGCACGTCGCAGCGGCGGCTCAATCGAAGGTTTACCACCTCGCCCTCGCCGGTGCCGACCAATCCGAGGTCTCCGGCGGCGGATACCTCACAGTCCGAAGCACTTCAAAAGGCCGCATCCGCACCGGTGGCAAGCTCCCGGACGGTCGCCCGATCACCGCAGGCACCATCCTTTTGGACAATGGCACCTTTCTCCTCTACCGCCCCAGCCAACGTAGCGCTCCCTCATCCGTCGCGGGCGAATTTCTGCTCGCAAACCTCCCAGCCACCGACATCACCGGCGAACTCGCGTGGAGCCTGCCCCCTCGTCCCGCACCGGCACCCGCCGCCGCGCTCGATACCACACTCGTAGCAAACGGCAGCCTCTTCTCCGTCCGCACCCAGCAGCCGTCCGGCACCGTCACCGTCACCCTCACAGGGGCGGACTTCGCGCCACCCGTCATATTTCAGACCGGTGCCCGAGCCGGCCAGCTCACGCCCGCCTCCATCCTCACGCGTTGGGTTGGTCGCCCCAGCACCGGCGGCTTCCTCTTCACCGTGAGGCCCATCCCGAACGCCCCGAATGCCAACGGCAGCGGCCTCTTCATCCCGAAGACGAACACATATTGGGGCTGCTTCCAAGGTGCCACGGCCGGTGACCGGCTCGAAGCCGCGCAACCGTCGAGGTAACGCGAGGCGGCTTGCACATTCCTGTAGCGGAGGCGTTTCGCGTGGCAAAAGCGGCAGCTGTCATTCGTAGCCGACGATGCCCCCCACCAGTACGATCACCCACGACGGCAAAACGTCGTTTTACCCCGATTCAACAGGTAGCTCCCTCTATCGAAACCCAGGAGAAAAGCTGAACTTTCCGGATTCATCCCGCCGCCCCCAGTGCAACTCCACAAACGTGTCAGTGTAGAGGTCATCCACACTCGGCGGAAATTTTGAGCGCGCCTCGCTCAACAGCTTGTTCGCAGCCTGGGGGTCTTTGCGCACCCATTCGATCATCGCCCTAGCGTAGTAAAACGCCGGAATTTCCTCCGCCTCGCGCACCGGCGGCACCAGCAACGCCGCCGCCATCACCTGCCGCTGCCCGAGCAGGCAGGCCACACGTTTAAATCGCGCCAGCGCCGACACCGGTGCATCGACCGCACTGCGCTCCTCCTCGACAAGAGCAAACTCCTTCTCCGCCTCTGCGAAGCGGCCCTGCAGCATGATCGTCTCCGCCCGATTGAACCGCGCGACATGCGAATTCGGCTGCCGCTCGAGCATCTTCGAAAAACTCACCTCCGCACCCGCGTAATCCTTCTCCAGAGTCAGCACCGTCCCTTTCAACTCAAAATACACCGCTCCGTCCCCCGAACGTTTCCCGATTTCTTCGACGAGCTCCTTCGCCTCCTTGAATTTCCCTTCCTGCGCGAGTGCAGTCGCATTCCGCGCCACCTCGCGGTCGGTCAGGACGGTGCGAGCGCCCTCCGTTGCCTTGGTTTCAGCGGAGTTGCCTGAAACATGTTCATCAGCTTGCCGCTCGGCGATCGCGCTCACCACTGGTTTCACGTCCTCCTCCGCCCCCTGCGCAGCTCGAGCGGGAATCACCTCGCCGCGATCATGCGTCAGAAGCCAACCCCAAAGTCCGACCGCTAAACTCGCGCACACCAGCCCAATCGCTTGCTTTCTCACTTTGCTACCATCGGAAAGAGTCAAACGATTCGCCTCTCGATTCAGCGAGCCAGCGACATTTTCACAAGAGCCGCGATCGGAATCGGAGATTTTTCACGAGCGAGTAAGTTCAACACGCAGGCAGTCGCGACGGACGCAAGCGAAGTATAGCGTGCCTCAAAATCTCTACCAACACCGTCGGGCGAATCATATGAACTGAACGAAGGAGGTTAAAAGCGATATCCAACGCCGACGCCCATTTGGAAACTGCTCAGATCGACATTCGAACTCGCAAATCCATTGCTGATCGAAAAATCCTGCACCCAGTGATACCGCCCCCAAATCTCGGCGTAAAACGTCCGATCTTCATTCAAATCCAAAATCAACGACCCACCCA
This sequence comes from Chthoniobacterales bacterium, assembly GCA_038207335.1. Lineage (GTDB taxonomy): Bacteria > Verrucomicrobiota > Verrucomicrobiia > Chthoniobacterales > Chthoniobacteraceae > CAIURC01. The sequence continues at coordinate 188,927 of JBBQZX010000001.1, read as the reverse complement.
AACTCACCCCAAACAAAACCTCAGTCGAAGATTCCTTAAACCGACTCCGCGCCACTACAGTGCCAGGATAGTCGGGTGATTTGGGTTTTGCAGACTTTCCTCCGCCAGGGGAAGGACTAGTTGCTACTGAAGGCGGCTTAGAAGTTGACGTCGGAGCGGGAGCGTTAGGGCTCGAAGGAACTGGTGATGATCGGCCAGCGGGGCCACTGAGCGTGGGCGCAGATCGCATTACGGCTTGAGACTGGATACCCACCTTTCCAGTAGTAAGACTGGAAAACGCTCGGCTCTCGACATCAGTTGAGATTTCCGCGTTTGCAAAAGTGATCGTCGGAGCCACGGTGACTTCAGCGTGCAGTCGATTTCCGAAGTCAAAGCGCGCGCTAAGAGGAATAGCTAAATCGTGCGAATACAATTCTAAATTTGAACGAACAAATGTTCCAACTAGAACAACTTCTTGAACCCGACTCGAGGATTCTGCTTGGGGCGTGAAATCTCCTTGGATAGTGAGCCCGGCTGTCGTAAAGAACGATGTGTAGGCACTGGGACTTACAACAAGATTTTGCACCTGCGCTCCGCTCGAGTTGGAAGCGAAAGAATCAACTGAATACACAAATCCACTCGTATCTGTTCGCTGCTTCAACTGATCCAGCCGACCGAGTCGGTAGCCACTGTCCCCCTCCGAAGCCGTAAAGGAATACAAGAGGCCAACGCGGGCACTAAATTGACCAGAGCGCCAAACCTCCCGATCCATATCTATATATGGACTAACAACCGAGTCTTGATCGTCGTAGTTTGAGTTAACTGCTGAATGACTTTCCGCCTGAGAAAACCGATCGCTCTTAAAACGGACCTGCGATCCAAACAATTGAGATTGATTGTCCACACTGAAAGCTGCTGTGCCCGGCACAGCGACATTGCGAGCCGGATTTACAGCCGGAGTGCGAGCGTCGATAGCGCCATTATCGTAAGTTTGCACTCGACCCGCTGTGGCAAACCCGAGCTCACCGTCGTTCTTGCTTGCACGAAACAAACTCTTCGTGGGGAATGGCGACAGCGAGTGGTGATCGAAGCTGTAGTTGACTTGACGCCAGCCGGCTCCTACCGAGATTTCCCACGGATGTTCGCCAGGTTCTGCGAGGACGATTTTGGCTTCTTTTGCGGATGATCCCGGCAGCGCTGGTTTCGGCGGATCACCTGCCCAATCCACCGTCACCCGAATGCCGCCCCACAAGCCGTCGCTGGCGCGCGGGCCGCCGTTCGAATCTTCAAGTGCCAACACGTAATTCACGGTCGGGCTCACTGTCAGGAAACTCGTCACGCGAACTGGAACGCTGAGGCCGACCTCGAAAGCGTTCCATCCATTGTCGCTTCCATTGTATTTGAAGTCGTAAGACAATGCTGCGTATGGGCGCAGGCCGACCGAAAAACCGCGGATCGCAGGGAGTTGATATGCGCCGTCCACGCGGAGTTCGACGTAGTCGCCTTTGAAACCGTCGAAGTCATGCGCCCAGAAGATGGAAGGCTGGATGTGCGGGATCGGCGTGTAGGCAAAGCCCAGTGTGATTTCGTTCGCGTAGCCGATGGGCGATTGATCTGAATCGTAATACTGCTTATTCGAGAAATGGAAGTGGTTGTATCCGAGTGTCCCCACAACTTTACCGTCGAAGAAGTTGCGCGTGTAGGCTAGGTTGAGGTTATACTCAGCGTAACGGTCCTTTGACGGGAGGCTGAAATTCTGTTGGGTTTTGCGATTGCTATTTGGAGGCACGTTGAATTGCCCCCCCTCTGGCGTCTGCCGCGTGAGAGCCTGCCAATAGTTGAAGCCGATCGTGAATGCGTCGTTAGTGCGCGCATAGCCCACTTTGGCAGAGCCGGTGACGACTCCGCCGCCTTTGTCGGCAGAAGCGGAATCGAGAATATTGACACCGCGGAACGATTGGTATGCGGTGTAGTATCCTGCACCGAACTGCGCGCTCCAAGGAGAGCGCGCGGTGGTGACAGTGACTTCCGTTTTGCCCTCGGAGGCAGGTGCTTCCGCGGTCTGCGAGCCGACTCGTCCGCCTCCGCGCGGTTCGCGGGACTCCTGATCTTCGTGGTTGGCGCGCGAGCGGGTCTGGGTGCGGCCACCTCCGCCGCCACCGCTTTCACGGACCCGGCGGGTTGACTCCTGGTTATCTGAGGAACGACCGGAGTAGCCGCTCGACTGGCTCACATTTGCCGCGGTCGAGGCCGGTGCGCCAGCGCTCACGCTCCCTGCTCCGAGCGGCTGAGTGGCACTCACGATACGACCGCCGCCGTTATCTACCATCGCCGGTGGCGCACTTGGAACGGACCCCGCCACACCGCCCAATTGGTCGCTTGAAAGCAGCGTCGCCGCTCGAGAGTCAGTCGATACAAGACAAAATGCGACAATGGCGGGCGTTGCTTTCAAGAAGGCGTCAATCCGGCCGTTGCAAACAAATCGGGCTGTTCCCGCGTTCCTGAACTTTACGGATTTGTTGGGCTTAGGCATGGGGCGCACTCGGTACTCACGTGGTAAGAGAGCGTCAACCAAAAAAACACCGGCCCGATTTTTTTTGAGTACATCGGATTTCGGCGTTTACGCGCAGGGGGTGTTGCACAAGCCGAAAGCGCCACGGAGACAGCAGGTTACATTGGATAGGTTGACCATGGGACGATTCGACCGGGAGCATTGGCTATTCTCGCGAATTGTTCGGTCGAAGAGGCCCCGCCGCTCATCACGCAGCGGCACTAGCCGGATAGAGGTGGTCGAGCTCCAGCGGCGTCCACCGAACGTTACCGAAAGCCACGCAGACGGATAGAATTCCCAACGGCATGTGGACTTTCACTGCACCTCTCTATCGCCGCGGAAGCCGCAAGCCTGCTACGGGCGTTGGCGGACCGGGCCGGGGACCTTGGTTCCGCGCACGGGCGGCATGCTGCGGCACTTCCATGAGGAGTCGTGCCTCCTTTGCGAGTTTGCGGCCTTGCGAGTCCAAGCCACAAGATTTCGGATTATTGCGTCCCCACTACGAAATGAAACTCACGCACCGCATCGTTCCACTTTTCCAAAGGCTTCCACTTCAGCCCGCCGGAAGGAATGCGTTCGAGGTGCAGGACGGGGCTCCATTCGACGAAAGCTACTTTGTCGTCTTCGAACCGATGACGCTGGATGCTGAGTCTAATATCACCATTCTCGAGGCATTGAATCACCTTGAACGGACTCCTCACCAAATAGCCACGAGCGCCATCCGGGAGCGGCTTCGACAGTTCGGCCAGTTCAGCATCGGACACAGCGCCCCCAAAAATGCAGGCCTTCATTAGATGTTGCCAAGCCACCGTCGGCGTTCCACTCGTTGTTTTTGTTGCGGCCATGAGTTCCGCGTAGGTGCTGCAGAGTGAGCGCAGAGGCGCGAGTGAGGGGCCAGAATTTTTCTGATCGAGGGCGCGCAGCGCCGTGAAAGCGCTAAGCGCCTTATCGATATTGGATTGCGCACCCTCCGCGCTGGCAGGCAAGTTGATCGCCTCGAGCAGCTCCTTGGCTTTTGCGGTCGCCAAATCCTTTTCCTTGTCGGGCGGCTTGGCGATCAAGTTATTCAAGGCACCAACGATGAGGGCGGAAGAGACGCAACCATTGGTCTCGTAGAGTTCGCCCTTGGTAAAATCAGGGTCAAACCGTAGCAGGAAAGCACTCCACGTGTTGAAGTTGCAAAATTCCAAGGTCCCCGCGACCTTGGGCGCGTCTAGAGACCGGAAGATGTAAGACTGAAAGTTTTCCCACGTCACGGTCGTGTAGCCGGATAGCACTTTGGGGATATCGAAGCGTGGTATCGTGATGCGGGATTCCGGACTTGCCTTCACCATGATCTCGACCAGCTTTCGATCGGACACCGTGACTCCGCCCGAATTTTTTGGGCCGACTAGTTCGACCCTGTAGCGCCCGGTTTTCACTACGACGCTTTCACCCGGTCCGAGTGGCAATTCGTACGGTTTCGTCTCGTCGGCAGGCGTGTCGTCGGGCATTGCGACCATGGTGAGCCGGGCAGCACTGTAGAATGGTGCCGGCGGAACCACCGAGGTCGCAGATACCGCGCCGGTCTCGCGGACGAGAGGCACCATTTCTGGAATGACGCTCTCTCCACGTTTGATCGCAACCGTTTTGGGAACGTATCCGGGCTTCGCAAGAACGAGCGAGAGCGCATTGGCCCTTAAGAAGCGCTTGTCGGCCATCGGCTCATCGAGAGCGAACTCAACGGTGACCCCCTGCATGTGTGGCTTGACGTCCCAACTCGCAACGTTATCCGCCACCAGAGCGACCGTTGCGGGTGGGGGACGAATCCCATCGAGAAACGTGAATGTCTTTGGCCACTCCTTTAATTTCCCAGGCTTCGGCGTGGCTCCATCCGGCAACAACGTCAGCGGCTGTCCGCCTTTGCCGTGAAGATATTTGTAGCCACCGGCGACGAGGCCAAGCACGGCGAGCGCAACAGCGCTAGCGGTCAGGATTGTGCGTGTTGGGAATGTGACTTCGTTTAGCGCGGGAAGAGTATCCGGGAGGCGCAGGGGGCGCCCGGTGGCGGCGCATCGGATAGTACGACCTGCCTTCCATTCACTGCGGCTGATTTTCTGCCCGGAGGCGCGCTCTGTGTAAGGGGTCTGGATGACGCCGGGGGTTGACTCCACGACGACGGCGTCCATCGGCGGCAGATCGTCGGGCAACCGGGCGCGTTGAGTGGTTTGCGCGCAGTTGATGATGCCGCCAGCGGCCCACTGTTCGCCCGGAACTTTGAATGCGACGCGCGCGCCGTACGGGCTGCGCACCATCCCGAGCGCGGGCGCAACGACCTCCACGTCGGCGAGCCACTCCGGGAGTTCCGCCGGGAGCGCAAATTTGCGTTTGCTCTGGGGACACAAGATCGCATTGCCCGGACGCCACGCGTCCACTGGGGCGCGAAAAAATTCACCCGGTGCGAATGGTGATTCCACCATGCCGGGCTGCCGCTCATCAGTGCGACCGATCAGAAGTGGGAGTTCCGCTGGCAGGACGAACCATCCGCCCGTTTCCGCACAGCGGATCGCCTCGCCGGGATTCCAGCGGTTCGCGGGAATCTGCACGGCGGTATCCGTGTAGGGCGACCAGACGGAGCCGGAGGCCGACCCGATGCGGGCCTCGAGAGGTGGCAATTCCGCAGGGAGCCAAAAAGGCTGCTGGGTGGTGGGGCAAATCAGCCGCGCGCCGGGCAGCCAGTCTTTGTTGGCGACATCGACCCACGTTTTCTCGCCGTGCGGGCTGCGGATGGCACCGCGGCGCGCGCGCAATTGCGGGTCGAAGCCGAGCGGCAGCAGCGGCAGGTCGGCGAGTTCGGCGCGGCCGAGCGGAAGGACGTCGTCAGGCAGCACGACTCGGCACGGCACGCCGGAGGGAAGCCGGACTTGCACCGCCACGGTGCGCCTCCACGAAGCCGGCGGAATAGCGATGATCTCGTGCGGGCGGAAGGGCGAAAGGATGCTCGGTGCCACCGGCCCCTGCTCAACGTGCAGAACTGGCAACTCGGCAGGGAGATAAAATTGCCGGCCCGTCGCGCGGCAGCGGATCGCCAGGCCGGGCTTCCATTCCGACGCGGCGATCGGTTGCCAGTCGTCGCTTGTTTCCACCTGCGTCTCGGCGAGCGACTGATCCGGCGAATCGGTCTCAGCGGCGTCACTTTCTGGGATAAAAGGGGAGCGCGCCTCGGGCACGGATCTTTGCCGAAGCACTGCCTCCCACTTCCAGTCTGAGGGCATCACACTCGGCAGCACCAGCGGCCTTCGGGTAAAAGGGCACGGGAACGCGGCATCCGGGATGCAATCCCAAGGCGCGAGCGAGAAATGTTTGCCGGGGCAAAACGGGGAATCGAACGTGCCGGCGAGTTCTCCCGCGATCGCCGGGACGGGCGGCAGATCGCCCTCGGGGAGAGTCCCCTGGCAGGAAACGCCTCCCGGAAGCTGAAGCGTGATTTTCGCGCCGGCCTGCCATTCCAGCGCGGCGACGGGGATGCGGTCGTGCGGCGCAAACGGGGAAAGGACAGCGGGTGCCGATGGCGCGATTTTCACCGACAGCGCGGGTAGCTCTCCCGGGAGGACGAACTCCTTCCCCGTCACTGCGCAGCGAATCACGGCCTCCGGCTTCCACTGTGCGGCCGCCAGCGCTTGCCAGCGGTCGGGCTCGGAAGCAGCGGTGAAAGGGCTTTGAGCCTCCGGTACCGCGCCCTGCCTCACACGGCCTTCAAACTTCCATGCCGCTGGCAAATTCGTCGATACCATCAGCGGCTTCTCGGTCGATGGGCACTCGAACTCGAACCCGGCGACGCACTCGTGCGGCTGAAGCGTGAAGCGCTCCTCCGGCGCATACGGCGAGGTGAAGCAGCCGGGCACTTCGGTCGGGATCGCGTGCAGCGCGGGGAGTGCCGCTGGCAAAAAGAACGTCTGGGCCGACTCTGCGCACGTGACCCGTTGGTTCGGACGCCATTCTTCGGGTGGGATCGCCGTTTCGCGCTGCGCACCGTACGGAGAGCGCGCGAAGCCGGGTTTCCCGGAGATCAGGCTGCCCAATGCGGCCGGCAGCTCGCTCGGGAGAAGAATCGGCAGACCCGTGGAGCCGCACGTGATTTCCTCCTCGGGCTTCCATCGACCGAGGGGAACCGGAACCTCACGGCGCGGCTCGACGTAGGGCGAGATAACGGCGTCGTAGCGGCCTTCGATTAACTCCGCCTCAAGCGGAGGCAGGACGCGCGGCAGTTTAAAGAGTCGGCTCGTCTCTTCACAATAAATCCGCGCGTCGCCGCGCCAGTTTGGGCCGCTCACACGCTGCTCCCGCCGCTCGCCGTACGGGCTGCGGACCATTCCGGCCAGGCCTGGCACGAGTCGCGCCACCTCGAGCTCCATCGTCATGGTCGGGCCCGCGATCGTGGGCCGCGTCCGCGAGATTTCGGGTGGCAGCGAGATCGACGCGTTGACCACCGACGGTGCCGGTGCGATCGGCGCGCTCTTTTGCACGGAAACCCCAGGATTGGAAACCCGGATCGGCGGTATAACCTGCGACACCACGGGCGCGACGGGCTCGGGCGGACGAACCGATGCGCGCGGCGGCATGGGCTCTAGCTTTTCGGACTGTGATGCCGTCGATTCTCTGGTGTCGGACGTGGTGCTAGTGCGACCGACCCGTGTCGTCACCGTGCTCGAAATCCGGTAAACGCCCTCATTGGCACAAATGCGGCGAAGCAAACCGCTCACGGACTCGACTTCCTCCGCTCCGCAGATGGCGCGGCGCAGGAGGACATTCGACGCCGCGCTTAACCGGTTCGCTTCAATATAGGAATACTCATCCCAATCGGCCGCCCCGGCGACTTCCGAGCCCTCCACCATCCGATAAAAAAGCCGGCAGAACGATTTCCCGATCGTGTAGGAGGCATCAGCACTCCCGGAAAATGAACTCGCAATTGTTCCTCCGACGGGTGCCCTCTCGATCGCCTGCCCTGCCAGCCCCGACGGAATGGTCAACGCGCTGACTTGCACGTTCAAATTCTCCCAACGCTCCACCGGCTGCTCCAGCCACCCGCGATCCGCAGTCGACGAGCCGACGCCGCACAGCCGGATGTCGGAGATCGTCAACAGCGCGGTGTCGATCTTATTCCGGAGCAAAAAATCTGCGGCCTCCGCGACCGGTGCCAGCACGAGCGCGATTTCCTCGATGGAGAGGGACCGCCCGCGGCGCGCGATCAAATCCTCCAGCGGCACCCCATCCTGCCATTCCTCCGCCACGCACCACTCCCCGGCCGTGCGGCGCACCTCCGAAATCGCCGTCAGGCTCATCGGCGCAAGAGCGGAAGATGTCACGCGTTTGATGCGCTGCAGATGCTCGGCGAGCTGATGCTCGCTCATCGCGTCGGGCGAAATCCCGGGCACCCAAGCGGTCAAGCCCACCGCGCGTTTCGTCTGAAACGATGTCGCGCGGTAAAATTTTCCCACCGATCGGCGGCCACATTCCATCCTACCGAGAAAGAAATCGTCGCACTCCCCTGCCGCCCATTCCGGTTGATCTACGAGCGAAGGCTCGGTGGGCTCTAAGGAAGTGTCGCCGACCGGGGCACCGAGATCCGGCACCAAACCGGGGTCGCTCAAGACCTGCCGGATGGCGACGATGAGATCTTGCAGAGAGGAAAATCGCTCGTCCGGAGACTTCCGCACCATCCGGCTCAGCACATCACGGAACTCCGGCGAAAGGCGCTTCGGGAAGGAATTGTCGTGGGGCACCGGCGATGTGTGCGCCTTCATCGCCTCGCGCGAATCCTCGACAGGCCGCCCATCTGGGCGAACCAACGGACCGCAGCCCGCGACTAGGTACCAGAGCGTCATCCCGAGCGAATAAATATCGCTTCGAAAATCGAGCTCCCGCTCACGCACCTGCTCTGGGCTGCAAAACATCGGAGACCCCGCAAAACCGCTCGTCCGCACATCGCCGCCCAAGCGACCCGCGAGCCCGAAATCGACGACTTTGAAACACAGCCTGCCCTCGACAATCGCATTCTCGAACCAATTCAAATTCGCAGTGGGAGGCACTGACTCCAACAGCAAAACGTTCCGCGGCTTCAGGTCGCGGTGGAGGTAGTTCTTGCGATGCGCTTCCTTCAAACCCTCGGAAACCTGAAGCACCGAACTCAGCGCAGCCCGCTCCCCGAACGGCCCCCAATCGGTCACAAACCGCTCCAAATCGCCGCCGCGGCACAGCTCCATCACGAGATAAATCAGCCCATCCCGCTCGCCGCAATCGACGTATCGCACCAGATTCGGATGCGCCAAATCGCGCAGCGCCAGGATCTCCGAAACAAACTGACTGCGCCGCTTCGGATCCTGAATCGCCTGGTGATGCAGGATTTTGATCGCGCAATCGTCCCGGATTTCAGCCCCGCCCAACAGACGGGATCGGGACGCGCAAATCGTCGTGCCAAACCCGCCCGAACCCAAAATGATCGGCGCGCCCGCCTGATCGCGCAGCGTTACGTAATCTCCAAAATTGTCGGGAATGAGACGGCTATCCATCGAAAGACAGGCGAAACTCTGCAACAGCCATGCCCTCGCATTCCAGCGATAACACAGGAAATCGTCATCATTTGAACTGAAGTAGCATCCTCGCCTCGTTCACCCCGAGGAGTGTCGGCGAGATTTCGTCGTGCAGCTCAATCGTTGAGTCGTTTTCAAGCCTCCTCGGGACGGGGCGAACCTTTATTTCAAGTTGACACGACAGGCGGTAGCACACTCTGGCGCAACTCGAACACAGGCTCGCCAGAGCCATCGACCTGCGGCGTGCCCGCGTTCGGTGCGTAATATTTTAGGAATGGCTCGGTGTATACGGTTTTCCTGCCCTTCGCCGCATCTGCAACAAAGAATGGCCGGTCACGGGATCCGTCAGTCAGCAAAGGATCCGAAAGCGCTCCATCGGCGAAGTAAAACTTGAAGAATCCATTGTAGACATCGCTCACGCCGTCATCGCCACCGAAGAAGAAGTCAGCCCCAACTGGTGTGAACGTGTCCCGCCCCGCTCCGCCCCACGCAGAGTTGAGAAGATTATTTCCCTTCAACGTGTCATCAAACTGAGAGCCCTCTAGATGCTGCAATCTTCCACGCAGCAGCGAGACTCCGAGCTTCCCTGACCCGCTCGTGTTGACCCGTGCATCGGCCACCACTGCGTCTGGGAGCAACGGCTTGGACACCCCTTTTTTCACCTTCGGTGCCGTTGGTAGAGTGTAATTCACCGCCACTGATGACTCGCGGAAGTGGATGACATTCCCCGATCGGTTGGTCGCGTAAATCTGGGCGAGCACATCGATGCCGGGATTGTCGCGGACGTAGAAATGATCGTGGTCGGCGTTGCGCTTGATCTTGGTCGCCGCTCCCGGATCGCGTTCTGCCGACGACTCATCGAAACCGTAGAGCTGACTGTCGCCCTTGCCTGCGATCAACACGTCGGTATTGCCCATTCCGACGAGCTTGACCGTGCCGGTAAATTGACCCGCATCGAGGTAATTCTGAGACGCCCCACCGATGAGAGTTACCTTCGCGATGTTCGCAAGCGCCAAGTTCAAGCCGCTTTGCAAGTATGTCACCTTCGAAGGCACCGGATGGTTCTGACCTCTGAACTTGACTTTCGGCTGCGCAATTACCGATCCGACCACCGAGGTCGCTATCTGCGTATCAGAAACCACGAAATTCGTGTCTTTTTCCGCAAAGATCGAGTTGCTCCCGCCCGCCACCCCAGTGAGTGATCCCAAGCCAGTCCACTTCGAGATGGTGAATGAATTGGCCGCTCCTTCAGCGGTAAGTTTTGCTGTCTTCACGCCATTCAGGGCGGTAGTGATGAGGATCGGGCCGGGGAACGAGCGCTTCAACGTCGCGCCAGCGAGGGGCGACGTCGGACCATCCGCTAATTCAAAGTCCGCGTCGTTTTTCGCTTGGACCGTGTTGCTGTCAGCGTCGCCGTTGTAGGTACCGTTGGCTTTCCAACCGGACACATCAGCCAGATCATCTCCGTCGCCACCATTGATCGTCCCGGTATTCGTCCACGCTAGGATATTGAAAAAGTCATCCTCACCCAATCCATTGAAGGTCCCAGTGCCGGACCAACCGTTGATCGTGAAGGTATTCTTGCTGCTCCCGCCGGTGAGAACTGCGTTCTCGAAGGAAACGAGCATGAGCTCGTAGTGATGTGGCAGCGGAGTCACGAGGTCAACCTGCAAGAGCGTATCGCTGAGAACGAAGTCCGCGTCAGCCGTGGCTCTAATTGTGTCTTGGCCACCTAGGGCATCCACGCAGGTGAGCCCGGTGTAGCTTTGTCCTCCAAACGTGGCGTCGCCGAATGCAGACACCGTGAAGTCGTCATCGCCCGATGTGAGGAGCAGCCCGGGGGTGTTGATCGTCTCAAAACTCGAGACGGTGATCCCGGCAACCGAGTGCGACACCGATGCAAATTTCACTCCGCTGTCGTTGATCAGAGTGTCGATCCCCCCGCCGCCATCGACAGCTTCGATATTCGTGAAAGCGATGCCGAGGCCGCTGCCGGCGTTGGTCCCGGTGATCGTAAAGGTGTCATTTGTGGCCGGCAGTTGGACAGTGTCGCTCCCCGCTCCGGCGTCGAGTTTTTCGATGTTCGTGAATGCGATCAGGTGCGCTGTCGCCGCGTTGTCGCCCGTCACGTTAATCGTCTCATCGGTCGCTCCTGTCGTCAGGACCACCGTGTCGTTCCCAGCGCCCGCATCGAGTGCCTCGATATTCGTGAAGGCAATCAAGTGCGCTGTCGCCGCGTTGTCGCCGGTCACGTTGATCGTCTCGTCCGTCGCACCGGTCGTCAGCACCACCGAATCGTTTCCAGTTCCAGCATCGAGCGCCTCGATGTTCGTGAAGGCAATCAGGTGTGCTGTCGCCGCGTTGTCGCCGGTCACGTTGATCGTCTCGTCGAGCGCTCCTGTCGTCAGGACCACCGTGTCATTCCCAGCTCCAGCGTCGAGCGCTTCAATGTTCGTAAAGGCAATCAGGCGTGCAGTCGCCGCGTTGTCGCCGGTCACGTTGATGGTCTCGTCCGTCGTTCCAGTCATCAGCACCACCGTGTCGTTTCCGGCTCCAGCGTCGAGTGCCTCGATATTCGTAAAGGCAATCAGGTGTGCCGTCGCCGCGTTGTCGCCGGTCACGCTAATCGTCTCATCGGTCGCTCCTGTCGTCAGGACCACCGTGTCGTTCCCAGCGCCCGCATCGAGTGCCTCGATATTCGTGAAGGCAATCAAGTGCGCTGTCGCCGCGTTGTTGCCGGTCACGTTGATCGTCTCGTCCGTTGTTCCGGTCATCAGCACCACCGTGTCGTTTCCAGCTCCAGCGTCGAGCGCCTCGATCCCCGTGAAGGCAATCAGGTGTGCCGTCGCCGCCTGGTCACCCGTCACGTTGATGGTCTCGTCGAGCGCTCCGGTCGTCAGGACCACTGTGTCGTTTCCAGCTCCAGCGTCGAGCGCCTCAATCCCCGTGAAGGCAATCCCATGCACAGTGGCCGCATTGTCGCCGGTGACGAGGATCGTCTCATCAGTCGTACCCGTCATCAAAGTCACAGTGTCGCTTCCCGCGCCCGCGTCGAATGCCTCGATATTCTTAAAAAGAATGCCGGCGGCGGTCACCGTGTTATCCGCAGTCACAACGATCTGGTCGTTCACTGCACCGTTCATCAGCGTCACAGTGTCCGTGCCGCCGAGCGCGTCGAGATTCACCATCTCGACCGTGCCAAAAGTCACCGATTCAGCGCCCAGTGCCACACTGCCCCCAGTGATAGTGAAGGAGTCGTTACTTCCGGTCCCGATGAGATTCACGGTGTCGGTTTCGCTGCCACCCGCAATCTGCACGCTTCCGGCCACTCCATTGAAAGTCACGTTGAAGGTGTCATCGCCAGCCGCACCGTCGAGAGTCGCCACGCCGTGCCATGAGCTTACGTTAAACACGTTGATGCCCGACCCGCCGGTCAAAAGCGCATTTTCCACGCCCGTGAGACTCACCGTTCCGCCCGCGCTTGAAGCGAGCGAAGCGTCGGTCAGAGTGAGATTTTCACCAGTGGTGTGGGCGATCGTATCGTCTCCATTTCCACCGTCGAAAGTAAAAGTTCCGCCGGTCTGTGGGAGCACCAGGGATGGAGTATTGATATTGAGTCGGTCACTGCCGGAGCCGGTGCTCACCGTCAGGTTCTTGAGCCCGCTACCGGTCAGAGAAGCGATCGTAACGGTATCCGCCGTGGCCGTTGCGCCGTCTTTCGATCCAACGTCGATCGTCAGCGTCGGCAATTGCGAAAATACCAAGGCATGAGACGCCGCGCCGGCGGTTCCGGAGAGGACGCCGTTCGTCAATGTAAAGGTATCTATCCCCGCATCCGTGATCAGCGAGAGCGCGCTGATTTTCGAAACGTCGAGCCCAGCCGAAAGTGTCGTATAACCGTAGCTGCCCGTCCCCAGATCAATGCTTCCGGCGGCGCTGGTCGCGCTACTCGGACGCCATGTCGCGGTCGCCGAATTCGGAGTCACCGTCGCGAGACTGTCCGTGATGACAAGCTTGTCGCCCGCATCACCCCCGCCATCAAAGGCAAACGTATAGGCTCCTGCCACCAGCGGTCCAGGATTGCCATTCTTCAGGTCGATCAATACCGTGTCCGCTCCGCCGGCACCGGTCACAGTGATCGATGTCAGCGTCGTCTTATCCACAGTCAGTTCCGCAGACCCATTATTGTCCACATCCACCACCAGCATCATCGCATCGCCACTTTTCGCGTAAAAAGCGATCGTATCGCCGGCTCCATCGCTCACGATGCTCAGTGCGCCCGCGTTATTCGTGATGATCACCGCCGGGGCGATTCGGGACTCGAGTGGTTCGATGGAGGAGCGGCTGATGTGAAAAGGTCGGCTCATGGTAAGTAAGTGGAGGTTTGCTACGTTCTCAGGATCCTAAATCCTGATACTGGCGCGCGGACGGTAATGGCTCGATGGAATCTGTCAAAATCAAAACACACGTCGAATTGATTTACGCGTAAAACAAGTTTCGACGCTCCTCGCACTGCCGGTGCGCCTTGCCAACTGATTTAATCGCTGATTAGCGGAGACTTATGAATCTGTTCATTTGCTCGAAGGCGTGGCAGTTGGTTGGCAGAGCACCGAATATCATCAACGCTCGGAGGTAACGATCTCACGAACTCTACCGTCGGGGACTGGATCGCGGCGCATGGGGTTTCAAGGGGTGACATGCACGACGGCTTTGATAACGCCAGTTTCCGGCTTTAGCCATGTCGGGAAAATCTCCGGCACTTCCTCAAATTTCGCGTGGTGCGTGATCCACGGTTTCGTGTCGATTTTACCCTCCTCGATCAGCTGGATGATCCGGGCAAAATCGCGACTGAGGGCATTGCGACTCGCCATGAGTGTAAGCTCGCGACGATGGAGAAAAGGCGCGTGTGGAAACTCGAGATTTTGCTGCGTAATGCCGACGAAAACCACCCGTCCGGCGAATGCTGCAAACTCCATCGCGCGCACCATCGATTGGTGATTGCCCGTCGCGTCGATGACGACGTCGGCTAGCTGGCCGGCCGTCATTGCACTGGCTGTCTGGATGTCCGACTCGTCCACCCGCACCAGGATGGTGTCCGGAACGCCCATCCTGTCGCGCACGAAGGTCAGCCGCGACTCGCTGATATCCATGACGATCGGTCTCGCGCCGGAGAGCTTCACGAATTCCAGCGCCGAAAGCCCGATCGGCCCTGCACCAATGATGACCACGTTTTCGCCTGGCTTCGGATTGCCGCGATCGACCGCGTGGCAGCCGATGGCAAGCGTCTCGACGAGCGCGCACTGGTCGGGCGTGAGGTTTGAGGCGACGTGCAACTTACGCGCAGGCAGGATGATGCGCTCCGTCAGTCCGCCGTCGCACATTACACCGAGCGTCTTATGATTTTCGCAGCAATTCGTAAAACCGCGACGGCACGAGTAGCACGTCTGGCAGTTGAGATAGCACTCGACGGCACAGCGGTCGCCGGGCTGGACGTTGGACACGCCATCGCCCACCGCGATGACTTCCACGCCGAGTTCGTGGCCGGGGATTCGCGGATAGCTGAAGAACGGCATCTTTCCGAGATAGCCGCCGAGGTCGGTGCCGCAGATGCCGACGCGCTGCACGCGCACGAGCGCTTCGCCGGGGCCCGGCTGCGGCGGTTCCGGGATATCGATTTGCCGCCACGTCCGAGGTTTTTCGAGTTGGAGTGCTTTCATGGAAATTGCGTCAAGCCGTTCGTGCGCAGAGTCGCTGTTCGCGCTACGGGCTCAGTTGTTTTCAGGAAGACCTTCGAGGTGGCCGATGTTTTTCACCGAAGCGAAAACCGCGAGGACTTCGCGCAGGAGGTCGTAGTCGATCGGCTCGGCGACCCAGTCGGCCCACTTGCGGATATTGCCGGGGTTGGCGGAACCGGCGATGGTCGTAGCGATATCGGGATTCGCGCAGGAAAACTGGAGCGCGATCTTCGCGAGATCCACTCCACGGTCCGCACACAACCCGGCGGCGCGACGGGCAGCGGCTTTCACCTCCTCGGGCTCTTTCAGCCATGCGGGCAGCGGCGCATTCGTTAGCAGGCGCGCGGAAAATGGGCCGGCATTCATCGCGCCGATTCCTCGCGACTTGAGCGTTGGCACGAGCGCATCGGCGAAGCGCGTATTTTGCAGCGTATATTGGTTGTAGCTGAGCACGCAGTCGAGCTCCGCCCGCTCCAGCACGAAGTCGAGGGCCTTCATCGGATAGCCGGAGATGCCGATAAATCGGAGCTTCCCGGCCTGTTGCGCCTTTCGCAGGGCGGGGATCGTCTCATCAACGATCTGCTGCATCGGCACGAATTCGATGTCGTGGCACAGCACGATGTCCAGATGATCGGTGCCGAGCCGGTGAAGACTCACGTCCACGCTTTCGGCGACGCGCTTCGCGGAAAAATCGAAGTGCTCGAGGTCGTAACGTCCGAGCTTTGTGCAAAGGGTGTAGCTGTCGCGCGGCACACCTTTGAGCGCGACGCCGAGCAGCACCTCACTCATGCCGCGGCCGTAGAATGGCGAGGTGTCGATGAAGTTCAGCCCGCACTCGAGCGCGACACGGACACTGCCGAGCACTTCATCGAGCGTGACATTGCGAAACTCCGCTCCGAGCGACGAAGCGCCGAAGCCGAGAATCGGGACGTGAAGGCCGGTGTGTCCAAGCGGGCGAGTGTGAATAGAGTTCATGGATTCTAGCTGCGGGAAAGCGGACGCCGGTGGTGGCGAAGCACACTATTGAGTGAATCCTTGAGCGCCTTCGAGGCGTTTTTCGATTGGCGCGTGCGCAGTCGAAACGACGGAATCGCGGAATGTACGAGTTTTTCCGCGTGCGCTATTTTTGCAAAAGCTCCTCGTAGAGCGCGTGGGTCTGCGCAGCGATCGCGCGCCAAGAGAAGATGTCGATGGCACGCTGGCGGCCCGCTTTTCCCATCTGCTCGCGGAGCGCGGGGTCGGCCATGAGCTGATTGATCCGGGCGGCGAGGTCGCGTGAGAATTGGTCGGGGTTCAAGGGCGCGAAGGGGCTCTCGGTCATTTGCTCGAGAGGGACGAGGAAGCCGGTTTCGCCTTCGACGACGACTTCCTTAATGCCGCCGACGGCGCTGGCTACGACGGCGGTTTCGCAGGCCATGGCTTCGAGATTGATGATGCCGAAGGGCTCGTAGATGGACGGGCAGCAAAAGACCGCGGCCTGGCTGTAGAGCTCATAGACGGTGGTCTTGTTGACCATTTCCTCGATCCAGATGACGGAGCCGTGGTGCGCGGCGGTGGTGGCGGCGACGGCAGCTTTCATCTCGGCGGCGATCTCTGGGGTGTCGGGAGCGCCGGCACAGAGGACGACTTGGAAGCCAGGTTCCATGTACTGGATGGCGTTGACGAGGTGGACGATGCCTTTTTGCCGGGTGATGCGGCCGACGAAGAGCAGAAACGGCACTGCGGGGTCGATGCCGTAGCGGACGAGTGCGTCGGTTGTCGTGACGGGCTGGTATTCGTCTAGGTCGATGCCGTTGTAGATGATGTGGACTTTGGCCTCATCGACATCGAAGAGCCGGAGGATGTCCGCTTTTGTCTCGCGTGAGACGGCGATGACGGCGTCGGCCATTTCGATGGCGGTCTTTTCGACCCAGCAGGAAAAGTCGTAGCCGCCGCCGAGCTGCTCGCGTTTCCACGGGCGCAGGGGCTCGAGGGAATGGACGGTGAGGACCATGGGGATGCCGTAGTTGAGCTTTGCGAGGATGCCGCCGAGGTGGGTGTACCACGTGTGGAGGTGGACGAGGTCGGCGTCGATGGCGGTGGTATTCCAGTCGAGGTCGCGCTGGACGGCGGCGAAGACGGAGTGGAGTTGCGCGGGGGCGGTATAGCCGGTGGTGTCGATGCCGTAGGCGGTGGCGTGGAGGTGGGGCTCATCGACGCGGACTTCGCGCCCGTCTTTGCCATAGCAGCGGGCCTCGATGTCCATGAGCTTCGCGAGCTCGCGGCTGAGGTAATCGACATGGACACCCGCGCCGCCGTAGACGGTCGGCGGGAATTCGTTGGTGAGGAAGAGGGCTTTCAAGGATAGAACGCGCTGGAGGACGAACTCAAAGCGTAAATGGGACTTCGACGGCGCGACGCTCAGGATCGTTGATCCATTGCTCGAGATGCTCGGCGGAGACGAACTCACGCTTTGCCCAGTCGAGCCACTCGAGCCACTCCGTAAGGGTCAGTTCTGGCGCGGGAAAAGCGGTGTCATCAAACACTGGAAATTCGAGGTCGAGTTCGGGTGCTCTCATCGGTCGTACGCGGCTAACAGTTTGGCGAGGAGTGCCGGCGTCCCATAGCGCTCGCATATTTCGGCCAGCTCGTCGCGGGAAAAGGTTTCGCGCTTCCGCTTGATGAGTTCGAGCACGTCGAGGAGGTCGAACATCTCGCGGTTCGCATTCTGTGTCATCGCGTGAAGCTTCATCGCGATGATGTGCTTTGGGGATGCGGCGAAAACCGTGACCGCACCGAGTTTCGCCTCATGCCGGTCGGCCCAGAGCTTTTCAAAAGTCTCGCCATTCACGAAGAGCGTATCCAGCAGCCAGGTCGTCTGGCGGACGTGTCTGTAACGGGCGACTACGTTGCTGCGGTCAAATTCCTCAAACTCTGCTGCCTGCAGCACGGCCGCCAACGCCGCGCTATTTTCGTGAGACACGAGGCAATCGAAATCTTTCGTGAAGCGGCTGAAGCCGTATATCTGCACCGCGGTCCCACCGACAAAGAGAACCGGAATGCCGGATTCCGAAACGACTGCCAGCGGAGAATTCATGGCATCGACTTTGGCTCAGAAGAAGATCGGGATGATGAGGATGGCGACGATGTTGACGACCTTGATCATGGGGTTGATCGCGGGGCCGCTGGTGTCTTTGTAGGGGTCGCCAACGGTGTCGCCGGTGACGCTGGCGGCGTGCGCAGGCGAGCCTTTGCCGCCGTGGTTGCCTTCCTCGATGTATTTCTTCGCGTTGTCCCATGCTCCGCCGCTGGAGGTCATGGAGATGGCGACGAACAGCCCGGTGACGATGGTGCCGACGAGCACGCCGCCGAGGACGACTTTTCCAAGCCCTGGCAGCCAAGCGACGAGCACGACGACAAGCACGGGCAGGAGCGCGGGGAGGATCATTTCGCGAAGCGCGGCCTTGGTGACGATATCGACGCAGACGCCGTAGTCCGGCTTGTCTTCGCCGCGCAGGATGCCGGGCTTTTCCTTGAGCTGGCGGCGGACTTCATTGACGACCGCGCCCGCTGCTTTGCCCACCGCATCCATGCTGAATGCGGCGAACATGAACGGCAGCAGGCCGCCAATGAAGAGGCCGATGAGAACGTGGGGATCGCTGAGGGAAAAGGTGAGACCGGCATCTATCACGAGATGCTGCGCGGCGACGGCGACATCGGAGGCCGTGGCATTGAGAACGTGCCACTTTTCAAAAAGATGTGCGTGAAGCTCGGCCGCGTACGAGCCGAAGAGCACGAGCGCGGCGAGGCCGGCGGAGGCGACGGCATAGCCCTTGGTGACGGCCTTCATGGTGTTACCGACGGCGTCGAGGTCGTCGGTGATGGCGCGCACTTCTTTCGGCAGGCCGCTCATGACAGCGATGCCGCCAGCGTTGTCGGTGATCGGGCCAAAGGCATCGAGCGAGATGATGATGCCGGCGAGCGAGAGCATCGCCATGACGGCGGTCGCGACGCCGTAGAGCCCGGCGAAGTGGAAGCTGCCCCAAATCGACGCGCCGATGAAGAGCACCGGGAGCGCGGTGGCGTGCTGGCCGATGGCCAGGCCGGCGATGATATTCGTGGCGTGGCCGGTCTCGGAAGCCTTGGCTATTTTGCGGACGGGCGCGTAGGCGGTGGAGGTGTAGTAGTTCGTGATGAGGACGACGATGGCGGTCATAACGAGGCCGATGAGGGCGGAAAGGTAAAGGCCGCCGGAGGTGATGACGCGACCGTCGTTCGATGAGAAGGCGACGGGGAAAAGCATTTTCGTGAGGACGAAAAACGCGACCGCCGAGATGAGCGTGCTGACGCCGACACCGGCCATGAGCGCGGTGCCGGGCTTGGATTTCGTGACGTTCACATACATGACGCCGACGATTGAGGAGAGGATGGAAATGCCGCCCATCAGGAATGGAAAGACGAGCGCGGCGTTGGAGCCTTTGAGCGTGAGCGCGGCGACCAGGAGCGCGCCGATGAGGCTGACCGCGTAGGTTTCAAAAACGTCCGCCGCCATGCCCGCGCAGTCGCCGACATTGTCGCCGACATTGTCCGCGATGGTCGCCGGATTGCGCGGATCGTCCTCATCGAGTCCGCTCTCGATTTTGCCGACGAGGTCCGCGCCGACATCCGCGGCCTTTGTGTAAATGCCGCCGCCGAGCCGCGCAAAAACGCTAATGAGCGAAGAGCCGAGCGCCACGCCAACGAGGCTGCTGACTTGATTCAGCGGGTTCACTTTCCCCATGAGCAGGTAGAAAAGGCCGACCGACAAAAGCGCGAGCCCCACGACGAGCAGACCTGTCACAGCGCCGCCGTTGAATGCGGCTTGCAGCGCCTTCTGCCGGCTCGCGATCGCGCCCTGCGCGGTGCGGACATTGGCCAGCACCGCGACGCGCATTCCGATGAAACCGGCGGCCATCGAGCAGACCGCGCCGAGCAGGAAACCAAGCGCCGTGGCCCAATCGCGGGCAAACCCGACGATGAAAAACAACCCCACGGCGATGAGGCTGACGGATCGAATTTGCCGCCCAAGGTATGCCTTTGCGCCCTCCTCGATGGCCCGCGCAATTTCTTTCATGCGCTCATTTCCAGCCGGCGCGGCGAGGATTCCTTTGATGAGATAAACCGCGAAGGCGAGTGCAATGACCGCGCAAATCATGGCGATCGGAAGACCGGAATATTCGAGGAAAGACGCTGCGAGAATGGACATATGGGTCGGTCGGTTTTGGGAAGGGGGCGGGAGTCTAGGAAATCCCGATTGACTGGCAACGCTTTACTTTCACGAAGGTGAATGAGGCGTGAATCGGCTCTGGCAAAGGATTCGCGAGGCCCCCGGGACCTGCATCGGGGTTAATACCGAAGCGGTTGCAGACGATCAGTAAGCAACGCGACGACGACGCCAGCCCAACAACATGAACGGCTCGGCCTACTTTCTCAAAAACACGAACGCCCCGCGCTTGTTTCCGATCACCACATCCGGCTTCTTGTCGCCGTTGATGTCGGTCGCCACGGCCTGCGTGCCGATGCCAGAATTGTCGTCGATCAGGTGCGCGACAAACTTCGCCTGCCCGCCCTCGCGCACGAGCTGAAACCAATACAACACCGGCGTGGCTCCCGGCTCCACGTCACCCGTCGGTCCGTGCGCCCAGAAGCGTTTCCCAGTCACGATGTCCTTCAGCCCGTCGCCGTCCATATCCACGAGATCGATCGCGTGGAGCTGCGAAAATTTCACGCCCTGCGGATTCTGCTCCGGCTTGTCGCCGACGATGACGTGCTTGTTCCAGCCCTCCGCCGTCTGCTCGAACCACGCGAGCCCATACCCGTGCGCCGCGAGGCTCGTGATCACGTCATTCTTCCCGTCGCCATTCACGTCGTACGCATACATCTGCGCGCCGCCGCCGCCGAAAAGTGCTTCGTGCCTCACCCATTCCGGGTCACCCGCGAGCGACGCCGGCTGCTCCCACCAACCGCTCTGCTCGAGGATGTCCAGCTTCCCGTCGCCATTCACATCGCCGATCCCGAAGCCGTGCGTGAACCGCTGCCACGGCCCTTTCGGACTGATCTTATGCCACGCCCATTTCTCCTCCGGGTGCTTCGCATCGTACTCCGCGTAGCCGATGAAGCCGCCCGACATGCACACGATCTCCGGCTTTCCGTCGCCCGTGATGTCCGTGAAAGTCGGCGACTCGCCATCGGTCGAATCAATTGCCACATGCTGCTTCCACGGTCCTTCAGCGCCTTTCGGATTCTCAAACCACCACGACGCCTCGCCGGGAAAACCGAGGATGATGATGTCGTCCCATCCGTCTCCATTGATGTCGTGAGTGAAGGCAAAAAAGTTCTTCGAGTATTCGTTCTCGTTGGAAAGCGCGCCTTTGTATCCGGCGATCGTCTCCTCAGTGCCGCCGTCCTTTTTGATCTTTGAAACGTGTGAGTCATCGGCATACGTGTGCCGCTTCTTGAAGTCCGGCCCCTCCCACCAATACGGCCCATAAACCGCGTCGAGTTTCCCGTCGTGGTTAAAATCACCGACATTCGCCCCCTCCGCCCAAAACTGATCCGTGAGCTGAATCTTCTCGAACTCGCCGGTCGGCACGGGCTCCGCGGCGCTCGCGACGGCGGCAGTGAGGAGGAATGGGAGGAGTCGGAGGGAGGGTTTCATGGGGCGGTTTTTGTCAGTCTGAAAGCTCCCTGACAAGCCTCTCGCCGCAATTTTCAAAGGCGAAAATGTAGCTCGTGCAAAGCCGAGAAGACGCAACGAGGAATGGATTTCACGGAAAATCTTCGGCTGCGGCTTTGCGGGCACCCTCTCTTTCCGTTTGCCACCGGGCGCAAATGCCTTTTCGGTAACGCCCTTTTTATGAGCCAGCCACGCAGAGTCGTCGTTACCGGGATGGGTGTCATTTCACCTGTCGGACATGATCTTCCCACCTTCTGGGAGGGCATTACAAATGGAGTCAGCGGCATCGACCGCATCACGCTATTCGACATCACGGACTACGACTGCCAGATCGCCGGCGAGGTGAAGAATTTCGAGCCGGCGAAATGGTTTAAGAACCCCAAGGACCCGCGGCGGGCAGACCGCTACTCGCAGTTCGCGATGGCGGCGGCGAAGATGGCGATCGAAGACGCAGGGCTGCTCGGAATCGGCGACACAGAGGGCGACCGGTGCGGAGTTATCATCGGCAGCGGCATTGGCGGGCTGAAGTCGATCTCCGATCAGCACACGATCCTGATGAACAAAGGGCCGGGACGCATCTCGCCGTTCATGATCCCGATGATGATCTCGAACATGGCGAGCGGTCTCGTCTCAATGGAATTCAACTGGCGCGGGCCCAATTTTGCGCCCGTATCCGCGTGCTCCACCGCTGCACACGCGATCGGCGAGGCATGGCGAATGATTCGCGAGGGCGACGCCGATGTCTTTGCCGCGGGCGGCTCGGAAGCCACAATCGTGCCGCTCGGAATCGGCGGTTTCGCCGCCATGAAAGCACTAAGCACGCGCAACGACGACCCCACGCGCGCGTCGCGTCCTTTCGACAAAGATCGCGACGGCTTCATCATGGGCGAAGGCGCGGGCATCGTGATCATCGAGGAACTCGAGCATGCAAAAAGACGCGGCGCTCGCATCTACGGCGAGATCGTCGGATACGGCCTCACGTCCGACGCCTACCACATGAGCGCGCCCGATCCCGAGGGTCGCGGAGCCGTGCGCTGCATGAAAATGGCGCTCGATAAAGCTGGGCTCAACCTCACCGACGTCGATTACGTGAATGCCCACGGCACCTCCACGCCGGTCGGCGATGTGTGTGAGACAAAGGCCATCAAGTCCCTCTTCGGCGATCACGTCGCGCGCGCCGGTGCGGGCGAAAACGGCGGGCTCGTCGTGAGTTCGACAAAGTCCATGACCGGTCACCTGCTCGGTGCCGCGGGCGCGGTCGAGACGATCGTCTGCGTCCTCGCGATCCAGAACAGCCTCATCCCGCCGACCATCAATCTCGACAACCCCGATCCCCAGTGCGACCTCGACTACGTGCCGAAAGTCGCGCGCCAGAAAAAAGTCCGCGTTGCGCTCAACAACTCCTTCGGCTTCGGCGGCCACAACGCCACGCTCGTCGCCCGCGAATTCCGCGACTAATCACGAACGCCCAAATCAGGGCGCGGTCGTGATGCGCAGTCGCAGGAATTGGCTCGCGTCGGTGGACTTCGGCTGCGGGTAGCGGTAGGTGAGCGTTTCGGTGCCGTCACCGTTGAAAGTCGGCGAACCGACGAGCACGGCAGGACTCCAAGCGGTGGTCACGTCGGCGGTTGCCTCGGCGGAATACGTCGCGTCGTCGCGATTGCTGGCGCGCGGGAAAGTGATCGTGAGGTAGTCGGAAACCGTGCCGCCGACATCGATTGCCTGAGTGCCAAAAGTCGGACGATCGGCGGATGCCGGGTCGTTCGGGTCGGTGCCGAGCGCGTATTCGAGGAAGTTCGAGATGCCGTCCCGGTCGTTGTCGCCGGCAGGGTCGGTGATGTTATTCGCAGCGGCCCACGCGCTGTAACGGAAGCTGTCGGTGGAATTGGGATTGCCGCCGGCGAGCGAACTCGCGCGCCAGTTTGCGCCGCTGGCGGGATTGGGATTCGTCTCGGGGCGGATGAGCATGAGGCTCGGCCCACCATCGTTGGGGCTAGTCGGCCACGGCGCGGTGGTAGCGTAGGTGAAGTCGCGAATGATCGTATTCGAGGCGTTGGTGATTTGCAGTCGCGCGCCGCTGAGACCGAGAAAGGTGCCACTTGGAAAAACACCAACGACCGGCACGCTGCTGCCATACGCCGCGGCGAATGCGGCCTGATCGCGCACGATGACCGCTCGCGCGCCAGGCGCGAGCATATACCCGCTCGGGAATGTGAAGGTGATTCCGAGCGTGAAGCGCACATTGGTCAGATCGAGCGGGATCGCGCCGATATTCATGACCTCGATAAACTGCGTGAGATTCGTCGCGCCAGCCGGGTTGTAGTGGATTTGCGAGACCACGAGCGTAGTGGCGGAGGGCGCGGAGCCGACGAGGAAATTCGCCTCGGTCATGGCGCTCCACGGGGTCGGCAACGCGCCATTGTAGATGCGCGCGCGGACGGTGGCGGGCTGCGTGAGCGTGACGGATGCGGGGCTCTGGGCAGAGATCGCGGTGCCCGAGGGCGTGGCTCCGCCGATGGCGCGCGGGTCGGTGCCGTCAGTGGTGTAGTAGATCGTGCCGGCACCGTTGGAATTACCGATGGTGAAACTGTAGGGCTTGGCGACGGGGCCGCCGAAATTCCCGGTGAAGATCGGCGCGTTGAAGGCCGGTAGCGGGATGCTGCTCGCGGTGGTGGTGACAGGATAGAGCGGTTTCGCACCATTGTCCGTGTAGCTGCGGAAAAATTGCAGCAGCAAATTTGTCCGGTCGCCGCCCTGCATCGCGGGATGGTTGGCTGCAACGTTCCCGCCCGTGTTCATGAAGGTGATGCCGCCGGCGCGTGCGGTGAGCCAGGAGTTACGGTTGAGCGACGTGGATCCCCAGCGCGCGGCCTCGGCATCGATTATGGTGGCCACTTGGTCGGCGAGTGCGTTGAAGCGCGCGGTGGCTTTCACCGTGGTGAGCGCGCCGTTGTTGAAGAGATGCTTTTGCAGTCGGTCGGCGAAGCGCAGGCGATACTCCGCGCTGTAGCAGAGGAATTCGTGGAGGTATTGCGGGTTGCTTTTCGAGAAAGTCGTCCGCGTGTTGTATTCGACTTGGCCCCAGTTGTTTGTGCCGGTGTCGCCCCACGGACCGACACGGTTGTAGGAGTTCGTCGCGCCGTTGCTGTCGAAGCCGTGTTCGTTGTCGTGGGCGTAGTAGGTAAAGCCCTTCTGCCCGGCGCGGTCGCGCACGCCGAACCAGTTGTTCGACGCGTTGTTGAGAAAGGTGGAGAGCGGCGCGTCGAAGCTGCCGTCATAGAAAATCACGAGCAGGTAATCGATGAGGTTATCGACATCAAGCAGCACCGGGTAGGCGAGGTTGCGCGTACCATCGGGATTCAGCCCGCGCATTTGCAGGTATCGCGCGGTGCGGCTCGCCTCGGAAGTCGTATCGTTCTTGAGTGCCACACTCTGGTCGAAGAGCGACTTCCATGCGGCAAAGTTTCCGTCGGTCATCTCGGTGTCGTATGAGGGGCTGCCCGCGCTTTTCACAGTGTCCTGGTTGTCTTTCAAGCCGCCGAGGTAGGTCTCGCCGAACGACGCTTCCGTGCGTTCCTCCCAATTGTACACGCCCCAATAAATGCCGTTGATGAAGAGGTGGAAGTACCCGGTGCGCGCGTAGGGCTGACCCATGTCTGCTTGCGTGAGGCGGCTCCACTCCTCGCGCACGAGCAAGTTCTTCGAGTCGTTGGCAAAGCTCCACGAATAGTTCTCTTCGCAGCGCATATCGATCTGGCTGAAATGATCCGCGCCAGCCGCGCCGAAGAGCCGATATTTCAAATCCCCCTCGTACAGGCTGCCGCGAAAGAAGAGGTGAAAGGCGTGTTTTGGATTGTTGGTCGAACGCGAGTACCCGCCGCGGACGCGAGTGCCGCAGTCGATTTGAAACTCGGAGCCGCCGGCTGCGTTGAGGTATTCGATGGAGGCGGGGCGCTCCCAGAAAAGGCCGTGCTTCGCCGGATTCGCGTAGATCCCCGTCGCCGGGTCCGCAAGATTCCCGATGTCCGTGCTCATGCAAACGGTCGGCATCGCGGCGAGTTCATCGGTGAAGGTCTTCGCCTTGCCGCCGCCCGCGTCCACGACATTTGCGAGCGCCACCGGATATCGGAAGACCTGGCCATTCACCGAGCCGGATGGGAAGCCAAGCGCTATCGCAGTGGCCGAAGTCTGGTTCGCGACATCGGCGGTGAAAATATACGTATTCGTATCAACGTTCGTCGGCTTCCAGCCGGTCTTGAAGGCCGTGGCGCGGATGGCAGTCGTCGCGCTGATTGGGACCGGGCCGGTGTAGGTCGTGCCGTTTGTAAGCGTCGGCGTGCTGCCATCCGTCGTGTATCGGATCGTCGCGCCGGGCGTCGCGGTCGTAATGGCGAGTGAAAATGGTGCGGTGTAACGTCCGCGGGCGTGGTCGAAATTCGTGTCGGAGACGAAGCCGGCAAACGATACGGTGTTCGGCTGGCCGGGCGTCGGCGTCTGCATGAAACCGAGGTAGCTCTCGGCGTCCGACGTGCCATAGCTCACGTCGGTAAGCTGCGGCGGATAGGCGGCGAAAACCGTGACGGGGGCGAAGCCGCCGGAGCCGTTGTCTTTGTTCAGTGCAAGATAGCCACCGCCTTTTGGCAGCTTGAAATTCGTGTGCAGATGCGGCTGCGCAGCGGTTCCCGGATTGTCCTGCCCGGCGACTGCCTGCGCGGGCCGACGATCTTTCTGCGATGCGAAGACGACAAGGTATTTGTTCGGCCCGAGTGTCCAGCCGGGGCCTGTGGGAAAGGCCCATTTGTTCGGCGTCGCGGCGTCGTCGGTGAGGTAATAACCGCTCAAGTTGACGGTCGCGTTGGTCGAATTCCAAATCTCGATCCAGTCCGCAAACGTCCCGTCTTCATCGGCGAGCGACTTGTTGTTGTCGGCGACGAATTCGGAAATCATCACCTGCCCTAGCACGACGGGCGGCGTTGGCGTGACGCTGCCGAGGAGAGTCCATTGCAGGTTCGGGCGAATCCACGCGAACTCCAGTTCCGCGCCCGCGCTGCCGCCATTCGTCGGCGCATTGTAATAGACGATCTCGATCGGCACCTGCGCCTTGGTGATCGTTACTTTACCGGAATTCGAACTCGGCCCGTGGGTCGCGTCATCGACGATCACATCCTGCCCATCGACGCGCAGCCGCGCGCCGTCGTCGCTGTTCAGCACGAACGTGTATTCGCCCGGCGTGTTCACATTCAAAATGCCCGTGACACGCAAAGCGAAGTTCACGCCACTGGCGGCGGTGCCGGGGAATGCCGTGTTGCCCGGCGTAAATTCGCCGTCCGCACCCTCGGAGTAATTGATGGAAGTCACCCCTGTCGCAGTGATGGGCGCGCCGGAGAGATTTGTCCCTGCGATCAGCGCGTCGGCGCTTTGAAGGTATCCCATTCCAGTAAACGGGAGCGACGTGCTTGCATTGTAGCGCGTGACCGTGAAGCCGCTTGCATTCACGCCGATCGGGGTCGGCTGATTCACGACCACACTCGCGGTCACCGAGCCGAAACCGTTCGTCGCGGTGAAAGTGTAAGTCGTCGTGACAAGCGGCGCTACCGTGACGGAGCCGCTCGCCCCGAAGACCGCGCCGAGGCCCTGATCGATCGAGAGCGTGTCGAAATTCGACGCGCTCCACGCGAGCGTGACCTGCGCGCCGTAGAGCGGATTCGCGTCGCTCGTGGTGAACGACGAGATGACCGGCGGCGGCCCGACCGTGATGGTGAGCGGCAGCTGCACGGACCCCGCGACGTTCGATGCCGTGAGCGTGTAAGTCGTTGTGGTCGCCGGATTCACCACGCGGCTCGTCTGCCCCGTGACGTTGATATTTCCCGGATCGAGCGTGAGCGTCGTCGCTCCATCGACCGACCAGTTCAGCGTGACGGGCGCGCTCGTCGTGACTGTCGTGCGATTCGCCGTGAAGCTGTTGATCACCGGCGCTTCATCGACAAAAATACGCACAGTTTTCGTCGCGGTTTCGACGGCGTTGGACACGGTGATCGTGTAGGTCGTGGATTGCGCGGGCGTCGGGATCGTAGTGCTGCCGCTGGCCGCGACCGTGCCGATCGTCGGGCTAATGCTCACGGTAGTTCCGGGCAAAGAGTCGGCGTTCGTCTGCCACGCAAACGTCGCGTTTGCAGGCAGGCCGTTGTGCACGAAAATCGAGCCCCCGCCAGCCACCGTGAACGCCGGGATGCGCGGATAGGTGTCCGGGTCGCGGACGATCTCCAGCCCGCCCGCTGCGGTATTTCCGATGAGCTGGAAAGTGCTGTCAAAGGAGGTCTTCGCGCCCGTCGCCGCGAAGACTTCGGCATACGAGCCGCCGCTGCCTTCCCAATACAAGAACTCCAGATTGTAGTCGCCGGGCGTGAGATGCACGACGCCCATCGTGCCGCTGTTTCCCGTGCCGGTTGTATATTGGATGCTGTCGCCTAGATGCGCAGGGATGGCTGTATTTCCGGCCGATCCATTGATCGCGTAGGACGAGATGAAGGTCTGGCCGAGCACGCGCAACCGCGCGCCATCGTCGCTGCGAAAGCCGAAGCTGTAATCCGACTCGACCGGGATGCGGACCGCGCATTTGGCGATCATCATGAAGCTGTTGTCGTCGGCAGGTGTGTCCGTGCCGAACGCGGAGGTGTTGTCGAAGTTGCTCGCGCCGCCGTTCTCGGGGTCGGCAAAATTGATCAGCGGCGTGAGGTAGTCCAGTTGCACGCCCGAGGACGTCGTAGTCGGCGCGCGGGCGATGCGCTCGGCATTCACAAGCACGCCGTAGCCGATCCCCGGGCTGTTCGTCGGAGCGGTGTAGTTCTTGATTTCCCGCACGCCCCATTTGCCCGCGGCGTTGGTGAAGCCCGGCAATTTCGCCGAGGAAAAAGACCCGGTGGGCAGAGTGTTTGCGTCGCCGCCGTTGTAGAGCCACGCGATTTGCGGGCCGGTGAGCGCGCTGGCGTAGATCGCGACATCGTCGATGCGGCCACGGAAGTCGTTCGATGCGTCCGTCGTTGTGTTCCAGTTGCCGATGAGGACATCGGAGATTTTGAGATTGTTCGTCACGCCGGTGCGCGTGATCTCCGGGATGCCGTTGATGAAGATGCGCTGCGTCTGGGCCGAAGAGTCATAGACGAATGCAAGGTGGTACCAACAGCCGGGCTGATTCACGCTGGTGCTACCGCCCGCGATGTCGGTCAGCGCGCCGTTCACATCGTTCCCATCGAAGCCGAAATGCGTCTTCGCGACGTTGCTGCCAAGCCCGGCATGGAGCGTTCCCGCGCCTGAGCCGAGATTGCCGAAGACCGTGTTGTAGCCGCCGGAGGTATTTGTGCAGTAAATCCACGCGGAAAGCGTGAACGACGTGCTCGTGCCGATCGAGTTGCGCAGGCCGAGGGCGAGATTCGAGTTCCCGAAATTCGCCGACGAGATGAGCTGGAGGCTCCGCGATCCCGCGGAAATATCGAGTGCCTTGCCAGCCGCACCGTTGCGATCGATGCCGTACGTCGGCGTCCAACCGGCGCTTGGATTGATGCTCGTCAGGACGGGAGCCGATGACGAGTCGGCGAGGGTGCCATCGAATTTCAAATAGACCCGCGGCACCTGCGCCACGACGTGTAGGGAAACGAACGCGGTGGCTAACGCGACCAAAAGCCGGACAGAGCGGGGAATCATGGAGGGAAAGTAACTGACACTAATTAGCCACAGCTTCTGAAGAATTCGCGTGAAATATCTGAAATGATTGCGTGGCAGCAACGACGCCGGTGACGCAACTGTCATTGCATCTCTCCTTTCGCATCGTCTGGTCCGGTTTACGCTGAAATTCACCCCACTGATTCCGCGCGTCTCGATGCGTGCAGAGTTCGCCCGGACCCCATCTCATGCGCAATATCCTCCGCCTTCTTCTCCTCGCGATCTTCTCCGCCAGCCTCGCCACCGAAGCGCGCGCCGAAGTGATGCTCAGCGAGATCATGTATCACCCGCCATCCGAGCTGACGACCGAGGAGTGGGTGGAACTCTATAATCCAGCGGGAGTCGCGGTCGATTTGAGCGGATGGAAATTCACAAATGGAGTCGCGTTCACTTTTCCAAATGGCACGACCATCGCGGCGGGCGGATACCTCGTCGTGGCGGCAAACAGCGCTGTCTTTCATGCAGATTATCCCAGTGTGGCGAACTACGTCGGCGGCTGGACCGGCCAGCTCAGCAACAGTGCGAACCGCATCGAGCTTGACGATAATCTCGGCTTGAAACGCGACGAAGTGAGCTACGCTGATGACGGCGATTGGGCGGTGCGAAAGCAGGACGTCGTCGCGGATTACGGACACAAAGGCTGGGGCTGGCAAAGCTCGGCGGACGGTGACGGGAAGTCGCTCGAGCTCATCAATCCCAATCCCGCCATCGGTAACGACGTCGGGCAAAACTGGGGCGCGAGCGTGGCCGGCACCCTCACGATCCACGGCGGCACACCGGGCGCCGTGAACAGCATCGCCGCGAACGACATCGCGCCCGTCATTCTAGATGTCGCACACTTTCCGCTAGTGCCGACGCACACCGATCAAGTCATCGTCACGGCCACCATCACCGACGAGCAGCCCAGCGGCGTGAGCGCCACCCTTTTCTATCGCAACGACGGCGTCGCGACATGGAGTTCGATTCCGATGTTTGACGATGGGGCGCATGGCGATGCCCTCGCGAGCGACCACGTTTTTGGCGCGTCCCTCCCGCCAAAGGCGGACAAGACGATCGTGGAATTTTATATTTCAGCGCAGGATGCGGGCGCCAAAATCCGCACATGGCCAGCCCCGGCGATCAACTCCGCAGGCACAGCCGGGCAGTTTACGAACTGCCTTTATCAAGTCGATGAGACGGCGTACGCCGGAGCCGAGCCGTTGTACAAAGTCATCATGCGCGCCGTGGACAAGGCGGAACTCGTTCAGATCAACGCGAACACGCCAGTTGCGCCATTTTCCACCAGCGACCAGACGTTGAGCCACGCGAAAATGAACACGACGTGGGTCACGCGCGACGGCGTTGGCAGTGAACTTCGCTACCTCGTCGGCACTCGCAACCGCGGCCACGGCAGCCGGTCCGCGTTGCCGCAGAGCCTGAATGTCAGCTTCGAAAATGCGCACACTTGGAAAAATCTGACCGCGCTCAATCTCAACACACAAACGACGCATTCGCAGCTTTTCGGCAGCGCGCTTTTCCGCCAAGCCGGGCTTGCCACTCCGGACTCGCGTCAGGTGCAGGTGCGGTGGAATGCGCTCGATCACTCCAGCAGCGGGTCGCCCAGCTACGGCTTTTACGTCGCGAATGAAGTCCAGAACAGCGAGTTCGCGGATCATCATTTTCCGCTCGATAGCTCCGGAAATATCTACCGTGGAAATCGAACCGATGTCGCTCCGCCCGCGAACACGATGTCCGACGCCTATCTCGAATACCAGGCTCCGGTCGCGGGGCAGTTGCCGCCCGACCCGTATCGCACGGTCTTTTTCAAGAAGACCAATGCCAGCGAGGACAAATGGACGGACCTGATCGGCCTCACGCAGGCGCTGGCAAAAGGACGCTCCGACGCGGCTTACAACGTCACCTACGCCATCGACGAAGCTGATTACGTCTCCTCAATTCAGGCAAAGGTCGATGTCGCGGAATGGGCGCGCTTTTTCGCCACCGAGACGCTCGTGGACAATAGCGAGACGAACATCTCCTCTGGCTACGGCGACGACTACTACCTCTATTTCGGCGTCCTCGATCCGCGCGCGAAATTCATCCCTTACGACTTGGACACGATTTGCGGGCAGGGAGACAACGTGCCGACGCCGACCCAGCACGGCCTTTTCCGCATGATTCAAAAGGACAACGCGACCGCCAACGGCCCGACGCCGATGAACGCGTTTTTCAAGACCCCAGCCTTCTCACGAATCTACTACGGCCAATTGAAAAGCCTCCTCGACGGGGCTTTCGCTCCCGCGAACTTCAATCCCCTCGTCGACCAAATCCTGACCGGCGTCGTCCCCACCGCGCAGATCACCAGCATCAAGACATTCCAGACCGCACGCACCGCTTACATTGCCTCTCTAGTCCCGCTGAACGTCTCCGTGACCAACACGCAAACCCTGACAGGCACAGCGTTGCCCACGCAGAGTGGCTTCACGATCAGCGTTGCGCCTCGCGCCGCGACCACGCCCGCAAATGTCACGAATGCCGACCCGAGCCACATCAAACTGATCGGCAAAGCCAGCGCGATCACCACAGCATCCGTGAAAGTGAACGGCGTCGCGGCGACATGGAGCGCATGGCAGGCGCAGTGGACCGCCGCGAGCGTGACGCTCACGCCCGGCACGAACCGCATCCTCATTCAGTCCTTCAACTCCACCGGCGCGGAGACCGATCGTGCGATTCAGGAAATCTGGTATGACGACGCATCGGTCGTCTCGGTCAGCGGCAGCATCACTGGCGCTACGACTTGGACGGCAGCAGGCGGGCCATACAACGTCACGGCCACTGCGACGATTCCTAGCGGCGCGACGCTCACCATCCAGCCGGGCACGGTCGTTTATCTCAACACAGGCGTGAATCTCGTCGTCGCCAATGGTGGGCGATTGCTCGCTGAGGGGACGGAAGGCGCGCCGATTCATTTCACGCGCACTCCCGGGGCGACGACGAATTGGGGTAGCATTCAGATCAATGGCGCAGCCGGTTCTCCGGAGACCCGCATCGCCTACGCGCACCTCGATTTCGCCGGAGGCTCGCCGCAAATCCTCTGCTCGAACGCCACCGTTTATCTCGACCACCTCACCTTCGGCAGCACAGCCACCTCCTACCTGCACCTCGACTCCAGCAGCTTCCTCGTCAGTAACTGCACCTTCCCCAATACCACTGCTGCTTTCGAGCCCGTTCACGGCGTCGGCGGGGTGAAAGCCGGCGGCTACGGCATCGTACGCGACAGCTACTTTGGCATCTCCAGCGGCTACAGCGACATCATCGATTTTACCGGCGGAAGTCGCCCCAATGAGCCGCTCGTTCAGTTTTACAACAACGTCTTCATGGGCTCGACGGACGACATTCTCGACCTCGACGGAACGGACGCATGGATCGAGGGAAACATCTTTTTGCACAGCCATAAAAATGGGTCACCTGACACCTCGAGCCCCGTTTCTGGCGGCGAAGATCAAGGGACCGTCAACAACAAATCCGAGATCACGATCATCGGAAACATCTTCTTCGATTGCGACTGCATGATTACGGCGAAGGAGGGCAACTTCTTCACGATGCTCAACAACACGATGGTGCATCAAAACCGCACTGGCGGCACCGAAACGCGCGGCGGCGTGATTAACCTCGCAGACGACGGCATTGCGCAGGGCGTCGGTACCTATGTGGAGGGAAATATCATCGACGATGTGGAAGCACTCGCCCGCACCTACTCTCCACCGCTCACTAGTGTCCTGACTTTCAACAATAACCTGCTCCCCTTTGCGTGGAGCGGCCCCGGCAGCGGAAACACGGTCGCCAACCCCCGCTTCAAGCACGTCCCCGACGTCTCCGAAACGAACTTCGCCACATTTGCCGAGGCGCAGGTGATGCGCGACTGGTTCAGCCTCCTCCCGGGCTCCCCGGCCATCGGCACCGGGCCCAACGGCCGGGACAAAGGCGGCGTCGTCAATCACGGCGCGAGCATCGGCGGCGAGCCGCGCGGCACCACGAATCTGCGCACTGCGACCCTCACCGTCGGCACTAATATGACCGGTTTTGCCATCCCCACTGGCCCATGGCCGCTTGGGTCCGGCTTCACGAAATATCAGTGGAAACTCGACAGCGGCGCGTTCAGTTCCGAGACGCCCATCGGCACACCCATCTCCCTGAGCGGCCTCGCCAATGGCCCGCACACCGTCACGGTCATCGGTAAAAACGACGTCGGACTTTACCAGAACGACAGCAAGCTCGGGCCGGACGGGACCGTCACGATCTCGAAAACGTGGACTGTCGATCCGACCTACGTTGCCCCGCCAGCACCCGGCGTCCGCATCAATGAAGTCATCGCGAAAAACACCGAGTCCGTCCCTGTCGGCTCCCCAGCGACCTACCCCGACGCGATCGAACTCTACAACCCATCCGCCACCGCCACCGTCCTCGTTGGGCTCGTCCTCACCGATGGCGGCACACCACCGAATACCTTCACCTTCCCCGCTGGCACCCCCGATCTTGCGCCCGGTGCCTTCCGAGTCATCTACGCCGACACCGACATCGCCGCCGGTCACACAGGCTTCGGCATCAAGCAATCCGGCGACTCCGTCACGCTCAAATCCAGCACCGGCGTCGTCATCGACACC
Organism: Chthoniobacterales bacterium; assembly: GCA_038207335.1. GTDB lineage: Bacteria > Verrucomicrobiota > Verrucomicrobiia > Chthoniobacterales > Chthoniobacteraceae > CAIURC01. The sequence continues at coordinate 155,037 of JBBQZX010000001.1, read as the reverse complement.
ATCTCCTTCGGCGCGCAGCTCGCCGATTACTCGATCGGCCGGCGCTCCACCGACGCCGCATGGGACCTCTGTGTCCCGACCTTTGGCTCCGCGAATATCGTCGCCGCGCAGTCTCCATCAGTCGGAGTGCAAATCAATGAATGGCTCACCGACGAACGCGTCGGCACCGACTTCATCGAGCTCTTCAACCCAGCCTCTCTGCCCGTCAACATCGGCAACCATTACCTCACGAACAACCCCGTCGAGAACATCACAGTCAGCCCCCTCAGCCCGCTCACCTTCATCGCCCCGAGCGGATACGTCTCCTTCAAAGCCGACAGCGATCCCCAGCAGGGCGCCGACCACCTCGCCTTCAAGCTCACCCCGACGCAGGGTGAAATTGGCTTCTTCGACCCGGCGCAAAATCTCATCGACAGCATCGTTTACGGCTCCCAATCCACCGATGTATCCGAGGGCCGCACGCCGAATGGCACCAGCACCTTCGCTTTCTTCAACCAGCCCACACCCGGCGCCCCAAACCCCGGCGTCGTCGGCGGCGGCGGAGGCGGCACCACCACCGTCCATCTCGTCCCCGCCAACCAGACTTGGCGTTACTACGTGGGCGTCACCGCTGCGCCGCCCAATGACGCACAGAGTCGCCCGTTCACTGATTCCCTATTTACCGATACCTCGTGGAACGGCCCGTCCCAGCAGCTTCTTTACATCGAGAATGCCGCGCTCACGAACGGTGATGGGTTCACCAAAGCCAGCGCACTTCCCGGATTCGGTGCCGCGCGCCCCTACCAGACCTACTACTTCCGCACCCACTTCACCTACTCTGGTGCCCTCAATGGCGTCACCCTCAACGCCACCCTCATGCTCGACGACGGCTGCGTCCTCTACCTCAACGGCCAGGAGATCACCCCGACCGCTGGCCGCGTCGGCATGGCCTCAGGCACCGTCGCCTGGAGCACGCTCGCCAACCGCACTCAGGGCGACGCCGCCCCGGAGTCCGTCATTCTCCCTGCCAGCCAGCTCGTCGTCGGCGACAACGTCCTCGTCGCCGAAGTCCACCAAGCCGATACCCAGTCCAGCGGCAGCGGCAGCTCCGACATCGTGTGGGGCATGAAACTCGACGCCGACGTCCCCGTCGCCGGAGCGGGCAATTCCCTCGTCCTCAACGAAGTCCTCGCCCTCCACACCACCGCGCCGAATCCCGACGGCTCCCTCCTCGGCTGGATCGAGCTCCACAACACCTCCGGTTCCTCCATCGACATCTCCGACGTCTCCCTCACCGACAACGTTTCCTCCCCGCGCAAATGGATCGCCCCCGCCAGCACGATCATTCCCTCCGACGGATACCTCGTCCTCCAGACCGACGCCCTCGCCGCGCCCTCCGCCACAAACGCCGGCTTTGGTCTCAGCCCCGCCGGCGGCGGCGTCTTCCTCTTTAGGAAAATCGCGGAGGGTGGGGGACTCGAAGACTCCGTCACCTTCGGCCAGCAGCTCCCCGACCTCGCGGTGGGCCGCGTCGCAAATGGTGTCGGGCCCTTCGTCCTCACCCTCCCATCGCGCGGCGGTACGAATGTCGCGGCCGGCCTCGGCTCGGTCACCGCGGTGAAAGTCAACGAATGGCTCGCCAACCCGAGCACTCCGCCCGGCTTCTTCGAGCTCTACAACACCTCCGCCCAACCCATCCTCCTCAGCGGCAATTTCCTCACCGACAACCTGACCAAGCGGGACAAATTCCAAATCCCGGCTCTCAGCTTCATTGGCGGCGCTGGCACCTCCCGCTGGCAGGCATACATCGCCGACAACGACACTAGCGGGGCTCCCGGCCATGTCAATTTCGCCCTCAATCCGAGCGGTGAAGCCATCGGCCTCTTCAGTGCCAGCGGCACCCAGATCGAAGCCATCAGCTTCGGTCCGCAGTCCCTCGGCATCAGCGGCGGACGCTTCCCCGACGGCACCGCCACTATCGCCGACCTCATGCCCACGCCCGGTGCGGCAAATGTGCAAGCCTCCACCGACACCGATCACGACGGCATCCCCGACGCCTGGGAACTCGCCCACGGCCTGAACCCTAACGACCCCAACGACGGCGCCCTCGACGCCGACGGCGACGGTCAGAGCAACCTTTCCGAATACCTCGCTGGCACCGACCCACAAAATCCAGCCGACCGCCTCACCGTCGCCATCACCAGCCCGGCCCCCGGCCAGACGCACATCAAGTTCACCGCGTCCGCCAACAACGGCTACACCATCCAATACAAAGCCGCCCTGACCGACGCCACGTGGATCAAGTTCACCGACATCGCCCCCCAAGCCTCCGCCCACGCCGTCGATGTCACCGACGCCACCCCCTCCCTCACCCAGCGATTCTACCGGGTAGTCACCCCCATCCAACCATAGCGCACCGCTCGCTTCGTGCCTCTCGTGACCACGTGCGACCGGAGCCGGGTCACGATTGTCAGCGGTAAAAACACAATTGCCAGGCCCTTCCCCGCGATTGTCCGTGATCGTTAGCTCTTCCTCAAAACCGTCAGGGGTTCAAAACACAACCGTCAGTGTCTTCCTCATGACCGTCAAAGGCTTCCCCGCGACTGTCTAGCCGCCTCTGCTTAACGGGTAAAAAGTCCGCGCGGAACTGTCAGCGTCGCCTGCGACGGCGGGCGGGGTGGATTCGGATTTTAGCAGGCAAACACGAAAGCAGGAAAGGAAGCGCCCCCTTTTCTTCTTTCCCATTTTCCCGCTGAAGTCGCCGACGGATGTGTGCGATTTTCAGCCGCGACGGCGGCGGAGGCCGAGGAGGAGGGCGGCACCGCCGAAGAGGCTGACAATGGCACCGGGCTCGGGGACGGCTTGCAGCACGACGGAGTTCGGGAGGTAGTGGATGTTGAAGTTCGTGCCGTTGAGGGAGAGTGCCGCGTTCTCAGGGAGTCCGGCGAAGGTGCCGGTGACCGCACCGCTGGCAATGGCGATGGTGAATGTCTCGGCGTTGTTGAGAATGTTGCTGCCGAGGTTGGTGGCATTCAGTGCGGCGATGCCGCTGCCGAGAGTGAGAGGGCCCCCAACGAAGATCTGGTCGGTGCTGAGATTGTCGGTGGAGAGCTCGAGTTTGTATTGGCCGTCGGCGAGGAGGCTGAGGGGGCCGGTGAAGATGTTGCCAATGGTCGTGGGGGTGCCGGGGGCGATGGTGGCGGTGGAGGCGGCGCCGATGCCGTCGCCGACGGTGACAGCCACACCGGTGGTGCCGCCGCCAGTCAGGGTGCCATTATTCACCGCGATGCCGCTGCTGCCGGCGATGGAGCCGGAGAGGATGACGGTGCCGTTGTTGATGCGGGTGGGGCCGGTGTAGTTGCTCGCGCCAGAGAGAGTGAGGGTGCCGAGGCCTTCCATGGAAAAGCCCGAGCCCGCGACGGATTCGGTGACCGCGCCGAAGCGCAGATTGCCGCCGCCGAGGGCCGCGATGGGGTCGTTCGGACTGATTTCCGCTACGCCGCCCTGGAGGTGGACGGTGGGGAAGAAGCCAGTGTAGTCGGCGTGGTTTTTGGTGATCACAAGGCGCTGCTGGTCGCCGATTTTAAGGTCTCCAAAGGTGTGTTCCACGTTTGCGTCACCAGTGCCGATATTGACGAACGAGAGGACGGCAGAACCGGTGCCGAGGAGTTCGATGTTATTGCCGTAGTTGTTGTTATGATCTGCGCGGACGTTGATTTGCGAATAGCTGCCGGTCGAGCTGCTAGCACCAAAGACTAGAGTGCCGGTGTTGAGCCGGATCGTGGCGCTGCCAAAGGAGCTGAACTGCGACGCGACGCCAACGCCGGGGCCGCGCAGGTCGATTTTCGCTCGCTGGCTCAAGGTGGCGATGCCGCTGTAGTCGGAGTTGGTCGTGATGTTTGCCGGTCGGAAGCCGGGGCCGCCATCGGCTGAAGTGACGGTGGAATTGGCAAGGATGCTGAGATTTCCACTCCCATGCAGAACGGTACCGAGGAACATCTCGCTCGCGGTGGCGGGGGTGGCGTGGTCGAAGAGCTCGATGGTGGACGGGCTGGCGACGGTCAGCTCGCCCGTGATGATGTTCGTGCCGTTTGCGAGGCCAACGCCGGAGAGGATACCGCCGTCGAGGACGAGGGTTTGCGCCTGGCTGCCAACGGTGAGGACCAAAATGCCGCCCGTCGAGACGGTGGTGGTGGAACCGCTGGCACCGAGGGCGTTCACATTCCCTGAGCGGATGCGTCCGCCGGAAATGAAGGTGCCGCCGGAGTATGTGTTGGCGGTGTTGATGGTGGCGACGCCCGGGCCGGTTTTGAGGAAAGCGCCGGAACCGCTGATGAGGGTGGCCACGATGCTGTCTGTGGCAAAATTCGCGGTGAGCGCGCCGCCATTCAGAGCGATGGTGCCGGTGCCGGAAATGCCACCGGTGGTGACGCTAAAGCCGCCGTTGTCGAGCGTCGCGCCCGCGCCGACGGTGATGTCGCTCGTGGCTGAGAAGCTGTTCGCCGCGCCGGCACGGAGGATGCCGCCGCTGATGGTCGTCGAGCCGGAGTAGGTGCTCGCTCCATTGAGCAGCAGGATGCCGGGGCCGGCTTTGGTGAGTCCTCCATTGGAGATCGCGCCGCCGAGGGTCAGATCCGGGCCGGTGCCGGAGGAGATGGTGTAGGTGCGCGTCGCGCCGCCGAGATTGATAGGGCCGGAGATGGTCGCGCCAGCGCCGGTGCCGTTTTTGATGACATCGCTGCTGAGGGCATTCGAGGCGGCGGTGAGTGTCGCGCCGTCGCCGAGAGTCGTCGTGCCCGTGACGCTTACGGCGCCGGTGGCAGTGAGCGACGCGCCGGTGCCGAGCGAAAGCGATGTGCCGGTGAGCGCGGCGACCGCGCCCGTGGCGGCAGGCCCAAACGACGCGCTGGCATTAATGGTGCCGCCGCCATTCAGCGTGCCGTTGATCGTGAGCGCGCCAGTCGTCTCGGTCTTGCCGTTCGCATCGAGCGTGGCGCCCGACGATACGACGACTGTGCCGCCGTCGGGGAGCGATTCATTTGCACCGAGCCGAAGGGTGCCGCCAGTGACTGTCGTCCCGCCGGAGAATCTGTGCGGCCCCGAAATCGTCAGCGTGCCTGCGCCTTGCTTGATGAGAGCCGCACTGCCGACAATCGCATTTCCGGCGGAGCCGGTGATGGAATAGCCTGCGGCGGTGTTGACGGTGACTTTATTTGGCGCTACGTCGCCGCCGACGATGGTGACGATGTGCGTGCCCGCGGCGGTGTCGTCGAAGAGCGCGTTATGAATATCGGTAAAGGCAACGCCACCCTGCCAGTTGAGCGTGGCGTGATCCCAATTGCCGTTCACGTTGCCGTTCCAGATGTCGGTCGGCGTGTTGAAGACGAGCTTGATGGCGTTCGGTGTTGTGTAATCGACGAGGTAGTTGCCGGGCAGGCCGGTGGTGTTCGTGAAGGTGCCGAGGAGCGCGCCGGTGTAGGTCGCGAAGGTGATGTCGGCGGTGCCGTAGGTGTTCGTTCCCGGCAGCAAGAGGGTGCTCCCGGCACTCAGCGTCAGGTTTCCGAGGACGATGAGTTGATCGGAGGTGGGTGCATTCGTGGCGTCGATTTGGAGAGAACCGCCGATCGTGAAATTCCCGACGGTCAGCGTGCCGAGGCCGGCGAGACCCGGGGCGATCGTCGAGCCCGCCGCGACGGTGACGCCACCCGAGCCGATGATTTTACCCGTGCCGACGAGGGTGGAAGCCTGAGTAGAGCCAATGGTGAAAGCCCCTGCCCCGGTGTCGAGGGTCGCGCCGGTGTCGATCACGATGTTGTGGTTGAAAGAGCTGATCGCCGCGACGGAGACATCGGTCCCAGCGCCGACGTTGCTATCCACAATCTTCAAGCCGACGGTGACTCCGGGCGCCCACTCGCCTCCGGCGGGGAAGCTAAACGCCGCTCCGGCAGGCGCGGCGGTGAGGTAGCCGCCAGTGCCGGTGATGCGCGAGAGGCGGGCGGACGTGAGGACGGAGGCGACCTTTACGTCATTGGTGACGGGGTCTGCCACGTTGCCTTGGATCAAGCCGTTTGGCCGCGCGAGGCCCTCGACTTTCAAGCCGCCGAAGCCGGTGCCGTTCACGATCAAGTCCGCGGTTCCGCGCGAGTCGTCGAAGACAAGGCCGCCGTACGGGCGGATGTTTGTGGTCGTGTTTGTATCCGTCGTCAGAGTGGCTGGCACTCCCGAGGAAACCGCGGCACCTGGCTGCGGCTGGGGGAGCAGGATGGAAAGGACGGAGTCCTTCGCAGTCGTCCCCTGCCCCGTGATGTCCCCATAGATGAGAATGTCGCCGACGCTGGCGGTGGTCCCAGGGATGCCGGGGGTGAAATTGGAGACGGATTGCGCGAAGCGCAGCGTGCCGCCGGCATTGATCGTGGCAGGGCCATCGAGGGCGACGCCGTTGCCGTTCGGCCCTGAGGTGTCGGAGCGAATCCGCGTGTTGAAATCCGCGATGCCGCCATCCTGAATCGTCAGCGTCCCGTTGGCGTTGCGTAGGAGCCAGAGAATGTTTTGACCCGCAGTGTTCGTATTGGGCGCGTTGACCGTGGAGTTGAGCGCAGTGCCAGTGCCGCGTCCATTAAAGGCTACATAGCCGGCGTTCGCGCCGCCGCCGATGATGATGTTTCCATTCAGCGCCCGAGTCGTGCCTGTGACGCCGACCTGCGTTGCGCCCTCGAATGTCAGATTCGTGTAAGTCAGCTCCGGCGCGGCATCGATGATGAACCGCCCCGTCGAACGACTGATGCCAGTGAGCACGGTGCCCGCCGGTCCTGACGTGGGATCGCCGCCGACCACGCCGCGCAGAGTCGTGGTCTGTGTCACAGTATTATTGGCGGTATTTCCGACACCCGAGCGTAAAGTCGCGCCATTCGTGATCTCGAAGCGCACCGGCCCGGTGCCCGCGAAACTCGAGATACGCAGGGCATTGCCAGTGCCCCAGTTGCCATCCGTCGCGTTATTTGTCTGCAAGCCCAGTTGGCCGCCGTTGAATTTGATCACCGCCGGATTACCGACTGTCGAGTTCAGCGTGAGCGCGAGGTCGCCGCCGGTGATGTTCCCGCCCTGCGCCGTCGCGGAGACGGTGTTCACATTGGTCAGGTCGAGCGTGCCGCCATTCGCGCCGAAAGTCACGGGACGTGCTCCGCCGAGCGCGAGACTTCCGATGCCGGAGGTCGTGAGCTTCAGCGTCCCGCCATTGATCGTGAGCGTGTTGCCGGTGTTGCCGCCGAGCAGCGAGGTTGCACCGGTCGCAAACGAAATGCTCTGCGGCGCGGCCCCATCGCTCGCGAGTTCCACGAATGCGCTGGCACCGACGTTCGTGCCGCCGGTGTAGGCGTTTGCGATGTTTGTGATGCGCCATTTTCCTCCCGTAAAAGTGAGCCCCCCCGCGCCGGAGACGATGCCCTGAAGCGAGACGATGCCCGCAGTAGGGCCACCGATGAGCAGAAGCGGATTGCTCACCGTCAGGGGGATGCCGAGATTAAAAGCGCCGGTGCCGCCTTGCGAGATCACCGGGTTGGAGGCCCCATTGACGACGAAATTCAGCGAACTGCCTGCCGTGGCGGCGATCGTCTCTGCGACGGTCGCCGTGCTGTTGAGGGTGAGGATATTCAGCGAAAACGCGGTCCCGAGATCGTCCGTCGAGGTGTAGCCCGTGCCTCCTGTGCCGCCGAAGACGAGTTCGGTATCCGCAGCGCTCACGGGAGAGCTGGGCGACCAACGGGTCGGGTCGCTCCAGTTGCCAGTGCTATTGCTCCATGTGAATGTGGCACTGAATGCGGCGGGGGCGAGCAGCGCGGCGGCGCTGGAAATGAGAGCGGCGCGGCGGAAGCTGCGCGAGTGCGTACGGCAGGTTGTTTTCATGGTCAAGCGAGGGGGTTAACTGCGGGGGTAAGGTGCCGACTTCTCTCACTCACACATCCGGCAACTTGCGCCGGAACGTAAAAGCCGGGCACCCGATTGCAACATTTTTGTCACAATCAAAAGAAATTTCCCTACTACATGCGCGAGGTTGAAATTAGCTGCGCGCACTTCCCGATCTTGGGATTCAGTGTCAAGGTGACCGGCACAAACGCCGGTGGGACGTTGAAACGGAGCGCATGGGACGCTCGAAAATATGGTCAGGCAAAAGATGAATCGAAAGATTCCCTCACACCACCGGTGTGTAGCCCATGACGATGTCGAAGCGGGCGGCGAGTTCGCCGGCACGGGCGTCCTTCAGCGCGGCGAAATCGACGGTGACGGAGTCGCGCTGCTTTTCGTCCCGGATGCCGCGATAGACGCCGTCGCGGTCGTTGCTGGCGTCGCCGCGGATGTAGCACTGGGTGGTCCATTTTTCGCGGCCTTTCATCTTGATGGCGAAGTGGACGTGGGGGCAGCGGCCTGGGTAGGAGACGGGTTTGATGGTGCGGAAGAGGTACTCGCCGGTGCTGCCGGTCATGAAGCGGCCGAAGCCCTGGAAGTTCGCGTCGTGTTTGTCGGCGTTGCCGGTGCGGCTGTGGAAGTAGGCGCCGTTGTTGTCGCACTGCCAGATTTCGACGAGGGCGTTGCGGATGGGCTCGCCGTGCATGTCGAGGATGCGCCCGCTGAGGTAGGTGATGGCGCCGACGGCGGGGGTGGTGGAGTCGTTGACGAGGATGAGGTCGTTGTCGGTGTCGAGGGGGAGGTGGTCGGGGTAGAAGGGGCCTTCGGTCTGTTTGGGGGTGGCGGTGAGTTCCTCGGCGAATGCGCCGGGGGTGGCGAAGAAGGCGAGGGTGAGGCCGCAGCGGGAGATGAATTTGCGGCGATCGAAGTCGGGGAGTGAGGTGAGGTTCATGGTGGTGGTGATGTTTTTTCTCACAACGCCGCAAGGCGTCGGGAATGTGTGGAATTTCGCGAAAGATTCGCGTCTGCGCCACTGATTCCGCATTGTCCGCATATGCGCTCGCTTTACCTCCTCCTGCTCATCGTCCCGCGGTTTTTGCTCGCCGCCGATCTCGAGCGCGATGTGCGCCGCGCCGATATGCTCGCGGGGTTCGAGGAGGACATCGCCGCCGCCACCGCGGTGCTCGACAAGACGCCCGAGTCGATCACCGCGCTCTCACATCGCGGCGACGCGGAGCTTTTCCTCGCGCGCTTCCCGGACGCGGTGGCGGATTTCGAGAAGATGATCGCGCTCGACCCCGCGCAGGACGCGCCCCACTGGCGCCTCGGGATCGCGTATTACTTCACCGGGGCGTTTGAGAAGGCGTCGCGGCAGTTCGAGAAATATCATAATTACGACGGCCACGACCGGGAGAACGGCATCTGGAAATTCCTCGCCGACGCGCGCGCCGGCGGTATCGACAACGCACGAGAGAAAATGCTCGTGTACGACCGTTTCGACCGCGAGCCGTTCCCGGAGCTGTACGAGATGTTCGCCGGCAAAAGGTCACCATCCGACGTGCTCGGTGAGATCGATCAAAAGAGTCTCGGCGCTGAAACGAGCGTCCAATTTTTCGCCCACTACTACATCGGTCTCTACGAACTGCTCATGGGCCACCGCCCCGCCGCCCTCAAGGATCTCCGCGCCGCAGTCGCGACATTCGACGACGCACGCTCCGCGGGAAATCCCGGCTACATGTGGCAGGTCGCGCGGCTCGAAGCCGAAGGGCTCTCTGCTGCAAAACAGTGACTCGGCAGCTACTCCGCGCTCAATACCTTGAGCGCTTTCTTCGGCTTCTTCACGCGCAGCACAAGCAGGCCTTTTTTCGCGTCAGGACTCGTCGCGAGGTAGGCGTATTCGATATTGATTTTCGCTTTCGCCAGCTTCTCCGCGATCGCCGCGAGCGAACCCGGCTTGTTACTGTTTTCGATCATCAGCACCTGCGACTCCACCGCGAGCACGCCATGATCGCCGAAGATGTGCAGCGCCTTCAGCGAGTCGCTCACCACCATTCGCACGACCGCGTGGTCGATCGTGTCTGAGATCGTGAGCGCGTAAATATTGATCTTCGCCGCCGCCAATTCCTCGCAGACCGCCGCCAGCGTGCCAGCCTTGTTCGAAAGAAAAACCGAGAGTTGTGTGGTGATTTCCATCCCGGAAATCTAGCCACCGATCGCAACTTGGCGATTGCGGATTGTCGCCAACAATCGTCAGCCCGCGATGCCCGCGAGCTCGCCGGTGCTGTCGGCGAAGTGCTCCACGGGCGTTCCCATCCGCGCGAGCATCGAGCGATACAAATTCGTGAGCGGCGTGTTCTTGTCGAAAGCAAGATGCCGTCCTGTCGCGAGCGTTCCGCCTGCGCGCCCGGCGAGCACGATGGGGAGATTGTGCGGATTATGCGCGTTGCCGTCGCGCATCCCGGCGCCGAAGAGAATCATCGAGTGATCGAGCAGCGTCCCCTCGCCTTCGCGAATGCTTTTCAGCTTCCCGAGCAGGTAAGCGTAGTGCTCGAGGTGCCACAGATTGATCCGCTCGTAGCGGTCGAGTTTGTCCTGCCGATTTTCGTGATGCGAAGTCTCGTGATGCCCGCCGAATCCACTCCCTAAAAACGCGAACGAACGGCTGCTCACAGCGTTGCCAAACATGAACGTGGCGATGCGGGTGGCGTCGGTCCAGAAGGCCAGCGCGACGAGGTCGAGCATCAGCCGCACGTGCTCGGTGTGGTCGCCTTTTCGCTCACTCACCCGCCCTGGATCGCCGTAGGCATCGGCTCTGCGGCCGAGAGCTTCGATCTCCTTGAGCGCGAGCGGATCGCTCATCACGGTCGCATTTTGCCGCTGCGCATCCCACTCGATCCGCTGCTCGACGGAGCGCACACTTTCGAGATATTCGCCGAGTTTTTCGCGATCCGCCGCACCGAGTTTTTTCTGCAACGCGCGCGCATCTTCGCTCACGAGATCGAGCACGCTGCGGTCGCGCGTCGCCGCCGCAGCGCGATCGCCGGGCGCGGCTTTTGGGCGGAAAATGCGGTCGAAGGCGAGCTTTGGATTGATCTCCTTTGTGAGCGGCGTCGTCGGTGTGCTCCATGCGACGTGCGCGCCGTAGAGTTGCGTGTAGCCGACGTTCGCATCGACGCCGGTCGCAGGCGGCTCGATGCCGAGTTCGAGCGACGGCAGCAGGGTCTGGTTGCCGATGCGTTTCGCGCAGAGCTGATCCATCGAGACGCCGTTGCTGCTGAGATTCGCGCCGGTGGTCCGCGTGATCGTGGTGCCCGTGAGAAAGCCGCCCGTCTTCACGTAATGCCCGTCGCCGGTGTCGCTCGCGGCATTCCACAGCTCGGATAGAACGAGCAGGTCGTCGCGATGCGGCGCGAGCGGCTGCAACAGGCGCGACAGCTCGAAATTTTTCCCAATTGTGGCCGGAGTCCACGCGTCCTGGCGCACGCCATTCGGCATGTAAAGCACCGCCATCCGCACGGGATGTGCGGGTGCGCCAGCCATCGCGCGGAGCGGTCGCATCGTCTCCAGCAGCGGAAGGGCGAGGCACGCGCCGAGGCCTTTCAGCATCGTGCGGCGGGAGATGGAGTGCGCGTTCATGGTTTGGAAAGGACGACGTTTTTCTGCTCGGGCGGACGCCGGTATTGAAATGGGAAGCTGCGCGCGACTTCGAGCACGAGCCGCTGCAGACTGTAACCGTCCGAAGCGGTGGCGGTGGCAATCTGCCGCACGGCGATCCAGTCGCAAGGCTCGATCCCGCGGCCCAGCGCATACGCGAGCATCTTCTCCGTGAGCGTTCGCGTAAACTCGTCTTTTCGCGTCAGCAGCAGTGCCTTCAGTTCCGCGGGGCCGGTGAATGTCTCACCCGTCACCATCTTCCCCGCCGCGTCGATCGGTCGGTCCGAAACCATGCCGCGCCACGCTCCGATTGCGTCGAAATTTTCCAGACCGAAGCCGAGCGGGTCCATCCGCGCGTGGCAGCCAGCGCACTTCGGATCTTCGCGATGTTGCTCGAGCCGCTGGCGGAAAGTGAGGCCGTCCTTCAGTCGGTCGCTCCCAATCTGTTGCGTGTTCACCAGCGGAGGAGGTGGTGGCGGCGGCGTGCCGAGAATTTCCTCCATCACCCACTTTCCGCGCAGCACCGGGCTCGTCCGCTGCGGGTAACTGCTGAGAGTGAGGACAGCGGCCATGCCGAGCACGCCGCCGCGATTGTGATCTTTCAAGACGACGCGACGCATCTCCGGCCCGGTCACGCCGGGCACGCCGTAGAGCCTCGCGAGTGGCTCGTTGAGAAAGGTGTAATCGGCATCGAGCAGGTCGGTCAGAGGGCGATTGTCGCGCAGCATCGCGTGGAAAAACTCGACGGGCTCGCGGTAGCACGCCTCGCGCAGCTCAGGCGTGAAGTTCGGGAACTTCTCCTTCGCCGGCTCGACGGTCGTGTGCAGCTCTTTGGTTCGGAGCCATTGACTTGCGAAGTTCTGCGCGAAAGTGCGCGCCTTCGGGTCGGCAAGCATCCGCCGGACTTGCGCATCGAGTGTCACGGGGTCGTGCAGTTTTCCTGTGGCAGCATCGCGGAACAGCGCGTCGTCGGGGATCGACGACCAGAGGAAATACGAGAGCCGGCTCGCGAGCTCGTAGTCGCCGATACGATACGGCTCGGGCTGATTCTCGCGCTCCTGCTCGACTCGGAAAAGGAAGTGCGGCGAGACGAGCACTGCCCGGAAAGCAAGGCGCAGAGCCGCTTCCGAGTCATCACCTCCCGCTTGGGCCTTTTCGTAAAATGCGAACAGACGCGTGATTTCCTCATCGGTCGCGGGTCGCCGAAATGCGCGTGTGGTGAATTGCGCAATGGACGCTTTTGCCGCGGCGCGATCGTCGAGCGGTGCGCCGGGGCGGGCGGCGAAGAGCATCTCCGGCTTCGCGGCGGCGATCACATCGGCGGCTGCGGAGAGATATTTTTCCAGCAGGATCGGCGGGATGAAGAGCGTTCCGGCGTTGTTGTCGAAACCGCCACCACCGCCGCTGTCGGGTGGAAATTGGTCGGCGGGATGTGTCTCGACGCCGAGTAAATCGCGCATCGTGTTGTTGTATTCCAGCGCGTTCAGGCGATGGACGACATGCGCACCGGGATCGCGCGGAATGCTGGAAACATCGGGGTTCGCGAGCGTCGCACCGACCCAGTCCGCGAGCTGCGCGCGCTCGGCATCGGCGGGTTGATTCTTCTTCGCCGGCGGCATCACGCGGTCGCGGAGCTGCACCAGCACGCGCTCCCAAAGTTTCGGGTCTCGCCAGAGATCGGACATCTGGTGGAATTGATCGAGGTTCACGTCGCCCTTCGGCTTCGGCCCGTCGTCGTGGCAGTCGATGCAATACTTTTCCATCAGCGGGCGAATCTCGCTGGAAAACGCCGCGCCGCCCTCCGAGCCGCTTGCGCACAAGATCGGCAGGCCGCCGACAGCGGCAGTCATGATGAACGTGAGGAGTTTGCGCGGCATTCTGTCGGAGAAAAACGAGCGCGCAAAATCACACGCATCAGGCCTCTCGCAAGAGACAACCGGCAGCGAAGCGCGGTCTTTGAAAGCGTGAAATCAATGAGGCGTTGCGTCGCAACCTCTCAGGAAGCGCGCTCGACTACTTCACCAACCGCAGGTTTGGGTCGATGTCTGCCGTTAGCGGCGAGGATTCGCCGAGGGCATGGCGGAGGGTGGCGACGAAGCCGATCATTGCGGCGTTGTCGGTGCAGAGCGACGGATCGGCTACTCGGAGATCGAGCCCGCGGCTCGCACATGCCGTGTGCATTTTTTCGCGGAGGCGCGTGTTGCAACTCACGCCGCCGCTGACGGCGACGATGCGGCGTCCTGTCTGTTTCGCGGCGGTCATTGTCTTTGAAACGAGTACATCGACGACGGCTTCCTGGAAAGATGCGCAGATGTCGGGAAGGCTGATGCCGCCTAGCTTTGGAAGGAGATAGCGCACAGCGGTCTTCAGTCCGCTGAAGCTGAAATGTAGGTCCCCGGAATCCGCCATGCTGCGCGGAAAATCGACACGCGCGGGGTCGGCGCCAGTCGCGAGCCGATTAACGTTCGGACCGCCGGGGTACGGGAGGCCGAGGAGCTTTCCAACTTTGTCGAACGCCTCTCCTGCCGCATCGTCGCGCGTCTGGCCGAGGAGTCGGTATTTTCCAAACTCCTCGATCTCCACAAGCAGCGTGTGGCCACCGCTGACGACGAGCGCGATCGACGACTGCACGCCCTCGCTTGATCCGAAAAATGGGGAAATCAGATGCCCTTCGAGATGGTTGATCGCGAGGAACGGCTTGCCGCACGCGATCGCGAGGCCTTTCGCCGCGGAGGTGCCGATCATCAGCGAAGTCGCGAGCCCCGGGCCGGATGTCGCGGCGAAGGCGTCGATCTCCTCGATTCCGATGCCCGCATTTTTCAGCGCGGTCAGCGCGACGGGTTGCAGCGCGCGCAGATGATTCCGCGACGCGACCTCCGGCACGACGCCGCCCGTCGCCTGATGGATCGCAATCTGCGACGCGACCTCGCTCGCGAGCAACTCACCGTCGCGCAGGATCGCGACCGCCGTCTCGTCACACGAAGTCTCAATCGCGAGGACGCAATTTCCCCCGCTCAATTCAGCGACGCGCGTTTTTGGTCCCCGTTTTTCTCACCGTAGATAACGACGCTTTTCAGCGCATCAACGGCGCGCTCGAGTTGCGGGTCGTGGAAATTCGCGAGTTCTTTTTTCTCGGTTTCATTCGCCACTTCCTCGCGCCGTTGGAGCATGAGAAGCCGGTCTTGATCGTTGTTCATCGTCACTTGGATCGTGGGTGCGACCCCGTGCTCGTGGATCACGTTTTTGCTCGGCGTATAATATTTCGCAGTCGTGAGCCGCAGCGCGGAGCCGTCCTGGAGCTGGATCACGCTTTGCACGGAGCCTTTTCCAAACGTCGTTTCGCCGACCAAAATCGCGCGGTTCAAATCCTTCAACGCGCCCGCCACGATCTCCGAGCCGCTCGCGCTGCCGTTGTTGATGAGAATCGCCATCGGGTAGTTCGGACGCGTGCGCACATGATCCGCAGAGCGGTAATTTTTGCTCTGCGACGGGACACGTCCGACCGTGGAAACGACGAGCGTTTTCGGGGGAAGAAACTGTCCTGCGACTTTCACAGCGGAGTCGAGCAAACCGCCGGGATTGTAGCGCAAATCGAGCACGAGCGCCTGCATCCCCTTTGCCTCGAGTTCGTCGAGCCGCGCGTTGAGTTCGTCCGCCGTCGGCACGTTGAATTGCGTGATCCGCACGTAGCCGATTTTAGTCTCGCCGCCGAGCTCCGGCCCGAGGATGTGCGCGTCTTTCACGCTGGCGACGCTGATGCTCTCACGCGTGAGCGGGTAGTCTTTTACGTCCCGCGTGGCGGGCCGCAAAATCGTGAGCGTGATGTTCGTGCCGACCTCGCCGCGCAGCATTCCGATCGCGTCGTTGATGTCCATTTTGTCGGTCGCCTTACCGTCGATTTTGATGATCTGGTCGTTCGGCTGGAGCCCCGCTTTCGCCCCCGGCGAGCCCTCCATCGGAGTGATGATGACAAGATTCCCATCCCGCTGCGCGACGTGGATGCCGAGTCCGCCGAAGCGGCTGTTTGTGTCGTCCTGCATCCCCTTGAAATCGGTCGGCTCCATGAACTGCGAATGCGGGTCGAGACTAGAAAGCATCCCGCGCAACGCGGCGTGCGTGAGTTGCTCGTAGTCGGCCTTTTTCTCATCCACATAATCCTGCCGAATGAGCTGCATGGCGCGCGCAAAGACGGCCATGCTGGAGTATCCCGCGTCATCCTTTTCGCCGCTCTCCGCGAGGGCGGTGTAAACGCGCAGACCGAGGACGACGTTGAACACCAGCACGAGCGCGAAGACGGAGTGGACGAGCCGCTTTTTCATGGGTCGGAAAAAGTAGCAGCCGCCGTGCGAATGTAAAACGTGGCCTTGCTGGGCGGATGGCGATGTCAGGCAGCGCGCGCCACGGCTTCGACGCGAGGGTTGGAACTCATCGACCGCGCGACGCGATAATCGCCCGCGAGGCTCCGGCTTTCAGGGTGAAGGTGCAGGTGCGCGCTGTCACACCCCGGAAATCGCTTCGCAGACCAGCGGCGTGTTCGTTTCTTTGTCCCTGTTACGCGAAGCCTGCTTTCCAGTCCCAGAGCGTCCATGGATGCCGTGGGGCTCTGCAAGCGTGCTGACACCTTCGAGGAGCGCACGGGAGATCTCGGTTTTGCCGTCCTTCGTGGTGAGATAACACAGGGGCAACTCACTTCTTCGCGTCGCGAATGGTGACCCTAACGGGGATTCGAACCCGCCCGCAATTTTCGCGAACTTGCGCAAATCTTCGCTATTTCAAGGCTTTATGCACGATGCGATTTATGAGAAAGCGCACGGTTGCGCGTGATTGCGCAGCCGATTTGTCATGTTTTGTCATGCGCGATCCAGTGAGATTTGCGTGGGTCGCGGCAGCGGGCTTGGCGGGTTTTGCTGGGCGCCTTGCGTAATGCCACACGTCGCAGCACTGGCTGCGATTTGGGTGAAGAATTCTTTGCGAGTCACGCGGGGGATGAACCTCCGGATACAAGCGGTAACGTCCCGCGCCGTCAGACCGATGTCTTTCAGCAGGCTGTCAACCTCGGTACCCGCCTGTAGGAAATTTTGCAGCGCGTTGCGGATACCATATCGGGCCGGCGGAGGCGCGGCTGTAGATTCGAGCGACGGGGGCGGTGCCGTGGTCGGTGCTAATTGGCGAATCCCCCCGCGCTCGACGGTGCGCGCGAGATTCCAGGCGCACTGCTTGCCAGCGACTCCGCGGAAACCGGACTGGTCGTGATCGACGGACTGAAGGCCGCGACACGTTACTTTTACCGCGTTCTCGTCGAAGGGTCGCGCCGCTGCCGTCGTTTGTCACGGCTCCGGTGGCGGAGCAGAAAGGGCGGCTGCGCATCGCGTTCGGCTCATGCGTGCGGTCTCGGGTCGCGTGGGCATGACGATCATCTGGCGGCCTACGTTGCTGAAACGCAGGGGTGCCCTGGCATCGATGGTCTCCGCTTTGGTGAGGCCGAACTGGAGTGCTTTGGTGAGGAGGTTTCGGTTGAGGAATATCCGCACGTCCTTGCCCCGGCACTTCGCGCCCGCCACTTCGATGCGGGTCCAGTCGGCGGTGCCGGAGGGTCGGCCGAGCAGCGCGAGTTGGCCGCCGGTGACTTCCAGCCCGATGGCGAAGTTGATGACATCGTCGCAGGGCATGCGCTGGATGGTCCGGAGCAATGGATCAAGCTCGGTGTCGAACTCGATGCTTGTGTTGAAACTGTCTGAACCCGGCACGACCTGCCGCCAGTTCGGATAGTTCCCTTCGATCTGGCGGCTGATGAAGCGCCAGCGCCGACTGCTGATTTGCACGTAGCCGGCGTCATCCTTCGTCTCAGCGAGAGCCACCTTGAGCTGCCATTCGCCGTCGCTGTTAAACTCCTTCGATCCGATGAACTTGTGGCTCGGGATGAGAAGTGAGTCTTTCATCGGCAGACTGAAGGAGTTGCTGCTGAACATGTGCCGTCCTTCGGTGCCGACGACGTAGTTGGCCTCGGGTTTTGACACATCGAGAAACGCGCCATTGAGGATGAGACGCGTCTCATCGCTGCTCGCGCATTGCAGGGCTTCGTGGATGGACCGGCGCAACGTGTCGGGCAATGCGATGGCGTCGCCTTTGATTCGTGGACTTTCCGGGAATTCCTCCAACGGCAGTGACTCGACTTTGGATTCCACGGACTGCTCGCCAATACGGTATTTGATATCCGCCGTGTCTTTGCCGCGGGGCTCGACGAGGATTTCCTCGCCTTTGCCGCAGGCTTTCATGGTCTTCTACAGTTCCTCGAAAGGAACCAGCAGCGCGCCGGGTTCGTCGGGGCCGGGTTGTTCCAGGCGGACGGTGACGTAATGATCGAGGTCGGTGCCGGTGAGGGCGATCCAACCGTCCGCGGTGCGCTCGAGTTTGATATTGCCGAGGACCGGCAAGGTGCGTTTGGCGATGACTTTGCTCAAGCCGGCCAGGGCAGGTTTGAGTTCTGCGATGGGAAGAGCGAATGGGCACATAGGGTATTTCCTTTCGTGGGTTGGAAAGCGAAACGGCCCGTCCGCCGGTGAGGGCAGAGGGGCCGTTTTCGCTTCGGGTTTGTGGGTTAGTTGATGGTCTTGTCTTGACTGATGAGCCTGGTCCTGACTTGCGCGCTCATGCCGCGTGTTCCACTGGTTCGACGCGGTATTTCAACTGCGCTGTGGTGCATTCCTCCGAGAGGATGTCCACGCGTTCGCGGAGATACACAGGTTGACTTGTCGCCCTCGAAGAGCAGCAACGACACGCTGTGTTTGGCGTTGGCCTTGCCGACGATGAAGGAAGCGGTCTCGCAGAACTTGAATTTCAGGTTCTGGCCTCCCGAGGCTGGCCGACCCGCGATGTAAGGCGCGTCGGTGTGCCGGCAGACGACACCCTCCGCATTGCGAGCCTTGAGCTGCTCGAACCTCTCTGCCTTTTGCTTTGGCAGGAAGACCGTTTCCACCAAGTCGATGTTCACGTGCTGGAAAGAACCGAGCAGATTCATCAGTCGCAGGTAACGTTCCCCATAGCGGAGCCCACCGATCTCCTCATCGTCGATGAGCAGCACGTCAAAGGCATGGAGGGTGTCGCCGGTCGCCTCGCCATCGAGGATGAAATCGACGGGACAACCGACAGCAGAATCGACGAGGGGCTGCGGCATTGGAATTTTCAGACCGAGCCGGTTGATACCAGTGATGGTGTCGGCTTGTTTGCGAATGAGCAGGCGGCGGCCATCCAGCTTTTCGGAGAGCCACCAAGCCGGATCGGCGAGGAGCCTTTCGGCCTGATCTTCCTCGACCGCATTGAGCAACTGACAATGGATGCCGGTAGCGCGATTCGCCTGATCGGTTGCTGATAGGGCGTGCCGTCCGCGCCGGAGCTGTAACCCTTGGCGGTTTTCGCCGCGACCAGCTT
Source organism: Chthoniobacterales bacterium (assembly GCA_038207335.1). Taxonomy (GTDB): domain Bacteria; phylum Verrucomicrobiota; class Verrucomicrobiia; order Chthoniobacterales; family Chthoniobacteraceae; genus CAIURC01. The sequence goes on along the minus strand of JBBQZX010000001.1, from coordinate 136,074 downwards.
GTCGTAAATCGACTTCGCCTGTTCGTGGGTGACGGGTGACTGTGTCTTGGCGCCGGACTGCAGCGCGCTGCCGCGTCGGCCGTAACTGAACTGAACGACGAATCGGTCGTCCTTCGGCTCGATGCTGGCCTGATAGATTTTGTCAGACGAGCCATGGCGGAAGTAGAGCGTGATGTGCTCCATGTTGGTGTGTGCCTTTCTTGGTTGTGGCTTTGGGTTGATGCAAAAAGGCCAGCCGGTGAGGGCTGGCCTGGTTGAGGTAAAAGTGGGTGAATTTCCGTAAGCCGCGTGTTTGCGATTGGATACCGGCGAGCCTGTTACTACAGACATCTGCTTTTCATCGCACCGCGCCGGGCCTCGGACTGTGTCGGGGAGCGAGGGGGCTGATTCGGCGGACGAAGTGGCGCTGCCCTGCGCCATGTCGGCTAAAGTGTATCACATGAAGGGGTAGCAATTGCGACTAGCCTGCCGCTGGGGTCGAACTGCGGATGAACGCGATCCCCCATCAGCCCCGAGTCATCCCATCCCCGGCAATTCGCGCTCACGTCCGCCAGCAACGTTTTTGTCGAAGGAATACAACCGTCCCTCGCGCTTCCACACGACCACTTTGTTCTATCTCGACATCAACACGATGCGCATCTGGTTCTGGAACGTGAGATTTGGAAACGGTGTGACCGTGGACCAACTGCCTCCGAGCGTCGGCGTCTGCGGCGGCATCCCGGTGGTGCAACGGCGCAGTCCAGCGATCTACTTCAGAGCCGTCACCGGCGGTCCCGCCACGAACGAAACCGGCTCGCTCCACCGGCTCCAGCGACCGCTCGCATCCTTCATTCGCACGCGCGCGCGGTAGGTGGAGCCGGGTCGCGGCAGGTGGCCGGGAACCTCCATACGCGGTGAAAATGGCGCGATTTCCGCGAACGTCCACAGCGGTTCGATCTCGTAAATCCACGGCTGACCGAGTGCCCAACCCGTGACGTCCGGCGCGGCGATCTGGCCCAGCCGCCACTGCACGGCGGCATACGGTGCGGCACCCTTCGGGTCCTGAATCGCCGAGATCTGGAACGCGAGCGCATTGGCCGGAAATCCGGGCGTGCCCGCGTAGGCGATCGTCGGGCGCGCGGGTGCCTTCGGATCGTTTGCGTCGTCGGCGAGATACCCGTAGCCGTAGCCGCGCGGATCACCGTCGTTCAGCTTCCACGGCGAGTTCACCGGGCGCGCGTTACTGGCGTATTCGAGCACGTAGCGGCACATCCCGGCGAAGTCCGCGGTCGCCAGCTTCCGCTCCCAAGGCCCACCGGATCGATTGTCGGGAGCCGGATTGCGATAAAAGCCGCCCTTGTCGTTCGTGCGCGGGTGAAAGTTCCACATCGCTTCATCCAACTCCGCCCAACTCCGCGGCTGGCCGGCGGGCTGAATCAGCGACGCATATTCCGCCACCAGCTGGCCCACCTGGCCGCCGCGCGGCGAGGCGTCGCCCACGAGCAAATCGAGCAATTCCCGGCAGCGATTTCCGTATTCGATCCGCAACGCTTCGTGCTGGAGCGCGCGCTCCTGGTCGATCCGACCGGACTGATGCGTCCGCGGCACCAGCATCATGTCCAGGTCCCATGGGATCGGCACCCAGTGCCCATCTGGAGCGTGGTAAAAGTAGTGATTGCAGCCCTCGCGCAGATCGACATTTCCCACGATACGATTCGCCGCGCGGAAGCTGTAAAAGGCAGCCAGATTCAAGTTCTCGCGCCACCATTGCTCGGGCTGATCGCCGCGCGAACGGTTCATGAATTCATCGAAATCCGAACGATCCGCCGGCTGCGTCGCACCCTGATGTTCCTTCTCGCCGGACTCGCTCGTATAGACTGAGCCGTCCGCCAGCTTCCGTTCATCCAGAAAAGGCCCATCCGGGTCCTCGATCGCCGTATAAAGTCCCCACAGATCGCCCGCATACTGATCCGTCCCCGACGCTTCCTCGGCGTGATCGATCACCCTGAATTGCACCGGCACATAGCGCGGCGAAAGGGCGCCCGCGAGCGCGAAGATGCGCGATGAAAACCATTCGTCGAGTCCCGCCATGCCGCGGTTCACAGCGATCCAGGGACTCGCGCAGGCATTCATCGAAAAAGAATTCCACCGCTGCTTCACCGGGCGTCCAGTCGGATCGCGCATCGCAAGTTCGTGGCCGTTCGGCAGTTTAAAACCCCACTTGTTTTTGCCCGTGTTGTAGGTCGAAGCGCGACCGCGATTGTGAAATGTGATGTGGTCGTAAACGACGCTGTCGAAGACCAGCGTGCCGGTGCATTTGCGATGATTCCAGCCGCCGTCCCACTGCGAGTGCTCCACGTCGTCGGCATTGGCGAGCAGATGAAAATTCGGCAGCGTCCCGAAGAACTCGGGCGGAAACGTCAGCGGTTCCGCTTTTCCCGGCTGCACCGAACCTTTCCAAGCCGGCACGCCGTCGTAGATGAATAGCGCGAAGTTCGGCACCGAATCGCCTGTTCCCGGCACCTGCCCGCGCAAGCCCTTCCCATCCACCGCTGCGATCCGGTACCGCACCAGCCGCCGATGCACCGCCACCGACGCCGGCAGCATCACCGTGAACACGCCATCGCCCGCGACGCAATCACCCTCCTGCCCGTCATCGCGCATCGGCATCTCCACCCAGCTCTTTTCGTAAGCCTCGTCCGACCGCCGGATGTAAGCGCCCGGCTCCACGATTTGATACAAAAGCGTCACCGACTTCACTCCATCAGAATCGCTCACGTGCGCCGTGATCGGGATCGCCGCGCCTGCTTTCGGCTGCGCCGGAAGATGTGCCACTTCATTGATCCACGGCGGCGCATTATCTGCAGCCACCGAATTCACCTTGCCCGGAGTCGGCCCGCCCGCGCGCCACGAACCCGCCGCCGCGCGATTCAGATTCGCATTCACCAGCTCCAGCGACGGCCCGCGACCGCGCGCCTCCGTCGGCCACGGATGCCCCACGCCGAATGTCACCGCATCCACCTTCGTGCCGCCAGCATCCGCGAGCAGCAGCTTTTCCCCCCCATTCTTCAGCTTCCCCTCCCAAGGCCCGAGCGGCGCAAAGCCATACTCCTTCTCAAACGCCGCCGGATTCGCCGCCACGCACAGAAACCCCTTCGGCGCGATCTTCATCCCCGCCGGAAAGCTGAACTTCACGCCGCTCGCAAACTTCCACCCGCCCATCCCCACCTCCGCATCGCCCGCGTTTAAAAGCTCCACAAACTCCAGCGGCTTCGTCCGATCTTTCGGCGCGAAATGCAGCTCATTGATCACCACCTGTCCCCGCGCTGCCACCCCGGAAATCTCGAGGATCACGCCAACAACGAGGAGCAAGGTGGGATAGGCGGATGAAAGCATGGCGGCGAATATCACGGAATGACGCTCAGTCACCCACGGTATCCGGTTTCCTTGGTGCAAACATCCGCCGCCGCGCACTCACGCGACCCGGTCGGCGTAGCGGTATTCCTGGTGACAATCTGCCGCACTTTGCTGGCTTCAAGTAGCCGAAATTGATCGGGTCTTTCAGGAAATCGACGAACACCAGATTGCTGAAGTAGAGGGAAGTGTTCATGCCGTCCTGGCGTCTCTTGTCGCGGTCAACCCGAGCTGCGCGGCAGGCGAAAAGTATTCTAAGTTGCCCCGGCAGTTGCTTGCGTCATTCGCCCCGCCGCGATAGGGAGCTGCCGTTAGTAACTACCAGCAATTTGCTTTCACCACGCCGCGGTGGAAGTCGGGCAGGCGTCGGGCGGTGCCGGGGAATGAGGGGGTCTGAACGAATCGCTGCGCTACGACCGAGTTTACTTCGCGAGGGAGGCGCAGACGATTTCGCGGTCGTTGCGCGCATAGACGCTGCGGTTCGCGAAGGCCGGGTGCGACCAGACGACTGGGCGGCCGGGATCGGTGTTCGTCGGGTCGAGCAGGTGGGCGCGGCTGATCTCCTCGTAGCCCGCAGGCGAGAGCTTGGCGATGATGAGATCGCCCTTTTCATTGAAGATGAAAAAGCGGTCGCCGTTCTTGACGAGGAAGGCGTTGCCCCAGCGCACGGGCTTGTCGCCGGTCGTGGCGGCGAAGGTTTCCCAGACACGCTCGCCGGTCTCCACTTTCAAGCAACGGAGTTGGCCGTAGCTGCAGGTGCCGTAGATGTAGCCGTCTTCGAGGAAGGGCGTGGACATGACCGTGTGGAGCTCGGTGGTGTCGCGTTCGCTGGCCTTTGCGCTCTGCCAGATCTTCGTGGCCGCGGGCTTGTCGGCGGCGAGGCGCATCATCACCGAGCCGTTGTAGAAGGAGGTGACGTAAAGCAGATCGCCGAGTTGGCGCGGGGTGGCAATGGTCATGCCGGCGTTGGCTTTCCCCGGCTCGGACCAATAAAGCGAGCCGGTCTCCGGATCGAGCGAGCACAGCGCCTGCGGATGCCAGATGATGAGCTGGCGCTTGCCGCCCGCTTCGTAAATGACCGGCGGCGCGTAGCCAGGCTCCCGAGCGCTGAGCGCGCGCCAGAGTTCCTTGCCCGTGTCTTTGTCAAAGGCCACGGCGACGCTGCCCTCGCCGCCCGCGAGGCAGATGAGCTTTTGCCCGTCGAGCAGCGGATGCCCGGCGAAGCCCCACATCGGCGTGGGGATGCCGAAGTCCTTTTTAAAATCGCGCGCCCAGATTTCGCGGCCCGTCGTCGCATCGAGACAGCACAGATTCCCCTCCGCACCGAGCGTGTACACTTTTCCGCCGCTGACCAGCGGCGTGGTGCGCGGCCCTGCGGCGTAGCTGACTGTGTACGGGCAATCGTATTCGTGCGCCCAGAGCTGTTTGCCGTCGGCTTCGTTGAGACAAAGCACGCGCTCCGAGCCGGGGATGCGACTGCGATCAAAGGCGTTCTTCGGATTGCTCGCGTCCTTCGCGAGTTGGCGATCCATGACATAGACGCGCCCGTCCGCCACGGCGGGACCGGAGTAACCGCCACCGATCGGCACGCGCCAACGAACCGCCGGCCCGTCCGCGGGAAACTTCTCGACGATGCCCGTCTCTCGCCAGACGGCATCGCGTTGCGGGCCGAGCCATTGCGGCCAGTCGTCGGCATGGAGCGGGGCAGCGAAAGCGGCGAGAAGGAGGAGAAGTTTCACGACATCGTTATGTCACGGCTGCTGGCTTCTAGGAATTCACTTTTCACCGCGCCTCGCCGGAAGCGGGCCGGGCGTCGAGCGGTGCCGGGGAGTGGAGGGCCGCCGTCACGGCAGGAAGTCCTTCAGCAACCTCTTCTCCGGGAAGGGATGTCGGGCTCGTCGGCGAAATAGACTTTCACGAAGCGCTCAGAATGCTCCGGCCAGCCGCGCTGCTTGAGCAGCCAGTCGGCCACGAACTCTTCGACCGTGAGGCGCGCCTGGCTCCAGCGAACTCCGTGGCTGCCAGTTCCAAATTGCGCCCCGTCGGCGCGATCTCGGCCAGCGCGTGCAGGTAGCTACTGCGGTCTTTATTCGAGAGCTTGAGCACCTCAATGTCTCCTTTTCGGAGATTCGCGGCGAGCCGGTACGCCTCAGCTTTGGCTTCCTTCAGGTCAGCAAAATTCTGACGCTTCCGCTGCCCGGTCGTCGGATAGTGGGTGACCGTGTAGAGGATCCGGCCCCGATTGATGATCTGGTAAATTTTCACGACGGCACTGCCGGCCTTTACTTCAATGGGATTGGTGAGTCTGACGCGATTTGGGCGAACTTTCACAGACCACGTTGTCATGTTTTTGACATGCAATCAAGCCGAGCGCCTGCAAACCCTGATGAATACAAGTGACCCTAACGGGATTCGAACCCGTGTCACCGCCGTGAAAGGGCGGTGTCCTAACCACTGGACGATAGGGTCTTTCCTTGCGGAATTGAGCGCGGGAATATGGGAACGCGCCGGCAAGGTGGCAAGCAGTTTTCCTGCGGGAGGGGAAGTTTGCCCTATGGCTGAGGCCGGCCGCAGCGCGAGTGCGCTGGGCAGAGGTGGATGCTACGTGAGGAGAGCGGCGGTGCGGGTGGTGGCGTTTTGATGAGGGAGGAGGGCGGTGCGGGCGCGGGTGGACATCTCGGCGCGCTCGGCGGGAGAGGCGAGGAGGGCGCGGAGGGACGGGAGGAGCGCGGCGGCTGAGGGGACTTGTGCGGCGGCTTGCGTGGCGAGTAGGTGTGCGGCGATGGAGATGAAGTTTTCCATGTGCGGGCCGAAGAGCGTGGGCTTGCCGAGGGCGGCGGGTTCGGCGGGGTTTTGGCCACCGGTATCGGAGACGCCGGGGAGGCTTTTGCCGACGAAAGCGACGGTGGCGAGGGCATACCAGTCCCGAAGTTCCCCGGTGGTATCGACGAGGAGGATGTCGAATGGCTCGGCAGACGGGAGCGCGGTGCGGCGGGCGATGCGGAGGCCGAGGGGCGCGAGCTGGCGGAGGATTTCGGCGGTGCGTTCGATGTGGCGCGGGACGAGGATGAGGAGGAGCGAGGGGAAGTCGCGGCGGAGCTCGAGGAGGTGTTCGCCGAGGGCAAATTCTTCCGGCGCCCATGTGCTGCCGCCAACGATGAGCGGCGCGTCGGGAGCGATGTCAGAGGCCGCGAGCAGGGCGCGAAATTCCCCGGCACGCGACTCCGCGACGGACGCGGCGAGGTCGAACTTCATGCTCCCTGTGTGCCGCACTTTTTCCGCCGGGACGCCGATGCTCTCCCATCGCGCGATGTCCTCCACCTCCGGCACGCACACGAGATCCACGAGCCGGAAGATCGGCCCCGTCCAGCGCCGGAATCGCCGAAATCTCCCCTCGCTCCGCGGCGACAGTCGCGCATTCACGAGCGCCGTGGGGATGCCGCGCCGCCTGCACTCAGCCACGAGATTTGGCCACGCCTCGCCTTCGATGAAAATCACGCGTCGCGGGCACAGTGTATCGAGCGCAGTTCGGACGAACGCGCTCGCGTCGAGTGGATTGTAGATCGTCTCCAGCCACGGCTCGAGCGATTGCCGCGCGAGCGCGAAGCCCGTCGAAGTCGTCACCGAGATCGCCACCTGCAGCGCGGGGTTCTGCCGCCTTAACTCCCGCGCGAGCTTCAGCGCGATGAGCGTCTCGCCGACGCTGATCGAGTGGATCCATACCCACTCCCCCTCCGCAAACCGCGCGCATTCCCCCGCCCCGTATCGCGCGAGCCGCTGCCCGAAGTTCTCGCGAAAATTCCCGCGCCGCAGCATCCGCCGCAGCAGCCCCGGCAGCATCGCGAGCAGCGCGATGGGGAAGAGCAGATTGTAAATGAACAGCGAGCGGCGCGCATCCGCTGGCAGAACGGCGGAGGAGTTCACGGGGCGGCTGGGAGTGCGCGTAAAAATGCCACCTCGGTCGCGCCATAGCGCTTCTGACGGATGCACTCCCAGCGCGACCCGAGCGTGAGCGCGGCACCCGGCAGATGCTCCAGCACGAAGACTCCGCCCGGCGCGAGCGCCGCGTGCAGCGCCGCGTTCGCGACCAGCTCCGGCGTAAAATCCCTGTCTCCTTTTTGCTTCGCATACGGCGGGTCGGCGAAGATCAGTTCGCAGCTCCCCGGCGCAGCCATCTTGTCGAGAAAGTGGAACACATCCGACTGCCGCACCGTCCCCTGCAGTCGCGTCTTTTCCAGATTCCGCTCGATCGCCTCCACCCCCGCGCGCTCCAGCTCCACGAACGTCGCCGACGCCGCCCCGCGACTCAGCGCCTCGATCCCGAGACTCCCCGAGCCCGCGAAAAGATCCATCACCCGCGCCCCCTCCACCAGCCCCCCTAGACTCGAGAAAATCGCCGCCTTCACGCGATCCATCGTCGGACGCAGCTCGCACTTCGGCACCACCAGCGGCAGCCCGCCCGCGCTCCCCGCCACCACCCTCATTGCGCGGGCGCCACCGGCTCCACCTTTGTCACCGGGGCGGCGGGCTCGTCGGTCGCCGGCTTGCTCTTATCCTTCTTCTTTTTCTTCTTCGGCTCCTCCTTCGGTTTGTCGTCCGCCTTCGTGTCAAAGAGCTTCGACAGCACATTCCCAAACTGATCTCCGAGCTTCCTCCCCACCAGCTTCTCCGCGAGGTCCGTCTTCGGCCGATCCGTCTTCCCCGTGATCCGAAACGCGACCCCCGACCGCCCCTCCGCATCCACATCCACAAAACTCTGCCGCACGAACGTCGGCAAATCCTTCGCCAGCCCCGGCGACAACGCCAGCCGTGCATCAAGCGCCATCTTCCCGTCCATCTTCACCTGCCCCTCCGCCGACAGCCGGATGTCCTGCGTCTCGAGCACGAACTCCTCCACATACGCCCGCTCATCCGCGATCCGAAACGTCGTCACCCCGCGCTGCAGCCGCAGATTCGAGAGCCCCTCGATCTGCAGGAGCTGCCCGATCGTCTGGAAAAAATCGAGCTGCTTCAGTTGTCCATTCGCCATCGAGAATTTCCCGCTTCCCTCCAGCTTATCCAGCGACTTCAGCCGCCCGTGCAGCTCCAACTCACCGCCCAGCGTCCCCGACACCTGCCCCTTCTCCCAGCCCGCATCCGTGCTCAGCGTCGCCGCATCCACCTTGTCCCAGGCCAGCGACATCGTGAACGGCCCCTTCGCTTCATCCGGCCGCAGCTCCAGCGTCCCCTTCACACTGCCCCCCGCGAGCGTCCCCTCCAGCGCCGGGATCGTCACCACCCCCGCATCATACTTGAACTCGCCCGTCACCGTCTCAAACCCCAGCGTCCCCGCCGTCAGCCGCGACGCCACCAGCGTCCCCCGCCCCTTCGTCGCCGACTCGATCACATAGTTCAGGTCCGCACCCACCAGCCGCGCCGCGCATTTGCCGTTTACATCCAGCATATCCACCGAGCCGCCCACGATCCTCAGCTCAGTCAGCTCCACCTCGAAGCCGCCGCCCGACTTTTTCTCCTCCTTCTTCACCGGCTTCTGCTCGCCCGGCGCCGCCTTCTTTGCCAGCCCGGGCAGCACCCATTTTCCATCCGCGTTCTGTCGCCACACGATCTTCGGCTGCTCCAGCTTCACGTCGAAAATCACTAGCCGTCTGCGCAGGAGCGGCAGCAGCTTGTAGTGCGCGCCAAAGCTCGCAGCCTCCAGGAAATTCCCCCCATCCGCAGGCACCGTGATCCCATTGATATTCATCCCGCTCCACGGCGTCAGACTCGTATTCGTGATCACCAGCGGCAGCTTCAGCGCCTTGCTCAGCTCCGCCTGGATCCGCCCCTGCGTCGCTGGCGATTGCACATAAAGATTCAGCCCCAGCAGGAGCACAGCGCCCAGCGCCACCAGCGCCACGAGCGCGATCAAGAGCAGCTTCGGAAGACGTTTCACGGGCGGTGAAGTTACGACTCGACTTTAGAAAGAAAAGGCCGAAACGACAGCCGCGCCATGGACGAAATCGCCGTCATCTACAACCCCGCCGCCCGCGGCGAGAAAGCCGGCCGCGTCCGTGAGAAAATCCGCGCCCTCCCGCGCTGCAAGCTCATGCCCACCACCGCCGCCGGCGACGCCTCCGGCCTCGCCCGCCGCGCCGTCGAGCACGGCTACCCCACCATCGTCGCCGCTGGCGGCGACGGCACCATCAACGACGTCGTCAACGGCATCGCCGGAGCCGACATCACCCTCGGCGTCCTCCCCGTCGGCACCATGAACGTCTTCGCCGCCGAGCTCGGCATCCCCGGCGACCTCCGCAAAGCCTGGGCCGTCATCGAAGCCGGCCACACCCGCCGCATCGACCTCGGCCGCGCGAATGACCAATACTTCGTCCAGCTCGCCGGCGTCGGCCTCGACGCCCAAGTCGTCGCCAGCACCAGTCGGGCATCGCGCAAAGCCCTCGGCCCCCTCAGCTACCTCATCACTGCAGCCCAGATCGCCTACCAGCCCCCGCCCCGCCTCCACATCGAAGCCGACGGGCGCGGCATCGACGGCTCCTTCGTCCTCATCGGCAATGGCCGCTACTACGGCGGCCCCCTCCCCTTCTTCAAAGACGCCAAGATCGACGACGGCCTCCTCGACATCCTCATCTTCAAAAACCTCGGCTACCTCGACCTCGCCCGCTACATCGGCATGATCCTCGTCGGCCGCCACACCGACCTGCGCGACGTCGAGTACTTCCAGACCAAACGCGCCACCGTCCGCAGCGACAGCCGCGTCCCCGTCGAAGTCGATGGCGAAGTCACCACCCAAGTCCCCGTCACCTTCCGCATCTCCTCTAGAAAATTGCGCGTCTTGGCCCCCGCCGCGACGTGATGAGCGGATGCTGTGGTGCGAATGTGTCGAATCAGCGCATGATTTCGACATCCTGAATTGCGCCGCCCTGTGCGCGGAGGGGTCGGGCATGTCCCCGCGCAGGCCGTCGGTATCGCCGCGGGGCTCCTCCGTGCAGGGGCGGGGGATTTTCGTATCGGCTTGGCATTCCGCGGTATCGACTTGGCCTTCCTCAGTATCGTCGCGGCATTCCTCAGGTTGAGGAGACCCTGGTCGCTACTGAGGAGGCCCTCGCCGACACCGAGGAGACCCTCGCCGATACTGAGGAGACCCTCGCCGACACCGAGGAGGCCCTCGTCGATACTGAGGAATGCCGGGGCGATACTGAGGCGCTGCGGAGGGATACCCAGCCGAACTACAGGGATGGCGAGTGCGGCTTCGGCAGCACGGGTGTGGGTGGCGGGGATATCCGTTTCCCAGGGCGTTGCACTGGGCTGGCATGTTTGCGCACCGTTGGTGCGCAGCCAGCCACGAATCGTGGGTGCTCTTCCCAACGCGCACCGGCTACGACATTTTAAGACCGCTCTACGGTAGCGGGGTGACGGTGTAGAAGCGCTCCCCGGGCTTCGGCGTCGTGCTGTCGGTGTAGGTCACCGGTGCGCCGGTGCCGGAGACGGTGGTGAGCACCTGCCAGCTCGGCGGATTGAGGCCGTCGGAGTAGTCGATGCGGTAGCTCTTCCCCGAGACGGTCGGGAAGGTGACCTGCGGCTGGCCGCCGGCGTTCGCGGAGGATGTGGCCTTGAAGCGCGAACCCGGGTCGTTCGGGTTCGTGCCGAAGAGGATTTCCCAGCTATCGGGCTGGCCGTCGCCGTCGGTGTCGGACCCGGCGCCGATGAAGCCGGGGGAGCCGCCGATTTCCCAGCTCGGCCGCCAGTTGCTCCCGTCGGCGTAGTTGCCGTTGGTGTCGATGACTTCCAAAGAGGGGCCGAAGCCGTGCGGGGTCGCAGGCCAGGGCGCGGTGACTCCGTAGCTGAAGTCGTGGATGATGCTTTCATTCACGTCGCGCAGGGTGATGCGCTCGCCGATGTTATTGAGGCTGCCGCCGGGCCACTGGGCGGTGGCGGCGAAGCCGTAGCGCGTCTGGAAGGCGGAGGCGCTGTTCGTGACGATGGCGAATGCGCCGGGGCTGAGCGTGACGTTGCCGAAGGCGTAGGGATCGAAGGGATTGCCCGCGTCGAAGTGCGCGCCGCTGAGGTTGATGGCCTGCGCGCCGGTGTTGCGCAGCTCGATGAATTCCACGGTGCCGGGCGCTTCGGGGTGATACATGACCTCGGTGATGCGGAGATTTCCGAGGAGAGCGGTGATATTCGACGGATTGGCGAGGAGCACGTAGTCGAAGGCGACGCGGACGCTCTGCGCCGTGGTGGTGGCGAGGAAGATGCCGCCCTGCTGCGCGGTGCTGCCCGCGGCGATGGCAAGGGTGTGGATATTCACCCATGCCCCTGTGTCGTCGCGACGGTCGAAGCGGAGCGAATTGCCGACGCGACGGATGCGCAGGATGGCCTGATAGCCGGTGGAGGCGGGGGTCGCGAGGGTGGTGAAGGTGCCGCCGGTCGAGCGCTTCACGGTGAGGAGGTTTCCGCCGTCGATGCCAAAGGCGTAGCGCACCGTGGTGCCGGATTCCACGAGCTGCGCGTAGAGGCCGGTGTGAAAGGTGCCGGTGCGGCGGGCCTCGAGCGTGAGGTCGGTCTGGAGGGCGAAGTCCGCGCTGGCCGGGAGGGGGCGCAGCAGCAGCGGGTGCGTGGGATTCGAGTAAGCGAGGGGCTTTGCGGTGTCGTCTAGCACCTGGACGACGAGGCTCTTGGGCGTGTCTTCGAGCGAATACCATGCGCTGGAGGAGTAGCTGTTGCGCGGTGCGACGTTTTGCGCGGACCAGTAGCCCTCCAGTGGCGTCGCGTTGAATGGCGAGAAGTCGGCGAGGTTGTATGCCGTGATCTCGCGCGTGAACTGGCTGACTCCCGCGGCCGGATCGGTGCCCGTGACGGTAAAGTTGTAAACACCGGGCGTGCTGAAGACCGCGGTCGTGCCGGAAGGAACGGGATGCGACACGGCGACGCCGCTCGTCGGTGTATTCGACCAGCCAAAGCCGAGCGCGCCGCCGTCGGGGTCGAAGCTGCCGGCGGCATCGAGCGTGACCGGGACTCCGAGCGCGACATTTTGCGCGGCTGCGCCGATGGCGAGCGTCATCACGGGCAGGGCATTGCCCGTCTTGGTGACCGAGTAGGTGGTGGTGCCGATCACGTTGCCCGCGGCGTCGATCATTTGGAGCGTGAAAGTGTTGAGCCCGGAGGCAAGCACGAGCCCGTCGATGCGCCAGGTGGTCTGGTTGAGCCACGTGACGGTGATCTCGGGATGCCCGACGACCACGATGGTGAAGGCTGACGACGGCGCGGTGCCGGTGATCGTCGCGGTGGCCGAGGAGGTCGTGCCGCCGGCTGGCGCTGTGAACGTCGTAGTGAAGGCGTTGCCCGTGCCGCCGGTGCCGATTGTTTTGTTGATCTCCGTCTCGATCACCGACTGCCGGGCGCTGAAGAAGGTCTGATAAAACGAGGTCGCCACGGTGTAGGCGGTGCTTGATGCCTCCTCCGCGTCGAAGAACGCCTGCGTGCGCGCGGCGTTCGTGCCGGTCGTGAGCTTCAACATCTCGGTCAGGTAGTAGTTGAAGGTCCGCCGCGCCCACGGCTTGCCGATGTAGGTGCCCCAGCCGGCGAGCCCGCCGACTACCACGTTGTTTGCATCTTGAAAGGCAAGGTCGCTGTCCCAGTGCAGGAACATCCAGCGTCCATCCGTGGGCTTGCGGTAGAAAAAGCCGTTCTTCCCGCGGCTGATGGTGAGCGAGTCCCAGTCGTACGCATAGCCGCGCACCGCCGCCATCATGAGCGTGAGCTTGGGATCGAGCACGCGGTTGAGCTGCTCCTCGGTCGAGGAGCCATTCGAGACGGTCTTGAAGAACTCGATCAGCGAACTGTAATCCTGCTCCGTCTCGCGGGAACGGGTGATCCATTCCGTGTGGTAGCGGATGGACTCGTCGGTGTTCTTGTAGCTCCAGTCGGCGTTGCGATTGCTGCGGTTCCAGTCGTCCTGGAACCACCACTCGTCGTCGCTGCGCATGAGCTGGCCCTGGCTACCATTGGGGAAGGCGCGAGAGACGAGCTCTCCGTCCACAGGCTCGGTATCCTCGCGGATGAACAGCCCGTCGGTATTGATGACGTTATAGACGTACTCGTTTTCATTCGCCGGATGGCCGAGGACGTAGAGCCAGTAGCGGACGAGCCGATTGTGATGGCGGGCGCCGTTCTCGGCGTCGTTGTCAAAGGTGGATTTGTCGCGCCCGCGGAATGCCCGGTCGGGAGGCACTTTCCATTTGCCGCGGTCGAGCCCGTTGCCATCCGCGCGTGTCCAAGGGCTGCCGCTTTTGCGTATCTCGGCGTTGTAATAAACGTCGGTTTCGTTGTGGATGAAGGTGCAGCGTTGGTAGTGATTGGAGAGGCGCGGGAAGTCGTATTGGAACTTGGTGCTTTGGCCGCTGTTGGTGTCCATGGAGTCGCGCTCGTAGAGGCCGATGACGAAGCGCTGCTGGCGGAGGCGCGCGTCGAGGGTGCGGTTGTCCACGACCCACATGGCGGGGTAAGTCGTGGGCTCTTTCGGCAGCTCGCCGATGCCGCCGCCTGTCGCGGTGGCGCGCACATAGAACTGCACGATGCGTCCATTCACCTGATGGCTGGTGATGGTCGCGGTGTAGAGCCCATCGCCCGCCACAGCGTCGCCGTTGGTGCCATTGTCAAACATCGGCGCGGCCACGAATCCGTTCGGACCTGTCACAGCCGCATCCGAGGCACGATGGAAGACCTGCACGGAGGTGAGCGGCGTGGCGGAAAAGACGCGGGCGGTGACGGTGACGGCGTTGGCCGGCTTGGGCACCGGCGGGTTGTGCAAGATGGAATCGACCTGCGGCGGCGGCGTGGCGGTGGCCGCGGAGTTGGCCGCGCCCGCCGTGCCGAGATTGTTCGGGACGGGGAGGAGGAAAGGTTTGCCAATGCTGTGATCCCACGTTTGCGCGATGAGCCGGGGCTTTCCCGAGACCCAGCGCGCCTCGAATTGCAGGGTGTAATTGGTGCCTTGCACGAGCGCGGTGGCGTCGATCTCAGCGCGGTTTGGGCGGTTGTCGCCGTGGCCATCGGCGATGAGATGGATGTCCCCGTTGTCGATGTAGCTGGCCCAGTGCGTGCCTTGCATGAGCCAGCCCGTGGCGCTCGATCCGTCGGTCGCGTGGACGGTGCCGTTGGTGATGATGTTCGCTCCGTTGCCGTTGGCCTTGAGCGTGACATTGCGCACGATGCAATGCGCGTCGCCAACAAGAAAGAGGTGCAGCTCTTTGTAATCGGTCACGGCGCCGAGGGTGGTGAGCTGCTGAAAAATGCCGCTGGTGGTAAAGGTCGTGAAGCTCGTCTTGTTCGACTCGTCGCTGTCCCGCCAGGCCGACGCGCGGCTGTTATCCATGTCAGGGTGGATCAGCTCGAGACTGCTCCCGAGCCCGCCCGCGAGCACAGGCCAGTCGCCCCCGACTTTGTAATCCACCTCGTCGGCGAGATTGCCATATTCATCGGTGATGCGGATCAAGTCGCCGTTGTTGCCGAGGCTGCCGGACCAGTTGCCGACGACGGTTGCGCCGGGATAGTTCGCCTGGAGGAATGCCTTGTCCCCAGCGACGACGAGATAGCCGCCGACGGGGATGGTCGTGCCGTCGGGGAAGTCGAGATCGATGCCGCCGCGCACTTTCCAACCGGTGAGATTCACCAGCGCGCCGCCGCGATTGTAGAGCTCGAAGAATTCGCCGTTGTCCTGCCCCGAGGGCGGGTCGCACATGATTTCGTTGATCACGATGCTGGTGGTGACCGGCGGGTTATTGGCCGCGTCGCGGGTGTCCGTCGGCGAGGAAAACCACTCGGCGGCGCGCTTCGGCGTCTCGTAGCTCGGCAGCACGGCCGGGATTTTCGGATAGACGGCCTGAATGGACGGGCGGCCACTCACGCGCTGGAGTTCGGCGGCTCCGGCGGCATTGCCCTGCGCATCGACGAGATAGACGTTCACCTTTCCACTGCCGCCCACGAGAAAGCTCACATCGAAGCTGGCAAATCCCGAGCCCGGCACGCTGCCGTTCAGCGCGATCTTGTTTGAAAGATCGTCCGCCGTGGCCACCGACAGGCCGGAGACGGATTGCAGCGCGGTGCTGCGGTTTTCGATCTCGATCCAGTCGATGTTCCCACTCGCGTCGAAATGCACCTCGCTCAGTCGCAGGCTGAGGCTCTCCGAAGTGACGCTCATATTCGGCGCGCCTAGCGTGGGCGTGGTGAAGAGGAACCACGACGAGGAGCCCGACGGATCGCGCCCGAGAGCGCGCCCGTCGATCGGCATGGCGGCGCTGATCGCATTGACCGTGGTGACGCCATTCGGCGCGGTGAGATAGACTTTCGTCGTGGCGGCGACGGCGAGGCTGGACTCCGCAAAGCCGATGGTGGCGAAGCTATTCGCGGCGACGACTAGGCTGGAGGCGATGCGAAACTTCGTCGGGATCGCCGAGTCGTCGGACAGGTAGTAGCCATTGAGATCGATCGGCGACGCAGTGGTATTGAAAAACTCGACGAACCCCTGACCGACTGCGCCCGGCTTCACCTCATTGATGACCACCGACGCGGGCGCACTCACTTTCAGCCGCGCACCGAAGACCATGTCGGAACTCCCGCTGCTGACCTGATGCACTTCCGCGCTGAGCACGTTCGCTCCATTCACCAAGGCGGACGCCGGGACGTTGATGACATTCAACTCCTCCGTCGCATCGCCTACCGTTCGGCTGGCGCCCACATTCCATTGCCCGCCGGGGGTGTAGCCCACGGAGCCGAGCGGAGTCCCGTTGAGATAATAGGCCACGCCGTCGTCGATGATCTGGTCGATGATTACGGATGCGCCGTTCGTGTTGCCGCTGAAGTTAAACGTCTTCCGGAAGAGATAAGTGATCGGCCCCGGCGCGCCGAATGTCGTCTGCAATCCGGGCGCAGGCAGCGCGGCATTTTCAAAGCCCAGGAGACCCGGCCCGCTGAGCCACAGGGACTCGTCGAAGCCGAGGTTGCGCCACGTCGTGCCGGGATCGCTCGCAGGCGTGAGGTATTTCCACGTCGCGCCGTAGTCGAGGATCGTGGCCAGCGCGCCCGACGCGACTTCGGGGTTTGGGAAAGCTTCGGTGATGGTGAATTCCGCGCCGCCCGGAGTGCCGTTGATCGCGAGGCTCTGCCGCCAGTTGTGAAAGGAATCGATCGGGTTGTTCTCATTGCGGAGCACGAGCGAATGCCCCGCGCCGTCCGCCGCCTTCGGCCAGCGACCGCCGTTGCTGTATTTCACCGAGCAGACGCCGACGCCGTTCTTGTCGCTCAGCGTCACGCGTTCGCCGGCATTGTCGAGGCTGCCGGTCCACGGCCCATAGACGCGCACGGCGGGCGAGATGCCATACGCCGCGCGGGTCGTCGTCGGGTCGGCGGAACTGACCACGATTCGCTCCATCGGCCGCAGAAAAGCATCCTGCGCGTTGCCCGCATTGAAGTCCGGGAAGGTAAAGCTCACGCCGTCCGTGAACTGCCACTTCGCGAAGTCGAGCGGGGTATTGGTGATATTCCAGACCTCGACGTATTCCGGCTTCACACCCGGCGGATGGTACATGATTTCGCTGAAGATGACCTGCTCCGCGCGGAGCGGGGCGAGCAGGCAGGCGAGAACAGAAAGGAGCGTGAGGAAACGTCGCATGGGGAGGGAACGCGGGGGGGAAATCCACGAATGCACACAGCATGACCGCGGAGGGCGAAGTTGCAACCCGCGATGCCCGCGCCGACGCGGCCAGCTCCCCGCACGGCTCGCTTTTGCGAGGTGCCGGGGTCAGGCGGGGCGCAGGAGGGTGGCGGCTCGGGTGAGGGTTTCGGGGGGGAAGCCTAGGGCGGATTTGTACTGCCAGTCGCGTTCGAGGGGGTTTTCGATGGCGCGGCAGCGGCGGAAGGTGGGGGTGTCGATCCAGCGCTGGAGCCAGAGGCGGTGGCCGAGGACGGGGACGGGGAAGTCGCTGCCGTGGAGGATGCGCGGGGCGATTTCGGGGCGGAGGCAGTCGCGGAGGTGGCCGCTGCGGTTCAGGGAGACGAGGGCGGAGATGTCGCCGAAGAGGCGGGGGAACTCGGGGAGCATGGCGGCCCAATCTTCAAAATGGTCGCGGTCGAGGAGGCCGCTTTTGGTGGCGCAATGGGCGGCGATGACGGTGACGCCGCACTCCAGGGGGAGCCGGAGCCGGCGCGGGTCGGCATATTCCTGCCGGACGATCTGGACGGTGTGCTCGCCGCCGGTGTGGGCCAGCAGGGGAAGGCCGAGGGCTGCCATTTTCTCCCAGAAGGGACGGTAGCGGGGGTCGGAGCAGTCGATGTTCTGGCAGTTGGGGAGGCATTTCATGAGGACGGCGCCGGCGTCGGCACAGCGCTCGAGTTCCTGAATGGCGTCCCGGCGCGCGGGGTGGATGCTGACGCCCGCCAGGAACTCGGGGTGCTTGCGGGCGAGGTCGAGGACGATGTCGTTTGGCACGAACATGGTGCCGAGGTCGCGCCGCAGGGTGCCGTCGGCGTCATAGACCTGCTCGTGGGCGAGCAAGACGACCGCATCGAGCGACTCCGCCGTGCGCACTTGTCGCAGGAGATGCTCCGCGTAGGCGGTATCGAGGTCGCCTTTCAGCGCGGCCGACGGGATGCCGAGCTGTTTCAACATGAAGCCCGCCAGCCACCGGTGCCACGCCGAGCCGAGCCGGAGCCATGCACCGCTGCCGCCGCCTTCATTCGCGACCATGTGGACGTGGAGGTCGATGCGGCGGGGCTTCGGTACGGAGGTGTCGTGGTCGGGCATGTTCACTCTCCCGCAGAGCGTGGCGAAAGTGGGCGGCATAGCAAGAGCCGCGACCCACTGCCATTCGGGTTATCCTCTCCGGCCTGATCAGCTAGTCGGCGATCCAGCCGGCCTCGACGGACTCAGGAGTCCCGGCGGCGGGGGCGGAGGGCGAGAAGCATGCCGATGCCGCTGAGAAGGGAGAGGGCGGCGCCGGGCTCGGGGATGAGGAAGAGATTGACGCTGCCAGCGCCGTCGTAAACGAAGACGCTGCCAGCGTATTGGGCGTTGAGGGTCCAGTTCCCGATGTCGTCGAGGCCGGTCTCGCTGCCGGTGAGGCCGGTGATGATGCCGAGGTAGTTGCCGGGCTGTGCGCCGGAGTTGAAGAGGAAGGCCTGCGCGGTGGGGTCGAAGCCCCACGTGCCGCCGGTGCGGCTGAGGCTGGAGTGGGTGTCGCCGGTGCCGAGGGTGAGCCTGATGACTGCGCCGTCGCTGAGGCTGACAATCCCACCGGAGGAGAGCGCGCCGGAGGGGGTGAGTCCATCGCCGCCCTGGAGGAAGGCTAAGGGCGCGATGTTCACAGAAGCAACGCTACCGGTGCCTGAAAGGGTGGCGCCGCTGGCGACGCTGACGAGGCTGGTGCCGAGGGTGCCGTTGACGCGGAGGGTGCCGGTGTTGACGTTGGTCGCGCCGAGGTAGGGGGCGTTGCCGGCGATGGTGAGGGTGCCGGGGCCGACTTTGGTGAGGGGGTTCAGGGCGCCGCCGTTGATGGTGCCGCTGACGAGGATGTCGCCCGCGCCGCCGATGGAGTTGTCGCTGGTGCCGTTGAGAAGGAGGCCGCTGGCGATGGCGGTGGCCGCTGCGGCGCCGGAGTCAAAGGAGACGGTGGGGGTGCCGGTGTAGCCGGTGCCGGGGGCGGTGATTTGGAGGGCGGTGACGGTGAAGTTCGAGGCGTTGCCGGTGCCAGTGGGATCGACGGTGCCGCTGGTGGCTGTGCCGCCGGAGAAGGTGATCGTCGGGGCGCTCGTGTAGGCGGTGCCGCGGGCGTCGGTGGTGATCGTCAGTCCGACGACCGTGCCGCCGCTGAGGACCGCGGTAGCAAAGGCCCCCTGCCCTCCACCCCCGGTGATGGTCACGGTCGGAGCCGTGGAATACACCTTGTCGCCAGGATTCAAGGTGAAACTCTCCGGCGTCAACCCCAAGGTCGCGACCGCCGTCGCGCCCGCGCCCGCGCCGGTGATCGTGACGAGCGGTGCCGTGGAGTATCCCGCGCCGCTCGTGGTCACGGCCAGTGCGGAGACTCCGCTCCCGACGCTCGCGACGGCCCCGGTGTTGTCGCTGATGAGGTTGCCGTTCGCGTTCACGCCGGTACCGTTGAGGGTGATCCTCTCGTTGACGCTCGCCTGGCCATTCAGGTCGATGGTCGCGCCGCTGGCGATATTTGTAGTGCCCGCTACGACGCTGACTCCGCCGAAGCCGAGCGCGGTCGGGCTCCCGAGCCGCAGCGTGCCCGCGTTCACGCTGGTGAGGCCGGAGTAGGAGTTGTCGCCGGAGAAGGTGGTGAGGCCCGTGCCGGCCAGGGTGACGATGCCATTGACCGTGAAGCCATTGACGAGGGGTGTGGCGAAGACGGACGTGCCCGCCCCTGCGAGCGTGAGCGTACGCTGCGCCTGTGGTGAGGTGCCCGTGCCATTGCGCAGCGTGAAGCCAGGCCCGCCAAAGGTGGTGAGTCCCTGATTCGTGAAGGTGATGGTATTGGAGCCGCCCCACGTCACCGCGCCGTTCAGCGTCAGATTGTTGCTCCCGCCAATCGTCCCCGAGACGTTGTTGAAAAGGATGGTGTTCGCGATCGTGCGCGCGCCATTTGCGGCGGTTAAAGTGCCCGCATTTCCTATCGTGAGGGCACCGGTGCCGATCGGCCCGCTGGTGACCGTGCTGCCCGAGGCGGAAGGCGTGGAATCCGCGCCAAATGCGAGCGTGGAGCCCGCGTTGTTGATATTCACACCGCCGCTGAAGGTGCTGCCGGCGTTGTTGAATGTCGTCACGCCCGCCGTACTGGTCAGGATGAGCGAGTGCGTGGCCAGCCCCGGCCCGCTGGAGATCAGCCCGTTGATGTTCGTGCTACCCGCCCCGTTGATCGTCAGCGTCCGTACGGTCCCGGCGTCGCTGTTCAGGTCCACGTCATTCAAGGTGAGCGTCCCCCCGATGATGCTGCTCGTGAGGGTGCGACTGCCGCCGGCGATGCCCGTGAGCTTTCCGCCGAACTCGATGCTGTTGTTCCCGCTCACCGTCCCAGTGCCAGTCAGCGAGATCACATTAGCCAGCTTGTTCGCCGAGCCAGTCAGCGGCGTCGATGCCTGCAGCGCTGAGCCGCCGAACGAAATCGCGCCCGTCCCGAGCGATGCCTTGTCGCCGATCAAGGTCGTGCCCGAACCGGTGGTGTAGCCCCCCTGGAAGTTGCTGCCAGCAGCGCCTGTGATTACAAGTGTGCCGTTCACCCCGCCCTTGAGGATCGTGCGCGCTATTGTGTCCGTGTTCAGCGAGCCGATCGTCAGTGTGCCGCCATTCACGGTGATTGAGCGATTTAAGACGCTCGCCGTCACCACGCCGGTCCCGAAGCTCAGGCTGTTCCCAGCCGTCCCTGTGTAGGTCAGGCTCCCGCCACTCAGATTGATGTTGTTGTTATTGGAAAGCACGAGCGCCGCGGTCGCGCTCGTGTTGTCCAGAGTGACGCTATTGTTCGCCGCCAGCGCACCGGAGCTCAGTGCCGTCGTCGAGTTGACATTCACCACGATATTCGCCGCGCCGATCGTCGTGTTGCCCGAGTAGCTGTTGCTGCCGGAAAGTGTGAACGTCGAGCTACCCGCACCCGCTCCTGAAAGTGACAGTCCCGTGATGACATTCGTGCTCGTGATCGGCCCGGACAGCACGAGCGTCCCACCGCGCGCCTGCGTAAAGGTCGCGGTGCTCGCCGCGGCCCCGGCCAATACCAACCCGGCGCTGATTGTATCCGTGCCCGTGGCGTTCGTCGCGTTGATCGCGCTCGCCACGAGAGTGCCCACGTTTGTCAGCGAAAGCAGCGACCCATTTGCGCTCGAGAGCAGCCAGCCGCTCGTCGAATAGGTCAGCCCTTGGATGGTCAGCGAGGCACTCAACTCCGGCTGAAAAGTAGGCGTCGCAGCATTGAAAGTCGCGTTGTCTCCGGTGCCGGGGATTCCATCCAGTCCCGTGCCCCCTGCCCAGTTGGTGCCAGTATTGAAATCGGTGCCAATGTTATTCCAGACAGCCGTCGCCGCGCTCGCGTCCGCGCCCACCACGAGCGCGACTGCGGCAGCGAGCCTGACGACGCGCGCCACGGAGCGAGGCTTGGAGGTGGGGACTTTGGTGTTCATAGGGAGAGTTTGAGGTGGACCGGCGGGTTACGTTTACAACGGGTCTGCCGAGGATCAACGATTACAACGACATTTAAAGAAGTCTCCGTGCCCAAATCTCCGAAACAACACGCCGGGGGCCGCAACGCGCCCTTGGCTGCATTTTGGCGGTGGAAAGCGACGAATAGCGTGTGTATGGGCAAGGTTGTCCTTTCCTCCCCGCGGACAGCGTCAAATGCGATTTTACAACGCTCGCGGACTAACATATTTTCCCGCCGCCATGCGCCCCTCCCGCCGCCAAATGCAGCCGTTCACGCGGCGTTGGAGCGGATCGAAGCCGTCCGTCACCGCTGTGCTTATCGCGCTCCACGTCGGCGCATTCGCGGCGCAGGCGGTCTTCGCGCTCCTCCACTCCGAAGTGCCGCTTCCGGCCGATGGTTGGACGCACTGGCTCGCACTCGACGCTGAAGCTGTGAGCAGCGGCGAGGTGTGGAAATTCTTCACCTTTCCCTTCATCCACGCCGAGCCTGCGCCGCTGCATCTGCTGGCGAATATGTGCGGACTTTTCTTCGCAGGCCGCGAAGTCGAGCCCATCGTCGGTCGCCGACACTTCCTCGCGATTTACATCCTCGGCAGCCTCGTCGGCGGCGCGGTGCATCTGCTCGCCATGCCGTCCATCGCGCTGCTCGGCGCGTCCGCCGGGGTCGCCGCGCTGCTGGGTGCCTACGCCACGATCCTGCCGGAGCTCGATGTCACGGTGAATATCTTCTTCATCCTGCCGCTCCGCATCCGCACCAAATACATCGGCCTCCTTCTGATCGCCGCCTGCATCGCACTTTGGGCCACGCACATCGCCGCGACGATCGGCCCTGCCGCCATGCTCGCCGCAGTCGTGGTCGGCTGGGCTTACGTGAAGCAACTCGGCTTCGGAAATCCGCTCGCGATCCAGCGCTACATCTTCAAAAAACGGGAGCGCCACGCACGCATCGAACGCATGAGCGCTGCACAATTCATCGACGCCGAGATCGATCCGATCCTCGATAAAATCTCGCGCGAAGGGATGCACAGCCTCACCCGCTCCGAGCGGAAAATCCTCGACAAAGGCCGCGAGAAAATCGCTGCGCGCGCATCGCGGAAATAGCGCGCCGGCCTTGCCGCCAGTGCGCTCCGGCATAGCTTCACGCGATGCCACGCTGGCCGGTCATTTTCTCCCTCCTGCTCGTCGCGCTCAGCGCAGACGCCGAGCCGCCCGTTTCCGAGAAAATCATCGCCCGCTACAAGCAAATGCTCGCCGCGAATCCCGCGGAAGGCACCGCGCTCGACCGCCTCTGGAAAGCCTACGGTGACGCCGGAAAGACCGGCGAACTCATCGACGATTACAAGTCCACGGGCGGCTTCAGCGGCGAGATGATCGCCGGGCTGCTGCTGAAAAAAGCCGCGAGACCCGATGAGGCCGCAGCCGCATTCCGGCGCGCCGCAAAACTCGCGCCCGATAACCCGCAGCCCATCCTGGCACTCGCCCAATCGCAACTCGACGCCGGCCATTCCGCCGACGCCGCCACGCTCTTCGAGAAGGCCGCCAAGATGCTGCCCGCGAGCGATCCGCGTCTCCCGGAAACCCTGCTGCAATGCGGCTCAGCGTGGCTCGCATCTGGCGATCTGGAAAACGCGTGCGCCGCGTGGGAGCGTACCGTCTCCGCGAATCCGAGCGACCTCGCGCTCCGCCGCCGCCTCGCAGAAACCTACGCGCAAAATCACCTCCCTGACCGCGCGATCCCGCATCTCGAATACCTCAAACAACACGCCCCGCCCGCCGAGCGCGCGCAGGCGCTGCAACAGCTCGCGCGGCTTCATCAGGGCGCCGGACGACAGGACGCCGCCATCGCTGCGCTCGAGGAAGCGCTCGTCGCCACCGCACCCGGCAACTGGCTCCGCGGCGAACTCGAAGCCGAGCTCATCCGTCTCCACCAGCGCTACCACCGCACCGCGGAGCTCGAGGAAAAACTGAAAGGCGCCGCGAAGGAAAATCCGCGCGACCTCGGCGCTCAGCTTGAATTGATCGGCTTCTACGAGCGCCTCGGCGACCTCGAGCAGGAACGTGCCTGCCTCGCAAATCTCACCGCGCTCGCTCCGAAAACCGCCGAATACCAGCTCCGCCTTGCGCGCCTCGACGCGCGCATGGACCGCCTCGAAAGCGCAGCCTCCATCTACGACACGCTGCTGAAATCACAGCCCGAAAATCCCGAACTCGTCTTCGAGCGCGCCCGCATCGATGTCCAGCGCGACGCACTCCCTGCCGCCCGCACCCGTATCGCCGCGCTGCTCGCCGCGAAACCCGCCGACGAATCGCTGCGTCAAAAGGCGATGGAATTTTACCAAAACAACCGCCTCACGGCCGCCGAGGAAGAATTGCTCACCAACGCCGCCGCGTCAGCCAGTGAGGATTCGCTGCTCGCGCTCACTCGTTTTCTTTTCGCCGAAAATCGCGCCGCCGAAGCGCAGCGCACACTCGCGCGGCTGGTGCATCCGGGCGATTCGCCCACCCGCCGCGCTGCCGCGCAATTTCAAATCGCCGGGTTTTTGAAAGACCAAAACGAGCCCGCCGCCGCGACCGCTGCCGTGTCATCCGCGATCGCACTGCAGCCCGAGTCGCGCGAATTCCACCTCCTCCTCGGTGACCTCGAAGCCACGCAAGGCCACGAGCAGGCCGCGCGCGAGGCTTGCGAAAAGGCCTACGCGCTCAGCCGCACGCCCGCGGAATCGCAGGAGGCCGACCAAAAACTTTTCGGCATCGTCAGCGGTGCCCATGCTGCAACCGTCGCTCGCGGCGCGGACGCGACATCTCCGGCGCTCGCCGATTATTTACTGAAGCTGACGCGCGAAGCGGCCGAGGCGAAGACCGTCGGCGGCTGGCTGCGCGTCGCCCGCTGGCAATCGTGGAATCGCAGCCCGCGCGTCTCGCAGGAATGCGCGCAACAGGCTCTGGCGCTTGATCCGCGGTCGATCGCCGCGCACGAGTTTCTCGCCGACCTCGGCGCGAACGACCCGCGCTCGACTCTGCCGCTCGCGCATCTCGACGAGCTGATGAAGCTCAATCCCGCCGCGAGCGCCACCTATCAGCGCCGCGCCGCCGAGGCGAATTTGCGCGCCGGACGCGTGGAGGAAGCGCTCCGCATCTTCACCGAACTCGCCGACGAAAATCCCGGCGACGCGACGACGCTCACCGACCTCGCAACTGCGCAGCAGCGCGCCGACCGCTGGACCGATGCGCTCGCTACATGGCGCAAGATTTTCGCCATGACGCCCGTACCGCGCCGAAAGGAATCCGCCGCCGCGATCCTCCGAATCTACGACCGCCTCAATCTCCCGAGCGACGCGGCGACGCTGCTCCTCCAGCAAGTCGAGGCGCAGACTACCGAGCACGAGTCGTTCGCCGCGTTTCAGGATTTGCTCACCTTTTGCGAGAAGCACGACATGCTCGGCTGGCTCCGCACCGAATTCGAGGAGCGCCATAAAACGCGTGCCGATGACTATTTCACCGGCATGTCACTGGGCCGCATTTTGAAAGAAACCGGCGAGAAAGCGCGGGCGTTCGACCTGCTTTCCGACGCTTCTTTCGCAGCGCCTGATCAAGCGCTGGCCTTGCCTGAGCTCGTGCGCGAGGCGGAGGACTTGCACAAAATCGACGCTGCGGTGCGCCTCCAGTCGCAGCTCGTCCGCATCGTCTCGCAGACCACTCCCGACGGCCTCATCAAGCTCGCGCAACTCCAGGAAAAGACGTTCAAAAACGATGATGCTGGCGCCACATGGGAGCGCATCGCAATGCGCTTCCCGCGCGACGCCGACGCACTCCAGCAGGCCGTCGATTTTCAAATGAAATGGGGGACACCCGCGCGTGCGCTCGCGCTGCTGCGGCGGATCCGCACGCTCGACCCTGGCAATCTGCGCGCACTCGCCGCTCTCGCGGAATTGACCGCGGAGGCCGGTTCGGCTGCCGAGGCGCGCTCATGTCTCGAGGAGATTCTCAGCCATTCCAAAGCCGAAAATTCCGGCGATCCGATTCGCTTTCCTTCATTCAAATCCGAGGAGCCGGGCCAGCTCCAAAACGCTTACCTGAGCGCCGTGAAAATGCGCGGCGGACGCCCCACCGCGGACGCGCTCGTCGCGCTGCGCAGCTTCTGGGTCGAGGAGCCCGCAGGGGTGAAACCCGAGGCCGACGCACGGCTCCGCGCAATCCGTGATCTTGCACAATCCATCGCGACGAACGGCACGCCTTCGGAGCTCGCGCAATGGGTCGCGCGCTGGCGCTCCGCCGCCAGTCAGTCCCCCGGAGAAGCCATCTGGGCCTTGTTTTACGCGGGAGCGAGCAGCCCGCTGCTCGATCACGTCGAGGCTCTGATGCTTGTCCCAAAACTCGCCGCACCCAGCACGCAGGCGTTCATTTGGTTCGCGCTGAAAACCGGCGAATACGACCGTCTCGCCGCGTGGCTGCACGATGAACGCCGCACCGCCGCTGACCGCGATTATTTTCAAGTCGCGCTCACGCAGCATTTACAGGCCGGCTCGACCGCACCCGATCCCGCGCTGGTCGCGAAACTATTCACCAAGGATTACCCGCTGCGGCTCTGGCAGGCAGCGCTCACCTTCGCCAATCGCGGGCATTTCCGCGAAGCCGTGCAGCTCGGCCAACGCGTGTTCGATTCCCTCTCGTCTCAGCGCCCGCCCTATGGGATCGAACTCGCGCACTGGCACCTCTACCTGGGTGAGGCCGATGCCGCGCGGCGCGTACTGCACGATTCGCTGGCCGGCGCGGGCGAAGCCTTCGAGGCGCCGTTTTACAAAGCCCTGCGCGAGTATTTCCTGCTGCTGCCGGAGCCTGACCAAAAGCCTTTTGCAAGTGACTTTCTAAAACACCTCGACCCGGCAATGTCCGTGCACACAGCGATCTGCGGCACACTGCTTCACGCGCTCAGCGGTGATGAAACTGCCGCGCGCGACGATTTGCGCCGCCTCCTAGCGCTGCGTCCGATCTCACAAATCGCGGAAGACGACACCGGAAATTCGGCATCGCGAGGTTGGAATTTCATCCTGAATGCCGGTGTGCAACTCGAGACGTGGAAGCTGTATTCGCTCGCAATTTTCTTGTGGGAAAACGCGCTGGACGACGAAGCGATCATTCGCCTCCAAATGCTGCCGCAGCGTGAGCAAGTCGGCGCGCGTGTCCTCGAAATCCGCACCCATCTCGCGGCCTTGAAAATCGTCCGTGCGCGCCCGGAGGACGTCGAGAAATTGACCTCGGATTACGCGCGCTATCCCGGAGTCGAAGGCCTGCTGCCGCTCGCCGAAACGCTCTCCGCGATGGGCGCGCATTCACAGAGCATCGCGATTCTCCGCCGCCTATGGGAACGCGAGCCGACGAACCCGCTCGCGCTCCGCAATCTGCTGAACGAATGCCATGCCTCCAGTGACAACGATGCGCTCGCAGCGGTGCTCACGCGCTGCGTCGAAGGCGGATTTTTCCTGCTCAACGACGCTGCCAATCGCGACCTTACGCTGCAGCTCGCCGACGCGCTCGAGCCCCGCGGCGAGAGCGAAAAAGCGCGCGCCGCGCTCGAGCGCTGCCTCAAGGCCGTGCCGCGCGACTCGCGCCTGCAACTGCGCCTCGCGCTGCTCCACGAAAATGCAGGCCAACTCGACCGGGCGGAATCGGTTTATCGAAAGGTGCTCGGCTTCGAGCCCGCGAACATCGCCGCGTGCCTAGCGCTTGCATCGCTGCTGGAGCGCCAAAATCGCGCGCCGGAAGCGATCGAACTTCTCGAGAAAAGTCCGGGCACCGAGGCCGATGCGATGCTCGCGCAGCTCTATGCGGCGACGGGGCGCATCGACGACGCATTCGCCGCGATCGAACGCCAGCCGGCTTCCAGCCAGCTCGCAGCGGTGCTGCCCTTCATCGATCGGCTTGTAAAATGCGGCGACCTGAATGCGGCGCGGAGTGCGCTTCGCAACGCGCTCGCAAAGGCGCCCGATGCAAGCGCGGACTTCACTTTGCAGAGCAAACTCATCGAGTTGCTCACGCTCGCACACGACCGCGCCACCATCGCACGGGAGATGCGCCGACTGCGCCAGATGGCCGGTGAAAACCCTACGCTTCTCGGCGGCTACTACGACCTTGCCCTGCGCGAGATGCCGCGCCTTGGGATGTCCGCGGAATTCGCCGCAGCACTCGCGCAGGATGCGGATGGCGGCTCTCTCGTCGCCGCGACGACGCTCCTGCAATGGCAGTTCGCACACGGAGATGCGGAACACGGCGCGCAAATATGCGCGCGCCTCTTTGCGCGCGACAATCTTTCGGAGCCGATTTTGCGGAAACTCGTCAGCATCCTCACCGAGGCCGCGCAGCCCACGCTCGCCGTACGTGCGGAGGAGCGCCTGGCGCGGCTGAATCCGCTCGATGTCGCGCGGATGCTCGACTGGGCGCGCGGGCTGCACGGCGCGGGCCGTACCGCAGACGCAGTGAAAGTCCTCGAGGAACTCGGTCGCCGCGCTGTCTTCGACGACGACCTTTCCGGTAAAGTCGCGCAGGCATTCGCCGACCTCGGCATCCGCCCGCGGGCTGACCATTTTTTCCAGCAAGCCATCTCCGGCGACCCGTGCGTCCAGCGCTACCAGGTCTTTCTTGATTACGCCCGCTTCCTCACGAACGCGGACGATTTCCCCCGGGCTGCAAAAGCTCTCCGCATCGCCTTCCAAAACCGCGCAAACCAAGAATACGCGGACATCGCCGACTTTCTCAGGGCCACCGACCGCCTCGACCACTTCGACGACGAGATTCAAAAGTTTCTCCCCGACCCCGCGCGCCGCCCCGCAGCCTGGCGCGCGTGCTTTTCCCATGACTCAGAAGTCGGTCTAAACGCAACTGCCCTCGGCCTCGCCCAGAAAATTCTCGGACAACTGCCGCGATGATGCACGTGTGGCTTGCTTCCCAAGCAAGGAAATGACGACACTCATCGCAATAGCTTTGTCCGGCTCGCTCCCCACACCCATCGTGGCGGCAATCTTCCTCGCCGTCGCGGCAGGCGTATTCTTCATTTTCAAACGCAAATGAACGACGTGGCACGTCCAAATTAGGACACCACCGGAGTTTGGTGCTGCTTGCCACGTCGGTGAGCGGGTGGTTTGCTGCGTGCCTTTTACGCTATGAGTTTCGATGTCAAAATCCCGGCGGTCGGTGAGTCCATCACGAGCGGTGTGATCGCTGCGTGGCTGAAGAATGATGGAGATGCGGTAGCTACCGGGGATGTGTTGCTTTCGCTGGATACGGACAAGGTCTCGACGGAGATCACTGCGGAGAAGGCGGGTGTGTTGCACATCGTGGCGCAAGCGGGCGCGGAGGTGAAAATCGGGGAGGTGGTGGCGACGATCGAGGAGGCCGGAGCGGAAGCACCGAAGAAGGGAAAAAAATCGAAGCCCGTGGCGGCACTGGCTTCGCCGAGCGATGTGGCACCGGCGCATACGATGAAAGCCGTGGCGGTGCCGCAAAGCGAGGAAACCGGCCAGACTGTGGCGGAGCCGGTGGCGAACGGCGGGTCGGCTGGGAAACCTGTGGCAGAGCCGGTTGCCGAGGCGTCGGCGCAGGATGAGCAGAGGCAGATGGCAGAAACGGCCCGGGAACATTCGGCTGCCGCGGTGCCTAGCCGGGAGGGGCGCACGACACGCCGGAGACTCTCGCCTTTACGCCGAAAGATCGCGTCTCAACTCGTGATGGCGCAGCAGACGGCGGCAATTCTGACGACCTTCAACGAGGTGGACATGAGCGCTGTGATGAGTCTGCGATCGGAGATGCAGGAGGCATTCACAAAGGAGCACGGGACGAAGCTCGGGTTCATGTCGTTCTTCATCAAGGCGGCGGTGAGCGCGCTGAAAGCGGTGCCGGCGATCAATGGACGGATGGAGGGTGAGGAGCTGGTGGAGAATCACTTTTACGACATCGGCGTGGCGGTGGGAACGGAGCGCGGGCTGGTGGTGCCGGTGGTGCGCGAGGCGGATGCGAAGTCGTTCGCTGAGATCGAGCGCGAGCTGGCGGCGTTTGCGGTGAAAGCGCGCGAGGGGAAGATCAAGATCGAGGAGCTGCAGGGGGGCGTTTTTACGATCAGTAATGGCGGTGTGTATGGGTCGCTGCTGAGCACGCCGATTTTGAATCCGCCGCAGAGTGGCATCCTCGGGATGCACAAGATCCAAGAGCGTCCGGTGGCGGTGAAGGGGCAGGTGGTGATCCGGCCAATGATGTATCTGGCACTGAGCTACGATCATCGAGTGGTGGATGGGAAAGAAGCGGTGACGTTCCTCGTGCGGCTGAAGGATTGTTTGGAAAGTCCTGCCCGGCTAATGCTGGGGCTGTGAGCTGGGACTAAATGTTGTGAGTCGAGAGACGGGGATTTTCCAATGGATGATGTGAATTTGACCTCGACGAAGATGCCGGATCCGATCGCTGTGGCGCTGGCGGAGGACATCGGCGGCGGAGATTTGACGTCGCTCTTTTTTGTCGGCGAGGAGGCGCGAAAAGCGCGGATTTTCACGAAACAACCGGCGACCGCGGCAGGGGTGGAAACGGCTGCGGAGGTGTTCAAACGGGTGGATCCGGGGCTGGTGGTGAACGTGGTAAATGGGTCGGGGACGCGCATTTTAAAAGGGAACACAGTGCTGGAGATCAGCGGGCGGGTGCGCTCGATCCTGACTGCGGAAAGGGTGGCGCTGAATTTTTTGCAGCATCTCTCGGGAGTGGCGACGCTGACGCGGCGCTTTGTGGACGCGGCGGGAAAGCACAAGGCGCGGATTTTAGACACGCGGAAGACGACGCCGGGGCTGCGCGCACTGGAGAAGGCGGCGGTGGTGGCCGGAGGCGGGATGAATCACCGGTTTGGGCTCTACGACATGGTGATGGTGAAGGATAATCACCTGCTCGCGGGACAGGGGCCCGGGGCGCTGCAGGCGGCGATCGAGCGGTTTCGCGAGGCGCATCCGGGAGTGCGAGTGGAGCTCGAGGCGGAGACGCTGGCGCAGGTGCGGGAATTCGTGGAACTGCGCGGGGTGGATGTGATTTTGCTGGATAATATGACGACCGGTGCGATGCGGGAGGCGGTGAGTGCTGCCGCGGGTCGCATGGAGCTGGAGGCGAGCGGCGGGGTGACGCTGGAAACCGTCGGGGCGATTGCGGCGACGGGTGTGGATTTCATTTCGGTGGGCGCGCTGACGCACTCGGCGCCGTCGATCGATCTCTCGCTCGAGCTTCTGCCCGCGTGAACGCGCTCGATGTGGCGGTGCTGCAGGCGCTGCGCGGCGCGGCGGTGCATGTCTCGTGCGGGGAATTGGCGGGAATGTGCCAGGTGGATTTGGAGGGAGTGGAAAAGTGCGTGGGAGAGTTGCGCGAGGCGGGTTTTGAGATCGAGGAGCGGCCGGGGCTCGGGCTTCGGTTGGTGGCGTCGCCGGACCGGCTGATGGCGGGTGACTTGCACGCGCGGCTGGGCGAGTGCGCGCTCGCGAGAGAGATTTTGGTATTCGAGGAGACAGGCTCGACGAATGAGGTGGCGATGGGATTTGGCGCGCGCGGGGCGGAGGCGGGGATCGTGATTTTCGCGGAGCGGCAGAGCGCGGGGCGCGGGCGCTTCGGGCGAAAGTGGGAGTCACGCTCACATCTCGGGGTGTGGTTTTCGGTGCTGCTCAGACCGGATTTACCGGCGGAAAAGTGGCCGCGAATGACGACGTGCGCGGCGGTGGCGCTGGCGGCTGCGATGGAGTCGCACGCGGGCGTGAGAGTGGAGATCAAATGGCCGAATGACCTCTACGCGGCGGGAAAAAAGGTGGCGGGGATTCTGGTCGAGACGGGTGCGGATGCTGTGCGGGGGCCATTCGCGGTGCTCGGAGTCGGCGTGAACGTGAATCACGAGGCGGATGATTTTCCACCGGAACTCCGGGAAAAAGCCGGCTCGCTGCGCATGGCCGCAATTGCGCGTGTGGATCGACCGGCGCTGGCGGCTGCTCTGCTGCGCGCACTCGACGGGGGGCTCCAGGAAATGGATGTGACCTTTCCCGCGACGCTCGCGGAGGCGCAGCGGCGGAGCGCGCTGATCGGTCGCTGGGTGCGCGTCGGCGACGGCGATGCGGTGCGCGAGGGACGAGCGGAGGGGCTGGACGCTGAGGGGCAGTTGCTGCTGCGCGAAGGAAGTGGCGAGCTGCGTCGGCTCTCGGCGGGCGAGGTGACGCTCGCGGGACTGTAGGCAGCCGGCTACGGTTCCTTTGACTGGCGGAGGTAGAGGAAAAGGTCGCGGATTTCGGGCTCTTGGAGGCCGCTGAGGAGGCCTTCGGGCATCATGGAGTTGGGACTCACTTCGCGGGATTTGATCTCGCTCAACGGGATGGTGACGGGGGCGGCGAGGGTTTTTAGCGTGAGGGAGTTGGCGTCTTCTCCGGCGGGGATTCCGGCTTGGAGTTCTCCGCTTTTCGTGGTCACGAAAACCATCTGGTAGTCTTTTCCGATCACGGCGTTAGGATCGAGGATGTTGGTCAGGAGGTAATCCATGTCGGCGAAGGAGCCGGGGAGCTCGGGGCCGATTTTCCCACCGGTTCCGAAGAGCGTGTGGCAGACGGCGCAGGTGCGGCGGAAGATTTCGCGGCCGTGATTGACGTCGGCGAGGAGAATGGCGTCAGGGGAGAGGAACTTTTTGTAACGCGCGATTTCGGCCTGCTTCTCAGCGCTAGTGGATTTCAGGGAGCCCCAGTTTTTCTCCAGCCACGCGTTGAACTGCGCGTCCTTGAAGCCCTGCACGACGCGGGCGAGCGGAGCGGTGATCGCGGCTTTGGGGATCGTGCCGGCGTCGATCGCGGCGAGGAGGGCGCGCGCGCTGGCGGGACGGGCGGTGAGGGTGTTCAAGGCAGCGCTTTTCTCCGCGGGATCGAGCTCGGCGAAGCGCGCGACGATGGCGGGTGCGATACGCGCGTCGTCGAATGCGGCGAGGGCGCGCAGGGCGTCGGCGCGCAGGGGCGATGCCGTGGCAAGGAGCGCGATAAGAAGATCAAGAGAGGCCGCGTCGCGCTGGACGGCGAGGGCCTCGATGGCGGCGCGACGGTTTTCAGGCGTCGAGTTTTTGTCGGTGAGCATAGCGCGGAGGTCATCGAGCGCGGCACGGCTGCCGAAGATGAGCGCCAGCTTGCGCGCGTCGTCGCGGACTTGGATGTCGCTGTCCTTTTGCAGCGCGGCGTAGGCGGCATCCCAAGCGGCGGGGGTGGCGAGATTTTTGCGGCCTTTTAGGGCGGCGAGCATTCCGCGGAGTGCGTCGCGGCGGACGGGGGAGTCGGCGGTGGCGAGCGTTTTCGAGAGTGCGTCCATCGCGGCGCTGGCTTTTGCGGCGTCTTCGATCGAGAGCGCGGTGATGCGGCGCGCGATGAATTCGTGGAGCTTCGGGATATTCGCATCGGAGAAAAGCGCGATGCCGTGGATTGGGTCGGCGGCGACGGCGGGCTCGGCGGCGTACCAATTCATCAGCGGCAGATTCATGTCTTTCGCGTCCTCCTCATGCGCGACGAGCTCCTCTAACATCGGCCAGCGGTCTGCGACCGGGATGCGCTGGGCCGCGGAGGCGAGCCGCAGTCGCACGAGCGGAGAGGGGTCGCTTTTCGCCATGTCGATGAGCTTTTTCAGCAGAGCCGCCGACGGCTTTCCCTCCTCGCAGACGACCGTCGCCGTCCAACCGCGGACGTGCTCGGAGCGATCCGCGAGCGCGCCGAGTGCGGTCGATTCGGTGAGCGCGCGCTGGCTGTGGAGCGTCCACAGCGCGCGGAGTTGGCGCGTGTCGTCGGTGTTGTGATTCAGAATGTCCTCGAGCATCCGCGTGGTCTCGGGCTTGGGTCCGCGCTCCTGCAGCAGCCGACGCGCGTGCCGCACGAGCCAGTCATTTTTATCGAGCTGGAGCGTGACGAGCGCCTCGCTGCTGGCCTTCGTGAGATCGACGGCTACCGGCTTCACCGCGTCGTGCGTGAGCCGATACACGCGCCCATTCGACCGATCCGTAAAGGCGCGCTGCTGGTGGCACGGCACGCGGTCGTACCAGTCGTTGAAGAACACGCTGCCATCCGGCCCGTACTGCGGCGAGAGCCCGCGGAACCACGCGTCCGGGCTCACAAGAAAGTCCGCGACTTTCTCGCTGCGAAATCCCGAGCCGACGCGCACGAACTGCTCGCAGCGCGTCTTGTTCATGTGGATGTCGTGGAAGAAAAATTTATCGCGCCACTCGCCCGGGAATGCGCCGCCGAGGTAGATCATCGCCCCGCAGTAGGCCGCCTTTTCGTAGCGCCCCCACGCGATCGTCTGGATGAGTTCGTAGTTGTGCGGGTTCAGGTCCGCGCCCGCCTGCCGGAGGTAGTGCCCGCCGCCGATCGCCTGCCACATGTGAGGCACCACGCACGCCGCGAAGAACGCCTCGCCGTGGTCGTTCCAGTCGAGCCCCCACTGATTGCTCACGCCCTCGACCCACCGCTCGAAAACTTTGCGCGTCGGATGGTAGCGCCACACGCCGCCGCTGATCGCCACGCGCTCTTTGTCCGGCGTGCCGGGCGTGCCGACGTGCGACTCGGTGAAAATCCCCTGCGTCCCGTAAAGCCAGCCGTCCGGCCCCCACGCGAAGTCGTTCAGCGTCTCGTGAGTGTCCTCATTTCCCCAGCCATCGAGCACGAATTGCGGCTCGCCCGCGGGCTTCAGCTCGCCGTCTTTCACGGGGATGAAAATCAGATTTGGCGGCGACCCGAGCCAGACTCCACCGAAGCCGACCGCGATGCCGCTGGTGAAAGTCGCCTTGTCCCAAAACACCGTGCGCTTGTCGTATTTGCCGTCCCCCTTCGTGCTCTCAAAGACCACGATCTTGTCCTTCGCCGCGCCGGGGCAGTCCGGGTAATTGGTGTTTTCCACGACCCAAAGCCGCCCGCGATCGTCGATGGTGTAGGCGATCGGCTGCACGATGGCCGGCTCGCCGGCGACGACCTCAACGTGAAAACCCTCGGGCACTTTGAATTGCGCCGCAGTCGCCGCCGGTGAGAGCGCATCGGTCTTGGCGACGGGGCGACCGGGGTCGTTGCGCGGGTCAGCGGCGGCGGTGAAGATCAGCGTAGTTGCGAGGAGAAGAGCGGTAGGACGATTCATGGGAGAGGATGGGGACCGGAATCGGGACATTTTAGCGGGCTATTTTGCGGGTTGTAAATCGCACTGCTACGCGCATTTCAACGAGCCGCTAAATCAGTTCCTCGATGACGTGACCGTGGACGTCGGTGAGGCGAAAACGCCTACCCTGTAGTAGATGGGTGAGGCGCGTGTGGTCGATGCCAAGCTGCTGGAGGATCGTGGCGTGGAGGTCGTGGACGTGGACTGCTCCAGGCGTAAATTTTTCTTTGCTCGGCTCGAGCTTTCTCCCCGCAGCATCGACGATGTTGTAGCCGTAGTCGTCGGTCGCTCCGTAGGTGATTCCGCGCTTGATCCCGGCACCCGCCATCCATGCGGTGAAGCACCTCGGATGGTGATCGCGGCCGTAGGTGTCCTTTGTGAGTTTGCCTTGGGAATAGCTGGTGCGACCGAATTCGCCGCCCCAGACGACCAGCGTGTCGTCGAGCATTCCGCGCTGTTTCAGATCGGTGATGAGCGCAGCGCAGCCTTGGTCCACTTCCTTCGCGAGTTTTGGGATATTCTGCGGCAGCGCGCCGTGGTGATCCCACCCTGGATTGTAGAGCTGGATGAAGCGCACGCCTTTCTCGGCGAGCCGTCGTGCGAGCAGACAGTTAGCCGCGAACGTGCCGGGCGTCGCGGCTTCAGGCCCGTAGAGGTCGAGCACGCTCTGCGGCTCGCCGGCGATATCGGTGACCTCCGGGACACTGGTCTGCATCCGATAAGCCATTTCGTATTGCGCGATGCGGGACTCGATCTCCGGGTCGAGTTCAGCCTCGAATTGCTGGCGGTTGAGCGCGGCCATTTTATCGAGCATCGCTCGCCGACCGCTCTGGCAGACGCCGTCGGGATTCGTGAGGTAAAAGACCGCGTCTTTTCCCGAGGAAAAGCGCACCCCCTGGTATCGCGAATCCAGAAAACCATTTCCCCAAAGGCGTGCATAGAGCGGTTGGTCGGTGCCCTTTTTCGTGACGAGGACGACGAACTCTGGAAGGTTTTTGTTCATCGAGCCGAGGCCGTAGCTCACCCAAGCGCCGAGGCTCGGACGCCCGGCGATTTGCGATCCGGTTTGAAAAAATGTGATCGCCGGGTCGTGGTTGATCGCCTCGGTCCACATCGATTTGATGAAGCACAAATCATCCGCGACGCCCGCTGTGTGCGGCATGAGAGAGCTGACCCACGCACCGCTCTGGCCGTGCTGCGCAAAATCGAAGTGCGACCCCGCAAGCGGCAGGATTGCTTGATTCCCGCTCATGCCAGTGAGCCGTTGCTGACCGCGCACCTCCGGCGGAAGCGGCTGCCCGTTCAGTTCGCGGAGTCTCGGTTTGTAGTCGAAAAGATCCTGCTGCGCCGGCCCGCCGGACATGAAGAGATAGATCACCCGCTTGGCTTTTGGGGCGAAATTCGGGAAGCCGGGGAGTGCGCCGGTGGTCTCGTCGGCGACGCCGATGCGCGGGAGCATGGAGGCGAGGGCCGCTGCGCCAAGGCCGGTACCGAGCCGGGAGAAGAAGTGGCGGCGGGTGATTTGGAAGGGTGTCATGGGGCGAGGTTCGGGCGCTCAGCGAAGCATGACGCTGGCGTCGAGATTAAAGATGGCGGTCGCGGTGGTGACGGCGGCGGCGAGTTCGATGGGGGGAAAGGCTGGGTCCGCGGGGTGCTCGCCGATTTTGAGGAAGGCGGTGGCACGGGTGGGGTCGTCGGTGAAGGTGGCTCGCTGACTTTCATACAAAGCGACGAGATCGGGGAGCTCTCGCGCGGTTGGGGGACGGCTGGTGACTTCGCGGAAAAGCCAGGCGACACGCTGCTCCGGGGTGCCGCCGCCGTCTCGGAGCATCCGCTCGCCGAGGGCGCGCGCGGCTTCGACGAATTGCGGGTCGTTCAAGAGGACGAGCGGCTGGAGCGGGGTGTTCGTGGGCTGGCGGCGGGCGGTGCACACGTCGCGCGTGGCGGTGTCGAAGACCATCATGTTTGGTGGCGGCGTGGTGCGGCGCCAGAAGGTGTAAAGGGACCGGCGGTGGAGCGCGGCACCGGTGTCGGCGCGGTATTCGGGTAGGAAGTTGTTGAGGGATTTGCCCATGGAGCCGTCGGGGGCGTAGGGCCTGACGGGCGGGCCGCCAAGGCCGGGCTCGAGGATGCCGCCGAGGGCGAGGGCGTCGTCACGGAGCATCTCGGCGGGGAGGCGGCGGGCGGGGCCGCGGGCGAGGAGGATGTTGTCGGGGTCGCGCTCGCGAAGGTCGCGCGAGGCGGTGGAGGTCTGGCGGTAAGTGGCGCTGAGGACGATCTGGCGGCACGCGCGTTTGTGATCCCAGCCGTGCGCGATGAAGTCGCGCGCGAGCCAGTCGAGCAATTCCGGGTGCGACGGCTGCGCGCCTTGAAGTCCGAAATTTTCCGCCGTGACGACGATGCCGCGTCCGAAGAACTCCTGCCAAAGCCGGTTCGCGAGTACCCGGGCGGTGAGCGGGTGGTGCGGATCGGTGAGCCATTGCGCGAGTCCGAGCCGGTTGCACGGCGCGTTGGGTGGGAAAGGCGGAAGCGCGTCCGGAGTCGTGCGTTCGACCGGCGCAGCAGGGGCGTCGTAGGCTCCGCGAGCGAGGATGAAGGTGGGGCGCGGCTGGGGCTCCTCGGCCATGACGGGCAGCTCGCTGACTCCCGCCAAAATGCCGCGCCAAGTGTCACGCGCGGCGGCAATTTTGGCGACGGCGGCGCGGGTCTCGGGGTCGATCGCGGAGAAGTAAAAGTCGCGGACCGGGCCGCTGTTTTCGAGCGCTGGGATTTGCCCGTCGTGGAGTTGCGCGATCTCGAGCGGGGTGAGGGCGCGGGTGAAGATTTGCAGGTCGTCGATCGCGCCCGCACGGAGGCCGAGGTCGCGGGTACGCGCGCCTAAGCGGAGGTCGTTTGTGGCGACAGTGTCGCGGGTGAGTTTGTCGCGGAGCACTTCTGTCTCGGCGGGCGCGCCATTGATCCAGAGTTGCAATCCGGCGGCGCGTGCTGAGCCGTCGTAGGTCGCAGCGACGTGGGTCCACGCACCGACGGGAACCGTGGCTTTTGTGCGGATCGCGATGGCGTTGCCGGGCCACTCGCGGACGACCATCCACTGCAGGTGCCCGTGTTCGAGCCGGAGGTCGAAGCCGTTGTAATTGATATCCGGGCTGTTCGAGTTGTGGAGCACGACGGCGCGCGGATAGTCGGCGCCGGGTTGAAGCCAAAAGGCGAAAGTCGCGGGCGCGTGCATGTGCGCGAGCGGGACTGCGGGGAGTTTCAGTTCGTCGTCGCCGGTGAAGCGAATCGCGCTGCCGGCGTGGCCGGGAACGAGGGTGTTGGCGCCAAGGGTGGCGGGTTGGTCGGGATGCGCGGCGTTGGCCAGTACGCCACTTTTCTCGGAGTCGAAATCAAAGCTCGCGGCGCGATCTGGGAGCGTGGCGGGCTGAGCGGGATGCGCCGCGAGCCACTGTTGGAATGCGGGTTCACGGGCGGCGTTGGTTTTTTCGAGTTCAGCCTCCGCTGCAGCGATTGCGGCTTTTTGGTGCGCGAGTTTTTGCTCCTGCTCAGGTGTCGGAAGCAGCAGCGCGGGTTGCGGCTGGATGTTGGCGAGAGCGTGGAGGAGGCCGTGCTCGTCGATACTGTTGAAGAACGCGCCGAGGGCGTAGAAATCACGCTGCTTGATCGGGTCGAATTTGTGGTCGTGGCAGCGCGCGCATTCGAGCGTGAGACCGAGAAACGCGGTGCCTACGGTCTGCACGCGGTCGTTGACTCCATCCTGCCGGAACTCCTCCGCGACGCTTCCGCCTTCGTTCGTTTTGCGATGGATGCGGTTGAATGCAGTCGCGAGTTTTTGCTCGCGCGTGGCACCCGGCAGCAAGTCGCCGGCGAGCTGCCAGGTGATGAATTCGTCCCACGGCAGATTGTCGTTGAGCGCGCGGATGACCCAGTCGCGATACGGCCAAGCGTGCGTGTCGATGTCGGCCTGGTATCCAAATGAATCGGCGTAACGCGCGACATCGAGCCAGGGCACGGCCATGCGTTCGCCGAAGCGCGGGGAGGCGAGCAGGCGGTCGGCGACGCGCTCATATGCGCCGTCGTTTTGATCGGCGAGAAAGGCGTCAATCTCGGGCTGCGTGGGCGGCAGTCCCGTGAGGTCGAAGGTCGCGCGCCGCAGCCAGCGCTCGCGCGTGGCCTCGGGTGAAGGCGCGAGATTTTCGGCTTCGAGACGCGCGAGGATGAAGCGGTCGATCTCGTTTTTCGCCCACACCTCATTTTTCACCGATGGCGCTGGAATGCTGTCTGGCAAAGGAACGAACGCCCAATGCGGCGCATACTCGGCACCCTGCGCGACCCATTTTCGCAGCGTGTTTTTCTCCGATTCGGTGAGATCGAGATGCGCCTTCGGCGGCGGCATTTGCTCTTTTTTATCGCTCGAAAATATGCGCTCGATCGCGTCGCTCGCGTCCACGTCGCCGGGGACGATCGCGCGGATTCCATCGCGGTCACGCAGCGCTTCTTCGCGGATGTCGAAGCGGAGTTTTGCCTTCCGCTCGGCGGCGTCGGGGCCGTGGCAGTGGTAGCATTTGTCCGAAAGGATCGGGCGGACATCGCGGTTGAATTTCACCGCCGGCTCGGCAGCGAAAGCGAGGTGA
Source organism: Chthoniobacterales bacterium (assembly GCA_038207335.1). Lineage (GTDB taxonomy): Bacteria > Verrucomicrobiota > Verrucomicrobiia > Chthoniobacterales > Chthoniobacteraceae > CAIURC01. The sequence goes on along the minus strand of JBBQZX010000001.1, from coordinate 96,699 downwards.
GCCGCGAAGAGAAACGTGAAGGCGGAGAGGAGATTTTGCATCGCGGGGAAGCGGCAGAGATTACCCCAGCCTCAGCGATTCGCTAGAAGCGACGTGGCAGACGAAGGCGAGATCTCGCGGGCCTTGTGACGCTGGCTGTCACGTACGCCGCCGGGACCGGCAATCCCGGCTACAACTTAATATTCGCCGCCGACGGCTTGGATCGGCGTCAGATTTCCGGGCTCGGTGATCCAGACGGCGACGGCGGTTTTCATCGGGATTTTGTGCGGCGGGATTTTTGCATCCACGCGAAATGTGTCACCGTCGGCTCGCATGGATTTCACCTCGTGGGAGAGGACGACGAAATCATGAAGCAGCTCGCGCCCGCTATTTTCACCGGCCTTCACATGCACCGAGAGATCGAAGCCGAGGATCGCGATATTGGCCTCGAACGCCGTTGCTCGGCTCGAGGGATGGAACGTGGCAGTGACGTTTTGCGGATCGACGACAGTCGCGGTGAGGATGCCCGCGTCGCCGCTCGCCACGGGGATTCGATCGAGTGAGCGGCCGCTCCATTCCGCGCCGTCGAGCACGAAGCCCGGCGTGTAAATGGTGCCGGTGTGCCACGTCGCGGCCAACGCGCGCTGGCGGGTGGTGAACGCTTTTGCAGCGAAGCGGTCGGGCCAGCCGAGGTTGTCCCAATAATCGACGTGGAAGGCGACCGGGACGAAATCTTTCCAGAGCCGCGGGCTTTGTTGGAGCTGCGTAAGCCAACGCTCGGCAGGCGGGCAACTGCTGCATCCCTCTGAAGTGTAAAGCTCCAGAAGATGGGTGCGGGCGGCAGTGCTCTTGAATGTCATGTCGCGCGCGAAGGCTGATAAAGACAGGACTGCGAGGCTGGCGGAGAGTAGAAGTGTGCGCGCGCTCATGGCCTTGGGAGCGCGTAAATGGGCGTTTATTCCGCGCGGACGGGCAGGCTCGCGGCCAGGATGCCCATCGTCTCGCGCTGCCGACGATGGACGATTTCGCGCGCAGCGAGCGCTTTCTCGCGGGCGGCGGCGGGAGCTTTCGCGAGCGCGAGCACGGCGGGCGCGATGCGCGGGAGGTCGCGCTCGTCATCGAGATCGAAGAGCCAGTCGCCGAGCCCGATGTCGCGCCACATGAAGCCTTTCGATGTCTGCTCTTTCCACCGGCAGACGATCGCGGGGATGCCGTGGCCGATGCACATGATCGGCGAGTGCATCTCATTTCCAAACAAGCCGGCGGAGCGGACATACGTGCTGATCGCCTCGTCTGTGAGCCAGTATTTTTCGCGCCAGACGACGCGCTCGCGGACGTCCCCCGGCAGCGGATCGAGCAACATTTCCTTGCCGATCGCCATCTGGCTCTGGTCCTCGGGACAGAGCAAGATTTTCATTTCCGTCTCGCGAACGACTGCGACCATCGCGGCTCGCAGCGAAGCGTGGTCGTGCTCCTTCATCGCTTCGTTGCGCGCGTGTTTTGCATCGTCCGCGGCTGTCATCGCGTGCCCGCGGATTTTCCAGTACGGCGTGTTGCGAAAACGAGGGATGACGCAGAGGAATTTGCCATCCTCCAACCCGTGCGCGTGGAGAAATGCGGTCGCTGACTCTTCGTCGCGCACATCCGCCGCAAATGCACCGTCGGGGCCAAATTCCATAACTGGGCACGCGACGCCGTTCGTTTTTGCAAAGTCGAGCGAGACGCTGTCGCGAAAGAACACGAAACGCGCGCCGCTCAGCAGACGCACCGCTTCGGGATCCACCGCGCTGAACGTGATGCCGTAAATCCCGTACGGCTTACCGGTTTCGGCCACCCATTTTGCGAGATGCTTTTGCGCGACCAGCGACGGACCGGAGCCGTGGAGAAAAAAGTCGCACTCGACGAATGCCCGCGCCACATCTCCAGCGGTGAGCGCAAAACGCAGCGCGGGAAAATTTCGCCGAAGCATCTCCTCGACTCCATCTCCGACGCTGCCCGGCCAAAGCGTGATTTCGGCGTCCGGGAGATATTCCCGGAGCAGCGCCAAGACGCCGGGCGTGTGGCCGATGTCGCCGATATTCACCGTCTGCCACGAGGAGCGCAGCAGGATGCGGCGCGGCGACTGCGATGCACGGAGCGCAGGAGCGAGAGCCGCGGCAACTATGGAGGCGAGGAATGCCCGTCGATTCATGATCACTGCGCAGCGCTACTTTTTCTCTGGAGTCGGCACGGGCGCGGGCTCCACCTCAGTGGGCTCCAGCGGTTCCGGCGCCTCGCTGGTCTCGTCCTCGATGATGATTTCATTCGAGGGCGCGATAGGGAAATCGTCCGGCAGCTCCTCGATGGTCGCGTCGTCGAAAAAAATCGTGCCGTCGGTGTCGCTCTCACCGGAAGGGGCTTCACACGCAATTGTGATTTTCATGAGTTCGGCGCCTTCCGGAGCGCGAACGATTCCGTATGCCTGCGACCATTTCGCGCTGGTGAAGAGCAGCTTGCCGAGACTCCCAGGAATCCGAACGGTGCGATATTCGGTTTCGCCGACCTGCGTCTCTTCGTCGGCTTTGTAGAATTCGACGTTGAATCGCAGATACGGGCGGCGCTGGTCGAGCGTGATTGGGCGCTTGCGATCCAGCCGCCCCCACAGCGAGATTTTATACGGCTGGAGTGCCTTCGCGGGGATGAGGCTCGTCATGAGCATCGCCGTCCAGCCACGGGCTTTCAGTTTATCAAAGTCGAAGTAGATCGACTGCTTGCCGGTGCGCGCGATTTCGTCGGTCATGCCCATCGCGAGACTGCCTTCTTTTTTCCCGGCCCGGAGGATGAAGTGCGCCCAATCGGTAGGCTGATCGGTGAGGCAGGGATTGCCGCCCTCCATTTCGGTCATACGCTTTTCGACTTTCGGCAGCTCGAATGAGCCGTTTTGCAGGGCGGGATCCGCAGCATTCAGCAATGTGGAGGAAAGTAGGACGCTGGCGAGCAGCAGGAGTGGCAGCCGTTTCATTTTGGAGGGAAGAGCTTAGAGCGCGGCTTGCGGAGCGTCCAGCACGGGCCGGGAAGTTTCGCGATTCGCGTGCGAGTGAGGGAATGCCCGATGCCAAATTCATGGCGGAGCGCAAAACACGTTGCACGAGTGGCGCGCGCCTGCTTCAACGAGCGCGCTTTTTCTCGCACCGCCTCCCCAATTTTCATGCGCGATCTCCTCACCCGTTTTAGTTTTCAACAAGCCAAGCTCAGCCCCGAGGTCGCGGTCTGCCTGCTCTTCGTCTGGCTTGTCGTGCTGGTTTGCACCGTATCCAGCGTTTTAGCGCAGCCTTTCACGCGGTCTCAGCGCAATTTCTGGCTCGGGATCGTCGTGGTTTTCCCAGTGTTGGGTCTGCTGGCGTATTTGCCTTTTTCCTTTCGCCGGGAGGATTTGCCGCAGCTTTTTCTCGGAAAGCAAAGTCGGCAGAAACGGCATCAAAATCTCAAAAGAGGCCGTACGGTTTGATTTTCGCACGACAGTCCTGTCGGCTAATAGCCGGGCTCGTTTCCCGCGGAGGCAGGGCTACAGGACTGTGTCTCGCCTTGATGACCGGGGTATTCGCGACACCGCACGGGCACGCGCAGATCACAGTCGGCAGCCCCACAGAAGCGCCTTCTGCTGCTGAGGGCCTCCGACGACCACCGGAGGGCGCGTTCGTGGATGAGCCAGCCGTGGGAATACCATATCACTCAGTTTTTCGCGACACCGGAGCGCCCTACACCCACGTACTGCGGCCGCTGAATCCCGATCCGTCGCTGCATCTCGGCTCCGTGCAGAGTGACACACGACTGACCTTTCCCGGGCCCCGCCTGCGCTTCCCTCTCCTCGAGCGCGGCTTCGAGCCAAAAGACGCGGACCTGAAGCTCGGCCCGCTTTTCCTGAAGCTGCGCGCCCTCACCGCCGGCATCCTTTTCAGCGACAATATCCACCACAGCAACGAAAACCGGGAGTCGGATGTGATCGGGATCGTTCGGCTGGGGATCACAGCGATCGTCCAGCTCACCGAAGGCCTTCATGTTGCGGTGACTGGCAATCTCGTGTGGCTGCCGTTCGAGAATAAATTTGGCATTGCCGGGTTTGGCCTTTTCGCGCCGTACGACATCGCGCTCGATGGCTCGCCGCTTCTGCACTCGCAGGTAACATGGGAGACGAAAATCGGAGCGTGGGACGTCGTATTTTCCGATGACTTCACGATCGATGCGGCCCGCATCACCGCCGGCGACCGCGATACGCTCGACATTTTCGAAGGTGGCCAGTTCAACGAAGTCGATCGTGCGGGACGTTACGCCTTTCGCGCTCCAGGGCGAAACAGCGACAGCCACCATCGAAACATCGATGACAACACTGAGGCGGAGATTCTCTACTACAGCAATAAAATCGGCGTCGAAGCAGAGCGGTTGCTTCCCGGGCCGGTGCGTCTGCGGGTTGGCGCCTACCATGAAAATCTTTGGTATAATCAAGGCAACCGCGGCCTGCCACGGCTGCGGGATGTCGTAAACGCGAGCATTTACTCCGAGCGCGAAAACCAGCGCTTCAAGCCATTTGCTGCCTACCGAGGCGTCCACACAGACCAAATCGATGGATTCCGCCACGAAATCCGCCTCGGGATCAACGGCCCCATCACCGACCAGCTATTCTTGCACGCAGATGTCGGCCTTTTCCACCAGGACGACAACGGCACCAACCGCTTTCTCTACGGCCTGCAACTCCGGCACATCGCGGGACCCTATACCACCGAGACGCTCACGCTCCGCCGCCACTACAACGACTTGAGCAATGAATTGCGCGATGACGCCATCTACCATATCGAGCAGGTGCTCGGGCCGAAAATCCGCGCCGCAGCGTTCGTCTCCTACTCGGAAGTCGCTGACCTCTCCGATGATGGATATGACCGCACCGAATGGCGCACCGGCGTCCGCTTCACGCTCGATCCCGGCCCTCGCACCACGATCCAGTTGAGCGGCCTTTACACTGACCGCCGCTACAACTCCGACGATCTCGGGCACCACGAGACCTACACAGCACGCCTCCATCTCACCTATCGCTTCACCGATACGCTCGTCGCCAGGCTTCTCTATCAATACCAGACTCGCGACTCCAGCCGAGAGCGGGACAATTTCGACGAAAATCTCGTCTTCCTCACCGTCACGAAGTATTTCGATTGACCTAAATTCGTCATTCGACGCGTTACGCATTGACGCAAAATCTCAGGTCCCTACTCTCACGCCCGTTTTCCAAACTCCACCCTAGATGAATCACAAAAAATCCTCCTTTTCACTCGCTGCAATCTGTGGGATCGCGCTGCTTTCATGCACTTCGGTGTATGGCCAAGTGGCTGAACAAAAAGAGGTGACTTTTCGAAAATCCGAGATCCCCCTTAACACCGCTTCTCAAGTCGAAGTCGTTTCACCAGGGGTCGCCGCAGCCGAATCCGAAAGCCTCGCCGAGCAAAAGCAGACGCTGGAAGGTGAAGTCCGCTACGGTAAAGCCAAGCTCGATGCCGCACAGAAACGGCTCGCAATCCAGAGTGCGGCGGGGAACGTCGATCAGGCAGACCGCTCAAACCAAGACGTCAAGGACTGGGAGACACGCCTTCAGGCGACCCGGGCGCAGCTCGCTCAAGTCGAGGCCGAACTCCAGAAAGTCAACCCGGTCCAAGCGCCCGTCCTCACCGGCAGCGATGTCGTTGCTCCCGGCGAAAACCTCGAAATCTTTGTCGTCGAAGACCCTTCCTTTAACGGCCGCTACCAAGTCCGCCGAGGGGGATACATCATCCTGCCGCAAGTCGGCCGCATCGCCGTCGCCGGCAAATCGCTGGACGCGGCAGAGGCCTCGGTCCGCCATGCTCTCCAGAGTTCGCAACTGCAGCACGCCTCTGTCATCGTCGAGCGTGTCTCCGGCGTTGATCTCGAGTCCGGCCCGCTCATCTACCTCGCTGGCGCGTTCAAAAATCCCCGCCCCTACCGCATCCCCGCCGGCACTGCACCCACACTCGTCGGCGTCATTTTGAGCTGTGGGGGCATTTCTGAAAAAGCCGACCTCACGCGCGTCAAAGTCATGCGCGTCGCCGCACACAAAGGGATCGTAGAAGAAGTCAACGTGCAGAAGATCCTCGATGGTGGCGGACTCACCTCCGATATCTCGTTGAGCGAAGGCGACGTCATTACCATTCCGATCGGCACCGCAAACCTCGTTTACGTCACTGGGAACGTGAAGCGCCAAGGCAGTTACCACCTCGTCCAAGGCGAGCGACTCACGGCATACGGCGCCATCCTGCAGAGCGGCGGCTTTGCGAAATTTGCCGATCTCAGGCATGTCCACGTCCTGCGCGCACTGCCGGATGGCACCAAGGCGAAACTCGACGTCAACGTCGTCGGAATTCAAAAGGGACAGTCGCCTGATGTCGTACTCCAGAGCAGCGACATCGTCGTCGTGCCGGAAAAGTGGTTCAGCTTCTGACGGCACCCGAGCGCCAAGCGCGCTCTCGTGAAGGGGTTCTCGTCAAAAGATTGCGTATCTCCGTTTTCGCGTCACCTTGGCGTTTGTTGGTTGCAATTTTTTTGAACTTCTCGCCCACCCCGGCGGCACTCCCTAAATGATCCCCGGTCTTAAAAAACGTGTTCTCAATCTTCACGACGTCATCATGTACGTCGCGATCGCCCGCAAACATCTGCGGCTGATGCTGCTTCTGATGGCGGCGAGTCTGAGCGCGGGACTAGCCTACTACGTTTACGCCCGACCCGTTTATTACGCCCGCGCTCTGGTCCAGATGGACTACCTCGCCCTGCCGGTGGACACCGACAAAATTTACCACGACGGGCGCATCCGGGCGATCATCCGCGAAATGATGGCTCCGCACATCGTCGAACGGACCGCACGAAAACTCGGGCTCAAGGGCAGTGCGCGTGAAATCGCCTCAAAATACGTCCTCAAGGTCAGCATCCGGCAAAACTCCGAAAAGAACCTCGAGATCGAAGTCTGGCCCACGACCGCCCCGCTCGCGAATGTCTGGGCTGAAACGCTCGTCAACGAGTTCCTGTCCTATCGTAAAGAAAAACGCGTCCACGACCGCGACGAAATCTTCGAGGCATACACCCGCGAGACCGAGGAAGTCAGGAACAAGCTCATCGCGAACATTGGTAAACGCTTCGATTTCAAGGACGAACGCGACTCGCAGAAAACCCTCATCGAACTCAACGAAATGCGGAGCATTCCCGTCGAACTCGTCCGCATCCGAAAACGCCTTGACGAACTCGGCCGGGTCCGCATCCAGATTCAAGACCCGGCGCTCGACAGCGTCACCAAGCTCTCCCTGATCGCGACCGTCGCGATGGAGAAAACACCGGACATCAATTTTCTGGGACCGTTATCTCAGGACTCGAATTCGTCAGGCGACACCGCTGCTGACGATGGCAAAAATTCCGGTCAGACGTCCGGGAATTCCATGGTCGTCGTGCCTTCCATGGTTTCTTCAGCAAGGCCTTGGGAGGGATTGGAAAAGCAGCAGCAGCAACTCAAGAACGAGAGGGCCGAAGCCTCGAAAATTTATCTCCCAGGCCATCATAAAATGATCGCCCTCACCAAGCAAATGGAGGACGTCCGTAAGCAGCTCGACGCTGAATTCCAAGTCGCTCAGAACCGCCTTGAGGTCGAGTATCAGCATCTGCTCAACAAAAAGCAGGACTTCGAGCACAAGCTGCCGCAGTACGCCGATGTCAATAAAAAGGCCGATCTGATCAAGCTCGACAGCACGCTTTTCGATAACGGCCAGCTCCGCTGGAATAGCATCTACAAACAAATGATGCAACGCCTACAGGCTCTCGACTACGCCTACGACAAAGAGCGCATCGACCTCACGTTCGCCGGCCTGACCGAGGTTCACGATCGCCCAGTTTCACCGAATCGGATGAAGCTGCTCATCTTTACGCTCGCCCTCGGCGCCGTCCTTGCCCTCGGCATTCCTTTCCTCATCGAATATCTCGACCACACGCTCTCGAATCTCGACCAGGTAGAATCCGCCTTCCAGCTTCGCGGACTCGGTATCGTCCCAAAAGTCGAAACCACCACCGCACCTGCATTGATCGACACCGAGGACTCCACCAAGTCCAGTCTCGTCGAAAACTTCCGCGTCATTCGCACGAATCTCCTCTCGATGGGCGCGCTCTCCAAGCCGCCGCACGTCATGATGATCACGAGCGCGATGCCTAAAGAGGGCAAGACAGTCGTCTCGTCCAATCTTGCTATTTCGTTCGCACAGACCGGCTCCAAGACGCTTCTCGTCGATACCGACCTCCGCCGTGGTCGTCTCCATCGGCTCTTTGGATATCGGAAGAGCCCCGGCCTCAGCAACGTCCTTCTCGGCGAGGCCACCCTCGATGAAGCGCTGCGCCCCACGACGCACGAAAACCTCACCGTCCTCAGTGCCGGACGCCATCTCGAAACCGGCACCGAACTGCTAGGCTCGCAGAAGTTCGCAGACCTCATGACGCTTCTGCGCGGCACTTTCGATCGCATCGTCATCGACACTCCCCCGGTCCTCGGTCTGTCCGAAACGTCGATTCTTCAGCGCTACGTGGACGGCGTGCTCTTCGTCATCTGGAGCGGACACACACCGATCCGCAACATGAAGGCGGCCATCGAGATGCTCAATGGGAACGGGGCTAACTTTTATGGCTTCATCCTCAATCGCCTCGATCTCAACGCCACGCAGAACTACTACCAGTACTACTACTACTCCCACGACTACTACTACAACACGCACACCCTCGAGAATGCGTGATGAGTCGTGGCCTTGAGCCGGAGTTTTCTTCGCAGCCACAGCGCGTCGGCAATGCGGAGAGTCGCGCTGTCGGTGTTTCCGTAGTCATCCCCGCGCACAATTACGCGCACTATCTCCTCGGCGCGATCGCGTCCGGTTTGGCCCAGACGCACCGCGAACTGGAAGTCATCGTGATCGACGATGGCTCCACGGATGACACTCGCGCAATCGTCGCACAGCAACCCGATCCTCGCGTCCGCTATATTTGGCAGGAAAATGCCGGGCTTTCCGCCGCTCGGAACACCGGCATCCACGAGGCGCGATTTCCCTTCGTTGCATTCCTTGATGCCGATGATCTCTGGCTTCCCTCGCTCCTCGCGGATGTCATGCGCCAGTTCGCGCAACTCTCCGATTCCTTCGCCCTCGTTGCCACGAACAGTTTCAGAATGGACTCCGCTGGCGCACACGTCGAATCCCGCTATTCCGCCCCAGAGCCCGACCGCGAGCTGACCGCGCGCGACTTCGTCCTCCGCAACCGCCCCCTCTCCTCCTCCATCGTCATCCGCCGCGACGTCTTCGCAAAATGCGGGGACTTTGATACCTCGCTGCGCAGTTCCGAGGATCGCGACATGTGGATTCGCGCCGCCAAGCGGTACCGCGTTTGGTTCATCGGCCAACCACTCGCGCTCATCCGCCGACACTCCGGCAACATGAGCAAAAATGCCGCCCGCATGATGCACAACTCGCGCGCCGTGCTGCGAAAAGCCTGGTCTTCTGCGGCGGTTTCACACGCCGACATCCCCTTCTGGCTCCGCGCATGGTCTGTTCATTATTTCCAGATCGCGTGGACACATTTCGACGAAGGGCTCCGCCTACGCCCGCTCGCCTACCTCACGACATCCGTCCTTTTGTATCCGATTTTTCTCCGCCCGGGCCGCATCACCGAGCGTCCACTTTTCAGGCTTCGCACACTCGCACGATTCCTCCTCACTGCACCGGCAAAGGTCACCGCACCGCCCGCTGTGGAAGGCGCATTTCCACGCACCCGGTGAGCAGCGCACCGCTGAAAATCCTCCACGTTGTCCACTCGCTCGAACCCGGTGGGATGGAAAATGGCGTCGTCAATCTCGCCAGCGGATTGCTCCCACGCGGCATCGAAATGCACATCGCCTGCCTCGAGCGCCGCGGCGCGTTCGCAGCACGTTTGCCAGCGCCCAGCGACGTCGAAGTGCTGGGAAAAAAAACCGCTTTTTCGTGGAAAGCCGTGCGCGGCCTCGCCCGGCAGATTTCCCGCGTCCGTCCTCATGTCGTCCACAGTCACAATCTCGGCCCGCTCATTTACTCCGCACTCGCCACGCTCGCCGGCTACCGAACGCCACTCCTCCACGGCGAGCACAGCCAGCTAACCGACGCCGACCTAACCACGAAACGCCTGCGCCAACGCCGCTGGCTCTACCGCACTTGCCGCCACGTTCACACCGTCTCCGACGGCATCCGCGCGCAACTCGCCGCACTCCATTTTCCACTCGAAAGAATCACGCCGATTCCAAACGGCGTGGACACCACACGCTTCACACCCGCGCAGCGTTCCGTCGCCCGCGACGCGATCGGATTACCTGCGGATGCTGTATTCATTGGCATCTCCGGGCGATTCGGTGAGTTCAAACGCCACGATGTTCTCCTCGATTCATTCGAGAAAATCGCACCCCATTTTCCAGCGGCACACCTCCTCGTGATCGGTGGCGGCGGACCAAAGGAACGTGCGATCCACGACCGCGCCGCAGCGAGTCCGCACTGCGATCGCATCCATCTGACAGGCTTCAAACTCGACCCGGTTCCATTTTACCAAGCGCTCGATCTCCTCGCAGTCCCCTCCTCGAATGAAGGTCTTTCGAACGCCGCGCTAGAAGCCATGTCCTGCGGAGTCCCTGTTCTCGCGAATACCGGATGCGGCCACGAGCAATTCATCGACAGCGGCCGTGACGGAATCATCACCGACCTCTCCACCTCCACCGCTCTCGCCGCCGCGTTCACCGGGCTGCTTGCCGACCCCGCACAGCTCGCTACATTTGCCCGCGCCGCGCGCCGGAAAGCGGTAGACCGCTTCTCGATCGCCGCGATGCTTGACGCTTACGAGCGCCTCTACCGCGCCACCGCCGCACCACGCCGAGCCGGTTAGTCCTTCACTCTTCCCTGCCCTGCCGGAAGGAGAATAGCGAAAGATCCGTCTCAACGCTCACCTCAACAACCCTCAACTTTCACCGAATTGGACTTCGTCTCCGTCATCCTTTTCCTCGTGATGTATTACATCCGTCCGCAGGAGTGGGGGGCTATTTTTTCAAAGCTCCACTTCGTCCAGCTCGTCATGATCATGGCGCTGGTCACCCTCTTTTTTCGCGAGCGCAGCCTGCGCCTTGGCGACCTGCTCAGGACGCCGCACGACTGGATGATGCTCGCATTTTTCGCATGGATCATCAGCGCATCCGACGCGCATTGGGAGACCTGCAAGGCGGTTTTCCCGCTCGCCGTTTTCTACGTTGTCATCGTCCAGACGCTCACCACCACGCCCCGCATTCGGCAATTCGTCGGCTGGTGGGCGCTCCTTGTCGTCGCCCTCGCCGCACTCGCCGTCGCGAGCGAGTACGGATTCGACCCGCTCGGCAGCTATGAGATTACGAATGGCCGGATGCAAGGACGCCTCACGATCAATCTTTCCATCTTCAAAAACCCAAACGCGCTCGGTCACAACGTCGTCCCGGCGATCCCAATGATCTACTTCCTCTTCGTCTGGAAGCGCCCAGTCGTAGTGAAATGCCTTGGCATCACCCTCATCCTCCTGCCGCTCTTGTGCATCTACCTCACACTCTCGAAAGGCGCGTTTCTGTGCACCGCAGCCACCGTGCTCGCGACGCAGACGTTTGGCCGGCCAAAGGCTGTGCAGATAATCATCATCGTCGCCGCGATCAGTTTTGGCGGAGCCGTCCTCTGGAAACTTCCGCGCATGACAGAACTCGACCGCGCGAAATCAGATGGCGCGATCATGGGCCGCGTCGTCGCATTCACCCACGGCCTGAACCGCCTACAGACACGCACAACCGGGATCGGATACGGCCAGTGGCTAAAAGACTTCAAGGCCGTCCACCACTACAACAAAGCTGCACACTCTTCTTACGTGCAGATCGGTGCGGAGCTGGGAAAAGTCGGCCTCTTCTGCTTTCTCGGCGTCCTCTTCTGCAATTTGCGCACACTCATCACCGCGAAAACCTCCACGGACGACGACGAGCGCATCCGGCGATGTCTCTTCGTCCTCGTCGTCTCCTACCTCGTTTCCTCATGGATGGTGGATTTCGGATATCGCCCGACTTTCTTCATGTTCACCGCCGCGATCGCCGCATTTCACCGGCATCTCCGCGGCATCTCGCAATACGTTCCCGATCCGGAAGCCGCGCCGCTCACGCCCGCCATCCCGTCCTGGCGCGGTCGTTTTTTGCCAACGCCCGAACTTGCCGGCGAACTCGCGCCTGCCATCGACACCGCAGTGCTCGCGCTCGAACCGGTGGCGGCCATCGCCACTTTGCAGCGCGACAATATGGAGCCCGAAACCGCGCCAAACACGGCGATGCCGTGGAATCGCATCGGCTGGTTCGACCTGCTGGCCATTGGGACTATCGTCTGGGCCACCATTCATTTCTGGGCCGCCGTTTTGAAGCGCATGTGAGCGCCTCGGCTGTGCGGCCATGCGGGCTCGCGAAGACATGACTGGCGCACCCATTTTCACCGCGATCTTTTGGGGAAGCGGGCTCGCGCTCGCCTACACATTTCTCGGATACCAGCTCCTCATCGGCTTCCTCGCGCACCGCCGCGCTCGCGGCATCGCCATGGCGCAGGATCATCCACAACCCGAGGTCTGCGCCATCGTCGTCGCGCACAACGAAGCCGCTCTCATTTCCACGCGAATCGAAAACCTGCTCGCCTCTGACTATCCGCCCGAAAAGTTGCGCGTCCTCCTCATATCGGACGGTTCCACTGACGCCACCACCACCGCGGCTCACGCATTGGAAAGCTCGCGCATCGACATGCTTTCCCTCGCCGAGCGTCGCGGAAAAGCCGCCGGGCTCAACGCCGCCGTTCGGCGCGCCTCCGCGGATATCCTCGTTTTCACCGATGCGCGCCAGCGTTTTTCATCCGACACCATCGCGCGTCTCACCGCGCATTTTTCCGATCCTAAAATCGGAGCCGTCAGTGGCTCGCTCGAGATCGCACCCTCGGAGAGTGGCCTCGCCAAAGGCGTGGACGCGTACTGGCGAATGGAGAAATCCATCCGCGCCGCGGAATCCGACTGGGATTCCTGCATCGGCTGCACCGGCGCCGTTTACGCGATCCGTCGCTCCGCATTCACACCGCTCGCACCCGGCACGATCCTCGATGATGTCGTCATTCCGATGCAGATCGCCGCTCGCGGCTTTCGGGTGCTGCATGACCCGGACGCGCTTGCGTTCGACCCGCAGCCACTGAGCCCCGCCGCCGAGCGCCACCGCAAACGCCGCACACTCGCCGGTAATTTCCAAATGCTCATCGCGCATCCCGCGTGGCTCCTCCCATGGAAGCACCGCCTCTGGTGGCAACTAATCTCCCACAAATACCTGCGCCTCCTCGCCCCGTTCCTCCTCGCGGCGCTTTTCGCCAGCAACCTCGCGCTCCTCGCTCATCGGCTGTATCGCCTCCCATTCATCTGCCAGAGCTGTTTCTACGCTCTCGCCATCGTCGGCATCGCGCTCCCGTCCGCACGCTCCCGCATCCTCTCGCTCCCCGCCGGATTTCTTTTTTTGAACATCACAATCGTCCGCGGCTTCATCCATTTCCTTCGAAGCCCCGACGCCCACCGCTGGACAAAATAGCCGAAGGCGTGCGCGCTGTGGACAGTGCCTTTCTCACTTCCCAGTCTCCCGCCCCCTTCGTATCGCATCCGCCAGCACCCTCCCAATCACCGCGTTGAACTCCTTCGAGTAGTGACCGTCATGATAAAAACCGCGGAGTGGCCGAGTCCCGGCAGCGTCCAGAAGCGCGCCCTCCGTCGGCACCATTTCGTGCTTTTTCTCCAACGCACGATACAGGCTTTCAAACGAAAATGCCCCCCGCGTTTGAAACTCGAAAAGGTCAGGCGCCGTCGGCAGATTCAGGACGACGAACCGGCTCCCCGCCACCTCCACCTGGTGCGCAAACTCATCCACGATCCCCTCCGAAAGCCGCATCGGCTCACCCTCCGGCGCGTAAATCTCTGCATTCCCTCGTCCCTCCGTGAGTGCCTCCACTTTCGCCTCCACCATGGCGTAAAGGCGGCTTCTCCGCCGTAATGTCATCCGAAAATCATCCGGGTCGTAAAAGAAATCGTCCCCGATCAACGGCCACTCCGAAAGCCGAGCTAGCAGCCCGGCCACAGCATCCGGCGGCGGCGTCGGTGAATCGATCAGCTTCAGATTTTCACCATCCAGCAAAAAGCGTGGCTTTAAAAAAGGAATGCTGCTATCCGCGTGCTGCAGCGCGCGGACGAGGTTCACATTGTCCCGTGCATTCGCGGCACAGAAACCAAAGACCACGATTTCCGGGCAGTACTTCGCCCCGTCCAGCCTCCATCGAAGCAGTGTCTGATCCATCCCGTAACCGGCCACGCCGAAGTTCAGCACCTCCGCGTCCACCCCGGCGGCACGCAATTTTTCCTCCAGCACCCGCCACCAGCCCGTCTGGAAATTCCCCTGCGTAAAAGAGCCGCCAAACACCGCGACGCGCAGCCGCCCGGAGGCTGCCACAAGCGGCACCTCCGGCTGCGATGAAATGAACCCCTGCGCGTTGTGGACATCGACGCCGGGGCGCTGTGTCCAGCCGAGCTGCGCATCGTATTCGAGCGCCGAATCGGGTCTCGCCGCATACTGCTCGAGCACCGCCTCCACCGATCTCACCGGCACACAATACGGCTTCAGGTGCGTCGATCGGACCCACACATTCCCATCCACATCCCGGCGGCACATCATCCGCACGGCGGCTTCTAGAAAGAGGATGCAAAACAGCGTCGCGAAAAGCGCCACGACCAGCTTTGCCTTCAGAGAAAAATTCACGCGCGCAGAATTCACTTTCGCGGGCAAATCGTAAGTGCAAACTCCGGGCCTCGCCACCCCGGCGCGCGGCGCACATCGCTCCCGCCTCCCTAGTGCCCGGGAGTTCGACCATTTCCGCCTTTTTCGCATGACCCGCAAACGCGAGCTGATCTTCGGCTGCATCTTCATCCTCACCGCGACCGTCCTCACCCTCGCGCTCGGCGAACTCGCGCTCCGCCTCATTACCGCGCGCAAGCTCATCTACAATATCGAGATGGTGAAATACGCGAAGGCGCTGAAAATGCGCGACCCTCGCGGCATCGTCAGCCATGTCCATCGTCCGGGCAGCAGCGCGCGGCTCATGGGCGTGGAAATTTCGCTCAACTCCCTCGGTAACCGCGCCCCCGAACTCCTCGAGCCAAAGCCCCCCGGCACCGAGCGCATCCTCGTCCTCGGCAGCTCAATCACCATGGGCTGGGGCGTCTCCGCCGACTCCGTCTTCACCGCCGTCGCCGAGCATCGCCTCAACACCGAAAAGCTATTCGGCCCCGACGTCACTTTTGAAATCCAGAACGCCGGGATCGGCAACTACAACACCGTCTTCCAGCACCAGCTTTTCCTTGATCAATTCCCGCGTGTCCGACCGGACATGGTGCTGCTCCACTACTTCATCAGCGACGTGCAGCCGCGCTCGATGGGCCACGACAGCCCTCTGCTAAAGCATTCGCTGCTCGCCGCCTTCTGCTACGACCGCTTCGGGCAGTTCAAATTCCGGCAGCAAAAAACCGACCTCTTCACCTTCTACAACCAGCTCTACGCCGACGATTCCGACGCATGGAAAATCACGCGAGAGCACATCGCTGCGTTGCGCGACAGCTGCCGAGCCGCCGGGGTGTCCTTTGAAATTCAGATCATCCCCGACATTCACGACCTCGCCCCCGGCTCACCATTCGCCGCCCTCTACGCGAAAATGGAAACCGCTTTCACCGCACTCGGCATCCCGACGACCAACACCTTTCCCACCTTCCAAAAGCAGTTCGGAGCCGACGTCACCTCGCTTTGGATCCAAGCCGACGACCCACACCCAAACGCCGCCGGACACGTCCTCATGGCGGACATTTTCGTGAATCAACTCATCCGCGAAAATCCCCTCCACCTTCCAATCGCAACGACAAAACATTGAACAGCAAAGTGCGCATTGAACGCCTCTGGTATTCTCGGCGGCGCCGTTCCTCCGCGGTTTAATTTCTCCGCTGAATGCTCTTCAACTCTCTTGAGTTCGCGGTCTTTTTCCCGCTGGTCGCGCTTCTCTTCTTCCTCCTACCCGTCCGCGCCCGGATGCCGCTGCTGCTCGTCGCCAGTTGTGTCTTCTACATGGCGTTCGTCCCTGCCTACATCCTTATCCTATTCGGCGTCATCCTCATCGATTTCACCTCCGGGCTCCTCTTGGAAAAGGCCAATGGCACGCGGCGTCGCGTGATCCTCGCCGCGAGTCTGACTGCAAATCTCTCCCTCCTCGGCTTCTTCAAATACTTCAATTTCTTTCAGGACAATATCTCAGGACTCTTCGCACATTTCGGCCAGCCCGCGCCGCTATCGCACCTCGCGATCCTCCTGCCCATCGGCCTCTCCTTCCACACGTTTCAGTCAATGAGCTACACGCTCGAGGTCTATTGGCGACGCGTTCCGCCCGAGCGCTCGCTCCTCAACTTCGCCGTCTATGTCCTCTTTTTCCCCCAGCTCGTCGCCGGCCCCATCGAACGTCCGCAAAATCTTCTCGCGCAATTTCACAACATCCGGCTCATCCGCTTCGACCTCGCCCGCTGCCTCGACGGCCTGAAACTCATCGCCTCCGGTCTCTTCAAAAAAGTCGTCATCGCCGACCGCCTCGCGATCCTCGTCGATGCCGTCTATGCCGCTCCAGCACAGCATTCCGGCGCGCAGCTTCTCATCGCGACCTACGCATTTTCAGTCCAGATCTATTGCGACTTCTCCGGCTACTCCGACATCGCCCGCGGCACCGCGCGCATCCTCGGCATCGACCTCATGCGGAATTTCTGGCGGCCCTATCTAGCGCAGTCCGTCGGCGAATTCTGGCGTCGCTGGCACATCTCACTCTCCACTTGGTTCCGCGATTACGTCTTCATCCCGCTCGGCGGCAGCCGCGTCCCGCTCGCCCGCC
This sequence comes from Chthoniobacterales bacterium, assembly GCA_038207335.1. Classification (GTDB taxonomy): domain Bacteria; phylum Verrucomicrobiota; class Verrucomicrobiia; order Chthoniobacterales; family Chthoniobacteraceae; genus CAIURC01. The sequence goes on along the minus strand of JBBQZX010000001.1, from coordinate 79,666 downwards.
GTTGCGTGAATCTCCTCATCGTTTTCTTCCTCAGCGGTATCTGGCACGGCGCAAATTGGACCTTCGTCGTCTGGGGCCTCCTCCACGGAATCTTCGTCAGCGCGCAACTCCTCTTACGCAAAATCCGTCCCACAAATCCGCACCCGTCCACCCTCGCCGCTGCACTGAAAATCGCGCTCGTCTTCAATCTCATCGCCCTCACCTGGGTTTTCTTCCGCGCCTCGAATCTCGCCGACGCATCTCTCATCATGCGGCGTATCTTCACCGACTTCACTGCGCCCATCGCCACCCTCCATCCCGGCCTCAGCTCCGCCGAATTCCTCATCGCCCTCGCCCTCGTCTGCGCGCTCTTCGCCGCCGAGTCCATCGGCCGCGCGCGACCCGTTTGGGACATCCTCGCCACCAAGCCGCGCTGGCTCCGCTGGAGCGCCTACTACGCCTTCGCCGTCGCATTCCTCGCGCTCGCGCTCACCGGCCCGCAGCAGCAGGCTCGGCCCTTCGTCTATTTCCAGTTTTGAGCACGCGCATCCTCGGCATCTCAGCCTTTTACCATGACAGCGCAGCCGCGCTCATCGTCGATGGAGACATCGTCGCCGCCGCACAGGAGGAGCGTTTCACGCGCATCAAGCACGACCACGCATTCCCCTCGAACGCTGTAAAATACTGCCTTCGCGAGGCAGGCATCACTTCCGACCAACTCGACTACGTCGTCTTCTACGACAAGCCGCTCCTCAAATTCGACCGCCTCCTCGAGACCTATCTCGCCTACGCCCCATCGGGCCTGCGCTCGTTCATGATGGCCCTCCCGCTGTGGCTGAAGACGAAGCTGCATCTCGCGCGCGAAATCCAAAAATCGCTCGGCGGCGACTTCAAAAAACGCATCGCATTCACGCTCCATCACGAATCCCACGCCGCGAGCGCGTTCTATCCGTCGCCTTTCGACGACGCCGCGATCCTCACGATGGACGGCGTCGGCGAGTGGGACACCGCGAGCATCGGCCACGGGCGCGGCAGCAAAATTGAGCTGCTCAAAACGCTCGAATTTCCCCACTCACTCGGCCTGCTCTACAGCGCGGTCACGTATTTCTGCGGGTTCAAAGTCAACAGCGGCGAATACAAACTTATGGGCCTTGCGCCGTATGGCGAACCGCGCTTCGCCGATGTGATTTTGGAGAAACTCATCGACCTCAAGAACGACGGATCGTTCGCGATGGACATGAGCTTTTTCAACTATGCGCAGGGCCTCACGATGACCGGTCCGAAGTTGGACACGCTCTTCGACGGCCCACCTCGCCTCAGCGAATCGGCGATCACGCAGCGCGAGATGGACCTCGCCGCTTCGATCCAAAAAGTGACCGAGGAAATCGTCCTCCGCATGGCGCGACACGCCAGCGCGCTCACCGGCTCACGCAATCTCGTGCTCGCCGGCGGAGTCGCACTGAATTGCGTCGCGAACGGCGTCCTGCTCCGCGAGAAAATCTTCGATCGCATCTGGATTCCCTCAGCCGCGGGAGACGCAGGCGGCGCGCTCGGAGCCGCGCTCTTTGCGCAATTCCATCTCCTCGGGCTCGATCGAAAGGCAGACCCGCACGACTCGCTGAAAGGAGCATTGCTCGGCCCGCGATTTTCCAACGACGAAATCCGCGCATTCCTCGATGCAGAGAAAATCCCACACCACTTCATCGCCGACGAAGCGGAACTCCTCACCAAAACCGTCGATGCGATGCGCGAGGAAAAGGTCGTCGGCTGGTTTCAAGACCGCATGGAATTTGGCCCGCGCGCGCTCGGTGCCCGCAGCATCATCGGCGACGCGCGCAGCCCCGCGATGCAGTCGCAGATGAATCTGCGGATCAAATACCGCGAGTCGTTCCGCCCCTTCGCTCCGAGTTGCCTCATTGAGGACGCACCCGATTTTTTCGATCTCGACTGCGAGTCGCCCTACATGCTGCTCGTCGCGTCCGTACGCGAATCGAAGCGCCTCCCGCTCTCGTCCGACCAGCTCACAGCCATGTGCGACCCCGATCTCCGCACACGCGTAAATATCCCCCGCTCCACCGTCCCCGCGATCACGCACGTCGATTTTTCCGCGCGCATCCAGACCGTCGATGAGCGTCGCAACGGCCGCTACTACCGCCTCATCCGCGAGTTCAAACGCCAGACCGGCTGCGGGCTCATCGTCAACACGAGCTTCAACATTCGCGGCGAACCGATCGTCGGCACCCCGCAGGATGCCTACCGCTGCTTCATGGCGAGCGAAATGGACGTGCTCGTGTTGGAAAACTGCATCCTCTTCAAGCCCGAGCAGCCGCAACTCTCCGACACCGAGAAATCAAAATACGTGAAGAGCTTCGGGCTGGACTGAATCGCCGCACGAATGATCAACCCCTTCACCGACACCAACTGGCATCCGAACCTCAACGAGCGGCGCAGCTTTGCCCGCACGATGGCGATCGGCTTTGCGGTGATCAAAATCGCACTTCGCCTCGCTGCATGGTTGCACATCATCGCCCCGAAGCCGCACCTCTCGGAATTCCTCACGTATGGCATCCTCGTCGGCGTCGCCCTTTGGATTTTCCCTGCGGTGGCGAAGCCGTTTTATCTGCTCTGGTTTTTCGTGGCGTGTTGCATCGGCATCGTGATGAGCAATGTTCTCGTCGCCGCGTTCTTCTTCCTCGTCATCACGCCCATCGGCGTCCTCATGCGCGCCTTCGGCCGCGATCCTCTGCAGAAAAAATGGGATCCCACGCGTCCGACGTATTGGCGCGATGCCGAAAAGTCGGTCGATCCGGCCCGCTATTTCCGCCAATTTTAAATCTCCACATGAGCCAGCCCGACGAACCGAAAACCTTCAAGCAAGCCGGCGACGAAAAACCGCCGAGCCTCGGACGCGAAATCGTCGAAATGCTGAAGCACAACAAGAAGTACTGGATGATCCCGATTGTCGTCATCCTCGGCCTTTTCGCAGCGCTGCTCATCCTCGGAGCCACCTCCGCTGCGCCGTTCATCTACACGCTCTTTTAATCGCGGGTGACGCAGCCGCGGTCGAAGTCCCGAAGCTCAGCGGTAACGGATGGCATGGCTGCTGCTAAACTTTCATCCGAAACCGCCGCACCGCTCCTATTCCATGAACTTCCTCGTTGTTGACGATAACCGGCTCCTGAATCGCTTTCTCACCACGTTCCTCCGCGACAAAGGGCACATCGCTTCGTCGCTGACGGACAGCACGAAGGTCGAGTCGTGGCTCGATCTCAACCCGTGCGAGGCAGTAATCCTCGACATCGGGATGCCGAAAATCAACGGCCTCGAACTCGTGAAAATCATCCGCGCCAGCTACCCGGACCTGCCCATCGTGATGTTCACCGGGCTCGGCTACGACGAAGAGGCGATGCAGACCGCACGCAAAGCCGGCGCAAACGGATATGTGAGCAAAGGCATGGGTCCAAGCGAGATTTACACCGCGCTTATGCGCGTGCTTTCGCAAACCGCGCTTGCAAAGACGGCGTAGATCTCATCGCGCTGCGATATCCACGAGGCGCTTCTTGAGTTCTCTTGCCTCCCATTGCCCGCTCGCGTTGGGCTCGTCGAGGTATCCGTAATTCAGGACCGAGCCCGCATCGGCGAGCACGAGACGCGAGATTTTCCCGAACTCGCCCATGCCCATCACGCTGAGTGGAAGTGCGGGCGGGCGCTCGAAGATGGAGATCAAACGCTGGAGGCTCACGATCGTTGATGAGAGGGCGGCGATTTTCACGATGTCCGCGCCGGCATCACGCGCCCCTCGGATCAAGGCTGCGAGAGCTTTTGCACTCGGTGTTGAGGTAAAGTGGTGGCTCGAAACGATGACTTTCACCCGATGTCCACGCGCCATCGCGAGGATCGTCTCCACGCCGAAAACCGTGCGTAATTCCACATCGATCGCCGATGCGAACGGCAAAAACTCCGCTAAAAGCGCACGCCGCTGCGCGAGCGAAAGTCCGTTTGCGCCGCCCTCTGCAGGATGTCGAGCGGTCACGATCAGCGGGAATTTCAGCCGCGGAATCGCAGCCAAAAGCGCTTGGCGATCTTTCACAAAATGATCCACCCGCAGCTCGAGAAAATCGACATCGCCCGCGCGCAAACGCAGTGCCCGGCGCAGAGATCCAGGGGAGTGGACCGTGCCTACGACCTGTGCGATTCGCGGTTCTGTGGTTAATTTGCTCGCAGCCATTTGATTTTACGCGCGTAACTTTGCCGCGCTTCTCCCACGGCAAAAACACCGATGCTCGGCCGAAAACAAGAACTGAATCTCCAATTCCAGCAGATCGTCGATGGCATCCTTCTGGTCATCGCGTTCTGGTTCGCGCACACGCTGCGCTACCTCGGCAGCGACTGGACTATTTTCGACAAACCGATCGGTCCGTTCTCGGAATTTCAGTGGCTACTTTTCGTGATTATGCCATTCGGCCCGATCATTCTGGAGTTGCAGGGCTTTTACACCCATCCGCTCCAGAAGACGCTCGCGAAGTCTCTCGGGCAACTCGCGCGTGCCGCGTTCTGGCTCGGGCTCATCATTGCCGCGTGCTCCTATTTCCTGCGACTCCAAGTGCCGAGCCGCGCCGTGATGCCGCTATTTCTCCTCATCGCGCCGGTGCTCCTGCTCCTGCGTGAACGAATCGGCATCCAGCGGCTGCGCCATCGTGCAAAAACTGAGTCCCTCCGCGAATCGATCATCCTCGCCGGCACAAAGGCCGACACGCATCAACTCCGGCACACCTTCACGGCGGAGCAGATCATGGAGCTCGAGGTCGTCGAGGAGTTCGATATTGAAAATCAGCCGCTTGCGGAATTCGTGGAAGCGCTGCATCGGCACTCGGTGAGTCGCGTTATTTTTGCCGGCGGACACAGCCATCTGAACAATTTGCAGGACGCAATCGCGGCGTGCGAAACCGAGGGCGTGGAGGCGTGGCTGATCGCAGATTTCATCCGCACGTCGATCGCGCGTCCGGCCTTCGATGTCTTCGGAACACGGCCGATGCTCGTCTTTCGCACCACACCGGATTTGTCGTGGGCGCTCATGGTGAAGAGCGTCATCGACCGCACGGGAGCTTTCGTCGGGCTCGTGCTCGCAGCTCCGATTCTCATCGCGGTCGCGATTGCGATTCGCATCACGTCGCCGGGGCCGATCTTTTTCAGCCAACTGCGTGGAGGCAAAAACGGGCGACCTTTCACGATGTATAAATTTCGCTCGATGCGCACCGATGCCGCGATGCAGCAGGCAGAACTTGCGGCTTTCAACCAAATGTCCGGGCCGGTTTTCAAAATCGAAAACGATCCGCGGATCACGAAGCTCGGGCGCTTTTTGCGAAAGACGAGCCTCGATGAATTGCCGCAGCTACTGAACGTCTTGAAAGGCGAGATGAGCCTCGTGGGGCCGCGTCCGCTGCCGATCTACGAAGTGGAGAAATTCGAGACGACTGCGCAGCGACGCCGTCTCAGCATGAAGCCGGGGCTGACGTGCCTGTGGCAGGTGGCGGGGCGGAACAAGGTGAAAAGCTTCAACGAATGGGTGCAGCTTGATCTGCAATACATCGACGGCTGGTCGCTCTGGCTCGATTTCGCGATCCTTTTGCGCACGATCCCCGTCGTGATTTTCGGCTTCGGCGCGCGTTGAGACGCGCAGCTTAGAGCAGCCCGAATTGCCCGCGGTAAATCCACGTGTGGGCCTTCAACGTCAGCTCGACGATGTTGAAAGGCTTCACGAGAAAGTCGTTCCCGCCATTCAGGCTCGACTGAGCGCGATGCTCCACATCGTCGGAAATCGTCAGGAAAACGATGGGCGTTTTCTGGCAGCGTTCGATCTCGCGGATGCGAGCACACACGTCCACACCGTTCTGACCCGGCAGTCCGATATCGAGAAAGACGAGATCGGCCGGATGTTCGCGAAGATTCGCGAGCGCTTCGCCCGGTTCGGATATCCCGGTGGCCGAGATGTCGCCAAACTCGAGCGCCGCGGCGACGGTCTCGCGCAACTCTTCGTCATCGTCGATGACAATGGCGCGAGGCGCGCTGACTTCTTTGGCGCGTTTGAGATGCTTTGGTTCGAGCAGCGTGCGGGTGAGTTCCGCAGCCTGGCTCAACGTACGAATCGCGCTCGGCTCTAGAGGGGCTTCGATGGGAGAGATTTCGCGGACGAGTGAATCGAGCGACGCGGCGAGTTGTTGCACGGGATGCCGTTTGATCGCAGCTGTGCCTTCATTCAGAGATGCGGAGGCGGCGACCATCGCTTCGCGCGCATCTGCATCTGCAGGATCGTCGCTCAGTTTTTGCAGCGCTTCCCGGAGCGACTCCAGCACGGCCGGCGTCCTCGCAAGCACGGTGGCGAGCGCGCGATTGGATTCCGGCGAATTCGGTGAGCCGGCGGCGCGATCGGCAGAGGGCGGCTCCGATTTTTCGGGAAAAGGGGACGGTGCTTTTGAAGTCGCGAGTTCCGCCTTCACTGTCTCCCACGCCTGCCGCGTGGCATCTCGGTCGCGCTTGCTGGCGGCAAGATCGGCCTTGAGATTCTCGACGTCGCGTCTGAGTTGTTCGTTCTCGGCCTTCAGCGAGTCGCGTTCCATCGAAACCCGCCGGTGCGCCTCCGGTGCTATGCCGAGTTGCTGGGTTTCTTTGGTCATCAGCCGCGCGCTGCTGAGGATGTCGATCTGCTTCTGCTGGGTCGCGATTTTCGACTGAAGATCGAGATTTTCACGGCGCAAAAACTCGAGTTCCGCACGCGTCGGCACCATTTCCACGGCCTTTTCCTCCGACCTCGCAGGCGCATCAGGGCTGTATTCGCACTCGACGGTTCCGAAGGAAACCTTGCACCCGAGATGCAGGTGGTAATCGGTGACCTGCTGCCCGTTGACGCAGGTGAGATTCGTGGATCCTAAATCGTGCAGGCGATAGTGGCCGTTCGTCGCAATGAGTTCCGCGTGGTGACCGGAGACTGTGCGATCGACGATCTGGATCGTATTGTCGGGGCGGCGGCCGATCGTAATCCGCTCACCCGCCAGCATATGCGTGATCTCGCCTTTGTTCTCGGGGAGCTTGATGCTGAGGGAAGGCATGGTCGGGGAGAGAAAACGGAAAGTGAGACTAGCAGATGTGGTGCCCCACTTGAAATGGCTTTTCGCGCCGCTTGCGCCACCGCCGTGTTTGGCCGAAAGTCGCGCCCATTTTTATGCTCGATGAGATCGGTCGCAGGCGGACTTTCGCCATCATTTCGCACCCAGACGCGGGCAAGACGACGCTCACAGAAAAGCTGCTGCTCTACGGCGGAGCCGTGCAGCTCGCGGGCTCTGTGACGGCTCGGAAAAACGCGCGCGCGGCCACTTCGGACTGGATGGAGCTGGAGCGAAAGCGGGGTATCTCCGTGAGTTCGACGGTGCTGCAGTTCGACTATCGCGGGTATCGGATCAATCTCCTCGACACGCCCGGCCACAAAGACTTTTCCGAGGACACCTACCGCGTCCTGACTGCCGTGGATGCGGTCGTGATGGTGATCGACGCGGGCAAGGGAATCGAGGCGCAGACGCGCAAACTTTTCGAGGTCTGCAAGCGGCGCGGAGTACCCATTTTCACATTCATGAACAAGTGCGACCGGCCCACCCGCTCGCCGCTTGCGCTGCTGGATGAACTCGAAAGCGTGCTCGGCATCGGCGCCTTTCCGGTGAACTGGCCGCTCGGCGCGGGCGTCAGTTTTCGCGGAGTTTACGACCGTCAAAAGCGGCAGGTGCATCTTTTTGAAAAGACTTCGCATGGCGCATATCGCGCCCCCGTGGAGGTCGGCGGCATCGACGAACCATTCGTGCGCGAGCGGCTGGACGAGGGTGATTTTCAACAAGCCACCGAGGAGCTGGAAATGCTCGACGGCGCGGGCGTGGACTACTCCAGCGACGCCGTGCTGCGTGGCGAACTCACGCCCGTCTATTTCGGCAGCGCGATGAATAATTTCGGCGTCCAGCTTCTGCTCGATTCCTTTCTTGAGCGCTCCGCTCCTCCGCAGCCGCACGTCGCTGGAGGGCGGACGATCGAGCCCTCGGCTCCAGCGTTTTCAGGATTCGTATTCAAGATCCAGGCAAACATGGATCCACGGCATCGCGACCGCATTGCGTTCCTGCGGATTTGCTCAGGGAAATTCACGCGCGACATGACTGTCACGCACAGTCGCACGGGCAAACGCGTTCGGCTCTCGAGCGCGCACAAGCTGTTCGCGCAGGATCGCGAGACGGTCGATGAGGCTTACGCAGGCGACGTGATCGGGCTAGTGGGCCACTCCGAGTTCGGCATCGGCGACACGCTCACGGAGGACGCTTCGATCGCCTACGATGAGATTCCGCGCTTCGCTCCGGAGTGCTTTGCGTTTCTCCAAAATCCGAATCCGTCAAAGTTCAAACAGTTCAGGCAGGGGCTCGAACAGCTCTTGCAGGAGGGCGTCATGCAAGTTTTCGAACTGCGCGACTCTCTGCAAAAAGTGCCGCTGCTCGCAGCGGTCGGTCCGCTGCAATTCGAGGTCGTGCAATACCGACTCGAGAGCGAATACGGGGCGGAATCGCGTCTCGAAACCGCTTCATGGGAGGCATTCAGATGGATCCAAGCGGGAGTCGAGGCGTCGGGCCTGAAACTGCCGACTGGTTGCCGGGTCGCCTACGATACCGATGGAAAGCCCGGCGTGCTTTTCCCCAGCGGCTGGACCCAGCGCTATTTCGGAGAACTCAATCCCGGAATCGCCCTGGCAGATTTACCGGTTTGATTTTTAACCGGGGCAAGCGCGACGGAGAGAAAGTTCGAGGTTCGCTCACCCGCGGCGGCGCTCCAGGAGAATCATCATCAGGCAACTCAGCAGGATTTCGAGTTCCTGCTCGGGCTCGAGGTCGGTAAGCTTTTCCAAAGTAAAACACCTCTCAAGAAATGCCGCGCGCTTCCGCAGACGCGCCACAACCGTGCCGTCGTTTCCGATCACCGCATAGCTCGGATGGAAGACGTAACCGCTGAAAATTCCGAGGATCGGAATCTCCGAAAAAAGACCGTCCAGAAAGCGGGTCAGCACGCTATCCTCGCTAATCGACATCGCCGGCGTCTTCGATTCCGCATGAGCAAAAATATCGTAATGCGCCCGCCACAGCGACCGCGCACCGCGCCGACCGACGGCTCCGAATGGAAGACCTTCGGCGTCCGAGAACGTGTAGCGTGCCGACCAGTCGATGATGCGGTTCGCTTCGATTTTGCCGACGATCGTCGCCTTGCTCGAATCGCGAAAAACCGTGACAGATTCGCGCAGTCGAAACGCTTTTTGTTTGATGAAACAAACCTCCGCTCCGTGAGAGTCTGTCACCGCGACCTGCGGCGAGAGCGTGAAATGTCGAAATCGAAAATCGAGTGGAAAGGAGATCATGTCGCGAATTCAACGCAGCCCTTGCCTCTCGCCAACCTCGCCGCGCCGCGTAAACACAGGAAGATTGGTTGCCTGTTGAATGACAGTCCGCTGTGTGGGAATTGGCAGACCTTTGGTCGACGCAGGAAGACAGGAGAACATCCGGACGCGCGCGTCACCTTCCCTGCGTTTCCGCGTCCCCTGCGCTATCTCGAAAGGGCTGCTAGGCGGAACGCCCAACGGCTTCGGCGACTTTGCGCACCCGCGCGACGAGGTCCGCAAACTCTGCCGGCAGTAGCGCCTGCTCGCCGTCGCTTTTCGCGAGCTCCGGCGAGTTGTGAACTTCCACCATGAGCGCATCCGCCCCGGCGGCGACGGCAGCGAGCGCCATCGGTAAGACGTGTTCGCGCAGGCCGATGCCATGCGTTGGATCGACGACGACCGGCAGGTGCGTCTCAGCTTTGAGCACCGGCACGGCGTTCAGGTCGAGCGTGTTACGCGTGTAGTTTTCAAACGTGCGGATGCCACGCTCGCAAAGCATGACGTTGAAATTTCCCTCGCTCAGGATGTATTCTGCACTCATCAAAAGGTCTTTGATAGTCGCGCTCATCCCGCGTTTCAGCATGACCGGCAGGCGGCTGCGCCCGACTTCCTTGAGCAGCGAAAAATTCTGCATATTGCGAGCTCCGACTTGGAGGCAATCGGCGTATCGCTCGACCACATCGAGATCTTTCGTATCCATGATCTCGGTGATGACTGGCAGGCCGGTCGCCTCCCGCGCCTCCGCCAGCAGACGCAACCCCTCGACTCCGAGTCCTTGAAATGAATAGGGCGACGTACGCGGCTTGTAAGCGCCCCCACGGAGAATTTTCGCGCCCGCGTCCTTGATGGCACCAGCGATCGAGATGATTTGCTCGCGCGTCTCGACGGAACACGGCCCGGACATGATGACCACCTCGCCGTTCCCCACGGTGACTCCGCCGATCTTGACCTTCGAGTCGTTGCCGCCGCGGAATTCTCGCGCGACTAATTTGTAGGGCTTGAGCACCGGCGTCACCGACTCGACTCCCGGGATCGCGGCGATGGGTTTTTCCCGCACGGAATCCTCCGCGCCGATGACGCCGATCACCGTCCGCATGGCTCCACGACTGACTTCCGCCTTTAGCCCCCACTCGACGATTCGATCGACGATGTGCTGCACCTGCTCGTCCGTGGCGTTTGGTTTTGTGACGATAATCATGGAAAAGGGGCGAGGAAAGTAGCGGGACAAAAAACGAGGGCAATCGGAAATCTCGCAGTCGCGTGAGGCGCGTTGATGCGCGTGGGTTGACACTCCATTTCCGATCTGCTCCGATCCGAGCGTGAAATTTGCCGTCTCCCTCCTCCTCCTCGCCGTACTTTCGCTCGCCGCCTGCAACACGCTCGTCACCAAACGTGACGTTTACAGCCGTGGAAAAGGCAACGGGCCCTACTCCGAAGCATTGCGCGAAGGAACGTGGAAAGACGGCGTGAAAATCAAAGCAACGCCGACTCCGAAGCCTGCGGAGGTTGTGCCCGAAGTGCCCGCTGCGTGAGCCGGGTGGCTTCAGCGGTAGTCGGGTTTCGGCACGAAGGCCGGGATCGACTACAGCGATTCTTGAACACCTAGCAACTCGCGCTGCCAAGGCATCAATTTCGCTACTCCCACTACAGGGTCGGAGGCGATCAGTTCGAGCGCCGCTTTCGGTGCGATCAAGGACGGATCAAGATTGAGGGACGATGCGGAGGCGTCGCGCTTTCCTCTCAATTCCCGGAACCGTGCCTCCTCTTCACGCGTCGGTCGCGGTGTATGAGTGCGGGTGAAAACGGGCCAATCATCGGGCGACATCGCCAGCGCGCGCGCCGCCGCATCTTCAAAACGGCGCAGCCTAGAACCTCGCAGGTGGCGGACTTCTGCGAGCCCGCCTTGATCGATGCGATTCGCAGCCGCAATGAGTTGCTCGTTGTGCAGAATGTGAAACGCGGGCTTGTCGATCGCTCGCGCCTCTTCATCGCGCCAGCGCCACAGCTCGCGAAGAATCGCCGCAGTCCGCCCGCGTAGCAGCCCGCTTCCGGCGATCCGCCAGATCTCTTCCGCATCGCGCTCCTTCGATGTCTCCGTGAGCCGGATCGCGCGCTCGCACGATTGCCGAAACCACTCCCAGCGACCGAGTTGCATCAGTTCGGCAGTGAAGATTTCCGCGAGTTCGTGCAGGTAATGTGTGTCTTTTACTGCGTATTCCACCATCACCGGCGGCAACGGGCGCAGCGCCCAATTCGCTTTTTGCGAGGCTTTCGCAAGCTTGAGTCCGAAATGTTTTCCGATCAGCGCCGCGAGGCTGAATTCCGTCACGCCGCACAATCTTGCGGCAATCATCGTGTCGAAAATGCGAGCCGGGCCACCGTAACCGACACGGCGCAAAAGCCGAAGATCGTAATCGGCTCCGTGGAAAATGAGTTCTTTGCCCTCGAGCGCAGCAAAAAGCGGATCGAGTGAGTACCCCGCAAGCGGATCGATCAGGAGGTCGCGTCCACCAACGGTGACCTGAATGAGGCAAAGTTTTTCAAAATAGCAGTGAAGGCTGTCCGCCTCCGTATCGATCGCGATACGAGCGTGCTCACCGATGATCGGGAGGATCGCAGCGAGCCCATCCGGTTCGCCGATGAGCGTGGGAATGGCGTTTTGCACGGCTCCTTCCATCGGATCAGCTGCGGAGCCCCACGAGCAGCAACTCGGCGTTGGAATTCGTCGCTTTCAGCGCGTGAATGAGCACCTCTGTCGCTTCAATCGGCGGGAGCGCGGCCAACTGCTTTCGGAGAACGTTGATCTTGTCGAACTCCTGCGGGTGGTAGAGCAATTCGTCGCGCCGCGTGGCGGATCCGAGGATATTGATCGCGGGAAAGACGCGCTTGTCCGCGAGGTTTCGATCGAGGCGAATCTCCATGTTTCCGGTACCCTTGTATTCCTCGAAAATGAGGTCGTCCATCCGACTGTTGGTCTCGATGAGCGCGGTCGCTAGGATCGTAAGACTGCCGCCCTCTTCGGTATTGCGGGCAGCGCTGAAGAATTTTTTCGGCTTCACCAGCGCCTTCGCATCCACACCGCCGGACATGGTGCGCCCCTTTCCGCCCATCAGATTATTGTAGCCGCGGGATAGACGCGTGATCGAGTCGAGCAGGATCACGACATGCCGGTTCAGCTCCACGAGCCGTTTCGCGCGATCGCTGACGATCTCCGCAACCTGCGTATGCCGCTGAGGACTCTCGTCGAAAGTGGAGCTGTAGATTTCGCAGCCTTTCAGCGAGGTCTTGAAGTCCGTGACCTCTTCCGGGCGCTCATCGACGAGCAGGAGAATGAGCGCGGTCTCTGGCGAATTCGCCAAGATTGAGCGCGCAATATCTTTCATTAAAATCGTTTTGCCGGTGCGAGGCGGCGCGACGATGAGCCCACGTTGACCACGGCCCAGTGGGACGATGAGATCGAGCGCGCGGGCGGTCACGGAGGGGAACGAAGCGGTTTCAAGGACGATCCGTTCTGTCGGATGAAGCGCGGTCAACTTTTCAAATTCCGTCGTCTCTTTCCACTGATCGACAGGTATCCCCTCGATCGAGATGACCTCCTCCAGCGCCATGAATTTTTCGCGATCGCGCGGCGCACGAATCCTGCCGGCGAGGCGGTTCCCGTTGCGCAGGCCGTACTGGCGCTCGTGATGCGGAGACACGTAGATGTCCTGCGGGAGCGAGCGAAAATTAAAGCGCGGCCAGCGCAAAAACGCGCCACCTTGCCCGCTAAATTCGATGACGCCGTCGGCAAAAAGTGCGGTCCCGCGCGACGCGTAAGTCCGGAGCAAATCGAAAACGATATGGTGGCGGGTCTTGTCTGCATTCATCCGCAGCCCGAGCGTCTCGGCTCGCTCGATGAGCAAATGGAGGGGCTCGGAATTGAGCTCTTCCACCCACAACTCTGCGGGTACATGCGGCTCATCACCAATCCTCGGTTCTTCGGCGGGATCGGTGCTGTCCAGTGGGATGTCGGTGGTAGATTCAGCCATAACGGTGGCGCAGCCAAGCAGCGAGTAGGTCGGTTTGACCGGTCAATGCGGCGGCAGTGGAGTCGTTCCAAATAAGATGATCGGCTTTCGTGATTTTCGAACGGAGGTCGAGCTGTGCGGCGATAATGTTTCCAGCAAGCGCATCATCGATCAAGCGGTTGGCTTTTAACCTAGCGCGTTGTGTCGCGGATGTGCAGGCGACGACGATCACGCGATCGCAGTGCGACTCAGCGGCTGTCTCGAACAGTAACGGAATCTCGGCGATAAACCAGTGCCCGGAATCAGCAGTCTTTCGAGCTTGCCCGATCCAATTTTCGCGGATCGCGGGATGAAGAATCGCCTCGAGACGCATGCGCTTCTCAGGGTCTGAAAAAATCAGATCCCGCAACGTAGCGCGATCCAGTGTTCCATCTTTGGCCACTGCGTCAAACTGCTGCCGCACCTCCGCTTGAATCTGAAGATTTGTCTTGAGCAACAAACGGGCGCAAGCGTCGGCGTCGAAAAACTCGGCCGATAACCGCTGGACAAGGTCCCGTGCGAACGTGGATTTGCCGGTTGCGATTCCGCCAGTAACACCGAGGACGGGCATTCGCCCTTACTTCGGCATCAGCGGAAGTTCGGGAGCGGGAATTTCAGGAACGGGAATTACTTCGACTTCCTCTTCCTTTTCCTCCTCAAGATGCACTGGCTCTCCCGCCGGATTGATTAAACGGGCCGAGACGAAGATGACGAGATTGCGCTTCAGATGCTGATCAACACTCGAGCGGAACAACCGCCCGATGAGAGGGATGTCGCCGAGCAGCGGCGTCTTGTCCTCCACTTTCTGGACGTCCTCACGCATGAGGCCACCGAGAACGACGGTCTGGCCGTCGAAAATGCTCACGCTAGTCGTGACTTTGCGCGTGCTGAAGATCGGCTGGTTGATGACGTTCGGCGTGATGACGTTTGTCGAACTGATGCCGGTGATTGGATTCGTGGCCGTCGTCTGAATCGGGCTCCCGTAATTGATGAAGCCTTCAAATTCGACGACCTGCGGCACCAAATTCAGGTCGATCGTGTAACCGTCCGGGCCGATGACTGGCTCGACCTCGAGCGTGACACCCGTGTTGCGGGTCTCGAAGGCGGTGGGAGTCGTCGGCGTAACCGGAAAGCTGCTCGGAGCAACGCTGATGAGCGCTGTGCCACCACCACCGCCGTTGTTTCCATTGTTCCCGAAGTTCTGCGGGATTTGCGGTGGGTCGAACTCGGTCGGATAGCGGAATTCGCGAATGATCTCGATGACAGCACGCTGGCCGCTCTTGGTTGTCACGCGGGGTGCGGATAGGAGATCAACGCCTTTTTTCTGGTTCAGTGCGCGGATCACGAGTTGGAACTGCGGATCGGTGAAGACGCCGGACAGTCCGACAAGAGCTGGAGCCAGCCTGGACGCGCCGGTAGTTCCGAAAAGCAACGCATCGATCGCACTGGCGGAGATCGCGGTTGAACCGCTGCGATTGCCGCCAGTGACAGGAGACCTGCCAACCGGCACACCGCCGGGCCCGACAAACGGAAAGTCAGCCGGATCGGTCGCGGGCTGATTGCCGGACGTGCCTCCGCCAGCGAAGACACCACCTTGGCCGACGTTGAATTGGCCGAGCAGCCAATCGAAGCTCAGTTCTTTAAGATTCTGCTGCGTGATCTCGACGAATTTGGATTCGATTTCCACCTGCGCGGGAATCGAGTCCCCCGTGCTCGCGTCGATCAGTGTATCGACGAGTTCGAGATTTTCCTGAGTATTGCGAACTACGAGGCGACTGCTCCCGGCGAGATAGGTGGCCGACGCTCCGATTGGGAACGGAACACCTTGAGCGATGAGAAACTCCTTTGCATCGAGACGACCGGCGATTCCCGTGCCGTTGCGGGTGGCATCCGCCGGTGGACCCGCGGGATTGAGGGCGTCTCCGCCGCCGCCTGCGGGCTTCGTTCCGATGAATCCAGGACGCACTTTATACTCCTTCGTGACCAAGACGTCGGTCGGCGTGTTAATCGGAACGATTGAAACGGCGTATGGCTCGACCTTGAATTTCAAGCCAGCGAGCTGTGTGACGTATCGAAGCGCCTCGACGAGAGGAATATTCGTCAGCGAAACGGTAATGCGCGCATCTGTGGGACTCACGGAAGGCAGAATGCCGGCACCGGCATCGGCACCAGGAAGGGCACCGGGAATCGGCTCCAATCCCGGAATGGCGGGCGCCGCGTTGCCCGCTGGAAATTGCGCCGCCGGCACGCCAATGGACGGACTGGATTCCAGCTTCAAGACAATATTCACACCGCGCCGAGTCGGATCGGATTCCGTAACATCGAGGTCTGCGCTCTTCTTTTTCAGAAATTCAACCGCCTCACGGATCGTGGCGTCGCGGAATTCCAGCTTCGGGATGATGATCTTGCTCAGCTTGCGCTGGATGACTGCAGTACCTGCATCGTTGTTGGAAGTTTGGACTACGATCCCTCCTTTGTCGGTGCCGAATTTGCGCACCGGATTTCCCCACGCGTCGTCGAGTTTCCAAATAGCCCGGGACCGCGCTTCGTTGTAGGCGCTCAACGCGTAGTTATCACGGGCGAGGTTGATTTTTTCCTGCATCTTCCGGGCCGCGATGTTGTAACGGTCGATGTTCAGCGCCTGCTCGCAGCGTTTAAACGCCTGGTCATTCCGTCCGGTTTGGTAAAATCCGTCCGCCTCAAGCAGGAGTTGCTTCACCTCTTCGACCTTTCCACGAAAGGTCGGGGTGATTGTCGTGTTGTAATACCCGGGCGTTTCAAGTCTTGAGAGGAGCACCACAGCTTCCTTGCAACGAGGGTCGTACCGATCATCCAACACAGTCGTCAGGGTCGCTTTAGCATCTGCGTAACGCCCTTCCGCGATTCGCTGTTCGGCGAGCTTCACTCCAGACTCGCAGAGTCCATCAAGGGCGCTCGCGTAAAGTCGCTTGGTGCGGGGAGCATTTGGAATATTGTCGCAGGCGAGTTTAAACTGCGCGAAAGCGGTCGCGTAATCCTTTTCATCGAGCGCCTTGTCACCGGCGTCTATCGCATCGCGCCCAATCCGCTCAGCCCGATCGTAGCGACGCTGCGCTTCACGTTCCGCAGCGCTTTGCACGCTGGTGGTCACGCTAGTGGTGACGACTGTCGCGTCATCCGACGAACCGGCAAAGGCGGCGCTGGATGCGAGAATGCCGGTGAGGATGGCAAAGGATCGGATGAATGTGGACTTGGTCATGGAGGTAGGATTGGGAAAATGAAGGAGGTTTAAAAGGTGAGTTCGATGCGCAAAGCCATGTCTGACGTGGATCGCGCGGAACGGGAAATCGTTACTTCGGCAGCAAAGGGACGGTATATTTCTCGCCGGACGGAAGCGCTATTTGGGCTCCCGTCTCGCTGATGTCAATGAGTTTGTATTTTTCCTGCGTATTTGGCACGAGGACGAATTCCTGAAGCTTCTTGACTCGAATATCCCGAGGCGGACTAGGCCAGAGATAGGAGAAGAGCGCGTAGGAATCTGGGGAGTTGATGACTTTTTCGAGAACGAGGACGATGCGCTCTGCCGTCTCAGTGTTCAGCACCGTCAGTTCAGACACGTCATCCTGTGAGCCAGTACTTTCATTCAGTTTGGATTTGAGCTCGAATTTTTCGAGTTTGAACTTCGTTCCCGGCACGTTATCGCCAAATTTCAGGAACACAGTCGGTTGTCGCAAATCGAGCGTGTTGATCTGGAAACTCATGGAATCCGGCTTTTTGGGATCCCCGTCGTAGCTCTGGAACTTCAATCGGAACGGCACCGCGATATACTGCTTCAGGAACAGCTTCGTGTAGTAGGGCGGGTGCGATTCCTTGTCTTTGGGGTTGGTCGAGTCGGCGTCTTCATTTTTCTCGCTTCGATCAGCACCGAGATATTCATCGAGATTACTGAATCCATCGCCGTCCGGATCGTCTTGGAGCACGGTGCTGGAGAGAAGATTGAGTTCGTATTTCAACAGCCAGTCATCCGGGACCGGAGGGTTCAACATGCCACCGCCGCCGGGGCGCACCGGGCGATGAGTCGTAGGATCGAGCAGGTATTTGTGAGAGACGAACAACGAGCCGGCGTCTTTCTTAACATCCCACCCGCTGGGTTTTGAGACATTCGCAGTCGCTTCTTCCAGCGCAGTCTTGTCGAGCGGTGCGATGCGATCGTTGTGCGCGGGGGAGGTTTGGACGGCGCTGAAATTCTCAGCAAATCCGGACGACTTTAAAAGAACCAGGATGGCCGCGACGAGGAGTCCAAGCGCGAGCAGCGCCAAGGCGAATTGGTCGGAATGTTTCTTGATCCAGTCCATAAGCTACTTCTTCGCTGGTGACGGGAAATCCACGACGTCGATGCGCATGGAAACTTCGAGCTTTTCCTCACCCACGAGATATTTCCGCGGCTCGGCCTTCTCGCCTTTGGAATCAAGCACAGTTAGCGGGACGACAGGCACCGGAGCGGGAGGCGCGCCCGCTGCTGGAGCCGCCATCGGTGCTGGCTGAGCCGCCTCCGGCGCTGGTGCCGGCGTAGCAGCCGCTGCCGCGGCCGCTGCCGCCGCAGCCGCAGCTTCCGCGGGGTCGAATCGAGCAGGGCCTTTGTCGTGCTGATTCTTCACCTCGATCTGGCGAGGAATGTAGAACTGCGTCTTCGAGTTGACGATTTGATTGAGAACTGCGCGGAATGTCCGCTGTTCCGCCGTGAATCCGATGTCGAAGTATTGGCGTTTCACGGCACCCTTTTCCCCTTTGGGCTCTTTGACGCCCGACCCACCGGCTTTCGCTCCCCCGCCCTTTCCGCTTTCTTCGGGAAAAGTCTCACGCTCGATCTTCGTTAGCGCCTCCGCACGATTTTCGATCAATTGCGATACGACGAATTCCATCGCTTTGAGTTGCCGGCCCAAAAGCGGCGCCGCTTCGGCCCGCGGTGGCTCGTTTTCGTAGGTGCCGAAATCCATGTAAAACTTTTCCGGCAGAGCCATTCCCTTTTCCGCCGCCTTGCCCCTGATCGTGAGGACCGTTTTCTTGAGTTGATCCTGAAAATCCTCGGGCTTCAAAGGCTCCACCGGGATTTCCAGAGCGTGAAGTTTCGCCTGCAATGCGCCGACCGCATCCTGCACTTCTTTCTCCTGCGCCTTCAGTGCCGCGAGGTTTTTTGCGTCGGGATAAGGTGCGAGCTTCTCCAGTTGCTCCAGTTCCCGAGACTGCTCGTCGAACGCAGAGGAAGCGTCCGCATATTGCCCCTTCGCGGAGAGCATCAAGAAACCGAGGATGCCGCACATGACGACGACGGCACCCAGAAATCCTGCGAGGAATTTGTTCTCTTTGAACCAGTTCATTTGCGAGGGCTGGGAGGGTTCAGGATCAATTGCACGGAGTAGTCGTAAGCCCATTCCGACTCGTTCGGGACTGAGCGCTTCAGTTCGTTCTTGTTCACTTCATACAGCGACGATTCACTGAGCTTCGCGACGAAATCATCCACCACGGCGGCACCGCGAGGGTTATCGAGATAAAGTCCTTGCAGTAGCAGCGGCCGCCCTCCCGCTTTTGATGCGCCGCCCTTCGCTCCCGGTTTCGGACCGGCAGGCGGTGCACCGGGCGTTGACTTTACTTCCAATGCCTCAAACGAAGTCACCCACACGAACTCGGCTGGCAGTCGCGAATTGATGTCTTCGATGATGCTGGGCCAGTAATCCCGGTCGCTGATCGCCTGAATGAGCGGCTGAGAAAGCTCCTCCTCGCGCTTGACCTCAGAACGTACGGTGCCCATGCGATTCTCCATGTCCTTGAGCGGTGCGACCCGCACCTGGAGCGAACTCACTACATTGCTCGTCGCTTCCGCGGCCTTATAATAATAAAGCCACCAAGCGGCGACAATGAGGATGGCGCACACACCCGCGAGAATGATGTAAGGCCGCTGCTTTGCCAGTCGCTGCCGATTCACAACACTCACAGGGCGGAGGTTCAACTCCATTGGGCAACTGCTGATATTGCGCAATGCCAAGCCCACCACTTCGCCAAGAGTGTGTGCGTTTTTCCCGATTTCGTCCACGTCCAAGGCTTCGCCGACCGCGACGTTGCGCAGCGGATTGAAAAACTCGACGGGCATCTGGAGTTTTTCGTTAAAAAATTCGCGCATGTAAGGCAGGCTCGCACTCCCGCCACAGAGGAAAACCCTCGCCGGCGCCGTGCCCTGCTGCTGCGACCGGTAAAAGCTGATCGAACGGGAAATCTCCGCGTGCAGACGCGTCATCGAGTTTCGAATCATCTTCGATACGCGTGAAATCTCGGGGTCATCCGGGTCCGCGTAAGAACCGCCGAGACTCACAAATCCGTCGCGCTTTTTGCGCTCCTCAGCGGCTCCGAATGGCTCGTTAAAATCCTTTGCGATGGCCTCGGTGATCTTCGTCCCGCCAATCGGAATACTCCGGCTGAAAACTTTCTTCGGCTCGATGAAAATGAGATTCGTCGTCCGCGCACCGATATCGATGATGAGGGAGCATCCTTCGAGTTCGCTGTAGTTGTATCGATAGGCGTTGTAGATCGCCATCGGCGACACATCGACGATGTTCGTCTTGAGCCCCGCGTCCTCGACCGCACCGTTAATCTCATCCAGAAGATCGGACTTGATCGCGACGAGCACGACCTCGAATTCCGCCGAGCCACTATCCACTAACTGATAATCCCAGACGACCTCGTCGATCGGGAAAGGAACATTCTGCTGGGCCTCGAAAGTGACGATCTGATCGACCTGATCCTCGCCGACCGACGGCAGTTTCACGAAGCGCGTGAACACCGCCTGCGCCGACACCGTGAAATCCACGCTGGCCCCCTTGCAATTCATCGTCGCGACCATTTCGCTCGCCGCGATTTTTGCCTGCGAAAGTCGTGAGCTGTCCGCGCCCGGATCAGCGAGAAGCTCGGTGCTCTGGCGTCCGATGAGCACGAGCCCCCCGTCTTTCGCCATCTGAAACTCAGCGATGCTCACTGTCTGAGTCCCGAGATCGAGACTAAGGATGCGGTTCGGTGCAGCCATGAATTAAAAGTTCCGCCTGAGGACTGCTACGGTTTGTGTTTGATCGCCTCGTAGCGATCGAAGTAGAGCGCCGCGAAAGGCGTCTCGCTCTTGTTCATAACATAGCCGGTCAGATGCGGCACGTTCGGCACCGCGCCCGGACGAAAGCTCGCTTTGTCGAGCACCTGCCCCTGGCGCGAGACTTCGATCCAAATATTCTCGATGCTCCCGGGCGTAATTGCCTTTCCGCCAGTCAGCCGATCAAGCGTCCGCGGCGCCACATACATCACGGAATAATGGTCGCGACCTTTCGGGATGCTGACGTGCGTCACCTCGCCATCGAGGAGCTTCTTCTCGAAAAGGATCGTGTATTTGAAAGTTAGTTCGTCGACATCCTCCGGCTTAGTCTCGAACTCGACCTCGACCTCGAGCCAGTCGCCGAGCTTGTAGCGTTTGTTCTGCCCGCCGGTGATCTGAAACTCCGGTGTCTTGATGATCGCCGGCTGCACCTTGCCCAGCTTCACCGAACCTGGACCAACTGGCACCTGAGCAGAAGCAGTGAGGCTGAGCCCGAAAACTGCGACGATGGAGAGAAAGAGATATTTCATGGCAGGGAGTTGGTGGGAGGCTGCGGGAACGGGAGGGAGGGGAGTTATCTGAAACAAATGCTTTTCCTTGGCTAGAAAAAAGTGCCGAAAAACTCAATCCAGTCGCGTTTTGAAAAAATCGATCGTCGCGCGAATGCCGTCTTCAAAGGCAACGCGCGGCTCCCAATTCAATACGCTCCTTGCCCGAGTGATGTCCGGTTGCCGCACTTTCGGGTCATCCACCGGCAGTGGGTGGAACTCAATTTCAGACGCCGCGCCAGTGAGATTTTTAATCTCCTCGGCGAACTGCTTGATCGTCATTTCGCGCGGATTTCCGATGTTCACAGGCTCGTGAAAATCGGACATGGCGAGCTTGAAAATCCCATCCACAAGATCGCTCACGAAGCAGAACGAACGTGTCTGTGAGCCATCGCCAAAAATCGTGAGCGGTTCGCCGCGCAGCGCCTGGCCGATGAATGCCGGCACTACGCGCCCGTCGCGCAGCCGCATCCGCGGGCCGTACGTATTGAAGATACGTACGATTTTCGAATCGACATGATGGTAGCGGTGGTAGGCCATCGTGATCGCTTCCGCGAACCGCTTCGCCTCGTCGTAAACGCCGCGCGGGCCAATGGGATTCACGTTCCCCCAGTAATCCTCGCGCTGCGGATGCACGAGCGGATCGCCGTAGCATTCGCTCGTCGAGGCGAGGAGAAAAGTCGCGCCCTTCGCTTTCGCGAGGCCGAGCGTGTTATGCGTGCCGAGCGCACCGACCTTCAGCGTCGGGATCGGAAATTCGAGGTAGTCGATCGGGCTCGCCGGAGAGGCGAAATGGAACACGAAATCCACGTCGTCCGGCAGGAAAATGTAATTGGAAACGTCCTGCTTGATGAACTTGTAATTCTCGTTACCAGCAAGGTGCTCGATGTTCGCGGTCTTGCCGGTGATGAAGTTGTCGAGCCCGATCACGCGATGCCCCTCGGCCAGCAGCCGGTCTGTGAGATGAGAGCCGAGAAAACCGGCACCGCCAGTGACGACCGAGATGGGATGAGAATCGGAGCGAGTGAACATTTGGAGTATTTTTAAAAAGGTTAGAGCACCTCGAACTGGCTCATCAGCCGGAACATTTCATACCGCTCGTCGATGTCGTTTTGGGTCAAAGTGCGGAGCCGTTCGAGACTGAATGCCTCGACGTTGAAACTCGCCAGCACGCTCCCCGCGACCACCGCTTTTCGGAGCTGCGCGAAAGTCACCGCACCTTGATTTTGCGCCGCGAGATAACCGGCGAGACCGCCGGCAAAAGTGTCTCCCGCACCCGTCGGATCGTGGATGTCCTCGAGCGGATACGCGCCCGCACTGAAGAACTCGTTTTCACCGAAAAGCAGGCACCCATGCTCCCCTTTTTTGATCGCCACATATTTCGGTCCGAGCGCCCGGATCTTTGCCCCAGCCTTGATCAGGCTCGTCTCGCCCGTGAATTGCCGCGCCTCGCCGTCGTTTAAAATCAGCATGTCCACGCGCGGCAGCAGCGCGCATAAATCATCGTTCGCGATGTTGATCCACAGGTCCATCGTGTCGGCAATCACGAACCGCGGTTTCTGCATCTGATCGAGCACATGGCTTTGCAAAGACGGCGCGATATTCGCGAGCAAAACGAACGGCGTCTCAGCATACCCGGGGGGCAGCGTCGGCGTGAAATGCTCGAAGACGTTCAGCTCTACACTGCGGGTTTCGCGGGTGTTCAAATCCCACATGTATTCGCCCGACCAGCGGAACGTTTTCCCCTCAACGGTTTGCAAGCCCGCGAGGTCGATTTTCCGCGTGCGAAAGTAGTCCACATGCGCTTTTGGAAAATCGCTCCCGACCACTCCGACGAGATTCACATCCGTGAAAAAACTCGCGCCCACCGAGGCATACGACGCCGAGCCGCCGAGCAAATCGGCATGCTCCTCGACGGGTGTTTTAACGGTATCGAGTGCGACGGAACCAACGACGAGAACGGGCATGGAGAATTTAGGAAGTAAGATTTGGGATTGAGGAAGTGCGGAGTGCGGATGCTGTAGCGGCGCGGTTTCGACGGCTCAAACGCTAAATGCGGAGTCCAGTCGCCGACGCGCCTCGCGGCAGTAAGCCGCGATGTCCGGCGCCTGCAGGATTCCCGAGACGATGACCACGCGGCGCGCGCCGGCGGAGAGGACGGTTTCGAGGTTCTCGAGCTTGATGCCGCCGATGCAGAAAATCGGGATGGTCACGAGCTCATGGACGCGCCGGATGTCGTCGAGGCCGATCGCGGGGCGGCCCGGTTTTGTCGACGTGGAAAAGAGCGGGCCAAAGCCGATGTAGTCCGCGCCCTCACGCTCCGAGGCGACTGCCTGTTCGATGCTGTGCGTCGATTTTCCGATCAGCGGAAGCGGCACCTCATCGGACAGCGCGCGGCCTGCCCGCCAGCGCGCATCTTCAACCGAAAAATCGTCCTGCCCGACATGCGCTCCCGCCGCGCCGATCGCGGGCACAAGTTGAGGAAAATCGTTCACGATCAGCGGGATTCCAGCGGGTTCCGTGACCGTCAGCAGGCACTGCCCGAGCGTCTCAATTTCAGCCTCCGATGCGCCTTTGGCACGGAGCTGAATGATGTCCACGCCTCCCTCAATCATTTGCTCAGCAGCCGTCAGCGCATCGCCTGCGGCGACGTATCCGAGATCGACGATTCCGTAAAAATGACACTGCGCGATGGCTTTCAAAACACCGTCACTCGACCACGCGCGCACGCCGATGTAAACCGCAGCCAAACATGCAAACCATCGTCCAAATCTCGCTCGACCTGACCGAAATTCCCGAGGCGCTCGACACCGCGCACATGGCGCTGCGCGCCGGCGTCGATTGGCTGGAGGCTGGCACGCCGCTCATCATTTCAGAAGGGATGCACGGTGTGCGAGCCCTACGCCGCGAGTTTCCAGACGTGCCGATCGTGGCCGATTTGAAGACCATGGATGGCGGCTGGCTGGAGGCGAAATTGATGGCGAAAGCGGGCGCAACTCACGTCGTCGTGATGGAGCGCGCACACGCCGAGACGATCAAAGTCGTTGTGCAAGCCGGGCGTGATTTTGGGATCAAAATCATGGGCGACAATCTCGGCGCCCCCGACATGGTAGCGTCCGCGAGACGGCTTCAGAACTTGGGTTGCGATTACGTGATCCATCACATCGGCTACGACGAGCGGCGTGGAATCGTCGCCGCCGGAGGCCGCTGCCCGAGCCCGCTCGACCAGCTCCGCGAAGTCGTCGCCGCGGTCGAAATTCCAGTCCAAGCAGTCGGTGGCCTCAGCATTGAGCAAGCGATGCGTACGCCCGAATACGGCGCGCCGCTCGTCGTCCTAGGAGCGCCGCTGACGATCGACGCGGACGCGTTCAAAACCGCCAGCGGAGACCTGGAAAGCCAGCTCCGCCTCATTTGTGAAAAAGTCCACGCGTACGGCAACGTCGGTCCGGACTTGTAAGAATTTTAGACCGCCAGCGCTGCGGTCCATCGAGCGAGCTGCGCGGCGATATTTTGCGGCGATGGCGCACCAATTCCCTGCCGTGCGGCCATCGCATTTTTCAGATCCAACATCGCAAAAACATCGAGCTCGAACGCGGGCGAGAGCGCGCGGAAATCCTCGAGCGTGAGCTGCGGCAAATCGCAGCGGCGCGTGCCGCAGAGCGCGACCGCTTTCCCGATGACTTCGTGTGCTTGCCGAAACGGCACGCCACGATTCACGAGGTAATCTGCGAGGTCGGTCGCGAGCAGCATCGGGTCGGCCACGGCAGCAGCGCACGGCTCGGGATTTGCACGGATTCCGGCCAGCATCGCGGTGAAAATCGCGAGCGCGTTTTTGACCGTCTCGATCGAGTCGAAGACCGGTTCCTTGTCCTCTTGCATGTCCCGATTGTAGGTCATCGGGAGCCCTTTCAGCGTCGTCAGCAGAGACAGCAGATTGCCAAATACGCGGCCCGCTTTTCCGCGCGTCAACTCTGCCACATCGGGATTTTTCTTCTGCGGCATCAGCGAGCTGCCGGTCGTGAACGCATCGCTGATCGTGATGAATTTGAACTCGCTCGACGCCCACAAAATCACGTCCTCACTCAACCGCGAAAGATGCGTGGCGACGAGCGCCAGCGCGGCGAGCAACTCCACCGCGAAGTCGCGGTCGCTCACCGCATCCATCGAGTTTTGCGTCACCGCGGGAAAGTCGAGCAGCCGCGCGATCAACTCGCGATCGAGCAGGATGGTCGATCCGGCGATCGCGCCCGAGCCGAGTGGCATGACATTCAGCCGCGCTCGGCAGTCGCGAATGCGCCCGATATCGCGGTCGAACATCTCGACATACGCGAGCAAATGGTGCGCGAAAAAAACGGGCTGCGCACGCTGCAGATGTGTGTAGCCGGGGATGATCACGTCGCTGTGCCGAGCGCCGAGATCCACCAGCGCGCGCTGCATTTCGCGGAGCGAAAGCACGAGCGCATCCGATTCCGCGCGGAGGTAAAGCCGCAGGTCGAGCGCGACTTGGTCGTTGCGGCTGCGCGCGGTGTGCAGCTTCGCCCCCGGCGCGCCGATGCGGCGCGTGAGCTCGGCCTCGATGTTCATGTGGATGTCTTCCAGTTCGATCTTGAACTGAAACTCCCCGCGCTCGATCTCCCCGCCGATCTCGAGCAGCCCCGCGACGATTCTCTCGCGTTCCTCCGCCGTTATCAGCCCCGCCTTTTCCAGCGCCGCGGAATGCGCGATCGACCCCTCGATGTCATGCGCCCACAGCCGCCAATCGAAGCTGATCGACTCGCTGAATCGCTGCAAAAGTTCCGCTGTCTGTTCTTTGAATCGGCCGTGCCACATGGAGAAAATTTAGGAAGGAAGAAGGGAGATTTAGGAAGTGAAACGGACGCGCTCTTAACTCCCTGAATCCGAAATCTCACTTCCTAAATTTTTCCCAGCCGGCTCGCGCTCGAACATCGCGTAAAGCAGGGGCAGCAGGATGAGCGTGAGGACCGTCGAGCTGAGGATGCCGCCGATCACCACCGTCGCGAGCGGGCGCTGCACCTCGGCTCCCGCGCCGGTCGCGAGCGCCATCGGGACGAATCCGAGCGACGCGACGAGCGCGGTCATCAGTACCGGACGCAGGCGCGTGAACGAGCCCTCCAGCACGGCATCGCGGATCGCCCGGCCCTGCTCGCGGAGCTGATTGAAATAGGTCACGAGCACGAGGCCGTTCAGCACCGCGACGCCACTCAGCGCGATGAGGCCGACCGCCGCGGTGATCGAAAATGGCATATCGCGAATCGCGAGTGCCGCGACTCCGCCGGTCACTGCGAGAGGGATGCCGGAATAGACGATGAGCGCCTGCCGCACGCTGCCGAATGCCAGGAAAATGAGGATGAAAATGAGCACGAGCGCCGAGGGCACGACGACCGCAAGACGCGTGCGCGCTTCCTGCAAATTCTCAAACTGCCCGCCGAATTCGACGATGTAGTTCTCGGGAAGTCGCACCTGTTCCTTGATCCGCTGCTCGGCGTCGCGCACGAATCCCTCGAGGTCACGCGCGCCGACATTCACCATCAGCGCGGCCCGGCGTTGTCCATTGTCGCGCAGGATCGGCTCGACCGTTTCCCCGGTCTTGAAATCGACCACGCTGCCGAGCGGGACGAGTCCATTTTGCCCCACGCGCAGCGGCAGCTTTTTGATCTGCTCATCGTCGGCGCGCAATGCCTCGGGCATCCGCACGACGATGCTGCGGCGGCGATTCCCATCGAGCACGCTGCCCGCGATTTGCCCGCCGAGCGCCGCGCTGACCGCCTTGTTCACCTCGCCCGCCTGCATCCCGTAGCGCTGGAGCGCGTCCCGTTTCACCTCGATCTGGAGCTGCGGCGTGCGGCCCTCCGTTTCGTATTCCACCTGCGCCACGCCCGGCGTGGATTCGAGGATTTCTTTGACCTCCGTCGCGAGCTTTTCGAGCACTTCGTAGTCGGTGCCGAAAATCTTCACCGCAAGTTCGGCCTTGGTCCCTTCGAGCATTTCGTTGAACCGCATTTCGATCGGCTGCGCGAAGAGAATGTCGTACTCGGAATTGATCTTTTTGAGCGCCGCGTCGAGCTGCTCGCTCAGCTCGGCTTTCGTCGTCGGACGCCCCGGCGTCCGCGCCCATTCCTCGAGCGGTTTGTAGAAAATATACACGTCGCTTTCATTCACCGGCATCGGGTCGGTCGCGATCTCGCTCGAGCCGATGCGCGAGAAAATTCGCGTCACCTCCGGGAACTGCGCGAGCACTGCATTTTCCACCTCGATGTCGGTGCGCAGCGATTCCTCGAGGCTCATTCCCACAGGCTTGTAGAGCATCGCAGCGATCGATCCTTCATCGAGCGTCGGGACGAATTCCGCGCCGAGACGATTGAACAAAACGATCGTCCCCGCGAAGAGCAGCGCCGCGGCGAGCAACACGATCCAGCGCAGCTTCAGCGCCGCGCGCAGCGTCGGTTCGTAGATGCGCCGAGCCACACGCATGAGGAAATTGTCGCCCTCGTGGATTTTCCCGCGCAGCAAAAACGAGCAGAGCACCGGCATGAGCGTGAGCGCGAGGAGCAGCGCGCCGGCGAGCGCGAGCATCACGGTGATCGCCATCGGGTGAAACATTTTCCCCTCGATGCCGGTGAGCGCCAAAATCGGGATATAGACGATCGTGATGATGACGACGCCGAAAAACATCGGGGACCCGACTTCCTTGCTCGCGGTGAGCACGACGTGCGCGCGCTCCTCAGCCGTGAGCGCCCGTCCGAGCTTGTGCTGACGGGCTCCGAGCTGGCGCACGATGTTCTCCACGATGACCACCGCACCGTCGATGATGAGGCCGAAATCGACCGCGCCGAGACTCATCAGATTTCCCGAGACGCCGCCTTTCAACATGCCGGCCAGCGCGAACAGAAACGACAGCGGGATGGCGCAAGCGACGATGAGCGCCGCGCGCCAGTTTCCGAGCAGCGCGAGCAGCACGACCACCACGAGGATCGCGCCCTCGAACAGGTTTTTTTTCACCGTGCCGATGGTGCGGTCGATCAGCTCGGAGCGGTCGTATTGCACCGCCATTTCTACGCCTTCCGGGAGTTTCGTCTGTATCTCGGCGATGCGCTTTTTCACCCGCTCGCCGATCTCGCGGCTGTTCTCGCCGGAGAGCATGAGCGTCGTGCCGATCACCGCCTCGCGTCCGTTCAGCGTCGCCGCGCCGGTGCGAAATTTCGTGCCGAAAGTGACCTCGGCGACGTCCTTCACCATGAGCGGTTGCACCGCCGCGCCGAATTTGATCGGCAGGTTGCCGATCTCCTCCGGCGTCGTGACGCGGCTGACCGCGCGGATCGTGAGCTGCTGTCCGCCGCGGCTGATTATGCCGCCGCCCGCGTTCTCCACGTTCTGCTCGATGATCTCCGCGAGCTCGCTGAAAGTCATGCCCGCCGCCTCCAGCGCGGCTGGTTTCGGCTGGATCTCGTATTGCTTTTCGTAGCCTCCGGTGCCGTTGATTTCAGCGATGCCGGGCACGGTGCGCAGGAGCGGCTTGATCGTGTATTCCTGGATTTCCGTCAGCTCCATAAGCTGCTCCAGCTCGGTGTCGGGCCGCTTCGCGCCGGGCTTGTATTGGACGGTGTAGTAGAAGATTTCTCCGAGTCCGGTGCTGATCGGCGCGAGCTTCGGTGCGGTGCCCGGCGGCAGTTGCTCGGCGGCATTTTGCAGGCGCTCGGCAACGAGCTGCCGTGCGCCGAAAATATCGGTGCCGTCGGCGAATTGGAGCGTGACTTGCGAGAGGCCGAACTTCGTCAACGAACGCATTTCCTCCACGCCGGGCAGACCCGCGAGTTCCACCTCGATCGGCCTCGTGATGAGCTTTTCAGACTCCTCCGCGGCGAGCGCCGAGACCTCGGTATTCACCTGCACCTGCACGCCGGTGATGTCCGGCACAGCATCGATCGGCAGATGCCACGCGGACCACAGCCCGCCGCCGAGGAGGCCGAGCGCGGCCAGCAGGACGAGCGCCCGC
This sequence comes from Chthoniobacterales bacterium, assembly GCA_038207335.1. Classification (GTDB taxonomy): domain Bacteria; phylum Verrucomicrobiota; class Verrucomicrobiia; order Chthoniobacterales; family Chthoniobacteraceae; genus CAIURC01. The sequence goes on along the minus strand of JBBQZX010000001.1, from coordinate 50,514 downwards.
TGCCGCATCGAGAACTCGAGAATTTTGTCGATCATTTGCCGGAGGCTTTCTGTGCCGCCGGAGCCGGTGCGTTGCCGAGGTTCAGTCCGGTCAGGAGCTCGAGTTGCTGCCGGGCTTCGAGCGCGTCGGCTTGCGTGGAAAGCAGCGCATCCACGGTGTCCAGATACTGCGTTTGCAGTTCGGTGTAGGTTGTGATCGGAAGCGCACCGAGCCGGTAATTTTCGTCCCCCATCCGCGCCGCGTCGCCGAATTTCTCGGCAACATCCGCCGGCCATTTCGCCATCTCCGCCAGAAAAGTTTCGTACGCGTGCAGCGCGGCGGCGATCTTCCGCTCGACTTCGCGGAGCGCTACATTCAGCGAAACCTCGGCCTGCGCCTCCCGTGCTTTTGCCGTCGCGATGTTGCCCGCGTTTCGGCTGAGCAGCGGCAGCGGCACGGTCACTCCGAGTCCGATCGTGCGCTCGCGGTCCGCCCCTTTTTCAAAGGAGGCGAATGGCCTGACCGTCACCGATGGCCAGCGTTCATTCCGATTGAGTTGCACGCGCAGGCCTTGCTGTTCAAGCTCCGCGATGCGCGTGCGGATGTCGAAATTTCGCTCGCGCGCGGTGGCCATCAGGAGTTCGAGCGCGGGTGGATTTTTCAGCGGCAAAATCGCCCGCACCACTTCCACAGGAGTCGAAACGGGCAGCCCGCGGAGCTGATTCAACTCGAATTGCGCGTTGCGCGCCTCGATCGACGCCTCGCTCGCGCGCCGGTCCAGCGTGAATGCGCTCGCCTCGATGATGCGCCTCTCCAGCAGCGGCGCGACCCCCGCCACATCGCGCTGGACGAGCACCGAGAGCAAATCCTGAAACCGCTGCGAGACTCCGCGCGCCGCGTCCGCACGCTGCTGCGCGGCAAGCAACCGGTAGCCGAGCGAGCGGGCTCGCACGGCCAGCGCCGCGCGGAATTGCTCGAGCCCGAACTGCGCCAATTCGATCTGCCGATTCGCCAGCGCCTTTCTCAAGCTGACGCGCCCGGGAAACTCAAAGGTCTGCGCGAGCGACACCGACCAAGCCGGTCCGTCGCCGACTTTGTTTCCGCCGAGATCGCGCACTTTTTTACTCCCGAGTTCCGCGCTTAATTCCGGGTTCGCCCACTCGCCAGCGGTCGTGCGCCCACCGCGTGCCGCTGCGATTTCAGCTTCGTAAAACTTCAGCTCGGGGTTGCGCGCGACGGTCTCGGAAACGAGCGCGTCGAGTGTGACGGCCTCGGAGAAAGCGAGGGCAGCGACGGAGAAAAAGAGTATCGCGGCGAGGCCGGAAATGCGGCTTGAGAGTGCGCGGAAATGGAAGGTAAAATTCATGGAAGTGAGATGCGAATAGCGGGGACGTGTGGATGAACGCGAAGCGCGACGGCGCTCGGCGAAGTGGCACGCGGCGCGAAGATGCGCGCGTGATTTTTAGAAACGACCCGCGCCCTGCCGTGCCGCAAAAGCACGAGGGCACACCGCCGTCCGGTTAACTCAACTGAGGCGGATAATCGATCCCCCGCACCGGCGCCTCCACCCGGCTCGCCGCGCCCGCCGCCACGATGCCCACCTGCCGCCGATTCACGATCAGCGCCGCCGTCGGCTGTTGCAGCATGCCAATCACATTCATGTGCTCCAAGCAGCCGCTCTCCCCGCTCTCACGGCTGTCCTCATCGTGATCCTGATGCACGCCCACTTCCCCATTTTCCACCGCGCAGGATTGAACGGCCCGCTCATGGTGATGCCGCGTGAACTGCCCAAAAAGTTGTTCGCCGTAGCCCGCCGTCAAAAGGAAAACCACGAGCGAAACGAAAATTGGATGGGAGCGGAATTTCGACAAGCGGGCGGAACTAGAATTTACCGCAGCCAAAAGTCAAACCGGCCGGCCGGTCGCACGGGCACTCGCCACGCAGAGCCAAGCCGCCCTCAAGCCTTCATCTTCCCGCACGCACCCTTCATCTTCAGCTCGTCGCAACTTGCCTCGATGCGGACGCTTTTTTTCTCGGGAGAAAAGCCGAGACGTTTGCTGATGCACGTTTCCAGCGTGTCGATGTGGACGTCGTCGAACTCCACGATTTTGTGACAGTCGGTGCAAATCAGGTGGTTGTGATTTGGGTGCTCTATGAAATTCGGATCGTAGAACTTGTGGTCACCGCCGAAGTCCATCTCCATCAGAACGCCGCATTCCACGAACAGCGGCAGGGTGCGATACACGGTCGCGCGTGACACGGACGGGTCGATTTTTTTCGCCCTCGCGAGCAAATCCTCGGCCGTGTAGTGCTCGGTCGTACTGAATGCCGCCTCGATGATCGCGTCGCGCTGTGTGGTCTTCCTCAACCCGCGCTCGGCGATGAACGCGTGAATGCGCTCACGCACGCCGGCATCGACCGCGCGGGTGCCGGGCGGCTGGGATTTTGGGATGAGTGATCGCGCCACGGGGCTTATTTACCCCGATTCCGGCGTTCGGAAATCCCGAAATTCACTTCGCCTGATCGTGGAGCAGCAGCGCGATCGCCTCGGCGAGTTGGCCGTCTGCCGCGAGAATGTGGGCCGCTTTCGTGACGAACCAATCGGGCGCGTCACGCCGATGAGCGACATCGAGGATGATTTTTTTCCCAGCGGCAATCTCATCGTTCGTCAGGAGGTATTGCGCCAAAACGCGCGCGTTCACGAGATCTCGCGCGTCGGATTTCCAGCGTCGCTCGAGATCGTCGCGGAGGAGCGACTGGCGCGGTGCGGGGAATTCCGGCTCGGGAAATGCCGCCGCGAGCACCGCCCAAGCGCCAGCTTCATCGCCCCACTGTACGATGATCGAAGCCCAAACTCGCGCGTCCCGCGCCCGCAAATCCGGCCGGTGCTCCATCCACTGCGCAAGCTGCCGCGGCGTCCCCCATCGACGCAGCGCGGGATAAAAATCGCGCACCTCCGTATCGCCGATCTTTGCGGAAGTGAGCGCCCGCCCCTCCCACCACCGATGGAACGCATCACGCCCAAGGTCCTCCGGCGCGGTGCGGGAGTAGGCCAGCAGCAAGTCGGGATGCGCCTCCACGTAACTGCTCCACGCGGCTGAGGACGCGGGATTCGACGTCGTCTCACGCATCGCCAGACCGAGCAATTCCTCGCGTTGGTGGGCGCCGCGCTCGATCGCGAGTTGCCATGCATGGAGGGAAAACGCCGGCGAGATTTTACGGGTGGCACGAGCCTGCTCGGCAGGCGTGCGCCATGAACTCGGCACGAGTCGGCTGGCGATTTGAAACTCCCGCTGCCACTCGCTCGCGGGCGCGCCGCCGGAGCGCAGGAGCACGAGTCCAGCGGCCTCGTGCAGCGCGGCATCTAGCGGGAAATAGTGCAGCGCGCGCTCGATCTCCGCGAGCCTCAGAATGTTCGATGGCTCGTTCTTCGAGAGCAGACGATTCAGTGAAAGCGGCGACCACGCCGGCCAGTCGGCGAGCAGCGGCAGCGACCAAAAAAAAGCGATGCCGAGCGCCAGGAGCGCAGGCCGGCGCGTCGGCTGCGATGCGGCAACGCGCGATCTCCAGGGACACGCCAGACCGACGGCCGCAATCGCAAATGCCACCGTCCCCCAGCGATGAGCAGGCACGTCGATGACGGAGTGCGCGAGTAGGGCCGCGGTCGCTGCGAAGCCTCCGGCGCGGAGATAGAAGGTGTTTCGCGAGCGGAAATTTTCGCGCGCGTGCGGGAGGAGAAACGCGAGGCAAATCCCCGCGCCGAGTAGCAGCGGAACCGCGCCCATTTCATCGAGCCACTGGAGCCAACTGCTCTCGGGATGCAGCACCACTTGGTCGTCGAGCTGCATCGTTTCATACATCGGAAAAATCTCCGCGAACGAACTCAGCCCGTGACCGAAAAGCGGAGCGTCCCGCCACATCGCGAATCCGTCGTGCCAGATTTCGCGGCGGAGTTGATTCGACACATGCGCGCCCTCTCCGTTGGAAAATCTCGCGAGCGATTTCGAGCCGAAAACCAACGCCACCGCGAGCGCCACCAACAGCGCCGCGAGAGCCACGCCGAATGCCCGCCGGCTGCGCAGCTTTGCCAGCACGAAGCCCACAAACACGAGCGCGCCGCAGCCCAGCGCAACCATGCCGCCGCGCGATTCCGTGGCGAAAAGCCCGCTCAACACGAGACCCAGCATCAGGATGCCGCCGGTGAGCAAATCGTATCTCCTCCGCATTCCCGCCCAAGTCACACAACCCGCGCCGACGATCGCACTCATCGCAAAAAAACAGGCGCTGTGATTGCGATTCGGGAATGGCCCAAAGCCACGCCAGCCCGGCGTGTAGCGCAGCCCCCAGATTGCGCGCGGATCGCCCCCTTTCGCCGCAAACGACACCGCCGCCACCAGCGTGCCCGCGCCGAAAAGCATCCACGCGAGCGCCGCGCGATTCTCCCGCACGGACGCCAGTGAGCGCACCCACACAAGCCAAATTGCCGCCACCGCGACCGTGAGCAGCGCCTCGAGCGCGCGCGCAGGCTCCGGGTGATGCGTCCATGGCAGCTCGAGCCCGTAACTTTCCTCCAGCGTCGTTCGCCAGGTCGTGTGGCCGAAAAACTTCGCCGGTCCGAACTCCTTCACCACCACCAGCGCAAGGAGCGCGAGAAGCGCGAAATTCATCCATCTGCCGACCCGCGCAACTTGGGGCGGCTGAAGGAGCACGCCGATGCCGAGAAGGCCCACGAGGACGATCTGCGTGAAACGATCGACCGCTCCAAATGCCATCGGCGCGCCAGTCGCGAGCACGCCGAAAATCACGAGCGCAGCGACTCTCTGCCAGTTGGTTTCCGTGCGCGCCGCGGGCTCCTTCGCCCGGCTCCTCCGGCTCACTCGTCCCATCGTGCGCGTCCTTTGATATATGCCGAGCGAAAGCACTCGGCAATCCGCTGCCACTCGCGACGTGTCGCGCGTTCCCGAGGCGCGTGCAGCGTCCACGGCGTGCTTCCATTGTATTTCACATGCAGTTCGACGTGCTCATCGCCGCTGGCATTTTCCGCGAAGCCCACCCGCCGCAGCGTCTGCTCGAAAATCTGCCAAAACTCCTCTCGCGTTTTGCACCGCTCCACCTCCATCTCCAGCAGCCGCGCCTGCAGCAGCGCGTACTGCACGCTGCGCCTCTGGCCGAAAACGCGCCCCATCTTCCGCCACATATCGTCGAGATCCCGCACCCGGTGGAAGTATCGCAGCACCAAAACCGCAAGCAGGAAAATGAACGCAATCCCCAGCGGCAAAGTGCGCGCCTGCGTCCAGACGATGCTCAGCGCGAGCAGCGAAAGGACGACCGCCACGCCATAAATACCCAGCACGATGCGCCTTTTGGAAAAGCCGAGATTTTCCAGTCGATGATGCAGGTGCTCACCATCCGCATGAAAAAGCGGAAAGCCGCGCACCGCACGCCGCAGCAGCGCGAAGCTCGTGTCGAGGATCGGCACGCCGAGTGCCACGATCGTGACGAGGAGCACGACGGCGACCGAGCCTTTGTTCGAACTCGTGAGCGATAGCGCCGCAATCGTGAAGCCGATGAGATACGCGCCGCCGTCTCCGAGAAAAATGCGCGCCGGCGGGAAATTGAACACGAGGAATCCGAGCAGTGCGCCAGCCATCGTGAAAGCGTACCACGCGACCGCGAGCTGCTCATTGTAGAGGCCGACGATTCCGAGTGTGACGGACATGAAAAGTCCGAGCCCGCCCGCGAGGCCGTCGAAGCCGTCGATCAGATTCACGATATTCGGAACCGCGATGAGCCAGAAAATCGTGACCGGCGCGCTCCATGCGCCGAGTTCCACGCTCCACGCGCCTCCGGGATACGAGACGCGATCGATGCTCAGCCCCATGCAATAAACGATCACCGCGGTCGCGATTTGGCCAGCGAGCTTTTTCCGCGCGCCAAGCGGCTTCAGATCGTCCCACAGTCCGAGCCCGTACATCAGCAGGCTGCCGAGCAGGACCGGGAACCACTTCGACGCGTGCTGCGGCTCCACCGTGAGGATGAGGATTTGCCCCAGCGAAATCGCGAGCATGATCGGCGCGCCACCGAGCCGCGGGATCGGCGCCGTGTGCGACTTGCGCGACTGATTTGGATCGTCGAGCCCGATGCCCGTGTGCGAAAGCCGAATGACCCACGGCGTCGTGAGAAATGCGACGAGAAACCCTAGCAGAAAAAAGCCGACCGAAAAAATCATCGCACACCTCCTCCACCGGCCTCGTCCGGGCGGTCGTCAGTTGAAAATGCGAGTTGATCGAGTTCAGCGGACATGCGGGTCGCGGACAATAGCATCCGAGGTGCCACTGCGCAGAGGGCAGTTTTCCGGCTTCGGCATCAGGGCCCATTCACCACCAGCGCCCGCATTTTCGACATCGCCACCTCGCGCTGTGCTGCCGCGGCGGCGAGGCCGTCGGAAATCTCGTCTCGGCGCTCTCGCTGAACGAGCAGCCACTGCGCGACCTCAGCCGACTGTCCCGGCGCGAAAATCCCGGCGTGAGGCACCTCGCACAGTGCCTGGGTGATCGCGCCATCCACCGGCCCTATCCACAAAAGCGGTCGCGGGAGAGTGAACAAAAATCCCAGTTTGCTCGGCCACAACATGCCTTGCGTCGCGGGCAACTGTGTCACCGCACAGCAACCCGCGCGCAACAGCGAGCCCCGCAATTCACTTTCCGCCACATACGGCTGCCACTCGCAATTTCGCAGTCCGAGTTCCTGCGTCCGCGCCTGCGCCGCTGGCCACGAAGGTCCGCCGCCTTGAAAAAGCAGCCGCACGCCCGCGTCGCTCTTTTCCAGAAACGCCTGCGCCGCCAGCAGCGTCTCCCACTCGTGCGCACGCCCGAGATTTCCTGAGTAAATCCATGTCCACGGTTCGCCTCGCTCCCCCGCCCCGCGCTGAGCCATTACGCTTGCGAAGACCCACGGGCGCACGATCTTCGCGGCCACGCCATATTTTGAAATCCGCGCCGCCATGTCCGCATCTAGCGCCACCACATGCGCGCATCGGCGATACGCCCAGCCCATGATTTTCCCGATCGCCTGCGCCAAAATTCCATCGCGCAGTTCGCCGAGCGCCACCGCGATTTCAGGATAAAGGTCCATGACCCAATGCACCGAACGCGCCCGGTGCCACAGCGCGACCATCGCCGCCACGACGAGCAGGCATGGCGGCGAAGTTCCCGATACCACGACATCCGCGCGCCGCGCCCGCAACCCGTCGAGCAGCATCGCGCCGAGCGCCTTCAACTCTCGCCGCATCCGCCCGCGCTGTCCCTGCCCAGCGCGATATTCCTGCCGCGAGGCGATGAACTCGATCTCGTGCCCCTCTGCCGCCAGATCATCCGCCAGTTCGCGGAAAAGCACGCCCGTCGGGGCCGGATCAGGAGGGAAAAACTGATTCAAAAACAGGACACGCATCGCCGGAACGCCGACCTTCACACCTCCGCGCGGCGCGGCACAGCCACCGCCGGATTCCCCCGCACGACCGTGCCCGCCGGCACATCCCCGATCACCACGCTCCCCGCGCACACCATGCTTCCCACACCGATTTCCACCCCGGGCGCGATGAACGCGTGCGCCGCGATCCACGATCCGGAGCGCACTGTGATCGGCTTTGCCACGAGATCGAAATTCTCAGCATGAAACCGGTGCGACCCCGTGCACAGAAACGCCCGCTGCGACACGCACACATCCGACTCCAGTACGATCGGCGCGAGCGTCAGCAGCATCGCCTCCTCGCCGATCCACACATCGTCTCCAGCCGTCAGTCGCCATGGAAAGCTGATATTCACGAGGCTGCGCACCACCACGCGCTCGCCGATCCTCGCCCCGAAAGCCCGCAGCATCGCCACTCGCAGCGCCGACGGCCACGGCCACGGATTCATGAAAAACAACACCTTCACGGCGATCCAAAGCGCCTCCTGCCAGAGCGGCGCGCCGCGATCGAACGCCGCGCTCGAATAGCCGCGCAGCTTCATGCGCCAGTACCCGCCACGCTCGGGCGGATGGCATACGCGCTGCTAGTGCGGGATTGCGAAAATGCCGTCATGAATCGTAATGCGCCGCCGACTGGCAGCGCACGCGAGCATCCGCGCACCATCATTTTGCGCCAATAAAAATCATGACCCGCGTTTCCCTTTTTAGCCTCGCCGCTGCTCTTTCATTCACATCATGCTGGGCAGTGGGGTCGATCGCGGCGTTGCGTGGCATCAAAAAACGCGAAAACTAAAGGCGGTCCACTCCTGCGTTTTGTCCGCGAAGATATCGACATCCAGCTTTCCCTTTCCACCGGGTCTTCCGGTGCATGAAGTCGTGCGCGCGCGTGCGGAGGAGAGCCCCGACTCCATCGCGATCATCGCCGGGGAGAAAAGCCTCACCTATCGGCAGCTCGGACGCCGCTCCGATTCGATCGCCCATCTGCTGCGGGCGCGCGGCACGGAAGCCGGTTCGCACGTCGCCATCCTCGCGCATCGCACGCCCGAGACGATCGCCGGCTTGCTCGGGATCCTGAAGGCGGACTGCGCTTACGTCCCAGTCGATCCCGCATACCCCGCCGGTTTGCGCAGCTTCATGCTCGCCGATTCGGGTCCGCGATTCGTCCTCACGTCACGCGAGTTCGAATCGGAATTCTCCGACGGTATCGAGTCTATCGTTCTCGATGAAGATTACTCCACCGTCGTTCCTGCCACCGTCCTTTCTCCTGCCAGCCTTGATCGAACGGCATACGTCATCTACACCTCCGGCTCCACCGGCCGGCCGAAAGGCGTCCTCGTCTCACACGCAAATCTCGCCCACTCGACCCGCGCCCGGCTCGAGTTTTACGCGAATCCGCCCGCGAGATTTCTCCTCGTCTCGTCGTTCGCTTTCGACAGCTCGGTGGCTGGGATTTTCTGGACGCTCTGCACTGGCGGGACGCTCGTTCTCCCCGCCGCCGAGGAAGAGCGCGACCCCTTTGCGCTCGCCGCGCTGATCGGTTCCCGAGCCATCACGCACCTCCTTTGCCTCCCGTCGCTACACACTCTTTTGCTCCGCGCTCCGGGGACTCTCGCCTCTCTACAGACAGTTATCGTCGCGGGCGAAAATTGTGCGTCGTCGCTTCCCGGAGAGCACGCGCAGCGTCTCCCCCAAGCCGCCCTCTTCAACGAATACGGACCCACCGAGACCACCGTTTGGAGCACCGCCTGCCAGCTCCTTCCCGGCGCTGCGATCACTATCGGAAAGCCAATCGCGCGCACGCAACTTTGCCTCCTCGACGAGGCCGGCAACCCTGTTCCAGTGGGCACTCCCGGCGAGATTCACATCGGCGGCGACGGCGTCGCTCAGGGCTATCTCAACCAGCCCGCCTTGACCGCCGAACGCTTTATTTTGCAGTCAGACGGCGCGCGTCTCTACAAATCGGGCGACCTCGCGCGCCTGTTGTCGGACGGCAATTTCGAGTTTCTCGGCCGCGTCGATCGCCAGGTTAAAATCCGCGGCTACCGCATCGAGCTCGATGCGATTGAAACCGTCCTCCAGACGCATTCGACCGTTCACACTGCGGCCGTAGTCGTCCGCGGCGAGTCACAGATTGTAGCTTATTTTTCTCCGAAAAGCGCGTCGATCAATGATCTGCGCGCGCTTGTCGCTGCACAGCTTCCCGCGTTCATGATGCCCTCGGTATTCGCTGGAATGGATGAATTCCCGCTCACACCGAACGGCAAAATTGACCGCGCCGCATTGCCTCCCCTGACGCGCGAACGCCCCGAGGTCGCCACCGCGTTCACCCCACCGCGCACCGCGCTCGAGCATTATCTCGCGAGCGAATGGCGCGACGCCCTTCACATCGATCGCATCGGAATCGACGACCGCTTTTTTGAAATCGGCGGCGATTCACTCCGCGCCGCGACGCTCGTCCAGCAGCTCCAGCAAAGGATCGGCGAGCCGGTGTTCGTCGTCGCGATGTTTGAGGCGCCCACCATTGCGCTCCTCGCGGGATACCTCCAAAAGCACTATCCGGCGGCCATCGCCCGTGCTTTCGGCGAAGACACATCCGCGACTTCGGCGCATGAGTCGCGCGTCACTTCCTCAATGATCGAGCGGGTGCGCGCCTCACTGCCGACATTCCAGCCTGCTTCCCACGCCGGCGAACCGCGAAATCGTCGCGCCATTTTCATCCTCGCGCCTCCGCGCTCCGGCACCACCCTGCTCCGCGCGATGCTCCACCGGCATCCCGGCCTCTTTACCGCATCCGAGCTCCGCCTCCTCGGCACCGAGACGCTCGCTCAATCCGGGGCATTTTCTCGCGACGGAATCCTACGCGCGATTGCCGAGATCAAGAACTGCGATGACCGGCAGGCCAGCGAGATTCTCGAACAGTGCGAGCTTGAAAATCTCGGCTCCGGCGAATTTTACGCCCGCCTGCTTGAGTGGATCGAGCCACGCGAACTGGTCGAGAAATCACCCTCCTGCACGCTCGACCCCGGAGCGCTCCGGCACGCCGAGGCGCTTTTCGAAAACGCGTTTTACATCCACCTCTCTCGTCACCCGTACGAGGTGATTCGTTCGTTCGAGAAGCAGCGCATGGATCGCGTCTATCTGCCGTCTGCGGGCGATCTCACGCCGCGACAGGCGGGAGAAGTCGTCTGGAATATCGCTCACCGAAATATCGCCGATTTTCTCGCGACCATTCCTCCCGAGCGGCAGAGTTTCCTTCGTTTCTCCGACCTCGTTGCCGACCCGCGATCAAGCATGGAAGCCATTTTCAGCGCGCTCGGCATCCCATTCGACTCCGCCGTGCTCGATCCATATCGCGCGGATTCCGCGACGGCTTCCAAGGCCGTGCCTGCTTCCGACGATCCTCATTTTCACGCGCATCGAATGATCGATCCCGATGCAGCGGGCGGCTGGCGCGGCGTGCTCCGCGACGACTTTCTCTGCGGCGAAACATGGCGCCTGGCGGCGACCCTGGGGTACGAAAAACCGACTGGAGATCCCGCCGCGCGCGTGGCCAATGAACCCATTGCGATCATCGGTATGGCGGGCAACCTTCCCGGCGCGCGCGATGTCTCTGCATTTTGGGAGAATCTCTGCGCGGGCGTCGAATCAATCCGCCCGTTTACCGCCGACGAACTTCGCGCATCCGGCGTCGAGTCCACCGTTCTCGCCGAGCCTGGATACGTTAACGCTGGAGCCACGCTCGACGACGCGGATCGGTTTGCAGCCTCATTCTTCGGTTTCACACCGCGCGAAGCCGAACTCATGGACCCGCAGCAACGCATCCTCCTCGAATGCGCTTGGGAAGCCTTTGAGCACGCCGGTCAGGACGTATCACGCAGCGCGGAGCCGATCGGCGTCTTCACCGGGCTCGCGCTCAACAGCTACCTCCAGAACAACCTCGCCACTCGCCCCGACATCGCGCCGCACCTCGCGGAATACGCCCTCACACTCGGCAACGAGAAGGACTTCGCCCCAACTCGCATCGCCCACAAGCTCGACCTCCGCGGCCCGGCAATCGGCGTGCAAACTGCATGCTCCTCCTCGCTCGTGGCACTGCATCTCGCTTGTCAAAGCCTGCGATCCGGCGAAATCGGCATGGCGCTCGTCGGCGGTGGCCGCATCCGCTCACCGCTGCACTCGGGATACGTGCATGTCGAAGGCGGTATCGCATCACCCGATGGTCACTGCCGCGCCTTCGATGAAAATGCCCGCGGCTGCGTCGCCGCGAGCGGCATCGCAGCCGTGGTGCTCAAGCGCCTGAGCGATGCGCAACGCGACGGAGACCACATTTTCAGCGTCATCAAAGCGACCGCGATCAACAACGACGGCGCGACGAAGGCCGGCTTCACAGCGCCCTCCGTCGAAGGCCAGGCCGAGGTCATTTCACGCGCTCACGCGGCGGCGGGCATCACCGCGGACACCATCGATTACGTCGAGGCGCATGGCACGGGCACAGCGCTTGGTGATCCCATAGAAATCGCCGCACTCACGCGTGCATTCAGCGCCGCATCGTTCTGCCGCATCGGGTCGGTGAAGACCAACATCGGCCACCTCGACGCGGGCGCGGGCGTCGCGGGACTCATCAAAACCGCACTCGCACTCGACCGCGAACTGCTCCCGCCGAGCCTCCATTTTCACTCGCCAAATCCTCAGATCGATTTTGCGAATGGCCCATTCGTCGTGAACGCCGCGCGCACCGCATGGCCACGGAGAAACGAGCCGCGTCGCGCTGGCGTCAGTTCATTCGGAATCGGCGGAACGAACGCCCATGCCGTGCTCGAGGAAGCGCCACTTTCCGAGCCTTCGTCGCTCTCGCGCCGGTCGCAACTTCTCATCCTCTCCGCGAAAACCGCACCCGCTCTGGATCAAGCATCCATCAACCTCGCGAGGCATTTTCGCGAAAACCCGGGTCTCGATCTCGCAGACGTCGCACACACGCTTCAGATCGGTCGTCGCGAGTTTCAGCACCGCCGCATCGTTGTCGCACACGACCTCGCTGACGCCGCCGAGGCGCTCGGGAAACGCGACCCGCATCGCGTCTTCAGCTCCGTCGCCGAGACATCCGTGGGCGACGTCGTATTCATGTTCCCCGGCCAGGGCGCGCAATTCCCAGGAATGGCTCGCGAACTCTTCGAAAGCGAGCCCGTCTTCCGCGATGCGCTGCTCGAGTGCGACGCGCTCCTAAAGCCACAACTCGACCTCACCGTTGCGCTCTACTCGCCCGCGACGACCACATGCGAAATGACCGACACCGCGGTCGCACAGCCGGCGATTTTCGCCGTGGAGTATGCAATGGCGCGGCTCTGGCAATCGTGGGGCGTGCAGCCTGCCGCCATGCTTGGGCACAGCGTCGGCGAGTTTACTGCCGCCTGCCTCTCCGGCGTGTTTTCGTTGAAGGACGCCCTCCACTTGCTCTCCGGGCGCGCCAGGCTAATGAGCGAAATTCCTGCCGGCTCGATGCTCGCCGTACGCCTCTCGCAAGCCGAGCTCACGCCGCATCTCAACAGAGACATCGAACTCGCCGCCGTAAATTCCCCGCGCCTCTGCGTAGTCTCCGGCCCAACCGAAAACGTCGCCACCTTTGCCCGCGAAATGGAAGCCCGCGGGGTCGCATCAGCCCACCTTCCGACCTCGCACGCATTTCACTCGCGCATGATGGAGCCCGTGCTCGCGCCCTTCATCGAGCTCGCACGCGACACGCGGCTCAATGCGCCGCGAATCCCGATGTTTTCTACCCTCACGGGCAACGGGGCAAATTTCACCGAGCCCGAATACTGGTCGCGTCAGCTTCGCGAAACCGTCCGTTTTTCCGCCGCCGTTTCCAAAGTCGATACGCGCCACATCCTGCTCGAGGTTGGCCCCGGCGTCACACTCTCACCGCTTGCTCGCCAGTCGCGCGGAGGCACAGTCATCTCCTCGCTGGGCACGACCCGCGAGCACGATCAAGCGGCGATGCTCCAAGCGCTCGGGCGTCTGTGGCTTGCGGGTGTTCCGATTGATTGGAGGCTCCACCGCGGTGCTGAAAAGCGACGCCGTGTCCAGCTTCCGACCTATCCGTTCGAGCGGGAGCGATTCTGGATTGAACCCGGCATCCGCGACGTTTCTGCTCCATCCGCACTCGCATTCACACCGCGTCCCGTATCGCCCAAAATCGCGGCACCCGAAGCTGCACCGTCGCTCGGGGATGTGCGCGCATTGCTACATGGAATGTCCGGCATCCCGGTCGAGAAGATGGACCCGTCCGCGACACTTCTGGAGCTCGGCTGCGACTCACTTTTCCTCACGCAATTCGCGCTCGCGCTCCGGAAATCGTTCGGAGTCGCCGTCGCATTCCGCCAGCTTTTCGAAGAACTCTCCACGATCGAGCGCATCGCCGCGCATGTCGAAAGCGGCACTCGCTCAAAAGCCTCCGATCGACTGTCAACGCCCTCTGCACCAGCATCTCCTGTCAGCGAGCCCGCAAATCACGGCCCGTTCCGCCCGATCCTCCGCGACGCCTCCGACACGCTCAACGCCCGCCAGCGGCAGCATCTCGACTCGCTCATTTCGCGATACTCCGCACTCACTGCGAAATCCAAGCTGCTCAGCCAGGAGCATCGCCCGCATTTCGCCGATCCACGGTCCATTTCGGGTTTTCGACCTCTGTGGAAGGAACTCGTCTATCCGATCGTCGTTGAGCGCTCCTCCGGCTCGAAAATGTGGGATGTGGACGGTCGCGAATACGTCGATTTCACGATGGGCTTCGGCACGAATCTGCTCGGACACTCGCCGGATTTCATCACCGCCGCAATCGGCGCTCAACTCGCGCGAGGAATCGAGATTGGACCGCAATCGCCAATCGCCGGCGAGGTTGCCCGGATGCTTTGCGAATTCAGTGGCATGGATCGCGCGGCCTTTTGCAACACGGGTTCCGAGGCAACCGTTGCCGCCGCGCGCATCGCTCGAACCGTCACCGGACGCGACCGCGTGGCAACATGCAGCGGTTACCACGGGATCAACGACGAGTTCCTCGTCCGCGCAAAAAAAGTCGGGGGCGAACGCCGCACCGTGGCTATCGCGCCGGGCATTCCCGATCACGTCGCACGCGAAGTTTTGGCTGTCGAATACGGCGCTCCCGCGTCGCTCGAAATCCTCCGCGCAAACGCCCACAACCTGGCCGCGATCTTCGTAGAACCGGTGCAAAGCCGGCATCCCGATTTGCAGCCGCGCGACTTCCTGCACGAGTTGCGCCGCATCTGCAGCGAATCGGGAGTGGTGCTCGTTTTCGACGAAGTCATTACCGGCTTCCGCTGTCATCCGGGCGGCGCGCAGGCTTGGTTTGGCGTCCATGCCGACCTCGCCGCATACGGCAAAATCATCGGTGGCGGGATGCCGATCGGCGCGCTCTGCGGACGCGCACAATTCATGGATGCGCTCGACGGCGGCGCGTGGAATTTCGGCGACGACTCGCGGCCGGACGTCGGCGTCACATTTTTCGCCGGGACGTACGTGCGGCATCCACTCGCGCTGGCCGCATCGCACGCGATGCTCTCCCATTTGCGAGACGAAGGCGGCGCATTGCAGGAGCGGCTGAATGCACGAACGAGCGCGCTCGTCTCGGATTTGAAAGGTGTGCTGCCCGCGGACGGCCCGATCCGCGTGGAGTCGTTTGGGTCGATGTTCATCGTGAAGTTCGACCCAGAGTTCGCGTTCGGCGGGCTCTTTTTCTTCCACCTCCGAGAAAAGGGAATTCACGCATGGGACAATCGCCTGCTGTTTCTTTCCACGGCCCACTCGGAGGCCGATTTGTCAGCGCTGGTCCGAGCGTTTTCAGAAAGTGTGGCTGAGATGGAGGCGGGGGGATTTTTGGGAGCGCGTGTCGATGACGAGGCGCTCGAAGCGCGGGAAGGTGGAACATCGAATGCGGAACCGGAACGCTGTGTTTATCAGGGCCCGCAGGCGGCTGCGGAGTTGCAATTCAGCCTCTATTTCTTTGGAAACTACCCAGCGGCGCATCGCGGCGATAAATACGACCTCATCATCGAGAGCACTCGTTTTGCCGATGCGAACGGTTTCGTGGCGGTCTGGTTGCCAGAGCGGCATTTCCACTCGATCGGTGGCTTTTCTCCAAATCCCGCGGTGCTCGCAGCGGCGCTGGCACGCGAGACTTCGCGCATCCAACTGCGTGCCGGCAGCGTCGTTCTGCCACTGCATCATCCCGTGCGAGTCGCGGAGGAATGGTCGCTCGTGGACAATCTCTCGAATGGCCGCGTCGGCATTTCGATCGCGTCCGGCTGGCATCCAAATGATTTCGTTTTCGCGCCCGATGCATACGAGCAGCGCCGCGAAATATGCACGCGCTCGCTGGAAACCATTCGCACGCTTTGGCGCGGCGATTCGATCAGCGCGCGCGGCGGCACGGGCAATGCCATTGATGTCCGACTTTTCCCGATGCCAGTGCAGCGCGAACTGCCTGTCTGGCTGACGTGTGTCCGATCCGAATCGTATGAGGCGGCTGGTACGCTGGGGCTGAATATCCTCGCTCAACTTCAAAACCAAAGCGTCGAGGACGTCGCGGGGAAGATCGCGATTTACCGCGACGCCCGGGCGCGGGCCGGGCACGACCGCGGACATGTGACCATGCTGCTCCACACATTCGTCACCGGCGACCAAGCGCAAGCGCGGGAACTCGCGCGGATGCCTCTTCGCGAGTATCTCCGCTCGCACGTCGAGATTTCGCAAAAGAAGAGCGCCAGTAAGCGAGGCGAAGCGGATGTGAACGCGGACGATCTGGAGTTTTTGCTCGACCGCGCGGTGACCGACTATGCGCACGAGAAAGCGTTTATCGGCACGGAGGAATCGTGCGCGGTGCTCGCGGAAAAGCTGCGCGCGGCAGGGGTGGATGAGGTGGGTTGCCTCGTCGATTTCGGTATCGATCCGGATGCCGTGATGGCGAGCCTCCCTGCCCTCGATGGCCTGAGAAAGCGCTTAGCCACAGCATCCGAATGCCCCGAGACTTTTCCACTCACCGACGCGCAGCGAGGACTCTGCCTGCTCGCCGAGACGCACCCCGACTCTTCCCGCGCTTACAATGAAACGTCCGCGCTGGAGTTTCGAGGAGCGCTCGACGCCGCCAAACTGCGCGCCGCTCTCGAAGCCGTGGTTGCCCGGCATGAAGCCCTGCGAACGACGATCGACGCGGCGTCGGAAACGCAGACCGTCCATCCACAGGTCACGATCGAAATGCCCGTGATCGAGTGCCACTCCGACGCGACGCTCGAATCGGCCATCGCGGAGGTCCGCGCGATACGCTTCGACTTCGCGCATTCGCCGATCATGGATGTGCGCCTCCTCCGACTCGCGTCGGAGCGGCACGTTCTACTGCTCACGTTCCATCACATCCTCGGCAACGGCCCGTCGTACGTCGCACTGTTCGACGACCTGCTTTCGATCTTCGGCGGCGAGGGCCGGACGTTGCGCCCGGCAATCCAACTCAGTTCCTTTGCTCGCGAGATTTTGCAACATGGCCAGCGGGAAGCGGAGCGATTCTGGCGTGCACAGTTTTCCGACCGCGTTCCACCACTTGAGCTTCCGCTGGATCGTCCACGCCCAAATCTCCTCACGCATCGAGGAGGTCGCGCATCTCTTACGCTCGACGCCGACCTCGCCGATGCGCTGCGAAAATCGGGAGCGAGACACGGGGGCTCCATGTTCACCACGTTGCTTTCGGCTTTCCAAACGCTGCTCCACCGCCTCACCGGACAGGATGATGTCGTGGTCGGAGTGCCGTTCTCCGATCCTGTGCGGGAGCGGATCGGCGGACGCGAGCTTTTCGCGAATACGACAAACACTGTCGCGCTTAGGAGCCGCCTCGAGAGCGGCACAACGTTCGCCGATTTGCTCGCGAGCAATCGCCGCCTCGTGCTCGAAGCGCACGAGCATCAACGGTATTTTTTCGCAAATCTCATCCCCCTTCTCGGGCTTCGCTCGGACCCGAGCCGCGCTCCGATTTTCTCGGTCCTTTTCAACTACGAAATCGGCACCTATCGCAAAAGCCTTCACGAACTCGAAGTCGAACTCATCACGGACTCGCAGCCGTTCGCGGGGCTGCGCGACACCGCATTGGCCGAGCTTTTCCTCAATGTCTCAGAGAAGGACGGCGCTCTTTTTCTGCGCTGCGATTTCAACACAGACCTTTTCGATGGCAAAACGATCGAGCGCTGGCTGGGGCATTTCCGGCACTTGCTGGAAGCGATCGCTGTCGATCCCGCCGCCGCTATTTCGGCGCTGCCGCTGCTCTCCGAGGAGGAGCGTCACCGGATGCTCGTGGATTGGAATGACACTGCGCGCGATTTCCCGGCAAATGAGACGATTGGCGCGCAATTCGAGAAGTGGGTCGTGCGCAAACCGGACGCCACCGCTCTGATCGAAGGCGCGGCGAACATCAGCTTCGCGGAACTCGACAGGCGCGCGAGCCGTGTCGCGCGCCACCTTCGCGCTCGGGGTGTCCGCGCCGGTCATTTCGTCGGCCTGCGCGCGGAGCGCACGGCGCGGTTCATCGAAAGTGTGCTCGGCATCGTGAAAGCGGGTGCTGCTTACGTCCCGCTCGATCCCGCTGAACCGGCTGAGCGAGCCGCGCAGATGCGCGCCGGATGCGCTTGGGTGCTCGATCCCGATGCGATCGAAGATGCGGACGACCTGCCCGATTCGGCGGCTGCGGACGGCCCTGCTTATGTGCTCTTCACCTCCGGCTCCACGGGCGTCCCTAAAGGCGTCGTGGTGCCGCATCGCGCCATCAGCAGGCTCGTCGTCAACAGCGATTTCGTCCACTTTCAGCCCGATGACGTTGTCGCGTTTGCGTCGAATGTTTGCTTCGACGCGGCCACTTTCGAGATGTGGGGAGCGCTTCTCAATGGCGGAACACTCGTCGTCACTCCGCAGGAGATTTTGCTCTCTCCACCCGCCCTTGCCGTGCATCTCGCCGTGCATCGGATCACGACGCTTTTTCTCACGACGTCGCTTTTTAACCAAACCTCGAACGCTTCTCCATCGATGTTCGCAGGGCTCCGCAATCTCGTGTTCGGTGGCGAGGCTGCGGATGCCAGCGCAGTGCAGCTCGTCCTCACACATGGAAAGCCGGAGCGCATCGTGAACGGTTACGGCCCGACCGAGACGACGACCTTCGCCGTCTGCCATGCGATCGATAACGTGGAAGGCGGACGCGTGCCAATCGGGCGCCCGATCGCAAACACATCGGCGTTCATTTTCGATGGCGCTCTCGAGCCTGTGCCGATCGGAGTCGCAGGCGAGCTGTTCATCGGCGGGCCGGGCGTTGCGCTCGGTTATTTCAATGCGCCGGTGCTGAACGAAGAGTGTTTTCCGGAGACGAAATATGGACGGATTTACAAAACCGGAGACGCGGCAAAATGGCTGCCGGACGGCACGATCGAGTATCTCGGCCGCGCCGACCAGCAGATCAAACTACGAGGATTCCGGATCGAGTTGGGAGAGATCGAAGCGGCACTGCGGAGCCATCCGGAGATCGCCGACGCGGCGGTGACCGTGCGGCGGGTCGCGAGTGGTGACGATCGTTTGCATGCCCACTACAGCCTCCGCGGAACTGGCGCTCCAGCGGAGCGGGAAGTGCGCACTTTTCTCGCCGCGCGACTTCCCGCACACATGCTGCCCAGCTCCTTTTCCTGCCTGCCACGCCTGCCATTGACGGCTTCCGGTAAGACAGATCGCGCGGCGTTGGCAGAGTCCGGTTTTTCCGAGCCGAGCCACGGTGAAAATCGAACCGATACGCCCTCGCGCCGCGCTGATTCACGTCCGCAAACGCTGCTCCAGGCGCAAATTGCCGACGTTTGGGAACACCTGCTGAAGAGGCATCCCATCGGCATTCACGATGATTTCTTCGAGCTCGGCGGGCACTCGCTCCTAGCCGTCCGAATGCTGGCACAAATTGAGCAGCGCATCGGGTCCACGCTGCTGCTGCCGGAGCTTTTTGCGGGCGCAACCATCGCGGGGATCGCGCGCAAACTACTCGACCGCCAGCAGCAAGCGGCCGCGATCCAGCCGTACTTCGCGATCAATCCCGACGGTAAAAAGCGCCCGTTTTTTTTCCTCCACGGCGATTACACGGGCGGCGGATTTTTCACGCGGAGCATGGCGCAGAATGCCGATCGCGACCGACCGTTTTACGCGATCCATCCGCACGGATTGATCGGCGACACTCCGCCTCTCACGATCCGCGAGATGGCGGAAGAGAGGTTGAAAGTGATCCGCGAAATCCAGCCGCACGGCCCCTATCTCATCGGCGGCTACTGCAACGGCGCACTTACCGCATACCAGATGGCGTGCTCACTTGAGGCCGCCGGAGAGTCCGTCGCAGGAGTCATGCTGCTGATGGCAAATGGCTCAAACCACGCGATGCGCCATTTGCACTGGATATCCGAGCGTCTCGGCGGCGAGGAGAGGGTCCGCGCCGCGCGCTTCATTCGCTGGCGTGGCCACGCGAGATTCCTGGTCGCTGTGGCGCATTCGTATGCGCAAAAAGCGCGTGAGTTTTCGAGACTCGATGTCCGATCACAAACCTCCGCACTTTCCCGGAAGCTCCGCCGGATCGGCCGCAGACTCTTCGGAGCCGGGGACCGCGAGCCGGTCTCACGATGGGAAAGTCACTTCGAGCAGGAGTCGCTCGGGGACATTTTTTCGATCGCCGTGCGATACTTCATCCCGGGCCGCTTCGGCGGAAAAGTCGTGCTGTTCTGGCCGGAGGAAGAACCAGTCAATTTCGGAGACAGTCCGACATTTGGTTGGCGCTCGGCGGCTGGAGAGGTCGAGTTGGTCACCATTCCAGGTGATCACGACAGTTCCATCACGTCCGTCGAACACGCGCCCGCACTTGCCAGTGCGCTTCGTGATGCGCTCGACGCCGCAGACCGCGAAATTCCAGCAAAATGATCCCGCTCTCGCATCACTTTCAGCCTGCGAAAAACTCTCCGCCTCTTGGCGGTCGGGATGTTCACCTTTGGCGCATCCCGCTCGATCGAAGTGCGATCGCAGATCCCGCAACTCTGTCCACCGACGAAGCCACTCGCGCTGCTCGCTTCCATTTCGATGGAGACCGGAGCCGCTTCATCGCGGGCCGTGCAAGCCTCCGCGCGATCCTCGCATCCTATCTCGCAGACGACCCGCGCACGCTCAAGATCAAAGCTGGGCCAAACGGAAAGCCCACGCTCGACGGTGCCGGAAGGTGGTTGCATTTCAACCTCAGCCACTCGCGGGAGCTCATGCTCGTCGCCGTCGCCCGGCAGCTGGAAATTGGCGTGGACGTGGAATGGACTCGCGACACATTGGATTTCGAGATGCTCGCCGACGCACATTTTTCCAAAGCCGACGCCGCTGAAATTCGCGCTCTTTCTGGAGACGAAAAGCGGCGGCGCTTTTACCAGTGCTGGACCGAGACCGAGGCACAGTTGAAAGCCGCCGGAACCGGTCTGGCACACGGTTCTCGCGTGGTGGAACCGAACCGCTGGTCGCTGCTTTCGCTTGAGCCCGCGGATGGATTTGCCGCTGCGCTCGCGGTTGATCACGGCGCCGATTTTGCACTCTCGTGTTGGAGGTGCGCGCAGTGAGCGACAGCGGCAGCTACGAAATCGTCATCGAGCCTTCGCAGACCTGGCTCACGCTGCGATTCCGCGAGTTTTGGGAATATCGCGACCTCTTCGTTCTGCTCGTCCAGCGCGACATCACCGCGCGCTTCAAGCAAACCGTCCTCGGCCCGCTCTGGTACATCCTCCAGCCGATCCTCACCACGGCAGTGTTCGCAGTCGTTTTCTCGCGCATCGGTCGCGTGCCGACCGACGAATTGCCCGCGCCGCTCTTTTATCTTTGCGGCCTTATCGGCTGGAATTACTTCGCGCAAAACATCACCTCCGGCGGCTCCTGCTTCGTCACCAACGCACCGCTTTTCGGTAAAGTCTGGTTCCCACGCCTCATCGTCCCCGCCGCCGCCGTGACATCCAATCTGCTCGCGCTCGCGCTCCAATTCATCCCATTCACGGCATTCTTCGTTTTTTATCAAACCAGCGGCGCGCTGCATGGCGTGCATCCAAACGGCGCGCTGCTCCTGCTCCCCGCCGTGGTCATTTTCATCGCCCTCCTGAGCTTCGGCGTCGCCCTCTGCCTCTCCGCAGCCACCGCGAAATATCGAGACCTCATCCACCTTCACCAATATCTCGTTCAGGTCTGGATGTTCGCGACGCCGATCGTCTATCCACTCTCCGCCGTGCCGGCGAAATGGAAGTGGATTATCTGGATCAACCCCATGTCCGTTCCGATCGAGGCGTTCCGCATTTGCCTCCTCGGGCGCGGCACACTCGGTGCGAAGGAAATCGTCATTGCGTGCGGCGAAATGCTCGCTCTGCTCTTCGCGGGAGTCGCGCTATTCCAGCGTGTCGAGCGGACTGTTGTGGATTCCGTTTGATCTCCGATGAAGCCTTCCACCGCCACCATCGATCAACCGCGCTCCGCACTTGGAGGCTTCGTGCGCGGCATCTTCACGCATGGCTGGGGCGCGACCGTGCGCGCCCGACAGACATTGCCGCTGATCCAGGAGTGGAGCTGGCCTTTCTGGGGTGAAGCGCCCGCTCGCCTGCCTGTGCATGTGCTCACCGGAGCGCGCGATTGGCAGCTCGCAGCGTGGATGCTCGCGACCTGGTTTCGCTTCACCGAGAGCAGCTGGAATATCGTCGTTCACGACGACGGCACGCTCCCCTCTTCCGCCTGTGAAACCTTTGCCCGCCTCTTTCCCGCCATCCGCATCATCCCTCGCCACGAGGCCGATGCAGCCATGCGTCGCGCCCTCCTCGCGTTCCCGTTTTGCCAGGAATTTCGCGACTCGAATCCGCGCGCATTGAAACTGTTCGACGTGCCGCATTTTGCGAAAAGCGCGAACCTCATCCTCTTCGACAGCGACCTTCTCTTTTTCGCAAAACCCGCCGAAATTCTCGCGTGGGCCGAGCATGACTCGCCCGCCTGCTGGTTCAATCAGGGCGCAAAAGAAACCTCGTTGCTCAGCGCGTCCGAGGCGCGTGAGGAATTCGGAGTGAAGCTGTGGCCGCGCGTCGATGCCGGTCTCTGCCTCCTGAATAAACGCGCGATCGATCTCGATTTCTGCGATCGTGCGCTGGCCGAGACGTCACTCCTTTCGGGCGATGCAAACCGCATTGCGCAGACGCTCCTCGCACTCTGCGCGTCGCGCCACGGCGAAGGTGGCCTGCTCCCGCCGCGCTACGAAGTCTCGCCCGGCGTCACCCTCGCGACCGATGCAATTTCACGTCACTTCACTGCGTCGGATCGAGACCGTTTTCTCGCCGATGGGCTCAAGCGGGTGCATCCGATCCTCTTCAATGACGACTTCGGCTGAACGATGAACCCATGAAGCCGATCATCGAAATCGACCAGCTTTCAAAGCTCTATCGGCTCGGCGCAACCGGCGCCTCGAGCCTGCGCGAGCTGTCCGAGAAGCTCCTGCGCGGCTTTCGCTCGAACGGAGTCCATCCTCCGCCAAAGCAAGCGTCCAAGCCCATCGCCGCGGATCGGCGCGGCTCGGAGGACGGTACGTTTTGGGCGCTGCGCGACGTTTCTTTCAACGTCGAGCCAGGCGAAGTCATCGGTGTCATCGGACGCAACGGCGCGGGTAAATCGACACTTCTCAAGCTGCTCTCACGAATCACCGAGCCGACGCATGGGCGCGCCGTTCTACGCGGGCGCGTCGCCTCGCTGCTCGAGGTCGGCACCGGTTTTCACCCCGAGCTCACCGGCCGCGAGAATGTCCTTCTGAACGGAGCGATCCTCGGAATGCGGCGCTCGGAGATCGTTGCGAAATTCGACGAAATTGTGGACTTCGCCGAGATCGGCCCATTCGTCGATACGCCGGTGAAGCGCTATTCGAGCGGCATGTACATGCGCCTCGCATTTGCAGTCGCCGCGCATCTCGAGGCGGAAATCTTGCTCATCGATGAGGTGCTCGCCGTCGGCGATTCCGCATTTCAAAAGAAGAGCCTCGGCAAAATGGAGGGCATGGCAAAGACCGGTCGCACCGTCCTCTTCGTGAGCCACAACATGGTCGCCGTGGAAAAATTCTGTCCGCGATCCGTCCTCCTCCTCGATGGCCGCTGCGCACGCATCGGGCCCTCGCGTGAAGTAATCCCGCACTACCTGCAGGCGACCTCAGCTGGCGGTGAAAACGGAACATTTTCGCCCACACAAATCCGCGGCGACGGACGCGCGGAACTGCTCGGCTACACGATCGTGAATCCCGATTCCGAACCCGGCTCACTGCCGTTGACGAACGACCGCGTCGAGGTCTGTCTGCGCCTGCGCATCAATGAGCCGATCCAGCAACCCGCCTGCGCGATCGCCGTCTGGAGCCGATTCGGAACGCTGATGACCGCGGTGAATACCACCGAGCAGGGCATCGAGCTCGCACCGCTGGCCTGCGGCGACATCGAACTCACCGTGCAACTCGGTCCGGTCACCTACCTGCCGGGCTCGTATCGGATGAGCTTCGAACTCATCAATCCGCAAGGCCACATTTACCTCATCGCCGACGAAGCGATTTACCTCGAAATCGGCCAGCGCCCGCTCTACGGCACGCGTGAGCTCGATCATCGCTGGGGCTGCGTTTTCACGCCGGTCAGCTACCGCGTGACGCCGTGCTCCGAGCCAATCCCGGCGACCATATGACCAGCGTTAGCATCGCGATCCCGTCTCACAATCACTGGGCGTTTCTCGATGAATGCCTCGCCAGCGTGCTCGCACAGACGCACGCCGACTGGGAGGCGATCGTCGTCGATGACGGCTCCACGGCGCCGGGCTTTGAGGCCGCCCGCGCACGCTGGAGCGATCCGCGGATTCGTTGGCTGAGCCATGAAAAATCACGCGGTCCCGGACCTGCACGGAATACCGCGATTCGTGCCGCGCGGCATCCATACATCGCGGTTCTCGATAGCGACGACATGCTTGCGCCGGACTACCTCTCGACCCTCCTTCCAAGACTGGAGGCTGATCCGCAGCTTGATTGCATTTATCCCCACTTCGAGTTTTTCGGGCACGAAAATCGCGTTCGTGCTTTCCACGACTTCGCCCTCGGAGAACTCGCGCAGTGGCAGCACATGCCCGCGCAAGTGCTGATGCGCAAGTCGCTGTGGGAGCGAATCGGGGGCTTTTGCGAAGACCCTGCTCTCCGCGCCGGAAATGAAGACTGGGATTTTTGGATCGGTGCCGCGGAGGCCGGATTTCGATGGGAACAATATCCCGAGCCGCTCTACCGATACCGGACGCAAAAAACGAGCCTCACCACGAAGCTTCGCGCAGTCGATCACCTCACGCGCGAAGTCATCTACCGCAGGCACTCCGCGTTCATCGACCGGCACTTCAGCCGCCGCGAGTTTCTCGGCACGGGATACTGGCGCTCCGCCGACGCCGCATGTGTGAATCACCTCCGTTTGCGCTCTCTCTGGCTCGCCGCCCGCGCCATGTGTCTCTGGCCCGATGCACCGCGCGCCCGCGATCTCGTGCGGCGAAATCTCACGAGCTTCCGCACCGGCGCGTCCCTGCCACAAATCACACCCGCGCATGGCTGAACCAGTCGTCTCGCCATTTCAAAGCGAAATCGCACGCATTCGCGCGACCTATGCGGAATTTGGTGCGACCGATGCCGCAAAGATCCGCTGGGCACCATTCAACTCATCCGAGGCGGAAGTCCGGACGCAGCAGGCTCTCGGGTTTTCAACCCTCATGCGAGAGGCTGGATTTCTCGATCTGGAGGGATTGCGGATCCTCGATCTTGGCTGCGGCTCCGGACGCCATCTACGGCAATATCTCGACATGGGCGCGGAGCCGGACGCCCTTTTCGGAATCGATCTCGACGAGCCCGCTCTGGCCCGCGGACGCAAACTCTCGCCCCATTTGCACTTTGCTTCCGCAAGCGGAGACACGATCGATTTCCCTGATGAGTCATTCGATTTGGTGAGCCACTACTTCGCATTCTCATCCGTTCCCGGCGCGGAATTTCGTCTGCAATTAGCACGCGAAGTCATGCGCGTCTTGAAGCCCGGCGGACTCTTTTTTTGGTGGGATATGCTGCACATGGCCATCGCCGCTGGCGGCTCATCGGAGCGACTCGACGTTCGCGAACTTTTCCCCAACGACATCGTCGCCGAGCGTTTCCTCGGTGCGAAACCGGCACCATCCGATTCGCTCCGTCCCGCGCGATTCGTACATCGACTGCTCGCACCGATCGCGGATGCACTCGCGTATCCCCCCATTTTTCAGGCCGCGCTCATGCGGCGGGGGCGCACGGGAAAATGATCGCCCGCGCGATCAAGGCGCTGCTGAAGCGGTTCGACCGTAGGCTGCAATGCGAGTCCACCTTTCAACTCCTCGACCGGAACCGCCACGCACTGCTCGCGCTTTATCAAAATGCCGCAAACGCAGATCCCCGTTCGATTCCCGGCGCATCGCAGATCGAGGGGATTGTCTTTTCAAAAGACCGCCCACTGCAGCTTCACGCGCTGCTGAAGTCCTATCTCCACCACGTCGAGTCGCCCGCTCCTCTGCACGTTCTCTATAAGGCGACGAGTCCTGAGATGGAGTGTGCGTATCGCGAATTGTTCACCGACGTTTCTGCCAGTCCCATTGCCGCGCACGCGGAGTCGAACTTTCGCGACGACGTCCGTCAATTGCTCGGCACCATTCGCTCGGAGCGCGTCTTTTTCCTCGTCGATGACATCCTCTTCATCGAGCCGTTCGATCTCGACGCGCTCTGCCGCTGGGATTGGCTCCGCTACATCCCGACGCTCCGGCATGGTCGCGGAATCGACTACTGCTACACACGCAGCGTCCCGCAGAAAGAGCCACCATTTCTCACTGACGCGCCGCCCGGTTTCATCATATGGCGCTGGCAGGATGGAGAGCACGAATACGCGTTCCCACTTTCACTCGACGGCCACGTTTTCCACCGTGAAGAAATCGCGATCATCGCGGCGCACAGCGACTTCGTCGGACCAAATACGCTCGAAACGATACTCCAGCTCTATATCGATGCGTTCCTCTGCCGGCAGGCTGTGGCCTATGAAAAAGCGCGGCTCGTCAACGTCCCGTGGAATCGCGTGCAAGCCGAATGGGACAGCCGCCACGGCACTGTCTCGGAGGCTGAACTGCTCCGCGCGTGGCAGGATGGAATGGAAGTCGATATCCACAGCTTTTCGGGCTACAAAAATCGCAGCACGCACGAGGAACTGCCGCTCAAACTGATCCCCCGGAAAGCGGCAATCTCCGCATGAAAGTGCTTCACGCGCTGGAGACGTTTTTACCCGTCTCGGAAAACTGGATTCACCCCCAAATCACCTCAGTGCCGGGAGTGACACCCGCCGTCTTGTGCAGCCACGAAGCCAATCGCGAGCTGTTCCCCAGCAACCGGATGCCCCTGTTTCGCGACCCGCCACCATGGAGAAAAGCGCTCGGCCTGCCCCGCCTCGTTAACTCTTTCGCCTTCCGCATCGGCCATCCAATGCTGGTCGCCGGAGCGTCCGCACGGCGCTGGCGGCCGCAGCTCATCCACGCGCATTTTGGGATGCGCGGCTGGCAGATGCTCCCGCTCCGGCGGAAGCTCGGAGTGCCAATGATTACTTCGTTCTACGGCATCGACGCGTGGATGCTGCCTCGGCAGGAGTTGTGGAAAACTCGGCTGCCGGACCTCTTCGCAGCCGGCGAATGTTTCGTTGCAGAAGGTCCCGCAATGCGTGAGCGATTAATAGAGATCGGCTGCCCTCCCAAGAAAATCGAAGTCGTCCGGCTTGGAATCGATGCCTCGGATTTCCCTGTCGTGCAGGAGGCAAAAGCAGCTCCGATTCGGGTCGCGATGATGGGCCGGTTCGTCGAAAAAAAAGGGCTTCCAGATGGCCTGCGCGCGGTGGCGCGCGCGATCTCGAACGGAGCGGATTTGCACGTCACCATCATTGGCGATTCCACGGACGAAGCAGGTGCGGCGATCAAACGCGAATTACAGGAAATCGCCCGCACGCCTCTCCTCTCGGACCGCGTGACTTTCACGGGTTTCCTCCCGCCGGAGCAAGCGCGCGCAATTCTTCGCGAGTCACACTTTTTCCTCTGCCCGAGCCGCCATGCGAAGAGCGGTGATGCCGAGGGAGGCTCGCCGCTGGCACTCACGGAGGCGATGGCGATGGGTCTGCACTGCATCGGCACGCGGCACTGCGACATCCCCGAGATCATCATCGACGGTGAGACTGGCCTTCTCTGCGACTCCGGCGATGTCGATGCCATCGCCGCCGCTCTGGTACAAGCTTCGCAGGCACCCGATATCCGCACCGCGCACTGCCATGCCGGGCGCACACACATCGCGAATCACTTCAGCCGAGCCGCGCAAATCAATGCGCTGGCGGCTCTCTACAACCGCGTCGTCGGCACCTCGACATGCTGATTTTCGTCGTCCCGCTGCAAAGCCCCGCCGTGTCTCGCGATTGGCAAAAAGTCTCGCGACTCGCTGAGCGCACGCTCCGCTCGATCTGCGCGCAGACGTGCGCAGAATTTCGCGTGATCCTCGTCTGCAACCAACGCCCCGCCGGCGGATTCACACATCCGGCGCTAACAATCATTGAGGATGATTTTCCAACCCCCGGCGATTCACGCGACGACCGCATGATCGACAAGGGCCGCAAAATTCTCCGTGCGGTCGTGCATGCGAGGCAGTGGGCTCCGCTGCATTTAATGCTCGTCGATGCCGACGATTGTGTGAGCCGAGAGCTTGCGAGATTCGTCGAGGCCCATCGAACGGAAGACGGCTGGCACTTTCACACGGGCTACGTTCACGATCAGCACAGCCGATGGGTTTTGCGAAAGCATGGTTTCCACCTCGTCTGCGGCACCTCACATATTTTGCGTTGCGAAGCGGAGGATTTGCCCGCGCACACCGCCGTCGAGGAGTCGGATTTTTGGGTTCTTTCCAACGGTCATCCTCACATCGTGAACGCAATGAAGCATCGCGGGACACCGCTTGCTCCGCTGCCATTCATCGGCTCGATTTACAACACCGCGACGGGCGAAAACTTCGCGGCCTCCTCACTTCATCAGTGGTACAGCCGCCGGATGCTCTTTCGAAAATTTCTCAACTTTCGCCCGCTCACAACCCGCATTCGCAATGAGTTCGGACTCACCGAATTGCCCACATGACACCGCCACTCGTCACCATTGGCATTCCCTGTTTTAACGCGGAAGCGTGGATCGCAACGTGCGTCCGAAGTGCTCTCGCACAAAATTGGCAAGCGGTAGAGGTGATCGTCGCGGATGACGGCTCCGCGGACCGTTCACTCGAGATCTTGCGAGAATTCGGAGGCCAAATCACGCTGGTGAACGCACCTCATCGTGGGGCAAATCATGCCCGCAACGCCATCCTTCGCGCGGCACGCGGCGAGTGGATTCAATATCTCGACGCCGACGACTTTTTGCTGCGGGAGAAAGTTTCTCAGCAGCTTGAAGAGAGTGGCGGTGGGCTCGGCATTGACCTGATCTACAGCGCCGTTTTGATCGACGAAAACGGGCAACGACAGGTCGCCGACCTCGATTCGCAGGCGGATATTTTCTCGCAGTGGCTCACGTGGCAGCTCCCGCAAACCGGTGGCTGCCTGTGGCGGAAACAAGCGCTGGAGGGGCTCGGCGGGTGGAACGAAGAAATGCCATGCTGCCAGGAACACGAACTTTACCTCCGCGCCATCCAAGCCGGACTGAGCTTGGCGCATGCTCCTTCAGCTCTCGCGGTTTATCGCATTTGGTCCGACCAGACGCTTTGCCGCAAAGACTCGCGGCTGGTCGTCGAGGTGAAAACCGCGCTCATCGACAAGCTGCACGGCTGGCTGTCGGAGCGTGGTCTCTGGACTCAAAACCACGCGCGGCTCGCCGGTCGCGCGTGCTTTGAAATGGCGCGCACTCTCGCAAAGGAAGACGTCCTGCTCGCCGCCGAATATCATGCCGCCCGTGTGGCTCGCGGGATGATCCACCTCGCTGGTCCCGCCGCCCCGCTCGCCTATCGCATCGCCTATCGCACGGCGGGATTTTCCGCCGCCGAGAAACTTGCCGCCACGCGCCGGACCACGCCATGAGTTTGCTCGCGTACAGCATTGTCATCGCCACGCTCGAGCGACCGGACGAACTCCGTGTCACTCTCGAGTCGCTCACGCTTCAGCGCCATTCCGCAAGCCGCGTCATCATCGTCGATGCCTCACCGTCCGAACGATCTCGCGTTGTCGCCGAATCGTTCAGCAACCGCCTCCCACTAGATTACGAACGCGCGGTCGAACCCAGCGCCGCGAAGCAGCGCAACCAAGGTGCAGTGAGCGTCTCGACGCAACTCATCGCCTTCCTCGACGATGATGTACGACTTCCTGCCGATTGTTTTGAAAAGCTTTGCACGCCATTTTCCGATGATCCTCAGGAAGAGGTCGGAGGGGTCGCGGGCCGCATCGAAGGCGTGCAGCACACCGCACCGCGCGGGCTGCTTTGGTGGTATTACCGCCTGCAAGCTGGATACGCGGACCCCACTTATGGCGGCCGGCTTTTCGGTGCCGGCATCAACTGCCTGCCGACCTATACCGAGGGTGCCGGCGACCTGATCGAAGCCGAATGGCTGCCCTCTGGATGCGTAGTCTTTCGCACACCGCTTTTTCAGCGCGAACTCTTTCCGCGCTTCACCGGCTACAGCTTCATGGAAGACGTGCATCTCTCCGCGCGCATCGGCCGCACCCACCGCCTCTACTGCCATCGTTCTGCATGGTACGAACACTTCCCCTGCGAGAGCCTCGCAAAGCGCAACCGGTTCGCACTGAGCCGCTCGCGCCTCGCAAATCAAAAGCGAATCGCGCAGGAAATCATCGGCCTGCGCGGCCCGCGCCTCCTTTGGCGCACAGCATTTCATCGTGCTTTCGTCTCCCTCTTTTTGGTGCGCTTCCGCCCGACAGGCTGGCGGCGCGAACTTGCTGGAACATGGCTCTAACAGCATCTCCAGCGGGCACGAGACTGCGCGTCGCCATCACGATCGCCACGCGAAACCGGCTCGCTGATTTGAAACGCACGCTAGCCGTCGTCGCCGCGCTGGAGCCCGCGCCCGACGAACTACTCATCACCGCCGACGGCTGCTCGGACGGCACGCCCGAGTTTGTTCGCGAGCATTTTCCCTTGGCGAGACTAACGGTGAACGGCGTTGCCCGCGGCTCCACGGCTTCGCGAGACGCCATGTTTCGCGCCGCGGAGAGCGACCTCATCGTGATCCTCGACGACGACAGCTATCCGCTCGATAGCGATTTCCTCTCTCGAACCCCTGCGTTTTTTGAGAAACATCCGCGCCTAGCAGTCCTCTCATTCTCTCAACGATCGGATGAAACTCCCGTGAGCCTTACGACCGCCGATTTTGGTGCAACGCACCTCGCTGGAACGTATGTCGATTGCGCCGCGATGCTCCGCAAGTCCGTATTCATCGAGCTTGGCGGCTATCCCGCACAATTCCGCATCGCGTACGATGAGCCGGATTTTTCCGTACGCTGCGTGTGCGCGGGCTGGCAGATTCGTTACGAGCCAAGCCTCACGTTCCGTCATCATTACTCCTCCGCCCAGCGCAGCGAACTGAGGATGCATCAGACCCACGCCCGCAACGAAATCTGGAGCGTCATCATGCGCTGCCCGGCACCGCAGCTCTTCATGGTCGCCGCTTTTCGTGCCGCGCGGCAGTTTACGTACGCGTGTCGGCGCGGCTTCGGCTGGGCGCTGCGCGAGCCGCAGTGGTGGCTCGCATGTGTCGCCGGGGTTCCGCGCTGCCTCGCCGAACGGCATCCGCTTCCGTGGCGGAAATATCGCGATTGGATGCATCTCGTGCGCGTCCCGATTCACGACGAAACCGAGTGGCTCTCGAAATTCGGAGGCGGTCCGCGATGAAGATCTCCATTTCCGCAACCAACCCGTGCCACCTCCACCCACTCGCCTCAGGTCTCGCGGATTTGAACGCGCTCGGCTGTTATCATTCCGGGTATCCCACATGGAAGCTGCCCCCCGAAAGTGCTCTACCCACGCGGACTCACAGCTTCAGAACGACTCTCGTTTATGGCATGTTGAAGCTGCTTCCCGCGAAGTTCCGTCCGGGCTCCCGCGCGCTTTTCCTGTGGCAGGATCACGGCTTTGATCGCGCCGTCGCGCGCAATCTCGAGTCGTGCAATTTTCTTCACGCGATGCCGGGGCAGTGTCTGGAGTCGTTCCGTGCGGCGCGGCGAATCGGTGTGCAAACCGTGCTGAATCACGCGACAGGGCCGGTGCGCGAGTGGGTCAAAATCATGGAGCCCGAGTACGCGCGGGTCGGCCTGCGGCTCAGTAATGTGTGCCCGTACGACCACGCATATTTCGCCCGCGAAGATGAGGAATATGCGCTCGCCCACTGGCACTGCGCCGCCTCGACCATCGTGCGCGATCAGCTCATCTCCATCGGAATCCCACCCGCAAAAATCTGGGTTGTGCCGTACGGCGCGGACAGCCGCATTTTTCATCCTCCAGTTAATCCTGCACCTCGCGAGCGGTTCAAAATCGTCTTCGCGGGGCAGGCAGGATTGAGAAAGGGAATCAAGACGCTGCTCGATGCGCTGACAATCGCCGCGCGCTCCGACTGGCAGGTCGATTTTTATGGTGCACGGCTCGAGGAGGCGGAGCGGGACTTCGCCGACTACCGTGGCGCGACACCCGTCCATTTCCATGGCCCTGTCTCGCAATCGGCTCTGGCAGAGGCGTTCCGGACTGGCTCTGTCCTCGTGCTCCCCTCTCTCGAGGAGGGCTTTGGCCTCGTCGTGCCACAGGCCCTGAGTTGCGGGATGCCGTGCATCGTGAGCGACCGCGTGGGCGGCAGAGACCTCGTGCGCCATCGCGAGAACGGCTCGGTTTTCCCAGCGCTCGATCCTCACGCGCTCGAAGAGGAGCTCTCGTGGTGGGCAGCGGATCGACCCGATGTGAGGGAAAGTTTCCCTTGGTCCCATCCTGCGCGCACGCTTCTTGCGCTCAGCCAGGCAAGCCTCGCATGAACGCCTTTTCGCAACCCACCCGTCGTCACGATCCGCCTCCGTGGCGCGGTCGTCAGCCGGATGTCTCAACGGAGCCGCCGCGAGACGACTGGCCACCGGCCGCGAGTCCTGCGGCAACGTTCGCCTCCATCTTCGGGCTCGTGATTCTCGCGATAGTGAACTCGAGCCAGTCGGCCTCCGGGCTTGCACACAACGCTGCCATCGGTGTCGCCGTCAGCATCGGCGCTGGCGTCCTGATCGACGCGCGGCGCGGCCTGAAAAACCTCATCCGGGCCGACATGCTTGCGCTCGCGACCTACTATTACCTCACGCTCTGGGAGTTCCTATTTCCCCAGCCGCTCTACGACGGCATGGTCGGCCTCGCCGCGACCGAGCGCGCGCTTTACATCGTCTATCTCGCGTTCGGCGGCTTGATGCTCGGGCGCCACCTCGTGCGCTTGAAGCGGCAGCCGTTCGAGTCGCTTATGACGCGCGAAGCCCCGATCTGGCGGCTTCTCGCGTTATTTTGGATCGCCGTCGCGCTCGGATATTTTTACATGCTCGCCTGCTCTGGCTGGGACGTGGCGGTCATGACGAAGGCGATGATGGACCCGCGCTTTTCACAGCCTTGGCAGCGTGCACAACTCGGCGATTGGCGCGCCGCGTTCAGCGAACTGTCGCTTTTGATCTTCCTAATCCCCGCGCTCGGCGGAGCGATGCTCGCACGCTACGAGCGCTACTCGCTTTTCAAGCTAGTGCCCGTCGCAGCCATCGTGCTCTTCACGTTTTTTTACGGCTTCGCCAGCGGCACACGAAATCTCTTTGGCACGTATCTCGTGAATTTTCTCGTCGGTTTCGGCTTTGCCACACCGCCTCAAAAGCGCTTGCGGCTGGTGCTCACCGCGGGCGCGGTCGCTGCCGCGATGGTGATCGCCACGCACTTTATGTTGCAGTTCCGCTCGATGGGCCTCACGCGCTGGCTGGAGGGCGAGCGCGAGGATTACTCCGGCGAGCTGCAGCGCGAGTACGTATTCGTCGATTACAACTTGCTGAACATGGCTTCCGTCGCCTCGTTCTTCCCCTCGCAGCACAACTATCTCGGGATCGAAATCCCGTATCTCGCCGTCATCCGACCAGTCCCGCGCTTTCTGTGGCCGGGCAAGCCGGTCGGCATGTCGATTTCGATCGAAGACATCATGGGCTTTCATGGAACTGTCACCATCGCGGTTACATTTGCGGGCGAAGCTTACATTTCGGGCGGCTTTGTCGGAGTCATCGGGATTGCACTCGCACTCGGCGCGTTCGCCGGCTGGTGGAATCACTTTGCCTCTTCGCGAAACTCCGAAGTCGGCATCCTCATTTATGCCACCGGTTTCCTCGCCGCCGTAATCACAATGCGCAGCATGTTTGCCTTCACGACATCGCTCCTGCCGGTCGGTGCGTGCATTTTCGTCGCCTATTACGCTCTTCCAAAGGCGGGCGCCGGCGTGAGCAAGCTCACGCGCAAAATCCTGCATCCCCATCCCGCCAAGCCGCGCTACGCAACCCTGCGGCCCGCTCCAAAAACTCCCGCGCCCCAGCGCCGGCCTTGATCCGCGGCACGCAAGTGAGCATCCGCGTCGCGTTCGTTTCCGTCGTCCCGTCGCCGTATCAGCGCGATCTCTTTCGCGCGCTCGCAGAGCGGCCGGAAGTCGATCTACGCGTGTATTATCTCGAGCGCGAATCGCCCGATTCGCCCTGGCCGTCGGAACCGCTTGCGAGCTGGGAATCCATTTTGCGAGGCACATGGCTGCAACTCGGCGGCGCGCGCGTGCATCTCAACTTGCCGCCTGATTTGCGCCGCTTCGACATCGTCGTGATGAACACACTCATGTCGCTCACGGCGCAGTGGATCATGCGTGCGAGGCTGCGCACGCTGCCGTGGATATTCTGGGGCGAGCGACTCACCGGATGCGGTCACCTGCACGACATGCTGAGCGCGCCCGTGCATCGCGCCGATGGCATCGCCGCGATCGGCACGGTCGCGCAGGGCGCATACCGCCGGCGCTTTCCAGAGCCCCGCAACTTTTGCATCCCCTATCACTGCGATCTCGCCCCATTCCTTACCGCGCCGCGACCGCCTCCGCGCGAGTTCGTCACGTTTCTATTTTGCGGGCAAATGATCGCGCGCAAAGGAATCGACCTGCTCCTCGCAGCATTCGAGCCGCTCGAGCACGCCCGACTCCTGCTCGTCGGACGGGAGGCGGATTTGCCATCGCTCTTTGCAAGGCTGCGCTCGGAAACCCTCTCCCGCATTGAGTTTGTGGGTTTTCAGTCACCGCGCGACCTTGCAAGCTTTTTTTCAAAAGCCGACGTTTTTGTGCTCCCGAGCCGGCATGACGGCTGGGGCGTGGTCGTGAACCAGGCACTTGGCGCTGGGTTGCCGATCCTCTGCTCCGAGGCCGTCGGCGCGGCGCACGATCTCGTCGAGCCAGAGGTGAATGGACTCACCTTTCCTGCCGGCGACATCGCCGCCCTCGCAGCCGCGATGCGGCGCTGCATCGACAATCGGGCGCGCCTCGCCGATTGGGGCGATGCGTCCCGTCGGAAAGCGGATTCATGGACACCGGAGGCGGGTGCGGCGAAATGGGTGGAGGCAATCGAAACGGTTTTGGCCAGATGAAAATCCTCCTCGTCAGCAGCAGTTCCGGCTCTCGCGGAGGCGGCGAACTTTTCCTCCCGTACCTCGCCAGCGCCCTCACCACACGCGGCCACGAAGTCGCGCTGTGGGCTTCGTCCCATCCGCGGATGGACGAGCTCTGCGCCTCCTTTTCCAACATCGGCAAAACCATCCGCGCCAACTACACAAACACCTACGATCGGCTCGGGCGCTCGATCGCCAGCGCATTCGACCTACAGACCGCGCGGCGAGTTTCCGACGATTGGCGGCGCGGCGGATTCGATTTCATCCACCTGAACAAACAGAATCTCGAGGACGGGCTCGACCTCCTGCACGCCCTGCGACTCGCGGGAATTCCGAGCCTCTGCACGATTCATCTCACGCAATCCGCGCGATACCTCCGCGCTCGTTTCGCCGCGCCGCGCGATCTCGTTTCCCGCCGCGCGTTGAACGCGTACTCGGGCATGCTCATCAGCGTCCTTGCGCAGCGCCGCGACGATCTCGCAGCGTTCCTCGGCGATTCCCCGCGGCTCCGCACCATCGCGAACGGTGTACCGCTTTTCGACCTATCCCAACGCGCTGCCGTCCGCGTGGCGAAGCGCGCGGAACTCGGCATCGACGCCACCGCGCTGGTCGTCATCGGAGTCGGCCGCATGGTCCCGCAAAAGCGTCCCCTCCTCTTCCTCGAACACGCGAAACGTCTTCTCACAGCGTATCCTAGCGCGCGGATTCTTTGGATCGGCGATGGTGCGCTCGCGGAGAGTTGGGACCGTGAAGTCAACGCCAGCAGGCTTTCCGGGACGATCACACGGCTCGCGTGGCAGGCCGACGTGCCATCGCTCCTGCTCGCGGCCGATGTGTTTCTCCACACCGCCGACTTTGAAGGCCTCCCGCTCGCGATCCTCGAAGCGATGTCTGCCGCGCTGCCGTGCGCGATCACGGAAAACCTGCTCGCCGAGATGCCGTTCCTTAACTCCAGCAACTCGATCTCCGTCAGCGCGGACGCTCGCTGGCTCGCGGAGATCACCGACAGAAAAACGCTCGCCGAGCGCGGCGCGGCGGCGCGCGCATTGGCGCAGGACGAGTATTCATTCGAGAAGATGGCGGCGAGCTACGAGGCGCTCTATCGCGAGGCGAGCGACGCCGCCTCACGATGAAACTCCACTTTTTCGAGCCCCCTCCCGCGCAGCGAGTCGGCGGCATCGACGCCGCGATCCATAGCCTCCGCGTCGCGCTACGCGCGACCGGCGTCGAGGTCGATGACCGGCTTCCCGACGACGATGGCGGCGCGCACGTCGTCCATTTTCACGGCCTCTGGCAGCCAGCGTTTCTGCCGATCGCGCGCGAATGTCGGCGGCGCAGAATCCCGTATGTCGTCTCGCCGCACGGAATGTTGGAGGAGTGGGCGTGGCGGCATCGCTGGTGGAAAAAGTGGCCCTATTTTCATCTCGTCGAAAAGCGCTTCCTGTCACGCGCCGCCGCCCTCCTCGCAACCGCGGAACCCGAAGCGGATCGGCTCCGGCAAATGATTCCCGGCCAGCGCTCCGCGTCGCTGCCGCTCGGATTGCTCGGCGATGCAGGACCGGATTGCGAAGCCGCGCGCGCTGCTCTCGGCTGGCGCGCGGAGGAGCGCGTGCTGCTTTTCCTCTCACGAATCCACGAAAAGAAAGGTCTCGATCTCCTGCTCCGCGCGCTGGCCACGATCACGCTGCCTCCGGCCACGCGACTCGTCATCGTCGGCGGCGGAGAGGCAGCCTGCGTCGATGGCCTGAAAGCGCTTGCTGCCGATCTCGCAGCGCGCCTGCCGCGCGTCGATTGGCTCGGCGAAATTTGGGGCGTCGGGCGCTGGAAATATTTTCAAGCCGCCGATCTTTTCTGTCTCCCGAGCCACTCCGAAAACTTCGGCCTCGCAGTCCTCGAAGCCTGTCAGGTCGGCACTCCCGCGCTCACCACGACCGCGACTCCGTGGGCCGATTATCTCGCCGACCAGCACGCCTACCTGTGCGATCCGACGCTCGAAAGCATCCGCTCCGCACTCACCCGCTTCTTTCAGGACGATCGCGCCGATGCCGCCGCGCGCGCCACGCTCTCGCACTGGACGCATTCCGAGTTTGCATGGCCCGCGCTCATCCGCCGATACGTTGATTTCTACGCCGGTCTTGCACTCTCTCGTTAGACCATGTGCTTCCCGCCACCCGCCAGATATTACGCGCCGCTGCTCGTCCTGATTTTCGGCCTTGCGGCCACGTGGTTCGATTATGAACTCAACCTAGCCAACGATCTTGCGCGCAATTTCGACGACGTCGCTGCGCAGGCCGAAGCAACCGGCCACCGCCTCGCAACGCTGTGTGAGTACCGTTTCGCGAACGACGAGACGCAGAGAGCCGCGGAGGATTTGGCGGCTTGGGCGGACGAACCGTGGCTCACTTTCGCCACGCTCGTGGACCCATCCGGCATCGTGATTGCGGACTCGGAAAACCAACTTCAGGGCCGCGAGGCGAGCGAGACGTTGCTCGCGCCAGCGATGGTGATCGCACGGGATCCCGGCGCGGACGAAACGCAGCGCGCGGATGAGGCGCGCGTCTTTGGCGCATATCCGGTGGCGATGGGTGTGCGCGGCACGGGCTGGATGCTAGTCGGCTTCGATCGCGCGGATGCCGCAGCGCAAGCACGCACCGACGCGCGGCGCCAATTGCGCTGGGTCGCTTCCGCAATTGCGCTGCTCTGCTTCTGCCTGTGGGCCGCGCTGCACTTCGGCTTCACGCTGCGCCTCGAGCGGCTCGCGCGGGCGGTGCGCGACTTCGGCGAAGGCCGCGCGAGCCGCATCGATGCGATTCCCGGCGGCGACGAAGTGCGAAATTTGTCCGTCGCATTTTCGGAGATGTCGGTGCGACTGGAGGAGCGCGATGCGGAGCGGCTTCGGCTGGAACGCGAGATTTTGGAGAGCTCGGAGCGCGAGCGGCGGCGCATCGGCACAGACCTTCACGATGGCGTAGGACAGCAGCTCACCGCGGCTTCGCTCGCCACGAATGGACTCGTCGTCGCACTGACTCCGACCGCTCCACAGCTAGCTGCGCAGGCGGAAAATCTCGGGCGTCAACTGCGTGAAACGATGGCCGAAGTGCGCGCGCTTTCCCACGGACTCGCCCCCGTCGCGCTCGAGGACGATGCGCTCCGATACGCGCTGAAGCGGCTCTGCGAGGCGACCGCTCTCAGCTCGGGGCTGCGCTGCATCTTCGAGTGCGAGGAGCCGATGCGCCCAGTCGATGCGGAGACTGCAGGACATCTTTTTCGCATCGCGCAGGAGGCGGTAACGAACGCGCTCAAGCATGCCGCGCCTGCGGAAATCCGCGTCGGCTTCGAACAACAAAGCGGCGTGCTGATGCTCGAGGTGGAAGACGACGGCGACGGCATTTCCGACGATGCCCCGCCGACGCGCGGCATCGGTCTGCGCGCGATGCGACACCGCGCTCAGCTCATCGGCGGCGCGCTGGAAATCGGCTCGCCGCCCGCCGGCGGGACGCGTATCCGATGCCGCGTGAAGCTGCCTGCATGAGCGACGAGCCGAACTCGCTAATCCTGCTCGTGGAGGACCACCGGATGGTGCTCGACGGATACCGGCTGCTGCTCGATGCCGCGCCCGGCCTAGCCGTCTGCGCGACTGCCACGAGCGCGGCCGAGGCTCTAGAAGCCGTCCAGTGCGCGCGGCCGGACCTCCTGGTCACGGATCTCACGATGGCGGGCCGCGGCGGCCTCGACCTGATCAAAGACCTCGCCGCGATCCAGCCCGGCTTGAAGATTCTCGTCTGCTCAATGCATGACGAAACGCTCTACGCCGAGCGCGCACTGCGAGCCGGCGCGAAGGGCTACGTGATGAAAGATGCGGACGGCCCGACCTTTCTCGCCGCGATCCGATGCGTGCTCGGCGGGCAGGTGTATTTGAGTGAAGATCTCGCCGCGCGAGTACTCGCATCCTTCGCGGCCGCGCGCCCTCGCGGGAGCAATTCGCCGCTGGAAAAACTGAGCGACCGCGAGTTCGAAGTGTTCCGCCTTTTCGGTGAAGGCAAGACTGCAAAAGAGATCGCCGCGCAGCTCAATCTCAGCCCGAAAACCGTTTCGGTGCATCGCGACCACATCAAGGAAAAGCTCAACTTCACGACCAGCGCCGAGATGATCCGCCAAGCGGTGCGCTTCGTGGAATCAGGGCCGCTGTAACCGGGTTCGCCGATTCCGAACCATAGGCGCGGAGCCTATTCGCGTTCGGGCGCGAGGCTGATTCTGCAGAGCGGCGGGTATGCGACCTTCAAAGCATCCCCATGAAACGACCGAACCTCTCCCGCTCGCTCCGCGCCGCCGCCGCGCCGCAACTCATCGCCGTGATCGCAGTCATCGCGGCAGGCCTCGGGCTCATCGCATACGAGTGGTGCGCCGCGCATCCGGCGAAGCGCGAAACCTTCGCGGCCTTTTCGAAACCCGCGAAAGAGCCCAGCTTTGGCAATCACCATCATCATCACCACAAGCAAGATGAGGAGGCTGCGGACGCTCCGCCGGCGAAAGCCAGTGGCAAGAAAAGCGGAGGAAAAAAGGCGGCGAAAGCTGCGGTGAACTCGGATGCGAAACCAAACGCCGATTGAGCGATGAACGATCAACCTTCCCCCAAACATGAAATGCCCCAACCAGCGCACACGGTCCTCGTCGTCGATGACGACGAGGCCGTGCGCGTCGGGCTGCGGTCGGTGCTGATCTCGGAGAAATATCGCGTCATCACCGCCAGCAACGGCGTCGAGGCGGTCGCGGCGTTTCGCGCGCAGCCGTGTGAACTCGCGCTCATCGACATGAATATGCCCGTGCAGAATGGCTGGGGGACGATCGCGGGTCTGCGCTCGCTCGCGCCCGCGCTGCCAATCGTCATCATCACCGCGCGGCCCGATCAGCGCGCGCTCGCGCGGGAGACAAGTGTCGAGCTGATGGAGAAACCGCTCGATCTCCCGCGGCTGCTGCGCCGCATCCGCGAGTTGCTCGCGACGCCGGTCGCGAGCTCTTGAAACCAGCGGGGCCATGTGCACGCCTCGATGACTCCCGATCTGCGTCGCCGCATTATCGCCTTTTGCTCGGCGATCGCCGTCGTTTTGCTGCTCGTCGGGTGGTCGGCTTTCACCGCGTCGAGAGAGGTTTCGACGCTGCGCCGGCGCTTCACCAGCGCGCAGTTCGAGAGCTTTGAGATCGCGCAGCAGCTTCAGTCCCGGGTGCTGAAGCTCAACTCGCTGCTGCTCGCCTCCGAGCTCAATGGCGGGACGAATGAGTGGAGCCGCTTCCAGCAAGACAGTGAGGCGCTCAACGACTGGATCGACCAGCAACGCGACGCTCTGAATACCGATACCGAGCGGAGCGCGCTCGCCGACATCGACGTGGAATACGACCGCTACCTCGCAGTCGCGCAGGCCATCCGCAAAGAGCGCAGCGAGCGTGGCGGCACGGCGACGAACCGCATCCATCAGCTCGATACGGCGGCGCAACGGATGTTCGCGCTCGGGGCGCGTCTCGGCGAGGCGCACCGCCACGCGCTGGGCGATCTTTTGGGCGAAAGTCAGCACTCGCTCAGCAAGCTGGAAACCATCTTCGCAGCTGGGCTCGTGGCCGTCCTCGCGGTCGGCGCGTGGGGTGCGCGCATCTTTTTCCAGGAGACCATCGCGCCGCTGCGCACCCAGCTCATCGAAACGCAGGCGCTCGCCGCGCGGCATGAAAAACTCGCTTCGCTCGGTGTGCTCGCGGCTGGTGTCGCGCACGAAATTCGCAACCCGCTCACGGCGATCAAGCTGCGCGCCTACATGCTGCGGCAGAACGTGGTTACAAGCACGGAAGCCGATGAAGACCTCACGGTGATTGATGGCGAGATCGACCGACTCGAGCGGATCGTCTCGGATTTTCTGCTCTTTGCGCGGCCGAGCGACCCCGAACTCGGCGCTGTCGAACCGAGCACTTTGCTCGAGCAAACGCGCGTGTTGCTCGCGCCGGAACTCGCGGAAAAAGCGATCGCCCTCACGGTCGAGACGGATGGCGACGAGATGCAAATCCGCGCGGATGAGAGGCAGCTCAAGCAAGTGCTCATCAATCTCGTGCGCAACGCCGCGGACAGCATCGGACGCGACGGGCGCATCGTGCTCCGCACGCGACGGGATCGCATCACGCTCGAAGGAAAGCTGCAAGACACTGCGGTGCTGGAGGTCGCGGATTCCGGCGCGGGCATTCCGGCGGACGTGCAGGAACGGCTATTCGATCCATTTTTCACGACCAAACCGACAGGCACCGGCCTCGGGCTTTCCATCGCGATGCGTATCATGGAAAGGCACGGCGGCACGCTAGAATTCCAGACCACGCAGGGCCACGGGACGACCTTCGGCCTCGTGCTGCCACTGCCTGCCTAGCTACCTGGGCACTCTCTACTTTCGGAGACGGTAGAACTTCTGAAGCCCAGAAACGGTGATCGGGAATGGACTGGCGGCGCCGGGCAGCGGTGCCCACGCGGTGAAGTCGACCGTTTCCTCCAGCGTCGCATCGGGGTCGGACCAATAGAGGAAGCCTTCTCCCGCAGCCTTCCCGAGCCCGAGTGCAAACGGCGACTCGAAGCTCGCGATCAACTCGCAATCCATCAAGAGATCGCTGGATGTGACCGATGTCTGATGAACCTCGACTGCCAGG
Organism: Chthoniobacterales bacterium; assembly: GCA_038207335.1. Lineage (GTDB taxonomy): Bacteria > Verrucomicrobiota > Verrucomicrobiia > Chthoniobacterales > Chthoniobacteraceae > CAIURC01. The sequence continues at coordinate 8,577 of JBBQZX010000001.1, read as the reverse complement.
ATGTTTTGACCGGATACCAGATTTGATATCGGCACATCGAAGGTGAAGTAGGTCGTCGTATCGGTCGCATTTGGAGAGAGGGTGGCATAGGTCGCGGGCGTAGGTATCACGCCGCCGTCCGCGGAGTTGGCGATAGGTGTCGGGCCGTTGTTCAGCCACGCGATGACTCCATCATCACGCCGCACGCGAAAGGTGAGCGTCTTGATGGGAGACTGGCTCGGCACCGTGAATTTGCGGCGGAAGTAGAAGACTCTCGTGCGATCTCCCGTCGGTCCCGAGGCCACCGTAGTGCCAAATGTCACGCCGCTGAAAGTTCCGAATCCCGCGGGTAGCGTCGCGGGAAGCCATTCGGTCGCACTTGCGCTGGAATCGTCGAAGCCTAGTTGTTTCCATGTCGAAGGTGGTTCGCTGGGTGTCTGCCGAAAGCGCCAACCGGTGCCCGCGCGCGCAACTACCTCGGTCGGTGGCAATCGGAAATAGGTGATTTCGCCAGTAACCTCCGCGTTTTGAGGAGCGGAAAGCACGACGCGGATCACTCCGAAACCGCTAGGGTTCGCCACTGGAGCGGAAATCGTCTTCACCGTCTCTCCTGGAGAAAACTGGACCGTTCCACTAGCCAGGGAAGTCTCCGAGTCGGCGAAAGGTTCGCTCTTTCCAACCACAGTCCACGCGACCGAAACCGGGAGCGAACTATAGGTGCTCAACCTGACAGTGAACTCACCGGGATAGGTCGCGATGTCATTCTGGGCCGGGGAGTAAGAGCTGACCGCCACACCGACCTTCGATCCCGGCACCGGCATGAAGGACGCAAGCAAGAACGCGTGGGACGGATTCGCAGGATTCCACTGCACGTTTGCGGGATGGTGGACCGCGTCGGACTGGGACATGTAGTTATTATGAACATCGAAGTAAGGCTTGCCAAAGGTGTTGGTCGAAGTCGCATCCTGATAGATCCACGCGTTAGCCTGAGTCGGGTGCCATTGGCCGCTGAAGGCGTCGTGGTAGAAGCTGTTGAGCACGAGTGAGTTCTTCACTTCCATGCTCGGATTGTAGTTGTAGCCCGAGCCGTAGTTGTCGCCCCAGCGCACGCCGACCATGTTATTTACAAAAAGGCACCCATCGACGATCGCGTTTGGCCCATCACCGGTGGCGCTGGCGCTGTAGCCGGCTTCGACGCCTTGTCCGCAATTGAGGAAGACGCATCCGGTGAAGGTGACATTCCGCGTGCCGGAGAGGGAGTTGCCCTCGTGAACTGCGCCCTCATACCAGTTGTTGAGAGAGAGGAACGGCGTGACGTCGGTCCCGCTCGTGAAAGGATTGTCGCCACCGTTGCCGCCGGTATCGATCCCGTCGTCCTTCGTAAATCCTATGACTGTGTTGGTGATGCTTTCATCGCCGCCGGTCATGTAGAGAGCATCGTTGTCGGCATCCACGAACTCGGCTGTCTCGCTGGGAAATTCGATCAAGGCTGAGCGGTCGATGGTTACTTTGCAGCCGTTGAGTTCTCCGCAGGTAATGGCCCGCTGCATGAGTGAGCGCTGGATGTCCACCCACGTGTTTGTCTTACCGTTCATCCCTTGGCCGGTGAGGCTGAAGCAATAGCACTCCGTGAGATGAAGCTGTGCGCCGACTGCCGTGCCGGAGCCACTTCCCGCCACGAGAAAGAGCGTCTGCTCCGGTCGATGGGAAGCATAGCCGCTGTGTGTGCTGAACCACGTCGCATCTTCGCCCGATCCATAGAAGATCGAGTTGCTCGCACTCACGACCGATGTCGCGACCGGCAGCTCGATCCCACCCCACGATTGACCGGCGGTGTCCGGCGCAAAAACCACGGGGCTCGTCCGGCTTCCATTCACCTGCAGCGTCCCGCGTACGACGATTTCCGCGGCGCTCGTCGCGGTGCCGTCTCCGGTCGAGACAGTAACGATGGTGCCCGCGCCGACCGTGAGAGTCGCACCCGCTTCGATCGTCAATGTGCCGGTAACGTGGACGCGGGAATTCGCGGGCCAAGTCGTATTTGCAGCGATCGAGCCGCTCACCGCGGTGAAGGCGGGCGCCGACTGGATCGTGATCGCGGGATTGTCCGCGAGGCCATTCAGGCGGGCGTCCACGCTGAGCACACCCGCAGCCTTGGCAGCAGGCGCGAGCATCGAGCCCCAGCCGCGCCGCATCTGGAGGGATGAAAATGGGAAGCCTCCAAAGGTCACGGAGCCGTTGAGCCGCACATTTTCGTCCGCGCCATCCCGCAGGACGACGGCCACCGGGATCGGGAGACCCACGGGCCATGCGGCGGGCGCGATGACTCGCAGGTTCTTCCCGGCAAATGCCGACGGGGCGTCATTCACGGTGCGAAAAGGCGTGAAGACCGGGATGCCGGATTCCGTATCGCCACGGGACGGATCGCGGGTGATGAAGCGCACGAATTTCGTATCGACCAGCGTGCCGCCCGCCGTGCGACTTTCCGCCCGAAGCTCGTGATACCCGATCGCCGTGACACTCACCGCGGCGCCCACCACGGAGGCGATGCCGTCGAGCGTGGCGGTCGTCGTTGCGGCGTTCGGGTCGGCGGTGACCGTGTAGCTGCGCGGCGCGTCGTATTTCGTTTTATCGACGACGTTCGAGATGGTGATCGCCGCGTTCGCGGAAACTGCGAGGCAGGACAGGACTAGGAGGAGCGGTCTCATGGGAGACGCTCACGCTACCGGACTTCCGCGGAAAGACGAGGGACTGACGGTAATGTAATCTCGTGGAAATTCGCTCGCGACGGAGCGGCGTCCTGCTTCAGGATCGCCGCCCACATTTATGAAAAAACCCCTAGCCTCCCGATTCGTCCCGCTCCTCGCCGCGTCCGCACTTTTCACCTCCGTCACATGGGCCGATGTGAAGCTGCCCGCGATCATCAGCGACAACATGGTGCTCCAGGCGGAGGCAAAGGCGAGCATCTGGGGCTGGGCCGATCCGAGTGAAAAAGTGACCGTCAAATTCGACGGCAAAACCGCCGAGGCGACTGCCGATGCGCAGGGGAAATGGAACGTGAATTTCGAGAGCCTGAAATCCGGCGAGGCGGGCGACATCACCATCGCGGGGAAGAACAGCCTCACGATCAAGAACGCGATCGTCGGCGAAGTGTGGGTCTGCTCGGGGCAGTCGAACATGGAGTTCACGATGAACGGCACGATGAATGCCGCGCAGGAAATCGCGGCTGCGAACTTCCCGAACATCCGCGTCTTTACCGTGCAAAAAGCCTCGAAGCTCGAGCCGCAGGAGGACGTCGTCGGCAAGTGGGAAGTGACCACGCCGGAGAACACACCGCACTTCACGGCAGTCGGATTCTTCTTCGGGAAAAAGCTGCACGAGGATTTGAAAGTGCCGGTCGGCCTGATCCACACATCGTGGGGCGGGACGCCCGCGGAATACTGGACGCCGGCGGAGGTGCTGGCCTCCAGCCCTGTCTTCAAGCCGATCCTCGACCAGTGGGAGCAGGCGAAGGCGAACTATCCGAAGGCCAAGGAAGCCTACGACAAAGCGCTCGCCGACTGGAAAGTCGCCGCTGAAAAAGCCAAGGCCGACGGCACGAAACCGCCGCGGCAGCCGAACGCCCCGCGCGGCGGCGACGCCATCGGCGCACCGGGCTCGCTCTACAATGGCATGATCGCGCCGATCGTGCCTTACACGATCCAGGGCACGACTTGGTATCAGGGCGAGTCGAACGCAGGCCGCGCAAAAGAATACCAGCTCCTCTTCCCCACCATGATCATGAGCTGGCGGCACGCGTGGAATGCGGAGTTCCCGTTCCTATTCGTCCAGCTCGCGAATTACATGCCGCGCAAAGACCAGCCCGCCGAGAGCCAGTGGGCCGAGCTGCGCGAGGCGCAACTCATGACCCTCGAGCTCCCGCACACCGGCATGGCCGTCGCCATCGACGTCGGCGATGGCGGCGACATCCACCCGAAAAACAAGCAGGAAGTCGGACGCCGCCTCGCCCTCGCGGCAGAGGCCACCGTCTATTATAAAGAAACCGAATACTCCGGCCCGATCCTCAGCGGCTTTCAGGTCGAGGAGGGGAAAATCCGCCTCAGCTTCCGCAACGCCGTCGGCATGAAGCCGGTGGAAGGGACGAAGCTCAAAGGCTTCTCCATCGCCGGTGAGGACAAGAAATTCGTCTGGGCCGATGCCGAAATCCAAGGCGACCACATCGTCGTCTCAAGCCCCGAAGTCGCCAAGCCCGTCGCCGTCCGCTACGGCTGGGCGGACAACCCCGAGGTGAATCTCGTCAACGGCGCCGGCCTCCCCGCGTCCCCCTTCCGCACCGACAATCCGGCGGTGCAGTAGTCAAAGCGCGCGGACGCAGAAATCGTCGTCCCGGGCGGCGGCTGGCCAGTCCCTGACCAGCTTCCTCCCCGCGGGCGGGCGACGTGAGGTGACCCGTGGAGGCGGTCCGGGGAGGGCGGCGTCAGCGACGGCGGCTAGGAACGCCGACGGCGACCGCTGGCGATTCCTGCGAGGCCGAGCGCCAGCAGCGCTGCGCTGCCCGGCTCCGGCACTGCGCGGAGGAAGCTGGCCGGGGTGAGGACGGTATCGGAGAGGCGCACTTCATCCATGTAGCCATCGAAGGCGCGTCCGCCACCCGAGCCGCCGAAGCGCAGCGGGCTCGCATCATAGACGAGAGGATTGGTGACGGTGCCGCCGCCCACACTCATGTAGTCCACATAGATGACGGCCGCGCGCGTGGCACCATCGTAAGTGAGGGCGATGTGATGCCAGGCGCCGTCGGCGATGGTGGCACTCGTGGTGAAGCCCTGATTAAATCCCGGGGATCCGCTGCCAGTGCCGAGCGCCTGCGAGTCGAACCGCGCGCGAATGTGGCCGCCGCCATCGCTATCGAGCATCCAGGTGGAGCCGCCGCCATCGACGCGGTTCTTGGTGAAGGTGGAGGAGAAGAGCGCGAAGTCTTCGTAGCGGATGAAGCCCTCGATGGTGAAATTGGCAAGGTCGAGATTCCCCGCGGTTTCGCTGATGCTGACCACGCCGCCGCTGTTGCTGCTATTGCTGCCCGGGAAGCCGGTGTTCGTGAAGTAGAGCGAGCTGAGATTCGAGGCGTTGGTCACCGTGCCGCTGATTCCCGAGGTGGTGGAGGCGCCGGGGAGGACGCTGGAGAAGACCGGTGCGGTGCCCCCGGCGTTGCCGCCAGCGGTGCCGTCCAGCGCCGGGCTGTTGACATCGCTCATCAGCAGCGTCGCGGTGCCTGAGGTGCCGTCGTCAAACGACCAGTAGCCGACGGTCCCGGCGATGGCGGTGGAATGAGTCAACGCCATCCCCAACAGGGCGGTGCAGAGGAGAGAGGGGCAGAAGGCGGAGGAAATTCGGCTGGGGGTTCGGAAGGTCGGCATGGCGCCTATCTTCAGAGCCGGGAGGGAAGGCGTCAAGGGGGCAACGTGGTTTGTAGCTAGACGCCCGGTTTTGAGCCTCGTATGGCTGGGCGAGCGGGTAGCCGGGGAACCCACCGATGACCGGACGCTGGCGCCGGGGCGGCTGGGGCCGCGTGCTCACGCGGGATGTCGATGGTGCTGGGATCAAGGCTGCGACTTACCTTGCCGGTGGGCGGTGAAAGAGCTGGTCGGCGTGGTCGAGGTAGAGTTTCCAGTCGAGCGTGGTGAGGTCGTGGACGCCTTCGTGGATGTGGTAGGCGAGCGGGCCGTCGGTTCGCAGTTCGTTTGCCAGCGGCGGCTCGCCCTGCCACGCGGCCGCTTTGCCAAACATCGCCCAGACCTGCGACGCCTCGACCAGCGAGAGCCACGAGCCGCGCGGGTCGGCCCAGGTGTCGCGCGTGCCGTCGCCGCCGTGGTAGCCGCGCGGCGCGACGAGCGCGATGAGTTCGTGCTGGTCGATCGGGAGCGTCTCCGGCTTGCCCGCGTAGGTCGCGTATTTCGGCGCGAACCAATACGGAAAGCTGGTCGTGATCTGCGCGATCGTTTCGCCGAAGTTGCGGCGAGCGAGCGCGGGGCCGGCCTCGCCCGCGCCATTTACGCAGGCCAGCGCAAATCGCGTGTCCGCCGCCGCCGCCCACAGTGCGGTCTTGCCGGTGCGCGAGTGCCCGATCACAGCGACCTGCGCGGCGTTCACGTCGGCGTCGGTTTCAAAGTAATCGAGCGCCCGCGAACCCGCCCACGCCCACGCGGCGAGTGCCCCCCACGTGAGTTCGTCGGGCTTCGCAAAATGCTGGCGGTAGAAGGCGCGGATGCCAGTGGTCGCGTCGCGTTTGTCGGGCTCGACTTCGGCGGCGACGTTGATCGCCGCGATCGCGTAGCCGCGCGCGATCACCTCCTCGGCGGGCCAGAAATCCGAGCGCGTCTCGCGGGTCGGATCGGTGTTGGTGATCGGGCGGTGATTGAGCAGCAGAAAGACCGGCGCGGGTGCGGTGCGCGCGTTCGGCACGAAGAGGATGACGTGAAAGGTGAACGTCTCGCCGCCGAGCTGAAAGCTGATCGCCACTTGCTTGCGCGTCGCCTTTCCCTCCATCGCCCGCGGGTCGGAGTCCACGACGCGAAACGCCAGCGTCTCCGGCTTCGGCGGCGCGATGCCATAGACCTCGCGGCGGAAAATCTCGAGCAGTTCGCCGCGACGCTGGCTCTCCCAGACCGCGGGCGTGGTCACCTTTCCACCATCGGCTAGGGTGAAAATGTCCGGCAGCGTGTAGGGTACGATTTTGCTCTCGTCGGAGTTCGACACAGGGGCGGCGGACGCCGCGGGCGCGTGGTCCACCGACGACACACAAGCCAAAGCGACCAGGGTGGTACGCGCGAAAATGAGGAGGGGCGGTTTCATGGTGAAGTTCAGCTTTTACGCCTGCACGCGGGTCTTTGCGATCACAGGGACCGCTTCGCTCCAGGGCACTTCTCGCCCATCGCCACGGCGTTGCCGGAAAATCTGAGGACAGCACACAAGGGCGGTGGCTGTAAAAAATGTCTGAAAAATTGCTTCATCACAGGATGCGCGTAGAAGCGCCTAACGACCCCAAGCTCAGCGACTGCGGAGGGCGGCGCGGGAGCTGCATGGCGGGTGGTAAGGCGGCGGTGGAAGCAGCTCCCGTGACGCCCGGAGCAGTTCGCTGCAGCGCATGGTTAGGCGTTGCGGTCATTTTGGAAAAGTCTCCGACTTTGAGAATTCTTTCATCCTCATCGATGAAACTTGGTATGAAATCATGGCATCGCCTTGGGCAGCTTGCGAATGGTCAGCTCGGTCAGTCCGGACACTGAGCCGAGGTCGGGCTTGTTCGGGTTCCTGGGATGTTGCCAGTAAGTCTCGGTGACCGTGTCTTTGTTGATCACGATCTTTCCATCGGCGTCAGGCACAGTCATGCCGGGCTTGGGTCCGCCATAGTTCAGCACGGCTCCCTTTAGAGTGAATGGCAGATAGAAGACAAAGCCCCCCGCCGGTTCCTTGTAGCTGGCGGGGCGGAGATTGGCGCCGGGAATTTTCGGGTCACCGCTGCTCCGCATCAGTTGCACTTTGAATCTTATCCCCCCGGCTTCGTTGGTGTACCAGTCTTTGACCTCCCGCTGCAAAAACTCCCCCGGCAGGGCCTTAAAGATGACCAGCTTGTCGCCGTCCTCGGCGAGGAATTGACCTGCGCTCACGCGCTTCGCCTCACCGCCGCCCCCGATTTCGTCAATCTTGATCCACATCCCCGCCTTCACATCCGTGACTTTGGCTGCGGCTGCCGCTACAGACACCGCCGTCTCCGCCTTGGTGGCCACCTTTCCCATGTCCGCATCGGTCTTGCCCCATGGCACAAAGCTGATCGTTCCAGAGTTATCGACGGCGGAGACAGTGCCGATGTCTCCGCTGCCCACTGGGGCGGCAGCCGCCTGGCTCGCGTTGATCACGAGGACAGCGATCAGGATGGGAAGGAGGTGTGTGTTCATGGGCTGAATGTTTGCGAGGTGGAGAGGAAAGGGCGTTTCATTCGAGAGAAAGCGTAGCAGCGCCTAACGACCCCAAGCTCAGCGACTGCGGAGGGCGGCGCGGGAGCTGTATGGTGGGCGGAAAGGCGGTGGCGGAAGCAGCTCCCGTGACGCCCGGAGCAGTTCGCTGCAGCGCATGGTTAGGCGTTGCGGTTGAATGCATGACGGCTCCAAAGTATAACTGACAGTGTAACTGCCCAGACTGGAAGTAGAAGCCCGAAGGCAGGAACAAGCCGAAGCTCCGACTCGATCTCATCGCCGCCCCACCCGCGCCACTCGCCGACGCGCGACAGTGAGTAAGTATGGAGTAACCAACAACCACCAAGAGCAATGATAGTGAGTAGATAAACAGTGACGACCGGCCAAAGCCATGAAGGAGACGAACCAACGTCGGACGCGCGCACAAATCGGATCGTGCGGATGAGGAGGAAGAAGCCAGACGAGCAAAATGTGACGACACCGAGTGACCACGGTGCCTCGTTCGGGCGGGTGTGTGGCAGTGAAATACCGACGGCGAGAAGGGCAAGAAGAACTGCAAGCGCGGCGGGAATAGCCAGGAAAACGCCGGCTGCTACGAGAGACTTCGCAAGGAATTCTGTGGTTCCGTTCATGG